>NZ_JACBNQ010000017.1 GCF_013403245.1 Sedimentibacter hydroxybenzoicus DSM 7310 | reverse complement strand
AAGATTGATTTTTCATGTGTCTTTCCTTAATTATTATGAAAACCCGCTAATTTTTAGCGGGTTTGTCAATAACCTGACTTCCTGAGTAATCAGGAAGTTTTTCACTTGCAGTATAAGCGACACATCAAATCGCAAATCTGGGTCATCGTATGCTTATGGAGTACTTAATTCAATTATGTTCAATTAGCAGTCGCGTCCGCCTATTCCACCAAGTCTGTCTCCACAGCTGCAGAATAATACCACTAACAGCAAGAAGAAGAATAATAAGCTGCTGTCGTCACCAAATCCGCCAACTCCTCCTAATAATCCATCGTCTCCGCCGCAGAAGCAGAATAAAACTACCAATAGCAAGAAGAAGAATAATAAGTTATCCCCATTGTCTCCTAATATATTGTTAAACATATAGAACCTCCTAAATTTGATTTTTCTATATATTATTCACTACCCCTTTTAAGTGTTACTTCAATCCTCATCATTTAATGATTTTAAAAAAAATATTATTTGATCCATAAAACTGTTCTTATTATCGGGACTGGAGCAATCATAAGCGTTGCAGCCTATCTTATCAAATTTCTTTGGTGGTTCTTCACATCTATAATTGTCGAATTTATACTTCATAAAATCAATATCTTTTAAAATACTTATGAGATATTGCCTTGTACGCTCATCCATACATTTTTTATCAGATAATTTATTTAAAATATATACTAATTCAATAATATCATAAAATTTTCTGTTTATTTTTGGTATTTCAGGTTCACAGCCTCGTCTGCCCATATTATTCACCCCTAAAACCTATTTTATATATTATATGATAAAATGGTTAAACTGATATTGATGTCCTGAAAGTTATGTCTCTGAGGATTGATTATCTGAACGACAAGGTCTCAGGGGGACTTTTTCAGCAACCTGTATAAAAAACTTTGTTTTTTTATTGAAATGTTATATAATAGATTCATTAAAAATAATAATGAGGTATTGTTATGAAAATATTCAACAATATTATTATACTTAGCTTGATAGGTTTATTTTCTTCCACATATCTATTCAATCTTGCTCCCATTGATTACAGAGGAACAATAGAAATAGAAACTCCGGAAGAAATAAATGATTTAAAATTAATTACTGAAGAATATAATTTATTAAATCCTGAATCAATAACAATACACCACCAATCAGATAATGAAGTGGTTACTAAAAGTGTTTCAAACAGTATTTTTACTGTTGATATATATAAAGAAAACAGCTTAATTAGAAAAGGCGTTGAAAAACTTGAATCAGTATCACCTTCCGTTAATATGTCTATTATAGTGAATAAGAATAATCCCATAGTTACAAGTCTGGATATAAGTCAAGAAAGTTTAGGCTTGGAGGACGGTACTTACAGCTTTGTATTTAATTCCAATCTTATTGCAAATTCGGATAATTCTTCAATTTCGGTAAATGTAACCTATGACACGGCAGGCACATATTATCCGGCTAAAACGCAAGCACCTACGGGTACAAAAGGCTTGACCCTTTATTTTGCGACAGAGAATTCAGATGCTTTAATCCCTGTAACACGTTTTGTTGTTGAGGATAAATCCATTACAAGAATGGCTATAGAGCAGCTTCAAAACGGTCCGTTAAGCAGCAAGATGCGAACTGTTATAAAAGATGTAACAAATACAACATACAATAACGGCAATGTAGTTATAGACATACCAAGCTCATACACGGCCTATAATGAAGGGAGTGCCGGTTCGTCTTTAGCTTATGAATCATTCGTAAAAACAATTTTTGATGTGGACAGATATTGGCCGATACACAGTATAACCTTTACTGTTGACAGAAAAAAAGTAGATACGTATTTTCATGAACGTTCCGGTGAAGCAATAAATTTGTTGCCGAATATTGAAAGAAATTATTTGCTTTACATGGCATATAAAATAGATGGCAGATATTACTTGTTTGATTATCAGATAGATACACAATCATCAGGTATACTTGCAAGTGATACGGTTGAAATTCAGGCACAAAAATTGTTTGATGTATACAAAGATATTAAGCTTTCTTATGGTGTAAGCCCAATACCGAAAAATGTTGTGTTAAACGATGTAACTAAGCAGGGTACCATAATTACACTAAATTTTAATGATAGTTTTTTGAGCGCCTACAAGGATAGGGAAGATTTAAAACAAATGATGATTGAATCTTTAGCTTATACTTTTACGACATTGCCTCACACTGACGGCATAATAATATCTGTAAACGGCGAAGACAAAACCGGAGTTATTTATCCGCCGGAATTTATAAATCCTGAAGCAATAGAATAATGAACCGAATATGATAGGTAAATAATAAAAAAACTAGGTTCAATAAATTTACTTTTTTGGATACGATGAATTATCAAAAATAAAACTGCTGACAACAGATGAATTTTCTTATGGATTAAAAGAAAATAAAGGCGATAATCTTAATGAATTCGAGTTAATAACTGATGTTAAAAATCCACACAGCATAAGCTTCAGATATGGTAAAAGTTCGGACGGAAAAGATTCTGTACGAAAAAATTACACCTATGGATATTTCCGTGATGGTGATGAACTCGTTAGAGTTTTCGAAGGTGATACTATAAAGGGTATGACTGCTGAGAGCATTGGAATTCAATACATCACAACTCAGGATGCTCCCGATGAATTATTCAGAATTACGTGTGAATTTACAGGTGAAACCACATTAACTGGGAAATTAATATCCTATTTCGATGAGGGATATGGCGTCAATATGATATATTTTGTTGCTGACGAGGAAGGAATCAAAAAGCTTCCAATCCATGATGATGATATAAGAAAACAAGGTTCCATACACTTTGATTATGAAAGTGCAAAAGATATAGCAGAACAGAACCATTTGAAGAGAACTGTGAAATAACAATAGATAACTATGTAATTTCCAAATCAGCAGGAACCGAATCATATGATGGGGCTGATTTGATATCAATAATTTTTTTTGAATGATAAATCCGGCAGGAGGCAATTTAATTATCTCCTGTTTTATTTTATATAATCAATGTCTCGTACTCTTTTGATTCCCTTAATTTTTTAATTTAATAGAGTAAATGTATTCATGTTTACAAATGACATATGAAATTTGTCTTTATATATTACAAGACCATATTAACTTGAAAGTTTATTTTTAAAAATCCGGATTGTATTCTTTTAAATTAATATAGTCTAAAAAATTATATAAGGAGGAATACATTATGTCATCTACAGAGACAAGACGACTTGGTAGCACATATCTTTCAATTTCTAAGACTGGAGTATTACAAATGATTACGAACCTTTCAAATTCGGGTCTAAATTCTTGGACAATACTTCTTCTTTCAACAGCGATAGGTGCCCCAGGATTGTTCGTTGCTGGTCCATTGTTTTTTACAGCAGGTACTGCTTTAGGTCTGCTAACTGCAGCACCAACAAGAAAACAAATAGTTGCAAATAAACTTCAGTCAATAGCTAACACCTTAAATAATAACGAATATGTAATTATTGAGTTTGAAGAAGAGTTTGTATTTGCAACAATAAACGATTTAACTAATGGCAATATCTCAAAAAGAGAACTAAGGGATATAAGATCCTGGTCTAGTACTGGAACAACTTTTATATCTAACAACAATCTTGCAGCATATTTAGGTTATCTATAATGAAACAAGTAGCAAAATTATTCAAACTAATGATAAACCCGCTCAGCGGGTTTATCATTAGTTTCTTGACAATAGATAATAAATATAAATCCATACTTTTTAATCATAACACACTAACGTTTGTAACTTAAATAATAAAAAGGAATTGCAACCACCATAGGCATGATAGGATTTATACTATCAATATCAAAGACTTTTCTTAAAATAAAATATATAAAAAGTACAGAAATTGTGTAACTTATGGCTAATGTTAATTTCTTATTAGCTATGGGCTTACCTTTTTTATTCTTAGTATAAAAATATAATATAATAGTGATAATTATCATTACCAAAACAAATGCAAAAACAAAAATTGTATTATCCATTGTTTTAATCATTCCTTTCACCTTACTCAATAAATTATACTATATGATAATCATTTAAACAATTTACTTTATATAAAAAGCAAGATTTTTTATATAAATGACATTTTTCCATATGCTTTTATTTTTTTAAAAACCCATTAGACTTTTTTTATACTTCCTGCCTACAGGAATCTTTGCATCTGTAACAAATAGTCCTATTTCCTTTGTTGACACAGATTTTATTTTTGATTTATTGACTATGAAGCCATTGTGACATCTCAAATACAATTCCATATCAATAATATTCTCAAGTTCCTTAAAAGTCATACGTACTGTTTCATTTTTATGATTTTCCATCTGAATATTGATGTAATTATTCTCTTTTTCAAAATATAGGACATCTCTATCTATAATCTTTATTTCCTTCCCATTTTTCTTAATAACAAAAAAGCTCTTTTCGTTATTATATAGAATATTCTTTTCAATTTTCTCAAATGCTTTTTCAAATACTAACCCAAGAGCCTCTTCACTTATGGGCTTAACTAAATAGTGAAATGCAAATTGTTCAAAAGCTTTGACAGCATAGTCAATAGATGATGTAACATAAATTATTATGGCATTCGGATCAATTTCAAGTATTTTTTTTGAGATATCAATTCCACTTATTCCCGGCATCATTATATCCATAAAAACCAAATCGTATTTTCTTTTCATATACATCTCAACTGATTCTACACCTGACATTGTTTTGTGGAATGTATATGATACTTGCTTATCTTCAAGCACATTTTTAATATGCTCTTCCAAAATATTCAGATGTTCTTCATTATCATCACATAGCAAAAGTCTGTACATCATATTATATCCCCCCTGTTCTTAGGTATAAACTTATTAATTCTTTTACTATTACCCCTTTCTTATTTTAATAGACGTTTTTCAAATGAAAAAGTTCCATGTAGAACACAAAACTATATTATTCTTTAAAATATATCATTTCTAAAATTAATTCAAAATATTTTTTTACATATAATGCAGATGTTATGTATATAAAAAAACATACTGTTTGTCACCCTACTATTGAATTAAACTGTAAAATTTATTAAAATTAATTTAAAGAAAAATAGGAGTTCAGGAGAAAATATACAGGATATGGCTATAATTATAATTAAAAAAATCAAATTACATAATTTACTTCAATTGGCTTTTCAAATTTATTCAATTAAGCCATGACAACACAATATAATTAATAATATATTACAATAAATAAGACGTATTTGCGGCTTAATGCTGAATAGGCATGAAGCTTGAAATGCGTCTTTTTTAGTACTCAAAATTTAATATTTCCCCTTTGTGAAAATTCTTAGGGCAGGTTTACAAATTCCCTTTCTTACTTGTCCTTAATATTCAAGCGGATTTTTACAGGGAGGAGATAATATGAGTTTATTCTCAGTTTTTAAAGCTGCACAAATGGGGAATGAGGATGCTGTATTGGTACTTTACAATATGTTTTTACCTAAAATAAAAAAGTGTGGCAGAAGCTTGCACTACGAAACTTCAGTTACTGATATTACAATAAAATTTTTAGAATTCATAAAAAATACTGACATAGACAGAATGTCTTCCAAAAATGACGGAGCAATTGTAAATTATATTGATAAATTTTTTACAAACACATGCATAAATTTATCTAAAGCACAAAAAGACTCACCTCAAATTATTTATTTGGATGATGAAAATACTTTTATAAATGATATTCCTTATTATGATGATGAATTAAGCAACCTCGAATATGATTACTTTCAATATTTAACCAATCTTCAAAAAAAGATAATAATATTAAAGTACATATACGGATTTTCAGACCAGGAAATAGCAATAAGTCTGGGTATTTCAAGACAAGCTGTCAATAGAGCAAAAAATAGAGGAATAAGCATTATAAAGGAAATATGTGAAAAATCATAAATTTCATATAAAGACAGGAGGATATGATGGAAGAAAAAATAATTGAAATAGCTGCAACTCAAGGAATATGGACACTGCTATGTGTAGTTTTGATTTTTTACATAATAAAAACTCAAGAAAAAAGAGACCTAAGACAAGAAGAAAGAGAAAAGAATTACCAAAATATCATTTCGGCATTAACCGACAAGCTAAATGTTGTTGAAGATATAAAAAATGATGTTGAACAAATAAAGGATTATTTAAATAAGTAAGTTTATTATAAAACTTCCAAAATAACAAAGTTATTTTGGAAGAAGATAATTAATTATTTAATTATCTTCTCAGATTATTGACAAACCCGCTAATTTTGACCCAGTTTTTTATATTAACATTCTAACATATTTTTTCCTATAGGTGTATGCTTAAATACTCCCGTAAACGCAACCGCTACTATTATACCCGCTACTGATTGTATAGTGTTGCCCGGTATTTCGACTAATGTTGAAATAAAATTACCAACCATTAACGAACCTACTACATAATAAGCAAATATCTGCCATAAGCTCCCCACTGCAGAGCCTATAATTCTTTTATGCTTGATATCCGGTAACTTCTCTATAATTGTACCCATTATATATCCCATGACAAATTTTATTATAAATGTTGGTAACGCATAAAAGCTGTATCCACCGATAAAGTCGGCTAAGGACGCCCCGATTGCACCGGCCCATGCACCATTTTTCTTACCTAAAAGTGTTACGGCAATAAATATAAAACCGTCACCTAAGTGTGTATATCCATTTGTAACAACGGATGGGACCTTAATTATAAAAGTTGCAACGCATATTAAAGCAGCAAACAAAGATGTATAAACCATATCTTTAATTACTTTATCATTCATATTTATTACCTCCGCATATATATCTTATAATTATATTATATCCACATCTGTACCCTTTAAAAGATACAGTTTGATATTTTATGCAGATGACAGATAGAATAATAAAAAAATAACTCGGCACCCTCACGTCACACGAAATGATCCACTTATTGCTGCTTCCTTCCGGACCTGACACGTTCGCAGGATTTCGTTGCGCGAGACCGAGTTATTTAAAATCATAACATATACAAATTTTTATGTCAATGTTAAAAATTTGTAATCAATTATTTTAAAACCTCAAAGGTTTGTTCCTCTTCGAACTGTTTAGTATAAAGAGTATAATAATATCCCTTTGCTTTAATTAGATTCTCATGAGTACCTTGCTCAACTATTTTTCCGTCCTTAACAACCAAGATTATGTCTGCTTTTTTAATTGTTGATAATCTATGAGCAATTATAAAAGAGGTTCTTCCCTTTAATAAATACGATATTCCTTTTTGTATTAAGCTTTCAAGCTCCGTGTCAATTGAAGATGTTGCTTCATCCAATACAAATATTTTAGGGTCGGCCAGAATGGCTCTTGCTATGGATATAAGCTGCTTTTCTCCTGTTGAAAGCTTATCCCCGCCTTCTCCGACCTGACTTTCATATCCATCCTCAAGCTTTTGTGCTATTTTATCAACAGAAACTATTTCCGCAGCTTTCACTACCTGCTCGTCTGTTGCATCAAGATTACCATACTGTATGTTTTCCTTAATCGTTCCGGAAAACAAATGAGGGTTCTGTAAAACATATCCGATGTTTGAATGCAGCCATAGCTGAGACCTTTCCTTATAGTTTACTCCATCAATTAGTATTTCACCCTCTGTGGGTTCAAAAAATCTACATACAAGATTAACCAAGGTGCTTTTTCCAGCTCCTGTTTCTCCCACTATTGCTACATTGGTTCCCGGCTTGATATGCAGGTTGAAGTTTTTTAGAACCTCTTCATCACCGTCAGGATATTTAAAAGTAACATTTTTAAACTCTATCTCACCCTTTATATGCTCCCAGTTTTCCTTCTTAGGATTTATGTTATCTCCATACTTTTCAACAACTTCCTGACTATCATTTATTAATGGCTCCATATCGAGAAGCTCTGTTACCCTCTCTATGTTTGCCTGCAGAGAAACAATCTCGGAATAGATTCTTGCCAGGTTTTGTATAGGTTCAAAAATGTTTATTGCATATGATAAAAATGCCGATAAAGTACCTATTTGTATAACTTGATTCATTGTGAGCTGTCCGCCTCTTGCTAAAACGATGGAAGATGTTACCGAACCGAAGAAAACAATTATCGGAATGTATATGGCGTTTAATTTGGCCATTCTGACAGCCGTTGATTCCATTTCAAAGCTTACAGATTTAAATTCATCCAGATTTTTATGTTCAATAACCAGAGTTTTTGAAGTTCTTGCACCGGTTATTCCTTCATTGAAATTGCCTGTCATTTTGGAATTAACCTTCCTTAATCTCCTGCCGGAAACAAGAAGCTTCTTCTGAAAATAAGCCGTAACTATCGCCATAAACGGAACAACCGACATAACCACCATTGCAAGCTTGAAATTTAATGACATCATTGCAGCAAATGCACCTATTACATATGCAAATGACCAAAATACATCAACTAATCCCCATGCAATCATTGTTCCGATTTTATTTGTATCACTCATGGTCCTTGCCAATATATAGCCGACAGGTGTTTGATTGTAATAAGAAAGAGATAATTTTTGCAAATGTTCAAATATCTCCTCACGTAAATCCTTTCCGATATACATTTCTATTACGATAGCAATACGGGCAAAGATATTGACTGAAAGCGTCATTAACAATAATGCTAATGAGTATATTAATATAAACTTACTTAATCCATCCGTCGTCTTAGGTATAATAAATGTATCAACCGCATATTTCTGAAATAACGGCAACGATAAATCCATTACTGCAGTAATAAGCATAAATACAACTAAGACAATCATTTTGTTTTTATAAGGCTTGAAAAATCTGCCTAACTTAAGCCAGGGCTTAATGTCAAGCGATTTATAGGTGTTATCATCTTCATAGTAATTCAATTAAATCACCGTCCCGTCAACATCGGCAATATTCATCTGAACATCATAAATATTTTTATAAATGCCGTCTCTTCTTAATAATTCTTCATGAGTCCCAATATCAGCCGCTTTGCCTCTATCCAGCACTAAAATCATATCTGCCTGCATAAGAGTTGTAATGCGGTGTGAAATCAGAATTACGGTAGAACTTTTCTTTCCGTTTTTTAATGCGGCACGAATTTTAGCATCAGTTTCTGAATCAACAGCCGACAGTGAATCATCAAAAACCATTATAGGTGTGTTTTGCAATAGCATCCTTGCAATTGCAACACGCTGCTTCTGTCCTCCCGATAATGTTACTCCTCTTTCACCAACAATTGTATCGTAGCCGTTTGAAAAATTTTCTATTGCATCATCAACGTGAGCAATCGATGATACCTCTTTTATTTGTTTTATATCTGCATCGGAATCTACAATACCTATATTTTCCTTAATAGTTTTCGAAAATAAAAATGGTTCCTGTAACACCATACCTATATTTTTTCTTAAGCTTTCCCTTTTTATTTTTCTTATATCCACACCACCAATAGTTATGGTGCCGCAGCCGTCCGGCAAATCGTAAAGACGATTTAATAAATGCATCAACGTAGATTTCCCCGAGCCTGTACCTCCCAATATAGCAAAGGTACTTCCCGCTTCAATTTTAAAGCTCAAATCATCAAGTATCGGTGTATTGCCTTCATACCTAAATGTTACATTTTTAAACTCTATATCCTTGTTCATATCCGGCGTTAAAGAATCAGAATCATCCGTTTCTTCCTGCTCTCTGAATATTTCACATATTCTTTCCAATGAAACCTTTGTCTTGCTTAATTCACCGAGAATTCTTCCAAAACTTCTCAGAGGCCATGCTATCATGGCAGTATAAGAAGCAAAAGCCATAAATTCTCCCAATGTTATCGCACCGTCAACAGCAAAAATTGAACCCGCAATAACTATAGTCATAACCAGACTTCCCGTTACAAAATCTCCTATGCCCCAATAATATCCCAATTGGTAACCGAGCTTAACCCAAAGCTCAGAAAATTTATTGTTTTTTTCTGAAAATTTATCAATTTCATATTTTTCTCTTCCAAAAGCTCTGACCACTCTGACACCTGTCAGATTTTCCTGTGTAACAGTAAAAAGCTCACCCTCCGCTTCATCCGCAGTTAAAAACTTCTTAGACAATATACCGTAAAATATAGACGAATATAAAACTACAACCGGTATAAAAATTAAAACTATCAATGTCAGTTTAACATTCATAGAAAACATCAAAATCAATGATATGATAACAAGCATAATTGTTCTGAACATTTCCGACAGCTGAGTGCTTATAAAATTTCTTACAACATCAACATCTGAAGTGGATCTTTGTATAATATCTCCCGTTTGATTCTTAACGTGCCAACTGTATGGTAATTTTTGAATATGATTATACAAATTATTTCTTATATTTTTGATTATTCCTTCCGTCCCTTTAGCGATGATATATCTTCCGATAAAATCACTGAACGAAGTAATTACTGCTAAAATTAAAATAATTGCGGCACTTATCCATAAATTTTGTCTGATACCTTCTCTGCCGCCAACCAACTCAATAAAATACATAATTGTTTGATTGAAGGAAAAAGGAACATTGTCTATTACGGAATCAACAGTAAACCTTATAATTTGCGGCATAGCAAAGCTTGCAGCCACCTTAATAATAGTTGCAACAGCAGAAATTACAATTAAATATTGATAGCCCTTTGAAAAAGGGATAATTATCTTTAAATCCGAAATATCTTTTTTCATTTATTTCCTCTTAATTACTAAGTATATGCGAGCTAGCATTACAAAAACTTATTGTTTAATAACAACCTATATGACTACATATGCATTTTATTATACAAATGAGTAAGAGTCAATAAGCATATGACCCAAATTTTTAAGCAGACAGCCAAAATCTCTGATTTTGTGTCGGTCTCTTATGCTGCAAGAACAAAAAAAGCCCCGATATCCATCGGAGCTTTTTCAACAGACTGTTATTTAAAATGATTTATTTTGCTGTATTTAAAGCTTCTTCTAATATTAATTTGAAATCATCTATTCCAAATGTAACTGAAGATACTATATCAGCTTCTGTGTTATGTCCTGTTTCATCAGTTTCGAAAGCTTTAACTTCTTCTACTGTTTTTCCAACTGTATATTCAGCAAAAGCAGCTGCTTGTTCATACCACTCTTTACCTATCGGAGATGCTTTTTTCATTCCGTAATCATCGCCTAATTCATTCTTTGTTAATGCAGGAGCTTCTAAATCAGAAGTAATTTTTCCTTCAGCATCAAAGTTTACATTAGCTTGAGAAGCATTTAATATACTGCTTGTGATTTTTCCTTCAGAATCAAAAGTTGTAGCTGTGTATGTTGAGTAAGCTTGAGCTAAACCATCAGCATCTGCAGTTGCATCCTTAGATTTATCTATTGTAGTAACAACACCTAACCCTAATTTGTCTTCTGCGTTAGCTCCTAAATCCTGAGCGTCAGCCACAGCTTTTTCAAAAGCATCTTTGTAACCGTCAATTTTCATAGTAACTGAAGCTACTAAATCAGCATCTGTTGGTACGCCTGTATCATCAGTTGGGATAGCTTTGATTTCATCAACAGTTTTTCCAACTACATAATCAGCAAGTGTGTTTGCCTGTTCGTACCATTCTTTACCTATTGTAGAAGCTTTGCTCATTCCATACTCTTCTTTAAGCTCTTGTTTAGACTTATAAGAAGTTGTTAAGTCAGAAGTAACTTTACCTTCTGCATTGAACTTAATAGCAGTTTGAGCTGTATCGATCACTGCTTTAACTACTTTACCGTCATTATCAACAGTAACTGCAACTATAACTGAATCAGACTGAGCTGTTCCTTCTGCATCTGCTGTAGCATCTTTAGATTTTCCTAATGATGTGATTACTGCTAAACCGGTTTTAACCGCGCCTTCTGCAGCTGGTTCTTCATCATTTGGTTCTTCACTTGGTTCTTCATTTGGTTCTTCTTCTGATGGCGCCGGTGCTGGAGCTGGTGCCGGTTGTTCTTTAGCACATCCAACAAAAGCAAATAATGCAATTGATAGAACCAATATTAACGCTAATAATTTTTTCATTTTCTTGTCTTCCTCCATGGGATTTAAATATATTTATTTATATAAACAGCTTTCCGCTGGTTATAACGTCAGTAACAAGATACGATATTAACAAAACGTTATGTATCTGTCAACATTATTTTGTAATTTTCCATATTTTTACAATTGTTCAGCAATACTGAACGCTGTTCTGATATTGCTCATTTTTTAAAGGATATACTATGCTATCCTTTGTAACCTATACTATACGATATATTATTAGCAGCTTCCTTTACAATTATTACACTTTCTTCAATTTTTTCGTCTGTCATCCTAACTGTGGGTGCTGTAACACTTAAGCTATATCTGACTATTCCCCTGTAATCAAAGATTGGTGCTGCTACACATATTATTCCTTTCATGACTTCTTCATAATCTATGTCAAAACCTTGTTCTTTTATAATTGTTAATTTTTTAATTATCCTATGCTTGTCTAATTCACTCATATCTAAAGGTAAATACTTGTCAACTACATCCTCACTCAAATAGCTTAATATTACTTTACCGTCAGCAGTAGCATGAACAGGATATCTGATGCCTATTTTAGTCGATGTCTTGATTGACCTATTGCATTCTTTCTTTTCAATATAAACTATTTCACTTTCATCGAGCATAGCTATATGAACAGTTTCTTCAATTTTGTCACAAATACTGTCTATTAAAGGATATGCAACGTTTCTGACATTCATAGAATTTACGACCATGTCCCCATACTCTATAAACCGTGTGCCTAATCTATATTTTTGAGTCGATTCATCCTGGCTTATAAATCCGTGATACTTCAGAGTGTTGAGTATTCCATGTACTGTACTTTTGTTTAAATCAACCATATTTGCTATTTCGGAAAGCTTCAATTCACGTTTGCTTTTTGAAAAGCATTCAATTATGGCTACTGATCTGTCAATAGATTGAACTCTACCTAAGTTTTTCATCCCTAACCCTTCCATGAGATATTATCATATTGTTTGTAAAAAATCAATCAGAATTGTAAAATTTCATAAAGAAAATTTTTACAATAAGCGTTTTTTACCTATTTGTTCTATGATATCAATATATTGTAAAAATATTTGCGAGTCTGCTACGCATAAAAATACATGTATAAGTTTTTATCAACTGATATAATTTTAACATTCTGATAAATGCTTGTCAATTTAATAATTATTAAAGATATAGACATACTTTACCAAATAGGTTAAAATATATAATAGCACACATAAAGGAAGGGATTTAAATGAATATTACTAAAGAAGAAGCATGGTCTTTGTTAAAGGAATATAACAAAGAAGAATTCCATTTAAAACATGCGGACACTGTCAGTTTTGTAATGGAATATTTCGCCAAACAGTTGGGTTATGAGGATGAAGCGGAATTCTGGAGTATAGTAGGACTGTTACACGATTTGGACTTTGAGTTGTATCCCGAAGAGCATTGTGTAAAGGTTCAGGAAATACTTAAAGAAAAAGGTATTGACGAAAGAATAATCAACGCTGTTGCAAGCCATGGATATGGCATGACAGGAGCAACTCAAAAGCCTGAGCACGAAATGGAAAAAGTCTTGTTTGCCACTGATGAATTAACCGGACTAATCGGTGCGGTTGCCTTAATGAGGCCATCAAAAAGTGTTTCAGATCTGGAAGTTAAATCACTTAAGAAAAAATTCAAAACGCCAAGCTTTGCTGCCGGATGTTCAAGAGAAGCAATTCAGAAGGGTGCTGATATGCTTGGATGGGAATTAGATGATTTATTCCAAAGAACAATCCTTGCTATGAGAGAATACGAAAATTCAACAAAAAATTAAGCAGACGACCCAAATCTTTGAAATCATCCTGATAATTCAGGATGATTTTTTAATTCTCAGAAGCAACTGCAGCTGTTGCTTTTCTCTTTTTCTTTAAATAGTTTTTAGCTGCCGTGAAACCCAGACAGCATATAACCGTTGTAGGTATTACTGCCACAGAGTAAATAATTAATCTTTTTGTTATAGATAAAATTCCATTCATATCAGTATATCGAATTGCCAGTGTTAACACCAACGGATGCATGAGATAAATATAATATGAGCTTTGTCCAAACAGCTTAATAAAACTATAATATTTTTTAAAAGCATCCTTCATTATAAGACCTGCTATATAAACGAAAAATATTGATGTCAAAGAAAATATAAACCATACGTATATATAAATAGCCATATTCAGATAAGAAACTACCGTATAAGTTAAACCAATCACAGCATATCCAATAATAAACAGCCACTTATTCTTCATTAAAAAGGATGTGAATTTATCATACTCCAATGTTAAATATATGCCCAGCATGTAGAAGAATATATATTTTAAAAACAACCTGTCTGAATCTTTAAATCTGATATACTCGGCACATAAAGCAGTAAATATTGCCGCTATTATTAATATTGCTACTTTTTTGTCAGAGTTTTTTAATAATTTATAAAATATAGGTCCAAAAATATACATTTGTGTAATTATTATAACAAAATATAAATGATAAGACATTTTTCCAAGCAAAACACTTTTTATAAATTCATTGATATTAAAGCCATAATACCCAAGCTTAATATAAGCAGCGTAATAAATAACGCACCATACTATATATGCAACCAATACATTTAAGAGGCGTTTTTTAATAAACTCAAAATATTTAAAATCTCTGTTTCTATAGCTATAGAAGCTTGTCACACCGCTGAGAAAAATAAAAATAGGAGTTGTAAATTTAAAACTTCTATTTACGATTAAGGTTACTATGTGGGGGAAGCTTCCGTGTATGTAGCCTTCCACACCCGTAGCGGTTATATGAACTATCATTACAGCAAAACATGCTATGAATCTCATATAATCTAATTCATAAAGTTTTTCTTTTGTATTCATAATTTCGCTCCCATATTAATTTTTACTTTGAATAGTGTACCATGGAGGGGCATTTTTTGCAAATGTAAATATTTCTTAAATCTTTTATGAAATTTGCATTTTTAGCGTATATATGATAAGATATGGTTAGCTATAATTAACTCATACGAGGAGATGATGATTTGAAGATTCAGGAATCGGCTGAAATGTACCTTGAAACCATCTTGATTTTATCCAAGAAAAATCATCAGGTGCGTTCCATCGATATTGCAAATGAACTTAACTATGCAAAACCAAGTGTCAGCGTTGCCATGAAGAACCTTCGTGAAAATGGTTATATTGAAATGGACAGCGATTTGTATATTACTTTAACTGAAAAAGGAAGAGCAATTGCTGAAGAAATGTATGAAAGACATACTTTACTTTCCGAATGGCTGATATTTTTAGGTGTCGATAAAAAAGTTGCAACGGAAGATGCATGCAGAATCGAGCATGTACTAAGTGCAGAAAGCTTTGAAGCCATTAAAAAGCATGTTCATGGTCATATCTCAAATTAAAGAACATACAAAATAACAGAACCAACCGCATGGCTGATTCTGTTATTTTTAAATCAAATATTTGTCATCTGCTTTCACTTACAGCATAATCAACTGACACTATATTAAGAAACCAATACTTTGCCCAAAGCAATGCAAGCATTTTGAGCATCCTGATCAGGCGTTTCATTACATATGACGCTGTCACTTACGAGAACTGCTCCCAACGATCTGCAGTCTTCCTCCCAGTTTCTCATCCATTCACCGTCTCCCCAGCCATAAGAGCCAAAAAGAGCAATTTTCTTGCCTTTTAGTCCCGGCTTGCATTCAGAAAACATAGGCTCAAATTCGCTTTCCTCCAGCACCTCGTCACCCATTGACGGACAACCAAAAGCGACCGCATCATACTGATTCAAGGCATCCATATTGAATTCAGCAGGGGAATATACCGTTACTTCAGCTCCAGCTTCTTTTACACCTTTGGCAACAAGTTCTGCCATTGATTCAGTATTCCCTGTACCGCTCCAAAAAACAACTGCTATTTTATTCATAAATTTATACTCCTTTTATATTAATTTATTATTTATGCAGCAACTGTAAGCTGCATAATAGACCTGCCCCCGGCAAATAATTTCATATATACCTTTCTACACTTATTATATTGTTCAAAAAGTTTCGACGCACTATATTCATCACTGTAAACCTTCCAGAAACCGGAAGATTTGCTGTTCTTTCCACCATTTTCAATAAACCCGACAACGTCTTCCAGAGGATATCCCAAAAATACCCCGATTTCATGTGGAAAACTATCGCTGTATTCGAAGCGTTGCTTTAAACGCTCGATACAATATGTAACAGAATTGCAGTTATATCCATATGACGCAAGAAAATCCGAAACACTTTTACCATGCAATTCTTTTTGAAGTCTGTTTTTACGATAAACAAGTATAACTGCCCGTTTATTGTTGTGTTGCAACACCTCCAGAAAAACATCCTTATTATTCAAATCGTGATTAACTTTATATAAATATGAGTTCAATTCAGATGCAGAACCAACAGTACAACTGAACAAATTAGCTGTTTTTAAGCCCGCCAATGTGGGAGAGCAATGTTCAATCAAAAAATGTTCCATAACAATTAAGCCTCCATAGGTTTTAAAATATGTTCTTCTAATATGTTGCATAAAGCAGTGGCACTGCTTGAATGAATACGCGCAACAGGTATATTGTTACGTTTTGCCTCTCCAACCGCACTGATTACCATTTTATGCGATACTGTATTCGTAAAAAGAACCAAAAGATCCGGCAATCCTATTTTTTTCTTGAGTGCCCCGTTCTCCTTAGTAAAAACCTTTACCTTACATCCATAATTTTTGCAAATGCCTTCATACTGACATACCATTCTTTCATTACCACCAATTATTACAATACTACTCAAGATATCACCTCACCTAGATTTTTTATACTATGGTTAGCCTGCACTAACTGAAATGTATTTTTAATGGGCAAAAATAAGTAATTGCCCTTAATTATATGCTCCTTGGTTAGTCTACGCTAACCATATGAAGAATATCATAAATATATTGTTTTGTCAAGTATATCAATTTTGATTTTTTCATACTGTGAATCTTGCAGGCAATTTATATTTATTCATTTTATTCCAAATATGTGTATTTTTTATATTGTTTTATTAATTTTTTTGGATAATTTATTAAAATGCTCGTTATTGCGTATACGCATTAGCGATTAAGTGGTAAAATAAATTTGTAATTTTAATTTTTAAAGTAGGTGCAAAAATGAGTGTTAAGGAAGCAGTTTTAAAAAGGATTAATGAAATTTGTAACGAACGAGGAATAGCCGTAAACAGGCTTGCAAATTTATCAGGCATAACTCCTTCAACAGTATATAGTGTTTTTGACATAGAGAGGAAGGATATTGGAATTGTTCTTATTAAAAAAATTTGTGATGGACTTGAAATAACATTGCAAGACTTTTTTACTTCAGAAATTTTCGATAGATTGGAGCAAGAGCTGATATAGAATTTAAGGATGCAAATTGTTTTGTTTGCATCCTTATTAATATTAACATGATATTTTGAATTAAAACCACTAACGGCCCTTTCCAAATCCACAGTTAGGATATGTGCAAACCTGGCAGTTTAAACACAATCCCCCTTCACCTAAACGATATATATCTGATTTGATTATTTTGTCATCAGCCATTATTCGCGGAAGAAGCAAATCGAATATAGTGCGCTTTGCATACATAACACATCCCGGAAGTCCTAATACAGGTATTTCTCTGCCGTTACGATTATAATATGACACCAGCATCATAGCTCCGGGAAGCACAGGAGCTCCGTAGGTAACTATTTCTGCTCCGGTATCTTTTATGGCACCCGGTGTATGATCGTCAGGGTCAACGCTCATTCCTCCGGTACAAACCACTATATCCGCTCCATTTTCAACAAACTCAAGTATTGCCGCTGTAATTTCATTCTTATTGTCATTCACAATTGTCTGTCCAAGTATTTCAGAGTCAAACTCTCCGAATTTATCAACGATCACAGGTCCGAAGGTATCTTTGATTCTTCCATGAAAAATTTCGCTTCCTGTGGTAACTATCCCCACCTTTTTATGTTTAAACGGAAGTATTGACATTATAGGCTTACTTTCGCCAATTTCCTGAACCTTCTTTATTTTTTCTTCTTCGATTATAAGTGGAATAACTCTTGTACCTGCTAACTTGTCCCCTTTTTTTACAATTGTATTTCCATGTCTCGTTGCTATAATAATTTCGCCCAGGCTATTTATTTTCAGAAGTCTTTCTGAATCCAGCTTAAACAAACCGTCTATATCAGCTATAACTTCTATTTTGCCTTCTTTTACCGGTGATGGTTTCATATAATCATTTTTGCATACTTCATAAAGTATTTCTGCAGCTTCATTTTCATGCAGCATACCTTCCTGCTTTTCCCATACAAAAAGATTTTCTTTCCCCACAGATAAAAGAACCGGTATATCTTCTTCTCTGACTACGTGCCCTTTTTTAAAAACTACATCCTTTGTAACATCCTTGATTATTTGAGTTATGTCGTGACATAGTACATGTCCAACCGCATCTGTTGTTTTAATTTGTTTCATGTCCTGCTCCCGTAATTCTAAATATTTATAATCGGCTCTACAAACAATTCTACTATTCCGCCGCAGACCATTCCTTCTTCTTCTGCCTCTATTCCGGTCATATCAACTTTAACTAACCGGGATTCCATATTATCCATGCAAGAAAGAGCCGTCTGCCTTATATTTGCTTCTACACATCCGCCTCCAATAGTACCCTCAGTATTTCCATCCTTCAGTATAATCATTTTTGTACCGACTTCTCTCGGAGCTGAACCCTTCCTTGAAACTAATGTAACCAAAGACTTGGGAATGTCTCTATGCTTTTCGCTGAACAAGCAATTTCTCAATTCTTCGGGATATGTACCTGCTCCCGCTTTTTTATTTTTTACCTCTATAACCTGAGCCATAATTGAAACCGCAATCTCAGCCGGAGTTTCAGCTCCAATCTTTAAGCCTATGGGAGTATATACCGCATCAAGCTTTTCTTTTGGAGTTCCCTCGCTCTCTAAATATTCAAGAACCTTTTTAACTCTCAATTTGCTGCCGATCATCCCTATATATGCATTTTCTTTTTGTATAATACTTTGCAAGCATTCCTGATCATATCGGTGTCCTCTTGTAACTATTATAAAAAAGGTTCCGGTATCTCCCTCAACCTTACGCAAAGCATCAACAAAAGACTCACAGATTACCTTATCAGCGCCCTCCCTTCTTGCATTGTTTGTGAACGTAATTCTGTCATCTATTACCGTTACAGGTAATGCCAGCATTTTACACATTTTAATCAGCGGCATGGATATATGTCCAGCACCGCATATCACTACATTAAAAGATTGGCGCATGAATTCATAATATATTTTCTCTTTACCCACAGTAATTGTTTGACTTTTTTTGTTTTCAGGAATTTGTGCTATAACTTCATTCCAATCCGAATTTTCGTTCGTGGTATATATTTTTTCTTTATCTGATAATAAAAGCTTATCACCTATGCTTGCACCCGTCAATATTGTTACAGCTATATTTTCTCGTGTCATATCAAGATTGTACAATTTGTTATAAAATTCCATCCAAACCTCCGTAGTAAAGTTTTTTTCTACATACTATAGTTCTATATGCTCATCAGCCTGATTTGATCCTGTAAAATCAAGCTTCTCTTTTGAACTGTTTTTATCTTCTTTTTTATCCGTTTTTGTTGGCTTATTCTCATCTAAGGATACATCTACCTTTAAATCATTCGAGAATTTTTTAAACTCATTTACTGTTCTCCCCAAAGATTTTCCTAATTCCGGGAGCTTAGACGGTCCAAATATAACTAAAGCAATAGCCAATAAAAGTATTAATTCTCCTGGTCCTAACCTGCCCATAACATCCTCCTTAATTTTAGAATTTTGTATTAATTATAATGCGGATATTTTTTCTCTTAGTAATTCTTTTTTCTTGCATATATCACATTTTTCATCTTCTTTATTTTTAGGTATATACTTCCTGCTGCAGATATTGCATATATTAAAAAGTATTTCCCTTTTAAGATTGAATTCATCCAAAAATGGATTGTCTATATTTCCCTTGTTCAGGGCCTTCTTATCACATGCTTTTTTGCACAAACCACATTTGAAGCAATTGGCCATGTTGTGATACAACTTTGATGTTGTATCAGTATTTTCAATTTTCCACGCCTT
Organism: Sedimentibacter hydroxybenzoicus DSM 7310; assembly: GCF_013403245.1. Classification (GTDB taxonomy): domain Bacteria; phylum Bacillota; class Clostridia; order Tissierellales; family Sedimentibacteraceae; genus Sedimentibacter; species Sedimentibacter hydroxybenzoicus. The sequence continues at coordinate 59,835 of NZ_JACBNQ010000017.1, read as the reverse complement.
ACCCGGGCATACGGATACACATCTACCGCATCCGTCACAGTTTTCGTTAACTTCCCAACATTCCCAAAACACATCCGAATTACCGCTATTATTGATAATTTTATCACTTTTCAATAGTTTTAACAATGTTTTTCTTATGGAAATCTGACTATCATTGCTTTCGTCAAGGTGAACTATTGAAGATATGGTTTTAACAACCATACTGCCGGATTCTTTTTTTACCATTTTAAACAAATTGCGTCTGGATATAGTTTCAGTTGCCAGCTCCGAAAGATTATCTTCTTCTTCATGTATTTCATAAGAAGGATTTACTCCCATAGATTTTACAAATTTTAAGGCCTTGTTTAAACTGTCCCTGAGCAACTCTTCATCATATCCGTGTTCACAATCAATGCAGCTGCTCAAATTGAAATAAATTTTTTTTCCTTCATATAGTATGAACATGCAAGCTATAAGCTCGGGATGCAAAGAGTTTAAACAACTTACTTTTAAGTTTCCTATAGTATCCGACAACGAACATGAAATAACCAAATTTTGTTTTTCAGCCGCCTTAGTCAGTATTTCTTCATCTTTACATTCTGCTGTCATTATAGCTTGAGTTGGACATTTTACCCTACACACACCACATTCATTACACAATTTTCCATCAAAAAATATATTACCGTTTTTTTCGGAAATAGCTTTTTCCCGGCAGGACTGCTCACATATATGGCATCCCTTCATGAAAGTATTTATGCATTTATCTTTATTTAATTTAGGTGGATTATCTTTAGTCAAACTATATATTAAATAATCTAATATCATAAAGCTTTCCCTCTTTAAGTAAAATGGGAAAACATAATGCTTTCCCATTTTACCGTTTTACAATTTTCAATCCTAAGGAAGTAAATTTAATCCTTCTAGTTCATCCGCAACATCCTTAAGACCTAACTTTTCATAAGTAGCTCTGGTCGGTGCTCCGGTTTTTTCATCCCATCCATACTCTTTGTAAAGCATTGTTAAAGCCAGCTGCATGTCATCTCTGTCAAGCTTAACCGTTCCTTCGGTAAATGGCTCCATGTCGGGGTCTACATTAAACACCCATTCAGGTATAGTATCATGTTCATTTCTCATATCAATAGTTGCCATTTGCTTGATAGTTGCCGCTCTGTGAAGAGTACATATTCTTTCTGCCATATAATCCAATTCTTCTTCTGATGTTTCTATTCCTGTAGCCAGGCTGAAGAATTTAGACTCCAATGCAGTATCTCCACGATAATTTCTTGATTTAGACGGCGAAACAACCATAGGCCATACCCAGTTACAAAGAGTAATAGAGTCATGCAGGAAGTTTCTGTCGATGGACCATTTAGCAAATTTAGCTTTATATTCGTTCATAGGTGTGTAATCCTTTGGAGCATCCAATGCGTCGGGAGAACCCCAGACCTCGCCGGCAATCTCCTTCAATAATCCTATAGGAAGGCCTGCACCTATAAAGTTCATGTGGGTATGAGAATTAGCATCCCTGTTAAACATAATATTGACCAATACTCCTACCTGTGCTCCCGCTTCATTACTGTGGTGCTTTGGATAAGCCATCTTGGACCATATGTTATTTGAGTATTCATTCCAATATTCATCACCCATACTCCATCTTTGAGCCATCCAATAAGGTCCGTCTAAAAGATGTGAAAATTCTCCGTCCCCAATTAAATTGTTATAATATTCAAGCATCCATCCCGGATCACCTTTTTCCAATAAATCAAAATTAATACTATCATATTCTTCCTTAGGAAGAACTTCTTTCAACTTTCCTGAGTTGTACATATGTCTAAAGTCTCTTGGCAATTGACCGTAATTGCTCCAAATACCATAATCGTCAGCAAGTCTTGAGCCGAGACATTTAGTAATCATTGCATCCATTCCCTTGCTTTCCCCGTCTGCATATCCCTTAACCATTGCAGTGCCCGGAGATGAGTAGTTGATGCATGTGCTTGTTGCATAAGGAGTTAACCCGTACTTTTCAAGTTCCGGCATATACATATTTGATTGGCAGCGAATAGGACATGAATAGCAGCCTGCCATCTTTATTGTTCTTTCTTCAGCTACCGGACCTAAATCAAATATTGCTTTTTGTGTACGAAGACCAACCTTGTTTTTATCTCCCGGAGGGCATTCGCCTGTCTCTACCGGTGGATTGGCAGCTCCCCAGAACAATCCCAGCTGTGCTGTCCAACGGCTTCCCGGGTTGTGATATTCAGCCCATGGCTGTGGAGTATTCGGAACCACATGCTGATTGTTGGCTCCTATAATATCACTCATCATATATTCATTTAATTTAAGCCATTCTTTAGCATTTTCATCTGCCAGGTGTACAGCTCTCTTTCCGATTATACCTATTGCCTTTAAATTTTTTGCACCTAATATTCCTCCATGTCCTCCGGCTGAGTGATTAACCGAATTAACTATTGATGCTAAATTCCTTTGTTTTTCACCTGCCTGACCTATTGCTGCAATACAGGCTTCCTTACCCATTATATCATTGATTGCCTTAGTGGTATCTACCGTGCCTTTTCCCCACAAGCTGCCTGCATCTTCAATAGACACTTTATCATCTTCTATTCTCACCCATACAGGAGATTTGGCTGCACCTTCAATTATAATTGCATCATATCCCGCAAACTTCATCCATGGTCCGAAATTTCCTCCCATATGACTGTCTGTGATAGCATGATATGGATTTGTAGGTGCTAATGATGTAATGTTTGTTCTTCCGCTGCATGGAGCCGCAGTACCGGTAAGAGGACCTACAGCAATTACAACCTTATTAGCCTCATCAAAAGCTTTTGTACCTTGAGGTACCTCATCAAATATAACTTTATATCCAAGTCCGGCTCCGCCTACTAAGTCTTTATATTTCATTGAGTCTTCAACTGTAATATTACCGGTAGTCAAATTAACCCTTAATAAATTCCCTATCCATCCTGTTACTTTAGCCATTATTCTTCCTCCAATCAAAATTTATTTAAATAATTATGATACTAAATAACCTTTTCTTCTAACTGTAGCTTCAAATTTTTCCCAAGGTATAACCCTTAATGCTCCTGTTATGCAATTATCCGCACAGGCACCGCACAAAATGCATTTTGTCGATTTATTGGTTTCGGAATCAATTGTAGGCATATTCCATGGACATGCCTGAGTACATGCTCCGCATCCGATGCAAAGATCATCATCCACAGTCCAGGCTTTTGTTGTTTCGCTTTGGTTTATAGCCTGCTTCGGACATGCAGCTGCGCATTTAGCATCCTCGCATTGATGACATGTTTCCGGTGTCATTAAAAAGTTTCCGAAATATCCGTTCTCATGGCGATAATTATCCGTTATTTCTTCCCCGTAATTAAAATTCCTTGCTATTTTTACTCTTGATATCAAAGGATGAATTTTTTCGTCATTTGTTACTGTACAGACCATTTCACACCTTTGGCAGCCTGTGCATCTGTTAGCTTCAGCAACAAGTAATCCTGCAGGAGTTACAAATGCCTGCACACTGTCAACCGGTTCGTCCTCATCCCCGGTAGTTTTCGAACAGCCTATCAGATTCAGGACTGAAGTCGTAACTGCAACTCCGGCAATACTTTTACCGCTCACCTTTAAAAATTCACGTCTTGTCCTTACTTTATTGATAAAATTATCAATTTCTCTTTCAAACATAATTATTCTCTCCCTTCAAAATAGATAATACAAAATTTTCAAATATTCCCTAATTGTCCTCAATTTTTTCGTCGGCAGAATTATCTGTCTTGTTTACACTACTTTTAAATTCACTAATAGATTTTCCAAGAGCCTTGCCTATTTCCGGTAATTTTGAGGGTCCAAAAATTACCAATGCTATCGCTAAAATTAAAATTAGTTCTCCTGGTCCAAATTTGCCCATTTTTATACCTTCCTTTCAAATTAATATATATTTTTTTTAATTTATGGGTTTTGTTCTGATTCTACTTCTATCCATTCGGCGATTGAACGCGCATGTGCTTTCTTCATAAACTCATCTGAGTACAAATATATGGCATCGTTAGATGCTTTGACCTCTTTAATATCCTCATATTCTTCTTTTCTTTTCAATTGATTATAAACTTTGAAAAACTCATCCTTAGACATATTAAAGGGAGCTTTTCTGAAAAGATTGACGCTGGTTGGTCTCGGATAAATTCTTGATTCTTGTCTGACCGTATCGACAATCATTTTAAAAAAGTCTTTTTCCTCTGCTGTTATCATAATATTGGCATAATTTGGGGTTATAAATTTTTCAGAATATAAATATATTTTTTCTTTTCCTTTATACATAATTATATCTGAAAAGTCTTCCCTTAGCCTGAGCTCTTCTATGGTTGGTATGATATCCTCCACCTCTACAGACAGTGGCTCCTCCAGCAGCTCCTCACCATTTACCAATTGCCCCTCAGAAGACTTGTCTCTTACAAAGTTACCGATCAAAGCAACTATATCTTTAACTTCTTCAGCTTCGTCTAAGCTAATAGGTTCCGCCTCATTACCATTCTCGCTATCCCCTGTTATATTAAACTCATAACTCATACAACTTATCCCTCCAAAATCATAATTGTTAATTATAAAACTAACAATTAAACGAATTGTAACATATTAATGCAGAATAATCAATACTTAGTATTTTATTCAATACATTTTTATGTAATCTAAGAAGTGTATATAACTAAAAATGAATAAATTTTTTAGTTAATTATTTTCGTTATACTTAGTAAAATATAACGAAAATCAAAAAACATCCGTAGATGTTTTCATACTTACATTATTAACAACAGTAAAGGTTCCACTTTAGCACTCCATTTCATATACAACTACATATGTATAAATATGCAGTTTCATTGATTGAGTATTTCCTCAGTTCAGAGATTTTTGACAGCTTTAATCCGCAATTGATATATCCAACACAATAATTGGCACATAAGCAGATGACCCAAATCTTTGATTTGGTGTCAGTCGCTTATACTGTAAGTGAAAAAATTAAGGATACAAACTGTTTTGTTTGTATCCTTATATATTTAGCTGGTTTCACTGATACCTTCATTTCTGCCTTCGTTAGAGCCTTCACTTTTTATTTTCCGAAGCAAATAAACATATTTTCTTTCCGCGGCTTCTATATTATATATGGCATAATCCACTAAATCCGGTTCACTAACATTTTCAAAAATGTTTTTAGCTTCTTCCCATTCCTTTTTTGCATTTTCTAAACTAGCATATAAATCTTTTTTTTCGTCGACATCCTTTTGTACTTTAAATAAATCTAATATACCTTTTACTTCCTTACCCGATACGCTGCTCATGGAAAAACCTCCTATCTATACTATTATAGACAGTTGATTTCCTTTTTATTCATGGTTATATAAATATTTCCGCTTCTTTTCTTTTTATAAATTGGACTTCCAATTCATATTTATGATTTAAATAATCCATATCATCAAAATATTTTGCTTCAGTTGGGCATTTCTTAATACATGCGCAGCACTTGATACAAATTCCGTTTAATACAGCCACATCTTTAAAATCAATACTTCCCATTGGACATGCCTCTGCACATATCTTACAGTCAATACAATTTTCATTTGTCTTTGGAGCAACTTTTCTAATATCAACAAAATTACCGCTTTTATCTTTAGGCCTATAATAATCTCTATAGGGGTTACTTCCTTTTACTTTAACATCATCAAAATTTCCTTTTGATATTTTATCGTATATTTGATCCGAAAAATTCTTAACTACTGACATGTCCTCATCATCAGGTCTTTCTTTTGCAAGAATTTTTGAAAATGAATGTTCTCCTATAAATGCTCCGGCTGCTATAACTCTGAATCCATTATCAGTAAGTATATCTCTTGATTCTATTAATGCGTCATCATAATTTCTATTGCCGTAAACTACTACGCAAACAGCCAAAGCTCCATTACCTTTGACATTATTTAAATATTTCAATAAGACATTGGGCACCCTTCCGGCAATAACGGGTACACCAAAAACAACAAGATTATCACTACTGAATGATTGCCCGGTCTGTCTGTTTTTAATATTGGTAAAATCAATATTCGTAATGTCTTGTTTTTCAAATTTATCTTTTAAGGTGTCTGCAATTTTTTTTACAATTTTTTCGGTGGTTCCTGTCGGACTGAAATGCATTGAACAAATGCTCATATCTTTACCCATCATACTAATTTAAACCCTCATATTCACTTCTAAGCATTGAATAAACCTTTTGGTCCAAAAATCCTCTTTCAGATTTGTAATTTTGTCTTAGCACTCCGTCACAATGAAGTCCTGCGTTTTCATAAAGCTTAATTCCGACAACGTTATCAGGATATACGTCCAACCAAAATTTATTAAATTTCAAATCTTCAAAAGTGTATCTTATCAATGCATCCAATACTTCCTTACCATATCCCTTACCTTTAACAGTAACAGCAATTCTTCTCAACTCAAATCTCTCAGATTTGTAATCTAAATAATTTAAAGCAAAGCCAACCGTTAAATTATCTTCCTTCCTTTTAAATATCAACAGCAAATAATCCTTGTCCATAATTTCATTTAAATGCTGTTCATATGTACCCTGCCATATAAAATTGCGATTATCCTCATGGTTTTCCATTTCCATTATATCTTTTATGTCTTCTTCTCTCGCCTCAATTAAATTTAAGTTAATAGTTTCTATCATACTCTTCCCCCATTATATTTGGTAATTTCATTATACATAGAAATTTTTCATCTTTCAACTTAAAGAATAAATCATCACAAATATGGAAAAAATATTTACAAAAAAGGAGGCAATATAATGAGTAAAGGTAATGGAAGAAAAAGCAATACAGGCAAAGGAAATGATATGGATAAGTTTGATGGTGCTTGTAATGGTATAACCAATGACTCTAATAAATTATATCCGAATACTTACCCGAGAAAGCCGAGCGCACTTGAAAGTAAAGCAGGAAATTTCAAATATACCAACCCAACAAACAAGGACATAAAAGAATTTAAAAACAAAATAAAATAATCAATCTATATAAAAACCACATGCAATTTGTATGTGGTTTTTTGTTACATTATTTATTCCCTTAGAATTTTAATAGTGATATAATAAATACAATTAACTAAACACAATACTAATTTAGTTTTTGATTTTAATGAATCTCAATATAATGTCAATGATATAGTTTACGGCTATACAGCAGAAAATATTACCTTAAATTGTTTTGCACGAAGAGTTTCAACCTCCATTTTTGACGTTATAGTTGACCCGGCATATATGTATGGGATGCCTGTTTATCATTCCGATTCATCTTCAGGTGAATATACTGTAAACTGCTTACTAAGGATACGGAAAGAGTGTTGACAAGGGCATTCTTGTTTGATAACAGAGAAAATAAAGATACTGAAATGGCTCAGATCTACGATACCCTCATGTCAAATATGAATATTATAAACACAGATTCAACCTTAGGAATAACCTTGCTGGATTTAGATTTTGATGAAACTCCCGAGCTCCTTGTGACCAGGTATTCAACAGATGTGGGTGTAAACTTTGGAAATGTCGATAACGAGGTTGCGGATGTTGATATTTACAGAATTGAAGATAATAAACTCATATATATAGATACACTTTATAACTATCATACAGTAATATATGACAGAACCATATACGAAATCATATAAATTTCCACTAACCGAACGCATGATGAGCTACAACATTGCCTACCTAGTTGATTCCTTTTATTTAGGTTCATATAATCCCAGTAAGCAGTATTTTGAATACAGATTTTTAGGTGATTATGCAAAGCCTGTTATATATCTGTATCCGACAGTTCAAACCGATGTATCTGTCAAAATCGAGCTTCAAGGTAGATTGACCTGCACATATCCTGAATATAACAACGGATGGAACGTCACTGCAAATCCCGACGGCACACTTATTAACAAGACCGACGGACGTGAATACTCATATTTGTATTGGGAAGGCAAGGGCAATGCAATTTGGGATTTATCAAAGGGCTTTGTAGTAAAGGGAGAAGATACGATTGAATTTTTACAGGAAAAGCTTGAATATCTCGGATTAACCACAAGAGAACTGAATGAATTTATTGTGTATTGGCTGCCGTTGATGAAGGAAAATAAGTATAACCTAATAACCTTCCAGACAACTGCATATGAAAATAATGCAAAACTTCACATTACACCAGAGCCTGACAATATTCTGAGAATTTTCATGGCATACAAAGCATTAGATAATTATATCGAAATTCCTGAACAGCAGCTCAGCACTTTTAACAGAAGCGGTTTTTCAGTTATTGAATGGGGCGGCACAGAAATAAAATAAAGCTAAAGGGGAGGGGCCTTAAAAGCCTCTCCCCTTAAATACTTCAATATATTATATCAATATAATAATCTATTAACTCATATATCCAATCTTTCAGATTACTGAACCTGAATCCTAATTTCTTCGCTTTACTTGTATTTATACTGTATTCCGGCTCACAATTATAAGGTGCCTTTTCACCGTCTTCCGATAAAACAGGTTCTTTGCCGGTTTTTTCTGTAACATACCCTAATATTTCTCCTATAGAAATAGTACAATAAGAGCTTCCGTTAATGGGGCCTGAATAATCTTTATCAGCGAGAAAAGCCATAAATTTACCGGCTTCATCCGACCTGATAAATCCCATCTGACAATCAATATTATCTATGTACATTGGTATTTCTTTTATAACATGCTCGACATAAAAATATAGTCTTTTTGTATAATCGCCTTTTCCGATAACAAATGGATATCTTACGGCAATTGCATTTATGTAATTGTAATTCTGCCATAGTGCATACTCTGCATGTCTTTTAGCTTCATCATACGTAAAATCTGTTCTCGAACACCAAATAAGCTTTTTATGCAATGTTTGAAACTCTTCCTCCATTGTATCCAAATGCTTTTCATAGACTGAAGTACTGGACATCATGATATACTTATTACAATTTATAACATCTAATATGTATTTTACGTCATTTGAACAATAAGCAAGATTATCATATACCACATCGAAATATTTTCCTGATAGCGAGTTTTTCACACTATCAGAATCTGTCCTGTCAAAAACAATTCTTGAAACCTTGTCTCCATAATTGTCTTTTGTAATACCTCTCGTTGCAATTGTTACATTGTGTCCCTGTGCCAGCAGCTCTTCGACAAGATAAATTCCGAAATATCTTGTTCCGCCAATTACCAAAATATTCATAAACATTCCCCCAAATTATATACCAACGGCTTTACTTCTTCTTTCCATAAGAACAACATCATGCCATATGCCATTTTCCATTTTTCCAAGCTTTTCTCTTATTCCAATTACTATGAAACCACACTTTTTATGTAATTCTATACTTGCAGTATTTTCTTTGATAATTCCAGATTGTAAAGTCCAAAAACCATTTTTCTCTGAAGCTGATATAAGTTTATTTAATAGTTCCGTTCCTATACCGTATCCACTATACAGCTTCTTTATATAAATGCTCACTTCCGCTACACCGGAATAAACAGGTCGTTTTGAAGTAGGGCTGAGAGCTGCCCATCCTAGTATCTCATTATTCAAAATTGCAACTAACCTGCATGAGCTGATATGGTCTTGATTCCACTTCTCCCAAGATGGTAAATCGAATTCACCTTGAAAGGTTGCTAATCCTGTTTTTATTCCTTCTAAATAAATATTTTTTACTTGCTCCCAATCAGATGATTCCATTTCCTTAATTTCATATTTCATAATTACCTCTGATTTTCCGTATCAGTTTTGTTCTGTTTATTACCATATTTCAGAATTAAAGATACCATAATTGCAGAAGCAATAAGAGATACTGTATTTGTTATAAGAAAAGCCTCACCACTGCCGTTTAACACAAGATTTATAGCATATATCTCCATTAACAGAATTCCGGTAAACATCATAGAAAATGTTTTTAAATTTAAATCCTTAGCGGATTTTGTCCTTAGTATCTGAATAATCTGAGGTATTTGTCCAAAGGACATAATTGCTCCCCCAATAAGCTGTAACGCGTCAAAAAACATATTAATTCCTCCTGATACTGCTGATATTACATTGCTATTGATTTTATTAAAGTGTTATCCAATATCTTTGAAAAATCTCACCATCACTTATATCCTCAGAATCAAGAATACCTCCGTTATTGATTACTGTCTTGGATGAGCCGATATTACTTTTAGAACAGGTTATCAATACCTTTGACAATCCTATTTTTTCACATTCTTTTAGGGCAAGTGACAGCATCAATGTGGAATAACCTTTTCTTCTTTCGCTTGGTCTTATCCCATAGCCGATATGTCCACCCCTATATGCTAACGCTTCATTCAATCTATGTCTTATATCTATGGCTCCGATTAATCTACCATCATTCACTAACCAATAAGTTGAGCTCTCAACAAATCCGTCAGGTAATCCGACTCCATTACTCCAACCGTTCAACTTATCTACCATCATGTCAAAATCCGTACTGTCAAGATTTAAAGTCCAAGGTATAAGCTCTTCCTCCGATTTTTCCCATTCAGAAAGCATATCTAAATATTCATCCTTATAATTAGTACAAGGTTTTATTAATATAACGCTTTTCTCCATATCGTTATCTCCATCATATAATTTCATTTAAATCTTCACTCTCCCTCATTAAATACTTCCAACAGTCAAGTTAATTTTTCCTGCTATTCTTTCTTCTTTTTATTTTCCGAAAATATAATAACCTCTCATTTGTTCTTATCATAAACCATTCTCAAGATGCACATGCTAATCCAATTAATTGTAATATATATACTAATTTTTTTCCACTAATAATTTTTCTGCCAGTAATACTAATAAGCAATTATGGTGAACTCCATCACCTTTTTTAATTTCAAAATAAAAAATGAATAATTTATAATAATATATATTATTAAAACTTTTTTAACTGTATTATAGTCTAAATAACGTAACACATTAAGATGTACATCAATATTAAGACAGGTGAAATTCGTGCGAATCAGTTCAAAATTAGAAAAACAATTAGAAGAATATGTTGTTGAAAACAAAGAAAAACATTACAGGATAGCATATAGTTATGTAAAAAATACTGATGATGCTTTGGATATTGTTCAAGAATCCATATTTAAAGCTTTAATATCTTTAAACACTTTAAAGAATCCTGAATTTATGAAAACTTGGTTTTATAGGATATTGGTAAACTGCTCATTGGATTGTATCAGGAAGCAAAAAAAGATAATAACTTTAGACAATGAAGTTTTATATTCTTATATCGATGAAGTCAATGATACATATACAGATATAGATTTACACAAGGCACTTGACGAGCTGCCTGACAGCTATCGCAGTATTATTATATTAAGATTTTTTGAGGATTTAAAAATAGAAGAAATTGCTGAAATTCTTAATGAAAATATTAATACTATCAAAACCAGATTATATAAATCACTGGATAAATTGCGAATTAAAATGAATGATTGATTTAGGAGGATTAGCAATGAATGATAAAAAAATAAATCAACTAAAAAATGAATACATGAGTATACCTATCCCTGCAGAATTAGAATTTAAAGTTAAAAAATCGTTAAAGGAAGGTAAAAAAGCTATGAACAAAAAAATTTATATTAAAAGATTATTGGCAACTGCAGCTTCGGCAGCCGTTATTGCAATATCTTTTACAGTAGGAATAAATACAAATGAAGCGTTGGCAGAAACCTTATCGGATATACCTGTTTTGGGTGGTATCGTAAAGGTCTTGACTTTTAAAGAATACAAATTCAGCGAAAAAACTTACGATGTCGATATCGAAACGCCGGCATTAGATGGATTGGAAAATAAAAGCTTGCAAAACAGCTTAAATGAAAAATATTTTAACGAAAATAAAGAATTGTATGAGCAATTTATAAATGATATGAAAAGCTTAGAAGAAAATGGCGGTGGGCATATGGGAGTATCAAGCGGATATGTCGTGAAAACCGATACAGATAAAATATTGTCCGTAGGTCGCTATATTGTAAATACAGTAGGTTCTTCATCAACTACATTTAGATATGATACAATAGACAAGAAAAATGAAATTTTAATCACTCTTCCAAGTCTTTTTAAAGATGAAAGCTATGTTGATATAATCAGCAGCAATATAAAAGAACAGATGGTGGAGCAGCATAATAAAGATGAGAACAAATTTTATTGGGTTGAAGGTATAGAAAATGAATTGGCAGAATTATTTGAAAAGATATCAATAAACCAATCCTTTTATATATCATCAAATGGAAAATTGATAATTTCTTTCGATAAATATGAAGTTGCTCCGGGTTATATGGGAGTAGTAGAATTTGAAATACCTACAGAGATATTGAAAAATATTTTAGTAAGCAATGAATATATTTATTAAATTTATACGTTGAACAAAAAACTGTTTCGAACTTATAATTATTAGGTTGAAACAGTTTTTTATATGCACTTTACTTCTTGTGAATCCTTCAATTATTTTCATAAACAGAAAAATCTCCTACAATAGCTGTTTTCATAATTATATTTCATAATTTCAAACTTTGCAAAATATTTGAAATTATTTTAACCTGCCAGCTGTCATTTGTTGTGCCACCAATAAATTCATATAAGCAGACGACCCAAATCTTTTGTCTTGGTGTCGGTCGCTTTTACTGTAAGTATAATAAAAGTTCTCAATTTGTAATAATGAGCTTACATCACCTTGAAAAAAGGTTTCATATTTAAATATCTCATTTTCATAAGTATAATCCGAAAATAAATTATCCTGACAATTCAACAAATGATTCCCTCTTGCTTCCTTCAGAAATTTATAGATTTCCCCGGATGATACCTTTTCATCCTGATTTACGTATCCTACATAATCACATGACCAAACAGGAGTATTACCACCTTTTTCATATACATACTCTACACCGCTATAAGGATTAACACCCCTGTAAGAGTCCGTAAATATCAAATCATCTATTTCTATTTTGAAATCCCAATCATATAATTCAGATTTAACATATGGGTTATATTCAGAATTCTTTTTTACATAGCATTCATATCTGCCTTTTATTAATGCTTTTATTAATTTAACCTCAGAAATCATAGCAATACCTCTCATTTATATCTTATCATAGACCATTATCAAAATGTACAAGTTAATTTCATTAATTTTAATACATATACTAATTTTTTTCCACTAATAGTTTTTCTGCCGAATAATGAATTCCGATTGCACCTAACGGTGCAGTAATTAGTATAGATAAAACTGCAATAGCTAAAATTACATCTCCTGACTCTACTCCCAATGATAATGGAACTGCGCCCATTGCTGCCTGAACAGTAGCCTTAGGTAAATATGCAATAACACAGAACAATCTTTCCTTCCAATTATATTCTGTTCCTGATAAGGAAATTATTACTCCTATTGAGCGACCTGTCAGCCCTATTAATATTATGACAATACCTATTCCACCTGCTTTTAATGCAACATTTACATCTACCAGTGCTCCTACCAATACAAACAGCAATACTTCCGCTAATACCCATATTTTATTGAACTTATCAGCCAGACGCTTGCCAATGTCAGATATTCTTTCAGCAATAACAAATCCGATTGCCATTACTCCTAACAGTGAAGCAATTTGCAGCTTAGTCTTTAATACAATTTCTAATTGATTAAGCAGTATGGAGAATCCAAGAACCAGCAGTACCTTTTTTGTATCACGGATGTGATATTTTTTAAAGATTACTATGAGCACAAATCCTATAATCACTCCGGTAACAATACCTAATATGATTGATACAGGTATACTTAACAATTGCACACCTATGTTGATGTTTGAACCGCTGTACAATCCTAAAAAAACACTGAATATTGTAATGGCAAAGACATCATCAATGGATGCCCCTGCCAATATCAAGGCGGGTATCCCCTTTTTAGTACCAAGATTATTTTCTATTAATCCAAGCATGGCCGGTACTACAACAGCAGGGGAAACAGCAGCAATAATGAAGCCCAGCATTCCACCCTGACTAAATGTAAATCCCAAAAAGTACATCGATGCAGCGGCAATAAACAAACCCTCTATGAGTCCTGGTATGCAGCTCATCTTCAATGCAGTTATACCAATCTTTTTTAAATCATCCTTATCAATTCCAAATCCCGCTCTTAATAAAATGATAATCAAAGCAATTCCCCTTAAATCTGCTGATATTTTAAGCATATCCTCCTGAAGCAGATTAAAACCATATGGTCCTATAAGAACCCCCAATATTAACATTCCTATCAACCCAGGCAATTTCAATTTCTCGAATATTTTTCTTGCCGGTAATCCCAATAATAAAATTACTGCTAAGCTTGCAGCCATAAAATCAACTCCTATGTCAGTCACAAAAAAACTCCCACAGAGATACACTGTATCCTGTAGGAGTCATTAGCACTATGCGATTATGGTGAACTCCATCACCCTTTATTTAGTTTTACTAATAGATTATAGTATGGAATATATTATATGTCAATGAAAATATACACCAATTTATAAATACATAATTTTTTCATAATTTGACACGAAATCATCTATTATCCCCCTTACAGGCGGGCTAATTTTATCAGGTATATCATCAAATCTAAAAAATTTTGCATCCTTTTTTCACCATCAGTTAAAAAAGTCAAGCTCTTTAAACTCAAACATATACTTCCCTCGCCACGCAATTCTTCATATTTTAAAAATTATTTTATTGATATAACAACAAATGCTTTTATAGTATGTTTATTATTATAGTTATCAAAAAAATAATAGTCTATTGGCTTTATTTCAACCTGTCTGAAATTTGAATATAAATCTTCCAATTCGCCAATTGTAGAATAATGATGAGGTATATTTTCTTCACCTTCAAAATTATTTATAAAAGTATCTTTTTCTATTTCTTGGCCCTTGCCATAATGTTCATCATATATTGAAACATAATCAATTATTACTATCCCATCAGGCTTTAATACTCTGTAAATTTCATCTACACTTTTACGGGAATCTTCAAATATTCCGTGCCCTGTAGTCCATACACATAAAATTCCATCAAAAAAGTTATTATTAAAGGATATATTTCTCATATCATGCTGCTTAAATTGAATATTATTTAAGTTGAGCTTTTCCGCCTTTGATTTAGTAACTTCTAATCCGATCTCCGAAATATCGGTAGCATAGACATTAAAACCTTGTTGAGCAAGATATATAGAATGCCTTCCCGTACCGCATCCCAAATCCATTATACGCTTACAGTTGTTGTTTTTAAAAATATCCGTTGCTGCTATTGCGGTTGGCAGTATATCAAATTGAACTTCTCCTTGATCCCTGTATATTTTATCCCACTCGTTTTCCCATTTAATATTCATTGTTTTCCCCCTAATTACATTGTCTCAATAAAACAATTATACCTTTACTAATTATACCACAATATTACATTAAATTCCAACCTGAAACTAAATCCCCCACCTTTATATCAGCGGGGGACATCTTTATTTCATAACCTTCATTCCGCCCATGTACGGCTGGAGTGCTGCAGGTATATTTACTGTACCGTCTTCATTAAGATTGTTTTCTAAAAACGCTATAAGCATTCTCGGAGGAGCCACAACAGTGTTGTTTAATGTATGGGCAAAGTACTTACCGTCTTCTCCGTTAACACGGATTTTTAAACGTCTTGCCTGAGCATCTCCCAGATTGGAGCAGCTTCCAACCTCGAAATATTTTTTCTGTCTCGGTGACCATGCTTCAACGTCCACCGATTTCACCTTCAAATCTGCTAAGTCTCCTGAACAACATTCAAGAGTTCTCACAGGTATATCCAGCGAGCGGAACAAATCAACCGTATTCTGCCAAAGCTTCTCATACCACATCATACTGTCCTCGGGCTTGCATACAACAATCATTTCCTGCTTTTCAAACTGATGTATCCTGTAAACTCCTCTTTCCTCAAGTCCGTGAGCTCCCTTTTCCTTTCTGAAGCACGGAGAGTAGCTTGTAAGCGTATGTGGCAGCGATTCTTCTGTCAGTATTGTATCTATAAACTTACCAATCATTGAATGTTCGCTTGTTCCGATGAGGTACAAATCCTCTCCCTCAATTTTATACATCATGGCATCCATTTCCGCAAAACTCATTACTCCCGTTACAACCTCGCTTCGAATCATGAAAGGAGGAACACAGTATGTAAAGCCTCTGTCTATCATGAAATCTCTCGCATATGATATAACCGCCGAGTGCAGTCTCGCAATATCTCCCATCAGGTAGTAGAATCCGTTGCCTGCTACCTTTCTGGCACTTTCTAAATCAATTCCGCTGAACTTTTCCATAAGGTCAATGTGGTACGGAATATCAAAGTCCGGAACCATAGGCTCACCATAGCGCTGAACCTCAACGTTTTCACTGTCATCCTTACCTAAAGGGACACTTGGATCTATTATGTTCGGAATAGTCATCATTATTTTTTTGATTTTTTCATCAAGCTCACTTTCTCTTGCTTCAAGAGCAGCAAGCCTCTCTGATTCCTCAGTAACCTTTTTCTTTAATTCCTCAGCCTCTTCTTTTTTGCCCTTAGCCATTAAGCCGCCAATTTCCTTTGATATTTTATTTCTGTCCGCTCTCAACGCATCTGCCTGCTGCTTTATTTCTCTGTTTTCAATGTCCAAAGCAATAACTTCATCCACTAACGGAAGTTTGCCGTCCTGAAATTTATTTTTGATATTCTGCTTAACTATTTCAGGGTTTTCCCTTACAAATTTTAAATCTAACATATGCCCTCCAATTATAAATAAAATAAAAAATCCTTCATCCATACAATAAATAATTATAATGGGACGAAAGATTCCGCGTTGCCACCCAAATTGCCGGTTTCCCGACCACTCGAAAGTAAATTAAAGATTACCATCCTCCGACTCATCGCCGGCAGCTCCTAAAGTGGAAGGACTGCGTCTTTCACCGGTTTGCACCAGACACCGACTCTCTTCTGAAATACAGCAATCGTAGCTTTAATCACAGCTGAAATACTCATTTTTGTTTATTATACAATATTTTAAATATATTGCAAGTGTTTTTTTAATTATCATTAAATTTGCAGCTTTTCTTTAATAATTTTTACTTGCTCTGCCGTGACAGGTTTTTCCATGTTCAGTACAATAATCTTATTATCAAAAAGCAAAATATACTCACCTGTGGGATTATCAACATAATATCGCTGATAAGCTTCTTTCGTTCCGAAAGCTTCATTGTCAACAGACTCAAAGCCGGTGTTGTCTCTCCACTCCGGAATTTTAAGCAGATGCTCCTTTGAAAGTTGATAAATAAAGTCAAATTGAGTCTCTAAAATCTCATATTCTATCTCCGGCGGAGAATTTTTCGCCGGGAGAGAATCCTGCCTGTAGACACTTTTGGAAAGAAATAATGTACTGTCTTTCTTTTCTTCATAAGAATAATAGTCATAGTCAATTTCGCCGTACAAATCCTCACATGTGAGTGGGATGTCATCGTTGTATAGTTTATACTCACGATTATGTGCTGCGTTAACAGGCCATGAAACAGTTCTATAATCAGAACCATTATCTGTATTAAATCCAAATTTCATAACGAAAATCATAATGAATGCAATATAAGCAAAAGTGACAATTGTAAGCAATGTAACAGATATTACCTTGTTTTTTACAGCTGATACTTTTTTTCTTTTCAGATACTTAATTGATGTCAAAAATACAAATGTCAAAATCGGCATCTGTGCAATAAAAAGCAAGATAATCCAGCCTGTTTCAAAAGCTATATGGAACAAAATGTACCCTGCAAACCCGAAAATAAAAATCATAAAAAGCGTATCGACAATTTTATGGATCGTATTATTGCTTTCAGCACACCCGCCGCCGTTGGCAATTGATCTCTCTGAACGTTTACACCATGCAAAGTAATCAAGCAATGAATACATCAGATAGATAGTACCTACAAGCATCATAGAAACAGAAAATAGACGACTTGTGTCTGACAAAAAATCTATGGGGTCACGTTGAAAAGAATTAAATTGCAAAAACATGTTTAAAATAAATATTAATATGATCATGAACATAGACGGAATAAAACTCTTTTTCATACATCTTTTTATATTATTAAATTTCTCTTTCTCATCTGTCTCGAATGGTATGGGGTTGTCAGCTTCGCTGCAAAATATTTGCATTTGATTTAATTGAGTCACAAAATTCCAACCGGCAGCTTTCGCATAATCAAAATATGTTTGCTGATTATCGGTTATGTCCGGATTAAAAACAGAACCCTCAGAAAAATATGTCACTGTGTATTTTAATTTCTTCGGCTCTCCTTTTCTGAACGTCCATAAAAGCGACCCGCATTCTTCAAGAAAAAGACCCTTAGCTGCTAACTTCTTCAATTTATTTTCCGTATCTTCATAACGATCAAATCTAAAATTTATTATTCTTTTAGTTGTACCCTTCATTGCTGCCACCACCTTTTACCAATATTTCATAGTCTTCTTTTAATTTATTCAATCGCTCATATTCCTTTTCAAGCATTTCCGTACCAAGCTTTGTTATGACATAGCTTTTCTTTCTGTTTTCTATCTTAGTTTCAATAATAATTTTTTCTTTTACAAAGTTATCCAATAGGCTGTACAAGGTTCCGGGTCCGATGATAACCCTTCCAGTTGTCAGCTCCTCAACCCTTTTCATAATATCAACGCCACAGTTCTCATGCGTTAAGCAAATAAGGATATAAAACATTTGCTCTGTTAAGGTCTGATATTTTTCCCGTGCCATCCAATCACCTCACAAACATCGATATTCGATATTATATGCATAGTAACATCGAATATCGATATTGTCAAGAATAAACAGTTTCATTTGCAATAAAAACAGACTCTTTCAAGTCTGCATGTAATTTATTTCTATTATTCTATTGAAATATCTCTGACAGCTTTATTTTTAATTCCTCAAACGTTTCTGATTTCACTATATCATTTTTGGAATACATTGTAGGCTCTGAATAAATTCCATTTTCCTTTAATATAAATATTTGCACCGTACTATTCTGCGGTGATACTATCCAATACTCTTTTATCCCTGCATTCATATAGATTCCCATTTTTTTAATAAAATCGACCGATGCCGTAGCCGGTGATAAAACCTCTACAACTAAAGCAGGGACACCATTATAGCTTTGCTCTCCTAATCCTTTCTTATCACATATAACAGTCAGATCAGGCTGTACTCTGTGAGTTTTTTCATCATCCTTAAGTACAACATCAAAGGGAGCAACATAATGCCTGCATTTTTTCCCTTTAAAGTAAATACCAAATTCTGTAGAAAGATTTGTTACAACAGTCTGATGAATTACAGAAGGGGCTGATAACAGATATATCCTGCCGTCAATAAACTCCAGATTTTCATTGCTTTGTTCGTCTATATCTAAAAATTCTTCATACGTACGCTCTTTTTCTAATGGAATCATATATTCACCTCATTACTTTATCTTAACTATATCTTTGTTGAAAAAAGCAGGAATATTGGTGTTATTTCAATATGCTCCTGCCTATGTGACATTATTAATTTTTAATCATTATTTCAATAATTATATCAAATATACTAAATTAAGGCAAATAAATTTTGCGTGATTATTTCAAGTCTGTATGTAATTTCAGCAAAACTTTTAAAAGGAATTGTAACAATTCATGTATTGAGGAATATAATAACAACAATATCCTTTAACGACTAAAATATCGCATATATATTCAAAATGAGATCGTGGATTTTTGAGTTTTTCTTCATAATCTGCACCTTCATTTTATAACAGCATGATATTTGTTGAAATAATCGCATTTTTCAAATGTAAATATATGCATTGTAAATGTATGTAAATGCAATGTCTTATTTCAGTGCAGGAATAATAATATAATACGGTTCGTTATTTATAGCCCAATTATTGTACATTGCCTCAGCATCATTTAAAGTGTATTTTCTTAACAAAAGTCTCTCTATTTCAATCGTTTGTGTACTATTTAATCTCATATCATCTCCCAAGTATACCATCTATTATACACGTAATCCCTCTTTTACAGACTCCATTCATATATGCATTTTTGCCTTTCGCCCCTTTGGTACATCTCATTGTGTGGCGGCAAATTAACTATACCTTTAAATTCAAGACCTGCTTTTTCACAGGTTTTACGCGATGGAATATTGTCCGGATTACATGTTATTATAATTTTATTCATACCATGTGCAATTGCAACGTCCTTTATAATTTTGCAAGCCTTTAAAGCATAATTATTTCCTCTGTATGCTTCATTAATGAAGTAACCAATATTACCCGCATAATATAAGCTTTCACTGCAACCAATCCGAATGGAAATAACTCCTATACCATCATCCGAATCATGCAGGGTAATTCTATATTTATATGCAGGAGCATATCCTTTCTTCTCATCAGATGATATTTTTGCTTCTATTTTTAAGTCTATTTCACCATCAGTTAAAAAGTTAAGTTCTTTAAACTCAAACATATTTCCTCCTCCATACAATCAATGTCTCGTTTAACCATTTTATCACAATCCATATTAATATCTATAATCTGGTACGTTAAACGCCTTTCCGTTTCTTGTTATTTCAAGAATGCCGCCACTTGACCATTCAGGTCTTCTAAATACAGGTTCTCCGTTAGCATCTACTTCATCACGCAGGACTACATATTTGTAATTAATGCCATACTTGTCTTGTATATTTGCATATACCATCAATACTTCATTGGCTCCCAGCTTAACTTCATCAATGATATCCTTGTATATATAATTGGTTGTTTCGTCTTCATCATCAATTTGAGATATGTCAACTTCATCCTCTCTCAATATGCTTCCGTTTATATCATATACAATGCTCATCTTTTCAGGCATGTTGTCATTTATATTAGTAATTCTGAATTCAAACCTTCCACCCTTGTATATATGTTTGCCATTAATATATTGTGTACTTCCATTATGGTATCCTTCTACTTTCAGCAGGAACTTATTATATAAATCATAATATTCCTCTAAACTTTCTGTTTTCTGAATTCCATCCTGACTGATAACTACTTTTGGCTGGAACGTTTCGAATATGTCTGCATCAATGGTTGCTTCAAAAGATGTACCCTTTTTAATTAATGTAAAGCTTTCATCGTTTAATTGGATATTTACTGTAAGTCCTTCTGAATATTCTTTGGGCACAACAGTAATTTTAACCGGTACTGTCAGGCTTTCTTCATTTAAGCTTTCACCAAATTCTATTTTGTAGCTGTCAAGCAAGCTGCTCTGTTTTTCAAGAATTGAATTAATATTAGAGTAAATATTTGATATTTCACTGTTGTTTCTATTTATCCCTGACACAATTTGCAGATAATAATTATCCATTGTCCTTTCAAGGCTGCTTATTTTGAATATGCTGAATACATTTACTATTATTAATGTTATTATTATATAATTTGAATATTTTTTCATTTCTACCCCTTTTCTTGTCATGATTATGGATGTCTTATTATCAATTAATTTAATTTGTAAAAAAAGCAGGTGTATTTAAACCTGCTGTAAATATTTATTGAAGCTACATCTCTCTTCTGCCTTCCATTGCACGCATCAGGGTTACCTCGTCTGCGTATTCTATGTCGCCGCCTACAGGTATGCCGTGAGCTATACGTGTTGTCTTGATACCCATTGGCTTTATGAGCCGTGATATGTATACGGCTGTTGCTTCACCTTCAATGGTCGGATTGGTTGCAAGTATCACTTCTGTCACATCTGCATTCAATCTGCTGATTAAGCTTTTTATATTAATTTCATCAGGACCTATGCCGTCAAGGGGTGATATCGTACCGTGGAGAACATGGTATACACCTTTAAACTCTTTGGTACGTTCCATTGCAGATATATCTCGTACATCCTCCACTACACAGATGGTAGAATGGTCGCGTTTAAAGCTGCTGCAGATACTGCATATGTCTCCTTCTGCTAAATTGCCACAGGTCGTACAATGCTTCGTATACTTTTTGGCATTTACAATAGCCTTTGCAAGCTCCACCACATCATTGCCCTTCATGTCCAAAATATGAAATGCAAGTCGTTGAGCCGATTTTCTTCCTATTCCCGGGAGCTTGGCAAGCTCTTCTATCAATTTAGTTATTGGCGGTGTATATTGCTCCATTAGAATAACCCCGGTATATTTACTCCACCAGTTACTTTTTTCATTTCGGTTTCCATCATTTCATCTGCTTTTCTGAATGCTTCGTTAACAGCAGCAACTATCATATCTTCAAGCATTTCAACATCATCCTTATCTACAACCTCAGGATCTATTTTAACTTGTAACAAATCTTTTTTACCGGTTACCCTGACCATAACAGCTCCACCACCGGAAGTAGCTTCAACCTCTTTTTGTTCAAGCTCTTTTTGCATATCTTCCATTTGTTTCTGCATTTTCTGAACCTGTTTCATCATATTGTTCATATTTCCGCCTCCGGGCATTCCCATCGGCATACGTCTACCTTTACTCATTTCAATCCTCCTGCTTAAATTCAACTATATCACCAAATTCATTTTTCAAATCTTCATATATATCTTCGATATTTTTCTTTGGTTTCATAGACTTTTCTTCTTTTTCTTTTTTTATTATAAATTCAATTTCACATTCATCATTTAAAAAACTTTGTAAAACTTCTTTAAATTTCTGTTTGTTTTTAGGTTGATTTGCCGCATTAATGTGAAAAGTGAATTTCGGATCAAATTCAAATATTGCTTTCTTGTTTAGAACCTCAGTTAATTTTGATTCTCTGATAATTGCCTGAAGTCCCGCATTTTCACTTCTTATTTGCTTAAGTATATTCTGCCAGCCGTTTATGATTCCATTATAGATTGCTTCATCACTTTTATTTTCATATGATTTTATCGGTACTTGCTCTTCAGCATCCTGTTGATTTTCATTCTGCTTAACACTTTTGAACGATTCCTCTTGCTTTTTCGGTTCCGTAAAAGTCGTCTTTGGCTCTGTATATGCTTGTTTTTTTACGGGTGTCTTTATCACTGCAGTACTTGTATTAAAGCTGCCGCTTTTTATATTATTTTCAAGCTCCTGAATTCTATCTATAAGTGCTTCAATACTTGTGTCGTTTATAGGATGCAAAAGCTTTATGAGCTTTGTTTCTAAAAGTACTCTCGGGTTTAGTGATCTTTTGCATTCTAATTGAGCGATGGACAGATCTTCTATAAATTTAACTATTGTATCCACAGATACCCTGTCACTTAAACTTTTCAGTTCATCTGCTTCATCTTCAGATATACGTATTAAATTGTCCGATGAATTTGTTGTTTTAATTATCAGCAGATTTCTAAAAGTTATTATTAACTCATCAAGAAAAAATGAAATTTCTTTGCCTGAATTCAATATATCATCAACCAATACCATGGTGCTTTTTATATCTCTGTTTATAATGAATTCGGCTGCCTCAAGCACAACCTGATAATTAACCGTACCCAATAAATTTATTACTGTTTCATAATCTATTATTTCTTCATTAAATGACATGCATCTGTCGAGAATGCTCTGGGCATCTCTCATGGCACCTTCTGAATTTGCAGCTATCAGCTTTAATGCCTTTTCTTCATATTTGATGCCTAATTCATTGCATATTTTAATCATATTGTCTACAATTACCGAGGATTTAATTCTTTTCAAGTCAAATCTCTGGCATCTTGACAAAATTGTAGCCGGTATTTTTTGCGGCTCTGTCGTAGCAAGTATAAATAATAAATGCTCAGGCGGTTCCTCCAAGGTTTTAAGAAGCGCGTTAAAAGCACCTTTTGAAAGCATGTGAACCTCGTCTATTATGTATACCTTGTACTTGCTCTTAACAGGCATGAATTTAACCTTGTCTCTCAGCTCACGTATGTCATCAACACCATTGTTCGAAGCAGCATCCATTTCAATAACATCCATGTTTGTTTCATCCAATATGCTTTTGCATATTTCACATTCGTTGCACGGATTGCCGTCATGATTGTTAGTACAGTTTACTGCTCTTGAGAATATCTTTGCAGTCGATGTTTTTCCTGTTCCTCTGATGCCGCTGAAAAGATAGGCATGGGCAATATTGTCCGTTAATATCTGATTTTTGAGTGTCTTAGTAACGTGCTCCTGACCTAGAACATCATCAAATATTTGGGGACGAAATTTTCTGTATATGGCTTGATGAGACATTTTTAACCACCTGCCCTCATGGTAATTTTTTTTAATTATATCATATCTGAGCCGAGTGCAGCGCAAGCTCGCTTGCATTGCCGAGGCGATGGTATGATATACGTAGTATAGCATAAAAAAATACAATGCACAACACATTGTATTTGCGAAAATTTCTTTAACAAATAGTTTTTATCGTTGTTTGCCGGTTTATAATTTATCAGTATAGTATCTTATTGTGCTGTATAACATATATATTGTTGATGCCACAATTGCGGCTAAACTCATTAATAAAAATACTTTATCCATAAAAAACCTCAATCTTTTTGATTAGTTACATTTTTAGACGTAATTTTCTTTATTTTTGTTCCGATACTCATATATATTTTCATAAATACAAGCCTCATCAATTAACCGGAAAATTTTCAACCGCCTGAATATATGTATTCAGATATATTTCAATATATACATAATATTTTTTAATAGTTAATGAAATTTATCTTTGGCTGTGATAAAATTTTATTAAGATTATTGGAATCATTTAACGTCTATACTTAGGGAGTTGAAAATGGATATAAAACAAATAAGAGATATAACGGTTATAAGTTTTGATGAAAACAGATATTTAGGCATTGCTTGTGATTCATGCGGAGGGATCGGTCTTAAGGAGCACGATGTCGTTAAGGTTGCACCTCAAGTAACTGCTTATCATACAGGTAAGGTTGTACTTGCGGAATTAATGAGCCTTGGATTTAAGCCTATGATTATGGCTGACGGTCTCGCGGTAGAAATGAATGATACAGGTAAGCAGCTGATAGATGGTTTTAACGAAGTATTGTCAAAGCTTAAAACTACCAAGGTACATTTAACCGGCAGCACCGAAGAAAACATTAAAACGGTCCAAACTTCTATGGGCGTTACATGCATTGGTATGTGCGACAAGGACAAACTAAAATACAAAAAAACAAACAAAAACGATATATGCTTAACAATTGGAATGCCTCTTGTTGGAAATGAAGTTATAAATAATCCGGATAAGGTTTTGGATATTGATGATTTTGAGAAATTGTATCTTTGTGATTTCATTAAGGAAATATTACCTGTGGGATCAAGGGGAATAAAGGCAGAATTAAATGATTTATGCAATTATAACGAAATAGCCATTAATCTGAATGAGGACATAAACATAGATTTAAAAAAATCCGGCGGTCCTTCCTGCAGTGCTCTGGTTACAATTGAAGAAAAGCATATTGACATAATTAGAACTTTAGTTAACAAACCTGTTGAAAGTATGGGAAGGTTTTATTGAAAATATAAGAGCAATAAAAAAGCGAATTCTTTGACAAGTGCAAGGGATTCGCCTGAATGTGTATGATTTAATTATTATTATCCATACCATATTTCTTTTTAAATCTGTCAACTCTACCGCCTTTATCAACAAACTTCTGTTTGCCTGTAAAGAAAGGATGGCACTCTGAACAAATTTCAACTTTGATTTCGTCTAACACTGAACCTGTTTCAAAAGTATTTCCACATGCGCATCTAACCGTAACAGTTTTATAATTTGGATGTATACCTTCTTTCATCCTTTTCACCTCTTTCTGTTCTCTATATTAATTAAATATTAATTAGCAAATTACCTTGAGTATTATAACACAGTCAAAAATATATTACAATGTTTTTTTGCTTGTTTTAATAATTCCTGTCATGTAAATCATCTTTTATTTTATCTATGTTGCTTAATTGTGCCGCAGCAGTCTTAATAAAGCCTTCGTTCGTTTTATTTTTTAATAAACCGTCAATTAATCTTTCTGTGACATCTGCGACAGAGTAATTGCTGAGTGCCTTTCGAAGCTGCCATATAGTTTGAAGTTCTTCGGGATTTAACAGCAACTCTTCTCTTCTTGTTCCTGATTTGTTTATATCAATTGCAGGGAATATTCTCTTTTCTGAAAGCTTTCTGTCAAGGTGTATTTCCATGTTTCCGGTACCCTTGAATTCTTCGAATATCATATCATCCATACGACTCCCCGTTTCAATAAGAGCACTCGCAAGTATGGTCAAGCTGCCGCCATGTTCTATATTTCGCGCCGCGCCGAAAAATCTCTTTGGTCCGTATAAAGCTCCGGGATCCAATCCACCCGACAATGTTCTTCCGGTAGGAGTTATAGTAAGATTGTATGCTCTCGCCAATCTGGTAATGCTGTCTAATAATATAACTACATCCTTACCGTGCTCAACTAAACGCTTTGCTCTTTCCAGAACCATCTCAGCAACCTTAATATGATTTTTAGGAAGTTCGTCAAATGTAGAATAAACAACGTCTCCCTTTACATTTCTTTTCATATCCGTAACTTCTTCGGGACGTTCATCTATTAAAAGCATGATAATCTGTACATCAGGATAATTATCTGCTATGCTGTTGGCTATATTTTTAAGGATTGTTGTCTTTCCTGCCTTAGGCGGTGCAACAATCATACCTCTTTGTCCTTTTCCTATGGGTGCTACTAAATCAATTAATCTCATTGTTATATCTTTAAATGAGCTTTCTAATCTTAATCTTTTATCCGGGTATATCGGAGTGAGTGAATCGAAGTCTTTCCTGTTACGTGCGGATTCGGGGTTATCATCATTGACTTGCTTAACATACAACAACGCCTTAAATTTTTCGCCTTGCTTGGGAGGTCTTGTAATACCTGTAATTTTATCTCCCGTTTGCATATGGAATCTTCTGATTTGAGACGGAGATATATAGACATCATCTTCGCTTGTAAGATAATTATTAGTTCTTAAAAATCCATAACCATCAGGATGAGTTTCTAAAATTCCTTCGACCTTTAAAGCTTCATCACCGCTAAGTTCAATTTCTTCAACTATTTTTTCCGGTAAATTTGTAGTATTAACTTCTTTATTTGTATCAGCCTCGGATTCACTTTCAAATTCCACTAAATTTTTTGCTTTTTCGGAAAGCTTTATACCTTCCTTTGAAGTTTCACTTGAAATATCTTTCGTTTCTTTTGCCATATCTTCAAAATCACTTAATTTAATAAGCAATTCTTCCTTTTTATACTTATAGGCATCACGTATGCCTCTTGATTTAGCCAGTTCTTTAAGCTCATTAAGTTTCATACCGGCTAATTGGTTTTTATCCATAAAAACCTCCGTTTCTGTTTAAATTTTATCATTTATGGAATAAACAAGATAAGTGTTTGATAGGTGTTACAATAATATCATTTAATTATTAATAAGTCAAGGTGCAATACGAAATTTCACAGTGTCGCAGTGTTAATGTTTTAACATATGTGCTTGTATTCACATAAATATTGTTATATAATTAACATATAAAAATTGATAAAGAGGTTAAAAATGACTGATTTAAAAATTTGTGTAGGCAGCGCATGTCATTTAAAAGGTTCCAATGATGTTATCGAAATATTTAAATATTGCGTCCAAAGCAGGGGCGTTTTGGACAAAGTTACAATTAAGGCGGCCTTTTGCCTCGGACATTGTACAGAAGCTGTTTCTGTAAGCTACAATGACAAGATTTATTCAATCAACATAGAAAATGCTGAAAAGTTTTTTGATGATGTAGTTATGAAAACTATAAGGAGCTAATATGAGAATTCTTGATTTTTACCCTGCTAATTGCAAAAATTGCTATAAATGCGTAAGAAACTGTTCTGTTAAGGCTATAAAGATGATAGATGACCAAGCACAAATTGTTGAAGAAAAATGTATCGCCTGCGGTAACTGTTTCTTAGTTTGTCCTCAAAATGCAAGAAATATTCATAGCGATCTGGACAATGTAACACAGGCATTAAAAAGAGGCAAAAAGATAATTATTTCAATTGCGCCCTCCTATCTTGGTGTTTACGAAGAACCATATAAATTAATAACTGTCCTGAAGCATCTAGGAGCCTCAGCAGTCGAGGAAACCTCAATAGGCGCAGCTAAAGTTACCGAGCTCTATAAGGAATTTGTAAAAGAAACTAATATTAAAAATGTAATCACTACCTGTTGCCCCACTGTAAATATGATGGTTCAGACATACTATCCCGATTTAATAAAATATCTGATTCCAATAGATTCTCCCATGATTGCCCACTGCAAAATGATTAGAAAAAAATATGGGAGTGAAGCTTTTATTGTTTTTCTCGGTCCCTGCATATCCAAAAAATGTGAGGCATACGGCTATCAGCTGTCTGGTATACTTGACGGAGTTATATCTTTTGAAGAGCTTGACAAGCTATTGGAGTTAAGAAATATCGATATATCGACCTTTGAAGAATCTTATCCTGATGTTGAGGGTAATTATACAGGCAAAAAGTATCCCTTGGATAATGGTGTTTTGTCAGGTATGAAGGAAGTTGTACAAGAAAATAATTTTACCCCTCTTTCCATATCAGGTATTGATAATTTAAGAGGAGCCTTTGACGCATTATTATCCGGTGATTTATCCGATGTGATAATTGAAGCAAACAGCTGTGATGGCGGCTGTCTCGGAGGCCCTGCCATACCTAAGAAAAGCAAAAATGTTCATGTAAGAAAAACGAAGGTGAAAACAAAGGTGCAGTCCTTCAAAAATAAAGAATATACTAATTATTCTCAGGATAAAACGATAAGTTATGTAAGAAACTTTAGAAATAAGCATTATGAATTTTTATCGTATACAGAAGAGGATATAAAGAACATATTAGAAATTACAGGAAAGCATGGCAAAGCAGATGAGCTTAACTGCGGCGCCTGCGGGTATGACACATGCAGAGAAAAAGCAATTTCCGTTCTTGAAGGACTTTCACATCCTCAAATGTGCATGCCTTATATGAGGAGTGAAGCAGAAAAAATTTCGAATATTTACTTTGAATATTCACCGAGTATCATTTTAATTGTCGATTTGGACTTAAATATATTGGATTTGAATCCGGCGGGAGAAAAAGCATTTAATATTAACATTAATAATATCAGGAAAAAACCTCTGTCTTCTATTATGCCCGTTGATGATTTTAAATCTGTGATTGAAACTGAATCAAATATGGTAGGAAGAAAGCTTAATCTTGAAAACTACGGATTAATAGTATTTCAGCGAATTATTTATCTGCCGAAAAATAAGATTTTGTTCGGCATACTTAATGATATATCCATGGAGGAAATGAAGAAAGAGCAAATTATTAATTTCAAACTCAATACCTTGGAAACGGCTGATAAGGTTATTGAAAAGCAAATGAGAGTGGCTCAGGAAATTGCCGGACTTTTGGGAGAAACCACGGCGGAAACAAAGACAGCTTTATTAAAATTAAAAAAAGTAGTGTTAGAGGAAAATGAGAGTAATGGATAATTTTTTTGATATTAATTATAAAAGCATAAATAAACATAATGAAGAGCTGTGCGGCGATAAGGTTGAATACATTTATGATGATGACGGATGTATTATTGTTATATCGGATGGATTAGGAAGCGGCGTAAAAGCAAACATTCTTGCAACGATGACCACAAAAATTGCTGTGACTATGCTGAAAAATAATGCATCCATTGATGATACAATTGAAACAATAATTAATACGCTACCCGAATGCAAAGTCAGAAAGCTTGCTTATTCAACCTTTACTATAATTAAAATTGACAAGGAAAATAATGCTTACATTGCGGAATATGATAATCCCCCTTACTTTTATTATTCTCATAAAAGAATTATACCTGTTGAAAAAAAGGAAAGAATAATAGGCAGTAAAAAAATATATGAATCAAATATAAAATTAGACATAGGAGACACCATCTGTGTTGTAAGTGATGGAGCAGTACATGCCGGTATCGGTCAACTGCTCAATTTAGGCTGGTCAAGAGATGAAATCAATGAATATTTACGGGAATTGAATAATGTAAACAAGTCATCACAGCTTATTAACGGCAACTTTATAGGAGTGTGCAACAATTTGTACAATAATGAGCCCGGGGATGATACAACAATTTTAACAATTAAAGTTCGAAAGCCGGAAGTTATAGATGTTTTCATAGGCCCTCCCGCAGATAAATCTTTGGACAGTCAGCTTGCCGATATAATGAAAAACAGTGAAAATATGAAAATAATCTGTGGCGGAACAACTGCTTTAATTGCCGAAAGAGAACTAGACAAACAATTGGAAGTTGATCTGGATTCCATGAAAGATGATGTTCCTCCCATTGCATACATGGATGGATTTGATCTTGTCACAGAAGGAGTATTGACTCTTGGAAAAGCCTTGGAAAATATCAAAAGCCTCAGCAAATCAAGCTATGAAAGTGTAGTAAGAAACAATAGCTACGATGGGGCAACATTGCTTACATATATGCTGACAGACATAGGAACCCATATTAATTTTTATATAGGCAGAGCCGTTAACCCTGCCCATCAAAATCCTAATTTCCCTATGGGTTACAATATTAAGCAAAATATAGTTGATAACTTAATCGATGAACTAAAGAAAGCTGGAAAACAGGTGGATGTGTTGTTTTTTTAATTACTTCACATATGCATATTTTGGTTTTTTGTCTAATACATGTGTTGTATCTATGAAACGGATAGTTCCCGACTTTGAACGTGTAACCATGGATGAAGTTCTTGCTCTGTTGTTTGCCATGTATCTCACACCCTTTAGCAATTCTCCGTCCGATACTCCGGTAGCTGCAAAGATGATGTCATTACCCCTTGCTAAATCCTCCATGGTAAGAACCCTGCTCCAATCTGCGTCGCCTGCCATCTCCTTGCATCTTCTTTTTTCTTCATCATTTTCCGGTCTTAAAATTCCCTGGAACTCTCCTCCCAGACACTTAAGTGCTGCTGCCGAAATAACACCCTCCGGAGCTCCGCCTTTTCCTATAAACATATCCACTCCCGATTCACTGAAGCAGGTAGCTATGGCTGCTGCAACATCACCGTCACCGAACAGCTTGATTCTTGCGCCGATGCTTCTTGCTCTGTTTATTATATCGCTGTGCCTTTCTCTGTCCTGAATTATAACCGTCACTTCAGTTATATCCTTACACAGCGCTTTAGCTACATTATAAAGATTTTTTTCTATGGAAGCAGTTATATCAATGCATCCTGCTGCTTTGGGTCCCACTGCTATCTTATCCATGTACATATCAGGTGCATGCAAAAGACATCCCTTAGGAGCAACCGCAACGACAGCTAACGCTCCCGGCAAGCCCTTCGCCACTAACTTTGTACCGTCTAAAGGATCTACTGCTATATCTATTTCAGGTGCTCCATCTTCCCATGTACCTATTTTTTCACCGATGTAGAGCATCGGCGCTTCGTCCAATTCTCCTTCGCCTATAACTACGGTTCCTGCTATATCAAGAACCTGAAACATGCTTCTCATTCCGTCAACCGCAGCTTGATCCGCTATTTCTTTATTTCCTCTTCCCATGTATTTTCCGCAGCCTAAGGCGGCAGCTTCTGTTACCCTTACTATGTTAAGCGCTAATTCTCTATCCATTCTTTATCTCCCGTTTTATTTTAATTATCTCATAAACTTATGCTATATATTTCTACTATAAAGTTATACTATAAATGAAGAATTTTTACCACCCTATTTACAAATTTTTTTTAATTTTCGATGATGGACCCTATACCTTCATTATCACAATGAGTTTGCAATTGCATAAAAAATATGACATAATTAAAGTATATAAGAAAGGAATGGTGATACTTATGAAAATGCTTATTGGAGGACAAAAAAGAGATTCTATTGACGGAAAGGTTATAAATATATTTAATCCTGCCAATGGAGAGTTGATTGATACAGTTCCGAATTCATCAACGAAGGATCTTGACCTGTTACTTGAGCACTCATTAAAAGGAAAAAAGCTCTGGGGAGGTACACCTCTTCATGAACGCTCAAAAATCTTGTTAAATTTTATTGATAAATTCAGCTTACATATTGACGAACTGGCAGAACTTTTATGCAGGGAAACCGGAAAAAACATTAAAGAGGCGAAATTAGAGGTTGGTCTTGTTCCTGTTATATTCAGACGCTTCCTTGAAGGTGCAAACCATATGTATGGTATAACATTACCCGACAGCCAGCCCGGAGGAGAAAGAGACCTAATATTTACACGCAGGGAACCACTGGGAACAATTCTTTGTATCATCCCGTTTAATTTTCCTGCTTCAACCTATGCATACAAGGTCGCTCCGGCTCTTGCAACCGGGAACTCTGTCATTGTAAAGCCGCCTTCAGACAATCCTCTCACGCTTATAAGAATGTCCGAGCTTCTGACAGAATGCGGTGTACCGGGAGATGCTCTGCAAATTGTAACGGGAAGCGGATCTGTTGTAGGGAAATACCTTGTAGGCAGCCCTCATATTGATGCTGTAAGCCTCACAGGCAGCACAGAAGTAGGTGTGGAGACGGCAAAGCAGGCTGCATCAAACCTTCACCGTGTATTTCTTGAGCTTGGCGGCAATGATGCAATGATTGTTTACGAAGACGGAGATATAAATCTTGCTGTTCAGGAAGCGATAATGGCAAGGACTACAAACTGCGGACAAATATGCATAGCTACAAAACGATTTATCGTCCAGAATTCAATTAAGGATGAATTCACAAGAAAGCTTGTTGATAAGCTTAACAGCCTGAAAATCGGCGATCCTATGGACCCATCCTGCGATATGGGCTGCCTCATTAACGAAGCTGCAGCACTCAAAATTAAGGAACAGATTGAACACACACTTAAGCAGGGTGCAAAATGCGTACTGGGCGGAAACATAATAAATAAAGCATTTTTTGAACCAACAGTACTTGCCGATGTAGACGCAAGCATGGATATTGCACAAGATATGGAGGTATTTGGTCCTGTATTTCCTGTGATAGGTTTTGATACACTTGAAGAAGCTGTTGAAATACATAACGCTTCTGTTTACGGTCTCAACGGAGGCATAATTACCAAAGACACCGGCAAGGCCATGAAGACAGCATATCAGCTTGAATGCGGCACTGTTGTTCTGAACGGCAACGGCAGATACAGACATCCTGATATCGCATTCGGAGGATACAAGATGAGCGGAATCGGCAGAGAGGGTGTAAGCTCAACACTAGAGGAGCTCACGCAAGTAAAAACAATCGTAATGAAGGGAATATTGGGTTGATTGTAATTGACTATATCAGCCAAATACTGTAAAATAATAGTAGGCAAAAAATGATTAATAGGAGGTTACTATGGAAAAATTAATAATTACTGCTTGCCTTACGGGAGCAGAGGTAACAAGAGAACAACAGCCAAATCTTCCGCTTACACCTGATGAAATTGCGGAAGCAGCATATGAATGCTATTTAGCAGGCTGCTCAATGGTGCATGTACATGCAAGAG
Source organism: Sedimentibacter hydroxybenzoicus DSM 7310 (assembly GCF_013403245.1). Taxonomy (GTDB): domain Bacteria; phylum Bacillota; class Clostridia; order Tissierellales; family Sedimentibacteraceae; genus Sedimentibacter; species Sedimentibacter hydroxybenzoicus. The sequence continues at coordinate 26,172 of NZ_JACBNQ010000017.1, read as the reverse complement.
ACAAGGATGGAAATCCTACTCAGGACTATGAAGTTTACAAACAAATCAAAGAAAAAATCGAAGCTAAGTGCAACATCATATTCCAGCCATCCACAGGCGGAGCTACATGGCATACTCCGCAGCAAAGAATGCAGCCGATTGAATTGAGTCCTGAAATGGCTACCTTAAGTATGGGAACCTGTAACTTTGCGGATGATGTTTTCATGAATACTGAGGAAAATATCAAAATATTTGCAAACAGAATGAATGAGCTTGGAGTTAAGCCGGAATTGGAATGCTTTGAAAAAGGCATGATTGATACAGCTCTGAGATTTGCTAAAAAGGGGATAATAAACACACCTATGCATTTTGATTTTGTTCTTGGAGTACCCGGTGCAATGGGCGGAGAATTAAGAGATTTACTTTACATGGTTGAATCAATTCCTGCCGGCTCAACATGGACTGTAGCAGGCGTTGGAAGATACCAGCTTCCGTTAAACATGGCTGCTATAATGCTGGGCGGTCATGTAAGAACAGGATTTGAAGACAATATTTATTATTCTAAAGGAGTTCTGGCAAAATCAAATGCCCAATTAGTTGAAAGATTGGCACGTCTTTCAAGAGAATTCGGCCGTGAAGTGGCGACTCCGGACGAAGCAAGAGTAATTTTAGGACTGAAGAAATAATTAAATAATTTTAAAGTAAGATGTGCTCCCTTCAAGATAGATAGTTAGAAATTGTCTATCCTGAAGGGAGCACATCGATGTAATTCAATAGTACTATGAAATACTTAAACTTTGGCAAAACCTTTTTCTATATCTTCAATTATATCCTCTAAATCTTCTATTCCAACAGATAATCTAACAAGTCCATCCGTTATTCCACCTTTGAGTCTTTCTTCTTTTGGGACAGCAGCATGAGTCATTGAAGCCGGATGCTGTATGAGTGAATCTACGCCTCCAAGGCTTACTGCAAGTGATATTATTTTTAAATTATTCAATAATTTTTCTCCTGCTTCAAATCCACCTTTTAACTCAAATGCAATCATCCCGCCAAAATCGTCCATTTGCTTTTTGGCAAGTTCATGCTGAGGAAAGGATTCAAGTCCTGGATAATACACAACTGCCACTTTAGGATTAGCTTCCAAATATTTTGCAACAGCCATAGCATTAGAACAATGTCTGTCCATTCTTAATCCTAATGTCTTCAATCCTCTTGAAACTAACCATGCATCAAATGGTGAGCCTGTACCGCCTAAATTCACTAAATATGGATTATTGATTTTATTGATATACTCTTTTTTTCCAGTGATAACTCCTCCGACTACATCTCCGTGCCCATTTATATATTTTGTAACACTATAAACTGCAACATCTGCACCGAGTGTCATAGGTCTTTGAAGATATGGTGTTAAAAATGTATTGTCTACTATAAGCACCGCTCCATTCTCATGAGTTATTTCTGCTACCTTTTTTATATCAATCAATTCAAGTGTAGGATTAGCCGGTGTCTCTATATATACAACCTTTGTATTGGTTTTAAATGCTTTTCTAAACAATTCATAATCATTTACTTTAACATAATCTGCTTCAATTCCATATGATGTTATCACTTTATCAATAACCCCAACAGTACCTCCATAAATACAGTCTGAGGATATTAAATGATCTCCGGATTTCATAAGTCCTAAAAGCGCTGTAGATACAGCCGACATGCCTGTGCTTGTATAAAGTCCCATATCTGTTTCATCTAAAGCCGCCATTCTTCTAGCAATCTCATGAGTATTCGGATTCCCTAATCTTGTGTATTTATACCCATCATCTCTACCAGCAAACCTATCTCCGCCTTGCGCGCAATCATCAAATATAAATGTAGAAGTTTGATATATTGGTGTAATATGTGCACCAAATTGTTTGTCACGAACTTCTCCAAAGTGTATTGTCTTTGTATTAAATTTCATATTTCTGCTCCTTGTAAATTTTCAACAGCTGTTTTTAACCTATGCATTCCTTCTACAAGCATTGATCTCGGACACGCTATATTAATTCTCATGAATCCGTTGCCCGCTTCTCCGAACCATCGTCCACTATCTAATGCTATCTTTGCTTTGTTGAAGAATAGATCATCAATACCATCATCATCCAATCCTAATCCTCTGCAATCCAGCCACATAAGATAGGTAGCCTCCATTTTATAAGGAATGATTCCTTTTATATTCTCACATATAAAGTTATAAACATAATTCATATTTTCTTCAAGAAAATCAACCAAATTATCTACATACTCTGCACCTTGTTCATAAACAACTTGTGTAACTTCTCTGCTGAATATATTGGAACGGTTTAGATCCAACAATCCCAATTCTTTTCTGTATGCATCCATTCGTTCCCTATCCCAAATGATACAATATGCTGAGTGTAGACCTGCTATGTTAAATGTCTTGCTAGGTGCTGTACAGACAATAGAATTATCTTTATATTTTTTTTCTAAATTTGCCACAGAGATATGTTTGTTACCTTTAAAAACCAAATCAAAATGTATTTCATCAGAAACCAGTAACACATTATTTGCAAGACATATATCAGAGACTTTAATGAGTTCTTCTTTAGTCCAAATTCTTCCCACTGGATTATGTGGACTGCATAAAATCATCATTGTGCAATCTGGATCTTTCGCCTTTTCTTCGAGATCCTCAAAATCCATCATATACTTACCATGGTCGAATTTTAACGTATTATCACTTATAACTCTGTTATTGCCTTCTATGATATTTTTGAACGGATAGTAAACCGGAGATTGCATGATTATTTTATCCATGGGTTTAGTAAATTTACGAATCATTATATTAAGTAAAAACACCACTCCCGGCCCGTATTCAATGTCATCTCTTGATACCTCTATATCATGCCTGATTTTTAACCAGCTTATGATTGCATCGTAGAACTCCGGCATTCTTTTTGTATAACCAAACACGCCATGTTGTGCTCTTTTCACTAAAGCTTCTATCATAAAGTCAGGACATTTCAAATCCATGTCTGCTACCCAAAATGGCAAAAGATCTTTATGTCCAAATTTGAGATCCATTTCTTCGTATTTCACCGAACATGTGTTGCTTCTATCAATTGTCAAATCTAAATTATACATACTACCTCCTCCTAATTGGTGACATTCCTCCTGTCCTACAAAGACTTGCCCTGTGAAAAAGAGGTGTGTCACCCTTCCTTAAACATACTAAATAGTAACCTCTACTTCTATATTTTGTTCATCATATATTTTATCAACCCAGTTTTTGCCTTCAACTCTTTTAGTAACCATCATTGCTGCTACGGCATCACCAGTTGCATTAATCATTGTAGCTATGGCATCAGTCAACAAACCAATAGTAACTATTATAGGTATTACTTCTGTATTAAATCCATAGAACCCTACGATAATTAAGGACCCCATCATTCCACCACCAGGAATTCCACTCATTACTACTCCACTCATTACCGATAATGCAATTGCAGTAGCCCATACTCCTAATCCTGAAAATTGCATATTGAAAATTCCAAATAAAAAAGCAATTTTCATCAGTGTGGTCAGTGCTGTACCATCCATATGTATTGTTGCCCCCAATGGCAATACAATATCTGCTATATCATCAGGTACACCCATTTTTTTAGTTCCTGCTAAATTTGTAGGTAATGTGGCTATAGAACTTTGCGTCGCTAATGATGTTATAACAGCCGGAAAAATATATTTGTAAAATAGTTTAACACCTTTAACCCCGCCTGCATAATAAGCATATGCAGTAAATGCTAATAAGAAATAGAATATGCAGATAGGAAAGAACATTACTACTGCTTTAGTATATGCTCCTAAAAGCTCCGATCCATAGGTTCCAATCAAAGATGCGAAATATGCACCCAAGCCAACCGGAGCATAAAGCATAATAATATTTATCATTTTCATTAATGCATCAGAGCAAATATCAAGTACATCAACCACAGGATTATTAATTAGGCCTCTTTTCTTGCTTACATAGCTAATACAATAGCCAAATGTCATTGCAAAAATTATGAGAGGTAACATTGCATTTCTTGATAATATCAAGTTAAAGTCACTTACAGAAAGTGCCTTTACTACTTGATCCAACATGTTCATTTGTGATGATTCTTCATAAACACCCATATCGATGCTTACTCCTTCAGCAGGAGGAATAGCTGTCACTACAGCAATAATAAATATAGAAGCTATAATTCCTGTTATAAAGAATATTGCTATAGTGTTACTAAGTATCTTGCCAAGTCGTTTCATGTTTGACATTTTTGCTATGGAACTTGATAGGCTAAAAAACACAAGCGGTACTACAGCTGTAAACATAAAATTTAAAAATATTTGACCAAATGGCTCCAGCACTTTTGCCTTTTCACCATATACCAAACCTATAATACAACCGATTGTAATACCAATAATCAGAAATATCATTGATTTATAAGATTTTAATACAGATTTTGCGGTAATTTTAGACATAAGACCTCCTAATAATATTATATTTTTTTCTAACTGAATTTCACTAACTTTTCCTCCTCATATACATAATAGCAAATTATATGCCAATTATTTAATTATAATATAGTGAATTAAGACACAGTAATCATAAGGACTTTTTAATATTTATATTTTTTAACATCTCCACAAAAAGGGTTATATGGTGACTATGTCACCATATAACCCTTTTTGTTCATACTCCTTATTCCGTGCTTTCAAGTAACTCTATACCTTTTTTAGTTATTGTACTACCACCACGTCCGACAGCTACGTTAATATATCCACAACTACTTAAATTCGTTAAAATTCTTCTTACATCATATTCGCTTAAAAATATGTTGTTCTCAAAGGCTTTCTTGGATATGCTTTTTCTTCCAAGCTTCACTCTATCTTTAAATGCATTGTAATACTGACTCAAGACAAAGCTTTCATTACTTGTTAAATTTAATAAAGTGATAACATTTTCTTTGTTTACAGTTCCTTTTATAAAAGTCTTCATATGATATGGTAAATGATCCAAAGTAATAATTTTGACTCCAATATTATCAAAATATTCCACGCAGTTTCGAAGTTCTCTGATGTTGCCCGGCCAAATATAATTTCTCATAAAGTTTATTACTTCTGTAGATAATTCAAATCTACAGCCATTCATTTCCTTAAAATAATCAAACAATACACTAATGTCTTCAACCCTTTCTCCAAGAGATGGTATGTTAATAGGCAAGACATTCAATCTAAAATATAAATCTTTTCTAAAAAGGCCCTTTTCCACCTGTTCATATAAATTCTTGTTTGTAGCTGCAATTATTCGCACATTGACTTTTATTATCATACTTCCGCCCACACGCATAACCTCTTTCTCCTGTATTACTCTTAGCAGTCTAACTTGTAAGTCTATTGGCATTTCACCAATTTCATCAAGAAAAAGAGTACCATTGTTTGCAAGTTCAAAAATGCCTATTTTACCACCCTTTAAAGCTCCTGAAAAAGCTCCACTTTCATATCCAAAAAGTTCACTTTCCAATAAACTAGGAGATAGCGCGGCGCAATTAATGGCCACAAACTGTTTATCTTTTATAGACGAAGCATTATGAATAGCCTGAGCAACCAGTTCTTTGCCTGTTCCGCTTTCTCCCGTAATTAAAACCCCCGATTTAGATTTTCCCATGCGAATGACTAATTTTCTAACCTCTTCAATTTCTTTGCTTTTACCAATTATATTTGTAACATCATATTTAGCTATATGTCCTTTATTTGCCAGTTGCAGCCTCAACATATTTTGTGCGTTTTCCTGGGATTCAAAGCTTTCTATAATAACATACGCACCATTATCTAATCCGTCTTTTTCATTTAAACCAGAAACAGGAAATATGGACATTGTAATATTGTTTTCATTTATTTTAACTAACTTATTAATGATTTGTTTTTTTGTCTTTAAAAACTGTTCAAACTCAATCTCAGGTAATACTTCTGTAATATGTTTACCAATGTATGCAGTGCTTTTACCAATAAGTTTTCTGGCATTTTCATTAAAGCTTTCAATAACAGCATCCTCACTCACGCCAATAACACCCTTGTTCATAATAGATAACAAGGTGTTGAACTGATTTTTTAGTGTTCTTGATTTACTAATCAAAAATTCAAACCCTTCATCTGACGAAACAAGTTCATCAAAATAATCAAGTATCCTTCTGTCTGTAAGTACATTTTCCATTTGAAGCTTTATAGCGATATCAACCAAAGTATTCTTATCTATAGCTCTATGTCCCAAATCTATCACTGTTTCTACTCCATCCGGAACATATCTCTTTTCACCGGTTGTAATAGCTGTCTTTAAATCAGGTACTGCCTTCATATTCGGAAATACAGGTACCAGTTCATAATCATCAAAACCAAGTTGATAAAGTAAGGCTATTGTCTCAATACACATTTCAAAACTCAGGTTTACCAACATCACTTTATTATCAATAACGTTATCCTTTAGCATATTATAACCTTTTTTTGAAAGAGTTAGTTTTGCTATGACAACGGGAATATTCTTATCTATATCTTTTCTAATAACTTCATATTGGGAATAAGTGCTTATGAGTAAAACATCAATATTATTAATATCTTTTACATTATTTATATCAAAAGAATAATTGAATACCTCTATATCATCATTAAAAACCTTAAGTAATTGTCTTTTGTATTCACTACCAACATCTTTACTCGAAGTAACAATACCAAGCCTTTTTTTCATAATTATATTCAATCCTTTCGTTACACTCAAGGCACAAAACGCAATGAACATTACCTTCTTAGTTTAAATATTTGTATATAACCAAGAAGGAGTAGTTCAAATTTCATAAAAGTTTTTTAACTATTGTTTAAGACTTACTTTCCAATGTTATCAATAGCTTAAATTGCTAATTTAGTTCTAACGCAAGTTCCACCAGCTTAACTATTAAATCCTTGTATTCTATACCTATTTTTCTGAGCATGGACGGGTATCTGCTTAAATCAGTCAGACCGGGTATAGTGTTAATTTCATTCAATATTATTCTGTTGTCTGTGGTTACAAACATATCAACTCTTGCCAAGCCTTTGCAGCCAAGCGCCTTGTAGGTCTTTTCGGCTATTATTTTAGCTTTTACTTTTAATTCATCGCTGATTCGTGCGGGACAATGAATTTTAGAATTATGCTGACTGTATTTTTCAACATAATCGAAAAAATCATTCTTAGTTTCTATTTCATCCACTTCTCCGATTATTAAATCTTCGTTTCCCACAACTGCACAGCCTATTTCAAAGCCGTCTATTCCCTTCTCAATAACAACCTTATTGTCAAATTGAAACGCTTCCATTATTCCTCTTTCAAACTCATCATAGTTTCTTATTTTGCTTATTCCTATGGAAGAGCCGTTATTTGCCGGTTTAATAAATATTGGAATTGAAAACTTTTCAACAACTTCATCATATAAATTTTTGATATTTAATTTGCTGCTGTTTGTGGCCGCAACGTATGGAGCTGTTTTTATACCTGCAGCTTCACAAATAATATGTGTAAATTCCTTATCCATACAAACTGCCGAAGAAGTCATGTCACATCCTACAAACGGTATGTCTGTCATCTGGCAAAGACCCTGAATAGTTCCGTCCTCTCCGTTCCTGCCATGAAGCACCGGAAATATACAGTCAATTTCTATTCTTTCAAATGTATTATCTTTTTCATTAAGCTTTATAAAGCCCTTGAAATCATCTCCCATATTCAACAGCACAGGACTTAATTTTTCTTTATGCCATGTGTCATCATTTATCTTATCGGCACTTCCTTCATACAATAACCATTTTCCTTCCTGAGTTATTCCAATAAATATTGTATCAAACAATTCCTCGGGTACATTATTAATTATAGCTGCAGCGGAATGCAGCGAAACTGAATACTCATCGGATTTGCCCCCAAACAATATTGCCAATTTACTTTTCATCTTTTTCCTCCAAATCCTTTAGTGTATTTGCTATATATTCAAGCTTTAAAAACCTGGAACCTTTAATCATTATAGAGCAGTTTTCATTTATATATTTCTTTAAATATTCTGTTGCTTCTTCCTTAGTATCAAATTCCACGATGCTTTTTATACCTGTATTTTCTCTCGCACCCTTCGCCATATTTTTTGCTTCCTGGCCGATTGTTACTAACTCATCTATATTAAATGAACTCAAATCTTTTCCGACATTGTAGTGCATGTCGTAGCTCATTTCCCTGTATCCTAACATGTCCCCCAGGACAACAATCCGTTTATCTGCTTTAAACATTTCAAAAATATTTAAAGCGGCATTTATGCTTACCGGATTAGATTTATAGCAATCGTTGAGAATTGTACAATTTTTTATGCTAATTATTTCATTTCTCAAGCCCGTTTTTTCTATTTTCAGCAGTCCTTGACGAATTTCTTCAGGATTCATTCCAAGCTCTTTTGCTGCAAGTATACCTGCCATTGTATTTAACGCCTGATGCTTCCCGAGTATATCAACGTGAAGCTCGTCAAATTCTTCATCGCTTACCCTTAATGTTATACCGTCTAAGTCCTCATGAAACTCTCTCAAATATAAGGTATTGGTATCATTCAATCCGAATGTTTCTTTTCTTATGCTTTCTTTTACAGCTGCTTTATTTACAGTATCTTCTATTAAAGGATCATCTCCAAAATATATAAACAATCCATCTTCCTTAATAGCGTTTACAATATCAAGCTTTTCCTTTGCTATTTCCTCTATGGAAGGGAAATTGTCTATATGCACAAGTCCGACACTCGTTATAATTCCGATGTCCGGCTGAACCAGTCTTGTTAAAAAGTCAATTTCTCCCTTTTTCTCCATACCCATTTCTATTACAGCAACCTCACAGTCTTCATCAAGGCTAAGCAATGTATACGGCACACCTATTTCCGTATTATAATTTCCCGTGGTTTTTTGAGTTTTAAACTTTTGGGCCAATATGCTTGCCGTGATATCCTTGGTGGATGTCTTTCCGTTACTGCCGGTAACCCCAACTATCTTAGCCTTCAATGTATTTCTGTAAAACAATGATAACTCCTGCAAAGCTTTTACAGTATCATCAACCAGAATAACGGCAATATCAGTAGGAGGATCAGGTTCATCCTTATTCCAGAGCGTTGCTATAGCTCCACCCTTTATTGCATCCTTTACATAACTGTGACCGTTTGTCGTAGCTCCCTTTATAGGAACAAATAAATTGTTCTCGGAAACCTTTCTTGAATCTATGCTAACACCTCTTATGTACTTATCCACATCGACAAAATCCATATATCCCGCATTTAAAATATCCGCAGCTTCTTTTATTCTTATTTTCATATTATTCACCCGCTTTTGTAAAAAAGTTTATTAACTTATTATATTGCAATTAACACGTATTATCAATAATAAAAAGGAAAATGTTTTAATCATATACTCACCGCGTGAGCAATTTTAACTAAAGGATAGGACTTGCTGCAAAAATTATTAAAAAAAGTTAACAATATTTTTTTAATAAAAGTGATATGGGTAGATAGAAAGGTTGAAAAATGTTGCCTCTTATTGTAGAATTTAAATATAGTACTAATTTTACTAAAATCTTTATTTGGGGATATATATGAGAGAAAAAGTTTTAGTTATAATATTTGTGGTTGCTATTTTTTTACTTATCTATATCGCGTATAGTCCAATGTATATAAATACATCACTTAAAGGGTTATACATCGATCGTAATAATTTAGACTTTAATGAGCAAGTTAATGTCGTTATTGATGGTGTTGTAAAGAAGAATTTTCTACTTCAGCCCGAATCTTTTTATGGTACAATATCTATAAATGATAGTATACTTGAATTACCGCAAAAAGTAATATTTGATAAAGTGCGTAAAACAATACGATTAACTTTAGATAAAGAGAGTAAGAATATTTTATGGAATTTTAATGATAAAAGCAATCTGTTTGATGAATTTGAAAACAATGTATATTTTATGATTTATTTAGATAAGAAATTATCAAAAATTACTTTTGTGCCTTTCTTTTATAGTGGAAATGGATCTTCAAGTTACAGAATTTCAGCACCTTGCGAAGATAGAGAAGATGTTTTAAATTTATCAAGTTTTTTAAATAGTGGAGGTATAGAGTAAGTAAATTCGATTTAATACAGATTATTCTTGCCTTTTCTTCTGTCGATTTTTATATATATAATAATTAGTTACTATTGACCTCCAAAATACCTACAACAAAAAATTAGCAAATATCGGGGCAAGTACCACGGTTATTAGACCGGCTACAGCAATTGAGAGACTGCTCATTGCTCCCTCTATCTCTCCTAATTCCAGGGCTCTTGCTGTTCCTACAGCATGTGATGCAGTACCAAGCGCCAATCCCACAGATATAGGATCTTTAATTCTGAACAGCTTACATACACTTTCACCTATCACGTTACCTGATATACCCGTAAGTGATATAGACACAACCGTTATGGTCGGTATGCCCCCTATTTCTCCTGATACGGCAAGCCCTATTGCTGTAGTGATAGATTTAGGCAGCAGTGAAGCATATATTTCGTGGGTAAATTTGAACATTAAAGACAGGGCAAAAATACCTATAAGGTTTGAGAATGAGCCTGCCAAAATACCTGCCATAATTGCCTTGAAATTTTTCTTCAGCAAGTCAAGCTGATGATATAAAGGAATTGCCAAACATACAGTTGCAGGTGTCAACAAAAAGTTTATATATTCGCCGCCTTGATTATAGGTGTCATAGTCTATATCAAAGGTAGTTAATATTACTATAACAATTATTATAGCAATCAACAAAGGGTTCAAAATATTATATTTGAATTTTTTCTTTACCATTAAACCTATGATATATGATATTAAGCTTATAGCAACACCAAAATAAACCGAATTATTTATAACCTCTCTCATTTGTCTTCACCCCTGTTCCTGCTGATTATAAAATCAGCCATTTTGCCTGTTGTAACCATAACCAGAATCGTCGTAAACAAAACTACAAATACTATGGGTATTACAACATTTGTAATACTGCTCCATATTTTGATTAATCCGACAGCCGAGGGTATAAACATAACGGGCATTATTTCAAGCAAAAAATTTCCCGCTTCTTTAACCTGCTCTAATTTTAAAATTTTTGTTTGCAGACAGATAAGCATTATCAAAAGTCCATATATACTGGATGGGATGGGGAGGGAAATAAATTTATGCAAAGATTCTCCCAAAAATGTTATTAAAAGTATTATTGCAAATTGTTTAATATGTTTCATTATTGCCTCTTTCTAGTCCTTATAAATAGTCCTTAACATTATATCATACCTGAGCCGAGTACAGCGCAAGCTCGCTTGCATTGTCAAGGCGATGGTATGATATATGCATTATACCATAATGTCATTAGATTTATATACATTGTTTTTTTCCTGTCTAACTTTTCAAAAAAGACAAAAAGAGACAGTCCTGATTAAAACTGTCCCAATAACAATTTTTAATTCAATTATATAACCTATATATCAGAATAATCCCGGAACAAGAGCACTTGCTATATAAGCGACAATAAAGGCAACTACACAGTATACTGCAAATGGAATTAAAGTTGTCCTTATAATTTTACCTTCTCTACCCAGCAAACCAACTGTTGTACTTGCAGCCACAACATTATGGACACAAATCATATTGCCTGCAGCTCCACCTAAAGACTGCAGACCAAGTGTGATTAATCTTGACAATCCTACCTGACTTGCAACATTGTATTGGAAAGCTGAAAACAGTATGTTAGATGTTGTATTACTGCCTGCCATATAAGCTCCCAAGCCTCCTATGAAAGGTGCAAATACCAGCCATACTCCTTGGAATAATTCAGCAACTGCAGTTGACATAGAGTTTAACATACCAATCAATCCGGAGTTGTTATTACCCGAGTTTAACATGATCTGAACCATTGATATTGCAAATACAAGAGAAATTGCTGCAGGTATAACCTGCTTAAATGAATGTGTCCATGTTTTTTTGACGACATCAGATTTCATACCGTGAAGGAGAATGGTGATAATTGAAACTATTATGAATATTGAACCCGGTACGTATAAATATTGAAATGAGAAATTTAATGTTGTTCCCATAATACCCGTAACATTTATAGATAGTCCGGTCAATATGTTTTTAAGTCCAAAGGAAGAAACTCTGCTTATTACCAGTATCAATGAAACCAGTAGGTATGGCAGCCATGCTTTAAACAAGCTCATTGGTTTTTCAATCTCCGACTCTGTTAAAGCAACTTCTTTGTTAGATCTCCATTTGCTGTCCCACTGATCCTGAGATTCAAAATCCCAAATATTTTTCGGACATAGAAAACCTTTTCTCGCTGCCGATACAACAATAACCAGTGAGATTAATGAACCGAGCAAAGAAGGTAATTCAGGTCCAAAGAATATTGCAATTAAAAGATAAGGTATTACAAAAGACATTCCGGCAAATATTGCAAACGGTGCAACCTCAAATGCTTCCTTAAAAGATTTGTTTTTACCAAATAACTTTGTAAGTACCATTACTAGTATTAATGGAATAAATATACCCATTACTGAATGAGGAATTGCAGCCCATATTCCTGCATTATGCAAAAATTCTGCTGATGTCATTCCTGCCGCTTCTATTTCTGCTATAGTTTCGGGATTTAATAAGGTAGAGGTTCCTCCTAAAATAGGTGTACCAACAGCTCCAAAAGTAACAGGTGTGCTATTGGAAATTAAAGCAACTATTGCAGCTGCTAATGGCGGAAATCCTAACCCCACAAGCAACGGTCCGGCCAAAGCAGCCGGTGTTCCGAATCCTGCAGCGCCCTCAATAAATGATCCAAACAGAAAGGCTACAATTATTGCTTGTATTCTTTTGTCAGGAGATATACCATAAAAACCACTGCTTATTACTTTCATGGCTCCGCTGTTTCCAAGGGTATTCATCAGCAAAATAGCACCAAATACTATAACCAAAATATTAAAGGCACTAAGGGCACCAAAAACAGTAGCACCTGCCACCCAATCAAGCGGCATCTTCCATACACTAAAAGCTAATATTACTGCTGACAGCCATGCCAAAGGCATAACTCTTTTTGCAGGCCAATCAAATCCAACCATTAACGCAATTGTAATTACAATAGGTATTGCTCCAACTAACGCATATACGTACATTTATTACCCTCCTTTTTATATTTGCAACAGTTAAATAGCCTAAGCTATTTAACTGTACAACTTCACTCTGAAATTTGAGCCTATTTTACCGGGATTCATTATTTCATTTGGGTCAAAAGCTAATTTAATTCCTCTAAAAAGCTTCATACCTGCTTCTCCGAATTCTTCTTCTAAATACGGTAATTTGGCAAATCCAACACCGTGTTCACCCGATACTGCTCCGCCCATTTCAAAAGCCTTGCCGTACATTTTTTCAAATACACACGCAGCTTTCTTATTCCATGTTTCTTCATCCATTTCATCTCTTAAAATATAGACGTGGAGGTTACCGTCTCCGGCATGACCAAAACTACTGATTCTTAAATCAAACTCCTTCTGTAATTCATTAGTATATATAATAAAGTCTGCTACTCGATTTCTAGGAACCACAACATCACATTCATCCATTTGAGTAGTAGAAGCCTTAATTGCTTCCAGGAAAGCCCCTCTTGCAGACCAGATTGAATCATGTCTTTCATCTGTATCAGAAATAAGGACATCCAACGCACCGCAATTTAAGCAGATTTCTGCGACCTTCTCGTATGCTGCTTCTATTTCATCCTTTGAGTTTCCGTCAAATTGCAACAACAGGTATGCATCGGATGAATTGTCCGGAAATTTCTTTCCCAAAAACTCTTCAGCTGCTAATATAACATTTCCCTGCATAAATTCTATGGCTGTAGGTATATTCTTCGACTTAATAACCTCAGGTACAGTCTTAATTGCCGAAGTTAAGTCTTTAAAAGGAATCAGCAAGCTTAATTTATACTTTGGTTTCGGCAGTAACTTTAAAATCAGCTTGCTTACTACTCCAAGAGTACCTTCAGACCCGACAACAAAATCTTTTAAGCTGTATCCCGAGCTGTTCTTAACGATTTTGCCTCCGAAATTCATTATCTCTCCATCGGGCAAAACAAACTCCATGCCCCTTACATAATCTCTGGTTACACCATACTTCACAGCTCTCATACCGCCTGCGTTTGTAGATATATTACCTCCGATTGAAGCACTTTTTTCACCGGGATCCGGAGGATAAAACAAATCATTAGATTCAACAAAGGCGGTTAACTCCATAAGTAAGACGCCTGGCTCAACTGTAACTGTAAGATTTTCTTCATCTATCTCAAGTATTTTATTCATTTTTTCCGTACTGATCATAATACCGCCGCATAAAGGAACGGCTCCTCCCACAAGGCCTGTACCCTGACCTCTTGTAGTTACCGGTATTAATTTTTCATTGGCATACTTTAATATTTTTGAAATTTCTTCAGCATTAACAGGATGCATCAATACATCAGGATACCTTTCTATCCCTGCCAGTTCATCTCTGCTGTAATCGTGATGTATATTCTCCTGACCTATATGAATCCTGTCTTCGTCTACTATTGATTTTAAAAATTCAATATCTGAAGTATCGATTTTCTTATATTTATTCATGATGTTTGACATGCTATTCCTCCTCCCAGAACACTAACTTTATCCATAGCATTTATTTTTTCAATCAATTGAGGTACAATTTCATATATATCACCGATAACTGAATAATTGGCAACATTGAATATTGGCGCTTTTGGATCTGTGTTTATGGCAATAATTTGTTCAGAACCCTTCATTCCTGCTATAAATTGAACTGACCCGCTTACTCCACACGTAATGATTAGTTTCGGCTTTACGGTTCTTCCGGATAATCCGATTTGTGATTTTGGATCTGTCCATCCGGCTTCAATCAATGGTCTGGTACTTGCTACCATGCCGCCTAATTTGTCAGCAAGCTCTTTTATCATAGCCAAGTCTTCTTCCTTTTTAACTCCGTTACCTGCTACTACTAAAACATCCGCATCCTCTATATATTTTGCTTTAGGCTTTTCTTTTCTGTCTAAAATGCTGATGCCTGAAGCAAGCAATTCTACCGGTATATCACAACAGACTATATGTCCCTTTGCTTCTTCTGCTCTGTCTATTGCAGAAAATATCTTATATCTGACGGTTGCAAACTGAGGTCTGTTATTTGGTGTTTTAATTTTAGCCATGATGTTTCCACCAAATGCAGGTCTTATTTGTATTAAATCAGTATTTTCTTCAATTTCCAAGCTTGTGCAGTCTGCGGTCAGGCCTGTACTGAATCTTGCTGCAACCCTCGGAGCTAAGCTTCTGCCAACCGTTGTTCCCCCTACCAATACTACTGAAGGGCTGTTGTTATTTATAAAGTCTTCAAATACTGCGGCATAAGGCTCGATTCTATAATCTTCCAGTTCCTTGTTATCATAAACAAAGACTTTATCTGCACCAAAGTGTAAAAGTTCCTCTGCAGCTTCTTTAATATTGTATCCTGCAAATAAGCAAAGGACTTCGTGCCCGATTTTATCAGCTAATTCCCTTGCCTTGCCTAATAACTCCAAAGTGACAGGATGTACATTGCCGCATGTATGTTCAACATACACTACTACTCCATTCCAAAGAGACTTGTCTATCTCAGTCTGTTCCTCTTCAATAAATGTAAATATTTCAGGTTTTTGTTTTGCACATATTTTACACATCTTACATGCGCTGTTAATGTCCAGCTTTCCATTCTTATATTCAATTGCATTAAAAGGGCAGATTTTTACAATTTCCTCGCCTTTAATTTCATTGATTTTTATATTTTGATTAATATCTATTCTAGCCATTGCATACCTCCTATCTAAGATAAAATTTTAAGTTCTGATATCTTTTCTGCTATCCTTGTTGATAATTCTTCAGATGAACCTTTCCATATTTCTGTACTATCATTAGCCACAGGCGGGAAAATTTTTACAACTCTGGTCGGAGACCCATTGGAACCATACTTCTGTTCATCTGTATCTTCAAAATCTTCAACACCGAGTGTCACAATATCTCTATCCTTTGTAGCCTTTTTCAATCTATAGGATGGTAATCTAGGCTGATTCAAGTCTTTCTCAACTGAAATTAAGCAAGGCAGCTTAATTTTAATAGTTTGAATCATAGTAGGCATATCTACATCAACAATTATGAAATCATTATTTATCTCTATAATTTTCAGCACATTATTAGTATGTGGAATATCCAGTAATTCTGCAATTGCTGCTCCTACCTGAGCCGTATCTCCGTCAGTTGTTTGTTTACCGCATATAATTAAATCTGTTTCTCCAATCTTTTTTATGCCTTCAGATAACGCTTTTGAAGTAGCTAAAACATCAGAACCTGCACATTTTCTGTCAGTAATCAGATATCCGTTATCTGCACCCATTGTGTAAGCTTCTTTCAAAATTGACACTGCTTGATTTGGTCCCATGGTCATTACGTTTACAGTAGACTGAGTTCTTTCTTTAAGTCTTATGGCTTCTTCAATTGCATACAAATCATATGGATTAATTTTTGAATCCACACCATCGCGTTTCAAATTTCCGGTTTTTTCATCAATTTCTACTTCTGATGTACTCGGTACTTGCTTAATACAAACTGTTATATTCATTTAGACCTCCATACTTAATAATCAAATTCGTTAAAACGTATTTACAGCTTTTATTTTTTTACCTTTTAAATGTTTTGTAATTAAAATAATGTTTGGAAACGATTTCTGTTAATAATTATATGTTGTACTAAAAAAAAGATAAATGGTCTAAAAACCATTTATCTTTCCCATCATATGTTCTACGTAACACATAATCTTATTTATGAAACATATTTTTTTAGTATGAAAGCTATCCTCAAAGCCATAAAATGTCTAAGGTTTCGCATATCATATCCTGTTTTTTCATGTAGTTTGTTAATTTTATACTGAAGTGTATTTTTGTGAATAAATAATTCTTGAGAGATTAATTTTAAGGAACCGTTATGATTTTCATACAACTCTATAATCTTTCCCATATCTTTTATTTCTGAAGCTCCTAATTTAGAAAACAGCTTTTCTACATATTCATCCATAACTGTTGAAGGCATCTTGCTAAGAATAATCTCAATATCAAAGTCTTCATAGTATGTAACGTTTTCCTTTGTAACGATACTAGACCACTTTAATGCATCCATTGCCTTTAGATATGATATTCTAAGTCTGGATATTTCGGTTTGCTTATCTCCTATACCGAATCTCATGTTCAAGTTAATCTTATTCTTTATTTCGTTTTTTACTTTGATAATAAGTTCATTACAATAGCCCGTTGAATCACTCTCTAAAATCATTACTATATTATTCCCGGTCAGAGAAATAATTGTCTTGCTGCCTTTAAGAGTAGCTCTAAATATTCTGAACACATCATCTATGTTTCTTACTATCTTGCTTTCATTCCCTATGATAGTTGAAATAATAACAAAACGAGGGATTTTATTCTTAATTCCAAATAAATTCTCATATCTTGCAATATAATTCTGATCTATATTTGTTTCGCTGAACAACAAAGATTCCAAAATCATTCTATCCTTTTTAATCTCGCTGTTTTCAATATCCTTGGCATAACCGTCTTTGATAAAAATTTCAGTCAGTCTTTTTATAATTTTAACATACTTTATAACCTCATCACTGTTACCCGTAATGCCTATAACTCCAATTATAGTTTCATCTAACCTGACCGGCATGTTAATCCCCTTTTTTGCACCAATATATTCTTGATCACTGTAAATCATTAAATCCCTGCCGGTTTCAACTACCTTTTTACCACCATAATGCACATTCCCTATGCGGCTGGTAACAGTGCTTGCCTTGATAATCCCATCTGTATTCATAAAAATTAAATCCTGATCAACGATTTCCTTCATCTCACATAAAATATTTTGTAAATACTTTTCTGAAATATAAAAATTATTGCTTAACATATGTTCACCTTCCAAATTAATTTTGGTGTTTTACTTCAATTACCCAAGCATTTAATTTATGAAATCATTTCCGGAAAAAGAATATAAGAATTATAACATAGCATGTGTCAATAGTAAATAATCAACAGATAAAAAAATTTTTTCTGATTTTACATACAAAATGAGCGATTAAGCCTATATTTGCTTAATCGCCCCGTTTTAATTATTTTTTTGTTTTACTAATTTATACAATATATTCCAGCGCGATAATCGACAAATCCCTACTTGGTAATTGTTGCAGTAGAATAATCATACTCCTGTTCATATCCTATAACATATCCAAGCTTCTCAAAATCTCTTATCTTAACCATAGTAGCTGAATCAATCAGGGTACCTGTCATGTCTATTTTCTCGGTTCCTCTCACAACATATGCTTTTTTATTTGCATCATCCCACTGAACTTCCTCTCCGAAAGCTTCTCCTATATACCTTAACGGTAAATAAGCTCTGTTTTCTATAATTGCAAATTGCACATATTCATATTCTGCTGCTCCATCCAATCTGATTTTACCTACGAATACCTGAGTGTCATTGCTGTTCCAACTTAGCTCAACAGTATTAACAGGATTATATTTGTTTTCCAATACACCGTAGAGTTCTTCAAGTTCTTCTACAGATATTGTTTTTTCTGTAACAGAAGCGTTGTTAACTGTCTTTGACGTAATTTCAGATTCAGATTTGATATTTCCAAAAATAATACTCTCATATATCAATTCTCCCTCTATACTCTGTCCATATACTCTGCCTTTTTTGTATATTTCATTTTTAATGTAGCTTCTGTCAAGCATACCTGCATATAATCTTTGTTCACCTGTTTCAAAAAATTCAGCAATTTCATCTATTGTATCATAGAAATCTTCTCTCATTCCTTCAAGCTCTGCTATTATTTCTTCAGTTTCCACAGTGCCTTCCATTCCCTTAATTTCTACAGCGGCATATATATTTTCAAGATATTTGATTGTTTCGTCAAATACCAACTCCTTGTTTTCGCTTACATACTTAACAAGTCTTTCAACAAATTCAACTGCATTTTCAGCAGTAAGCTCCATCGAATAGCCGTTGCTTGTCTTTTTTATAAGCTTGGAATCAAATCCCTTGAATGCATTGGTTAAATATTCCTTAGCACTTTCAAGCAACACCGTGTAGTTTTCCTTGTACGAAACGCTTCCGTAAATATCATCCATTTCTGCAACAACTATATATTCTGTATCTTTCAGCTCCTCAAGCATCTTTTCAGCAACAAGCCCATTGTAACCGTAGAATCCAAAATCCTCCTGAAGCTTTGAGACCTCTGCTATTATATTTTTTGAAACATAGATTTTATTATCTGCCATTATCATTTTAACAGGCTCTGAATTTCCTTTTCCGTCAACCTTAATCTTAACATCCATATTCAGATACATTGCATTAATGTCATCTATATTTGCCTCTCCACTGATTTCAACATCGATTTTAGAGTTCTTTTCTCCTCCTGTAATCAGTTTGGATATTTCCATTTGTGTTGAATTTTTAAATTCATACTGCGTAAGCTTGTTTATTTCACTTGACATATTTAAATAACCAAGCTCATTTACGGTACATCCCGTAAGCACTGAAAACAACATAAGTACTGCAATAAATAAACTTATTTTTCTTTTAACCATAATCAGTCTCCTTATTCAAGCAATATATTTCTTCCATTATTTTACCACTAATTGTGATTGGGGGATATTACAGATATAATACAAAAACAGTTCCCTATTTATGTCGTCCTAAGGCTTTAGCGCGAAGAAAAAAAATATGGCAGTTCTTTATAGAACTGCCACAGTTTTTTTATTTTAGTATTTCATATCAGCCATTCTTACATAGCTGTCATATCTGTCTTTTGCATCTTTTTCTGCTCTTGCATATAATTCTTCAGCTATTTCAGGGAATGAACTGCTCAATGAAGCATATCTCACTTCACCTTCAAGGAATTCCTTGAATGATGCACTTGGAGCTTTAGAATCTAACACAAATGGATTCTTGCCTTCTTCTTTAAGAAGCGGGTTGAATCTGTATAAATGCCAGTATCCTGCTTCAACTGCAAGTTTTTCTCTTTCAACAGTCTTACCCATACCTGCTTTAATACCATGGTTGATACATGGTGCATAAGCTATAATCAATGATGGTCCATCATAGTTTTCAGCTTCTTTTACTGCTTTTAAGAATTGATTCATGTTAGCACCGATAGCAACCTGTGCTACGTATACGTAACCATAAGTTGAAGCTATCAAGCCAAGATCTTTTTTCTTAATTTTCTTTCCTGATGCAGCAAATTTAGCTATGGAAGCAGTCGGAGTTGCTTTTGAACTCTGTCCGCCGGTATTTGAATAAACTTCTGTATCAAGTACCAATACATTTACGTCTTCGCCTGATGCCAATACGTGGTCTAATCCGCCGTATCCGATATCATATGCCCAGCCGTCACCACCGATTATCCATTGTGATTTCTTAACAAGATAATCTTTCTTATCTAATATATTTTTAATATCTTTTGCACATGCTTCGCATGGAGTGAATCCTTCTAAAGCTGCTAAAACTTTTTCTGAAGCTGCTCTTGATTCTTCACCGTTGTTCTTGGTTGCTTCCCAAGCAGCAAAAGCATCTTTTAATTCTTGTGGTATATCTTTTTCCATTAAATTGTTGATAGATATCTGAATGCTGTCTCTCATCTGTCTTACTGCAGTTGCCATACCGAATCCATATTCTGCATTGTCTTCAAACAATGAGTTAGCCCATGACGGACCTCTTCCGCAAGCATCCTTTGTGTATGGTGTTGCAGGTGCTGAAGCTCCCCAAATTGATGAGCATCCTGTAGCATTTGCAATCATCATTCTATCGCCGTATAATTGAGTTATTGCCTTAACATAAGCTGTTTCTCCGCAACCTGCGCAAGCTCCTGAGAACTCGAAGTATGGTTTGCAGAACTGGCTGCCTTTAACAGATACTTTATCCATTAAGCTATCTTTGATAGAAACTTTTTCTGTAGCATATTTCCAGTTTGGAACTCCTGCCCCAACTTCTTCTGCAATTGGATTCATCACTAAAGCTTTGTTATTTTTCCTTCCTGGGCAGATATCAGCACAGTTTCCGCATCCTGTACAATCTAACGGGCTTATAACCAATCTGTATTCTAATCCTTCTAATCCTTTGCCTATTGCTTTAATAGTTCCAAAAGATTCAGGTGCGTTATTCTTTTCTTCTTCATTTAACAATGTAGGTCTGATTACTGCATGAGGACATACAAAAGCACATTGGTTACATTGAATACAATTTTCAGGTAACCATTTTGGAACCTCAACAGCTATTCCCCTCTTTTCAAATGCGGAAGTTCCTGCTGGGAATGTTCCGTCTTCGATGCCGTCGAATGTACTTACAGGTAAGCTATCGCCTTCTTGTCTGTTCATAACGTCAACTACATTTTTAATGAAATCAGGTTTTTCTTCTTCTGTAAATGGTACCGCAAGTCCGCTGTTTGCACTTACTTCATCTTTAGCATTTTTCCAGCTTTCAGGAACCTGCACTTTTACTAATTCTGATATACCTTTTTGTACTGCTTGTTGGTTCATTTCAACTATTGCATCACCTTTTCTGCCATAGGATTTAACAATAGCAGCATTTAAATATTCTACTGCATCTTCTACAGGTATAACATCGGCTAATTTGAAGAACGCTGACTGAATTATCATGTTTGTTCTGTTGCCAAGTCCTAATTCCTGAGCAATTTTTGTAGCATTTATTATATAGAAGTTAATATCTTTTTCAGCTAAATATTTTTTATATTTTGCAGGTAAATTTGTCTCTAATTCATCTGTTGACCAAATTGTATTTAGCAGGAATGTTCCGCCTTTTTTTAGTCCTGTCAACACATCGTATTTATCTACATAAGATTGTTGTGACAATGATACAAAGTCAGCTTCATCAATTAAATAAGTCGATCTTATAGGAGATTTACCGAATCTTAAGTGAGATACCGTAACACCGCCGGATTTTTTAGAGTCATATGAGAAATATCCTTGAGCATACATGTTAGTATGGTCACCGATAATTTTTATGGCGTCTTTGTTAGCTCCAACTGTACCGTCCGAGCCAAGTCCCCAGAATTTACATCTACGTGTGCCTTCACCTGATGTATTAACAAGTTCAGGAGTTTCTAATGATGCAAATGTTACATCATCAACTATACCTATAGTAAAACCGTTCTTTGGATTTTCTTCCTTTAAGTTGTTATAAACAGCAAATATCTGAGCCGGTGTAGTGTCTTTTGAACCTAAACCATATCTTCCGCCAACTATAACCGGTTGTTCCTTTTTATCATAGAATAAAGATTTAACGTCTAAGAATAATGGTTCAGCAATTGAGCCGGGCTCTTTACATCTGTCAAGTACCGCTATTTTCTTAACTGTTTTTGGCAATACATCAAAGAAATATTTTGAAGAGAAAGGTCTGTATAAGTGAACGATTACTATACCAACTTTTTCACCTTTTGCAGTTAGGAAGTCTATAACTTCTTTTGCAGTTTCTGTAACTGATCCCATTGCAACTATAATATTTTCAGCATCAGGTGCTCCATAATAGTTAAATGGTTTGTATTCTCTTCCTGTTATCTTTTCCATTTCCTTCATATAGTCATTAACCATATCAGGAACTGCTTCATAGTATTTGTTGGAAGCTTCCCTTGCCTGGAAGAATATATCAGGGTTTTGTGCTGTTCCTCTTGTAACAGGATGCTCAGGATTCAATGCTCTTGCTCTGAATTCATTGATTGCATCCATATCAACTAATTTTGCAAAATCATCATAATCTATTACTTCAATTTTTTGAACCTCATGTGATGTTCTGAATCCATCAAAGAAATGTACGAACGGAACTCTTGTTTTAAGTGTAGCTAAATGAGCAACACCGCCTATATCCATAACTTCCTGAACGCTGCTTGATGCAAGTAAGGCAAATCCTGTTTGTCTTGCAGCCATTACGTCTGAATGGTCACCGAATATTGATAACGCGTGACCGGCAATTGCTCTTGCGGAAACGTGAAATACTGCAGGTAACAATTCCCCTGCTATTTTATACATGTTTGGAATCATTAATAATAATCCCTGTGAAGCAGTATAAGTAGTTGTTAACGCTCCTGCCTGCAATGAGCCGTGAACTGCTCCTGCTGCTCCACCTTCTGATTGCATCTCTACAACTTTAACTGTTTGGCCAAAAATATTCTTTTGTCCGTTGGCTGCCCATTCATCTGCAAGCTCAGCCATGTTAGAAGAAGGTGTTATAGGAAATATTGCGGCAACATCAGTAAACGCATATGAGACATACGCTGCAGCGGTATTTCCGTCCATAGTTTTCATAACTTTTGACATTTATGTATCCTCCTATTTAATAATTAATTAAATATAATGTAACCATTAATAAGTATTGTATAAAAAAATCAATACACAAAATGATTATATCGCAAAGAAACTATAAATGCAACAATAAAAATTGCATTAATTATTAATGCAATTCCCAATATATTCTTTTATTAAAGAAACGTTTTTCCTATAATGCTTATCATTGTAAGGATGATATAAAATTGTTATAAAAGTATAAATTTTGACAATATTGTAAATATTCAAAATTTATTATAAATCATTAATTGTATAAACCTCTGAATTTTCTGTTGTAAGTTTCAAGAGGATTATAACCCAACAGCTTCTGTCTGTAGTTTTTAGCCGCTACTTCTACTATTGCCGAAGTGTTTCTTCCGGGTCTTACAGGAATGACAACAGTAGGAATTTTTATACCCAATATATCTGTATAATCTTCATCTGTGCCGATACGGTCATACTCCTTATTTTGATCCCATTCTTCTAATTCTATTACCAGTTCAACAAATTGTTCAATTCTTATGGAGCCCACACCAAACAAATGCTTAATATCCAAAATTCCTATACCCCTGATTTCCATCAGATGCTGAGTAAGCTCAGGGCACGTTGCCTTTAAATTATTATCAAGTTTTTTGATTATAACGGCATCATCCGCTACTAACCTATGTCCTCTGTTAATAAGCTCAAGTGAAGTTTCGCTTTTACCTATGCCGCTTTTACCTTTTATTAAAACACCTACTCCATATACTTCCAGACATACACCGTGCAATGTTGTTTCTTCAGCTAATTCCTCTTCCAAAAAGTTAATCAATATGTTTACTAACTTATCGGTCTTTTGATTAGATTTAAAAACCGGTCTTTTATATTTCTTTGCATAGTAAATTAACAACTCATCAATTGCCATGTCGTTAGCAACAATCAAAGCCGGTATAGGATAACTAAAAAATTTATCTAACCTCTGTTTCCTGATATCTTCGTCTAAAGTACTTAAATAGAACATTTCAGCCCTACCCATTACTTGAACTCTCTCAAAAGAAAACCAATCAAAATATCCCGCCATCTGAAGACCGGGTCTTATAATTTCCGGAGTATAAATTCTTGACTGAACATCCGCAGGATAAAAAATCGGTTCTAAATCTATATAACTGACTAAATCCTCAAGTTTTACATATTGCATGATACTACCATCCTCTAAATATTGTTCAATATTTCATTTTTCTCATTATTTGACGTCGTTGTTTTTAGTTTTGTTCCTGAAATAATTATAAACTGACTCCGCTGCTTTTATATTCATTCCGTCAATATCAGCTAATTCTTCTACACTTTTATTTTTTATATTTTCAACAGAACCGAATTCTTTCAATAGATTTATTTTTCTTTTCTCTCCAATATTTTCAATATTATCAAGCTCTGATTTAAACAAAGTTTTATCCCTTAGGTTACGGTGATATTCTATGGCAAATCTGTGTGCTTCCTCTTGTATCCTGTAAATTAAACGATATACTTTGTCCGTCTTTTTAAATTCAATTTCTTTATTTTGATAAATTAAGCCCCTTGTGGTATGCTTGTCATCCTTTATCATTCCACAAACAGGAATATTTAATCCAAAATTATAAATAACTTCTTCAGCAATATTTGTTTGTCCTTTACCACCATCAATCAATATTAAATCAGGCATTTTATTAAAGCCCTTTAAATCTCCTTGGTCTAAGCCTCTGTTAATTCGCCTTTCCAATACTTCTTCCATACTTTTGTAATCATTTGGACCGTTTACTGTCTTTATTCTGAAGCGTCTGTAATTGCTTTTGCTTGGAACTCCTCTTTCAAAAACAACCATGGACCCAACTGATTCTACCCCCTGTATATTGGATATATCATATGCTTCGATTCTTATAGGAACTTCATTTAAATTCAGCAAATCCTTAAGCTCGTTAACAGCTTCAAGACTTTCATCTAAATTTCTCTTGATTCTCTGGCTTCCTTTTTCTAATATTTCAAGGGCATTTTTCTTAATCATTTTTATAAGCATACTTTTATCGCCTTTTGCAGGAACTTTAACAGAAACTTTGTTGCCTCTTTTTTCGGACAGCAGCTTTTCAAACAACTCTCTGTCTTCAATATCGGTCTCTATGTAAATTTCTTTAGGTACATATACTGTACCGGTATAGAATTGAGATAAAAATGAACTTATAATTTCTTCTCTGGTTTCATTCTCTATATTTGTCAACAAATAATGTTCATTTCCTATTATTTTGCCGTTACGTATAAAGAAAATCTGAATACACGCCTCTTCTATTCCTATTGCACTTCCTATGACATCCTGATCAATAGCTGTATTTGCGGAAACGATTTTCTGTTTTTCGGATATTATTTTTAAGGAGCTTATTTGATCTCTGTATTTAGCAGCCTCTTCAAAATCTAATTTTTCTGAAGCCAACTTCATCTTTACGGTTAATGACTTCATCAGCTCTTCCTCGCCGCCGGACAAAAAACTTATAGCTTTATTAACTTCCTCACGATACTCCTTATAGTCAATATTGCCCATACACGGTGCCGTACATCTGTTAATGTGATAATTCAAGCAAGGACGTTGGTTTTTCTTTGTACCGTCAAGTTTCAGAGAACACTTCCTAAGCTTGTATAAGTTTCCGATAATATCAATAAATTC
>NZ_JACBNQ010000016.1 GCF_013403245.1 Sedimentibacter hydroxybenzoicus DSM 7310 | reverse complement strand
GTAATTCTTTGCGATTTTCTAGGTGCTTTTGGTCTCTTTCTTTTGACCTTGTTTTTCATAGACTACTTTACACTATCTATAATTCTTTCTATACTTATACCTATTTATTTGACATGTAAACACTAAATTTCATATAGTTTTATCGGCTTGAAAATTTGCTGAACCGGGGATATAATAAGCTGTAACTTTCTATCAGAGGAACAAGTTTATGGAAAAGAGGCTCAACGAAAAACAAAGGGCATTGAATATTATATGGAATGCTTCAAAAAATTATTCCCTGGAACCCGAGCTCATAGTGTACAATCGTGAGGGCAGGGCTGATTTGTATTGGAATTATATAATCGGCGCTGTTTACAGATATTTTGACTACAATATGTTAAGTGACTTTTTCCTTAAATTCAGGTATGACAGCGACTATATTTTTTATCAGAAGGTAATGATGCTCGGAATGGAGGGCTTTGTATTTAATAAGGACAGCAAGGACAGGGTTGCATTAGAAGAGCTTCGCCATGACTGTATAAAAAAAGCTGTAGAAAATCAGGATGGTGCGGAGCTGTTTGATGAAATAGCCGCAGCATACTTCGGTAGTATTACAGGCAGCGATATGAAAATAAGGGACAGCGTCAGCAATCTGATAGATGATTTAAATTTTGACGAGATACTCAATACAGAACAGTTGATAAGACAGATGGATTTGATTATCAGTAAATACTTTAAACCTGAATACGATGACGAATTTTATATAAAGAAGGTAAGGAAAAATAAGTTTGGTTTCATAAAGCAATCAATGAGCAAACCCTCCGGAGATGAGGACCTGTTTGTTTTCGCCGACAACAAAGGAAATACATACCAAAAGTCTAAAATAATTGCAAAGTGGTTTGAATTCAAAGAAAAATCAGAGAAAAGAGAAAGGGAATTCATAAAGAACTATTTCGGAGCTTCCGTGGTTGGCGAATCAGGAACCAAGGCATATGAAAGTATGCTTTGCAGTGATAACCATGAAAAATGTCACCTTCATTTTACCAGAGGACAATTTGAGAATAACGAGGTTTCAAGACTGCGCCAAAGTCTGACATCTGCACAAAGAGAGAAAAATGAAGCACATTACTCCAAGAACTATATTAAAAATACCAATAACATTATCAAGCTCACCCACAGGATTAAAAATGCCATTGAAAATTATTCTTATTCATTAAAATCCAAGGAAGGAAAGCTGTATACGGAAAAAGTGTGGAGAACGGTTGTGGATGACAAAAAGATTTTCATCAGGATTGAGAGGGATGAAATTCCCGACATATCCGTTGACATTATGCTTGATGCTTCAGCATCACAACTTCAGAGGCAGGAGGTGATTGCGGAGGAAGCATATATTATTGCTGAAAGCCTGACAAATTGCAAAATTCCGGTAAAAATATATTCCTTCTGCAGTATGAGAAATTATACTGTTATGAATCTTTTTCGCGACTATAATGAAACGAATATCAATGATAAAATTTTCAGCTACAGTGCTGCCGGTTTCAATCGTGACGGAATGGCATTGCGCACTGCCCTTCACATTATGGATAATACATCATACGGACGTAAAATTTTAATTGTATTATCAGACGGAAAGCCCAATGACATGTTAGGTATAGCATCTGAAGGGCCGTTTTCTCCCGGACATGAATATTCGGATGAGTCAGGCGTAAATGATGCTGCCGCTGAGGTCAGAAAGGGATGGCAGAAAGGAATTTCAGTTCTCTGTGTTTTCACAGGGAGAGATGAAGAAATAAATTCTATTAAAAGAATATACGGACAAAAGTTTACAAGAATAATGTCCCCGGATAAATTTGCCGAAATGGTGGGAGTGCTCATTGAAAAGGAATTAATCAATAAATAATCATATTGAGAAGTACCGCTTGATTATGTTATAATTTATTCAGAGTTAAAATTTGATAAAAAACACGTTGCGTTTAAATAAATCGGAGGAAAAATGGATTTGTTACAATCTTTAAATGAAAAACAAAGGGAAGCAGCTTCACATGACAAGGGTCCTATTTTAGTTATAGCCGGTGCAGGTACTGGTAAAACGAGAGTTTTGACCCACAGAATTGCATATTTGATAGATACAAACAGAGCGATGCCGTGGGAGGTACTTGCAATTACTTTTACTAACAAGGCTGCTAATGAAATGAAGGAAAGAATTGGACAACTATTGGATTATCCCATTGATAGAATGTGGATTGGAACATTCCACTCTATTTGTGTGCGTATATTAAGAAAAAATATAGAAAGAATAGGATATGACTCTAATTTTGTAATATATGATACCAATGATACTAAAATAGTAATTAAGGATTGTATTAAAGAATTGAATTTAGATACTAAAAAATACAATGTTAATTCTATTAAATCAATCATAAGCTCTGAGAAAAACAGACGAAACAGTGCAGATGATTATATAAAAGAGCATTTTAATGAATTTTATAAAAGAAATGTGGGTGAGGTATATGCCCTGTATGAAAAGAAATTAAAAATCGCAAATGCGCTGGATTTTGATGATTTAATTTTAAAAACTATAATATTGCTTGAAAATGAACAGGATGTAAGAGAGTACTATCAGGAGAGATTTAAATATATATTGGTAGATGAATATCAGGATACCAACTTAGTTCAATACAGCTTAGTTAAAATATTGGGGAAAAAGCCTGATGGTGAAAATAACGTATTTGTCGTGGGTGATGAAGACCAATCAATTTATGGTTGGAGAGGTGCAGATATAAACAATATCCTTAATTTTGAGAAGGATTTTGAAGGAGCAAAGGTTGTAAAGCTTGAAAAAAATTATCGCTCTACAAATGTTATTTTGAATGCAGCTAACGGTGTAATTCAGAATAACTGTCAGAGAAAGGGCAAGAACCTTTATACCGATTTTGAAGGTGGTAATCTCATAAGAGTCTTGGAAATGGATAATGAGAAAGATGAAGCCTTTACCGTTTCATGCCTTATCAGAAAGGAAATAAGAGAAAATAACGCCTCGTATTCCGATATGGCTGTTTTGTACAGAACAAATGCCCAGTCTAGAGCTTTGGAGGAAGGATTAATCAGGGAAGGAATTCCTTACAGAATTGTAGGCGGATTAAAGTTCTATGAAAGAAAAGAAATAAAGGATATAATGGCATATTTGATGCTGACCTTTAACCAAAAGGATAATATCAGCTTTGACAGGATAATAAATGTGCCTAGAAGAAAAATTGGGCAGAAAACCATAGACTTAATTACAGAATATGCAGATCGAAAAGGAATATCAAAATTTGACTCCTGCTATGAACTGGATGGAATAGGTTTAACAAATTCTGCTTCCAAAAGTGTCTCAGATTTTATTTCCATGATGGAAATGCTGATGATTAAAAAGGATGTAATGCCTGTTTCTGAATTTATATCGGATGTTTTTGAGGTGACAGGTTACAAATCAATGCTTCTTGAGGATGAAACGGTAGAAGGAAGAAGTCGTTTAGAAAATATAGATGAGTTCTTATCGGCAGCCAAGGATTTTGAAGAAAGATATGAGGATAACGGTTTGGAGGATTTCTTGTCTCACGTATCATTGCTTGCCGATATAGATAAAACAGATGAAACTAAAAATAATTGTGTTACTCTCATGACTGTTCACAGCGCTAAGGGCTTGGAGTATGATACAGTGTTTGTAACAGGTCTCGAAGACGGAATTTTTCCGATTATCCATCAGGAACCTGACAGTGATGACGAAGAGGAAGAAAGAAGATTATTTTATGTGGCGATAACGAGAGCTAAAAGGATGCTGTTTATAACGTATGCCAATGACAGGATGCGCTTTGGAAATCACGAAACCAAGCTTAAATCAAGATTTTTAAAAGAAATACCTGCAGAATGCGTAGAAGATACAAACCCTATGGCATATGCCGCAAAAAAAATAGAGGGTTTAGATAAAAATATTAAAAAAATGCCGTCATTTGTAAAAAGTAACTTCTTTAAAGGTAGTCTGGATGTAGAAAAGGAAAAACCTAAACTAAAGTCAGACAAAATTGTTGCAGGAGACAAAGTAATGCACAAATCATGGGGTGTGGGAACCGTGGTTCAAATAAAGGATGATGGAGACTCAAAAACAGTGGTTATTGCTTTTGAAAGCAAGGGAATAAAAAATCTTAACTTGGAATATGCGCCAATCGAAAAAATATAGATAAGAAAAGATATAGGTCAGAAAAAATATAAATTGAAGAGGATTACTATGGAAGATAGGCTTCTGTTAATGAAGAAAAAAATCAAACTGTTAAATGAAGCAAACAAGGCATACTACCAGGAAAATCGGGAAATTATGTCAAACTATGAGTATGATGCTCTTTACGATGAATTGGTTGAATTAGAAAAGGAAACTAATATAACATTGTCAAACAGCCCAACAATTAATGTGGGATATGAGCTTTTATCCAATTTACCTAAAGAAAAACATGAAAAACCAATGCTTTCTTTGGATAAAACAAAGGATGCTGCAGAGCTGCAGCAGTGGCTTGGAGATAATGAAGGTGTTCTTTCATGGAAGCTTGACGGCTTAACTATTGTTATGACATATTTAGACGGAAAGCTAATTAAGGCAGTCACCAGGGGCAACGGCGAAACAGGAGAGGTTATAACAAATAATGCAAGAGTATTTATAAACCTTCCGCTGAATATCAGTTTTAAGGGAAGTTTGGTTTTAAGAGGTGAAGCTGTTATCAGTTATCCGGATTTTGAAATAATCAACAATAAAATTACAGACGTTGCACTCAAATATAAAAATCCCCGTAATCTATGCAGCGGATCGGTAAGGCAGCTTAACAATAAAATTACTGCTGACAGGAATGTTCAATTTTATGCTTTCTCGTTATTTAAAGCAGATGGTATAGATTTTATAAATTCAAGAACAGAACAGCTAAACTGGCTTAAAAACCAGGGCTTTGGAGTGGTGGAATATAAAAAGGTCAATTCTCTTAATTTACAGGATACAGTTAAATATTTTGAAGATAGAGTAATTGATAATGAATTGCCGTCTGATGGGTTGGTTTTAATGTATGACAACATTTCATACGGTGAATCACTGGGAGCAACATCTAAATTTCCGAGAGATTCGATTGCCTTTAAATGGAGAGATGAAGTTAAGGAAACCAAGCTGTTGGAAATTGAATGGAGCGCATCAAGGACCGGACTTATAAATCCTATAGCAATTTTTGAGCCTGTTGAGCTTGAAGGTACGACAGTAAGCCGTGCCAGTGTTCATAATTTGAGTATTTTGGAAAACCTACAGCTTGGAATCGGTGATACCGTAAGCGTTTATAAGGCAAATATGATTATTCCTCAAATATCCGACAACATAACAAGAAGTAATAACGTAGAAATTCCGGACAGCTGTCCCGTATGTGGCGGAGAAACCGTAATTAAGAATGATAATGACATTAAAACCTTATATTGTATAAATGATGAATGCATGGCTAAGCAGATAAAATCCTTTACGCATTTTGTGAGCAGAGACGCAATCAATATAGAAGGATTGTCGGAAGCAACCATAGAAAAACTTATTGCAAAAGGCTTAGTTAAAGAATTAAGCGATATATTCCATATTGAGAGTTTTAGGGATGTGATAGTTAATATGGAAGGCTTCGGTGAAAAATCATTTAGTAATCTGGTACAATCAGTTAACAAAGCAAGAAATACAACTGCCGCAAGGCTGCTGTATAGCCTTGGCATACCTAATATAGGAGTTGCAAACGCTAAATTAATATGCAGGAAATTCAATGATGATTGGGAAAGAATAGAAAATGCGACATATGAAGAATTAATCGAAATATCAGGCATAGGAAATGTAATGGCCAAAGCTTATGTAGAATTTTTCGGGAACGATAGAAATGAAAAAATTGTGCATGACCTGCTTGATGAGGTTACAATAGAAAAAGCAGAAGAAAATAATGCGGCGCAGCTGTTTGAAAGCTTAACATTTGTTATAACAGGCTCAGTAGAACAGTTTAAAAACAGGGATGAATTGAAGGACGTAATAGAAGAAAGAGGCGGAAAGGTTACAGGTTCAGTAACTTCAAAAACAAACTACCTGATAAACAACGACAATATGTCAAATTCATCAAAGAATAAAAAAGCAAAAGAATTAAATATCACAATAATAACAGAAGATCAATTTATTGATTGGTTAAACGGTGGTGTAAAACCGTAGCATACGAGGGTGAATTATGGCACTTAGAATCTTAATGTACTTTGGATTACTTGCAGTCGGATGGTTTATAAGCAGCAAAGGATTAATTCATAATAATTTGATGAAAAAAATATCCGGCATTCAAGCGGTTATATTGTTTGGCTTAATATATGTAATGGGTGTTAGAGTCGGAATGGACGAGCAGGTGCTTTCATCAATAGGAAAAATCGGCTTGACTGCAGCCGTATTTGCAGTTGTTACTGTTGCTTTCAGTATTTTTTTTGTTTATTTATTAAGAAAGAAGTTGTTTTCGGATAAAAGGATCACAGGAGGCAGCGATGACTAAAAAAATATTGGCAGCCCTGGCATTGGGAGTAATCAGCGGTTTATTTATAATTCCCCAGAAAATTTATGCCCATACAGGATTAATGATGGATATAGGATTATGCCTCTTACTGTTTTTTGTTGGAATTGATTTAGGCAGTAACAAGGAAATTTTTTCAAGTTTAAAGAAGGTGGGCTTTAAAGTGCTGATGATTCCTGTTGCTACAATAGCCGGAAGCTTATTTGGCGGGATAATCTGCAGCATAATATTTAAAATGGACTTGTTCGGTTCTTTGGCCGTTGCCTCGGGCATGTCATGGTATACCTTGTCGGCAATTATCATAACACCTGTTTCGGCAGAGCTTGGCACAGTTGCATTTTTAACTAATGTTTTCAGAGAAATACTTGCTTTTATATTTATACCAACCATAGCCAAGCGTATCGGATATTTAGAAACCATTGCTGCCGGTGCCGCAATAAGCATGGATACAGGCTTACCTATCATAACCAAAAATACAAGTCAGGAATTGGCTGTAATATCCTTTATAAGCGGCGTAATAATTTCATTATCTGTGACAGTCTTAGTACCGATTTTTGTGGGGTTGATATGACAATGGATTCAAAATTTTTAAAGATAAAATTAAGGAGTATAGATAAATGACCAGAATATATATAACCAGACATGGTGAAACAGAATGGAACAAGCAAAGAAGATTTCAGGGAAATAAGGATTCTGCTCTGACAGATAAAGGTATAATGGCTGCTGAGCTTTTGTCAGACAGAATTGAGGATATTGATTTAGACTGTATAGTGGCAAGTCCATTGAAAAGGGCATACCGAACTGCAGAAATAGTAAAAGGTAATAAACAAATTGATATAGAAACTCATGATGGACTCATGGAAATAAATCTTGGCGACTTTGAAGGAATGAGATGGGATGAAATAGTAGAAGGACATGGAGACGTAATTGATAAAATAAAAAGTGACCCGTTTAAATACGGATATCCAAACGGTGAAAGCTTAATTCAATTTTATAACAGGGTGGAAAATGCATTTAAAGAAGTTGTTGAAAAGTGCAGAGGAAAGAATGTTTTAATAGTGGCTCACGGTGGAACTATAAAGTGTATTGAATCATATATAAGGAAGTTCAAAATAAACAATGACTGGATGGGTACGGTAGTAAGCAATTGTAGTTTATCCTGCTTTGAAGTTGATGATAACGATGAAATTAAAGAAATTTTCTACAATGATATAGAACACCTTAAAGGCTCGGCTGCGTTTAACTAGTTGTCGAAATTTCCCGGGAAATGGAAAAGTATACGGGATTATGGGAGATAATAATATATAAAATCAATTTGTATAAATTAATCAAATTGATTTTTTTTATATTTAAAAATGTATTAATACTGAATAATACAAATAACCTTATTGAAAGAAGGCGGAAAACGATTTGAGGAATTGCTTTGTTAATCAAAATAAAGAAAGTAAGGTTTTTTATATTTAAATTTAATTTTATTAAATTATTCAATTGAAAAATTTATTAAATAATGTTACACTATGGCTTATAGAGTTTGAAAAATGTATATTTTTTGGTGAATTGGAGGACAACATGAAAAATTTCAAAAGAATATTGGTTGCTAATCGCGGTGAAATAGCCATCAGGGTTTGTAGGGCATGTGAAGAATTGGGTATAAGAAGTGTAGCAATATACTCTGAAGAGGATAAAAATTCACTTTTCAGAACAAAAGCTGATGAATCTTATAAAATAGGTGAAAATAAAAGACCTGTTGATGCATACTTAGCCATTGACGAAATAATAAGCTTAGCAAAAGCTAAGGGTGTTGATGCTATCCATCCCGGCTATGGCTTTTTATCAGAGAATGTTGAATTTGCCCGCAAATGTGAGGAAGAAGGTATAGTGTTTATAGGACCTGACCACATTATGATGAGCAAATTAGGAGATAAAATTAAATCTAAAATTGTTGCAAATTCTGTAGGGGTGCCTACTATCCCGGGTATCGAAGAAGCTGTTAAATCCGAAGAGGAAGCAAAGAAATTTGCTGAATTTTGCGGATATCCCGTTATTCTTAAAGCATCGGCAGGCGGTGGCGGAAGAGGGATGCGTATTGCGTGGCGCGAAGAGGATTTAATAAGAGAATTCAGAAGTGCTCAAAGTGAGGCAAAAAAGGCTTTCGGTATCGATGATATATTTATAGAAAAGTATTTGGACAGACCGAAGCATATAGAGGTTCAGGTTCTTGGCGATAATTACGGAAACATAGTGCATTTGTTTGAAAGGGATTGCTCCATCCAAAGAAGGCATCAGAAAGTCGTTGAAATTACCCCTGCTTTATCAATAAGCGATGAACAGAGAGAAGCAATCTGTCAGGATGCGCTTAAAATAGCAAGAGCCGTTAATTACAGAAATGCAGGAACCTTAGAGTTTCTGGTAGATAAGGGCGGTAATCATTATTTTATAGAAATGAACCCGAGAATTCAGGTTGAACACACTGTTACCGAAATGGTTACGGGTATTGACTTAGTACAAGCACAGATTTTAATCTCACAGGGGCATAAATTGAGTTCCCCAGAAATTAATATAAAAACTCAAGCAGACATTAAGCAAAATGGTTATGCTATTCAGTGCAGGGTAACAACCGAAGATCCGTCAAATAATTTTGCCCCTGATACAGGAAAAATTGATGTATACAGAAGCGGTTCCGGATTCGGTATACGCCTGGACGGTGGAAACGGATTTACAGGTGCCGTCATAGGTCCCTACTATGACAGCTTGCTGGTGAAGGTTATTTCACACGGCAGGACATTTAATGATGCCATAAGCAAGAATACAAGGGCTTTAAAAGAATTAAAAATTCATGGAGTTAAAACAAATATAGGATTTTTGTTGAATGTACTAAATCATGAAATATTTAAAAGAGGTCAATGTGATACGGGATTTATCGCAGACAATCCATCACTTTTGAATGTAAGGGGCGGAGAGGATAAGGAACTGAAGCTGTTGAACTACATCGGCAACATAGTCGTAAATGAAACAAAGGGTGTTAAGCCTCAATTTAATGTGCCGAGAGTTCCTGATACGAAAAATACTGAAGTTAAGCCCGGACTTAAGCAGTTATTGGATTCAAAAGGACCTGAAGAGGTTTCGAAATACGTCTTGAGCCAGAAGAAGCTTTTATTGACGGACACAACGATGCGAGATGCACATCAATCTTTGATGGCAACCCGCGTGCGTACAATTGATATGGAAAAAATAGCACCTGCTATGTCTCTGTTGGCAAGTGAATTGTTTTCTATAGAAATGTGGGGAGGTGCCACATTCGATGTTGCCTATAGATTTTTAAAGGAAGATCCGTGGGAAAGATTAAGCGTACTAAGGGAAAAAATACCGAATGTATTATTCCAAATGCTGCTTAGAGGAGCAAATGCCGTCGGCTATAAGAACTATCCCGACAATGTTATAAGAGAATTTGTAAAAGCATCAGCAAAAAATGGTATTGACGTATATCGTATATTTGACTCCTTAAACTGGATTGAAGGCATGGAAGTTGCAATAGATGAGGTATTAAATCAAAATAAAATAGTGGAAGCAAGCATATGCTATACAGGTGATATACTTGATGAAAAAAGAGATAAATACACACTCAAATATTATGTTGATTTAGCTAAAAAGCTTGAAAAAAGGGGAGCCCACATATTAGCTATCAAGGACATGTCGGCACTGTTAAAACCAATGGCTGCAGATAAGCTTATAAGAGCTTTGAAGAATGAATTGGCAATACCTGTTCATTTGCACACTCACGATACAAGCGGAAACGGTGTTGTAGCTGTTTATGCCGCTGCAAATGCAGGAGTGGATATAGTGGATACTGCTTTTAACTCCATGGCAGGATTGACAAGTCAGCCACCTTTAAACTCGGTCATAGCCGCTATGAACAATACGGAAAGAGACACATTCATTAGTCTTGATGATATGCAGAAGATTTCCGACTATTGGGAGGCTGTTAGACCTGTATACAGCAAGTTCGAATCAGGATTAAAAACCGGTACGGCTGAAATATACAAGTATGAAATACCCGGCGGTCAATATTCAAACTTAAAGCCGCAGGTTGAAAGCTTTGGACTCGGGCATAGATTTGAGGAAGTTAAAGAAATGTTTAAAACAGTCAATGAAATGCTCGGAGACATAGTAAAGGTTACACCTTCATCAAAGGCAGTGGGAGATACGGCCATATTCATGGTTCAAAATGATTTGTCTCCGGAAAATATTTATGGTAAAGCAAAGGATATGGATTTTCCGGATTCAATCGTTTCATATTTCGAAGGTATGATGGGTCAGCCGGAGGGTGGTTTCCCCGAAGATTTAAGCAAGTTAATTTTAAAGGGTAAAGAGCCTATCAAGTGCAGACCGGGTGAACTATTGCCACCTGAGGACTTTGATGCAATTAAACAAATGCTTAAGGAAAAACATAACCTTGAGGGAACTAATGAAGAAGCTTTAAGCTACGCATTGTACCCAAAGGTATTTGAGGATTATCTGAAAACCATTAAGGAAGAAGGAAACCTTAGATTGATGGGCAGCGACATATTCTTCCACGGCTTGGAGGAAGGTGAAACCTGCGGTGTTAAAA
This sequence comes from Sedimentibacter hydroxybenzoicus DSM 7310, assembly GCF_013403245.1. Taxonomy (GTDB): domain Bacteria; phylum Bacillota; class Clostridia; order Tissierellales; family Sedimentibacteraceae; genus Sedimentibacter; species Sedimentibacter hydroxybenzoicus. Next base: position 69,486 of record NZ_JACBNQ010000016.1, on the reverse strand, counting down.
TTGCCGAAGGTAAAAAGCTGAGCATTAAGCTGGTTGAAATCAAGTCAAATCAAGACGGTACAAAGGACCTGGTATTTGAGGTCAACGGAAACAGAAGAGTAATCACCATAAAAGACAAAAATGCCGTTAATTTAAAAAGTGCGGCAGTTGAGATTGTTATGGCTGATACCGGCAATCAATATGAAATCGGCGCAAATATTCCCGGCAATGTTTATAAGATTCTTATTAAGCAAGGGGATAAGGTGGAAGCAGGACAGCCGATTGCCATATTGGAGGCAATGAAGATGGAAACAAATGTATTGTCTCCATTATCCGGAACCGTGGCCAAAATCCACGTCAAGGAAGGTCAGCGTGTTGTAGCAGGAGAGCTGATTGCTGAACTGGAATAAAAGATATAAAAGACGAGATTTTTCGGTTGTGTTTCAGAATGACATTTTTGTCATCCTGAACGCAGTGAAGGATCTCATTTTCCATTTGCGAATAAATGGAATATCATCTATAATAAAGTAAAAGGATGGTGTTGGTATGAATAAGTTTAAAGTAGCATTATTGCAGACAGATGTATGTGACGATAAGGAAAAAAATATAGAAAATGCAGTCAGATTGATTGAAAGAGTTTCAAAGGAGGGTGCGGACATTGCGGTACTTCCTGAAATGTTTTGCTGTCCATACAACAGTTCGCTTTTCAGAGCCTACGGTGAGAACGAAGGAGGCGCTGCTTATACGGCTATGAGCAAGGCAGCTAAGGACTGCGGTATTTATGTTGTTGCCGGTACGATTCCCGAGCTAAAAGACAATAAAGTTTACAATACATCATATGTATTTAACAGAAACGGAATTCAAATAGCTAAACACAGAAAAATGCACCTTTTTGATATTGATATCGAAGGAGGTCAATATTTTAAGGAATCTGATACATTAACTTCAGGCGGGGATGTAACTCTGTTTGATACTGAATTCTGCAGGATTGGTCTCGCTATTTGCTATGATATCAGATTTCCCGAGCTGTCGAGGTTAATGGCAGCAGAGGGAGCAGAAGTGATTATTTATCCCGGAGCATTTAATATGACTACAGGTCCTGCTCATTGGGAGCTCAGCTTCAGAGCAAGAGCATTGGATAATCAGGTTTATACTATAGGTGTGGCTCCCGCCAGAGATTTAGAAGCAATGTATCATTCTTATGGTAATTCCATTGTGGCATCTCCCTGGGGAAATGTACTCTCAAGGATGGATGAAAAAGAAGGATATATTATACAGGAAATTGATTTGGATTACGTGAAAAAGATAAGAAATGAACTTCCTCTATTGAAGCATATAAGGAAGGATATTTATAAATTGTTGAAAAGCAAATAATTGATTTTATTGACAAGCCCCGTTTGCGTCATCCTACGATATAGCGTTTATTCATAGAAATGACAGCGTCGGAAATATACTTTGTCATCAATCTGAATTAAATAATTCTCTTTTTATTTACTGTCATCAATCAACAAATTAAGACATATATCATAATTATAAAGTAAAAAGGAGTTTTTCCATGCGAATTATAATAGATGGAGATGCATGTCCGCAGCGTGTTAAGGAAATATGCGAGCAGGCAGCGAGAGAATTTAGAATTGAATTAATTATTGTAGTAGACATTGACCATTATATCGTAAGTGATTTTGAAGTAATAGTTGTTGAGCAGAGCAGAGATTCTGTGGATTATAAAATAGTTCAGATATTTAGAGAAGAGGACATATTAGTTACACAGGATTACGGTCTTTCAAGCTTAGTTTTGTCGAAAGCATCAGCAGTAATTCATACTGCAGGATTTTTTATTAATAAAAATAATATCGACAATCTTTTGCAATCCAGATATATCAGCGAAAGAGTAAGGAAGCAGGGAGGCAAGACGAAGGGACCGTCCAAACGAACAAGAGAGCAGGATGAAAATTTTAAAAAGTGTCTTTACAAAGTACTGCATGAGAAGCTTGGCAAAGGTCAGAGGAGAACAATTAAAAAACCATAAATATTAACAGTTGGAGGAATAAAATATGTCAAACTATGCAAAACGAATGAAAACAATGGAAAAGCAAGCGAATATAATAAAAGGCTTATTCAGTGCAATGAATGATCCCGATGTAATTTCATTCGGAGGAGGTGCTATTGCCAAGGAATGCCTGCCGGTAGATAAAATCAGAGAAATTACAAAAGATATCATGAGAGTTGACGGAAGAGGCTATGAAATCTTATCTTATGGATCGGTTCTTGGCGCTAAGGATTTAAGAGAAGTTGTAGTTAATGATTTATTAGCTCCTAAGGGAGTTAAGGCAAATCCTGATAATATATTAATTATAACAGGCGGATTAGAAGCAATGAATCTGATGTGTCAGCTTTATATTGAGCCGGGAGATGTGATTTTAGTTGAATCTCCTACATTTGTACATTCGGTTGAAACATTCAGCATGTTTGAAGCGGAATGTATTCCGGTAACTATGGATGATGAAGGAATGTCTACGGAGGATCTGAAAGCTAAAATTATTAAATACAGCCCAAAGATGGTTTATGTAATACCAACATTTCAAAATCCTACGGGTAGAACACTGTCCCTTGACAGAAGAAAAAAAATTGCTGAGCTTGGAAGCAAGTATGATGTAATTATATTGGAAGATGACCCGTACAGGGATATCAGATACAGCGGTGAAGATTTGCTTCCGATTAAAGCATTTGATAAAACAGGTCACACAGTATTGGCTAACAGCTTTTCTAAAATATTTTCTCCTGGAAGCAGACTAGGCTATGTATATGCAAATGATGAAATAATTTCTAAAATGATTGACGCCAAATCAGCTACAAATTCACATACGTCGCTTTTGCCTCAGATAATCTGTGCGGAATTTTTCAAGAGAGGATATTATCCGGAGCATCATAAATCCTTGTGTGAAATACACAGAGAAAGAAGAGATGCGATGATAGAAAGCATAGATAAGTATTTCCCTGAAGGAACTAAAAGGACATTTCCTGACGGAGGGTTATTTACATGGGTTGAATTGCCGGGCGGTATAAATACATCTGAACTGCTAATAGAATCAACTTCAAATCCTGACGTTAAGGTGGCATTTGTAGCAGGTGAAGGCTTCTTTACGGAAGGAAACGGTAAAGGAAGCAATTGTATGCGGTTAAGCTTTGGAGCAAGCACACCCGACAAAATCAGGATAGGCATAGAAAAATTAGGAAAATTAATTGAATCTAAATTAGTGTAAAAAACAATATTTGTTTGGCATTAAAGAAACTTGTTTGACAATATAAAATATTATTGACAGAATAGAAAATATATGCTAGCATATAAAAAAAGGTATTGAGGAACATATGGATACAGTAGGAAAAATTCAATCGGTTGACAGAGCTTCTTTGGTTATTAAACTTTTGGCAAAAAAAGAGTCATCTATGAAATTGACTGAAATTGCAGAGGAGCTTGATATTAACAAGAGCACTCTACATGGTATAATAAGTACATTAAAATATCATGGATTTATTGATCAGGATAAAGAAACTCAAAAGTACAGATTAGGAATGTATTTAGCACAGCTTGGAAATATAGTTATAAAATCCTTGGATATACGAACTATTACTTCTCCAATCATAGCTGATGTTTGTGAGAAAATTAGTGAAACGGTTCACATAGGAGCTCTTGACGGGCATGAAGTAGTATATGTTGATAAAAAAGAATCTAATCAATCTATGAGAATATTCACCAACATCGGAGCAAGAAATCCGGCATATTGTACAGGAGTAGGAAAGGCTATGCTTGCTTACTCAGACGAAGATACATTAAGTAGTCGTCTTTCTGAAAGCCTTATGAAATTTACAGATAATACAATTACCGACAAAAATGTACTTTTAGAGGAACTAAGAACGATTAAAAATGATGGAATTGCATTTGATAATGAAGAGTATATTGAAGGGCTGACCTGTGTTGCTGCACCAATTTTTGATGGTACAGGCAGAGCGAGATATGCAATAAGCATATCAGGTCCTACTATCAGGATGAACAAACAAAAAATCAGAGAGGCTATATATTTGGTTAAGGAAGCTGCAAAGAAAATATCTGAAGGACTTGGCTATAGAGTATAACTAAAAAATAAAAGGGCATACGTGCCCGTTTATTTTAAAATATAACAAGAACATGGTTTGATAATATAGAACAAAAGCAATTTAAATAATTTTTCATTATCAATAAATTGAATTTAGTAGTTTGTTTGATAAAGAATAATTTAGAAATAAAAGGGCAATTCAGCCCGTTTATTATACTATATTATCAGAACCAGTTTTGATAATATAGAACAATAACTTTTGTTTTACATAATTATTGTTGGCAAGAGGATAAAAATCTAAAATTTTATTTGTTAAAGGAGATCAAAATGAAAAAAAGAAATTCAATTTTAGTAAGTTTAGTTTTATTAGCAGCTATGTTATTATCAGCATGCGGCAGCTCGAATCCACCTGCGGCTCCTGCACAGTCAGGAACAAATTCAAACGAAACAAAAGTTTTAAAATTAGGACACATTGCAGCACCGGGTACAGCTTATGACAATTTTGCAAACGAATTCAAAAGGCAAATTGAGGAAAAATCAAATAGCAGATATGTAATTGATGTATATCCTGCGGGACAACTGGGAGTAGACAGAGAGTTAATGGAATCTCTTCAAGTAGGCAATGTTGATTTTACAGTTATTACCGCATCAGATATCAACCAATTTGTACCTGATATGGCAGTTCAAGATTTACCATTCTTATTTATGAACTGGGATCATGTGTTTAAATTCCTTGAATCAAATACAGCAAAAGAATTTGCAGCTTTAACAGACTCTGTTGGGATGAAGACATTAGGTTTTATGCCCAGAGGATTCAGACATGTAACCAGCAGCATAGCACCTGTTAATACTCCAAATGATTTAAAGGGTTTAAAAATAAGAGTTGCTGAAAGTGAAGTATACATAGACACGTTTAAAAATTTAGGAGCAAACGCTCAAGCTATGGCTTGGGGCGAAGTATTTACGGCATTGCAGCAGGGTACAATAGATGCTCATGAAAATACTGTAATAACTACCAGAGATTATAAAATAAATGAGGTTCAGAAATATATGTCGGAAACAGGTCACTTCTTCGCGTTTGCTATGATGCAGATGAACACTGACTTATTTAACAGTATGAGTCCTGAAGATCAAAAAATGTTTACTGAAATCGGCTATGAAGTAGCGGCTAAATTAGGAAAAGAACAACAAGAAAATGAAGCTGCGGCAAAGAAAGAACTTGAAAGCTTAGGAATGGTATTTAATGAGGTTAAAGATAAGCAAGCTTTTGTTGATTTAGTACAGCCTGTTTATGATAAATTCCTTAAAAGTCATGATTCAAAATATGTAGATGCTATAAGAGCATTACAATAGTGGTATTGAGGCTTTAAAGCCTCAATACTTATTAAAATTGAAGGAGATGATTATTTGAAGGTATTAAATAATATTAACAGCTGTTTAAATAAGATTTTAAAATTTATATTGATAATATGCTTTTCTGTTATGACTATTACATATTTTTCTCAAATAGTTCTAAGGTACGTTTTTAGTACAGGGTTTCATTGGACAGAGGAGCTTACAAGATATACTAATATTGCACTAGTAATGTTTGGGTCGGCAGTGATATCCGGAAATAGGAGCCATATAAATGTAAGCGTCCTTGAAACGATAATACCCCAAAAATATGTTAAATGGGCGTATCTGCTACAGCAATTATTAACAATAGCATTTTTTGGGGCAGCTATATTCTATGGATTTGATATGATGAAGTTGGCAGGTACACAGGTTTCAACAAATTTAAGAATATCAATGAAAATAGTTTATGGAATATTTCCTGCTGCATTTATTATTATGGTTTTTCAAGTTATTGTATATATCTTGAACAATATTTTTGAGTTAGAGAAAAGGAGGGGGGCTTTATAATGAGCGGAGGATTATTATTTGGAAGTGCATTAATTCTTTTAGTTGCGGGAGCTCCTATAGCTGTGGGATTAGGGCTTTCTTCATTAATTTTTTCTCTTAGTAATGATATAAAGACAGTTGTTATAATTCAAAAACTGTTCGCTGGTATAGATTCCACTGCGTTATTAGCGGTACCATTCTTTATACTAGCCGGTGATTTAATGAACAGAGGCGGCATAGCAAAAAGAATAGTTAATATGGCCGCGTCGGCAGTAGGAAATATTCACGGTGGAATGGGTATAGTTGCTATTATAGCATGTATGTTTTTCGCGGCAATTTCCGGCAGTGGTATAGCTACAGCTGCGGCTATTGGAGGTGTTATGTATGCGGGTATGATGAGAGCAGGATACAGCAAAGGATTCAGTGCTGCAATTATTGCTTCTGCTTCACCAATTGGTATAGTAATACCTCCAAGTATAGCATTTATAATATATGCTGTTTTATCTAAGGTAGCGGTATCGGACCTGTATAAGGTTGGCTTCCCTGCAGGATTTATTGTTGGAATTGCTTTAATGTTACCAACATATTTTATTGCTAAAAAAAGAAATTACAAAGATCGTGCGGATAAAATAGCAAGTGGTGAAAGAGTACTTCAAGATGTTCCGGAGACAAGAGAAGAAAAAAAGTTATCAGGATATAAATATTTTATAGATTCTTTATGGGCACTTGGTACTCCTATAATTATAGTCGGAGGAGTTTTTGCAGGGATATTTACACCAACAGAATCAGCAGTTGTAGCAGTCATATATTCGATAATAATCGGAATTTATGTTTATAAGGAAATGAAATGGTGCGATTTACCGGAGATATTTTACAAATCAGCTTTATCTACTGCCGGAATAATGCTTATAATGGCTTTGGCCGCGTTATTCGGCTGGGTTATGACCTATGCTAAGATTCCTCAGACAATACTTAATTTAGCTTTGTCAGTAACACACAGCAAGTATTTAATATTACTTGTAGTTAATATAATAGTTCTAATTGCAGGAATGTTTATGGAATCAGGAGCTATTCAATACATATTAGTACCAATTGCATTGCCAATAGCTATAGAACTTGGGGTAGATCCTGTTCATTTTGGTATAATGCTAGCGACTAATCTTGCAATAGGTATGCTTACTCCGCCATTTGGAGTTACACTATTTACTGCAGCGAGAGGATTTAACACAAGTATTCAGGATATATCAAAAGAAGTTATGCCTTTCCTTGCAGCATTAATAGTAGCTCTTATGATAATAACATTTATACCGCAGTCAGTAATGTGGATATTGTAAAATACAACTTATCTTTATATAACAAATTTAGGTGAGAATTAATAATTATATATAATAGGAGGAAATATTAATGTCAAATTTAAAACCAGAAATTGCAAAAACCATAAAAACAGGAACATTTATGACAAATTATCATGATGAAGGAGAGGGTTTCCCGGTAATACTGGCTCATGGTTCGGGTCCCGGTGTTTCGGCGTGGGCTAATTGGAGGCTTGTAATTCCTAAACTTTCTAAAAACAGAAGAGTAATAGCACCTGATATGCTTGGTTTTGGATATACCGAAAGAAAGGAAGACCTTCCGTTGAATATGAAAACATGGGTGAAGCAAACAGTGGATTTCTTAGATGCTTTATGTATAGAAAAAACTGATATAGTAGGAAACTCCTTCGGAGGAGCATTGGCACTTGCCATGGCTATTGACTACCCTGAAAGAATCAGAAAGGTTGTACTTATGGGTGCAATGGGAGTAAGCTTTCCTATAACAAAGGGTCTTGATGATGTATGGGGTTATGAACCATCCTTCGAAAGGATGAAGGAAATGCTTTTACTGTTTGTAGACAATAAGAATATTGCTACTGATGATTTAGCTCAAATGAGATATGAAGCAAGTATAGAACCGGGATTTCAAGAGTCTTTTTCGGCAATGTTCCCGGCTCCCAGACAGCAATGGGTAGAATTTATGGCTCGAACAGACGAAGAAATTGCGAATATTAAGCAGCCGGTATTAATTATTCACGGAAGAGAGGATCTGGTAATTCCTGTATCCAATTCATACAAGCTGTTTAATCTGATAGATGATGCCGCACTTCATGTATTCGGACATTGCGGACATTGGACACAGATTGAAAAAACTGCTCAGTTCTCACAATTAGTAGATAATTTCTTAGCAGATTAAAATAGGAGGTCTTCTGACCTCTTATTATTAAATAGAGAGAATAAAGATTAACGAATATTTAGGAGGAAAATATGGAATTTACAATACATGAGAAACTTGCTCAAGCTTTGAAGAAAGCAGAAAAGAGTTGTATTGCAATAGAACAGATATCAAAGGATACTAATTTTACTGTAGATGATGCATACAAGATACAGCTTATTAATATTGAAAGAGAATTATCCGGTGGGAAAAAGGTAACAGGTAAAAAAATCGGGTTAACGTCTCTTGCTGTTCAGAATATGCTTGGTGTAAATACACCTGACTTTGGTCATCTGCTTGACAGTATGGAGGTTAAAAATAATACTATACAGATTAATACAATGATACAGCCTAAGGTAGAAGGAGAAATTGCATTTGTTCTTAAGGAAGATATTAAAGGGCCTGATGCAACTGCAAAGGATGTACTTAATGCAACAGAATATGTAGCTGCGGCTATAGAAATAGTTGACAGCAGAATAAAGGACTGGAAGATAAGTCTGATAGATACCGTTGCAGACAACGCATCATCAGGAATGTATGTCATAAGCGACAGAAAAATTGATCCTAAAACAATAGACCTTAAAAATATAGAAATGAATCTTTATAAGGATAGTGAAAAAATCAACTCCGGTCTTGGCTCTGCGGTATTAGGAGATCCTGCTTTTTCTGTAGCATGGCTTGCAAATGCTCTCTCCAAATATGGAGTTGTGCTTAAGAAGGGAGAAATAGTTTTGTCGGGAGCACTTTCCGGAATGCTTACCGCTGAAAAGGGAAATAAATATACAGCAAATTTTTCTGAGCTTGGCAGTATAAGTGTGAAGTTTGAATAATGGTATGGGAGGATAATGTATTGGAAAAGATTAAAGTTGGCATAATTGGTCCCGGAAACATAGGACAGGATCTTATTATAAAATTAGGCAGGAGTGAACTTCTTGAGGTTGCTTGTGTAGTGAGTCACAGGGAGTCTGAAAACCTTGCGGCGGTCAGAGAAATGGGTATAGATGCATCAGACGGCGGAGTTGATTACCTTGTAGAAAAATATAAGGGAACAATTGATATGGTATTTGATTGTACATCAGCAGGCGGACATTTGTCGGCAGCTCCTAAGCTAAAAGAAGCAGGAATGTTTGCTTTGGACTTAACACCTGCGGCTGTTGGTCCTTTCTGTGTACCTGCAGTGAATCTTGACGAGAATTTTTTAGATTTGGATAATGTAAACCTTGTTACATGTGCAGGTCAGGCAACCACACCGATGGTTGCTGCTATAAACAATGCAGTAGGAGTATCTTATGCAGAAATAGTATCATCAATAAGCAGCAAGAGTGCGGGTCCAGGAACCAGAGCAAATATTGACGAATTTACACAAACTACAAAGAATGCATTAGAGAAAATAGGAGGCGCAGATAATGCAAAGGTAATAATAGTCCTTAATCCTGCAGAGCCTCCGATTTATATGAGAAATACCATTTATACTAAAGTTAAGAATCCAGATATGGAAAAGATACAGGCTGCTGCATTTGAGTGTTTAAAAACTGTTCAAAGCTATGTGCCCGGATATCGATTCTTGCTGGAGCCGATTATTCAGGATGACATAGTTACAATGATGGTTGAGGTAGAAGGTCTCGGTGATTACCTGCCGGTTTATTCAGGTAATCTTGATATAATAACGTCTGCTGCCGTTCATATAGCAGAGGCTAAGGCAAGAAAACTGATGGGGGTGTAAAATAATGTCAAAAATATATATAACAGATACAACACTTCGTGATGGCAGCCATACTGTTTCGCATAAATTTTCACCTGAAGATGTTAAAAAAATAGCATCATCACTGGATGCAGCGGGTATAGATATAATAGAGGTAGGGCATGGAGACGGTCTTACGGGTTCAACAATTAACTATGGATTTTCACCATATAATGATTTTGAATTAGTTAGGGCAGCAGCTTCAGTTGTTAAAAATTCAAAACTGGCTGTACTTTTAATACCGGGAATCGGCACCGTGGAGGATCTTGAAAGGGCACAGGACTGCGGAGCGAACGCAGTAAGGGTAGCAACTCACGTTACAGAGGCAGATGTGGCTGCTCAGCACGTTAGAGCAGCTAAAAAAATGGGACTTTTTACAGTCGGCTTTTTAATGATGGCACATATGGCAAGTGTAGAGAGAGTGCTGGAAGAAGCTAAAAAATTTGAGTCCTATGGAGCAGATATAGTATACTGCACGGACTCAGCAGGAGCAATGCTTCCTGTAGATGTAAGAGATAAAATTTCAACTCTTGTACAAAACTTAAGCATACCTGTAGGACATCATTCCCACAATAACCTTGGTTTGGCTATCGGAAATTCTTTGGCAGCGATAGAGTCAGGAGCAACCTACATTGATGGTTCGCTTTCAGGCTTAGGTGCAGGATCAGGAAATACATCAACAGATACTCTTGTGGCGGTTATGAAAAAAATGAACTATGATATAAATGCCGATTTATATAAGACGATGGATGCAAGTACAAATGCACTTATTCCGGTTCTCGAATCAAAGGGTCTTAAAACAAATACAAATCTTGATGCTATGATTTTGGGATATGCGGGATGTTATTCAAGCTTTCTGCTGCACTCAAGAAGAGCAGCGGAAAGATTTAATGTTGATGTAAGAGATATAATAATTGAGTTAGGAAACAGAAAAGCCGTTGGCGGGCAGGAAGACTGGATAATTGAAGTTGCAAGCGACCTTTCTAAACTAAAGAATAAATAAAATATTATTGGGACTGTCTCAAAAACGAGACGGTCTTTTGTTTAGCCATCTTTTAGTATCAATATTTCAAAATCCATTGGAACTACAAGTTGATAATTTTCTGAATTTTTAGTATACTCTTTTTATTAAGATAGCATACTTGGAGGTAAAAATGTTTGAAAATAAGGTTAAGAAGAAATTAAAAGAAGGCAGGACAGTCATAGGAACATTCATTGTTTGTAATGCACCTGATTTGGTGGAAATCGCCGGATTAGCAGGATTTGATTTTGTTATAATTGATAATGAGCACGGACCTATGAGATCAGAAAGTACTCAGCATATGATAAGAGCGGCAGAGGTAAGAGGCATAACTCCAATCATAAGAATACCTGACAGGTTAGAAAGTACGATACTTCATACCCTCGATATAGGTGCTCACGGAATTCAGGTGCCGCAAGTGAATAATGCTGAAGCTGCTAAAGAAATAATAGAGCGCAGTAAATATGAACCCATAGGCAAAAGAGGCTTGGCATTTCCTAAATCCGCTGACTATGGGATGTCCGGTGTTTCCAATTTTACCGATCATTCAAACGAACAAACATTAATAATAACTCACTGCGAAAATAAAATATGTTTGGATAATTTAGAGGAAATATGCAAGATACCTGAGATAGACGTTATCTTTTTAGGACCGTATGATATGTCTCAATCAATGGGAGTAACAGGACAGGTTACACATGAATTGGTTGAAAATGCAGCTAAGAAAGTACTTGAGATAACTAAAAAATATAATAAAATTGCGGGTGTTTTCGCCGGAAACGGTGAGACAGCCAAGAAACGTGCCGAACAAGGATTCAAATTTATATCAATGGGTATGGATATAACCTTCTACAGCTCTAAGTGTGTGGAAGAAATAAATAAATTTAACAGTTAATTTTTGTGTTATTGCTATGAATATATCGATATCTTACGTTCTCTGTCATTCTGAACGTAGTGAAGAATCTCAGAATCTCAGAATTTTAAAGATGAGATCCTTCACTACCGCTCAGGATGACAGTATCAGTTATTGTCTTATTTCTCTATAGTTTCAACAACATCCTCAACAATTTTGAAAGAGGATGATTTATTGTACATTTTTTTCATATTATTTTTCATTGCATTTAGTATCGAGGGACTGTTTATCAATTCGATGGTGCTATTTATTATCTGATAAGAATTATTTGCAATTATGGCAGCTCCTTTTTTCTCAAAATACAATGCATTTTCTTTTTCCTGTCCGGGTACGGGCTTGATTATTATTAAAGGAAGCTGGACAGCCAATGCTTCACTCAATGTTATACCACCGGATTTAGTTATCATGCAACATGCTATTTTATATAGATCATCTATGTTTTCTATGAATCCGAAAACCTTTAAATTTCTTAGTTTTAATGATTCAAGCTTTGATTTTTGCAGTGTATTGTTACCGCATACCACGGCAACCTGAATTGATTTGTATTTGCAAAGCTCTATACATACTTTTTTTATATTCTTAAAAACTCCAAAAGCTCCTGAATTAATCAAGACAATTTTTTTGTTTCTTTTGAATCTATATTTTTTATACAGCATAGAAATACTTTCTACTTCTTCAAAAGCCTCTCTTATGGGAATTCCTGAAACGACTGTTTTTTCAACAGGTATGTTCAGCTTTTTCAATTCCTCCTGCAATTCCTCTGTGGCTATATAAAATTTATCTATTTCCTTGCTTAACCATAGTTTATGGACATAAAAATCCGTAACAATATTGAAAACAGGGATGTTTTCCCCCGATTCATTTTTTATTTTTAATGAGGCTAAAATAGGAAATGTATTGATTATTACATCCGGTTTGAATGACTTAGCTATATCTCTTAGCTTTTTATATCCGAAATTTCGGTATATTTCAATGATTCTTTTATCTGTCAGCTTTTCTGAGCCATAATACAGCATAGAATATGCTTCACCAAAATCATAGCTTTTAATATAAGCCTTTTTAATTGTTTCCGTAATTGTCGGATGTGCTTCAGTAAATAAATCAACAACAAATACGTTATTATAACCTTTATTGATAAATGCATTCTTTAATGCCGTTGCTACCATTTTATGACCGTTACCAAAAGGAGCGGTTGTTATTAAAATGTTAAATCCCATAATTCCTCCAAAATTATATATACTCAATTAAATAAATGTATGGTTCTTATTATGTATATCTGAAAATATTATAATATATAACTTGTTTTTATTAAAGAGAATTTCTGTAAAATAATTATATATGGAGGAAAGTATGGCAGGAGAATTTTTAGAAGCCTTTGCACTTGTATTTACCGCGGAAATCGGAGATAAAACTCAATTGATGCTTATGACATTATCGGCAAAATATACAATGATGCAAATGCTTTTAGGAATACTTTTAGGAGTTTTTATAAATCACGGAGCAGCCGTTGTAATCGGATGCTGTCTGTCTAACGTTATACAAGGTGAACTTCTTCAGATATTTGCCGGATTTATATTTGTTATTTTTGGCATTTTAACCATTGTATACGAAGAAGAGGAAGGAAAAAAGAAAAGCTTCAAATTTGGTCCGGTAATTACGACGGCACTTACATTTTTACTGGGGGAAATAGGAGATAAAACACAGCTTACAGCAATGACATTGGCAATGGAAGCTGACTATCCTGCATTGGTTCTTATGGGCTCTGTTTCAGGGATGCTTGCAATAGGTCTGGTCGGGATAATAATAGGAACATCATTGACTAAACGCATACCTTCTAATATAATAAGAATAATATCGGGATTGGTATTTATTATATTTGGACTTATGAGGTTTATAGATAAATGAACATAAATTATGTAAAAAAACTAATAGAAAAAAATGTACCGCAGCCTATGGATGAGGATTTTAGATTTTCGGTATTGCTCCCCATAATAGAAGTAGAAGGAGAACTTAACCTGATATATGAAATAAGATCGAAATCCATAAGACAGCCGGGAGAAATTTCTTTTCCCGGAGGGAAGATTGAAGACGGTGAAAGCCCTGAATATGCAGCAGTAAGAGAGACCCACGAAGAGCTGGGCATAGATATGGAAAACATAGAAATAATAAAGGAATTGGACTATGCCACAAGTAAAAGCGGTTCATTTGTTTATACATATTTAGGATATATTAAAAATACGAATATAAACGAAATCAAATACAATGAGGATGAGGTTTCCGAAATATTTTATGTACCTCTGTCTTATTTTTTGGAAAATGAGCCGGAAAAATATTTTATGAATTATTACCCCAAGGCAGATAATGATTTCCCATACCATATGGTTAATGACGGAAGTAAATATAATTGGGAAAGCTTAAGATATCCGGTGTATTTTTATAAGTACAAAGATTTTATAATCTGGGGATTGACTGCTAAAATTACCTACAGCTTTATAAAAAAGTTAATAGGGAATAAAGAGGTTTAATTTGTCATAAAAAAATTTTATAAAAACTGTTGCATTTTATGATTGAGTATAATATAATAAGAAAAAATATAAACCCAACTAAATTAGTAGGAAATACTATGAAGAAGGAAAGTAATATATGCTGAAATTTTAGAGAGAGTATCTCATGGCTGAAAGGATACTTATTGGAGGTATATGTGAAGTGCCCTTTGGAGTACAGCACCGAAATTCGAAATTACTGTATAAAAGTAGGCTGCTGCGGAGCATATCCGTTATCGTATAATAGCATGATGGTGCTAGCAAAAGGTGGGCAATTTTATTGTCAAAAAGAGTGGAACCGCGGATATACTCCGTCTCTATATAGTTATTTATATAGTGGCGGAGTTTTTTATATCCTGCGATGCATAGCTATTAAAATAAATTTCCTTAGTTTATCGGGTTAAAAGGAAGGTAATAATATGAAACAATTTACAACATTAAATTTAATAGGTAACACACCTGTAGTACAATTGCCGGGAGAAAATATTTTTATTAAAATGGAAAAATTCAATCCCGGAGGGAGCATTAAGGACAGAACTGCACTAGGTATGATTTTAGATGCAGAGAAAAAAGGATTATTGCAAAAAGACAGCGTCATAGTTGAACCAACCAGCGGTAATACAGGTATTGCATTAGCATTGATAGGCAGATTAAAGGGATACAAGGTTATTTTGACTATGCCTGAAACTATGAGTGTGGAAAGAAGAACAATGATTTCTTCATATGGGGCAACATTAGTTTTAACCGAAGGACCGAAAGGCATGAAGGGTGCAATTGAAAGAGCAAATGAAATCTTAAAGGAAAACAGCAAGAATTTTATGCCAGATCAATTTAACAATCCTGCTAATCCGGAATTTCATTATATGACTACAGCCGAGGAAATAATAAAGCAGTTAAATGATTTGGATATATTTACGGCAGGTGTAGGCACAGGCGGAACTATTACAGGAGTTTCAAAAAGATTGAAAGAGTATAATAAAAACATTAAAATTGCAGGTGTGGAGCCTGAAAAATCTCCCGTAATATCAGGAGGGAATCCTGGACCTCATAAGATTCAGGGCATCGGTGCTGGTTTTATTCCCAACACATACAACGGAGAAAATGTTGATGAAATATTGACGATAACCGAAGAAGAGGCAATTGACACAGCCGTTGAGGTATCAGCTAAAACAGGTATATTAGTTGGTATTTCCTCAGGAGCCAACGTAGCAGCAGCAAGAAAGCTTGCGGTCAAATACGGTAATAATAAAAAAATATTGACCATAGCTCCGGACGGCGGCGAAAAGTATTTGTCAATGGTTAAGTATTACTAATTGTATCGTCCGCAATTGTCATTCCGAACGTCAGTGAGGAAGCTCGGCTTTTAAATGATGAGATCCTTCGTTATCACTCAGGATGACAAATTGTTAGGTAACTTTAAGTAGTAATTATTAAATAGAAATTGGAAAGGGTTGATAATATGATTAAATTTCTTAAATCAATTATTGAAGATATAGATTCGGTATTCGGCAGAGATCCCGCTGCAAGAAACAGAATAGAGGTATTGCTGCTATACCCTCACATTAAGGCATTAATCGCATACAAAATATCTCACAGCCTGTACAAAAAGAAAAGATTCTTTTTGGCAAGATGGATTTCAAATATAGCAAGACACGTTACGGGCATAGAAATTCATCCCGGAGCAACAATCGGCAAGGGTCTTTTCATAGACCACGGCATGGGAGTTGTTATAGGTGAAACTGCTGTTGTAGGCAACAATGTAACTATGTTTCATGGTGCTACATTGGGCGGTACAGGGAACGAAAAAGGTAAAAGACATCCCACAGTGGGGGATAATGTAGTAATCGGTGCAGCAGCTAAAATATTAGGAAATATTTATATAGCTTCAGGTACCAAGGTAGGAGCAAACGCAGTCGTGTTAAGCGACACAAGACCTAATTCAACAGTTGTGGGAATTCCTGCAAGAGAAGTAAAGCATAACGGTAAGATAATATCATTATACGATTACGCAATTTAGAAAAGAGGGGGGCACCCTCTTTTCTGCTTATTGATTATTTACAATACTGTAATCTGCCTTAAGCGGTTCATTTTCTTTTAAGGAAATATGTCCTGATTCGTATAAATTCCCGTCTACGGTAAGATATATATTTTCCACACCGTAGTATGAGCCTAAGGTGTTGGCAATACTCTGAAGCATCAGACTTTCAAATCCTGATCCGGCATTCATTTCCTCGATAAAATTATTTGATAAGTCAATATGCACGCTTTCATCATTTTCATCAAAGTAAAGCTCATTTATTTCGGTATTTATGCTGAACAATTCATATACAGATAAATCCTTGACAGTTTTTTCGATAACATCCTTCGTCGAATCATTTGTGTTGAAGGATACTTGCACATCCACAGAGTTTAAATGAACTCCATCAATATCAGGATAATACAATGTAACAGTTTGAATTAAAGATATATTTTGTTCAACGTTGTCTAAAGTTGATGATACCTCGTAGTCATCACTTTTATATATTGATTTTACTAAACCGACATCCTTCGCATAGTAATTTGTATTTGTTCCTTGATCGTTTTCGGTTATTACTTCAATTGCATTGAAATTACCTTGTGAAGTTACAATTTGTTTTAATTCTCCGGTATATGGCAGCTTTAATACTACATTACCCTCTTGAAATTCACGGTTTGTAAAATCTTCCCTGAAGTAAGCTTCTCCTCTGCTGTACAGCTCGATCAGTTGATTATCCTTAAACTCATAAACCTTGACAGTTTCGGTTCCGCCGTTATTAGTCCTTGTCTGGAATCGGTTATTGCTTATATAATCTATGAAGACTGTGTATGATGCAAATTCATTTCCTTCGCCTTTATATGAATACTTAGTATTTTCGATTACCGGAAAAAATTCCTCTATAGAATATTCATCCTGATTATCATTATTATTGTCAGGTACATCTGTATCGTTATATTCACATGCAGTAAACAGCATGAGAATTATTAAACCTAAGCCAATTAATTTTTTCATACATTCCTCCTAAAGTTAAATATTTATTGTATATTATACCTAGATTTGAATATATTAACCATTTATACAGATAAAAAACCTCCAAGGTGAATAAATTCAATTTTATCTACGTTGGAGGCATATTAAATTATTTTAATTAACTTTCCTTAACTTAAATGGTTCACCGGTATAGTATTCCCATTGCTTTAATGAATCTGTCATATATCCTGCCACATCCATGTCATACACCTTATTTAACAGCTTAGATGATATTACATCAGTTGCCTTACCGTAAGCAGCAATTTCACCTTTATCTAAAAGCAAAATGTTGTCGGCCAATTTCATGGTTAAATTCAAATCATGAAGAACTCCTATTACAGCATGCCCTTTTTCTTTAGACCAATTTTTCAAAAAATCTATCAGCTCAGCTTGATTTTTCAAATCAAGGTGATTAGTCGGCTCGTCAAGCAATATAATTTTTGGCTCCTGAGCCAATGTTCTTGCTAAATATACTCGTTGCAGCTGACCACCTGACAATGTATTGATTTGCTTATCCTTCAGACTGTATAAATCAACTGCTTTTAAGCACTTTTCTGTATATTCCTTATCTTTTACGGAGGGCTGCTTAAAGCTTCTGTCCTTCATATGCAGATATCGTCCTAAAAGTACGGTTTCATAAACCGTATAAGAAAAATAAATAGAAGAAATCTGACTCATTACAGCCATTTTCTTAGCCACTTCAGCACGCTTCATGGATAATATGTTTACATCATTTATTTTTATGTTACCTGTGTGGGGAATAAGTCCGGCAATTGCCTTTATAAGAGTTGTTTTGCCGCAGCCGTTTGGACCTATGATACATAGGTTTTCACCCTCGCTTATATTCAGAGATATGTTTTTTAATACGTCATATCCGTTGTAACCTGCCGATACATTTTTTAAAGTGAGCATTTATAATTCCTTTCTTTTTGAGAAATATACATAGGCGAAAAACGGTGCTCCCACCAATGCCGTAACAGCACCCACCGGGAGCTCGGAAGGTGATATTATGGTTCTTGCTATTAAATCACATATAATCATGAAGGATCCGCCGAAGATCATTGACATCGGGATAACAATTCTATGTGAAGAACCAAATATTTTTCTCACAACATGAGGTGCGATTAAATCTATAAAGCCAATGACACCTACAAACGAAACTGCACTGCCTGTAAGCGCGGCTGACAAACCAAGCAGCAGCCATTTCAGTCTATATACATCCACACCCATTGTAAATGCCTGTTCTTCACCAAAGGTCATTATGTCCATTTCTCTTGAATAGCTTCTTATAACTATAGCTCCTACCAATACAATCGGGAACAGAACCAATACGCTTGACCAGTCCTTTAAGCTGAATGAACCCATTTGCCAATAAGTAAGCTGCTGAAGATGTTCATCAGATAAAGCGGTCACTAATGTTAATAATGCATTAACAAACAAAGAAAAAACCATTCCGACCAATATAATTGTATTATTTTCTAAATTTTTATCCATTTTAGCCGCAAATTTGACTGCAATAAATACAGTAAACAATCCGCATAATAAGCCTATGCTCGGCAGGGTGAATAATCCTAAGAGCGGTATTCTGAACCCTGTTACGATTACTAAAGCAGCACCTAAGGAGGCTCCTGAGGACACACCCAAGGTATACGATGATGCAAGAGGATTTTTCAACACGGATTGCATAACAGTACCGCTTATAGCAAGAGCACCGCCTACGATAAATGCCAATATAGTTCTTGGCAGCCTTAAATTCCAAACTATAGACACATGATTGGATATTATTGACGGTAACAATTCCGTATTAAATATTTTGTGTGAGATAATGCTTATTACCTCGTTAAATGGTACATTAATACTTCCTAACGCAATGCCTGATACAAAAATCAGCAAACAAATGATTATAGAAGCTGTGAATTTAATATTTCTCATTTTTTATAAGCGTCAGGATAAATTGCCCTTGCCATTTGATCTAATGCCTTAATAATATTGTGGTTTGACAATGAACTTGCATCCTTATCAATATAATAAACATCATTATTTTTCACGGCGGTTATATTTTCCCATCCTGAACGAATTTTAATTTCGTCTACAGCATTTGCTATATAATCCACATTCGTAAGGATAACGTCCGGATTTTCAGACACTATCGCTTCTTCCGATACTGCAATCCATTGTTCCTGATCCTTTAATATATTTTCTGCACCTAAAATCTCAATCATTTCATTTAAGAATACACCGCTTCCGAAGCTGTATAAATTAGGAGCTCCTGCTATTTCAAAATAAACAGTTTTTTTATTCTCTATTTTTGAACCGAATTCTCTATACTCATCTATTTTTTCTATCATATCATTAACAATGTCTACGGCTTTATTCCTAACTTGTAAGGTTTCTGATATATATAATATATCTTCATATATTCCTTCTATGCTGCTGCTTGACGGAATATAAACAACAGTGATTCCTAAATCCTTAATCGGCTTAAACGGATCATTGCCCTTTGCCATACTCATTCCTGTTGCGTATATAACATCCGGATCTAAGGCAACCAATTGCTCCACATCAGGATTCATTATATCAAATTGAGGGATATCTGCAGGGATTCCTTCAATATCCGAAGAATGCTTATCTACGGCAACCAATTTATCGCCTGATCCTAATGCGATAATTATTTCGGTATTGGAAGGTGAAATGGATATGATTCTATTTATTTCTTCCGGTATATTTACCTCGTTACCGGCTCTGTCGGTAGTTGGTAATTTGGGAGTTTCTGACTGAGGCTGTTCTTGGTTTGCTCCATGATCCGCAGGCTCTGCCGGTTGTCCGTTGCTTGTGCATGCAACCAAGCCTGCAAATATAAGTATAATAGCAATGGATAAAGAGATTTTTTTTATAATTTTGTTCATTTTGGTCCTCCGTGTAATATGTTAAGGTCGAACGAATGGTGGTAGCACCATAAGCAGGGGAATGCAACAAATTTATTTGTTCATTTCACTCACATAAATTTGGCATTCTATGCATTTGACTTACCATCGATTTCTTTCTTCCTCCGGTCGAAGAAATCGGGTCAAGTCATTAGCAGGCTCCATCACAAATTTGTTCACTCCCGTCGGTCGTGCAAATTTGGATTATGCTGCATTAGGTCTACCATCCATTTGTTCATCGCTGTCGCTCTAACAAATGGTGGTAGCACCATAAAAAAATACGCTTCGAATTTTCGAAACGTAAAGCCCACAATTGCTTTGAATATGTATTCAGGTTGCTACTGACTTTTTTCTCTGAAAAGCATAGCATTTGCGGTATTTACGCAAATAATACTGGCAGGTTTTCCGACTTAGAGGTCATTGCAGATTTTTAACCTTCCCGGTTTCCCAGTGGTTGGCATTGCCTTAAAAATCGCTCTCTCATTACGGCAGCAGGACTGTTTAGGACTTTAACCTAATTCCCTATTATCGCATTTTATGCGCACCAATATCAAAAGATGTTTAGTTAAGTAAAGTATATTATAATACTCTGTAAATGTCAATAAATAAGCTTTTTAATTTGACGATGTCTGATGAAGGTCTGATTAAGGTCTGATTAATAACTTTAAATATATTGACATTATAAAAACCGTAATATATAATTAGGGCAAATTTAATATCGATATTTTGGTAACAATTGTTTTAAAAGGGAAAACAGTAAAAGCTGTTACAGCCCCCGCTACTGTGAAAGGTGATAATGTTCGATGCCACTGTGCTATGCATGGGAAGGTGAATGTTA
Source organism: Sedimentibacter hydroxybenzoicus DSM 7310 (assembly GCF_013403245.1). Classification (GTDB taxonomy): domain Bacteria; phylum Bacillota; class Clostridia; order Tissierellales; family Sedimentibacteraceae; genus Sedimentibacter; species Sedimentibacter hydroxybenzoicus. The sequence goes on along the minus strand of NZ_JACBNQ010000016.1, from coordinate 48,259 downwards.
GATGAACCGAAAGTCAGGAGACCTGCCAGGATGTGTGTGTTTATAGATTTTCGGAGGGATTATCTAGAATAATTATATTGTAATAAAATAATTAGTGTTATTTAAACTTCCGTAAACGCGGAAGTTTTTTTATGCCCTAACCCCATTTTTCAGAGTCTTTTTTCTGAAAAATGGTTGGTAGGTCAAACGCACAGAATGCCAAATTTGTGCGAGCGGTAGCGAGTAAACAAATTTGATGCATTCCCCTGCGATGTCCTGACGTATAACAACCAACGGGAGCGAACAAATTTGAGATGAAGCCTACGAGCTGCTGCCACTAAGGTATACTCTGCCTGTCATGGAGATAATATGGAAAAATATATGTATAAAAACGGGAAAAAGTTAAGATGTGGATTTACTACGGGCACATGTGCGGCTGCCGCTGCAACTGCTGCTGTGTTGATGATATTTACCGGTGAGGCTGTGGACAAAGTTTCAGTCAGATTGCCTAAGGGTGAAATATGGAGTATTAACATTAAAGAGCCCACCTTCAGCATACATGGGGTAAGGTGCTGCGTAAAAAAAGATAGTGGGGATGATCCTGATGTAACAGACGGAATTTTAATATATGCGGATGTAAACCTTGATGATTCAGGTGAAATTCACATTAGCGGAGGAAAAGGCGTAGGGTACGTTACTCAAAAGGGTTTGGATTGCCCTGTTGGAGGACCTGCCATAAATTCAGTACCAAGAAAAATGATAACTGAAAATGTTCAAAAGATATGCACAGAATATGGTTACAACGGAGGAGTAAACATTGTAATATCCGTACCAGAAGGAGAAGAGGCAGCAAAGAAAACCTTTAATCCTCAGCTTGGGATTGTGGGTGGCATATCTATAATAGGTACTACGGGTATTGTGGAGCCCATGAGTGAAAAGGCTCTGATTGATAGCTTAAAAGTTGAAATGCAGGTAATAAAAGAAAGAGGATACAATACGCTTCTGGCATTTCCCGGCAATTATGCGGAAAAATTTATTGATAATACACTTGGTATACGCAGCGAAAACAGTTTAAAATTCGGCAACTATCTTGGAGAGGTCTTAAATTTTGCTTTGGAGCTTGATTTTAATGAAATATTAATAGTTGGGCATATAGGCAAAATGGTAAAGGTGGCCGGAGGAATGATGAATACCCATTCTCATACGGGAGATTTCCGGATGGAGATGTTTGCTTGTTATGCAGGACTCTACGGAGCAGGAAGCAGTGTAATTGCAGAGATACTTTCCTGTGCTGCGACGGAGCAGGCAGTCGATATTTTGATCAGAGAGAAGCTGAAAAATAAGGTGATTAGTAAAATAAGTGAAAGAGCCCTCTATTATATAAATAAAAAAGTGGACAACAGAATTAAAATTAAATTGATTATTTATTCAAATAATCACGGTATTTTGAATTAACAGGAGGATAAAATGGTGCATTTTGTAGGAGCAGGTCCAGGTGCAACGGATTTGATAACAATGAGAGGACATAAGTATTTGTCCGAAGCTGACGTAATAATATATGCCGGCTCATTGGTAAATAAGGAGTTATTAAGCTATGCAAAAGAAGGGGCAGAAATTTATAACAGCGCGCATATGACTTTGGAGGAAGTTGTAGATGTTATACAAAAAGCTGAAAAAGAAAACAAGGATACTGTGAGACTGCATACGGGAGACCCCAGCATATATGGTGCAATCAGAGAGCAGATTGATTTGCTGAAAGCATTAGATATCAGGTATGACGTAGTTCCGGGTGTCAGCTCGTTTTTCGGTGCGGCGGCATCATTGAGTGCCGAATATACATTGCCGAATGTGAGCCAGTCTGTAATTATAACCCGTATGGAGGGCAGGACTCCCGTTCCGGAAAGAGAAAGCATACGGTCATTTGCCGCACATAAATCAACTATGGTTTTATTTTTAAGCTCCGGCTTAACGGAAGAATTATCAAAGGAACTGATTGCGGGAGGATATGAAAAGGAAACTCCCGTCGCCGTGGTTTACAAGGCAACATGGCCTGATGAGAAAATATTTAGATGCACTGTTCAAAGTCTGCCTCAAACAATGAAGGACAACAACATAACAAAGACGGCATTGATTCTGGTCGGTAATTTCCTTGGGGATGATTATGAAAGAAGTGAATTGTACAACCCCAAATTCTCGCACGAGTTCAGAGAGGGAATCAAGTAATGAATGTGTGTATTTTCGGCGGAACGACAGAAGGACGCCTGCTGGCTGAGTTTCTGAGTGAATTAAATGCAGAAACTGATTTATACATAGCTACAGAATATGGCGAGCAATTTGTTAAGGGCTTAAAAAATGTAAATGTTCATCAAAGCCGTCTCGATAAGAAGAGTATGATTGAATTATTTAAAAACAGCAGCGTTGACTATGTAGTAGATGCAACCCATCCATTTGCAAAAATTGTTTCGCAAAATGTCAGGGAGGCAGCAGAATACTGTAATTTAAAATATTACAGAATTATAAGAGAAGCAGATAAAGATGAATATCCCATATACTTTGACCATGTTGAAAATATTGTAAGATATTTGAATGATAATGAAGGAAATATATTGTTAACCACCGGCAGCAAGGATTTAGATAAATTTACGGGCATCAATAATTATAAGGAAAGGATTTTTGTGAGAATTCTGCCTATGGAAAGCTCGTTGAAAAGAGCTTTGGAGCTTGCTTATTCCAACAAAAACATTATCTGCATGCAGGGACCCTTCAGTGAAGAGCTTAATATTGCTATGATAAATTCCATTGGCTCAAATGGTACAAAATTCCTCGTAACGAAGGAAAGTGCGGCATCCGGAGGATTTGAAGAAAAGATAAGCGCATGCATTAAAACAAATACGAAATGCCTCGTATTAAAAATGGCTGAAGAAGAAGGAATAACACTGAAAAATTTCAAGGAAATAATAAGAGGGAACATATGAAAAAGGTTTCTATAATCGGACTGGGTATCGGAAATTTAAGCTATATTCATAACAAAGCCATAGAGACAATAAAATCGTGTGATTGTTTGATAGGGGCTAAGAGAATGCTCAAGGATTTTATGGAGTTGAACAAGCAAACATACGAAAGCTCAAATGCCGAAAGTATATGTAATTATATAGCTCAAGGAGATTATAAATCATACGGGATTTTGGTTTCCGGGGACAGCGGATTTTACAGCTTATCAAAAAAAATTACTGAGATTTTGGGAACGTATAAGGACATTAGGCTTGAAAATATTCCTGCAATCAGCTCGCTCCAATACTTTTCATCAAAATTGAATATACCATGGGACGACATAAAATATGTCAGCGCTCACGGCAGAAATCTAAACATTATATCCAACGTTATTTTCAATAAAAAAACATTTATTCTTACCTCGGGAGATTTTGGTCCCGGCAGCATATGTGAAATCCTTACAAGCAAGGGGCTGGGACACTTAAAGGTAAGTGTAGGAGAAAAATTATCTTATGATGATGAAAGGATAGTTGAAGGCGAAGCACACGCCATCGCTGAAATGACCTTTGACGGTCTTGCTGTTATGATAGTCCACAACGATGATTACATTTCCGCAGATGAAGCATACCGCTCCATAAAGGATGAAGAATTCGTTACAGGCAAAGCACCTATGACTAAAAGTGAAGTAAGGACTGTAAGCATCGGAAAGCTTAATCTGAAAAGTGATTATACAGTATACGATATTGGTGCAGGAACAGGCTCCGTATCGGTTGAAACAGCTTTAAAGTTAAATAACGGAACACTGTATGCCGTGGAAAGAGATGATGATACAGCGTACTTGATAGAGAAAAACATAGAGAAATTCAGAATGTACAACGTTGAAGTTATAAGAGGAACAGCACCAGAAGCAATAGAAAACCTTCCAAAGCCGGACGCTTGCTTCATAGGAGGAAGCAGCGGCAATATGGATGAAATAATAAATACAGTTTTACAGAAAAATCCTTATGTCAACGTGGTTATTAATACAATCACGCTTCAAAGCTTAAACGAAGCAATAAGTTGTATGGAAAAATACAGATTCAATGATGTGGAAATTGTCAGCATCACTGCGGCAAAATCAAAAAAAATGGGAAGGTACGATCTTATGATGGGACAAAATCCAATCTATATAATCAGCGGCAAGGGAAGTGGTGTACTGTGATAGCAAATTCTCCAAGAATTATGATTTCCGCCGCAGGAAGCAACAACGGCAAAACAACCGTAACATCGGCAATTTTAAAAGCATTTGCAATGACCGGCAAAAAAACTGCAGGATTTAAGGTGGGACCTGATTACATAGACCCCATGTTTCATACAAAAGTTATTAAAATTCCCTCCAGAAATTTAGATAGATTCATGATGGGTGAAAACAACTATAAATATGTATTCAGCAAAAATAGCAACGGTGCTGATATTTCAATTATTGAAGGAGTGATGGGCTATTACGACGGTATAGGAACAAATACTTCATGCAGCTCATATGAGCTTGCACTGTCCCTTAATTGCCCGGTGGTATTGGTCATTAATCCAAAGGGTATGGCAGTGTCAGTATGTGCAATAATTGAAGGGTTTAAAAGCTTCAGGGAAAAAAGTAATATAAAGGGCGTTATATTAAACTGTGTTTCAAGCGCAATGTATGAATATTACAGAAAAATCATTGAATCGAATACGGATGTCAGGGTTTACGGCTACATGCCGGAGCTGTCGGACTGCAAGCTTGAAAGCAGACATCTGGGGCTGGTAACTGCCGAGGAAATCGGGAACCTTGAATCAATCATAGAGAAATTAGGACAGCAGGCATTAAAGACAATTGATCTGGAAGGACTATATTTGCTGGCAGCAGGTGCGGAGCCCGTAGAATATGACGAACCGGATATAAATTATATAGATAAAACAAAAATTGCAGTGGCATACGATAAAGCATTTTGCTTTTACTACGAGGATAATATTGACATACTTGCAGAAATGGGCGCTGAAATAATTAAATTCAGCCCCCTTAAGGACAAGGAACTTCCCAAAGACATCGGAGGCTTATACTTTGGAGGCGGTTATCCGGAATTATATGTGGAAGAGCTTTCACAGAATAAATCCATGCTTGACGATATAAAGTCAAAAATTAATGAGGGTATTCCTACATTTGCGGAATGCGGAGGATACATGTACTTAATGGAAGGCTTTACAAATAGGGACGGCATAACTTACAGCCTTGTGGGAGTAATAGAAGGGAACAGCTGCATGACAGGATCTCTTAAGAGATTTGGATATATTACATTAATAAGTCAGAAAGATAATTTAATGTGCAAAGCCGGAGAAGAAATAAACGGTCATGAATTTCATTATTCGGACAGCACCAACACGGGAGAATCATTTTTGGCTGTTAAGCCGGAGTCTGACAGAAGTTGGAAGGCAATCATAGCAGATGATACAAAATTCGTGGGATATCCTCATATAAATTTTGTAGGAAATCTAAGCTTTGCAGAAAACTTTATTAAAAAATCTATTGAGTATTCAAGTAACAGGTGAAAAAAATGAAAATTGACATATACGCATTTTCTGGTAACGGAGCAAGGCTCTGCGATAAATTAATTGAACATTTAAATGATGATGAAGTGAATGCCTATGTTCCCAAGAGATATACGGATTCTGCCAAGTTGGTTAAGCTGCGGGAAGAAAATTTATACAAATCAATGGACGAATCGTTTAGAAGTGCTGATTGCATTATTTTCGTGGGTTCTACAGGCATAGCGGTAAGAGCCATAGCCCCTTTCGTCAGAAGTAAAAAAACTGATCCTGCCGTTATCTGTATGGATGAAAAAGGCATAAATGTGATTTCTCTTTTGAGCGGTCATATAGGCGGAGCTAATAGGCTTACAAAAAAAATTGCGGACATTGCAGGCGGCAATCCCATCATAACCACCGCAACCGATATTAACGGTAAATTTGCAGTTGATGAATGGGCTCATAACAGCAACCTCCACATAATGAGCTTAAAAAGGGCAAGGAATATTGCTGCGGACATATTGGAGGATAAGAAAATAGGGTTCAAGTCTGATTTTAATGTGACAGGAAGTATCCCTGATGAAATTGATTTTGACGAAAAGGAAACAGGAATATGCATAAGTCTCGATTCAGATAAGGCTCCATTTAAAAGTACGCTGAATTTAATTCCAAGGATTGTATCAGTGGGAGTGGGCTGCAGAAAGGGAACAGATTTCAATGATGTTTATAATGCGGTAAAGGAAGTTTTAAGAAGGAACAATATTTCTCACTTTGCAATCAGCTCCATAAATTCAATTGATTTAAAAAAAGAAGAGGAAGCTATAAAGAGGACGGCCGAGATTTTCAAAGTACCCTTTCACACTTATTCAAAGGACGAGCTTAACAGGGCAGAGGGGCAATTTTCAAGCTCTGACTTTGTAAAAAGCGTTGCGGGAGTTGACACCGTATGTGAAAGAGCGGCAATTATGGGCAGCAAAACAAAAAAGATGATAATAAATAAAACGGTTGTCAATTCGGTTACGGTGGCGGCAGCTGTAGATGAATATGAGGTGAGGTTTTAATAGGCCGCTGAAAAAGCCCACCTGCGTCGTTGCCGTTCAGTCGGTCAATCCTCACGTATGTCCGAATACGCTGCGGTTGCCCGTCTTCCGGCGCCTTGCAGGATGAACTTTTTCAACAGCCTAAGGAAATTAAGAGGAGGAAAAATGGAAAATATTATATTTGTAGAGCCAAATAACATTGAAAAGAGAAGCTTTGAAATAATACAGGAAGAAATGGGAGAAATACAGATTGAAAAGGAAATAGAGCCCATAGTAAAAAGAGTAATACATACATCGGCCGACTTTGACTACTTGGATAACATGTGCTTTTCAAAAAATGCCGTGAAAAAGGCGAAGGATGCTCTGAAAAATGGAGCAACAATTGTTACAGACACAAACATGGCTTATTCGGGCATAAATAAAAAAGCAGCCGCTAAATATGGAGTAAATATCCAGTGCTTCATGGCTGATGAAGATGTGGCGAAGGAAGCCGCCATGAGGGGAGAAACGAGAGCTGCTGTTTCCATGGAGAGGGCAGCCATGATAAAAGGTCCCTTAATTTTTGCGGTGGGCAATGCTCCTACGGCTTTAATAAAGCTTTATGAAATGATAAAGAGCGGAATGATTAATCCGGAGGTTATAATAGGGGTTCCAGTGGGCTTTGTAAATGTAGTTGAAGCGAAGGAACTGATAATGAGCCTGAATAATGTGGAATACATTGTTGCGAGGGGAAGAAAGGGAGGAAGCAATATAGCTGCGTCAATATGCAACGCTTTATTATATAACATTTAAAGGAGGCTTTATGTTTTACGGTATCGGAGTAGGTGTGGGAAACAGTCTGACAGTAACAAAAAAGGCAATAGACGTACTGGATACACTTGATATTTTATACGTACCTACCGCTAAAAAAACAGAAAAATACAGCACTGCACACAGTATTGTAAAAGATTATATAAATGAGAAAACAATAATAAAGGCAAGACATTTTCCTATGAATTACAATACGGAAGAGCTTCAGAATGCATGGAGTGAAATTGCATCTGAAATAATCAAAGATGTAATGGTCGGAAAGGATGTAGGCTTTATAACTATCGGAGATCCGATGGTCTACAGTACCTATGTTTACCTTTTAAAAATTTTGAAGGATAAAATAAAGATAACAACAATACCCGGCATAGCATCATTTTTGGATATTGCCTCCAACAACAATTTTCCTTTAGTGGAAGGGGAGGACCCCTTAATAATTTTGCCTGCTACTATGGGTGCAGAAAGGCTTAGAAGATATATTAAAAATGAAAATTCGATTGTTTTAATGAAGGTATACAATAATTTTGATGAGATTTTAAAAATGATTATCGATGAAGGACTGGAGAAGAATTCTCTGGTTGTAAGCAATTCGTCCAAGGATGAAGAAATAATATATCAGAATATTAAGGATGTAAAAAAATCTGATGTATCGTATTTTACCACCATATTAATAAATAAAAAATGGGAGATATCATGATATACGCAGTAGGAATAGGTCCCGGAAACCGGGAAACAATGACGTACGAAGCAATGTCGGCATTTGAGGAATCAGATGTTATAGTCGGTTATAAAACATATATTGACCTGGTAAAGGATCTGATAAAAGACAAAGAAGTTGTTTCAAACGGCATGAAGCAGGAAGTGGACAGGGTCAAAAAAGCCATAGAAATTTCAAAAACAGGCAAGACCGTATCGGTTATAAGCTCTGGAGATGCAGGAGTGTACGGTATGGCAGGCTTGATTTTAGAATTGTCAGAGGATGAGGAAGTCAGGGTAATCAGCGGAGTAACCGCATCCACGGCAGCAGCAGCTGTATTGGGAGCACCACTCATGCATGACTTCTGCCATATAAGCCTGAGTGATTTATTAACGTCCCTTGATCTGATATATAAAAGAGTTGCTTTGGCGTCAGAGGGTGATTTCGTTATATGTATTTACAATCCCCGGAGCAAGGGACGACCGGATTATTTGAAAGATGCCTTTAAAATAATGAAAATACATAAATCTGGTTCAACTCCTGTGGGCATAGTTAAAAACGCATGCAGGGAAAATCAGGAGGTACACATTTGCACAATAGATACAATTGATTATGAAACGGTTGATATGCTGAGCATAGTAATAGTGGGCAACAGCTCAACCTATATAAAAAACAATAAGATCATAACTAAAAGAGGTTATGAAACAAAATATTAATTAATCGGAGGAAAAAATGAAAAAATCAATATTTTTAAAAATTATGTTAACAATTGCAATTATGGCGGTGATTTTTGCAGGGTGCAGCAAGGATGGCAGTGAAAATGAGCAGCCGGTAGTAGAAAACCCATCAGAAGAAGCTGCAAATCCGGAAGATGATAAAAGTAAAGATGAATCATCAGATTACGGAATAAAAATTAATGAAGAAAATGTTGTATTCACAGATGAATCAGGCAAGGAAGTAACAATAACAAAGAATCCTCAAAGGGTTGTTGTACTGCAGAATTCTCTTTTAGAAATCTGGGATCAGGCAGGTGGAAAGGTTGTAGGCAGAGTTGAAGAATCCGAAGACAAAATAGTTGAAAATGCTATGTCGGCAGAAGTTGTGGGTTCAATGGGAGCTCCAAGTCTTGAAAAAATATTGTCACTGCAGCCTGATTTGATTATTATTTCAGGTAGCTATTCAGCACAAAGAGAAATGGTACCCTCATTTGAGCAGAATAAAATACAGGTTATTAATTTAGATAATGATATACTTGAGGATTATTATAAAACAGTAAGGATGTTTACGGCTATTACCGGCAGGGAAGATTTGTACGAAAACCATGTAAGCAACATACAAAAGAAGGTTGACGAAATAATTGCAAAAGCACCTAAAGACAAAAATTATAAAGCTGTAATAATATTTGCCACAGCAAAAAATACAACAGTAAGAGATTCAAATACTATGGTTGGGGAAATGATAAAGGACTTAAATGTAATTAACATATCTGATTCAGTTGATGCAGGTGCTGACACAAAGACATTCAGCATAGAAAGAATATTACAGGAGGATCCTGATTTCATCTTTGTACAAACAATGGGAAGCGACCTGGAGAAAATTACTGAAAGACTGAAATCTGATGCTTTGGACAATCCTGCGTGGGCATCTCTTACAGCAGTAAAAGAAGACAGATACATCGTTCTTCCAAAGGATTTATATTTGTACAAGCCAAATGACAGATATCCTGAAGCATATGAAGGATTGGCAAAGATGATATATCCGGAAGTGTTTTCAGAATAGTCGGTCGCCGAAAAGTCCTGCCTGCTGCGTTGCTGTTCAGGCGCCTTGCAGGACGAACCTTTTCGGCAACCTTATGTATTTTATTGTCGTCATCAATATCGGAATGTAAAGGCTGGTAGAAATAAATTATGACTAACATAAATAGAAAAGACAAAATAAAAAAAGGTACAATTTTAATTGCTTGTATATGTTTTTCAATTGTGGGATTCTTTATAAGCATAATGAACGGGGCTGTAAAAATATCTCCGTCGGAGATAATAAGTGCCATATTCTTTGAAGAAGCAACAGTCAATTATCAGATAATATGGAATGTAAGATTGCCAAGAACAATAACTGCGTCATTGGTGGGAACGAGTCTGGCATTATCAGGCTGCATACTTCAGGGCGTAATGCGAAATCCCCTGGCAAGTCCTAATATAATCGGAGTTTCTTCCGGTGCAGGACTTATGACTTTGATTGTACTGATAATTTTTCCTGATTACTATTATCTTGCACCTTTGGGTGCTTTTGCAGGAGCACTTTTAGCCACACTTTTTATATATTTTCTAGCCTGGAAGGAAGGAGCAGCGACAACACGGCTTATTCTGGCCGGAGTAGCGGTTTCTTCCCTGCTGGGTGCAGGCAATAATGCCATAATGACATTTTATCCTGAGAAGGTTGCAGGAGTTATAGGGTTTATGGTAGGAGGGCTGTCATCTACCAACTGGAAGCATGTTGATATGATATTCAATTATGCGGTTATAGGAATAATACTTCTTTTATTTGTTACAAACAAATTGAACATACTCATGCTTGGGGATGAGGTAGCCACAGGACTGGGATTAAATGTGGAAGCAACAAGATTTTTCTTTATAATAATTTCCTCCTTGCTTGCGGGAGCTGCAGTCAGCGTGGTGGGATTATTAGGATTTGTGGGTCTTATAGTTCCTCACATCACACGGCTTTTTATAGGCTCAGACTACAGGTACCTGATTCCGGCAACTATTTTTACCGGTTCTGCGGTGGTTGTCCTTTGTGATACATTGGCAAGAGTTATGTTTGCTCCTCTCGAAATACCTGTAGGAATTATTATGTCAGCACTTGGAGCACCGTTTTTCCTATATTTGCTGAGAAGAAAGAAGGAACATTAAATGGACTTAAAAGTTGAAGGTTTGAATGTAAGCTACGACGAAAAAAGTATACTTAAGAATATCAGCTTTAATGTTAAATCAGGCGAAATAGTAACCATTATCGGTCCTAACGGCTCTGGGAAATCCACGCTTATAAAAACAATCAGCCGTTACTTAAAGCCAAGGAGCGGAGATATTTATTTTAACGAAGTCAATATAAGACGTATTAACACAAAGGAAATAGCCAGAAATCTTGCTGTGCTTCCTCAGGTCAAAGCTGTGTCCTCAGATGTTTCCATTGAAGAATTAGTTTCATACGGACGGTTTCCTCACCTTAAGTTTGGGAAAAGGATGGGAAAGGATGACAAGGAAGTAATCGCATGGTCGCTGGAAAAAACGGGACTATTTCACATGAAGGACAGATATGTAGCTACGCTTTCCGGCGGAGAGCGTCAAAGAGCCTGGATTGCAATGACTCTGGCACAAAAGCCTAAAATGCTTTTGCTTGATGAGCCAACAACATTTCTTGATATCTGCTATCAGATGGAGACGCTGGAAATGGTAAAGGATCTGAACAAAACCCTTGGCATAACTGTTGTCATGGTTTTGCACGACATAAATCAGGCGGCAAGATATTCTGATAAGATGATGGTCATGCATGAAGGTGAGTTAAGAGAATATGGAGAACCGTGCCGGATAGTCAGCAAGGATTTATTAAAAGATATTTTCAGAATCGATGCCGACATTTATGAAGATAAAGTAAACAATTGTCCGTACTTTATCCCTAAGAAGAATAACAATACAGCAGGGAAGTGTCAAGATGATTGAAATAAAAGATCTCAGTAAAAAATTCAATAATTTTACAGCCGTAAATAATATTGATTTAGTTATAAAATCAGGTGAATTTATGGGAGTTTTAGGACCAAACGGAGCAGGCAAGACAACAACCATAAAAATAATTACGGGCTTGTTAAAGCCTACTGCCGGAAATGTATACATTAACGGGAGTTTAATGAACAGAAACAATAAAGAAATAAAAGGAATTATGGGCATTGTACCTCAGTATTCCAATCTGGACAAGGAACTTACCGTATATGAAAATCTTGTTTTTGCCGCAAAACTTTTCAGAGTAGAAAATTACAGGAATAAAATAGATGAGCTTTTGGATTTCGTTGAATTATCAGATTTCAAGGACAGAATGACGGGAAATTTGTCAGGTGGTATGGCAAGGCGGCTTACAATAGCAAAAGCTCTCATAAATGATCCGGATATAATTATACTGGATGAACCCACTGTAGGGATAGATATAAACGGAAGAAGAAAGATATGGGATATTTTAAAATATCTTAAGTCAAGGAACAAGACAGTGCTGCTGACTACTCACTACATTGAGGAAGCAGAATATTTGTGCAGCAGAGTATGTCTTATTGACAAGGGCGTTATTATTCAGGACAGCACACCCGAGAACCTGAAAGAGCAGCTGGGGGCTTATACCGTTGAATATTTCGATGCAGAACTAAAAACAGCATATAAATTTTTTGACTCAAAGCAAAAAGCACTGGATTATTCCGCAGGCATAAAAAGCTCGAATTATACCGTAAGGGAAACAACCCTGGAGGATGTCTTTTACAATTATACAAACAGGAAGGTAGTGTGATGGAAATAGTTACTGTTTTGTGGAGAGAATATTTGTTTTTTAAAAGGCGAATAGGAAGAATTACCTCCTCAGCCGTCATGAGTCCTGTATTGTATCTTATTGCTTTCGGATGGGGGCTTGGCAAGGATGTAGTGGTGGAAGGAGCCACATACATGCATTTCCTCATACCCGGGCTTATCGCCATGACAACCATGAATACGGGCTTTAATGCAGTATCTACAAGGATTATTACATCAAAGCTGTATGAAAGAAGCTTCGAATATTATCTGACGTCTCCTATAAGCATGCCCCTTATGTCCTTTGGATACATATTGTCGGGAGCATTGAGAGGGATTTACGCAAGCATTCTTATTATATTGGTATCATTGTTATTCGGAGTCATAATAGAAATCAGTCTTTATTTTTTGGTAATTTGCTTTTTAAACAGCTTTGTGTTTTCTGCATTGGGATATGCTGCCGCCCTATCAATTGAGAGTCATTACGATATGGGGAGATTCAATACATACATAATGACGCCAATGTCATTTTTGTGCGGAACATTCTTTTCGTTGGAGAATTTGCCGGGTGCCGTAAAGTCAATAGTGGGTATATTGCCTCTGTCTCATGCATCTACATCACTCAGAAGCATCGTATTGGAGGGGAGATTCTCATACAGCTCAATTTTGGTTCTCACAGCATATGCATTATTGTTATATATTATCAGTGTCTACATGAGTTACAGGGAAATGAAATAAAATACGAAATTTTGGAGGAAATATGAAAAAAGCAATAGTTGTTGCAAGCTTTGGATGCTCAATAAAAGATTCAAGAGAAAGATATATTGAGACCATTGAAAATGCGGTCAAGGGTAAATATAAAAACATTGACTGCTTCAGAGTATTCACGTCAGAAATTATCAGAAGAAAAATGAAACGGGAAGAAAATCTGGATATCCATAATATGAAGAGCTGTTTACAGAAGCTGAAGGAAGAAAATTACACCCATGTCTACGTATCTGTAACTCACGTAGTACCGGGATTTGAATATGAGAAGGTTTTAAGAGCGGTTAACGAATATAAAGACAGCTTTGAAGAGATAAAAACGGCAAGAACATTTTTAGATGACCATATGGGAGAAGATGAAATAAACGTTATAAAATCATATATAAAGACTGATCTGAATGATGATGAGGCAGTAATACTGGTTGGACACGGTACGGGACATGAAGCTCACAAATATTATGAGCAGATTGAAAAGCTGCTGAGAATGGATACAAGCAATATTCATATAGCAAATATCGAAGGGAATCCGTACATTGACGATATTATGGATAAATTAAAAGCAGAGAAATACAAGAAAATTTATCTTTATCCGCTTTTGATAGTTTCAGGGGATCATGCATTAAATGATATCGGTTCAGATGACGTAGAATCGATAAAATCTAAAATTGCTGCCAATGGAATAAATGTAGAAATGTTTTTCACGGGTCTGGGTGAAAATGAGAATGCTGTCAATTTATTTGTTGGCAGATTAAATGAGATTTTAACTGTATAAATTACAGTATAAATAAAGGAGGAAGAAATGAAAAAAAGATTTATTTTATGTATGGCATTGCTGTCGGTAATGCTATTATCTCCAAATTATATTTTTGGAATGCACATTATGGAAGGGTTTTTGCCTGTAGGTTGGGCAATATTCTGGACAGTTGTGAGTCTGCCTTTTGTTGTTATGGGCATAAGAACAATATCCAAAACATTTAACAAAAATCCAAATCAAAAATTATTATTTGCTTTGGTAACTGCATTTGTATTTATATTATCAGCCCTTAAAATGCCTTCAGTAACAGGCAGCACGTCACACCCAACGGGCACCGGACTCGGCGCAATATTGTTCGGCCCTTTGCCTATGGCTGTATCAGGACTTATAGTCTTGCTGTTTCAGGCGCTTTTGCTTGCTCACGGCGGCATAAGCACATTGGGAGCAAATGTATTTTCAATGGCAATTGTAGGACCTTTTGCAGCGTATTTTACATACAAGCTGTTAAAGAGTACCAATAAAAAGCTTGCCGTATTTTTAGCGGCAGCTCTGGGAGATTTGGTCACATACATGGTAACATCCGTGCAGCTCGCATTGGCTCATCCGGATGCAGTGAGCGGAGTAATGGGTTCTTTGACTAAATTCTTAAGCATATTTGCAGTTACGCAGATTCCGCTTGCCATAGCTGAAGGAATTTTATCGGTAATAGTTTTCGAATTAATTGTAAATTATCAAAAAGAGGGAGGGTACCAGCTTGAAAGGATCAACTAAAAATATTTTATTGATTTTAGTATTAATTGTAATGCTGACTGTGCCGCTGTTAATTTTAAAGGATGCTGAATTTGGCGGAGCCGACGGACAGGCGGAGGAAGTTATAACAGAGATAAATCCTGATTATGAACCATGGTTCAGTCCGTTAATAGAGCCGGCAAGCGGTGAAATTGAAAGCTTATTGTTTTCATTGCAGGCAGCAATAGGAGCAGGAGTTATAGGATATTTCTACGGTCTTGTGAGAGGCAAAAGATTAGCTAAACAATAAAAAGAGGGTATAAAATGCTTATTATAGATAGATTTGCGTACACAAATAAATTCTGCAATTCAAATCCTTATTTTAAGGTAACAATTTCATTTCTTTTGATATTGTTATCAATCATCAGCTCAAACATATATTTTTTATGTCTAATGATTGCAGGAATTGTCTTGACAACAATATTCGGAGCAGGTATTCCAAAACAATCATATGCCAAGATGATTGCAGCTCCCGCGGTATATTTATTAATAAGCATTTTTACTATTGTATTTACTTTTGGTTTTTCAGATAAAGCATATACTGAAGGATTTATATATTTCAAACAATTTCACGTTTTAAATTTTTACATCGGTTTGGCGGAAGGAGCTGTCAAAAACGGACTTACATTGGGGCTGAGAGCATTAAGTGGTATAGCGGGCATGTATTTTCTCATTCTCACAACGCCATGCAGCCAGCAGATAAAGGTTATGAAAAAAGCAAAGCTGCCGCCAGTATTTATTGAGCTATATGTATTGACATACAGGTTTATAGCAATATTTTTTGAAGAAGCAATTTTAATTCATACTGCTCAAAAAATGAAGTTCGGATATGACGGATATAAAAATTCAATGAATTCATTGGCAGTATTGATTAAAATACTGTTTGTCAGAATAATGATGAGATTTAAGGATATGGAATCAATACTGGAACTAAAGCATTTCGACGGTAATTTTTACGTAGACTGATAAAAGCAGGTGCATTATGTTAAGAATGGAAGATGTAACATACATTTATGAAGATGGTACTGTGGCACTAAAAGACGTTAACATAGACTTAAAAAAAGGTGCAAAAATAGGCATAGTAGGATCAAACGGTTCAGGAAAATCAACATTGTTCATGATATTTTTAGGTCTCTTTAAGCCCACGAAGGGAAGGGTACTTTTTAATGAAAAAGAGTTGAAGTATGATAAGCGAACATTGTCGGAGTTGAGAAAAAATACAGGCATAGTATTTCAGGACCCGGATAAGCAAATATTTTTTTCAAGTGTTTTTGATGATGTGGCTTTTGCGCTTAGAAATCTTAAATTTAATGAAGATGAGGTGCAGAAAAGAGTTAAGCTTGCTATGGAGAAAACAGGCATAACAGAATTGCAAAATAAACCGGTACACTTCTTGAGCTACGGTCAGAAAAAGAACGTATCAATTGCAGGTGTGGCGGCAATGAATCATAACATTATTTTTTTTGATGAACCGACGGCAGGATTGGATTACAGGTCACAGGAAAATGTGAAGAGTATATTAGAAAATTTAAGCGAAAAGCAAGAAAAGTCTATTGTTGTTTCAAGTCACGACATGAATTTTATTTACGAGGCATGTGACTATATATATGTACTTAACAAGGGACAATTGCTGTCGGAAGGTAAAAAGGAAACAATATTTCTTAACAAAGAAATTTTAGATAAAGCCGGATTGGAAGAACCATTTTTGGTTAAGGTTCACAAATATTTGGGAAAAGAGCTGTACAAAAATGAAAGTGAATTATTTAGTGATTGATTCTAAGGAGGACATCGAATGAATGTTATAAAGAGAGACGGAAGACTTATAGGATTTGATAAAAGTAAAATATCAGATGCAATTCTCAAGGCAATGAGCCATACAGCAATGGGACAGGATATAGGAATTGCAAAACAAATAGCACAGGAAATAACCGATGAAACGAATGAAACCATTTCTGTGGAGGACATACAGGATCTTGTTGAAAAGAAGCTGATGGCAAGTCAGCGAAAGGATGTAGCCAAGGAATATATAATTTACAGAAATAAAAGAAATGTTGCAAGAGGGAGAAGGCAATACGATATATACATGGATATAGTCAATGCAGTTCCCAACGACGTTACGAGAGAAAATGCAAATATGAACGCTGATACTCCCGCAGGCATGATGATGAAATTTGCCAGCGAATCCTCAAAGCCCTTTGTTGATGATTGCCTTCTGTCCGAGCAGTCAAAAAATTATGTGGAGAATAACTACATACATGTGCATGATAAGGATTATTATCCTACAAAATCACTTACGTGCTTGCAGCATCCATTGGATTATATTCTCACAAAAGGGTTCAGAGCGGGACACGGCTCCAGCAGACCTGCAAAGCGTATAGAAACGGCTTCCATAATAGGATGTATTTCCATGGAGCAGATACAGAATGAAATGCATGGCGGTCAGTCAATACCTGCTTTTGATTTTTATCTGGCTCCTTACGTAAAACTTACATACAAGGAAGAAATCCGTAAGATAGAAGAACTTTTGAATATTGATTTAAGCGAACTTTGTGATATCGAAATAGAGGATTATATCGAAAAACCTTTAGAAGGACTTGAAGGAAATTCAAGATATATGCAGCAGTCCGTAAACAATACCGTGAAGCGAGTGCATCAAGCAATGGAAGCATTTATTCACAATATGAATACGATACATAGTAGAGGTAAACAATAACTGCCTCCTTCATGCAGAAATGCCTGATGAAAAAGGGAGCAAAATCGGAGGAAGCTAAACACTTGACACACCCCACGTGTAGAAATCAATATTTGATAAAGTGTATGCCAACACCGAGGTAACGAGTATTTGATACTAAAATATTTATAAATATTTTAAAGCTTTAAAAAGCTTTCGCACCGTAACGCATAGAAGGTGAAACTAATGAGTAATTAGAATATAATCCTTCCAAGAGTGTTCCCCATGTTAGTTGATAGAACTAACCTATATGACTTAAAAGTCAATAGCCTAACGTAATGTCGAGGATGAAAATATATGCTAAACTAGGCTGGAATAGACTAGCCGATAAGACAGTAACACAACTAGCTGTCAAATGAGGGAAACCTCTAGAGTCAAGGATAAAAAGCCTTGAGGTAATAACAATGGGTAATCAAGTTGTTTTCAGCTCCATAAATTACGGCACAGACACCAGTGCCGAAGGCAGATGCATAATAAGAGAGCTGTTGATTTCAACATACAAAGGTGTGGGGAACGGAGAAACTCCTATTTTTCCAATACAAATATGGAAGAAAAAAAGAGGTGCAAACTATCTGCCTGAGGACAGGAATTATGATTTATATAAGTTTTCCTGCAAGGTAACGGCAAGAAGGTTTTTCCCCAACTATTTAAATTTAGATGCTACGTACAATGCACATGAAGATTGGGATGCAAATGATCCCCGCAGGTTTGAAAAAGAGGTTGCCACCATGGGCTGCAGGACAAGAGTTTTTGAAAACAGACACGGCGAAAAAACCTCAATCGGAAGGGGAAATCTATCATTTACAACAATCAATATAGTTAAACTTGCATTGGAATGCAGGGATATGGAAGGTCTTGATACTAAGAAAAGAGAGTTTTTCAAAAGACTTCAGAAATGTATAGACGCAGCTGCGGAGCAGCTCTATGACAGATACGTATTTCAATGCACTGCAATAAAGAAGCAATTTCCCATGCTTATGTCGGGAATGTGGCTTGAAAGTGAAAAGCTCAGTCCCGATGACAGCGTTAAAAGTATATTGAAGCACGGAACATTGGGAATAGGATTTATCGGTTTGGCTGAAGCATTAATAGCATTAACCGGAAAGCATCACGGCGAAGATGAAAAAGCTCAGGAGCTTGGAATTGAAATTGTTGAATATATGAACAGAAGAATAAAGGAAAAGTCGGATTATTACGACTTGAATTACAGCTTGCTTTCAACCCCTGCAGAGGGCTTAAGCGGCAGATTCATTAAAAAAGACAGAAAGCAGTTTGGCAGCATTCCTCATATTACTGATAAGAAATATTATACAAACAGCTCTCACGTGCCTGTATGGTATAAATGCTCCATAGAGCATAAAGCTAAAATTGAAGCACCCTATCATGAATTTGAAAAAGGGGGACATATATTTTATGTGGAGCTTGACGGTGATGCCACCCATAACCCGTCAGCCGTTATGCAGACCGTTGACCTGATGGATAAGTACAATATGGGATACGGCTCAGTAAACCATACCAGAAACAGATGTAAAAGCTGCGGATATGAAGATGCTTCGGACAATCTGGAGATGTGCCCTGAATGCGGCAGCAAGGATATTGATACGATTCAGAGAATAACAGGGTACCTGGTTGGAGGAGTTGACAGCTGGAATAATGCAAAGAAGGCAGAATTAAAAGACAGGGTGAAGCATAATTGAAGCAACTGAATGATAAATTGCTCTATGTAGCCAATATTGTAGAAAATACCATAGTAGACGGAACAGGTTTCAGAACATCTCTATATTTAAGCGGATGTGACATACGCTGTGAAGGATGTCACAATAAAAATCTCTGGGATATTAGTTCAGGCCATGCCATGGAGATAGATGAGGTTTTTGAAAAAATTACAGGGAGCTTTACAAACATCACATTTATAGGCGGTGAGCCCATGATGCAGGCAAAGACCCTTGCTTTGCTTGCGGAAAAAATCAAATCAAATACCCGTAAGAATATATGGATATATAGCGGACGTACCTACGAAGAGATACTTCAAAATAAAGAATATCTTGAGCTGCTGAAATTATGTGATATATTGGTTGACGGTAAATTTGATAAAAGCTTATTCAAAAACAATTTACGGTTCATAGGTTCAACGAATCAAAGAATTATAGATATTAAAAAATCTTTGGAGAAAAATAATATAGTTCTCTGGAATGATGAAGAGGATTTATAAGGAAGGATGAATTATGAATTTAAAAAGAATTGGTATTGTTCACAGTATTTATAAAGAAAAAGGAGACGCCCCGAGACAAGGAAAACTTTCAAATCAGGAATCTACAATTGAAATTTTTCCGGAGTATATAGACGGTTTGGATGGGATTGAAGAGTTAAGTCATATAGTAGTCCTTTATTGGGGTGACAGAGCAAACAGGGAAACTCTCAAATCCACACCACCGGGCAGTAAAACAGAAAAGGGAGTATTTACAATCAGATCTCCCCACAGACCTAATCCAATTGCTCTGTGCGTTTGCAAGATAATTTCAGTAAAAGAAAATATAATAACGGTTACGGGACTGGACGCATTCGATAATAGTCCGGTACTGGATATAAAAGTCTTTGTGCCTAAAATAGATACAGATAAAGATTATTCGCATAACTCAGATTAATGGCTGGCAAAGCATTAATATAGATAACTTTATTAGGAGGAAAAAATGAAAGGTTTTAAAAAAGTATTAACCTTTGTTGCCTTGGTTTTAGTAATTGTTTTGTCTTTAACAGCATGCGGACAAGACGAGCAAACTCAGGCTCCAGCAAACGAAGGTGAAAAACCCGATACATCTTTTGCAGGAACATATGATGGTTCTGCCGAAGGTTATCATGGCAATCTGAATGTATCGGTTGAGCTTGATGAAACAGGAAAAATACTGTCTGTTGCGGTAGGAGAAGACCATGGGGAAACACCGGGTATTGGAGACATTGCAATCGAAAAGCTTCCAAAGCTGATTGTTGAGGCTCAGTCTCTCAGAGTTGATTCTGTGGCAGGAGCTACAAGAACCAGCGATGGAATTATCGGTGCAGTTGCGAATGCACTGAGCAGTGCGGGACTTGATCCTGCCGCACTCGGTTATGTACCTAAAGAAGTTGATAAATGGAAGGTAGCCAAATACGATGCATCGACAATGCCTGAAAAAGTTCCAACCACTGATACCATTGTTATAAAGGATGTAAAAGGACGCGAAGTCAGCATTGATGTGCCGATTTCTACATATGCACTGAGCACTATGGATGTAATCGACTTTATCATCCCAATATTAGGTGAAGATGCTTTTCATAAATTGGTGGCTTCCGGTAACGATGGAGGAAACGGAATTCTGGGTTATGACAAGCTTTATACACCTGTTGTAGGAACCTATATGACTCATTTTGGTCAGATTTCTGAGCACAATGCTCCCTTTGACTTAGAAATGATTCTTGCTCAGGATCCGGACGTTTTAATTGTAAATTCCGCAATGCAGGCACATAAATATGCTCTTGAAATTGAACCGCAGCTTACAGAGGCGGGTATACCGATAGTATTAATAGACGTTCCGGGTAAAAATCTTACAACCTCAACACAAGATACTTTCAAAATACTTGGCAGACTGTTCCAGAAAGATGAGAGGGCTGCTGAAGTAAGTACATTTATTGATGAGCAATACACCCTGATTGATTCCATGAATTTGGACGAAAAAACAGACAAGGCTACTGTTTACTATGAAAAGGGAGGGGCTGCTGAAGTATTTGGATCAACCGCTACGAGTCTTTCCGGATGGGGAGTGTTGATTGATTATGCAGGTGGCGAAAATATCGCTGATCCGATATTGATAGATGCAGCTTCCGGAAAAGGCAGCAGTAATACATTGGACCCTGAAATCGTACTGGAAGCTAATCCTGAATTTGTGATTATGAGCGGTGGAGGCTGGATGGATAATCATGCTAATGCCACCCATTCAGAACCCTCTTATGATATTGTTAACAGAACCGGATGGAGCGAACTTAAAGCAATAAAAGATGGTAACCTGTACAATCTTTCTCAGGCTATGAACAGATCCACATACTCTTTCTTTGCAGTAATTAAAATAGCTTCATGGCTCTATCCTGAAGAGTTTGAAAACATTGATGTAGATGCCATCATTGATGAGTATTTTGATCGATTCATGTTAACAGACAGCAGTGTTAATGTCTGGAGTCATAAGTGGGATGGAGTTACCAGGAAATGATAAAAACACAACAATTAGAAAACAATGTAAACCGCGAATTGTACAATGCAATGATTAAAAGGAGAGTCGCCTTGTCAGCGGTTCTCCTTGCTGCTTTATTTGCTTTGGTAATTCTCAATATTTTCATAGGCTCTTCAGATATTACGCTTAAAGAAATAATTATAGCTATTTTCTTGAAGGAAGGTAAAGGACATACCGTAATGATAGTCAATCAAATACGCTTACCCATGGCTCTGATGGCAGTTGCTGTTGGGGCGGGTCTTGGTATGGGAGGTTGTGAGATACAAACAATCCTTCGAAATCCTATTGCCAGCCCCTATACCCTTGGTATTACCAATGCAGCAACCTTTGGTGCGGCAATGGGACTTATTTTAAATATGAATGTCGTAAAGGCTTCGGAGCCGCTTATGGTTACTACTAATTCATTTTTATTTGCCTTATTGGCTTCCGTTCTTGTCTATGCCTTTTCACTCAGACCCGGAGCAGGTAAAAATGGCATCATACTATTTGGAGTTGCCCTTAATTTTCTTTTTAATGCGGCTACTATGATTTTACAGTATATCGCAAATGATGAGGACTTAAAAAGTATGGTTTTCTGGAATATGGGAAGCTTGTTGAAAACAACATGGACTAAATTTTACATTGTTTTTTCGGTAGTAGTCGTTTGCTTTATTGTTTTTTATCTGAACTCATGGAAACTGACAGCTATGACTTTGGATGATACAAAAGCACGGAGCTTAGGTGTTGACACACAAAAAGTTCGTCAAATGGTTATATTGCTGACATCTCTGCTTACAGCCGTTTCAGTGTGCTTTATAGGGGCAATCGGTTTTGTGGGGATTATCGCACCCCACATTGCACGCCAGTTTGTAGGGGAAGACCAGCGGTTTTTTCTGCCTCTTTCTGCTATGTTAGGAGCTTTTGTTGTCTCTGTTTCATTTGTTGTCAGCAAAATTGTTATACCAGGTGTGGTGCTTCCCATCGGTCTTGTGACCGCAATGATTGGCGTACCTATATTTCTTTTTATAGTATTCAGAAAGATGAGGACTTTGTAATGCTTAAAGTAAATAGTCTGACGTATTCATACAAAGGAGTCAAATCAAAACATGATGTATTCAAAAACCTTGATGTAGAATTCGGACCGGGGCTTAATGCTGTTCTGGGTCCGAATGGTGCAGGTAAATCTACACTTTTAAAAGCCATATTTGGGCTTTTAAAATATGAAGGTGCTATATATTTTGGAACAGAGAGTATTACAAAAATGAAAACTGATGAGAAAACAAAAGTAATGTCCTATCTTCCCCAGATGGATATTGATTTTTCTATGTTGAGTGTACTTGAGATGGTTCTGCTTGGAAGATTACCGGATTTAAAACAACGTGTTTCAGATGAAGATTTAAATGCGGTAATGGATACATTAGAGGCACTGAACATCAAAGACCTTGCAGGCAGGAGCTTTGGTGAGCTGAGTGGTGGTCAGAAAAAGCTGGTTTTTATAGCACAAACACTTGTTAGAGAACCAAAGATTATTCTTTTGGACGAGCCTACGAATTCTTTGGATTTACAAAAACAACTGGAGTTATGTCATCTTCTTCATAGAATAATTAAAGACAGAAAAATAGATATAATAGTGGTTTTACATGATATTAATTTAGCCGCAAGATATGCCGACCACATTGTAATAATAACAGGTGAAGGTGAATATTACGATTCAGGGTCAGCCAAGGATGTAATAACAGAAAAAATGCTAAAAGAAGTTTATGGGGTAATAGGAAGTGTTACTTTAGATGAAGAAAACAGACCTGTAATTTCAGCGAAGAGATCTGTCAGAGACAGCTAATTCGCCGAATGCGGCTCCTCCCAAGATTAAAATGGCACCGGCTATTTGTAAAGCACCTAACTTTTCTCCCAATATTGCTGCTGAGAAAATCAACGCAGAAAGAGGCTCCAGATATCCACAGATTGAAACGGTCTGCACCGGAAGGTCATCAATAGAGGAGAAATAGAAATAACATCCTATTCCGGTATTTACAACACCTAACAGCAGTATAGCCGGTAAATTTGTATGAACGATATCAATTGAAAAACCTTGCTTTATTCCAACGAAAATTGCAACCGCAAAAAAGCTTGTAACTAACTGGTACATGGAATTTTCAAGTCCCGTTATGCTTACGGCTTTTTTATTGAATACCACCATTATTGCGTACATTATTGCTGATAATATACTAAGTATCAATCCCCAAGAAATTATTCCCTGTGATAAAGCTTGATAGTTTACAAAAAACATTCCGATTATTACGGCAAAAAACCCTAACAGCTTTGTATTTGCCAGTCTTTCCTTGAACAGAACCGGTGAAAGAATCATGATAATAACAGGACCGCAATAATACGATAGTGTAGCAATGCTTACACCGATTTGCGAGTATGCTTCATATAAAAATATCCAGCTTGCACCCATGGCTATGCCCGAAATAATTAAGTACATGGAGTGTGATTTGTTCTTCCAAAACATACGCTCTGTTTTAGAAAATAAAAATATCAATATCAGAAACATGCTTCCTATTAAAGTTCTTAAAAAAACAATTTCATAGCTGCTCAGTAAAATGTAACTTGCCACAATTCCATTGGAGCCGAACATGAGCAGAGCCGAGATATATTTTAAATATGCAGTCTTCATTTAAGTCCCCCTCGTATATATAGATTTCAAACTATTTATTCTATTATGCTTGAATTTTTTGTGATATTAGTATATCATAGCATCATATATTACAAAAGCGAATGTTTATCATGTTATATATGAGCAAATCGGATACAAAGAGGTTTGGTATGAGTATACAAAAATATATGGCATTTATCAAAGCTGTAGAATACGGCAGTTTTACGAAAGCTGCTGAAGTATTGAACTATACACAGTCCGGTATTAGTCGTATGATTAATGATTTAGAAACAGAATGGAGAGTATTGCTTCTTGAAAGAGGACGCGGCGGTGTCAGTCTGACCTCAGATGGACTAAGGTTATTACCTCAGTTAAAAAGAATTTGTAATGAGCATGAAATTTTATTGACACAAATCGAAGAGCTGCACGGAATTCAAACAGGGATAATTCGCATAGGAACATTTTCAAGTGTAGCAACTCATTGGCTTCCTAATATGATTAAGATTTTTCAGGAAACTTATCCTAAAATCAATTTTGAGCTTTTACTTGGAGATTATACCGAAATTGAAAGCTGGATTTCAGAGGGACGTGTCGACTTTGGCTTTTTGCGGCTTCCTACAAAACCGGAGCTTGAAACGATTTTTTTGGAGCAGGATCGTTTGCTGGTTGTGATCCCGCAGGATCATCCCCTTGTAGATTGCGATGCTTTCCCGATTGATGAACTATCGAACAGCCCGTTTATGCTTTTAGAAAAAGGTGCCAAAGCGGAAATTTCGGAAATATTTGAGAAACATAATATTATACCGCAGGTTCATTTTACGACATGGGATGATTATGCTATTATGTCCATGATTGAAAACGGTCTGGGAATCAGTATATTACCTGAATTAATACTGAAGCGGATACCGTATAAAATTATAGCAAAAGAGCTTGAAGTTCCTGCTTTCAGAAATATTGGGATAGCCATGAGAGATAAAAAACTTCTTTCCCTTTCGGTAAAGAAGTTTTTGGAATATTTGCAATACAGAAAGAGAGAATAAGTCAGATAAATTAATTATCATGGTCTAAAGCTTTAACTCCGTATCTTATAAATGAAATAATCACAGACATTAAAAGTAACACTTCACAGAATATACCTGCGTAAGAACGTACGTGAATATCATAAATCAGCCACGCAGGAGAATTTATAAACAAATTTGCCATTCTCACATTTTTTCCGTTTCTTGTCCATGATGAAACAGCCATTGCAATCATTCCGATAGCAGGCAATAAGCTGAATACATCATTCCATGTCAGAATGACTATAATCAAATGAAGACCTATGAACAACCAGAGCCAATATTTATTTCTTGTCCATTGATGTTTGGAATTAAGCAAGACAAAATTTCTGAGCATACTTACTATTATATTCATGCTTCCCGATATAGCACCCAACATGAAAAAGTGAAGCGTGTATACGATGTTGGAAAGCATCTGCATCAAAAATAATTTTTTATTGTCCTTGCACTGATATGAAAGAAACATTATGCCTGTACCGATAAATCCGACAGTCTGTGCAATAATCTGATACATATTTACTCCTGATGATAACGTTGTTTAATTTTAATATATTAACATCAAAAATACAAAAATACAATTTAAATTTTACATCACTTGCCGCAGTGTCAATAAAAGGGAAAAATACGCTCCAAAATACGCGTTGACAAATCTGAACTACCATGCTATTGTAGTATCATCATATTAATTACACTGAGATGGGAAGAGTAGGTATCTGGAGCTCTGCAGCGAGTCGGGGACGGTGGAAGCCTGATGAGATGAATTATACCGAAAGACCTCCCGGAGTTGATTTTCTGAAAGCATGGCAAGTAGGGAAATCCGGATTTCTCCGTTACAGGAAATAAAGAGAACTATTTGTTCAGAAATAGTTAAAAAGAATGGTACCGTGGGCAGCTCACTTCTTAAAATGAAGTGAGCTTTTATTATTCTATCGTTGTTTTTTGATTATTTTTGGCATGTGGTTAATAAGAGTGGTACCGCGGTCATCGCCTCTTGCATAGGGGCGATTTTTTTTATTATAAAATAGGAGGGTGTTTTATGAAAAGAATATTAATAAGTGAAACAAAAAAATTTACAGGAAATGAAGTCATAATAAAAGGATGGCTCCACAGGATAAGGAGCATGGGTAAAATTGCGTTTCTGCTGGTCAGGGACAGAAGCGGGATAATCCAATGCGTGGTGGATACGAGGGATATTGAAATAAAAGGGTTGAAGCTTGAAAGTGTTGTTGAAGTAAGAGGAACGGCAATAAAAAACGAGTCAGTTAAAGATGGTGTTGAAATACAGGTACATGCACTGAATGTCATATCCCCTGCCGAAGATTTACCCATAGAAATCAATAAGGAATCCCTTGAGTTAAATCTGGATGTGCTTTTAAACAACAGAGTGCTCAGTATGAGAAATCCGAAAATAAACGCAATATTTAGAATTCAGGCAGCGCTGGCACAGGGATTTTCGCAGTATCTGACACAACAGGGATTTACACAGATATTTACGCCGAAAATTGTAGCCGAGGGAACCGAAGGCGGAACAAATCTTTTCACCGTGGACTACTTTGATAAAAAAGCATACCTCGCTCAAAGTCCGCAATTTTACAAACAGATGATGGTTGGAGCAGGATATGAGAGAGTATTTGAAACAGGACACGTATACAGAGCGGAAAGTCACGACACAAAGAGGCATCTCAACGAATATGTCAGTCTTGATCTTGAGATGGGATTCATCGAGGACGAGTACGAGATAATGGAGCTTGAAACCGAGCTGCTGCGATTTATGATTACAAATCTTACTCAGATATGCAGGACAGAGCTTGAGCTTTTAGATGCTCATATACCTGTTGTTCCTATGGAAATCCCAAAATTAAAATTGACTGAGGCGATACAGATTTTAAAAACACAATACGGCAAGAATAATATTGATGGAGATTTAGACCCCGAGGGCGAAGCTCTTATATCCGGATACGTAAAGGAAAAATACAATTCTGATTTTGTTTTTCTGACACATTATTCCCAGTCAAAAAGACCCATGTACACCATGCCTGCTGGAGAATACGAAACACACAGCTTTGACCTGCTGTTCAGAGGTCTTGAAATAACAACGGGAGGGCAGAGGATACATCAATGTGAAAAACTAAAGAGCAATATGCTTAAGCATGGTCTTAATCCAAATAATTTTGAAGGATACATGTCCGTATTCAGACATGGCATGCCTCCACATGGTGGTCTGGCAATAGGTCTCGAAAGAATAACCGCTATGCTCCTCGGTCTGGAAAATGTCAGAGAAGCATCAACCTTCCCGAGAGACAGAAACAGGCTTGCTCCGTAATTAATAATAAAAACCTGTTGACAAAGCTTTAAAGATTTAATATCATGATATGTAATTAAATAATTTGCGATGAAAAAGAGGAGTAGGTGCTTAAAACTTACAGAGATTGAAGATCATGGGTTGAGAATCTTCATAAGTCAATTTGTATCGAAGGTAGCTTTTGAGCATTTAATCTGAAGCAGCAGTAAGATTAAACGGTTGAAGCCGTTATATAAATTAAGAGCCGGAAACGGAAATTAGGTGGTACCGCGGGTTTTCTCGTCCTTTGTGATGAGAAAGCCCTTTTTTCATGACCTAACCCAATTTTGGGAGAAATAGCATAAGCTTAATTATTTACATTTAAAATATAGAGAGGAATGATATGTATGAACAATATACCAAGTAAGTATAATCCAAAAGAATTTGAAGAAAAAATCTACAGTGCTTGGATGGAAGAAAATTGCTTTAAAGCCGAAATCAATAAGGATAAGAAGCCGTTCACTATAGTGATGCCGCCTCCAAATATTACAGGTCAGCTTCATATGGGGCATGCGTTGGATATGACACTTCAGGATGTTCTGACAAGATGGAAGAGGATGGAGGGCTTTGAAGCTCTGTGGCTGCCGGGCTCGGACCATGCAAGTATTGCCACAGAGGTTAAGGTGGTTGAAAAACTGAAAAAAGAAGAAGGAAAAACTAAAGAAGAAATAGGCAGGGATGAGTTCTTAAAAAGAGCATGGAAGTGGAAGGAAGAATACGGCGGAAAAATAGTTGAACAGGTGAAGAAATTAGGTAACTCATGTGATTGGTCAAGAGAAAGATTTACGATGGATGAGGGCTGCAATGAGGCAGTTATCGAGTTTTTCATATCATTGTACAACAAAGGACTTATTTATAAAGGAAATAGAATTATAAACTGGTGTCCTGATTGTCATACCACACTTTCGGATGCCGAGGTTGAATACGAGGACACACCGGGTAAATATTACTATGTAAAATATCCGTTCGTTGATAATCCGGATGAGTTTTTTATAATTGCAACAACGAGACCTGAAACAATATTCGGTGATGTTGCCATAGCCGCACATCCTGAAGACGAAAGATACAAACATTTAATAGGCAGAAAAGTTATAGTTCCGTTGGTAGGAAGAGAAATTCCTATAATAGGCGATGAATATCCTGACATGACTAAGGGAACAGGAGCTTTGAAAATAACTCCGTGCCACGACCCTAATGACTTTGAAATCGGTTTGAGACACAATTTAGAGCAATTAAACTGTATGAACGAAGACGGAACCATGAACGAAGTTGCAGGAAAATATAACGGTATGGATCGTTACGAATGTAGAAAACAATTTGTTAAGGACCTTGAAGAAAATGGATTTATGTTAAGGACAGAGGATACTGATCACAATGTAGGAACGTGCTACCGCTGTCACAATATTATAGAACCTAGAGTATCAGACCAATGGTTCGTTAAGATGGATCCTTTGGCAAAGCCTGCTCTTCAGGCAAACAAGGATAAAAAGGTTGAATTTGTTCCGGAACGCTTTACAAAGATATATACCCATTGGCTTGAAAACATAAGAGACTGGTGTATTTCAAGACAATTGTGGTGGGGTCACAGAATACCTGCATACTATTGTCAGGAATGCGGAGAGATAATGGTTGCAAAAGAAGCTCCCCCAAAATGTACCAAATGTAACAGTACAAATATAAAACAGGACGAAGATGTTCTTGATACATGGTTTTCTTCGGGGCTATGGCCGTTCTCAACCTTGGGCTGGCCTCATGAAACGGAGGATTTAAAATACTTTTATCCGACAGATGTATTGGTAACAGGATATGATATAATATTCTTCTGGGTTGTACGTATGGTATTCTCAGCCTTGGAAGCGACAGGTGAATCGCCGTTTAAGCATGTATTTATACACGGCTTGGTGAGAGATGCCGAAGGAAGAAAAATGAGCAAGTCCTTAGGAAACGGTATTGATCCTCTTGAAGTGATAGATCAGTTCGGCGCAGATGCTCTCAGATTCATGCTTATGACCGGAATATCCCCCGGAAACGATACGAGGTTCAATAATGACAAACTGGAATCAAGCCGTAACTTTGCCAATAAGCTGTGGAATGCGTCAAGATTTGTTCTTATGAATATTGACGGTGATTTAATAGATGAAGCTGCAGCCGAAAGCAACTATAAAACAGAAGATAAGTGGATTATTTCAAGAGCAAATAAGGCAGCTAAGGAAGTAACGGAAAATCTGGATAAATTTGAATTGGGTATGGCTGCTCAAAGAGTTTATGATTTCATATGGAACGAATACTGCGATTGGTACATTGAAATTGTTAAACCGAGATTATACGGTGAAGAAGGCTTAGATAAGGACACTGCAAGATTTGTATTAATAAAAGTGTTAAAGAATATGCTTAAATTGCTTCATCCGTTCATGCCGTTCATTACAGAAGAAATCTGGTCATATTTACCGAATGTTGATAACAGATTGGTTAAAGAGCAATGGCCGTTCTACAATGAAGGTGAAAACTTTGAAAAAGCGGAAAGCACCATGGAATTTATTATGGAAGCAGTGAGAAGCATACGTAACATCAGAGCAGAAATGAATGTTGTGCCTTCGAGAAAAGCAAGAGCAATATTTGTTCCTTCTAAAGAAGGTATTAAAGAATATATTGAGTCAAGTGCTTTACATTTTGCAACTTTGGCTAATATTACGGAAATCAAGGTAGTAAGTGATAAATCAATGATAGGTGAAGATACTGCATCGTCCGTAATTGACGGAACAGAAATATATCTGCCTCTTTCTGATTTAATTGACTATAAAAAAGAAATAGAGCGCCTTGAAAAAGAAAAAACAAAACTTCAAGGTGAGCTTGACAGGGTAAATAATAAGCTTAACAATGAAAAATTCATGAGTAAAGCACCTGAAAATGTAGTTGCGGAAGAAAAAGAAAAATTGGCTAAATACCAATCGATGATGGATAAGGTAGCAGAAAGATTAGAGCAATTAAATAAATAAAGTGTTTGAAAGGCATTTTGGGGACGGACCTTTTTGTGGCTGCCCGCAGCCACAAAAAGGTCCGTCCCCAAAATGCCCAAATGCTGTAGGAGGAAGATATGAACTATAATGAAGTTTTACAAAATGCAAAAGAAAAGATGGCACCTAACTGCAGAGTATGTAAGGAATGCAACGGAATAGTGTGCAAGGGAGAAATCCCGGGAACAGGAGGAAAAGGAAACGGCAATGCTTTTAAGATTTGTGTCGATTTTCTGTCGTCAGTAAAAATAAAATTAGATACTATTTATCAAAATGAGGGACAAGATACATCAATATCATTGTTCGGCAAGGATTTCAAATATCCGTTTTTCGTAGCACCAATTGGCGGCATGAACTTAAATTACAATGGAGCAATTACAGAGTCGGAATATATAGATGCAGTTGTAAATGGTTCTTTAAAGGCGGGTACTGCTGCGTTTACAGGTGATGGGGCAAATGACAGCTTTTTTCTTGACAGCCTGCCATACATTAAAGCAGCAAATGGAGTTGCTGTCCCTACAATAAAGCCGTGGAAAAACGACAAAGCATTAGAAAAAATAAAGATGCTTGAAGAAGCAGGTGCTATGGCCTTTGCAATGGATATAGATTCAGCAGGTTTAGTAAACCTTGCTTTAGCAGGAAAACCGGTTTCTGCAAAAAGCGTTGAAGAGTTATCTGAATTAGCATCATCCACTAAAGTACCATTCATAGTTAAGGGTGTTATGACTAAGGAAGGTGCATTGAAAGCATTAGAAGCAGGTGCTTACGGTATAGTTGTTTCCTCCCATGGCGGAAGAGTTCTCCAGGATGCTCCCGCAACCTGTGCAATGCTGTCTGAAATCAGAGAAGCAGTTGGGGATAAATTAAAAATATTTGTAGACGGAGGCATCAGATCAGGTGCGGATGTATTTAAAGCAATTGCATTGGGAGCAGATGCGGTGCTGATCGGCAGGACATACGTTATAGCCGCATTTGGCGGAGGAGCAGAAGGTGTGGAACTTTACACGGAAAAAATAGGTGCTGAGCTAAGAGATGTAATGATTATGTCCGGATGCAAAAGCCTAAGTGACATAACGAGAGATAAAATAATACTATAAATCAGGCTGCTGAAAAAGTCCCCCTGCGTCGTTGCCATTCAGCCGGTCAATCCTCACGTATGTCTAATACGCTGCGGTTGCCCGGCTTCCGGCGCCTTGCAGGATGAACTTTTTCAACAGCCTGAGGGTTGTTATTATTGCGGCAGTATAATGACCGGCTGGATTTGTTTTCCTTCAAGCGCCTTTTCAATGGTCGGTATCATTTGGTCAACATCAGCAACCATGGAGTTAGGTTTGGACCTATAGTTATCTTGACCAAAGGGAACAAAAAATATATTTTTAGTATTGTAAAGTGTACCTATGTTTTTAAAGTTCATGCTTAGTGCATCGTTTGTTGAAACAGAAATAACAACAGGTTTATTGTTTCTGAGATGCGCTTTTGCAGCCATCAGTACAGGAGTGTCGGTAATTGCATTGGCTAATTTTGCAATGGTGTTTCCCGTAGCAGGTGCAATTATAAAAATGTCGAATAAATTTTTAGGACCAACCGGTTCGGCATCTACAATTGTTGTAATGGGCTCGTTTCCGGTTAATTGATATACAAGCTTAAGGAAATCTTCTGCTTCACAAAATCTTGTGTCACAAGATTTTGCATTGTCAGAAAATACGGTAGATACATTTGCCTCAAGCTCTTTTAACTTTGTAATCGGAGGAATTATTTTATCAAAAGTACAAAATGATCCGGTAATTCCGATTCCTATATTTTTACCTGATAAAATCATAATAATCCTACTTTCTTTCATATTTATTTCAATAAGGGCAATATTTCATTAAATAAAATTTCAGCGGATGCCAAAGGAGCATACTTTCCCGGTATTCCTAAACATAAATGTGCATTGATGTTCAGCTCTTTAGCAGCTGCGTAGTCAATCCCTCCCGGTAAAGAAGCGATATCTATAATTGTTATTTTTGGTGATAGAGTCGATAAAAGTTCTTTCGTCAGTACTATAAAGGGTATTGTATTGAAAATATAATCAAATTTGGATATTTTACTTTTAAGCTCATCAAGCTCTAATATATCACAGCCGTTGACAAAAGCTTCGGTTAACGCAATTTTACTTCTTGCACCTACTGTTACGTCTACATTAAGAGCGTTCAGTTTAGATGCGATTACCTTTCCCGTCTTACCGTATCCAAGTACCAATCCTCTGCTTCCATGGAGGTTGCCTAAGCTTTTCGTCACCGCCTCAGCAATTGCACCTTCAGCAGTTGCAATAGCATTGAACATTGCAATTTCCTCGACTTTCATTAAATCAAGATAAGGAATATTGTTTTTATTGCAGATTTCTATAGCTTCTTTAATAATGTTTCCGCCTATTAAGCAATGAGTTGATTTGAGATGAAGTAAGAATTCTTCAAAAGTGAGTTTATTTTCATTCTGAATATGGTCCGTAATATGCTTTTTATCCTTTGAAAATGGAATTGGTGTTATGATTAATTTGCTGAAATTCATAGCATAGCTTATATCATCTGTAGTATTTAAATTAAATTCTTTACTGTTTATTAATCGATATGTTATTACATTAAATCCGTTTTCATACAGCAGATTAGCCAAATATGTCTGCCTTAAATCCCCACCTATAAAACACACATCAAATTGGATAATATCGTCCTCCTTTTTT
Organism: Sedimentibacter hydroxybenzoicus DSM 7310; assembly: GCF_013403245.1. Taxonomy (GTDB): domain Bacteria; phylum Bacillota; class Clostridia; order Tissierellales; family Sedimentibacteraceae; genus Sedimentibacter; species Sedimentibacter hydroxybenzoicus. Next base: position 14,601 of record NZ_JACBNQ010000016.1, on the reverse strand, counting down.
ACACAATATGTCTTATTTTATGATTGGGTTATTAAAAAGTTACATAATTAGAGCATAATGCAAATGTTTGCATAAAATCATTGAAATTTAAGCGATTCTTGTGCTTTTCATGTTGCTTTAACTATCTACCTGTGATATGATTCACAATATGATTACTTGATATATTGGAGCAAAAAATGATAAAACAATATTTTCAGGATTTAAATCTTGAATTCAAAAATTATGATTTAAAAAAATTTACTCTTGATGCTATGGCAGGGCTGACAGTTACAGCTGTTGCATTACCACTTGCCCTCGCATTTGGTGTAAGCAGTGGAGCGGGTGCACCATCAGGTATTATTTCCGCAATAGTTGCGGGTCTGATTATGGGAGTACTTGCGGGAGCTTCCTATCAGGTTTCCGGTCCCACAGGCACAATGATTGCAATTTTGGCTACTGTTTATGCTACGCATGGCACAGAAGGAATTTTGATTACAGGATTTTTATCAGGAATATTGCTGCTGATTGTATCGATATTTCGTTTTGGCAAATTGGTTTCATTTATACCTGCTCCTGTTATAACCGGTTTTACATCAGGCATTGCAATTATTATTGCTTTGGGTCAGATTGATAATTTCTTCGGAACAGTTTCATATGGAAAAACAAATGTCGAAAAACTTTTATCTTATGCGGAGCTTGGTTTTAAGCCCAACATGTATGCGGTGCTTATAGGCTTATTGGTAATGGCAATAATGATTTTCTGGCCAAAAAAATGGAATGCAAAAATACCTTCTTCCCTGGCAGGATTGATTATTATTTTAGCTGTTAACCGTATTGCCGACCTTCCGGTTATGCTGGTTGGCGAGATACCAAGTACAATCTTTCTAGAAAGCAGATTGTCTTTAGGCAGCATATCTATAGGAAAGGTATTAAGCTTGATAAGTCCTGCGTTAAGCATAGCCGTACTGTGCATGATTGAAAGCTTGTTGTGCGGGGCATCTGCAGGAAAAATCAAAAATCAACCGCTTAACGCAGATAGAGAATTAATTGCTCAAGGAGTAGGAAATATATTGATACCTTTTTTGGGTGGTATTCCTGCTTCGGCTGTGCTTGCAAGGACAAGTATAGCATTAAAGTCCGGAGGTCAGACACGTATAGTTTCAATAGTGCAATCCTTAGGTTTATTGTTTTCAATGCTTTTTTTAGGTAAGTTTATTTCAAGAATACCCATGTCAGCCTTGGCAAGTGTTTTAATAATAACTGCATGGCGAATGAATGAATGGAATGAAATAAAATTTATTTTCGGCAAAAGATTTGGAAGAGCTATTATTGAATTTACAATTACAATGGCAGCCACGGTATTGTTTGATCTTACAATAGCAATATTGATGGGTGTGTTTTTGGGGATGATGATGTTTATCATAAAGGATAATGAACTCAGAATTGATGTCAGTCCCGTTGATCTAAAAAGGATAAAGGGTCATGAGTTTTCAATGGATCACATGAATACAAAGATAATTTATTTAACCGGACCGCTGTTTTTTATTACGAGAGAAAAGCTTAAATCACTCGTTGCTCATGCAGAAGATACAGAAAATATAATTATATCAATGAGAGCCGTTACTACCATCGATGAATCTGCAGTGAGTGAATTCAAAGAAATTGTCAGTAAAATTTTAAAAAATAATACCAACGTACTATTTTGCGGAATTCAACCTTCAGTAAAAGAAATGCTCGATCGTTCCGGTCTGACGGAACTGGTTGGAAATGATTTATTCTTTTGGGATGCAATTGAAGCGTTAAAAAATCTTGAAATTATAGAGATAGCAGCAGAAAAATAATTAGAATCACCCTAAAATGTGAAAATAAAAACGGAAGATAAGCATATGCATCTCTTCCGTTTTATTGAGTATAGTATTTACTATCCATAACAACACCTTCGTATTTTTTAATCTTCTTCTTTTCTTAATCCACGTTCATGTAATTCACATTCTTTTTGGCTGCATTTACTGTCAACATTATATATACATGTGATAGTTCCACATTTTCTAAAGGTCATTTTTGCAACTACATCTTTAATATCTTTCACGCCTGTATTCATAATATTACCTCCTTAAATTACTTATAGCCTATTATAACATTAATTATGCAATTTGTAAAGAATAAAATGCAAAAAAATTAAAAAAAATTATAAATTGGCTATAGGAAACATTTGCTTTTGCAACTTTACTGTTATAAAATTCATTAATGTAAAGTCAGGGTTTGGGAAATAATGCAAGAAATGCAGACAGACATTCAAAATATTTGGATAGAAAATTAATTCGCATTCCTAACACTTGCGGAATTTGTCAATAAAAAATATTTATTGCCAATTCTTTTGTTTTAATATATAATACCTTTGCGAACAAAAAACTAAATATTAGCGCATCAATATAATGTGGAAGATATGGTTCCTGAGTTTCTACCAAACGACCGTAAATTGTTTGACTATTGATAAGTTGTTTACTATGTATGATGCGAATGTTCTATTCGCTTTTTTTAGTTCCCTGCTTATACCCTAATCCGATTTGTAAATAGGTATGGGTACACACCTCTAAAGTATAGATAGTATTTGTAGATTGCTTTAGAGAAATGTATCCGATTACAAGAGCGCAGTTCAATGGCGATAGTTCAAAGCAAGAAAGAAATCGGTGATAGATTAAGCATAAAAAGCATATTTTACATGCATATGCAAACAATAGCAATAATTAGTTTAATAACATATTAAAAATCAGGAGGAGCAATGGAAAAGTTTTTTAAGCTTAAAGAACACAATACAGATGTAAAGACGGAGGTTTTAGCAGGTATTACTACATTTATGACAATGGCATATATTTTAGTAGTTAATCCGGGAATGTTAAATTCAACAGGCATGGATTTAGGCGGAGTATTTACAGCAACTGCCTTATCATCAATGATAGCAACGTTAGTAATGGCTATATATGCTAAATATCCATTTGCATTGGCACCTGGTATGGGACTAAATGCATTCTTTGCTTTCTCGGTGGTATTAGGACCCATGGGTAAAACATGGCAATTTGCGTTAACTGCTGTTCTTATTGAAGGAATTATCTTTGTATTATTATCCGTTGTAAAAGCAAGAGAAGCAATATTTGAATCAATCCCACTAAATTTAAAAAATGCTGTTTCGGTTGGAATAGGCTTATTTATAGCATTTATAGGTTTGTCCGGTGCCGGGATAGTTAAAACAGGAGACGGAACAATCGTAGCCTTAGGAGAATTAACATCAGGTGCTCCGCTTTTGGCAGTTATAGGAATTATTATAACGGGATTTTTATTAGCAAGAAATATTAAAGGTGCATTATTACTGGGTATAGTTTTAACAACAATTATCGGTATTCCAATGGGTGTTACAGTATTGCCGGAGAATTTTGGTACAATAGTCAGTTTACCCCCATCAGTTAAGGATGTTGCATTTAAGTTTGTTGGATTTAATGAAATATTCTCTTTTGAAATGTTAATTACGGTGTTTACATTCCTATTCGTTGATATATTTGATACGGTTGGTACTTTGGCAGGAGTTGCAACAAAAGCTGATATGTTAGATGAAAATGGCAAACTACCGAGAGTTGGAGCTGCATTGATGGCAGACTCTATTGGTACAATTGCAGGTGCATGTCTTGGAACAAGTACTGTTACAACTTATGTTGAAAGTGCATCAGGTGTTGCAGAGGGTGGCAGAACAGGCTTAACTTCATTGACAACTGCAATTATGTTTGGAATAGCTTTATTCTTCGCACCATTATTTACATTAGTCCCAACGGCTGCAACAGCGCCGGCTTTAGTAATTGTAGGACTGTTCATGATGAGCCCTATTACAAAAATTAATTTTGATGATTATACAGAAGCTATTCCAGCTTTCTTAACTATAGTAATAATGCCGTTTGCGTATAGTATTGCTGAGGGTATTGTATTTGGTATGATATCATATGTAGTTCTTAAAGCTATGTCGGGCAGGTACAAAGAAATATCTCCTGTTATGTTGGTTTTATCACTTCTGTTTGTTTTAAGATTCATATTTATGTAATAAAAAATTCATATTATGACGGGAAAAAAGACAAAAGATAGAGGGATGCTTCGCACTGTCCATTCGGACAGGTGAAGCATCCCTCTGTTGTTTTTTCCTCTGTCTTTTTTTATTCGTATCTTAATGCATCTACGGGCTTTAATTTGGAAGCCTTGTTTGCGGGATACAATCCGAAGAAAACTCCCACTGCCAGAGAAAATATAAATGCACCTAAAATAACAGGTATGTTTATGGAGTAGGTTATGCCCATCATATTGCTGACTGCATATGAAGCAGCTACCCCCAAGGATGCACCGATTACACCTCCTACACCGCTCATGACGGATGACTCTATTAAAAATTGAATCAATATGTTTGCTCTGCCGGCGCCAATGGCTTTCCTTATACCTATTTCTCTTGTTCTTTCTGTTACGGTCACAAGCATTATATTCATAATTCCTATGCCACCAACTAACAGTGAAATTCCTGCAATACCTCCCAGCATGGCTGTCATCATCCCGGTTACCTCGCCTATGGTTTCAAGCATTTCATCCTGGCTGAAAACCATGTATGATTCATCATCACCGAAATAATCCAGAAGATAATTCTCTATATTTGTCTTTGCAGACGTAGATTCTTCAGAAGAATTGGCTTGTATCGTTATTGAATTTATTGTCTTTGTGTTGTCCTGTCTCATCAGTGATGTTATTGGCACTATGACGATTGCATTGCTGTCACCCATTATTGAGCTTCCCTTGCTTTGCAGCACGCCCACAACAGTATATTTTTCTCCGTTAATGGATATGTCCTTGTCAATCGGATTGTCTCTGCCAAACAAATCCTCTGCCGTAGTCACCCCTATTACCGCAACCTTGTTTCGATAATCAACATCAACAGGATTTATTGCTCTCCCGGAGCCTATTTCATAATTGTTGATATCCATATAATTTTCATTGCCGCCTGTTATGCCTACATTAACTGTTTCCAGATCGTATTTGACCATCGCATTGGATGAATAAACAGGGGTTACACTTTTAACTCCTTCAAGCTTTTCAAATTCTCTCACATCTCTGTAATCAAAGGACGCCCTCCTGCCAAATATGTTAACACTTATAATGTTTGACCCCATGCTTGATATACTTTCCGTAACTCCGGAGGTTGCTCCCTGTCCTATGGAAATCAGTACAACTACAGCAAAAACACCTATTATTATCCCGAGCATTGTAAGAAATGTTCTCATTTTATTGGAAAAAATAGATTGAAAGGCCATTTTAGTAACACTTTTTATATTCATAATCGTTTCCTTTCTAAGCTATACTGTTGTTAACAAGCATACCGTCTTTAATTATAATTGTTCTTTTGGCCTCCATGGCTATTTCATTGTCATGGGTGATAAGCACAATGGTCTTGCCTTCCTTGCTGAGCTGTTTAATCAGGGTCATAACGTCGCTTCCCGATTTGGAATCAAGGTTACCTGTGGGCTCATCTGCAAGAAGTACAGGAGGATCTCCTGCCAGAGCCCTTGCAATGGCAACACGCTGTTGTTGTCCTCCTGAAAGCTCCGTAGGCTTGTGATTCATCCTGTCTTCCAATCCCACCTTTGTCAGTGCATCTATGCTTCTTTGCCTTCTTTCCTTGTGAGTCATACCTCTGTATATCAACGGGAGCTCCACATTTTCCAATGCGGACAATTTAGGAAGAAGGTTAAATTTCTGAAATATAAAACCTATCTTCTGATTCCTTATTTTAGACAGCTGCTTTTCATTGTAGGTGCTTATTTCCTTTCCGTCCAGATAGTACTCGCCGGTTGTAGGAGTATCAAGGCATCCTATCATGTTCATCAGAGTGGATTTTCCGGAGCCCGAAGGACCTACTATGGCTAAAAATTCACCTTCATCTACATGTAATGATATACCTCTTAAAACCTCCACCTGTACCGAGCCCATGTCATATGTCTTGGTAATTTTTTTTAAATCTATCATTGTCTCGGACCTTCCTGTCTGATAACTGCATTACCACCGCCTGCAGGCATCATCATCATGCCTCCGGGCATCATGTCAGGGGATTGAGACGCACGGTAAACAATAACATCGCCTTCATTGAGTCCGGATAATATTTCTACCTTCTTTTTTGTGGCAAGTCCTAATTCCACCTTGACATCTGTCTTGTTTCCTGCCGCATCCTTTACTGTAACTACGTAGTCACCGTTTAATCTGTTCACGGCATCTATGGGGATGATCAATACATTTTCCTTGCTGTCAGCCAGTATTTCAACATCCACATTCATACCTGACATGAGAGATTTTCTGTCGTCTAACTTGATTGTTACATCATAGGTTGTTACGCCGCTTTGTGTATTTCCCTCCATTGATATTTTAGAGACCTTGCCTGTAAACTTTTCGTTGGGATAAACATCACAGGTGATATTTGCAGGCTGGTCAAGCTTTATTTTGTTGATATCAAGCTCATCAACAGATATTTTTACCTCCATGCTGTCAAGATCGGCAACAGTCATCAATGCAGTTGTTCTGTCAACAACCTCATCCTCAGATACGTCTATTTTCAAAATAGTTCCCTTCATAGGTGAAAATATGGTATCACCTTCAACCAGATCCTCAATCTGTGAGTTGTATTTTTCTATTGCATTTTGTTTTTCCGCAATCTGCAGGCTTATGTCATCACCCTCTATGGTGGCTATTACATCTCCCTTGTTGACATATTTTCCGTTTTCCACATTTACAGTCTTGATTTTACCGCTTACCTTGGAAGTAACTTTTTCTTCCTTAACATCGATTATTTCACCTGTACTCATTCCCTGATAGCTGCCCTGTGCATTGGATACTGTAATCTGAGCCAGATCTCCCACACTGTATCCGCCCGGATTGCTCATCTTAACAGTTACCAAGTATCCGAATGTGCCACCACCCATTTGTACGGGAGTACTGTCTTTTTCAACAACGGTTCCTGTTTCGGTAGAGAAATATTTGGTCATAAAGATTGAAACGCTGTCGGATATGGATATATTATCAAATTGCTCCTTGGTAAAGTACACCTCAATGTATGAATTGTCCGTATCCTTAATGCTGGCTATATCATAATTTGCACTTATCTGATTACCATTTTCGATGCTTAAGCCGGATATAACACCTGAAACAGGAGCATAAATATTTAATTCGCCCTGATTGCTATATAAATCGTTCAATTCCCGTTTTGCTTTTTCAATATTCAGCTTTATGCTGTTGATTTCCGTCTGGCTGCCGCTTGATGTTTCAGATTTCAATGAGGTGAGAATCTGATCCTTTTCAATCTGATCCCCCTCAGTTACATAAATGCTTTCAACCGTTCCGTTAATTTCAGATTTTATAATCCTCTTGTCGGTGGGATTAACATTACCGCTTTCCGATACTGAAACGGATATGTCGTCCCTGGCAACGGTATATTCAGTTTCACTGCTGAAATTCATGCCCGGTGCATTTGCCAGAGAGCTTTTCCTCATACTATTGATGCCTGCAACAGCAATAACTAATACTATAACAATAATTGCTGCAATTACTTTCTTTTTGTTCTTCATAGGGTATCCCTTTCTTTATTTAATAATTGTCAAGTACTAATATAGCATCCAAATCTTAAAGTTATCAAAAAACAAGGCACATTTTTGTACCTTGTTTAATGGTGTCATCTTAGTTAGCAAATACTTGTGTCCAGTATGGTGTGCCGTTTGAATTAGTTACATATCCAACACCGATTCTGCCAAAGTTTGATGATAATATATTAGCTCTGTGTCCGGGTGAGTTCATCCATGCAGTTACAACTGCTTCAGGAGTTCTTTGACCGGATGCAATATTTTCACCCCATGCATTCCATTTGATACCAAATTTAGTAAGCATGTCTCCTGCACTTCCGTATGTAGGTGATTGATGTGCAAAGTAATTATTTACAGCCATATCCTTTGATTTAGTTCTTGCAACGTTTGAAATAGCTGAATCAATTTTAAGTGCCGGTAATCCTGCTTTTTGTCTTTCTACATTTACAAGCTCCACAACCTGCTGCTCGAAGCTTTGATTAGATGAAGAAACTGTTTTATCTTCTTCTTTAGGTGCAGGTGCTTCCGGTGCAGGTGTTTCCTGAATTGGTGCTTTTGGAGTTTCAACAGGTTTTTCAGGTGTCGGATTAGTTATATCCGGTTTTTTAACCTCAGGTTGTTTAACTTCTGATTTCTTTTCGCTAAGTAGTGTTTTCCAATCAATTGAATTTATGTCCACCGCTTTTCCATTTACTTTTACTTTGTACTGTGTGTTTGTTTTAGCATAATTACCGATAAAATTACTCAACTTGTCGTTGATATCGTTGTAATTAACTGTTGTGCAATCTGCAGCAAATGCCGGTGCTGATGATAAAGCTAATGTTGCTGCTAATGTTAATGCTATTACTTTATTTTTCATAATGTTACTCCTTTTCAAGCTTTTGATTTTTTTGGAAGCAGGGTACCCCTTACTTCTTACGAAACTACATAACTTGCCAATGAGTTTCTTCATGTTGGTATTATAGCACTGAAAAATAAGCAATTAAACGTACAAAAAATTCTTTCAATGGCAAATGTGACATTATTATTACACAATAATGTAATTAGAAAAAAATTTTACAATTATATTACAGATACAAGGTGAAAGTACATAATTGCTTAAGGAAATGTTAATTAGATTGGAATTGATTGTATGATGAGTCAATATTTACTCCGTTAAAATTTAAATTATCTTGACAATATTTTAAATTTATATTATCATTTCATCTATATAACATATAATATCATAACGTTGAAGGAACAAAGTAACAGTTTGGTTACAAAACAAGAGAGTGAATCGGTTGGTGAAAGATTCTCAGAACAAAGTGTGAAATACGCTTCCGGAGTTACTATGGGAAACCGTAGCGGGTAGACCGACCGATAAATCGGAACAAGGCAAATTATTGCGAATTAAGGTGGTACCACGGGTTATCTCGTCCTTTCAGGACAGATAACCCTTTTAATTTGGAAAAAAGTTTCAGGAGGAATTTATGGAAAAGAGAAATGTTTTTGATGTATTGAAAGAGAGAGGTTATATAGAACAATGTACTCATGAAGAAGAAATAAGAGATTTGTTAGGTAAGGAATCAGTTACATTTTATATTGGATTTGACCCAACTGCCGACAGTCTGCATATAGGGCACTATATACAAATAATGGTTATGTCCATAATGCAGCAGCACGGACACAAGCCCATAGCGCTGCTTGGAGACGGAACAACCATGATAGGGGACCCCAGTGACAGAACAGGCATGCGTTCGGTTATGACCTTTGAGACTATAACACAGAATGCCGAAAACTTTAAAAAGATATTTGAAAAATTCTTGGATTTTTCAGACGGAAAAGCAATCATGCCGAGAAACTCAGAGTGGCTTTTACCCTTGAATTATCTTGAGTTTATGAGAGACGTAGGTGTACACTTTTCAGTTAATAAAATGCTTGCGGCTGACTGCTACAAGAACAGGATGGAGCAAGGACTTACATTCTTTGAATTCGGCTACATGCTGATGCAGTCATATGATTTTTACGTATTGAATCAAAAATATAACTGTAAAATGCAGTTCGGCGGCAATGACCAATGGTCTAACATCATAGGCGGTATCGAATTAACGAGAAAGAAATCCGGAGAACAGGTATACGGTATGACTTTCTCACTGCTCACAAACAGTGAAGGCAAGAAAATGGGCAAGACCGAAAAGGGAGCCCTATGGTTAGACAGAAACAAGACTACACCCTATGAATTCTACCAATACTGGAGAAATATCGACGATGCCGATGTTGAAAAATGCCTTGCACTGTTAACATTCATACCTATGGATGAAGTCAGAAGACTTGGAGCACTTGAAGGAGCCGAAATCAATAAAGCAAAAGAGATACTTGCATACGAAGTTACAAAGCTCATCCACTCCGAAGAAGATGCAGTCAAAGCACAAGAAGCAGCAAGAGCACTGTTTGGCGGAAGTGCTGATTCTGAGAACATCCCTGCAACAGATCTTACGGCTGATGAACTTGGAGACGGGATGACGGTAATAGACCTAATGATAAAAGCAAATCTCATCAAGACGAAGAGTGAGGGAAGAAGATTAATCGAACAATCGGGAGTATCGGTTAATGACAATATAGTTGATGATATAGCTGCAACAGTTTCAAAATCAGATTTTGAAGACGGAAAGCTGATGATTAAAAAAGGTAAAAAAACATACCATAGGATAAAACTGATTTAACAGCCTATCCTTTATAAGGAGATTCTTGACTAAAGTCCTCGGATGACAATATGTCGTTCCAGGCACAGCGAGGAATCTCCTTTTTTTATTTAAAAATACAAAATTTTCAAGTTATAAAAAAATATTTATTCAGTAAACAATGTGGTATAATAATATAAAGGGTAAAACATTAATATAAAAGATAAAACCTTATGTAATATTATAATATTCAGGGGGTCGTATTATGATGAGAATTGCTGTGTGTGATGATGCAGTTGAAATTTGTTCTGAGATTGAAAATATTATTTTAGATTATGATAAACAATTACCGGTGGATGTATTTTATTCGGGAGAGACTCTTATAAACTATATGAAGGATGGTAATAGATTTGATTTGATTTTTTTGGATATAGAAATCGGTAAAATTAATGGTGTAGAGGTGGGTCGCTTCATAAGAGATGAGCTGAACGACCATATAACAAAAATTGTGTATATTTCATCGAAAAGCAGCTATGACAGGCAGTTGTTTGATGTACAGCCACTGAATTTTCTGTCGAAGCCCTTAGACAGGAAAAAGATAATACAAAATATAAAGCTTGCTGCAACTCTTCTTGAAAAGGAAAACAAGACATTTTCATTTAAGATTGGTAATGAAATACATAGACTGCCAATAAAAGAAATTATCTATTTTGAGAGTGCTGGGAGACAGATAAAGCTGATATCTACAAACGAAGTCTATCATTTTTATGGAAGGATTGATTCGGTGGCTGAACAGCTTTTTGCAAGCAGATTTATCGTGCCACATCGCTCATATATAGTTAATTATGATAATATTAAAATTATTGAAAAAGATTCAATAAAAATGATTAATGGTGATATTATCCCTGTCAGCAGGACAAAAACCAAGAATGTAAAGGAAATGCAAATTAAGTATGAGGAGGATAACATCCTATGAGCTCATATGAAATTACTTATGTAATATCAAGTATTTTTGGAACCTACATTATTTATAAGATGCTTAAGCTGTTTTTTGATGAGCGGCGTACAAGCATAAAAGCAGAGGCTTTCTCCTACATCGCATATTACTTCATTAATTTGCTTATATTTTTTACAGTCAGAAAACCCATTGTGTTACTAATAATAAATATCACGCTTTTCTTTTGCTTGTCACTTAATTACAGAAGCTCTTTAGCGAAGAAAATCATTTTTTCCGTCTTGTCTTTTATAGCATTAATGCTTATAGAGACACTGGTTGTTGCTCTTACAGGATATTTTGCAATACCTGTCTTTGGTTATAGTGAATATGATTCCTCTTTGGGATTGGTTTTGATTCGTATTTTATCCATGCTGCTTGTTACAATTCTTACTAACCTAAAAAATATAAAGAATGATATTCCGGTACCTAATTTTTATTGGTTCAGTACAATTTTTGTTTCCGTAGCATCTCTATATCAGTTTATAAGCTTCTTTACCCATGGCAGTTTTAACAACATTGAAATGATAATACTTATTATTTCGATCTTAGGTATAAATTTTGCCATATTATTTTTATATGACACCTTGTATCTTTCATTCTCAGCTAAGACAGAAAAAATTCTTTTGGAACAGCAAAACAATGCATACGCAATGCAATTGGATATAATGCAGCAGTCACTTGACTCTTTGCAAACAGTTAGGCACGACATAAAGAATCATATGATTGTATTGAAAAATCTTAATTCCGCTGAGGGATACACCAAATTTGACGAGTACGTGGACAAAATTATTTCATCTGTAGATGGAAGGACATTGTATTCAAATTCGGAAAACGTAATAGTGGACAGTATACTAAACTATAAGCTGCAAGCAGTAACAAATATGGATGTTGAATTGCAAGTAGATGTATCCGTACCAAAAAAGCTAAGTATATCATCATACGATATGACAATTATACTCGGCAATCTCACGGACAATGCCATTACTGCATTGAAAAAATGCAGCGGTGAAAATTTCCTATCTGTTAAAATAAGCTATTGTAAAGGAAGTATTTTAATAACCGTTGCTAATACGTATAATGGAGAGGTTAAAGAAAAAAACGGTACATTGCTTACCTCAAAAGAGGATGAAAAAAACCATGGAATAGGGTTAAGAAATGTTGAAGAAGCTGTGAACAGAAATAATGGTCATATGAAAATAAATTACGATGATAAAGAATTTAAAGTAAATATAATACTACCATTGCTATGAATAACGCATATCATCCGCTTCTGTCATTCAGAGGGCTTTAGCCCGAAGAATCTCTTTTTTTGACATTTCATTACAAAAAAACATACATTTCATTACAACAAACGGCACAAATAAAAACATCTGATATAATTAGAAAAAACACGAAAGGGGTAATGCTTATGCAAAAACATGTTATGAAACTAACAAAATATTTAGCGTCTTTTGCATTAATGATTGTAGCTTTGAATGTAAACACGAGCTGTTTATTTGCCGCTCATCAGCCAAAGCTGCCGTCAGGGGCTACTAAGCTTCGTAAATTCTAATTATGTATGGTGTTTGTGAAAAGGCAACGAATCTGATGGTTCAAAATGAGATAATATCCTCAGAAGACAGAGAAATATATGCGTATGGACTTAGGCAGGGCTTTATACTTTTTATCAACATACTCACAACCCTGCTCATAGGATTTGTTTTTAACAAAACTACTGAAACGATAGTCTTTCTTGCTGCATACATACCCCTAAGAATATATACCGGGGGATATCACGCAAGAACACAAATCGGATGCTATGTTTTTTCCATAGTGATGATAATTTCAGTACTTTTGGCAATAGAGTTTATACCATGGACAAACTTTATTTGTATAACAATTTCTATAGTTTCTGCATTGATTATATATATCCTCTCACCGGTGGAAGATATGAATAAACCATTAGATGCTGCCGAGGTAAAAGTGTATGGGAAGAAAGCCAGGATAATACTTGGTTTGGAGTTGGGCGTTTTGGTTTTGTTGATGACTTTTGGAATGAAAAGTGTTGTTGTAAGTATGGTGATGTCATTAGCGGTATTGGATTTTATGTTAGTTTTAGAAATTTTTATAAAAAACAGATAGGAGTAAGTAAAACTATAAAAGGAGATGTGTTTATATGAAAAAACAATTAAAAATTATTTGTAGTTCCATATTGGTAATAATGATGTTATTTGTAAGCATCAATTCTAATATTATTTCAGCAATGGAAAATGAAATTAGTATTGAAAAAATCAATATAGAAGATTACCCAAAAAATTCTAGGGAAAGATTTGTAGCAAGCCTAGCATTAGAAAAAAACATCAGTTATGAAGAGGCTGATAAATTAGAAAAAGAAGAATCGATAGGAATAAATGGTTACGATGAAGAAGTAAGATATAAATCCGTTGATGAAAAGGCTGGAAAGATAACTGGTGGTAGTAATTATAGTCAGGATGTTTACATAGCAACTGAAGTACGATGTGTATGGAATAAAGCAACCAATAAGTTGGTTAATATAGAACATATAGGTGGCCCCGTTTTATATTTGCCAGGAGTATCCTTCAGTAATACAACAATTAGTGGAGGGGACATCGTGATAGAACAATACCCAACTACTGCAAGAATCAGCAGGACAGTTGTTTTTACATATACTATAAGTGGAGTAACTGTAACATTAGGTGGCGATATTTTATCCATAAGCACAGAGGTTGGAAAACACACTATAACAACGCGGGCAAAAACATACGCTATTAACATTAATGAATCTGTTTTACGAAGAAGCCCAAATAGTTAATATAACGCAGATAGTAAGCTATCCCTATGATATTCTGTAGGATGTCATAGGGAGCTTACTTACTGTGATATTATAAAATTATAGTTTATGCAAAGGAGCAATTTGAAAATGGATAAAAAACAGGTAGGCTTAATTGTTTTTTTATTTGGTATTTCGATCTTTTCTTTAGAGTTATTTTTTATTAATATAATGCGAAGCGTCGCAGGTGCATTATCTCCGGTATCTTATTTATTATTTAATGTATTTCCAATGAATATTGGTTTTTTTATTCCTATTATTTTATCTTGTATAGGTATTTTTCTCATGATGTATAATAAACACAAATAATTTAAAGAGATTCATGATGTTTGGACTGTCAAGGGGACGGGGTTACTAAGGGTGTCAAGGGTGTCAAGGGGACGGGGTTACAAGGGTGTCAAGGGGACGGCAGACTGCGCAAAAACACTTACGATATTAAACATAATTATACTACAAAACCATTGATTTTTCAATGATTTTGTAGTA
>NZ_JACBNQ010000015.1 GCF_013403245.1 Sedimentibacter hydroxybenzoicus DSM 7310 | reverse complement strand
ACTTGAACTGGATCATATTTTTTTAAATTTAATCTTTCAATAGTTTAATTGTGAAACTCATTCATGCGTTTGTCGTGGAAATATACTAAGAACTACTTGACAAATATAATTAAAACAAATATTATATAACATGTAGTGTTAATCAAAGGAGTTTTATCATATGAGGCATAATATTTTTAAATAACTATTAATAAAATAGAACGAGTACATTTTCCATGCAAGATAATATTTGTATGGATTATTAATTGTACTTTTATTTAGAAATATTCTCATAATAATAAATTTATATTTTTATGTATTGTATGGCATGATTAGATTAAAGATGTAATACCATGATTTTATATCTAATTATGTATGTTGCATTTACTTTAAGTAATTATATAAAAAATGAGTTCCCCTGTGAAGAGAGTATTTATCACAGGGGATTTTTATATAATTATGGAGGCATAAAATGAAAATTATTAATATAGGAATCTTAGCACATGTTGATGCAGGAAAAACAACTGTTACAGAATGTTTATTGTATAAAAGTGGCGCGATTAATAAAATAGGAAGGGTCGATAATGGTACAACAATAACAGATTCAATGGAACTTGAAAGAGATAGGGGAATAACTATACGGGCATCTACGGTTTCATTTAATTACAATGATACAAAGGTTAATATCATAGATACCCCCGGACATATGGATTTTATAGCCGAGGTCGAACGAACTCTGAGAGTGTTGGATGGTGCTGTTTTAGTAATCTCAGCAAAAGAAGGAATTCAAGTTCAAACCAAAATAATTTTTAATACTTTGGTGAAATTAAATATTCCAACAATTATATTTGTGAATAAAATAGACAGAAAGGGAGTGTGTTTAGATGAAATATACAATCAAATGCGTGGGAAATTAACTCCTGATCTTGCAATAATGCAATCGGTTAGAATAGAGGATAAAGATGATTTTGAATTGATAAACATAAAGGATGATAAAGTAATTCAGGATCAAATATCAGAAAAATTATTAGATATAAATGATAATTTATTAGAAAAATATATAAATGGCTATGTCATTACAGAAAAAGAATATCATAATGCATTTTTAGATGGGATTAATAACTGCAATCTTTATCCTGTTTTTCACGGTTCTGCTCTAAAAAATATTGGGATTGATGAACTATTATTTGCTATTACAAACTATCTTCCCATAAATAATGATAATACTGCAGATAATTTGTCTGCATATGTTTATAAGATTGATAGGGATGAAGAATCTCGTAAGATTACTTTCTTAAGAGTATTCAGCGGGAATATAAGGACACGTCAAGATGTTCTTATAAATGGCACAGAAGAAATCTTCAAAATAAAAAGTCTGGAATCAATTATGAATGGAGAAATTGTGAAGGTGGATCAGGTTAATAGTGGGGATATCGCTATTATTTCCAATGCCAATTCTCTGAAGATAGGTGATTTTATTGGTAAGAAAAATGATGAGATTTTAGATATAAAGATATCCGAACCAGCATTAAGAGCATCAATTAAACCTTATGATTTAAGCAAAAGAAGCAAACTGATAGGAGCATTATTTGAACTAACCGAAGAAGATCCATTTTTGGATTGTGAAATTAACGGAGATACAGAAGAAATCATATTGAAACTATTTGGAAATATTCAAATGGAAGTAATAGAATCACTACTTAAAAACAGATACAAAATAGATGCTAAATTTGGTGAATTGAAAACAATATATAAAGAACGCCCTAAAAGAAACTCTGAAGCAGTGATTCATATAGAAGTTCCCCCAAATCCTTATTGGGCATCTATTGGATTGTCCATAGAGCCTCTACCGATAGGATCAGGATTATTGTATGAGACCAAGGTGTCCTATGGATATCTGAATAATTCATTTCAACATGCGGTAAAAGATGCTGTAGAAAAGGCTTGTAAAGAAGGGCTTTATGGATGGGAAATTACAGATTTGAAGGTAACTTTTATCTATGGATTATACTATAGCCCTGTCAGTACCCCTTCAGACTTTAGGAATTTAACACCGTATGTATTCTGGGAAGCACTTCGAAAATCAGGAACTGAAATATTAGAACCTTATTTAAAATATACAGTTCAGGTTCCAAATGATTTTTGCGGGAGAGCCATGAGTGACCTTGGGAAGATGAGGGCTTCTATTGCTGATATAATAGCTAAAGGAGAGGAGACAACTTTAACTGGGAAAATACCTGTTAATACATCAAAATCTTACCAGGCAGAAATACTTTCCTATTCAAATGGAAAGGGTATTTTTATTACTGAGCCTTGCGGTTATGATATATATAGTGGTGAGCCTATAATTAATGATATTAGAAGTAATGATAGTAACAAGGAGGGATTAAGATATTTATTTCAGAAACAAGATGAAAATTAAAATCAAGTAATTAAAATAAAAATGGGATTACCAAGATGTACGTAATTACTGTAGAACCAGACGGAGCAATATGGTTTACAGAGGAATGTGGTAAGATTGGTCAGTTAATCTATTAATTGATTGAAATTATATGTTTATGTGTAGGTTAAGATAACCAGAAGGAGTGATATTTATGATTGGACCGGATAAGAACAAACTTTATCCAAATGAAAATATAAAGACAGTTTGTTTTATAAGCAATTTGCCTAAAAGGAGTAATGTTGAGATTGGGGAGTATACCTATTATAGCGATAATAAAAATTCTCCGGAGGAATTCTATAATAATATAGAGCATCACTACGAGTTCCTGGGAGACAAACTGATAATAGGGAAGTTCTGTGCAACTGCAGAGGGTGTAAAATTTATTATGAACGGTGCAAATCACAGAATGGAGGGAATTACAACCTATCCCTTTAATATCTTTGGAGGGGGATGGGAAAAGGTCACTCCGACAGTAGAACAATTGCCTTTCAAGGGGGACACAGTGGTAGGTAACGATGTTTGGATAGGGCAAAATGTAACCATTATGCCAGGTGTTAAAATTGGTGATGGTGCAATTATTGCTACTAACTCAACTGTGGGAAAAAACATTGAGCCGTATACAATATATGGTGGCAATCCAGCTAAATTTATTAAGAAACGATTTAGCGATGAAAAGGTTGAATTTTTGCTGAAGCTTCAATGGTGGAACTGGGACGAAGAGAAGATATTTAATAATCTTGAAAAGTTAACATCAGAGATTGGTTTGGAACAGTTAATGGAACAATATCTTTAAGCTGTTAGTTTAAAAACAACTTGAACATCTGTCATAAGGCAAAAATATTTATTACATTTAAGATGATATGTGATAATTTTGGAACAAAATATGTTCTAACTCGTCTTTATAGGAAATAAGTAAAATGAAACCAAGTGAAAGATTTTTTAAATTATATAAATTAATAAATATCGGAGTGATTAGTAAAATGAAATATAAAAACCTTTTAAAGCCGACAGTTACTATTCTTCTATCGTTTATACTACTGTTCATTTTTAGTGCTTGTTCACAAAATGATGGTTCTTCAGAAATACCAGATCCACCAGCAAATAGCGATGAATCAATAAATATGGTGTCTGGAGATTATCAGTTCGTGGTTAACCATGATAATACAATAACTATCACAAAATACACGGGTCAGGATATAAGTATAGAAATACCGGGGGAAATTGATGGAAAAAAAGTAACCGCTATTGGACATACACCTGAGAGAATAGGAGCCTTTGAGTATTGTACCACGTTAACTTCAGTTGTTATTCCGGAAGGTGTGACTGAAATTCAAGATAATGCCTTTTATTATTGCACCAAGTTAACTTCGGTTGTTATTCCGGAGGGTGTGACCAAAATTTTAGATAATGCATTTTATAGCTGTCATAACTTGAAAGAGATTACAATTCCAGCAAGTGTAACTGTTATTTGGCACTGTGCATTTGCTGACTGCCCCAATTTACAATCTGTTTACTTTGAAGGAGATGCACCTCAAACCGGTAATTATTTGTTCGATTTAACATTCCCCACTATTTACTATCACGAAGGTTCTGATGGTTGGACGAATCCTTGGTATGGTCGTGCTACGGAAATATATTGATGATACAATTAATAGCATGTAAAAACAGACACGACGATACCCCTTTGATACCGCCATGTCCTTAAAAAGGGGTAACTTAAACACCATCCATAAATCCATTATTTTATTAGTGGCAATATAATGTCTCCGGACGATATGGCAAAAACCGCACCAAGCCCAAACAGTGTTAAAGCTCCTCCAAATAAACGAAACCCGATTGAGAACTTCCTAAGCATTATTTTATGTTGCATTATATTGTGGGGCAGGAAAAGCAATAGCAACCCTACGCACATCATGACCGATGATAAAATCATATACATTTTGTTTCTCCTTTCTATTTTGCAGTTAATCTGCGAATATTCTTTCTTGTATATAGTAGGTTGAATAGCGAAAGCAATGCAGCAAAAGCGTATATTGGCATCCGGTTTAAAAAAATTCTTAGCCCATAGAACAAAATTTCACAAGGCAGACCGACTATAAGCGTAATATAGCTATCTATATCCAAGAAATCCAAAATAAAAGCAGCCAAAGATGTTATAAAAACAATGGTGCTGATGACAAAAGAAGCTTTTTGAAAGGAATTATGTTCTTGTGTCAACTTTGAAAAAAAGAACCATGAAATAATGCACAAAAGCGATAAAAGAAAATTAGCCATTACGGGTGAACCCTTTAACCAAGCACCGCCTACACTGATATTTATTGCAATACTAACAATGATAATAGTAATAAAGACGTATGCACTTGTAATTACTCGATAATCTCTTTTTTGATATTCAGTAGTAATACTGATCAAATTTTCCTCAAATTTCTGCTCATTGTTTTCTGCGGCTATTCTTTCACCTGCGAATAATTCATTTAATGAAATATTAAGCAGCAAACAAATGTCTTTAAACAATGATGCATCCGGTAAACATCTTCCGGTTTCCCACTTTGAAACTGATTTATTTGTAATTCCAAGTTTTTCTGCAAATTGAACTTGAGTCATTCCTTGTTCCTTTCTACAACTTGCTATAAAATTTCCTATTTTCTCTTGATTCACATTGATTACCTCCCTATCCTTGAAAAAACTATAATCTTTTTTTAGGTAGAACTACACCCACCAAAGGTAGAATTGAGATAGAATCAGAATTTATTATCTTTAAAACGATTATCTTTTAGATTTTCTGTCTCCTTTGGTATAGCAACATACGACTAAACTTTCTCATCTGTAAAGTAATTTGCTCATATATGGGTTTGCTGTTTTTATTGCTTACGTTTATTTTCCATAACATCAATCCTATCTGTGCTATACTGTGCTTATATTATAAGTACAGTATAGTGTGGGTTTTGAAGATGTCAAGAAAAACCATTCGGTTTTATATTCATTGTATCGTATGATGAATTTTGGTCATTATCTATTTATGATGAAAAGCAATATCTCCTTACAAAATGTAGAAGATGTTTTGGGTATTTTATGGTAATATAAAGATGGAACTATTTCTGTTTAAAGTCGTCATATTATATATAGCAAAATTATAGGAGGAACGGCATATTATTCATTCTATGCAACGGATAAAATAAATACTGATGTTATTCCAATGGTTATGGTCAACGGTGAGTTGTATTATGATACAGGAAAAGAAAGTGAAATTGACGGTCGCTGTGGGCTAATGGACGGAGAAATCACATCAAGTGTTAGTGACTCTGAAATACCGACGGAAGATAATCAGTCAAATTTTGGTACGGGTTATGAATATCAAATCGGAACAGAGGGTAGGATAGAAATTTACATCAATAATAAGTGGCTTGTTTTTGAAAAACGGATTGAGGATGATAAAACCGTTCCCAATCCTGATGGTGCTGAAAACACATCTAAAAGCTTTCTGCGTTTGTCACGCAGTATTAGATAAATCAGAATTTATGGAGGAAATAATATGCTAAAGTCAATAATTGCATTGGTGGTAACACTTTTCGCCGGTTGGGTCGGTATTTCAATCGGGCACGAATTGTTAGGAGGTTTCCCGGAGTTTGGCGCAGTAATTTCTGTTGCTGTCATGGGTACATTTATCATTTACTTCAACGATAAAAAGAAACATTAAATTCCAATTTAACGGGCGCCTGTATTATTAGGTATAAGTATCCGTTCCTATAGGTGAATTAAAAAAACATTGTAAGGAATGCACGTCCTTTATCAGAGGTGATAGAATGATATTTACAATTAAATCTGCCAATACGAATTGTTTTCTGCTACAAGATGAAGTTACAGGGAATGTAGTTTTAATTGATGCCGGCTTTGCTGCTGACAAGAATTTCATAAAGAGATTAAAAGCCACCAAACTAATAAATAGAATAGGATTGTTAATTTTGACACATGGACATTATGATCATGTTGGTCATGCGGCAATTTTACAAGAACAGTATGGAATAAAAATAGCTATACATCAACAGGATGCTGAGGGCGTAAAACAGGTCAAAATGGACTTTCCTTCTGCGAATGGTTTTTTAGGAAACATAATCAGAGGTATATCCATAAGAGGAATTGATAAGGCGCGATACAATGAATTTACTCCGGATATTATCATCACCGATGAAGAATATTTTTGCAGGTATAATTTCCGTAATACAAGTCAATATTAACAAATACAGACAAGTATATAAATGATTAAACAGCACGGAGGAAATAAATTGACTATACTGGGAAATGATATTCTGAGAAAGGAAGCATGGAACAAGGTTGACGGCACCGCAAAATACAACATTGATGAAGATGTAAAAAGTATACTTCACGCAAAAATGCTTACCAGCACATATGCTCATGCAGAGATATTATCTGTAGATGTAACTGAAGCTTTGAAGGAGGAGGGCGTTAAATCCATACTCACCGGTAAGGACTGCAACTTGCTGTTTGGGGATTTTATTGATGACAGACCGTCTTTGGCAACAGACAGAGTAAGATATTACGGTGAGCCTGTGGCTCTTGTAGTTGCGGACTGCGAGCAGACTGCACATCGCGCTGTCAATATGATAAGAGTTGATTACAGGAAGCTTCCTGCAGTTAATTCCGTATCCGATGCCTTGAAGGAGGGTGCACCGCTAATCCATGAAAATCTAATGAGCTACAATCTGAAATCCAAATATGTATATCCGCAGAGAAATTCCAATATATTTCATGTTGTAAAAATCAGAAAGGGAGACATGAATGCAGGCTGGAATAAAAGCAAGGTTGTGGTTGAAGGAAGCTTCAGGCTGCCTCAGGCAGATCATGCAGCAATGGAGGTTCGGAATGCAAGGGCTGAAATACTGTCTGACGGCACAGTTATAATAAACACATCAACTCAGGCACCATTCAACATTAAAGAAAATCTAAGCAAGTATTTTAAAATAGATGAGGGTAAGATTGTGGTTCACACTCCCTTAGTTGGAGGAGCATTCGGAGGAAAGGCAGCAGTTTATTTGGAAATATTGGCTTATCTGGCTTCAAGGTCTGTTGGCGGAAGGCCGGTTAAAGTATCTGACAGCAGGGAGGAAGATATATGCTCTGCCCCATGCAAAATGGGTCTGGAGGCAAAAATCAAGCTCGGTGCTGATGACAGCGGAATAATAAAGGCTGCTGAAATGACTTTCCTGATTGACGGAGGAGCATATTCTACTATTTCATGCCGGCTTGCAAAAGCGATTGCCGTTGACTGCTCAGGACCATACAACATTGATAATTTGCAGTGTGACTGTCTGGGAGTCTACACAAACCACACATATTCAACATCATTCAGAGGATTCAGCCATGCGGAGCATGCTTTCTGCATGGAGAGGATGATGGATAAGCTGGCACTTAAGTTAGGACTGGATCCGCTTGAAATAAGAAGCAGAAATGCCGTTTCAACAGGCCATTCATCTCCGACCCAGGTAAAAATAACCAGGAGCAATACCGGAGATTTAACAGCATGTATTGAAAAGCTTAAAACCATAATTGACTGGGATGAAGGAAATAAAATTGAACTGGGAAACGGAAAGGTGAGGACAAAGGGAGTAGGATGTTTCTGGAAGACATCAGATTCCCCTACAGATGCGGCATCAGGTGTGCTTCTCACCTTTAACAGTGACGGAAGCATCAATATAAACTGCGGAGTTGTAGAAATAGGTTCCGGTTCCAAGACTGTACTTGCTCAAATTATTGCTGAAAGACTCAAGATGCCTTTAAGTAAAATAAATGTATCTATGAATGTTAATACACAAACAAGTCCGCTCCATTGGAAGACTGTGGCAAGCATGAGCACATACATGGCAGGCAACGCTGCTTTAAGAGCTGCTGATGATTTAATAATGCAGTTGAAGACTGCCGGAGCAAGTATAATCAAATGCTCGACGGAAGCCTTGGATGTTGCGGATATGAGAGTTTATCTGAAAGAAGACCCTGCCATATATGTTCATTTCCGTGATATTGTGCATGGAATTAAAGATACAAACGGCAACGCAACTCAAGGGCATATTTTTGGAAGAGGAAGCTATATTATGAGCCGTCTTACTGAGCTGGCCCAAGAAACAGGAACAGGAAAGGCAGGCTCCTCATGGACGCTCGGAGCTCAGGCCGTTGAAATAGAATTTGACCGGACAGACTATACATACAGGTTTGTTCGGGCCGCTGCGGTAATCGACATGGGCAGAACCTTAAACCCCAAGACTGCAAAAGGTCTCATAATGGGAGGTATGAATATGGGTCTTGGATTAGGCAGCAGAGAGGAATTTTTGTACGGCGAAGACGGCGTTATGAAGTCCACAAGCTTCAGAACATATAAAATGATGCGTTACGGAGAAAATCCCGAATATATTGTTGATTTTGTAGAAACTCCGGATTTGTCCGCTCCCTTCGGAGCAAGAGGTATGGCAGAGCACGGGATAATAGGTATACCCGGTGCACTGGGAAATGCAATATCCTTGGCAGTTGATACGGATATTGATATGCTGCCTAGTACACCGGAATACATTTGGAATAAGGTCAGGAGTTTAAAATGATACCATTTAAATTTGAATACTATAAGCCCGATACTCTGAAAGAGGCATTTGATTTATATGATTATATTAAGGGGCAGGGAAAGACTCCTTTATATTATGGGGGAGGCTCGGAAATAATAACCATGTCCCGTGCAAATAACCTGCACATGGATGCAGTCATTGATTTGAAAGGTATACCAGAATGCTGCAGAATTGAAATGCTTGATAATAAATTAATCATAGGCTCGGCAGTAACGCTCAGCCAAATATCCGAATCCGGGTTGTTTCCTCTCCTTGGTCAGACTGCCGCGCGAATAGCCGATCACACTGTGCAGTGCAGACTCACCATAGGAGGAAATATTTGCGGTACAATAATTTACAAGGAAACACTTCTGCCCCTGATGATATGTGAAAGCAGAGCCGTAATATACGGGAAGAACGGAAAACGCGAGGTTCAGATTAACCAGATATTTGACAAAAAGCTCAGACTTATGCCCGGAGAAATATTATCTGAAATAATAACAGACAGTAATTACTTATCATTTCCATATGTGCATGTAAAGAAAACGAAAAGTGACAAAATAGCATACCCTCTTCTGACCGTAGCAGCAATTAAAAAAGATAATAATATAAAAATAGCTTTCAGCGGGCTGGAAAATCATCCATTCAGATCACGGGAAATCGAAAGCTTTATCAACGGTGAAAATATGAGCGATGACGATAAAATAAACAGAATAATCGGATTTCAACAAAGCAAAGTACTTGATGACGCCGAGGGTTCTTCATGCTACAGAACGTTCGTATTGAAAAACACTCTTGAAAATACATTAAAAATGCTGGAGAAAGTAAAATGATAAAAATATCTGATACAAGTATAATAGAGTTGGATGTTAACGGAGAAAAAAGAAAGGTTGTGGCAGAGCCGTCAGACACCCTCCTTTACACTTTGCGCACAGAGCTTAATCTTACCGGAGCAAAGCCCGGATGCGAAAACGGAGACTGCGGTGCATGCACGGTTATTGTGGACGGCTGGTCCGTAAAATCGTGCATCGTTCTTACTGTGGAAATGATAGGGCATAAAATAACTACCATAGAGGGTCTGAAAAATGCTCCGATTCAAAAGGCATTTGTTGAGAAATGGGGATTTCAATGTGGATTTTGCACCTCCGGATTTATTATGGTCTGCCATGCATTGGCTGAGCAGCATCCCGAAGCTGATGAGTATGTAACCGAAGAGTGGCTACAGTCTAATTTATGCAGATGCACCAGCTATCAGGAAATCAAAGAAGCAGTTACTTCTATACTTCATCCATAAATGAATACTGTACGTCAATTTTTTTCTATGTTAATATAATAGAAATATATTAATGAGGATATGAGAGTGAAAAACTTTTATATCCTTTTTTATTTTATTGCAAAAATTTACAAATTGTAGTACAATAATACAAGAACATACATTCGTTTATATAAAAGCCCAATATGGATGAATTACAATACACAGCTCAGCAGAAAACCGCAGAAAAAAATTATTGTTGAAATTATCAGAGATTTAGAAATACAAAAATATATGACAGGAGAAGGAAATGCCAAAAAACACAGGAAAGAGATTTGAGTCAGAAGTTTATGATGCAATAAAATCACTTTTAGATAATGGGCAACTGGGATTATTGCCTAATTCCTGCAAGGTCTTTAAAGGGAAAGGTTATTACTCTAAAGACAGAGATGCTGATATTATTACGGACGTTTCAGTTGAAGTTTATGTTGGTAATAGTACAACACCTTCTATTATTTGGATATGGGAATGTAAGGATTATGGAAAGTCATTACCGGTAGATGATGTAGAAGAATTTCATTCTAAATTATCTCAAATCGGAGGAGATAGAACAAAAGGCACAATAATTACGTCAAATGGAGCATTCCAAGATGGAGCGCTTAAGTTTGCGGGTTCCAAAGGAATTGGTTTAGCCAGATTATTACCGGAAGAACAAGTGAAATGGGTAATGTATCTAATGACGTCAAATATGCGTTATTCACAGAATAATAACACACTAAATGGACTAAGAAATATAAGCTTCGTATCACATGGCGAAAGGTTTTTTGGATTAACAAGTGATTCTAAACTAACAAATTATTGGAACTTGGATGATTTTATTGACTATGAGTTAAAGTTAATTTTAAAACAGTTAATATAATCATACATAATATATGCATTGGCTTGATGTGCAGGGTTATATTTGCTTGATAAAGCTGAACTAAAATTCATAAAATTCCGGTTCTTCGTCGAAAAAGAATACTCCCACTCCGCCGATTCCTAAGTGGGAACCAAGTACCGCACTTATTTCAAAGATGGTTGTTTTACATCCGGTTACGGCTTCCTTTATTAGCTGTTCAACCTTTAATGCGGTATTTAAATCATTTGCATGGCTTATTCCGATGGTTTGATTTGAAAATTTCTTTGTTCCCTCTGCTACATCCTTTACTAATGTCCGAATTGTTTTTTTGCCGCCGTGAATCATTTTAGAAATTATAATTTT
The DNA here is from genome assembly GCF_013403245.1 of Sedimentibacter hydroxybenzoicus DSM 7310. Lineage (GTDB taxonomy): Bacteria > Bacillota > Clostridia > Tissierellales > Sedimentibacteraceae > Sedimentibacter > Sedimentibacter hydroxybenzoicus. The sequence goes on along the minus strand of NZ_JACBNQ010000015.1, from coordinate 76,314 downwards.
GCCGTTTTCTACAGTCAAGTAAGGCTTTATATTTAACGCATTTCCCACATAGCCGACGGTCTTGTTTATTCTGCCGCCCTTAGACAGCCATTCCAGGTCGGTTATTGTAAAGTAATATACTATATGGTTGACCATAAATTGAATTTGTCTTATGATTGTTTCAAGGGGAAGATTTCTTTTAATCATCTTCAATGCCTGCAATGCAATCAATCCGTTGCCCCCTGCTCCTCCCTTGGAATCGATTACAACCATTTTTCTTTCCATATATTTTTCCTTATAAGCATCAATGATTTTTTTGGCAAAACCATATGTCCCCGATAATTTGGATGAAAAGGCAAGGTAAATAAAATCATCATTATTTGAAACACATTTTTCAACAACTTTGGAAACTGCCTCAAAGGATACCTGAGAAGTTTTAGGCACCTTACCGGATCTCATTTTCTCATAAACACTATCTAAATCAATGTCAACACCATCTACATAAGAAACACCGTCAATGGTGACACTGAAAGGAATAACTTCAATATCATAATTATCTTTTATCTCGCTGTTTATGTCACATGCACTGTCTACAATTAATTTTATCATTTTTAATATCCAACCTTTCATGTGGAATTAAAATCCAACTCCTTTAATTATACTATTGTTTAAATTGTTTGTAAACATTTAACAGGAACATTCCTTTTCTTGAAAGAATTTTATAGTAGAACCTTTGAAGGAGCTGAAAGATTTTGCACTTTATATGGCAGATAAATATTTAGAAATGTAACAGCTCCGGAAAGTCATTGCTTCCGGAGCTGTTTTTAAAATTACAGTTATTTTCATGTTAGTCTGCGGCATTTACCAATCTTGCAGCTACGACAAATCGGCCGTTTTTTGTCTGGTAGCTGCAGGTTGAAAGAATCAATATCTGCTCACCATTGACAGGGACAATATCGGTATCATAAATAGCATTTTTTATCAGCCACTCTGTTAAATCGGAAAAATCCGCTTCCGACAGCTCTCCCGAATAGTAATAATACCGGAGTCCTTCCTCATCTGTATAGAGTACGCGTGTTTCCATTGCGGCAAACACCTCGTATGTCCTCTTTTCGCTTGCAGTATAAAATGAAAATGTGCGATTTTCCTCCCAGAATGCTTTTTCCTTATAGTTATCCAGTGTTCCAAACATGATGGTATCATTTCTACCCATATTGTGTCCATAGATAATAAAACAATCGCTGTCTATGCCTGCCCCTTTACCGACAAATGGTGTTCCGCTTATGGATTTTGTCTTGTCAAAGGCACGCCGCAAATAGTGTTCAGGGTCTTCCGGTGTATACATGACAGGGTAGTCAATATTCGTATTGCTGATTTTAATCCATCCAATATAGTCATCATTAAGCTCGGATAGGCTAGCATAGTTTGCAATAATATGCTCTTCCCCGCTTTTCTTTTTATCTTCCATGTCAGTTTGATGGCTGTTATTTGCATCTGCCGTATCATTTTGGTTGTTGTTATTTGTATCTGCCGGTTTAACAATTTCTTTTTCGGCTTCCGCCAAACGCATTCTCAATTGTTCAAATGCTGCTTCCTCCATTTGACTCTGAATATATTCCTTTGCAATCATGAATACCGACAAGAAAAAAAGGACGATAAATATGTAGAGAAAAATGGACAGCACACGATTGTACTTTTGCTGCCGCTGTTTATTATGCTGCTGCTCATCATAAAAGCACATTTTTAAAAATCACCTCTTTCTCACTTAAAGGAGAGGGGGCGGGAAATAAATTTCCGCGCCCCATATGTCAAATTAAGTCTGTTTTCTCATACACAACTTTTTCCCAAACAACGTTGTAATTATTCCCATCACCGAAACAATTGCCAGTATAATCCATGCTATCATTAAGGAAGTATTTCCGGTAAGAGGCACACCGGGATCGGTCGGTCGTTCCGGTGGTATATCAATCACATCGGCAGGAATGCCTGGGTCGTCTATATCTACAGATGGATCTCCCGGATTTTTTGGTTCCTTTGGTTCTTCGGGTTTTTCAGGCTCCTTTGGTTCCTTCGGCTCCTCAGGTTTATCCGGTTTCTCCGGCTTTTCCGTCGGTGTTGTGGAAGTATTTGTTATAGTCCATACACCGCCGCTGTTTGTCACTGTTTTTTCATACCCTGACGGTATATTAATTTCATCCACCGTCCATGTATATTCATCATCCAGCTCTGTCCATGTGTGCTGCCAGCCATTGTCGGAGCTTAGTATTTCGGCATCGCCATATGCATCTCCGTTCTGATAAAGCTGTACTGTCACATTATCCGGTCTATTGCTGCTTTTATCTTTACTCCAAACCTTGTTTACCGTCACGGAAGTTAAGTCAGACTTAGGTTCATCCTTTGTGGTGTTGGTAAATACCGGTATTCCATCACATGGCTCCGAGTCCCTTTCATAGGATATCTCTGCATGATAGTCCTTGTCTTTTGTAACATTGATTACTGCCTTGTATACCGTATCGTCATAAACAATGCTCGAATCGCTTCCTGCCTGCTCGGCGATGTAATATATAAAGGTTCCTTCACTGTCAAAGGTCAATGCGTCAAAATTAATATCACCGCCGTCATTGTTTTTCGTCTGAATTATGTTGCCGCTTTCATCCTTCAAGTTAAATTCAAAGCTGCTGCCTGTGGCTGGCAAGCCATCCAAAGTTTTTTCGGCTTTTATCACTGCCTCTGCAGGTATTGGTTCATAGACTTCAATATAGTCATTATATACAACCAGCTTTCCGTCTTCCATGGTGGCACCTGTACCTTCTCCGGTAAATATGTGCACTATCCATTTCCATATAATTCTGAATATATTTTGCTCCTGATTAAGTGTAACACTCGGATCTTTTTCACGCTGGAGCTTGACCGTCCATGTTTCTGTACTCAAGACGTATCCGTCAGGGGCATATTCCTCGGATAAAGTAAGCTCATAGCTCATATCGCCCTCGGGTGTAAGCATAAAGGTTGCAATGCCGTTTTCATCCGTTTCGGCACGAGCGATGACATCATCACCGTCTTTCAGAACAAACCCCGCACCGGGAACTGCTGTCGTAGTACCGGAACGATATTTCTGAACCTTAAAGATTACATCTTCATTTTCATCCTTAGTCTGAATAGTATTTGTAACCTTGAGACCGTCACCGCTTAAGCTTGCCTTATATCCGTCGACATCCTCTTCCTTGATGCTGTATTTAATCTCGTACATTTCTCCTGATCTATATTTAGGAAGAGATTTAAATGTATATTGCCAATTGTTGCTCTCGTTTAGTTCTGCTCTTTTTCCTTCAACGGGATTGCCGTCTGCATAGAGCTGCACATATATACTTTCCGGACGTACGCCGTATTCGTCGTTATTGTCATCCCATTCTTTTTCGGCTGTTACATCAACCAATACGGATTCTGTTTTATGATATGTGGTTTCACTTTCGATATCCCAGTTACTCTTATTAAAACCTGTAATTCTTGCCGTGTTCTCAAACCGCATTCCAGATGCAGCAATATCTTTCACATTTGTGGGAATCAACAGATGCACCGTTTCACCGGCTGCAAGCTTATCAACGGTGAATGTCAGCCTTTGCCCCTGAATATCAACGTCTACACGAGGTGAATCTGATACAGGAATCGCTTTATCAATCGAATCGCCAAAGCAACATTTCAAATTTCCCTCATCTATGGAAAGACCTGCCGGAATCTCATCTTCAATTATAATTTTTTCTATTGTTTCAGCGGTCTCTTTGTTGGAAACGGCAAGATGATATTCTATAGAGTCCATAACCCCTGCAATTGCCGGAACTTCCTTTGTTCCGCTTTCTGGATCAGATGTCTTGTGAATTTCCACATCAGGATCATACAAGCCAACCTTCACGATATTACACTCCGCAAGCGAAGGATTAGTACTACCTTCCGGGGTGCTCTTCGAATAAGCACTGTTGTATGCATACTCATGCTCAGAACTTGCGGGAGCTTCCATTGTTATATAACAAAGTGCTGCTTCCCCTCCTCCAAAAGTATAAGCTCCTCCCGTCATACTCTTGCTGAGATCAATGGCAATTGCCGTAACCTCCGCAAGGTCCTCAGGCTTTTGATCAGTCCAATATTCAGAATTGTCCAGATCTGTATAATCAGGCATTTCACTTAGATTTATATTCTTAAATTCATCATAGGTCGAATAATAAACTTTCGCATCTATACCCTTATTACGTGCATGGGACGTATCCACATCCTTAAACGTACCTTGCCAAGACGGATTTTCCCCATACGCTGTTTCCAACACATCATACATTACTACATCTGTTGCCTTTGAGTTCGTTGCAGTACCGAAACGAATCTGATAAGTATATGTACCTGTCGCTGCAGCTGTTGTCATGTCCGAATAATATGCATCTCCCAGAGCCTTTACCGCTTTACTTAAGCCACTCTCTGTGGGACTGATACCGGTATACTTTACAACTACATCGTCGTACATAACATTGTTGAGTGTATCTTCGGGGTTGCCATCGTTATTTAAGTCAACAAAAAACTCTTTGTCCTTAAATATTCTGGCTTTGTCATCTCTTCTGACACCATCATCGGGACTGCCCTTTATCAAGCTGCCGTTTAAAGAATAATATGCGGCACTGTTTAGAACATCAGAGCCATTGTCCCTAACATTGTCCCAAGTATTAATTGTCTTAAACCCTACAGTCAATTCCGTAGTTGCTTGGTTTCCACTAAAATAATAATTGGAATACTCTTCCGGTACCTCAACATGGATAATCATCATGGTACGCCCGGAGCCTCTCCAGTTTTCCACCATCTCAACTGTATGGCTGCATGCTACGGTGACATATTTGTTGTCGACTTTGATGGGAAACCTCGCTTCAATGGATGACATATCAACTGTTACACCCAGAGGCAGCAAATCATAAAATATCCCATTTCTCTGTTCGGTTATGTAGTTACCTTCCTTAACTTGATCCTCGCTCATTGATGATGATGGATAAGAAAGACTTTCCCTCTGTGTTAAACGATATATTCGGGTTGTTAACTTGTTTACATTATCTTCTGCAGTCATTCCGGCTACCTTTTCAAATGTAGAATTGGGAGCAAACCTGGTAAGACTGGCACCTCCGTGAGCATGCCCAACAACTTGCTCATATTTTTCTATATCAATTTCGGTTATTTGATCCTTAATAGTAGTGTCAACGGTGGGGTAACTGCTGCCGGTACGTATTTGCCCCCCTGCATCTCTCGCATAACCGCTGTTAATATTATAAATCTGCAATTTATCCTGACCATCGATCAATTTTAAAATATGATCGCTTGGCTTTATTTCATAATGCAAATATACTGCATATTCCACCCTATACTGTGACCCTTTATGTCTAAAGGAAATATCATATGTGCCTTCCGGCAATTCAGCACTTACAGAGCTAGACCCCGAATCAAATATTGCCTCATTATTGCCATCTTTGTCTGTCCACTTAAAGGAGTGTTGGTCAATTCGTTTTACACTTCCTATATGCGTCCATTTATCGTCCTCAATATCGTGATTACCTTTTGTCATTACCCAAACTTCAACAGCACTATAGGTTTCATAATCTGTATTCAAAACCTCCGTTAGACCTGTATTGTGGTCTTCTATACATATATATTCATTAAATGCATTTAAGGAAAAACGTATGAATGAATAATCTTCGTGGTCAAGTCTCTCATTTGAGGCAAACATCATGCCATCTTCCAAATATGTTGTATACTCATCTTTTCCCCTATCAGAGATATCATAGCCTCGATTATTAATAGCCATGCGAACCTTTACGCGGGGATTTGCAAGCTTATCCTCCAATATATTTATTCCGCCGGCTATATTACTACCGCCGCTCTTAGTTACAGACAAAACATCACCATCGTATATAAAGTCTACTTTCGTATATACATATTTATTTGCAGATTCTTTAGTTTTTCTGCAGTTCACATCGCTGCTGCCCTCTCTTTTGTAATCTACACCGGTCATAATCGCTGTACATTTATTGGTGAATGTCGTTGTTCCATCCTCAAGCATTGTTCGAGGGTATTTTACAACAACCTTAGGATATAAGTTTATGGTAGATGTATTTGTTTTCGTTTTTTCCGTAAAAGTCCTAAATGGATATTCTTCAAATTCCTCTTTATTTCCCTGATGCCATTTTTTAGCTATATATATATCGTCATCATACCATGCAACTATCTCGCCATTCTCTCCTACATCTTCCTGAAATGTCAGGGTACCGGGCTGTGATGCATGAGTAATTCCCGTTCTAAGTTCCCACACCACAAAAAAGTAATCTTCCGCATCATCCGGAGCAACACCCCAATCACTCTGCCATGTTTCATATTTTCCGCCTTGACCTTCATTTGCTACCGTTTTAGTTAATGACGGTGTGGTGACACGAGTGCTTACTTTTAATGTAAGAGCTTCCGATTCAGCATTTAGAGTTGTTTCTCCGGTATCTACATTAAATGTTGCTTTAATATCATTCTTAGCATACCCGTCCGCCACATTGTATGGGGTTACATAATAAACAACGGGGCATTCTAAATCGGTTGCGGGATTGAGAGCTATCTTGTTTGTAATAACAATCTCTTCCGTATCCTCATCTTCACGCTCTTCGAAGGATGTATCCTTCAAATTAATTATATATCTACCTATGCTATTCCCTTCACGATCCTCGAAAATATATTTAGGTATGCGGATTTCAGCTCCGCCCGCAGGTATTGAAACGTTGCCTATAGTAAAACGTATAGTGCATTCAGCGCTTGCCTCCGTGTTGGTATGCAAGTTCATACTCATTTCATTTCCTGTAATAGTGGTGGAATAACTTCCCTTTTTCCACTCCAACGAGTGTTCAGTAATCAATTGAGCCCCTGATTTCTCAACAATCTTAACTAAGACTTCCGGAGGGGGACAATCAGGCGCAAGTGTATACCCCTTAACAGTACCTTCAATATCGTAGCTCCCAACCGAGCTTGTGTCAATTTCTGAAATTTTTTCAGCATCCCACTCAACATCAACATATACCTCTCCTGAAATAGCCGTGCCGCTTACAACCGCAGCAAGCGTATCGGGAAAATCCGATTCTTTGACCGTTTCTCCTATTTTATATGTTATAGTTTTTACGGGGTTATCTTCTGCAAAAGATGTAATTATCGGGTCGCCATCGTCGGCATACACAACTATACCGTTCGGCAGTGAACCAGCCACCAAAAACACTGCCAATATCATTGCTATCCATTTCTTGAATGCAGATGATCTCATAATTTTATATTTCCTTTCTCACAAGATATTACCAAGCTAAACAAAATGGTTATATCTCGTTATTATTTTATTACATTACTAAATTATACCGTACTTCCATACGGGTAACCGCTAATGTACCCAATCCGTAGTTTTATGTAACGAATTTCATGCAGCTCAAAATTAACTCACTCAAATAATAGAGAATCCCGCAGTTTTTTATTGATAGATTAATTATCAAGGATGTAAACATAAAAATTGGGAACGTGAAAATGCGAATTGGGAACATCAAACGTTATTTATGATGAAATGTGGTATCAATTAAACATTACAGATGATTATAAATATTGATGAAGTATATAAATTCAGGGCATACTTCAAAATGAACGTACTATAAATTTCGGATATTTTCTTAGGAGGCAAAATATAAAGTATGTTAAAAATAGCTTTATGTGATGACAATAATGATACAATTACGAAATATGCTGAATTAATTTCTGAGCTTGCTGAAAAATATAAGATACAAATTGAGATTTCCTGCTTTAACAGCGGGGAGTCTTTGCTCTTTCATTATGGTTATATACAGGAGCAAATAGATATTATATATTTAGATATTTTGATGGATAAAACAGACGGTATGGAAACAGCAAGAAAGTTAAGGGACAATGGTTGTAAAGCACAAATAATATTTTTGACCAGTTATGAAGATTATGTTTACGAGGCTTTTGAGGTAAATGCGGCACATTATCTAATAAAAGAAGATACAAGCAAGGAAAAATTTGAGAATGTATTTTTAAAGGCAGTTGAGAGGGTTTCAGAGAACAAGGAAGAATTATTTGCTTTTAAATTTGAAGGAAAGACAACTGTGATTCCTGTTCGCGATATATCATATTTTGAAATATGGAAAAGAGTTGTTACAGTGTATTATGGCAATGGAGAATCAGCAAAATTCTATTATAGTATAGAGCGATTGGAAAACGAACTTTCAAGAAAAAATTTTGTCAGGGTACATCGCTCCTATTTGGTAAACTTATCCTATATTGAAATTCTCCAAAATCAAAGTATAAAACTTAAAATCGGAGCAGTAATTCCCGTAGGAGTCACTTACATGGAAAGCCTTAAAAGTTCACTTTCAGATTATATATCTCGCTTTCATATTTTTAATGCTACGAAGCTGAATAATGGGGATGGTAGCTTATGATAGAACTTACTATGTTAGTAATAATTTTATATTACTATTCTTTTATTTTTTATTTTCAAAAAATCTTTCCTCCAAAGAAAGCAAAGCATATTCAAATATTAATATCTATGCTTATAGTTGTATTTACCTATCTGTCTTTATATAAAGTTAATATGCTTTGGGCTGCTATGATAGCGATTATAGCTATAATGACAGTCTCGCTTCGTTTAACTACCGGAATGAATTGGCTTCAGGCATTATATGGCGGAGCAATATGTGTTATAAGTGCTTATTGTGCACGAGGGATATTAATATCAATTTTTTCATTTTGCTTTGCTACTCATATTTTTTTAAACGATGCCAATTTATATTATACTATTACTATATTTGCATTGCCTGTATCATTATTATTTTTTTATATTTTACGTATTACTATCATTCCGGATAATAAACTTAAAACTTTCCTAAGTAATTCTTCTCAACTTAAATTTGTGATAGTTTATGAAGTTATAGCTACAATTAATCTGACAATTATAAACTTCGGACGAGTGTTATCTCTCGATGCTGTTTGGTATACGGAAATAGCTTTAACAGCAAGTATATTGACCATAGGCATGCTTATATATTCTACATATCAATCTATCAGAAGTACGGAGATTATAGAATACCGATTAAAGGCGCAGATGCTGGAAGAACAATTTAACAGACAATTACTGCATTATAAATCCTATCAAAGATATACCGATAGCTTTCTTAAATTCAAGCATGATTATAAATCATTGATGACAACATTAAAATCAATATTGAGAGCGGGAGAAATTGATAAGGCAATCAATTTAATTGATAATATCCATGATGATATGAATAAAAAGGTTCAAGTTCATAAGAAGTATTCAGATAGCGTAGTTTTAGATGCAATATTGCAGGACTTGGCTAATATCTGTGAAGAAGAAAAAATACATTTTACTTCTAAAGCATTTTCTCCGAAGAATACAGAACTTACACTAATCGACGCGGTTCGGGTTATATCAAACATTACCAATAACGCTGTTGAGGCTTGTCTGAGAACTCCTGTTTCAGAAAGATTTATTGATATTCTTTGTGTAAGTGATGCGCAGTGGGCAATGCTCCAAATAAGGAATTCATATAATGGTGATGTGATTCTAAAAAACGGAAAATTAATAACTACAAAGACAAATAAAAATATTCATGGCTTTGGATTAGGTATTGTGAAGGATATAGTAGAAGGTATTGGTGGTTTTGTAACATATGATATCGATTCAAAGAAGAAAATATTTCAAATAAGAGTTCATATACCTAAAGTATATGAATGAGACTAATCGAATGGAATAGTGGAATAGATGAAATTTTAAGAAAATTAATTGATGCAGCATGTCACATAACTGGATAAGCCTTAATATATTAATATTAGATAGTGTAAGTATAAAACTATCTAATATTATATGAAAAGGTGTATTATTTATGGATTATAATTATAATAATATAAACAATCAGAAATGCTCTTATGATATGTGTCAGAGGAATAAATATCCATGCTGTTGTGATTATCCATACCAGTGCCCCATATGTATTACGTGTCCGCCAGGTCCACAGGGTCCGGTAGGCCCAACAGGAGCAACAGGAGCAACAGGTCCGCAAGGTCCGATAGGTCCGGCAGGTCCGGCAGGTCCGGAAGGTCCGGCAGGTCCGGAAGGTCCGGCGGGAGCAACAGGCCCACAAGGTCCGATAGGCCCGGCAGGTCCGGAAGGTCCGGCGGGAGCAACAGGCCCACAAGGTCCGATAGGTCCAACAGGTCCGGAAGGTCCGGCAGGGGCAACAGGTCCACAAGGTCCGGCAGGTCCGGAGGGTCCGGCAGGAGCAACAGGTCCACAAGGTCCGGCAGGCCCGGAGGGTCCGGCAGGAGCAACAGGCCCGCAAGGTCCAATAGGTCCGGAGGGTCCGGCAGGAGCAACAGGCCCGCAAGGTCCGATAGGCCCGGAAGGCCCTGCTGGAACTATGACTTTAGCCTTTGGCGGACTATTTAATGATGCATTGCAAATTATAACTGTTCCAGATGATGGAACCCCAGTAGTTATCGATCTGCCGGAACAAATGGAATTCAATAATATGACCTCGGGAACCAACAGTATCACCATTGATGTCTCGGGAATTTATAAGATTGACTTTTCAACGATACTGCAGTCAACCGGGGCACAAACGGGAATTATTATTGCTGTGCAGGTAAATGGTGTTCCAATACCGGCATTGACACCAGGATATGTTGCCACTGAACAGTTTGAGAGCTTGGCAACTGGTGCCATAGTGACATTGACTGAGGGCGATGTCTTGGATTTAGTGATTTCTAGCGGGACCGGAGGAACAATTCTACTTGGTCCATCCCAAAACGCAACCCTTACCGCATTTCTTCTTGCTCCATCAGTTTAGCATGACTAGGATTTGATTAAAATGAAAATTAAAAATATTGATTGGACAATAAGTATTGACAGATATTAAGTATGTATATTTAATAGCCTTCCAATGTCTTTTATATGACTTGGAAGGTCTTTTTATGCGTTAATATCATTTCAATCTATAAGCTGTTGATCTGCACTTTCTATAGAATATAGATGAGAAATAATCAGATTAGGAATATATGCTTTAGCCTTATTGGGTTGATAAAGGATCAATTTAATAAGCATATTTTTATGATTATTCACAATAAAAAAATTCAATACATAAAAGTCCTTATTTAGAACATGAATATAAATTTAATAAAGTTTTGTATTATAATTTAAAAGCCTGAATTATAATATTTCAAAGAGAAAAGGAGGAACAATATGTTAAAGGAAGCATATAAAAGTCGTAGGATATTATGCCTATTTATGGCTGTAATGATAATATGCGGGGTGTTTCCTATGGAGACATCAGCAGAACCAACAGGTGAAGAACCGGATGCTGTAGAATGTATAGTAGCGTTTGATCCTGATGATGGGAGAACTGGATATAAGGATTTCTATAAAACGACTGTTCACAAGGGAGATAAGATAACCGATATTCCGGAGGACCCAAAACGTGACGGTTATTTTTTTGCCGGATGGTACGCATATACAGACGCATCGGGATTTGGAGTATATTGGGATTTTGAAAGTGATACCGTTGAAGAAAATACAACATTATGGGCTGAATGGGATGAAGGCTATATAGTAGCATACGACCCGGATGATGGAAGAACCGGATATAAGGATTTTTATAAAACGACAGTACAAAAGAATGATAAGGTGACAGATATTCCGGACGCTCCGAAACGTGATGGATATTTCTTTAAGGGATGGTATGCGTTTTTAGATAAAAATGGTGACCCGGTGTATTGGGATTTTGACAGACATAAAGTTACAGAAAATACAACACTATGGGCAGATTGGGAAGAAGGTTGTATAGTAGTATTTGACCCGGATGATGGAGAGGCTCAGTATAAGGATTTCTACAAAACAACAGTCCACAAGGGAGATAAAGTAACAGATATCCCGGAAGATCCGCAAAGGGATGGTTATTTTTTTAAAGGATGGTATGCATATTTAGACGATGAGGGTCCTGTATACTGGAATTTTGAAGACGATGTTGTTGAAGAAAACACGACACTATGGGCTGATTGGGAAGAAGGTTGTATAGTAGTATTTGACCCGGATGATGGAGAGGCTCAGTATAAGGATTTCTACAAAACAACAGTCCACAAGGGAGATAAAGTAACAGATATCCCGGAAGATCCGCAAAGGGATGGTTATTTTTTTAAAGGATGGTATGCATATTTAGACGATGAGGGTCCTGTATACTGGAATTTTGAAGACGATGTTGTTGAAGAAAACACGACATTATGGGCTGATTGGGATTTAGGTAAAATAACTAAAAATTCAAGTACAGATAAAATAACCATTGGCAAAAGCTTCACTTATACAATTACGGTGGTTTATTCCGAACACGCCGAAAGTATATGGGAAGATGTTATAGCGCGGGATGTATTAAATGATGAATTGGACTATATTGGTTACAAAAGCGAAGATGGAGTAGTGGTTTCAGCAAATGGCAGAGAGTTAACCATAGACTTTGGAGATGTAAATATAGGTGAAAGCAAAACGGTGACCATTACTGTAAGAGTAAATAATAGTGGTAAGATAGGAACAGTCATAGAGAATAGAGTAATAACCGATGATGGTAAAACTGCAATAGACCCAAATGGACCTAAAATTACAGAGGAAAAACAAGAGGAGAAACCAGAGAAAAAACCAGAGAAAAAACCGGGAAAAGAAACTGAGGGTCCATCTAATGGAGATGAGAAAGAAATAGTTATTACAGGAGAGATTCCTTTAGGATTATTAAAAGATGACCACATTGCTTATGTACAAGGCTATCCGGAGGGAGATTTCAGACCGGAAAATCCAATTACCAGAGCGGAATCGGCACAAATCTTTTACAATTTATTAATTGATGTAGATAAAACCGGATATTATTCAAGTTTTTCTGATGTAAAATCAAGCTCCTGGTATGCAGATGCAATTCATTGTTTAAGTGCAAATAATATTATCTTGGGATACCCGGACGAAACCTATAAACCAGATCAATATATAACTAGAGCAGAGTTTGCTGCCATTGCATCAAGATTTGATAATTTGAGCAGTGATAATAATAAGAGTTTTATTGATTTGGCAAATAGTCATTGGGCATATAAATATATAATGTCAGCCAGTGATAAAGGTTGGATAAGTGGTTATCCGGACAATACATTCAGACCTGAGCAAAACATTACTCGATCTGAAGTTGTAAAAATCGTAAATAACATGCTTGGAAGAGGTATAAAATCAGAAGACATACCAAAGAATCTGCATACGCTATATAGTGATCTAACTATCGAACATTGGGCATTTGGAGATATAATAGAAGCTTCGGTTGAACATCTCTATACACGAGATAAAGATGGATGGGAAATCTGGGAATGAATCGGTAGTGTAAATGGTTTTTAATATTCTCATATCTTTAATTAATAATTGGTTAAGGATACAAAGTAATATAATGTAGAAATATGGTTATTGCTAATCTGTCAAGGATCAATTGATTAAGTATATTGTACCTTTAACTAGTTATAATATACTTATTTCTTTTCCGGTAACAGGATAAGGCTATACGGAGGGAAATTCGATACATGAAAACAATAACTCAATACATGGATTTAAAATAAAACAATTTTTCTATTATACTTTATTTAAGTTGTATCATTTGCCGTAAGTCAATCTGAAAGCATGTCAATATAAAGTGAAATAAAAAGGGTGATTCATATATGAAAGGAACTAGTAAGAATATAATTGGTCATAAATTCGGACTTCTTACTGTTTTAAGAGAATATAGAAATGAAAAAGGTTACCTGGTTTATGAATGTATATGTGAGTGTGGTACTATAAAGACTGCTTATAAAAGCAATATAGTATCAGGAAGAACAAAAAGTTGCGGTTGTCTTGAAGAGAAAAACAGGCGAAAATATAGGGATATAAGCGGGCGGCGTTTTGGAAGATTAATAGCCAACAGACCTACAGAGCATAGAAGCAGCGGAAGTATTGTTTGGGAATGCAGTTGTGATTGTGGTAATACGATTTTAGTTTCAGGGCCAAATCTCACAAGAGGGTTTACCAAAAGTTGCGGATGTTATAATTTGGAGAAGAAAGATATCTCAAACCAAAGATTTGGGAAACTTACATCCCTGTATCCAGATACTTCAGTGGAGAATCTACCACAAAAATGGATATGTAGATGTGATTGTGGCAATTTATGCAGTGTCAGCATTTCAAACCTAAAAAATGGACATACCCAAAGCTGCGGATGCCTGCAGAAAATTGATTATAGAACCTTGATTGATGGTACATGTCTTGAAATTATAGCATCCACAAAAGTTCCTGTTAATAATCGAAGTGGGATAAAAGGTGTTTCATATCATAGCAGAAGTAATTCATGGATTGCTAAGCTTACATTTAAAGGTGTAGATTATTATCTTGGGAAATATGATAATATAACGGATGCTGCAAAAGCTAGATGGGAAGCAGAAGAACGACTGGTAAGACCATTCTTGGAAAACAATTTTTATTTGTATGACAGAGAAAAAGATAAACATAAATAATAGTTTATTAAGGCTGCCGAAGCCTATCATCTTGATGACTTTGTCGTCAATCTGTATAAACATAAATAATGGTTTATTCTTATATAGGATTTAAGAGAGACAAAAGCTAACTTACTAAAGTGGTATTTTGTCTTTTCTGGATTTTGGCGTATTTAGTAGTATTTTAACATCAGCAGCATAAAGTGAAACAGTAGCACAACGAGCTTCATCCTTAAAGGTGTGTACCCTGCGGCGAAGGATGGTGTATCATAAATTTAAATCAGTTATCCCTCTTTTAATATGATAGTACATTGCTAAAGCAGCACCGTCGGCATCTCTGTTTTTAATAAAATCAGCTATCATACGGTGATATATTATTGCGTTTTCGACAGCTAACTTATAATTACCGGTATAAAAGGCGGTATCTATAGCATCTTTTATAGCGGCTCCAAGTGTCGGCAGCATTGATTCGATAACATTATTATGTGTTGCTTTTGCTATAGCTGCGTGAAATTTCTGGTCAGCTGCTTGAAAAGGTCTGTTATTTGTAGCTTCTGTAAATGCTTCCTGCTCATATTTTATGATTTCTTCAATATCGCTTTCGGTTGCTCTTTCAATTGCCAGTTTCACTACAGCGGGTTCAAACATCAGACGCATTTCAAACCAGTTCAGTACTAACTTTTTTTTATCTTCTAAGTAAGATATTCCAAAAGGATCATTCTGAGAATTCGGATTAGCTGTGACAAAAGTGCCTCGCCCTCTCTCAATCGTCAGTACTCCATTTGCAACAAGCATTTTAATTGCTTCTCTTAATGATGTCCGGCTGACGCCAAGTTCATCGGACAGTATTTTTTCGCTGGGCAATTTATCACCAGGCATGTATTTTTTTTCAATAAAAATCATATCACTTATTCTATTCGCAATTATACTTGAGACAGGAACGAAATTATTTATCATAATCATCTCCGATATTTAAAAAATTTTATATTTTTATTGTAGTATATTTTTGCTGTAAAGTAAAGGAGAGGTAATATGTCTTTTTGATAAAGAGGTACTACCTCTTTTTGATAAAAAATTATTTTTTATCGTATTGACAGCGATTTTCATATAGATTATAATGAAAATATAGAAATTAAGAGTTTTTTTGAAAAAAGACATCATACAAGTTTTGCCGAATATATATTAAAAGAAAATAAGGGTAGCTTATTGAAACTACCTTAAAAGTAGGAGGAAAACAAAAATGAGAAGTAATTCAGTAACAAAAGGTGTTCAAAAAGCACCGCATCGTTCATTATTTAATGCATTAGGACTTACTAAGGAGGAGCTGGACAGACCTTTAATAGGTATTGTCAGTTCATACAATGAAATAGTTCCCGGTCATATGAATCTTGATAAAATTGTTGAAGCGGTAAAAATGGGAGTTGCTATGGCCGGAGGGACACCGGTAGTATTTCCTGCCATAGCAGTATGCGACGGTATTGCAATGGGGCATGTAGGGATGAAATATTCACTTGCTACGAGAGAGTTAATAACAGATTCTACAGAAGCAATGTCAATGGCTCATGCTTTTGACGGTCTTGTAATGGTTCCTAACTGTGATAAAAATGTACCGGGCTTATTAATGGCAGCTGCAAGAATTAATATTCCGGCTATATTCGTAAGCGGCGGACCAATGCTTGCCGGAAGAGTTAAAGGTCAGAAAACAAGCCTTTCAAGCATGTTTGAAGCAGTCGGAGCTTATAATGCAGGAAAAATGACATTGGAAGAAGTAGAAGAATATGAAAATAAAGCATGTCCGACATGTGGTTCATGTTCAGGCATGTATACAGCAAACAGTATGAATTGTCTGACTGAAGTTTTAGGGATGGGGTTAAAAGGAAACGGTACAATCCCAGCTGTTTATTCAGAAAGAATACGACTTGCAAAACACGCAGGTATGCAGATCATGGAATTAATAAAAAATGATATAAAACCCAGAGACATAATGACTGAGGATGCATTTCTCAACGCGCTTGCAGTGGACATGGCATTAGGCTGCAGCACAAACAGCATGCTTCATTTACCGGCCATAGCTCACGAAGCTAAAGTAGAATTAAATCTTGATATAGCTAACGAAATCAGTGCTAAAACACCGAACCTTTGTCATTTGGCACCGGCAGGACATACTTATATTGAAGATTTAAATGAGGCCGGCGGTGTTTATGCGGTTATGAATGAATTAAATAAAAAAGGTCTGTTAAAAACTGATTTAATAACTTGCACAGGAAAAACAGTAGCAGAAAATATTGAAGGCTGTGTTAATAAAAATCATGACGTTATCAGACCAATTGAAAACCCTTATAGCGAAATAGGCGGAATTGCCGTATTGAAAGGTAACTTAGCTCCTGATTCCTGCGTTGTAAAAAGATCGGCTGTTGCACCTGAAATGATGGTTCATGAAGGACCTGCAAAAGTGTTTGATTGTGAAGAAGATGCAATTGAAGCAATCAACTCAGGGAAGATTGTGGCAGGAGATGTTGTTGTCATACGTTATGAAGGCCCTAAGGGCGGACCGGGTATGAGAGAAATGCTGAGTCCTACATCGGCAATTGTGGGAAGAGGATTAGGAAGCAGTGTCGCACTTATAACTGACGGACGTTTCTCGGGAGCAACGAGAGGTGCAGCCATAGGTCATGTTTCTCCGGAAGCTGCGGTAGGAGGAAATATAGCCTTAGTTGAAGAAGGAGATATTATAAAAATTGATATAAAAAATAATAAAATAGAATTTGTAGCTACAGATGAAGAATTAGAAAGAAGAAGAGCGGAGTGGAAGCCAAGAGAGCCGAGAATTACGACAGGCTATCTATCAAGATATGCAGCTTTGGTTACTTCCGGAAACAGGGGAGCAGTATTAGAGGTTCAAAAATAGTTAATGTACAAAAATTAAAATTATGTTAATAGGAGAGGATATTAAAATGAGGGTATTAGAAAAATTAAGTAATTTTGTAGGAAAGTACATGGCATATATAGTTATAGTAATAGCGGCAATAGCATTATTTGTGCCGACAACATTTTCTTTCTTAAAGGCATCTTATATTAATCCATTATTAATGATTGTAATGTTTGGTATGGGACTGACTTTAAAATTGGACGATTTTAAATTAGTATTAAGCAGACCTTTAGAAGTATTGATAGGATTTGCGTCGCAGTTTGCGATTAT
Source organism: Sedimentibacter hydroxybenzoicus DSM 7310 (assembly GCF_013403245.1). Classification (GTDB taxonomy): domain Bacteria; phylum Bacillota; class Clostridia; order Tissierellales; family Sedimentibacteraceae; genus Sedimentibacter; species Sedimentibacter hydroxybenzoicus. The sequence continues at coordinate 58,520 of NZ_JACBNQ010000015.1, read as the reverse complement.
GCCGCTGATTGCTTTATCATTGGTTAAAATATTTAATCTGCCGCCGGAATTAGCAGTAGGTGTTGTGCTGGTAGGTACATGTCCCGGCGGAACATCTTCAAATGTTATGACTTTCTTAGCAAAGGGTGATGTAGCATTATCTGTAACAATAACAAGCTTTTCAACTTTATTTGCACCGATTTTAACTCCGTTTATAACTAAGCTTCTTATAGGGGCAACTGTAGAAGTAGATGTTATGAGTATGTTTATTTCTATAGTTCAGGTTGTAATTGTACCAATTGCTTTAGGTTTTGTAATCAACAAGTTCTTTGGAAAAATAACAGAAAAATTGGTTAAGATTTTACCGCTTGTTTCTGTAACAGCAATTGTGGCCATAGTTGCTACCGTAGTTTCATTAAATTCAGCAAAATTAATGACCAGCGGACTTTTAATTATTGCAATTGTAATATTACACAATAGCTTCGGATATTTATTAGGCTTCTTTACAGCTAGAGTATTTGGATTAAGCTTATCAAAACAAAAGACAATAGCTATCGAAGTAGGTATGCAAAATTCAGGCTTAGCAACATCTTTGGCTGCAACAGCATTTGCTCAATATCCGCTGGCTACAATACCAGGTGCAATATTCAGTGTATGGCATAATATTTCAGGAGCGATAATTGCTAATTTCTTTGCTGCAATGAAAGACGAGAAAGAAGAAACCAATAATGCATGATTGATTTATCCGTATTTCGAGCAATTATGCTGTGACCAAGCAAGTGGTTCAGAAATGAAATGTGGTACTTTTTAATTGTTATGTAAATTTATATCGGTTGAGCTGGAAAAATTATAGCTCAACCGATTTTTGTTATAAATGCAAATAAAAATTATGTATTTTCATTTGGGGCATAAAAATGCAAATAAATTAACTTAATTTTCAATTCAACTATTGAAATGCAAATAAAAATAATATATAATCATTTTAAAGTTAAAAATGAGGAGTGATTTTGTGAAAAACAGAGCAGGACGAAAAATTAAAGCAGGAAGCGGCAATGCTGAGTATAATTGTTTTATACCTGCACCTATGCCGCCGCAAAACCCATCAATACAATATGATGATGAAATGATTTATTTAATATCTGAAGCAAACAGATATATTGGAAGACTTGATGAAGTGACAGATACACTCATTTCGCCCAGATATTTTGTATATATGTATGCACGCAAGGAAGCAGCCTTGTCTTCGCAAATTGAAGGTACACAAGCAACTTTTTCTGATCTGATAAAAGCAGAAGCGGGCATGGCGGATGAAGTTCCTAATGATGTAAAAGAGATTGAAAACTATGTAAAAGCTACAACTTACGGATTTGACAGGTTGGAAACCTTGCCGCTGTCTTTAAGACTTATCAGAGAAATACATGGCATTCTTATGGAAGGTGTCAGAGGGGAAAATAAAACACCGGGAGAATTCAGAAGATCACAGAACTGGATTGGAGGATATTCTATAAGTACAGCAAGCTATATTCCACCCTCAGCAGATTACTTAAATGGCTGCTTAGATAATTTCGAAAAGTTCATGCATGAGGATGACATGATGTCACCACTTGTCAAAGCAGCACTTATTCATAGTCAATTTGAAATGATTCATCCGTTCTTGGACGGTAACGGCAGAGTTGGAAGGCTTTTGATTGCATTTTATTTAGCGGCAAATGATATTCTGCACAAGCCAACGCTTTATATTTCAAAATTCATCAAGCGCAATCAACAAGCGTATTATGATTGTCTTTACAGTATTCATTCAAAAGGAGATTATGAGACATGGATAAAGTTTTTTCTGACCGGAGTTATTGAAACAGCTCAGGAAGCAGTTGATATTGCAAGAAGTATCACTACTCTCAGAGAAGAGGATTTGAAAAAGATAAATGCTATGGGACGTACCAGTGAGAATGCTATGATTATTTATGAAGGCTTATTTGACAAACCTACCATTAGTATTGAAGAAGCCGCAACTAAATTAAATGTGAGTGTTGCAACAAGCGGACGCTTGCTTGAAAGACTTTTTGAAGAGGGAATATTAAATAATCTTGACAATCGTAAACGTAAGAAAATATTTGTTTATAAAAGATATATTGATATTTTTAATAAGGAATAAAACTTGAAAAACACTGTCTATACGATTTGTAATACCGGTTACAGCGGGAGGTTATGCCCCCGCTGAAGCATTTTTTCTTTCTCTCAAGCTGTTAAATTCCTTCTTTACCATCAGCATTGTCCACAGAACGATAATTGTGTCAATTACGAGAGAGCCGTAATATATGCCGCCTACGCCGACGAATTTTGGCAGAAGCAGCCCCTGTTTCTGCTCCAGCCCCTGCTGTTTTCTCTTGCGGTTACAAAGTGCTTGTAGATGCCGCCTGTATGCATGAGCTCCTCATGTGTGCCCTGCTCTGCAATTTTTCCGTCCGATATTACCAGTATTTTGTCCGCATGACGGATGGTATTCAGTCTGTGGGCAATGACAAGCAGTGTCTTACCCTTGCAGAGCTCGCTTATGGCCTGTTGGATGTAGCTTTCATTGTCGGCATCCACGCTGGCGGTTGCTTCATCCAGGATTACTATGAGAGCGTCCTTCAGTATGCAGCGGGCAATTGAGATACGCTGCTGCTCACCTCCGGAAAGGCTTGCGCCGCCTTCGCCAACGATTGTTTCAAAGCCGTCGGGCAGTGCCATGATAAAGTCGTAGCAGCGGGCTTTCTTTGCAGCTTCTATTACCTCGTCGCGGCCGGCAGTGGGTCTGCCCATAATGATGTTGTTGTAAATGGTGTCCTGAAACAAATACACCCGCTGGAACACCATGCTTATATGATCCATGAGGTTGCTGAGAGGAACGTCACGCACATCCTGACCACGTACCAGGATTTTTCCGGATTTAATATCCCAGAAGCGTGCCAGCAGGCTTGCGATTGTGGATTTTCCGCCGCCGGAGGGTCCTACGAGAGCAAGCATCTTATTTTTTTCAAGACTGAAGGAAATATTGTTCAGCACATTCTTTTCACCGTATGCAAAGCTGACATTTTCAAACTGCACCTGGGGTCCGGATGTACTTTCGGGAATGGTACGTACACCGTTGTCCGGCAGCTCCTTCTGCGCAAAAACCTCCTCGATGCGGTCCATGCAGCTGTTCATAACCGTCAGCCTTGCACTCTGTCCGTACAGTGCCTTGAGAGGTCCGAAAAGGTCAAATACAAAGAGCATGATACCTATCATGTATGGGGTATCCATAGTTCCTTTAAAATACAAAAATGCGGAAAGTGCAATCACGGCGGTTACGCCGAGACTGTAAATCAGGTTTAGCCCGCGCTGCCATGGAGTATGGTTTTCTTCAAATTCTATGCTGGTGCGGCAAACCTCCTTAAAGCTGTCGGTCAGGGTTTTGGATTTCTCTCCCAGCATGTTGTAGCTCTTAATTATACCGATGCCCTCGGTAAAGTCTAAAACTGCATCAGTCAGGATACCAAGCTGCTCCTGCCTGATGGCGGAATCCTCCATAGCTTCTTTCTTTAATCCTCTTCCTAACAGAAGAATCATAAATGTTACAACCACTCCCGCAATACCGATCCACGGGTTGAAGAAAAACAGGAATGCCAGCATTATAATCTGAGAAAATATATAGTTCATCATGTCGGCTAATACAGTCATGCAGTTTTCCTCTATAAATACCATGTCCGTTGAAAGAACCGAGCTGATTTTACCGATGTTGCCCTCCGTAAAGTATCCCATGGGCATCTTTCTCAGATGCGCTCCAAGCTCCATGCGCTTGTCGGCAAAAAGCAGGTAGCCTGCCGCAGATTGCAGCCTGTCTGCAATGTTCTGGAACAGAATCTGAAGCAGTATAATTACAATCAGAGCAATACCTATACGTATACACAGCTCTGTGGTCGCAGTGCCGTTATAAAAGGCTGCCAGAACGAAAAACCCCAGGGCTATGGGCATGTTTTTCAAAAGACCCTTTAAAAAAGAAAATACAAATGCCAGAGCAATCCTGCCCTTATATTTTCCGGAAGCCATAAAAATTCGTTTCATTAAAGCTGTCATACAGATTCCACCTCCCTTTGTGTTTCTTTCATCTCTTCTGTGCTGACCTTCCACTGAGCACTGCTCTCGGCAGCACGCCAGAGCTTTTGATAAGCGGGGCAGGTTGAAAGCAGTTCATCATGAGTTCCGGCATCAATTAAATTTCCCGCATCCAAAACACAGATCTGGTCTGCGTTGACTATGGAATGCAGACGGTGAGCTATAACTATAACCGTCTTGCCCCGGATGACCTCTGCGATGGCGTCGTTCATCTTTTCCTCGTTCTCCGGGTCCATAAATGCAGTTGCCTCGTCAAGCACTACTATCGGAGCATTTTTCAGTATGGCGCGGGCCAGAGATATACGCTGACGTTCGCCGCCGGAAAGCTGCTTGCCTCCGTCACCTGCCATGGTGTGGATGCCCTTTTCCAGCCTTGCCAAAAATTCGCCGCACTGTGCCTTTTCAGCAGCTGCCATTACCTCTTCATCTGTGGCATCAGGCTTGCCCAGTCTGATATTTTCCAAAAGGCTTATGTTAAAAAGAAACTGCTCCTGAGCCACGTAGGAAATCTGATTGTTAAGGGCTTCAAGACTCATATGTTGTATATCCTGTCCGCCTATTTTCACTGCACCGCCTGTTACATCGTAAAAATGTACCAGCAGCTTGGCAAGCGTGCTTTTTCCGCTGCCCGATTCTCCTACAAGAGCCGTCAGACTGCCCTCGGGGATAATCAGGTTAATTCTGTGGAGTACCTCTGCTTCCTTGTAAGCAAAGCGTACGTCCTCAAATTGTATGCCGTAATCCTTGCCTGTAAATGACGCATCCGACTGCTGTACGGGCGGTTCGCTCATCATCTGCTCCAGGTTGTTTACCGTATAATTAATACGCACCATGGTGGGGAAAAAGTTCATTACCTTTAAAAGAGGTGCGCTGACACCAAAGGACATGCATAGTACGAGTGCTAAATCAGGCAGAGTCGAATATCCCTGCAATACAAAGTATGATCCCACAGGCAGTACAAAAAGTGCCACGCATGGTACGATGCTGTAATAAATAGCCATCCACGGCCAGCACGTTCTGTACCACGCCAGTGTGAAGTCGCGATAATTTTTTATGTCATTTTCATAGCGCTTGTAGGATTCTCCGTCCCTGTTGAATACCTTCACAACCTCCATGCCGTTGATATACTCAACGATGGTCTTGTTCATCTTTTGTGCCGATTTGTAATAGTCATCCATCTTGCTTGTGCCGGCTTTGAACATAATTCCCATGGCGAGCATGCCAAGAGGCAGAGAAGCCAGTGCTAAGAGTGCCAGCCGCCAGTCGGCGGCAAACATGCCTGCAAACACCAGCACGGGGATTGTAATGTTGGCAATACCCTCCGGTATGGCGTGAGCTAAGGGCAGCTCAATGGTTTCAACGTCGTCTATGAACATTTTCTTTACAGCTCCCACACCTTTTTCCTGAATTATACCCAGCGGCAGATTCTCAAGCTTGCCCTGCAGAGATATACGCAGGTTTTTCAGAGTGTTGTAGGCTGCATTATGAGACAGAGAAAGCCCCCACATATACAGCACCGCATACAGTGACAAGCATATTGCAATTGCTGCAATGTTGAAGATAACATACCCTGTTGTAACGGTCTGGCGCATCAACAGCGGTCTGATGATCCGGTAGATAAACCAGAACGGAAGCACCTGCATGATCATGCCTGCAAGCATTGCCGCAACGGCGGCGTAAGTGGTTTTCCGGTGTTCACCGGTGTATTCCAATACTGTTTTGAACAAAATAACCCTCCTTGTTTTATAAATTGTGGCGGGGACATTCCTCCTGTCCCGCAGAGATTCACTCTGTTAAAAAGAGGTGTGTCGCCCTTCCTTATATAATTTAATTTTTATTTATCACTTTTATGTTAGTTTAAACTAACCGTGGGATTAAATAAAAATTCTCGTAAGAGAATCTTATTTTTATTCCGTAAAACCTAAGACCTTATTCCAGTTGAACAGCTTGCAGATAATTTCAGAATGTGCTTCCATCTGCTCCCATGTATAACCGTGAATGAAGGGCTCGCATACTGTTGTCCAGAATGCCGAAAGCAGTATATGCATTTCCTCCATGGAGATATCTGCATCAGTCAGACCACGCCTTTTTGCTTCCGTAAAATATTCATGGGTTTTAACTGTCATTGACTCTGCGAAGTCGTGCTGAAAATTGGCATACCTGGTTCCTGCCGCACATGCAATCAGAAGAACAAAGCCGTCATGATAACGATAGAGATACTCCAGCCAGGGCAGCATGCTTTCATTCATCTCCCATGCCTTGATGAGAGCTTCATCTGACAGCTCACTCACAACAGCGGAGCTTCGCATTTCCATAAAAGCATTCAGGGCCTTGACCGTGTCGTCTACTACGGCGCAGAACAATTCTTCCTTTCCTGTATATCTTTTGTACAGCGCGCCTGTGGTAACTCCGGCATCCTCACATATTGCCTTCAACGAAGCCTTTTCAAAGCCGTGAGCAAGGAATTCTTTTTTTGCGCTTTCCATTATACGCGGGTCGATGGAAAGATCCGGTTTGGACATTTATTTAACCTCCATTAAATTAAATAAACAAAAATAAAAAGTGATAATTAAAATACCGATAATTCAATTATCACTCTATCAAATTGTTTAAAACTTGTCAATAATTATTTTTGTAATCCGGGGTGAATTTCAGCTAAGCTTCGTATCCGGAAACCGTAATCTGATTTTTACCTGCCACACATATTTCAATTTCTATGGCATCCAGCTGCACGGTGTTTCCGAGACCCAGACCGGTATGAGAGCCCACAAAGGATGTTTGTAAATTATTGATTACATCCCAGGGGTCAGATGCTTCACGTACAGCATCTGTGATATCGTGTTCTATAGGGTTGCTTAAATAGTTTGCGGATCCTATTATAGACAGACTTATTTGTTGCAATTCAATCCAACCCGCATTGGTATCCGGCCGCCAGTAAAGAATCATGGAACTGACACCCACGGCAAGAGTCAGGTTAAGACGGCAATAATATTTTATTATAACCTGTTCAATTTCCAGATACTTATATTGTGCCGGCAGCAGGCTGTATCCCAGGACAAGCCGTCCTCCGGTCTGATTAATCAGGGCTGAGTTCAGAGAAGCAAGTGTCCCGTTGGCAAGACCTGTTGCATTATTGACATTGGTAAAGTCACTTCTGCCGTTATAGGCAGCCTGAGCAGCGGTTACGGCACCGGAAGTATTACATGATATTTCTTCATCAGAAGTACTCAGCTTAAGAGGATTACCGGTCGTAAGCCTGTATTCTGAAGGAAACACCTGACTTACAGTACCAAAGGGCTGTGTTATCCTCAGAGATAAAAAATCCGTATTATCATCGCTGAATAAAATGGATGCTGCCAACGGAGCGGATACCTGGACAGAGGTGAGATAAATACTCTTTTGCGGTTCCGGTGTCCAGAGAATTGTCTTTGAAGATTGTATACCCAGACTGTAATAATTGATTACATCGGAGCTTTCCTTTATAGTTAACAATATTTGTTCCATTATATCTCTCCTTTAAGTGCCTGCAATGCATCAAAGCTCGTAGCCCAGAAGGGTAATATTGACCGTCCCAGCACTGCCGGTTGTAACGGAGATTACCTCATCAGGATTAAATTCAATCGGGGACGGAAAGCTTAGCCCATAAGTGGCGAGAGTAGTGGTAAGAGCTATTGACATAAAGGTGTCATTACTTCCTCTGTTTAACTGTACAACCAGCGGAGCAGGGGCAGAGACCTGCAATGCAGTGAGATAAATACTTTTACCGGCACCGGGTGTCCATATAGGTGTATTTGTCTGAAGTGTGGTAAAGGTTCGGAACAAGACAATATCAGACGGATATTCTCTTGTTAATAATGGATCTTCTAAATTAAAAACGATACTCATAAGTTTTGTATTGACGCCCATAGATAAAACTCCTATCAATATATTTTATACCTAACATATTTTACACCCAACCCCTGAGGCAATACCTAGATTTGCCGGTTCGTTTCGGCAGAAGCAGCCTGTGATGTCCAACACAAGAACTGCGGTATCTGATTTTCTCAGCCTATCAATTTTCCAGAGGATTTCACCGCATGATATTTCTGCTGCTCCATGAGAAATATGGATGACTTTTATACATTTGATATAATCAATGAATAAAAGATATTTTATCAGAACACAAGACACGGTATTGACATCCGGATCAGATATTTTTATTTCAACCCTCCATGTATTGACTTCATAAGCAGTTGCGTTTACAGGGCCCGAGATAATATTTTGAGCAGGCTTTAACCTCCGGACGGTATTGTCTGCACAACCTGGACAGCCGCCGGGAATTATGAAGGAAGGAGGGGGTACTTCAAAAATAATAAAAGAAATAATAATGGGAGAATCCTTTATGGGGACATCCTCAGTTTTAAGAGTGAGAATGCCTTTTTGAATTTCATAATTAACCCTCGGCTGCAGTACTCCGTTAATAAATAATTCGTAATAGGAGACATCGTCGGGATCAAGAATGCCTCTGTTGCCGTACTTGATTAATTCATCATCATTTGTATAGACTTTTTTGGCTCCGTCGGACAGAGTATTATATTGATAGATATCAGCTTTTAATATATTTTTTTCCCGGTTTAAGGAATGCATGCTATCTTCAATCATAGTGACCACCTCAAAAAATTACATATTTTATAAGAAAGGGATGTGCGATGACAGCACATCCCAAATTTGACAATTAAGTTATTACTGTTGTGTCAGAATCAGATATTGGTGCAAAGTTTGTTACAATTAGAGTAATCGGTGATTGCACCGGTATGGTTTCTGCGTCATTAACAGTTACCTGAGAACCGTCAACGCTGACTGTATACAGACTGGATTGCTGTAGTACACCATTTATAAATAACAGATAATATCCGTTGTTTTCGGCAGCAGTCGTAAGATTACCGGTCATGATATTGCCGTTATCATCTATAAATTTAGTTGCCGGAATAACAAGCTCATCGTCTGTTCTGTCAACTTCCTCCAGTAAATAGAAATATTTTTCTATTGCCGGATTGATATCAACATCAGTTGAAGTAGTAGCATCAATTGCAAGTTTAAATAGTTGTGCAGCCATATTTTCTACACGCCCTTCTGTTTTATTTGTAAATTGTTTTACACCTTAGTATATTGTACAAGGTATCGATTTGTTACAAATTTCGACATATATGACAAAAGACGCGCATTCCGGCCGATGTTGCCGCCGCAAGTTGACAGCTGATTATTTTTTGGGTATAATATTTTAATTGCAAAGAAAAGGAGCAGTCACTTATGTTGCATAGCATTCGCATCAGAAAATAAGGCAATAAAAAAGCAGTTTCCCATTTTAACGTGGGCCTCTTGTCATGCCTGTTTTGTGAATGTATGCACAGCAAAAAAGTGATTTCAGGACATAGCTTATAAAACTATGCCTTAGTTTTGTTGTATTATTACTCGCATTATATGTGCAGGTCAATGCTCACGTTGAGAATAGACCTGCATTTTTTATTGCTTTTTTATTATTAATCGACCGGAGAAATTGATAAGGAAGTGAAAAAAATGAAAAAATTAAACAAATATACTCCTATTGATATATGGGATGATCCATATAGATTTACCTGCAAAGAAATAATGGAAGTGATCGGCGAAAGTGAAGCAAAAGTCTTATACTCGTCACTATATAAGCATTCACCAAAAAAGAAATACCGGACTATGTCGCTAAAAACAGTATACAAGGACTGTGACACCGAAAAATATGTATTTGAACTGTCAGACGGCAAGTGTATTGAAACGGTTTTTATCAAACGCCGGGATGGCGGAACAGCCTGTGTGAGTACACAAGTCGGTTGCTCCGTGGGTTGTATCTTCTGCGAGTCCGGGCGGAACGGTTTTGTCCGTAACCTTACACCGTCAGAAATCGTACAGCAGGTTGTATTACTGCGACGAAAAGTAAATCGTATCGTTTTTATGGGTATGGGAGAGCCGTTATTCAACTACGACAACTTTATAAAGGCAATTCACATTCTGAGGGACAGAAACGGTATGAACTTTCCCACAGACGGTATAACCGTATCAACCGTCGGTCCGGTTGAACAACTGAAAAAATTGCGTGAGGAACATCTTAAAATTCAGTTGACCATATCCCTTCACGCAGCAACACAGGCTGCAAGAAACCGTATTATTCCCAATATGCACATATACGACATTAATGATGTTGTCAATGGAGCATTGTCTTATGCCGAACGGCACAACCGGAAAGTCGTATTTGCGTATTTACTTTTGCAGGGAATAAATGACAAACCCTCCGATGTGCGTCAGCTGGTAAAGTGGTTCGGCGGAAAAAATGTCATGCTCAATCTGCTTGAATATAATCCTACAAGCAATACGCAGATTAAAAAGCCGGCAAAACAGGAAATGGCTGCATTCAAGCAGCAGCTGGAACGAGCCGGACTTGAAGTTACAATGAGAATTTCCCATGGCAGTAAGATTAAGGCTGCGTGCGGACAGCTGGCTAATAAATACAATAAAATAATTGAATAAACAGTGCCGGTCACAAAATTAAAGAGCCGATAACTATGAGTAAAATCACGGTTATCGGCTCTTTATAATGATTATTTTTATGCACCCAATTTCCAGCCTATTGATTTTTCACGCATTTTTACGAAATCAGCATAAATACCTCCGGACTTCATCAGTTCCTGATGAGTGCCCCTCTGAATTATTTTCCCCTGATCCAGCACCAGTATCTGGTCTGCATTCTGTACCGTCTTGAGCCTGTGGGCAATCATTATGATGGTCTTGCCCCGGGTAAGCTGTGAGATGGCGTTCTGGAGCAGAGATTCATTTTCCGGGTCTACATTGGCGGTTGCCTCGTCTAAAATAATTATGGGAGCATCCTTTAATAGAGCCCTGGCGATGGAGATACGCTGCTTTTCTCCGCCTGAAATAGTTGCGCCTCCTTCGCCTACGACAGTGTCATATCCCTGAGGCAGTGCACTGATGAAGTCGTGACAGCATGCCTTTTTAGCTGCTTCCTCAACCTCTGCCATAGTGGCGGTCGGCTTGCCGAACTTTATGTTGTTGGCGATGGTGTCGTTAAAGAGATAACTGTTTTTGACAAGGGTACAATGATAAGCGTAAAAGGTTTATATTTTCCACTGTATAGAAACATGCTCACTTGTAGCTTGTATTTGATTAACCAGTGCGTCAATTACTCGTCGTCTATCATCAAACTCCACGTTGCCCCAATTACTCAAATATCCCGATATAAGTTCTATTTGCGATGATGAAACCGAATTGGCAGACAAGTCTGCAATCAGTTTTGTTTGTGCTTGTCTTTGTGCGTCCTCTATGCGGTTATTCGCATATTTCAATAAAGTGGGGTTTGCACCTGTGAGCGTATCAAGTAGTTTCTCTATCTCACTTTCAATTTTTGCAAGTCCGGCACGGGCAGTTGTCAGCTTTGGGTTATAGTTTGTTTGTTTCCCACCAGTCAGCGTTTGGAACTCTTGCATTTTCTGTACCATCTCATTATAGATGGAATCTTCCAAAACATGCTTTGTAAGAGTTCCCGCACCCTCACAACTTTTGTTTTCTAAGCGTTGCTTGCACCGAAAGTATGTAACATCGTTTTGACCTTTGATACTCGTAAGGGCATAGCCACAACAACCGCATTTGATTTTTCCCGCCAACCAAGTATGATGGCATTTGCGACCATTTTGGAACGTGGTATTTTGTGATAACTTATGCTGAACATTTAGCCATTGACGGGAAGATACTTTTCCCTCATGGGGAGCCAGTACAAGTATTTTTTCTTCCCCCTCACGGCCTTGATACAAATAACAACTAAACTCTCCAGTAAAATCCTCAGCGTCATTTTCTATTTTTACGCCCTGTGCTTTGAAATACTCGTAAATATCCATATCAGCTTGAACATACACAGGGTTTCTCAATAGTTGTGCTATAAATCCTCGTTTGAGTGTTTTCCCATATACAAGTATATTATGTTTTGCAAAGTGTCGAGATATATCTCCATAAGAGGCTTCCGGCACTTCATACATTTCATACATCAAAAGGGCATAACTCATGCTTTCGTTTTCAACTAGCTTTTTGGTCTTTATACCGTTAATGACGATAGGCTCTAAATCAAAACCGTATGCGGGTCTACCCCTCATATAATAGCCTTTTGAACAACGAGAGTAAAAAGCGTCTTGTACCCTTTGCTGTATGCTCTCACGTTCCAACTGTGCAAAAACAATACAGATATTGAGCATGGCCCGGCCCATTGGTGTTGAGGTATCAAATTTTTCTGTGCAGGATACAAACTCTACATTATATTGCTTGAAAATCTCCATCAATTTTGCAAAGTCCACGATAAAGCGGCTTATCCTGTCCAGTTTATATACAATCACTCTTTTTATAAGGCCATTTCTAATGTCTGTCAAAAGTCTTTGAAAATCGGGGCGTTCAATGTTCTTGCCAGAGTAGCCCTTATCTTTATATTCCTTACATTCACCACCTTTTAATTCGTATCGGCAAAATTCAAATTGGCTTTCAATGCTGATACTCTCTTTTTTGTCTACGGATTGCCTTCCATAAATAGCGTCGATTCTGTTTTCCATTTTGTAGCTCCTTCCATATTAGGGAACAGAGCTACCAACCTTATCTGTATTATACCGCCGGAAGCCCTATACATCAAGGTTGTGGAGGTTTAACGCCCCTTTCCCTGGTACTTGACAAACACCTCAAAAAGTCGTTCTTCAATTTCTTTCTTTCGTTGCTCCCGTAGCTTTGGAGGGAGCATAGGCGTTAGATTTTCAATAACAACCTGTCTGCCTTGAAACAGCACAGTTTTTGTTTCCTTGTGATACTTTTGTACTTGCATATTTCAAACCTCCTTATTAGCATAGTCCAGTAACTTAGTTTCCCATTGTCCGTGGGGAAACACGAAAGGTCAGCATTATACAAATTGCAAATGCTGACCTTTGGTCTTACCTCACACTTCGGGCCAAGTTGTCCCGAAGCCAATAGATATTATTTTTCCCATTTCGATTTTCTTATTAAAATAAGGGGGCGTACCGCACCGGAACGGATCGGGCTGTCATCAGACAGAAAAACCCGGAGCGGTACACCCTATATATAAACGATTATTCGAACGGATGGCGGCAACCACCCTCATAGAAATTTCACCTCACTCCATGCTTATGGCGTGGCGGCCAATGCTGTGAAGCGTTCAAACCGCAAGTATCAATGTACCAATCAAGAGATTATCGCCGGGCGGCTTGCCATTTCCGCCCTATCGCAGTTGATATTTTTCGCTCACGCTCCGTTTAGGTCTTTCCCCCTTTCAACGGACGGTCATGGCGTACCCTGCGGCTCGGCTCCCCCTAGATTGAAAGTATCCGAATCATCGGTATTCAGTTGTCAAAGAGCATTAGAAAGAAAAGAATTTCTTTCTAATAGCCATGAGATTCAGAGGACAAATTCAGAACGGGTAATTATAAGTTTTTCAAAAATTTTTCCATGTTCCGCAGTCCTCGTTCGATAGAAACTCTGACAGCCTTTTCATCTACTCCCTCGGCCCGTGCAATATCTGATTTGCTTATGCCAAGTATGTAATGGGCATAAATCCGTTTTCCCTGCTTGTCCGGCAAAGAAGCCATAGCAGCCTGTAATTGTTCGGCTGTCATTTTGCGCTCATAGAGTTCGCAGGGAGTAAGTGATACGAACAGAATATCATTTTCAATTCCATCGCCTGCGTCCAAAGAGTAGTGAGCCTTATTGTAAAAGCGGCGGCTAATGTAGTTCCGTTCCAGTCGCTCCGCTTCCAAAAGGGCGGATTCCACTTCATCGGGTATCTCAATAAAAAGGTCGGTATTATAAAACGGGTAAAAATCCCGCAGATTAATTTTTGCCATAGGGCGTTCCTCCATTTCGATTTTTTTGCGGGGCAAATCGAAATGGAGGGGGAGAGCGACAGCGGGGCCGGACTTCGGGCCAAGTTGTCCCGAAGCGGAAAAGTTTATCCTCGATAATTGCGGTCAAAAAAGAGGACAAAAAAACACCTTTGAGGGATAAACCCAGAAAGGTGTCGAATGAAAAATGAGCGGAATGCCCGCTCATTTTTTGATATAAATTTTTGAAATTATATGGTGGAAATTTGTTTGCTACATATTGCCGCCACAGTATATTGGCGGCTTCCCAAAGACAAGCAATAGCGGCTTTATACTCATAGAAATCCTCCTACCTCAAAACCGCTATGTTTTGCCAATGGTTTACATACAAAACCTTTCAAGACATAGAAAGCAGCGGCTTTGAATTTTTATCAAAACCGCTGTTGAGTTACATCTTTCATTTAGGCACATGAAAGCACCTTGCCTCAATGCGGTTTTTTTTATTACCGCAGGGCAACGTCAAATAGGGTTATTTCCCTTTTAGGCCAATTTCCTGTGCTCTTTCTTTCATGCCCTCAATCGTTTCTTTGATTACCTCATCCAATTCCATACCAAGCATTTCACAACCATTGCGAATAGTATCTCGATTAACGCCAGCTGCAAAAGACTTGTCTTTAAATTTCTTCTTGACAGACTTCACTTCCAAATCCAGCACACTCTTAGAGGGGCGCATAAGACATAGTGCATTGACAAGACCTGTCAATTCATCAATGGTAAACAGCACCTTTTCTAGCTGGCTTTCTGGCTTTAAATCAGTACAGATACCATATGCATGGCTGTTCATGGCGCGAATATAGAGTTCATCAATTCCTCGTTCCCTCATAATTTCTTCCGCTTTCTTGCAATGCTCCTCCGGGAATTTTTCGTAGTCTAAATCATGTAACAACCCGGAAACACCCCAAACTTCTTCGTCCTCTCCATTCAGGCGAGCAAAGTGACACATGACTGCTTCGACAGCCAGTGCATGTTTTCGCAAGGCTGGAGTTTTTGTGTATTCAGTCAATAATTCCCACGCTTCTTCTCTTGAAAGTCTCTTTTCCATTTTCAAATCCTCCTATAAAAATTCTATTATTATTTATGTTATTTCTGTAGTTCTTAATATTAACCCTTTAAGGGCAGGACTAGAGAAAATAAGTTTGTACCAAAAACATATACAGAGCAGTTCCACCCCCTATACTTAGCAGTGTATTCTTTTTCCACTTATGAAGAATAGCAATAAAGAAAATTGCTATCATTTCAGGAAAACCATGAAATGATGTAAACACTGCATCTTTCAAACAAAATACCACTAGCAAACCAATGACTGCATAAGGTAACACGGTCCCCAAGTATGTAATATAAGGAGGAGGCGTCTTTCCCTCAGGAAAAATAATAAATGGAATAAATCTTGTCAGCAGTGTACCTAAGACCACAACCATAATAGTGAAAATACTTTGCATTGTTGTCATGATGACACCACCTTTTCTTTCTTTCTAAACAAAGAAAAACATAAAATAATCAGCGCCATAGCCGGTAATATAAAATTCTCACTTCCAAAAATCAGTAGGCAGATTAGGGAACAGCCAAGTCCTGTAAAAGCAGAACGATGGTTTTTCGTTTCTTCCCATTGATTGATAAACATGACAACGAATAGTGCGGTCATCACAAACTCAATACCTGTAGTATCAAAATGTATAATGTGTCCCAAAAGCCCTCCCAAGGTCGCACCCGCCACCCAATAAATTTGATTGAGTAAGGTAACAAAAACCATAAACCAGTCTTTGTCTACATCAGGGGGTGGAGTAACGGTGCAGTTAATTGCAAAAGACTCATCACACATTCCATAAATTAGATATGGCTTTTTCCACCCAACATTTTTATATTTTTCCAGCATGGAAATACCATAAAATAAGTGTCTGGCATTTACCATCAATGCTAAGACAAATGCGTACAGCGGGTTAAACGCAGAAAGCAGTAAATTTACTGTTACGAACTCCATTGATCCTGCAAAGATAAAAAAACTCATAAGCATGGGATATACAAAGGAGAAACCTTTACTACTCATAAGGAACCCGTAAGATATTCCAAGAAAAAGAAATCCTACACAAATTGGTATCGTATAAGGCAATGCTGCCTTAAATGCTTTTGTTTTCATATATTAGTGCTCCCTAATGTTCTTGATTATTTTCAAGATTTTGCTTATAATAACTTATATTATAGTGTACGTTTGTTTGACCAATTCGACGCTTTGTAATTTATATTATACAACCGTTCGATTTATCAGTCAAGTAAGAAAGGGGATTTTTATGGAACTGGGAAAAATTATTGCATTCAATCTTAAAGAATTAAGAACTGAGCGCAATTTAACATTAGGACAACTATCAAAAATATCTGGAATAAGTAAAGCCATGCTTTCAGACATTGAAAAAGGCAACAGCAATCCAACAATTAATACTATTTGGAAAATTGCTAATGGATTAAATGTGCCATATACAAAATTAATGGATGGAATTGAGAAAGAAGCAACTGTCATACGAAAGACCGATTCGGTTATGCAAACCGGAGAAACGGAACATTATCGAGTATATTGCTATTTTACAAATACTCCTGTTCGGAATTTTGAACTATTCTATGTAGAGCTAGATGCACAATCTTCCAATGCCTCCATCGGCCATTCTGAAAAATCCCAAGAATATATTTACATTATTCAAGGCGAGTTGGTGCTTCATACAGAAGCTGGTGATTACACATTGAACGTAGGGGATTCTCTCGTATTTGATTCCTCTATCGGTCATACCTACATCAATAAACAAGATACTTTGCTTATATTTATGGTCATCAATTATTATCCAAGTTGAGAAAATGCAGAATAGTAATGATAACATACTAAATGGAGTTTATTGTCACAAGAACTAAATAAGAAAGATAAAATAGAGGAAAAACGCAGAGCAAGAAAAGGTCTGCACTTTTCTTTATTTGTGTAACTTTTTCAGAGGAGTCGCTAAACGGCAAGCAGGGCAAGTGTATTGACACTTGCACATTTTTAAGATTTTCTCTTGCGGGCAAATCTCAAAAATTGCTTGTTGGGGCAGGCCGCCCCAAACCCGGCGACTTCGGGCCAAGTTCGAGGTGTTGTCCCGAAGTACCAGCTTCCAAAATAAATCGCCGCCCCTTGTCTAATTGGGCGGCGATTATGTTAGGTTGGTAGCCAGTTCTAGGTTTATTATCGTTTGTACCTTTGTAAAGAACACATATACATTCTGAAATACCATGCTGAAGTTTGCAAGCAGACTGTCCAGCGTGTAATCACGCACATCCATATTTCCCAGTGTGATTTTGCTGCTGTCCACATCCCAGAAACGTGCCATGAGACTCGTGAGGGTTGTCTTGCCTCCGCCTGACGGTCCAACTATGGCAGTCGTAGTACCCTCGGGTATTACAAAGGAAGCATCATCTATTACCTTTTTGTTTTCATATCGGAAGTCTACATTTTCTCCCTTTATGGTGCATGATTCCGGCTTGATTGCCTTACCGTCTATGTCCATGACAGGAGTTTCAAACACCTTGTTTATTTTATCCATGGAAAGATCCAGCACTCTTAAGAGTGAGCTGTAATTTCCCGCAGAGTCCAGCTGTGCATACACCATGAATGACGAAATAACAAGCAGCAGACAGTTTATGAGCTCCATGGCTCCGCTGATATACAGAGACACCGCAAGATAAATCATGGCAATGCCGAAAAGCTTAAACACTATGCTTTGCAGACACATGTACGGTACAAATGTTTTTTCCAGACCTATGTTTATTTCTTCATTTTCCCTTATGGCAAGGTCAACCGTCTTGTTGGCCTCCTTGTCGAGATTGTATGAACGCACCACTCCTATGCCCTGTACATATTCCAGAACAGATGTAACCAGACGCGTATCAGATTTAGTCTTGAGAGGAGAAACCTTGTGCGATTTTTTCTGCAGCAGAGCATTGATGCCGAAGAATGCGGCGATACCCAGTATGAGCAGCACACCTATGCGCCAGTCATAGAACAAAATTGCAAGGGTAAACATGGCCGTTGTCAGTATGCCCTGAGTGGTGAGCATAATCACTCTTGTGGCAACATCCTGCAGATTTTCGGCAGTGTTGGTTGTGATCGAGGTTATGTCACCGATGCTGTTGTCATTGAAGTATCCCATGGGCATGTATTTCAGTCGTTCGCCTATTTCCACACGCTTGTCGGTGGCTACGGTGTATCCGCCGACGGTCTGCTTCATGGTATAGCTGCGGCGTGTGAGAGCACAGCCTGCGATGCTTATGAGCATGACACCGAGAGCTGACCACACAGTCTGCATGGTTACATTTCCGTCTATGACAGCCTCAAGCACTATGGCAATTGCCGGAATCCTCAGTGCCTCAAATACCGCATGTATCAGTGAAAGTCCCAGGGACTGATAAAACAAACGGCTCTGATCACCGCTGAACTTAAAGAATTTTCTGAATATACCTATCATACAAGTACCTCCTGTACATTCGTATCCATGCTGTCCTTGGCAGAGCTGTGAGCAACCCACATATTTTTATAGAGCAAAGATGTTTCCAGCAGCACATTGTGTGTTCCCTGTGCCGATACGCGACCGTTATCTATCACCGCGATATTATCCGAATCGGTGATCGTAGAAAGACGGTGAGCAATAACGATGAGAGTCTTGCCTTCCACCAGTTTTGATACAGCCATTTGTATAACAGCCTCATTCTCCGGATCTGTATATGCCGTAGCCTCATCCAGAATTATAATCGGGGCATCCTTGAGCATAGCCCGGGCAATAGTTATGCGCTGACGCTCGCCACCGGACAGATGACCGCCTGCACCGCCCGCAGAGGTTTCATATCCGTGCTCAAGCTGCATGATGAAATCGTGGAATCCGCTCTGACGGGCAGCCTGCTCCACCTCTTCATCACTTGCCGAAGGCTTGCCCATACGGATGTTTTCACGTATGCTTTCATCAAACAGGTAATTGTCCTGAGCGACGTATGCCACCATGCTGTTGAGCTGAGACAGAGGTATGTCCTGTACATTGGTGCCTCCTATTGTTATTTTGCCGCTGCCTGCATCCCAGAGTGACGCAATGAGCTTGGCGATAGTGGATTTGCCTCCGCCCGAAGGACCAACCAGAGCAGTTACACCGCATGCCGGGATTTTGAGGTTGATTCCCTTCAGCACCGCTTTTTCCGTCTTTTCCATATTTTTATTGTACGCAAAACTTACATTTTCAAGATTGATATCATAACCGTTCACACCCGCATCGGCAGCAGGACGCTTGAGTTCGGGCTGTGTGAGTATGCTTGTAATCTCATTTACGATTGTATGAACCTTGCCTATATCATCCGTATAGCTCATGGTTGTGATGAGCGGTCCCATAACACCGAGAGACAGAATGATTGCCACAAGGAACGTATCAACAGGCAGACTGCCGTTCATGTATAGCAGGGTTCCTATCGGCAGAACACTTACCAGCACGGCAGGGAACACAGACATTGCCGTAGAGAAAAACGGAAGTGTGGAGCGCATCCAGTCTATGGCAGAAGCGGCTGCCTCTCTTGCCGCAGTCGTAAATTTTTCATAAGAAGAAGCCGACTGATTAAATGCCTTTATAACCTCTATGCCGCCTATATATTCAACAGCCACATCATTGAGGCGCTTGTTTTTCTCAACATAATTTTTAAAGCGCTCTTCATATCCTCTCATCATGCCCAGGTAGCATAATATACCGAGGGGCAGTGTAGCCAAAGCAGCCAGCGCCATTCGCCAGTCCAGTACAAAAAGATATATCACGGTGGCGACAGACACAAGGACGTTGCCTCCCATTTCAGGTACAACGTGAGCCAAAGTAGTCTCTATGCTGTCCACACGCTCCACCAATATGTTTTTCAGTCTACCCGACGGAGTGTCCAGCAGATATCCCATGGGAAGTACGGTGAGTTTCTTTGTCAGTTTCACCCTGATCTCTGATATTACCGCAAATGTAGCTTTGTGAGACAAGGTAGTGGAAATCCCGTGGAACAAATAACGCATTAGCCATGCCCCGGCAGCAATGATGCAGTAAAAACCGTAAAAGCTCATTGCAGCTTCACCGCTGAGCAGTGCAATCACAATCTGTGCCACACAGAAATACGGCACCATCCCGCACGCCACACCCAATGTGGCAAATACCAGCGATGCAGCATATCCTTTCTTGTGAGGGGATGCAAATTCCCACAGCCACGATACTGTTCCCCTTGAATCCTGATTCATATATAATTCCTCCTGATCATGTATTTGGTTAGCGAAAACTAACCTATTGCTAAAAAATTTAGGACTAATTAAGCCCTAAAATTGTATCCCATCCGGCACTGTAAAACTTGTTCAGAATCCTGACATACTCCAACGCCCGCTCCCTCGGCATATCATGTGCCACCGTTTCAAATATGCCGTAATAAAAAGCACCGGAAAGAATGTGGTTCATATCATCCTCAACTATGGGTATATCATGTCCCAGACTGCGCATAGCACTTATGAACCTCTGCGTGTGTTCTATTTCTATCTCCAGCAGGCTGTCAATATAGTACTCATACTCAGTTCCGGCAGAATGACATACCACCAGCTTGAACGCATCAAAATGATCATAAATATAATTCACAAATTCATCCAGAGCCCTGCTCGTATAATCATGCATCTGCTCTTCCTTATACTTTGCAGGAAACCTCTCAAACTCAAGCTGCACCGAAGTATACCAATCCCTCAGATACTTAGCAGGTCCCTCAACAAGAGCCCCGAACAAAGCCTCCTTGTCAGGATAATACCCATATATAGCCCCGGTAGTAACCCCTGCCTTCTGAGCAATGCTGCGGAGCGAAGCGTTTTTAAAGCCTTTTTCCAGAAATTCTGCTTTTCCGGCATCCAGGATGCGGTTTTGAGTAGATTCATCCAATGTTTGACACCTCCTTTGAAAGAAATATAACACTGTTATATAACGGTGTTATATCATGAGTAGGGGGTGGTTGTCAAGAGTGGGAGTAAAAGATTTTTAATAAAATTACGATTAATTGTTGCTATTTATAGTTACATAAAGATTTTCCATCCTGAGCGATAGTGAAAAATCTCAAAACTTTAAAAGATGAGATTACTCGTGTTAAAGACATCTGAATAACACAAAATGAATATACTTAAAAAATTAACTGCGAATAGTAACGATCAACTTGTGATATTGTTCTGATATTACGTATTTTTTAGCATTTTACTATCTTTTTTGTCGCATCTATGGTAAAATAATGTAAAATATTATATTTAATAGGTGAAAGAGATGATAAAAGATACTAGGTAAACATCTTAATTGAATTTATTAGGTATATACATAAAAAAATATAATGATTTTCAAGTTATTGTTTTAGAATACGTTTCAAGTAAAGCTTGGGAAGGCAAGGAGAAAGAGCAACTTGTAGAAGAGTTTGATAGTGTTCAAAATGCGTTGATTCTACCTTGAATTGCTAATAAATAAAGATTAAAGATGAACTGTTTAAGTAAATTATAAATTTGATTTTGAATGTAACAAGAACTCTGTATATAGTTTGGCACAATGATATAAAGAAGCTTATACGTATTAAATAAGGAGGTTGAATTGAATAGAGAGTTACAAAACTTGAAAAATCTTTTTGATGTATATGTGTTTAATAAAGCAACATATTAAGGGTTAGATACTGCTTTAGTTGCATAAATAGAAATAAAAGACCAAATTAAAGAAGTTGTGTGATATAATAAAATTTATATTATTTTAATTTGTAATTGGATTTGTTTTTCAAAAGGGAAAAAGAGTTTCCTGCAAAAAACTATTTTAATTATTTATAGATTTATACATGAAAAAGAAAGATCTAAAAGAACTTGTATATATTTGAATTAGAACAATGGTAAAATTAGAAAATAACGAGAATGTTACAGTAGATGTAATGGCTAAAATTTGCTCTTGTCTATAATATAGATGACATTGTTAATATTAGTCCGAATAAAAATAAAGATGATAATTAACAACGGGGATTAAGAATATGGCTAAGATGATAGATGTAAAGCCTTCCTATAAAGGTGAAGGAAAAGTTTGGGATAGTTTATGCGAATACTTATCAAATGACACAGTTGTATACAACCAAAGAGAAATAAATGGTAGAGAATATGATTTCTGTATTATGACAGAAAATCGAGGCATTATTGTTATTGAGGTTAAAGGATGGGCGCCTGATAAAATAACTGTTAATGGTGTGGACAATATAGAAGTTGAGGGATATGACAAGCCACAAGGATCTCCCAAAAAACAGGCAAGAGCGTATAGATTTTCAATCCTTAATAAGATAAGTAGTATGTATAATGTAAGCCCACTTGTTTTAGATATGGTTTGTTATCCGTTTATATCAAGAGAGCAATATTACGAAACCAAGTTAAACATTATTTCTGAAGAACAATATACATTATTTAAAGAGGATCTTGAAGATAAAGATATACTGAATATTAAGATTCAAGAAGTATATAACATCAATAATGTAATTCCACATTCTGATTTTTCTTATGATCTTATGCTGAGAATAAGAAGAAATCTTGAAGCGGGATTAAAAGCAGTTAATGAAGAGAATAAAGTTTTACCTTATTCAAGGCTTCTTGTGTATCCGGTAACTATTTCAAAGATAGAGATAGATTCTCTTATAGACGAGTATTTTTTAGGTGTAAAAAATATTATTTTTGTAAATACACAAACTTATTATGAAGAAATACTCAGTTCTCTAAATTGTGCTTTAAAACAGCGTAATATTGATTATAAAAAGAATAATTTACATATAGGTTTTGATAAGGGTATTCCTTTATCACATGATAAAGATTGCTTCAAAATTTTTAATTTTGAATTATATTGGGTGAAGTCTTTAGAAAGTAAATGTTATGAGAAAATATGCATAAATGAAGGAAATGTAAGTTTAGCTTTTCATAAAACTTTAGAGGTATTGGCTAAGTGTTCATCATTTAATCTACAACAGTATAAAGTTGAACATGCCACTATGGAAAAAGACATTCTAGTTGAAGCTGGAGCGGGAACCGGTAAAACCTTTTTAATGGTCTCTAGAATTGCTTATTTATGTAACAATGAGAGTAATCCGATATCAGATATATCTAAAGAAATTGCAATGGTTACCTTTACAAATGATGCAGCTATTAACATGAAGAAACGGTTAAAACAGATGTTCATCAATTACTTTGTATTAACAGGTCATGAAAGATTTTTAAAGCATGTAGAAGATATAGACCGTGCTAATATATCAACGATTCATAAGT
The DNA here is from genome assembly GCF_013403245.1 of Sedimentibacter hydroxybenzoicus DSM 7310. Taxonomy (GTDB): domain Bacteria; phylum Bacillota; class Clostridia; order Tissierellales; family Sedimentibacteraceae; genus Sedimentibacter; species Sedimentibacter hydroxybenzoicus. Next base: position 35,141 of record NZ_JACBNQ010000015.1, on the reverse strand, counting down.
TTGGAATAAGAATAATGAGAGGTGAGTCTTTATATACAGGATTAGGTACAAATTTTAGAATTTCGTCTAATGAATATGATAGAGGACGCTCTTATGACATTTTCTTAGGTGAATATTTAGATGAGAGAGAAAGGGAGAATTCAAATTTTATAAATGAGTTTCCCATACCAATTTATGATTTAAAGAAAAAGTTAATGAATGTGGCTGATCGATTGTTCGATAGGAGTATCAATTTTGAACAGATAAAAGTACAAGAAATGGGTGTGACAGTAGAAAATAATATTCCATATTTTAATGACTTACTTATAAGAGTTGTTTTTCCAGCAGAAGCAATCTATCTAGAAATGATGAAAGCAAGTAATAAAGTTGATTTAAAAGAATGCTTAATTGAACTGAATAAAATACTATCAATGAGATGTGATAAACTTGAAAATTTGAAACTAAGGTATATGTTTATTGATGAGTTTCAGGATACGGATGATGTTCAGATTGGAGTATTTCAGAAATTACAAAAAAGTATAAATACAGAATGTAAGTTATTTGTTGTGGGAGACTTAAAACAGAGTATTTATAGATTTCGCGGTGCAAAATTAAATGCTTTTCAGAGGTTGCAAAATGGAAAAGAAAACGAATGGAGCCATTATAGACTAAATAGAAATTATCGAACAGATGCTAGACTACTTAAATTGTTTGATAGGATATTCTCTTTGATGGGATCACGACAAATACTTCCTTATACAAGAGAAGATGACCAGCTTGTAAGTGATGTAGTTACCGATGCAAAAGAAGATGAATTAATGATTTGTATGCCATGTCATGGTAAGGACAGTGAAAAAATATTGGAATTGCTAAATGATATTATTTTGTCGGAAAAGGCTAAAATAGAAAATTTGATGCAAACAAAGACATTAAGTAAGGAAGAACGAACAATAGCTATTCTGGTTCGAAGCAATTGGCAAGTTGAAAGTGTAGTTAATGCTGCAACAAAAAGGGATATTAATATTGAAATCAGTACGGGTGGAGATTTGTTTCAATTGCCATCAACTTTAGACCTTTACAAAATTGTTCTTGCAATAAGTCATAATACAAGTCCAGTATATTTGGTTAATTTTATTGAATCAAATTATACAAACCTTAAATTAGATTATACTAAAATGCATTGCATATCGGAAGAGGAAAAACTTAAACTATTGACAGGGGTACTAGATGAATTCTTTGAGAGAAGAATGGGAATGTCATGGAATTCTGTCTTATCAGAAGTGTATAGCCAGCCTATTTTATATGTACTGAAGAAAATATTTGATACTCTACAACCATGGGAAAATTATAGCTTAGTTCCAGACAAACAGAGGATGTACATAGCTAATTATGAATACTTATTGGAACGCATGATTAAGTTTTCTCGAATAGATGCTCTGACATTAAGTCAAGTTATTGAGTACTTAGGAATAAATATTTTAACAGGACAACAACAGTTGTCAAGATCTACAGAAGTAGACGACGATGGTGTACATGTGATTTGTACGACAGTACACAAGTCAAAAGGATTGGAGTATGGAACTGTAATTTTACCTTACACATACGAGGATATTAGTGATACCAAAAAGGTAAAGTTGGAGGCAAATTATGATGATAATAAATTGTCGTATACTGTGTTGTTTGAAAATGGTATAAGAGAACGAAATTCAAATTATAGTGAAAGCACTGAGGTCGATGAGCAAATAGCAGAAGAATCAAGAATTTTGTATGTAGCACTTACTAGAGCGATTAGAAGCTGTATTTGGATTAATAATTTAGATAGTACACCACATATTAGTTGGGCATCACTATTGGAGGAATAAAATGTCAATTATTATTTACACTTATCATGATCCATACAAAATAAACAAAGAAAAATTTTGGGATGAAATATCAAATTGCCCTTATTTTTGTGTGTCCCAGACTCTTGTAAATGGATTGAAAAGTATATATGGCAAGTCTTTTCAGATAGGCAGAGTAACAACCATAAAAAATTTGACTGACTCATTATATGAATTTTGGACAAGCACTTCATGCGCAGTAAAGCAACATGCGGATATAGACAATGTTATTATTAATTCAAGTAATGAAATAGGATTGACAGATGAAGAGTTAGATAATATTAGAAAATCATTTTTATTTAATCGAGATGAAGTGTTCAGTAGCATAAGAACAATGTTTGAATTAAGGATGATTCCTCAGAATATAGTGGATGAATATCTTACTCCAGAGCAAAGATATATTGTTGCAGTATTCAAAAATATACTTGAATCCGAGAAAGAAAAAGATTTCTTCCTAAAAGAAAATTTTACAGAAGAAGAGATTAATATTGCTCTTTCCAAAGCTATGAATAACGCGAGAAAAAATTCTAATTCTGAGGGCGAAGTGGAAGTGAAGGATTTGGATCATATTGTTATTCAAGGAGTTCATCAATTTTCACCTTTAATGTTAAGAACAATTGAGGAGATAAGTAAATATAAAAAAGTAATTCTATTGTTCAATTATCAGGAACAATACAAGAACGTATATCAAACATGGGTTGACATTTATTCGTCTTTTGATTGCAAAATAATAGATTATAAAGGAGATGAATTTCATCCTATAGATAGCAGTTCAATTAGCTATGAAGGCAACGTATTGGCACAAAATATGGGAAAACTTCTTTCGGGAAGAAAAGAAGATTTTTCTGTAGAGAAGCCATATAAAATAATCGAATTTGATAATATGACAGAATTTGCAGGATACGTAGCTCGAGTTTTTGAGGCTGCAGAGAGAAAAGACCCAGAGCATCCTATGTTGGCAATGAATGAGCAAATCTATGCAGCAGATAGTTCCGCAAACGATATTTTGAAGGTGTATTTTCCAGAACAGTTTGGAGAAAGACAATTTTTAAATTATCCATTAGGTCATTTCTTTATTGCAGTAGCTAACATGTGGGATTCAAGTGCAAATGGTACTGTGATTTCAGATTTAAATGATATTCGAGAGTGCTTAAGTGCTGGAATTCTTGAAGAAGAGACCCCTGGGAGATTGGCGTCAACATTTGGAAAAATGGAAGCATTATTTGAGGGATGCATTTCTGTTGATGACATGCTTACAAGAATAAAAAAGGTAAGAAAAAATCGTAAGTATTTATCAGATGATAAACGCCAGGAATATGTTAGTCATATTTCATATTATGCAGTATCTTTAGGTGAACTTTATGAATTAGAGATGGCATTAAATAATTTAGAAGAGTTAGCATCATTCTTTTATGAAGACTTTGAAAAAAGACCTAATAATTTTAAGGCATTTTATAAGCGACTAAAAAAATATCTGCAAGAAGAAATTCTAGAAGATAGAGAACTTGGAGAAGTGTTTGTAGACATTATTAATAGAGTGCTTAGCAGATTAGATGAAGTGGAGAACATTGAGGCATCCGCTTCATTTGAATGCTTAAAATCCACAATGTCATTATATTTAGTTCAAGAAACAAAACCTGGAAAGAGCGCCAATTGGATTGTACGTAACTTTGAACAAATTGATGGTGATGTTTTGCGAACTGTAAAGGAACAGGAAAGTAGTATCCTTCATTTTGCATGTTTGACTGATGAAGATATAAATTCGGTAAAAAATGGTGAATTCTCTTGGCCTTTAACGGGCGAGTTCTTTGAAGTTGCACAGAATCCAGTAGATTGGAAATATCAAGTATATGTTAAAGCTAGAAAAGAGTATAAGAACTTTAAAAGATATGCGTTAATCTACGGGTTAGAATTTAATAGAGGAAAGTACAAATTAAGTTTTGTAAAACGAGATGGAGATCAAGAAAGAGAACCATATTATTTGTTAAAAATCCTTGGAATTAAAAAGGAAAGGAATATAGATAAACGTATAAAAAACAAATTAGAAGATTTCTCAGATATAAACTTTAAAGTAGGTTCTGTGGGAAAATATACTTCTTACGATTATTACAGGTATAGAATCTGCAAACAAAGATTTTTATTCGAAACCCTATCAGAAGGGAATACCGTTTATAAGGATAACTTTTTGTTGGTCAAGTATTTGGAAGTTTGGTTAGAAAATGAAACCAAAGAAAGTATGCAAGGGTTACCTTGTAGTGAAATTCTTTTGCTGGAAAAGTTAAATGAAATCTATGATGAAATAAAGAAGTATTTCCCATTTGTATTGAATGTCAATCGAATAGATATTATCAACAATGTAAGAAATAGATTAAATAAAGATAAGTCTTTTTCTGTTTTATCAGAAGAAAATAGAAAATATATGATGATACGCGAACTTTTCATATACAAACAGTTAAAGGATCCTAAAAAGTTCAACCAAGATGTTTTAAAGGACAAATTTCCGGATGTTAATCAAGATAAGATAGACCAAGACTTGTCTGTTGAAAATCTTAAAGAAATTAAATTCCGCAGTGATACTAATTTATGGTGTAAATATTGTACTAATCGCGAAATATGTGTCGCTTATTACGCCAATATAGAATAAATAAAATGGAGACCGATTATGCTTAATACAAAAATGTATGTTAGATGCCCTGCAGATAAAGAAAGCATGGCAGAACCACGAATTTTCGTTTGTGGGCATATAATAAAAGTTGATGAATTTAAACGTACCGTATCGGTTAAAATATATGATCCATTTCAATATATGATATTTTTTGAGGATCTATCAAAGGGGACAATTGAAATTCCAGAAGGGGTGGTAGAGAGGTGCAGCTTGTTTGTTGGATCTACGGTCGTTTATAAAGGAATTAATCACAGAATTCTTTCAAACCAGAAAAGTAAAGATAAATATTACTACTATTATATTCAAAATTTAAAAGATAAGAGTATATATAAGGTCTGTGAGAAAGATATTATTGCATCCTTTAACAATGGACAGATAGATCCATGTACACAGCTGAAAAGGTATGAATTTCAGAATCCGTGTTGGTATTTAGGCAGAGCTGTTGTTTCTAAAAGTATGAATATTTTAGAGAACTCTATTTATGGTTTTAAGGAACTTGCCGGATCAAAAATTTACTTATTACCACATCAGGTCAACACTATTATGAGATGCCTCCAGGAGTCTCCATGCAGATATATGTTAGCCGATGAAGTTGGAATGGGAAAAACTGTTGAAGCCATTTCTGTTTATAAAATATTTTCAATAAATCAGAGTAATACAAAATTATTGGTGATCGTGCCAGAAGCATTAAAAGCTCAATGGAAATCAGAGCTGTTACTAAAATTTAATATACTTGTGGGTATTGGTGCGAACAATAACTTTGTTGAGGTTAAGACGCTGGATGAAATAACTAGCAATAATATAAGTAAAATGTGGGATTTTGTCATTATTGACGAGGTTCACAAATATCTGTTTTCAATGAATGACTATGCGAAACTACATACAATTAGTAAGAATGCTAAAAATTTATTACTTTTAAGTGCAACTCCAGTTCAGCAAAAAAAAGAAGAGTATTTGGATTTATTAAGACTGCTTCTGCCTTTTAAATATGACAATTACAGTGTCGAAAGATTCGGAGAGCTAATTAGTAAGCAAAGCAGAATTATTCAAAAAACTGCGCTGATTTTAGATGATTTGGAGGATTTAGAAGAAGAAATTGAGAACGCCAAAGATGAACTGGAAGATGCGCATGAATCTGAAGATTGTAAAGAATTATTTGCAGAAATTCATGATGATTTAGAGGAAATATGCGATGAATTAGATGATGAAAAATTATTAGAGTTTCTTGGGAGAATAAATTTTGCTGATAAGGACCTAGGTGTTTATTCAATTAAAGTAATTATTTCATATATTTGTAGTAATTATCAGATTGAGAGCAATATCATCAGGAATAGAAGAAAGCTTTTAGAGTCAGAAGATGAAGAAGAAAAACTAATGGCGACTCGGGACCTTGTAGAAATAACGTATTCTGCAGACAATGAAAAAAATTCATATGAATATCTTACATACAGTGAGTTATCAAATTGGATTATCCATGAATTAGAAGTGGGATCAGCGGATGTTGATGTAGATATAAGACCATTATTATCAGCATTTTTTAGTTCGCCATGGGCTTTTGTTGAAAGAGCATCCAAGCTTGGATTAGGAGAAGAAATTATTGAAAATGCGAGAAAATGGTTAGAAACAGAACAGTATAATATAGACAATATCGTAGATGCTTTAAACGATCCGGATCAGTATGGTGAGAGTTATTCTTCAAGATTAGTTGTTGTGCTAGATGCGTTATTTGATGAATTATACGATAAGAAGGTAGTTTTATTCACTAATTATAAGGAAACTTTTAGAGCGTATAGAGAAGCTCTTATACATGTTTTTCCTGAAGAGGAAGTAAGTTTCTTTGGCGCAGATATGGAGGCGGAAGCAATAGAACTAAATGCATATAGATTTCAAACACAATCAGAGTGCCGAATAATGTTATGCGATTATACAGGTGGTGAAGGACGAAATTTTCAGTGTGCTGACTATATTGTACATATTGATTTGCCATGGGATACAAGTGCGATTGAGCAAAGAATAGGACGATTAGATCGTCTGGAAAGAGATATGTCTAGACCAGTTGTATATTCTGTTGTTGTTCATACCATAGATACTTTTGAGGATGCATTATTTAGTTTCTTTAAGAATGGACTTCAAATATTTAATCAGTCATTGAGTGGAATGGAAATCATCATGAAAGATATTAATGATGAGATTGTTTCTGCTATTAAGGAAGATTTTAAATATGGATTGTTTAATCGAATTCCTAAAATAGTAGATCTTGCAAACTCAATGCGTGACGTAATTAGAAAAGAGCAGAATTTTGATGCGGCGGGATTTATTTATAGGCCAATGTATTCTGAACTTAGAAGATTAATTGAGTATTATGCACAGAATGAAAATGAGTTATTTGCAATGACCATGTCAAACTGGGCAAGTTTAGCTGGATTTCATGGAAACGTGAAAAATACAGAAATATCATATTCTGCTACATCGTTTTCGCCGAAATCAGCTATTAATTCTCAGCTAATTCCGCCACGATGGAATGATTATTTAAATTCTGAGCAAAACAAGTTTTTAATAGATGTTCAAGCATCATATGATAAAAGTATTTCAAGAAAATCTCAGGATAGAGCAATACGAGGAACTTTTTCAAGAAAGTTAGCAATAGAGAATGATTATCTGCATTTCTTTGCGCCAGGAGATGAAGTATTTGATTGTATTGTAGATAATGCTATGAAATCTTGTAAAGGATGTGCAAGTGCATTTGCAGTAAGAAGCAGAGTTAATTGGTGTGGATTAATATTTACATGGTCTATTGCACCTAATAATGCATACATGCTGGATAACGGAGTTTCACTTTATGCAATGAGCCCATATCGAAACTATTTATTATCTGAGCAAGTTATTTCTCCTATTACAATCTCAAATGATGATTCATTATCCGATGAAGAAATAGTAAGAGAGTACCTTTCGATAATTAATATTGGCTTTATTAAATCAAAAATCGTCCATTTAGGTAAGAGGAGCAGAGAGGCTCAGTTTCTGAAGGATGAGTTTGCAGGAAGAAACATAGACTGGTTTAAACAAAAATATGGTGGAGAAAATTGGGAGGAATTTATAGTTTCATCAAGAAAAGAGTCATATAATAAGGCGCTCGAAATATTCAAAAGAAGATCAAATATAAAAGGTGCTAGAGAAGAAATGGAAAGAACGTTATCTGCACGAGTGGCAAATAGTGAATATTACGGACTAAGCGATGAGGGAATTGAATCGCTTAAGGCAACACAAACAATAATATTAGATGCAATTAAGCGACCAAAGATTCACTTGGAATCAGCAGCGTTTGTAATGATGATTGGAGCAGATGATGAATAAGGATTCGATAACTTGCTTGGTAAGTCAATATTTGAACAATGAGATCAATTCTATTCAAATAGACTTTGAAAGTGGAACGAACTCTAGAGAAGAATTTTATTTAAAAACAGTGAAGCGACTTACAAGAGCATATGAATTGTATCTTGAGAAGTCGGTATATAAAGATGATTATTTGCTTGCATTACGTGATTATCTTTTAACGTTTGACACAGCGATAAAATTTAAGAAAGATTGCTTCTTAGATGACAATGAATATGGAATTGCCTTTGATGAGATTGATCAGAAATACTTTGCATCATTTCAACTACCAAGCTATGTAAATGAGAAATTTGTAAACGAAGCATTTATTAGAACTGTTTCTGAACAACATGTAGCGCCTGATAGTAATCTGCTTACAGATCCTATGATTTATGCAATGACAGGATATACTCATTTTAAATCTTTGGATCAAAAGTTAGCTGTTTATGGAGCTTTGAATACACCGGAGGGATATACAACGCTCGTTTCACTGCCTACAGGAGGAGGAAAGAGTTTAGTCACGCAGACGATTTCATATCAAAAAGATAGATTAACAATAGTTATAGTACCTACTGTTTCATTGGCAATTGATCAGGTTCGAGTAACAAAGCAAGTTATTAAACGAGATGACAATGATAATGAAATCTTTTCATATTCCAGCGGGATGAATGCTGGCCCAATTTTAAAAGCTATTAAAGATAAGAAGGCCAAAGTATTATTCATCTCACCGGAAGCATTATTGGAGAACCCTAGTTTTGCAGAGGCTATAAAAGAAGCCAATAAATGTAGATATTTAAATAATATAATAATAGATGAGGCGCATATCGTTGTAGATTGGGGTGCAACTTTTAGAGTTGATTATCAGTGCTTAGAATCTTGGCGAAATATGTTGCTTATGACAAATCCATCTTTACGCACTATTTTGCTATCCGCAACTTTTGAGGACCGATGTATTGAGACATTAAAAGATTTCTTTGAAGTGAACGGCAAGTGGATAGAAGTGAGATGTGATGCACTTAGACATGAACCGCGATACTGTGTGGTTAGAGCAAAGAGTAATAAGGAAAAAGAGAAAGATATTGTTGAATTAGTAAGAAAATTACCTCATCCAATGATAATTTACGTTGCTCGTCCGATCGATGCTGACTATATAAAGACGCTTTTATCTAATTCGGGAATTAAAAATGTACGGACATTTACTGGGTTAACCGGCTCTGCTCAGAGAAAAAAATTAATAGAAGAATGGGTCGATGACCAATATGAAATAATGGTTGCAACATCAGCTTTTGGAGTTGGAGTTGATAAAGGAGATGTTAGAACAGTTATTCATACATATATTCCGCAAAATGCTAACACATATTATCAAGAATTAGGAAGAGGTGGTCGAGATCACTTACCGTGTTTAAGTATAATGTGTTTGCATCCAGGAGATGAGACTATTGGAAAAGATAGAATTAAAAAGCGAGTATTAACGACGAAAAAAATATGGAGAAGATGGGATAGCTTATATAACAACACTCAATCTGTCAGATCGTCCAATAACCGAGTGTTTATAGATACTTCTATTAAGCCTAATTATGCAAACGACGACATATTTGATGATTCTCCGATAAGCGAAGCTGATAGGAATTGGAATATTTATGTTTTGCTGTTCCTTAGAAGGTACAATTTGATCCGCATACTTGAGGTAAAAATAGAGAATGGACATTACTTTATACTAATCGAAATAGTAAATGACAGATTGCGAGTAATTGATGATGTTCTAAAGGTTCATATTGACAAAATCAGAGAAGAAGAGTGGGATTTTTATAATTCATCATATAATATGATGGTTAATGCAGTAAGAAGTAAAAGCAAAGAATGTATTTCGGAATTATTTTATAAAACTTATTCAAAAGTATATGAATACTGTGCTGGATGTAATATACACGATATACCTATAATCGGAGATTCTCATAAGTTTCCATTAAAAAATAGGGTTGATGAGCCATTAAGAGTACTATCAGAAGAACAATTATTGCCATTTGGAGAATCAAATGAAATGGTTGTTTTAGTAAATGATAATGAAAGAATGAATTTGTTAAATCGCCTTGTTGAAAAAGGAGTTTCAATGATAGTTGTTCCTGAAGGTATGCAGAATTCTGAAAATATATTGGATATTAATAGTAAAAGGAATATCCTAGTAGTGGTAGTGAAGGATGTTTATATGTTGTTGAAGGCACATGGATATTATTTCACTTCTGGTTTGGTAGCAGTAGTATATCCAGATGATGAAAGAATAATTGGGCAACAATATATAACTATAAAAAATAATTTGTGTGGTAAGAGTGCAACTAAGATAATTCACATTATAAAAAACAATGCGTATGTTAATGAGGCAGGTAAAACTTTCGTTGAACTTGTAGATGGTCCAAGTGTTTTACCTAGTGTTATATATACATAGAAAGGGAAATTATGTTTAAGGATAAAATGGTAACAACAGCTATTCCGGAGAGAATATTTGCCTTGTGCAAAATTGTAGAAAAGGGACCAATTGTATCTTATGAACTTAAAGAGAAGATGGAACCTGAATATTTGGAAAATGGTTCGGTTTATTTCAATGATTACAAAAATGCTGCTTTAGAATTGGGATTAATTTCAATTTCGGATGATCTGATTTCTCTTGCTGTAGATGCAAAGGTAATAAAAAATATTGAATGTATGAGGACATACATTAATTCTAGGCTGGAAATGTTTAATACTGGTCAGTTTTATCTAGTTACAAAAGCATATTTTGAAAAGGGAAGTGATATTTTTAAAGAAGATAAAAATATTGCAAATTTAGGACCCTTATTTACTCAAATGACAAACTATCCGGTAGATGCAGTGGCAATGCGTTCTTGGAGATTTTGGGCACAGTTTTTAGGGTTTGGATATCTGCAAGAGATGTTTATTATTCCAAATGCATGTGTTTTTTTATGGGATACTATTTGCAATGCTTCACTTGAAAAAGAAAGAATGTATTCTGTAAGTGAATTTGTAAATGCAATTACTCCAATGAGTAATATTATTATTGATTCAGACACAGCAAATAGAACCTTTAATTATGGAGTGTCAAATGGATTGAGAGCATTACAAGATGTGGGAAAGATAAAAATGGATCACATATTGGACCAGAAAGATACGTGGACATTGTACCAATTAAAAGCTTACTCAAATGACTCGACAATTACACATATTTCAATAATGTAGGTAGGAGGTAGATTATGAATTCAGAAGTAGCAAAAGAACGAATTTCATATGTGGCAAGACCGGATTCAATCACCTCATCCGAAGGTGATTTCTTGGCAACGCATGTTGCTGTAAATAAATTAAGAGTATTAGATAAATTTGATATCTCCCCGAGTGAAAAAAAGACATTTTCAGAAGAAGATATTTTTAAAAAATATATAAGTAATCCTGAAGACATGCATCAGTTTATAGCAGTCTATGGTCAGAGTGGAACGGGGAAATCTCATCTAATTAGGTGGTTTGAGGCGCGTTATGAGCAAAGTAAGCCAAAAGATGAAGTTATATTGTTTATTAGACGAAGTGATAACACATTAAAAGGAACTATCCGACAACTTTTGGAGAAACCAGAGGTTCAGGGGATTAGCAATAAAGATGTTTATGAACGATTGCTGAAGGCGTCATTGTCTGTTGACGAGAATAAGCTTAAAGATATGATTTATCATAACTTTATTATCGAAATTCATAACGATCAAGATGAACAAGATATAAAAATTACAAATGTTAAAAGAAAGCGTTTAGAAGCTTTCTTAAATAATGAAGTAGTACATGATTATCTAATGGGTGAAAAAGGACCTATTGAGAGAATATATTCAAAAATAGCTGAGCATACATTGGTTGATAGAGATACCGTTGCCAAGTTTAAAAAGGAAGATTTTATAGTTACTGCAGAGTTGGCTGATAGTATATATAGTGCTGGTGCTGATCCAAAAGCTGAGAAAATGGCTCGTGAACTTATGGCTGATGAAAGCGGTATCGAAGATGCCAAAAAGATTGCTGACTACTTGAATCAATTTGTCAGTGAAGTAATCCAGAGATGTGCTGGAATTGAACCAGGAGATTTCAAACAGATTTTCATGGATATACGTAAAGAACTCTATCGTTTGGATAAGAAATTGACTATTTTTATTGAGGATGTTACATCATTTACTGGTGTAGATACCGCAATTTTAGACGCATTACTAGAGGCGCATACCGGAAAGAGGGATGGAGAAAAACTTTGCAGAATTTCATCTGTTGTGGGTACTACAAACAGCTATTTACAGGATAACTTTAAAGATAATCATAAAGACCGTATTACAAAATACATTTATATTCCAAGCGATGTATTAGACGAAAATGGGTTGTATGAGTTTGTAGCCAGATATGTAAATACAATGTCTTTGTCAGAAGATGTTATTTCAGACTGGGCTGCAGGACATGCAAATCCAGAGGATTATCCAATTCATGATGTTATTGAAGGAAAAAATTGGGAGTATATAGATATTAGTCATGAAAAAAAAATCAATATATATCCTTTTACTAAAAGAAGTATTTTGTATTTTTATCAAAATGTTTTAGAAAAGGGACATCAAACTCCTAGATATATAATTCGTGATATTATCGAACCAGTGGTTAGAGATGCGATATTTAATAAGAGTAATTTTCCAAGTATCGATGTGAAAATTGTGAATGTTAATACTACATTGAGCTTTAGAATTCATTCACAGATTAGAAACGAAAGTTCAGCAGATAGATTGCTAAAATTCATGAGTGTCTGGGGAAATGGAGCACCAGATCAATATGAAAAGGATGGAAAAACATACATTTCCGCTATTCAAAAAGAATTGTTTGATGATTTTGGTTTTCCAATACTTAATATGGATGTCATACAGGCTCCAACTCCAGAATCTGTAAATCCTATAAACTCTGTAAACACAGTGAGTCCGGTGAACAATGAGGCGCATACAGAAGGAAATGATCAGATAGTTCCGGATGCAAAAATAAAAAAGTTAAATGAGGCAAATACATTATTGACTAAGTGGACAAATGATCATGTGATAGATATTTCCGCGACTGTTGGAGCTGCAGGTACGGTTCATTCTGCTGTATATGATGAAATGCCCGATTATTTATATACTGCTATTAACTGGCAGGCTGAAGGTATTTCGATGGATAATGCCAAGAAAGTTAAAGATTCCTCTGTATTATTTATTGCCCTTGAGGGACAAACAAAGAAGGAGGGACTTTATACGCTTCCTGCAACATGGAATAATTTGAATATTTTACTTGCATTTATTCGATGGAAAGAATACGGAAATAAAAGCTGGAATTACCCGGATGCTGATTTTGATGCGTACTTGATAACAACTTGGACAGAGTCTATAAGGAAAGAATTAGTTAAAAAGGTATCTGAATATAAGGATGGAGAAGAATCAAGATATATTGAGGCTGCGGTTACAGCGGAAATGTATAGAATCATTTTAGCAGGAGAATTTAGAGAGAAAAGTTTAAAAAACTTTAATGGTCAAACATTGTTGGCAAGTAAACCTAATAAGCTAGCTAACAACTCTCATAGCACAGAATGGAGATCCCTTTTAAATGTAATGTCGCAGAAAGGCGCTGATGTTAACAATCAGCAAACTGTAAGAAGATATTTCAACATTGGACAAGGTGGAGCAAGTTCAAATGTTGTCTTAGATTCCCTTTTGCTCTCTAAAGTATTTGGAAAAGTTAAAAGAAATAAACTAGTGATTGCAGAAGATGAGAAACAGAGCGACGATAAGATAAAACAGAGAAGGGATGCTTATGCATTTTTAAATGATATTGAAGAACGATTAGATAATGTGGCAAAGGCTGAGTTAAGCGCTGGTCGTGAACAAATACAAAGAATTTATGATGCGTTTGGAGACGATGAAGTAGGTGAGGAAGAATTATCTATATTTACCGAGCGCGTTAATAAATTCTACGAAGAGGCAAATAAATCTCAAGTTAATGTAAAAGAAGTGCCTTTAGATGGGATAAAGAAAAGAGATCAGATTAAAAAGGCAATCTCTGATATTGCAAGTGTATTAGATGAAGATGATTCACTTACGATAATTATGGCGTTTTCTGGGGATCCAATTAAGACATTAAAACCACTTGTAGAAATAATTGAAAATCTCGAAAAGGAAGTGGAGAAAGCAAATAATATTGTGACCACAAAGAAAGCTAGTTTAGGAACTGACGGGTTTGAAGATACTGGTGAAGATAGATATTCAGAAGAATTAAAGAGCATACAAACAAATAAGCAAAAGCTTGAAGGGATGGTGAATGCATGATTTTCGAGGATTTAGTTAAAACAACAAAGGACATGCAGGATCTTCAAAGAAGAGCAGCCATAAAAAAAAATAAAGATTTACAGGAAGCAACTGATGAAAAATATCGTTTGTTGTTGACTCAAATAAATAAGTTTGTTGCTACAATTGAGTATTTATACACTGTAGCGAAAATTGAAAAAAATAAGGAGATTATTTCTTCAACGATTGAGCTATTAACACTTCTTGAATTGGCTGTGGAATCAGGCTTTGCTATTCAGGATAATGTCTCAATTGCAGAAACTTCGTATAAAAATATTCAGGGTGAAATGAAAAAAGATTGGCAGAAACAATATTCTAATTTAACAAGTTCAACAGTAAGTACTTTAGAAGCTATTAAGGGAATTGACGCTGAAAGTGTTTCAAATTGCTTGCGAAAAATTCAACCAGCGGAAATTTGGGATACTAATGTAAAGAAATACCAAACAATGAATACAGGATTAAATGAGGCTGATCAGTTAATCGCAAGTTTAGGACTTGATGATGGAATAATTTCTTTCTTGCAGAATACGAATGCAGGGCGAGCTACACTTAAGGATTTGGATGACAAAGTATTAGCCTGGATAAGAGATGAACAGTTAGAGAGCAAAATTAGAATATCTTTTGTTAAAAAGTTGGGATAAATTTTATAGATATCGATTGACAGCAAGTACACTCGACGATATACTTAAGTAGATACTTAAGTATATCATTTTTATTATGCGGAGGAAGTATGGAATTTGTATATAGATTTCCTGTTGTTAGAGGTATTCAGGCTGGAACAAAATTTTACATTGCGATGGTCCCATTAAAGATGCTTTCTAAGATGTTTCTGGTAGATGATGAAGAATTTATTTTGCCAGAATACAGAGCCCAAAGAAAATTAAATGAAGCAAGAATCCCTGTAATTAGTAGATACATACTGGATAATAGAGATTCTTATGTATTCTCAGCACTTGCTGCTTCAATTGATGGAGAATTTTCTTTTGAAGAAAATGATATTAATCATGATACAGGTATATTAGAAGTGTCCATGGATGCACATTTTTTGATTAATGATGGGCAGCATCGAAAATCTGCCATTTTGGCAGCGCTAAAAGAAGATCCTACACTAGAAAATGAGACGATATCCATAGTATTTTATGCGGATCAAGGATTAAAGAGAAGTCAACAAATCTTTACGGATTTAAATAAAAATGCTGTCAAGACATCAAACTCCATATCAGAACTTTATGATTCTAGAGATGAAATGGCCGTGATAACTAGAAACGTAATATGGAACATAGAATTCTTAAATATATATACGGATAAAGAGAAGGACATACTTGGAAAGTTTTCGTCGAGTTTATTTACATTAAACACATTTTACACAGCTAATAAAAGCATTGTAGGAAGGAATCAAAATGGTGATTATGAGAGTTTCTTACTGAGTTATTGGGATTTAGTTGTAAAAAATATGAAGCAGTGGAAAGATCTTCGAAATCGAGAGATAACCAAAGTGGATTTAAGAGAAAACTTTATAGCAACTCAGAGTATTGTAATTCAAGCATTTGGTCGAATTGGCAATTATTTTTATTCTAATGAAGTTGAAATGGAATTGTATCTTGAGAAAATAGAAAAGATTAACTGGAGCAGAAATGCAAAACAGTGGTATATGAGAGCAGTTGGCAAAAATGGTCGGATAATAACAAATAAAAAAGCTGCAATGCTTATATCAAATGTTATTAAGAAAGAGATTGGTATTCCTCTTACACAAGAAGAAAAGAATGCAGAGGAAGCTTTAAAGAAAACAATAGAAGAATAGAGGATATAAGATGGCAATTGCAAAGGAGACAATCGATGGGTTGATTGTTACTATTCAAAATCTATATATTGCGGATGATATTCCTTGGATGATTGGATATTCCGGAGGTAAGGATAGTACAGCTGCAGTTCAGCTTGTTTGGATGGCAATTGAAAAACTTCCTGAAAATGAGAGAAAAAAGGCAATTCATATTATGAATACAGATACTTTAGTTGAATCGCCTGTTGTATCAAAATGGGTTGAGAAATCACTTGAGTCTATGAACAAAGAAGCAGAAGAGAAAAAACTACCTTTCATTCCCGAACGATTAATTCCAGATTACAACAATACATTTTGGGTAAATTTAATAGGAAGAGGATATCCATTCCCAAGAATGAAATATCGTTGGTGTACAGATAGATTGAAGATTCAGCCTGTAAACAATTTTATAAAGAATAAAATAGCTGAACATGGAGAAGTGATTCTTGTACTTGGGACTAGAAAGCAAGAAAGTTCAAGACGAAATAGAACGATGACAAATCTTGAGAAGAAAAGAGTTAGAGAATTATTAAGTCCCAATCCGACATTAGCAAATGAATTAGTTTTTTCTCCAATGGAAGATTGGACTGATGATGATGTTTGGGCTTTTCTGATGCAGTATAAGAATCCTTGGGGATATTCAAATATGGATTTAATGACAATGTATCGTGGTGCGACAGCAGATAATGAGTGTCCGCTTATGGTAGATAGAACTTTACCTTCATGTGGAAAAAGTCGTTTTGGTTGTTGGGTATGCACCATGGTTGAAAAGGATAAATCTATGGAAGCAATGATTGCGAATGACCAAGAAAAAGAGTGGATGACTTCATTGCTTGAGTTTAGAAACGAATTTGGAAATGAAGAAGGGGATCGTGAAAGAAGAAGTTTCAGGAGAATGAGAGGAAACCTTCAAGGAAATTATGGGAAATTATTTCATGGACCATACAAAAAGGAAGTCAGAGAACATTGGCTTGAGAGATTATTATCAATACAAAAAGATATTAGCGAAAATGGGCCTGAAGAGTTTAGTGATCTTGAATTGATAAGATTACCGGAATTACAGGCAATAAGACGTATTTGGGTGAATGATAAGCATGAGTTTGACGATTCGTTACCCAGAATTTATGAAAAAGTATTGGGTAAACCGTTTGAGGATCCGGAATGGATTCATAATGAAAACTTTGAAAATGATGAATGGGAAATTCTGAAAACAGTATGCTCAAAAATGTATCCAGATGAAGAACTGGCTTTTGAAATGATGTATACCTTAATTGACATAGAGAATAAAGCGTCTGGGGTAAATCAGAGAAAAGGCATTCTTGATGATATTAATAGTACATTGGAAAAGACCTTTTACAAGAATGAAGAGGATGCAACACAATTTTATTCTGAAATGATGATTCGAAAAAAAGAGTATGGCGGTAAGTATAATGAGAAATTTTTGGATTTCCAACCGTTAGAGTCAGAATTTGAAAGTGATGAGGAATAATAGCGAATGATAATAAAGAAATTGACATTATGTAATTTCGGTGTATATGCCGGAGAAAATATGTTTTTATTTGAAAATCGAAAGCCAATAGTGTTAGTGGGAGGAATGAATGGACGAGGTAAGACAACTTTTCTCGAAGCAGTACTTTTGGCGTTATATGGTTCGAATTCCTTTGCATATTCTGAGAGCAATCAAAAGTCGTATGCACAGTATTTGCGCTCATTTGTAAATAGAAGTGAAAGTGATAAAACTTGTAGTGTAGAACTTGAATTTGAAATCAATAATGAGGTTAAGGAAAACTATATTGTAAAAAGAGAATGGGATACTGTAACTAAAATAACAAAGGAACGAATCAGTATTTATAAGGATGGCATCTATAATGAATTTTTGACAAATAACTGGCCAATGTTTGTAGAGAATATATTGCCAAGTGCTTTATCAAGTTTTTTCTTCTTTGATGGCGAGAAAATTGCAGAGTTATCTGTAGATAATACAAATGTTCAGCTAAAGAATTCTATTCGTTCAATGCTTGGGATATCTGTACTTGATGTTTTAAGTAATGATATTATGCGTAACCTTAAAAAAACAAATAAAAAAGGGAAAGATAACAAGAATGCAGAAAGAGTTCAGGAACTTAGAGAAGAAAAAGAAAAGGCAATAGAAGCTTTAGCAACGATAGATGCTCAGATTGAGGAGTTAAGTCATAAGTTAGTTGGAGGTAGGGATAATTTAGAGACACTACATCAGTTATATACTGCTAAAGGTGGTGATGCTGTAGACAAGCGTCAGGAGACAGTGAAAAAAAGAGCTACTCTTATGGCTGATTTATCAGGGGAAGAAAGTAGATTATATGAGTTAACGGCGTCGGAATTACCATTACTTCTCGTTAAAGATTTAATTCGTGATATTAAGCTGCAAGCTACAGACGAGCATGCAGATATGATTATGAAGCAGGTAACTGCTCAGCTTGATGGATTATATAAGGAATTTGAATCAGAATATTCAGGAGATACTAAGGCGAGTTTAGACTTTATCAATTATGTAAAAGCGCAGGTTAATAGTGATCAGAGTGAACCAATATATGAGTTGTCAGATCAGGCGTTATTTCAGACAAATAATTTGGTTGAAAGTATTATGAAAAATGTTGATGATGAGACAAGAAGCATTTTAGTATCGAAAAAGAAATTAGAAAAGCAAATTGGAGAATTAGATAGCTATCTTTCTTTAGACATAAATGATAAAGAGCTTCAAGAAATATACAATCAAATAAAAGGGGCAGAACAAATTATAATCGATTATCAGGTGAAAATGCTTGAATTAGATCGACAGAGAAGTGCAGCTAATTCAAAGATGATGACTGCAACAGCAGAATTCAGTAAATACGTAGAATCTTATTTATCTACAGCTGAGTTAAGAGATAGTACAGATCGAATCATTAAGTATTCAAATATGGCGCTGAATATTATAGAAAAATATATAGTTGAACTTCAAAAGCGAAAGACGGATGTGCTAGCAGATACAATTACAGACTGTTATAAAAAGCTTGCAAATAAGAAAAATTTAATTAAGAAAATTGTTATGGATTCTGAAACATTGGATATTCAATATTTATCTGAAGACGGACAGGAAGTTCCTAAAGATTTTTTATCTGCAGGTGAAAAGCAATTAATGGTGATTTCAATTTTGTGGGCTCTGGCTATATGTTCAAAGAAAAGTTTACCAGTAATAATTGATACACCATTGTCAAGATTAGATTCTTTACATAGAACATCATTAGTTACAAACTATTTCCCTAATGCAGGGGAACAAACTATTATTCTATCAACTGATTCTGAAATAGATGCTGGATATTACAAATTAATGAAAGCAAATGTCGGTGATGAATTCACATTGAAATATGATGAAACAACGAAAAGCACCTCAATTAAGAGAGGGTATTTGATTGGAGCAGAAATATGATAATGAAGCAAGTACGTCTTTCACAACAGGCGAAAGATCAATTATCAAGATTAAAAGGAAAAACTGGTATTAAAAACTGGAATGTTTTATGTAGATGGGCATTATGTTATTCGCTAAGTGAAAAAACAATTCCAACAGATATTCTTATTATTGCTGATAGTAATTTGGAGATGTCATGGTACACATTTGGTGGTGATTATTATGAAATATATGAAGCTCTTGTAAAAGCTTGGTGCATTCAAATGAACTTACCAACGGATGATGAAACTGTTTATAAATACTTTCGACTGAATTTAGAGAGAGGGATTGCACATCTCTGTGGAACAGGATTTATTAAGAGTATTAATGATTTGGTAGAGTTGTCAGTAAAGGAGAAATAATAGTGAGTGTATACTTAGATTACAATGCTTCGACTCCAATTGATTTACGAGTTCTAGATGCAATGGTTGAGGTTTATAAAAATAATATTGGTAATGCTGACAGTAGAACTCATAACTATGGGGAAAGTGCACGTAAAGTTGTTGAGAACTCAAGAAAACAAGTAGCAAGCCTTTTAAATATTTCACCAGATGAGGTTTTTTTTACAAGTGGAGCAACAGAAAGTAATAACATTGCCATTCAAGGCCTGAGAGAATATGCAGAAAAAAATAATAAAAAGCATATCATAACAACTGCAATTGAACATAAGGCTGTTTTAGAAACTGTAAGTCATTTACAGAAAGAAGGGTATGAAGTTGACATTGTTTCTCCAGATTTATCTGGTCGAGTGAGTATAGATAAAATTCTTGATAAAGTTCGAGATGATACTTTATTAGTCAGTGTGATGCATGTCAATAATGAGACTGGAATCATTCAACCGGTTAATGAATTGGGAGAGGCTTTGCAGGAACGGGATGTATTATTTCATACAGATGCAACTCAAAGCTGTGGAAAACTTGTAGATGAGGTTAGAAGCCTAAAGTATAATATGCTGTCCTTTAGTGCACATAAGTTAATGGGACCACAGGGAGTAGGTATTCTTGTTTTAAGAAAGAAATCGTTCAAATTACCACCTGTTAACGCAATATTGTATGGTGGTCAGCAAGAGCATGGGATTCGTCCTGGTACTATTCCTGTAGCATTGACTGCAGGATGTGGAAAGGCGTGTGAGATTGCCGAAAACGAATATAAAAAGAATAATGCATACTTGCATGAAATAAAAGAGAAGATATTGAATGAATTGAATGTTTCTGGAGTTGAATATCATGTAAATGGAGATCAAAAATATTGTATAGACAGTACATTGAACATTTGTATTGATGGTGTTTCGTCAGAGGCACTTATGATTTCAACTAAGCAATATTGTGGTTTAGCTAATGGTTCTGCATGTACATCAAAGAGCTATTCACCAAGTTATGTACTTGGAGCCATGGGAATTTCAACATCACAGATAGAGAACTCCATAAGAGTTAGTTGGGGACCAGGTACAACTATGGATGATGTAATAGAAAATTTTAGAGAATTGCTGAAGATAGCTAAACAGATAAGGAATTAGAATTGGAGAGGGCAAAATGGATCGGAAAATACATTTAGAAATTATATATGAAAACAATCTAGATACTGATAAGTTTGCTCGTATGTTGGACAACAAGTCTCAAAGCTATAAATTTTATTGGCTTGAAGCAATATTACGTCTAATTATAGAGATGGAGGGCGATTTATCATTTGATCAAATAATCAATGAAATGATATGTGATGCATGGCATACTGTCACACATTATCACTTGCGTTTAGGTCCGACAGTAAATGGAAAATCCGAAAATTTTTTAGAGCATGCAATAAATGTATTAAATGAGCATGCGAGAGACGAATTATCGCAGAATCCATCAAGGGAAGAGTTACTACTAGCAATTAATAAGAATGATGATAAATTAAAGAATGATAAATATAGATTAACAGATTACGTTCCATATAAATTATTGTACCCATTTTTAGATGATGAGGGATTGACTTATTTAAGAAAGGACCAGAGAGGTAGACTAATCGCATATATGGAACAACTTACGGATGAAGAAAATCTATTTTATAGGATTATTGATGGTAGTGGGTTGTGGAAAAAGGTAAGAGTGAATAATAATTGGAGAAAGTTGATATTTGATAATTATTCAGTAATAACAAGTTGGATTAAATATAATAAGGTACAGTTTCTTCAAGATAGAAACCCAGGAGTGCCAGGTATTATTTACAAGATATCACCAGAATCAGATAATGTGAGAAGATTAGAAAAAGCTCGAGATTTATGGAAAACAGCAGTACAGATTACGGGACAGCCAATTCGAGATATTTATACGGGAGAAAAACTTAATGTGGAAAGATTTGATCTTGATCATTTTGTTCCGAGATCATATATAGCGAACGACGAGTTGTGGAATCTTACACCAATGAGTAAAAACCTTAATTCAAGCAAAAATAATAAACTGCCACCATGGGACAAATATTTTAAGGGTTTTGCAGAATATCAATTCTATTTATATCAGTTAATATTTGCGATAGAAGATACGCATGGAAATACTGCATTTCAAAATAAGTTTGAAAAATGCAGACGCTATAACTTGAATTCAATATGGGCATCAGAGAGTTTGTACATAAAGGGAAATACGGAAGAGCAATTTATAAATATTTTAGAGCATAATTTGAAACCAGTTTACGATGCAGCAAAATTGCAAGGATATGATTTATGGCGACTTTAAAACAAGAAAATACAACGATTGAGTATTATAATCAAAATGCGGATATGTTTATTAATACAACAATTGATGCTGACATGAGTGAACTTTATAGTGAGTTTGAAAAATACTTATCTATTGGATGTAGTATTTTAGACATTGGATGTGGAAGTGGGAGAGACAGCAAATATTTTTCTCAAAAAGGATATAGTGTAACTTCTTTAGATGCTTCAAAAGTAATGTGTGAAAGAACGCAATTAATTACAAATAATGTAGTTATTCAAATGAAGGCAGAGGATATATTTTTTGAAGCAGAGTTTGATGCAGTCTGGGCTTGTGCATCACTATTGCATGTTTCTAAGGAAAATATGTTACAAACAATGTTAAAGATTGTAGTAGCTTTGAAAGATAGTGGTGTGTTATATGGATCTTGGAAATATGGGACAGGTGTACATGATTCAAAAGGACGATATTTTGCGGATTATACAGAAAAAACGTTGACGGAATTATTAGCTGGAATAAAAAATGTTACAGTGCTAAAACTATGGGTAACAGCAGATGTAAGACGTGAAAAAAACGAAGAAAAGTGGATTAATGTCATAATAAAAAAGGGAGGAAAATAGAAATACAGATCGCTTTAGCATTCTTTCATCTATTTCCTTCGGTATGGTCGAAAATCCGAATCAATATAAGACAGTGGGCTCCTGTCAGCTAGCATCAATAATCAAATGTATCCACACCCGTAATTGAAAGCGGAATGGGTTTTACCAATTGCTTGAATCCAAGCCTTGACATTGGAATTATGTCACCGGATTTTAGCAGGAGAAATTTGTAGTCATCGCTTATTTCCTCGATGTTGAATAAATTAACAACATATCCCTGGCGGCATTTGAAAAAATAGCTTGAGTCCAGCTCCTTCAGGACCTTGGTCTGTGTTGCCATTTCTTTTATGTCTTCTCCGTGGTGCATATGAATCACTGATTTGTTTTTTCCTTATGAATAAACTGGATGTCCTCGTGTGGAATCAGACGGGACATTTTTCCGTTTTTTGCGGCGTATACACCGTATGGACAGACGCCTGTTAATCTCTGACGCTACCTTTCCGATGTTTTTTGAGATGGTTTCTTATGGGAATAGGGGGTTGTGTCGTACTATAGGCGGAGGTTAAAGATTTGTTGATAATATAAAATTTATATATAGAACCTATTAAAAATAAGGACAGGAGCCACAGCTTATTGTGTACTCTGTTCTTTTATATTGACTGTAAATAGTATGCATGGAAAAGAGAATCACAAAAAGAGAACAACACATATAAAATAATCTTGACAAAAATGTGGTACTATGGTAATGTGGTAGTACCATGATACCACATAAATATAATTAATGCAAATTAGCGATTTCTTAGGTTAGCTTAGTTTGCAAATTGTTCTAAGTATATAAGCTGCTGTTAATAGCTTTTCCAATGTGACAACGATTTCCAAAGCGAATATATTGTATATAATTTATTTTTATATTGATATATAAGATAAAATCAGGAGGTGTTTTTTAGTTATTTCTGTTGTTCAAACTGTAATATCACAGTAAATTTGGAAGTGATTATTTAATATTAAAAAAAACGATATTACTGATAGCTTAGTTTGTGGTAGTTAAAAAAAATATAAATTTGGAGGATTATGAAAATGATTAAGCGTATTAAGGCGATATTTATTTTAATTGTATTTACAATGCTTATTTTATCCGGTTGTAATAGTAATGAAACTGACGGTAATGAAAAGGTTGCCATGAAAATGACTGTTACGGGAACAGATCAAGGTTCGGATACATTTGTAGCAAGAAAGTTTTCTGAACTTGTAAATGAGAGATCCGGTGGAAGTATTCAAATAGATGTCTATACCAGCGACCAATTAGCAGGTGGAAACCAATCAAAGGGTATAGAAATGCTATCTCAGGGATTGACTGATATAGGAATTTATTCTCAAAGTACTTTGGCAAAGATAGATGAAAAAATTGCAGTTTGCAATTTACCATGGGCATTCACCAGTTATGAACATGCAAATGAAATATTCGATTCAACTGGCGGTGAATATATGAGAAAAATAATGGATGCTAATGGACTTGTTTACTTGGACAATGCACACAATGCCTTAAGACAAATTTCTAACAGTAAAAGGTCAATTAGAAGTCCCGAAGATTTGAAGGATTTAAAAATACGTGTTCCCGGAGGAGCAATATTCCTTGATACCTGGAACGCATTTGGGGCTGATCCGATTGCTATGAGTTGGAGCGAAGTATTTACCGCTCTGCAGCAGAAAACTATAGATGGGCAGGAGAATGGGATAAAGACATCCGATTCTAATAATATATATGAAGTAAACAAATATTTTACAGTGTGGAATTATATGTATGATGGATATCCTATAATAGTCAACAAAGACAGTTGGAATAAATTGAGTCAGGAACAGCAGCAAATTTTACAAGAATGTGCTACGGAAGCCTGCAAAATTGGCAGAAATGATACTGAGACACAGGAAAAGGAGCTGATACAGAAATTTATAGATAATGGTGTAGAAGTTACCATATTGAATGAAGAAGAAATAAATGCATTTAAGGAGATAGTCCAGCCTGTCATTGATAAATTTGAAGCAAAATTCGGCGAAGAAGCGTGTACTGCATTTGGTATTCAATAAGTATTTTATTCATCATATTAATATAATTTAATTGATTGAAAACGTGGAAAAGGTTATTTCTGTATATATTAAGATAAATTATTATTTCTGAATTTTAATACATAGCAAATGAAAGGAAATTATTCATGAATAAAATATTTCAAAAATTAGAAGAATTTATATCTGTAGTTGTTTTATCAGTTATGACAATATTAACATTTATTAATGTGATTTCACGATATTTTCTAAAAGCATCCATATCGTTTACAGACGAGCTCACTACCTTTTTATTTGTGCTGCTAAGCCTTTTAGGTTCAGCTATAGCTGCAAGATATGGAAGTCATTTAGGTCTTACAATTTTAACAGATTATTTACCTGAGAAATTTAACAAGTGGGTTGCAATGTTTTCCGGAATATGTTCTGTGATTTTCTGCGGGGTTATTGTATATTATGGTCTTCTGATGGTTAGCTTTGAATTTAAAAGTATGCAATTAACATTGGGAATGCAATGGCCGGAATGGATTTTTGGTTCCTTTGTTCCTATCGGAGGCATGTTTATTTTATATGAATTTGCAAATAGCACAATAAAAATTTTGAAAAAGAAGGATGGTGAGTAATATGGCAACATTGTTATTATTCGGAACATTTATTATTTTGCTGCTGCTAAATGTTCCAATATCCATCAGCCTTGGAATTTCAAGTATTATAACTCTTATTTTTGCCGGAGTCCCTTTGGATATAATACCTACAAATATTTTTGCTGCTACAAGCAAATTTGCTCTGCTTGCGATTCCGTTTTTTATTTTAGCAGGAAATATTATGGAAAAGGGAGGAATTTCTGAAAAGCTGATAAATTTAGCAAAAGCCTGGGTGGGTCATAAAAAAGGTGGACTGGCTTTAGTGTGTGTTATCGTATCGTGCTTTTTCGCTGCGATTTCTGGTTCCGGACCTGCAACAGTTGCGGCACTTGGTTCAATTATTATACCTACAATGGTAAATAACGGCTATAAGAAAAATTTTGCATCTGCATTGATGGCGTCAGCAGGAGGAATAGGTATAATAATACCTCCATCAATTACATTTGTTATATTCGGAGCCATTACAGGAGCGTCCATAGGGGACTTGTTGATAGCTGGTATCCTTCCGGGGATATTGGTAGGATTAGCTTTGGCAATTGCCGCATTGTGGGTAACAAGACGTGAAGATATAAAGTCATTACCTAAGGCACCAATGGAAGAAAAGGTATCGGCTACAAAAGATGCGTTATGGGGATTGATGATGCCAATAATAATATTAGGTGGAATTTATGGAGGTATTTTTACACCTACGGAGGCAGCAGCTGTTTCTGTTATTTATGGTTTAGCTATTTCAGTTTTTATATATAAGTCCATAAAGATAAAGG
Organism: Sedimentibacter hydroxybenzoicus DSM 7310; assembly: GCF_013403245.1. Lineage (GTDB taxonomy): Bacteria > Bacillota > Clostridia > Tissierellales > Sedimentibacteraceae > Sedimentibacter > Sedimentibacter hydroxybenzoicus. Next base: position 8,840 of record NZ_JACBNQ010000015.1, on the reverse strand, counting down.
ATATATATAAAATTTTGGTTGACTCAACAGCACAGACGGCTGTTGTAATGTTCATCACTGCATCAGCCAGTTTGTTTGCATGGGTTATGACCGTCGAAGGCGTTGCAAATGCTGCAAGTAATTTACTAATAAGTCTATCCGGCGGTAACTATCTTGTTTTACTGATAATTTTAAATATTTTATTGCTGATAGCGGGATGTGTAATTGATACTACCTCTGCATTATATATATTAGCTCCTGTGTTTGTTCCGGTAGCATTATCTTTAGGAATAGACATTATACATTTAGGAGTTGTCGTAATTGTAAATTTAGCAATTGGCTTGATAACACCTCCGGTTGGAGTAAATTTATATGTAGCTTGCGGTGTGGGGCATGTTTCGATGAAGGAGATTGCTAAAGGGGTTGTTCCATTTTTGGTTGCATCTTTGATTGCACTTCTGTTGATAACATATATACCATCAATATCATTAATATTACCTGGGTTAATGGCAAAATAATCATGTACAAAATAATCAGTTTTATATCAGTCTAACTTGTTTGATTTTAACTGATAAATATATTATAAAGAGGAGAAGAAAGTATGTTTGATTTTAATAATAAAGTTGCAATTGTTACGGGAAGTGGTTCAAAAAAAGGAATTGGAATAGCTACAGCAGATATGTTAGCAAGATTAGGTGCAACTGTAGTTATTTGTGATTTAAATCAAAAGGATATAGACGATAATGTTAAAGCAATTATAGAATCGGGTGGTAAGGCCTTAGGCTTGAAACTTGATGTTACGGATGAAAATTCAGTAAATGAAATGGTGGATAAAGTTTTGTCCGAATATGGACATATTGATATATTAGTCAATGTCGCCGGAATCAGTCAGAAAATAACAGTTGAGTATATGGAACTTGAAGATATGAAGAGGATATTTAATGTCAATATGTATGGCGTTTTTCTGTGCACGAAAGCAGTACTAAAGATTATGAAAAAACAAAAATACGGAAGAATAATTACAGTATCATCAGTAGCCGGTAAAAGAGGAGGAGGTATATTTGGCGGACCCCATTATTCGGCTTCTAAAGCCGCGGTTTTAGGATTTTCGAAAAATTTAGCAAGAGAAGTTGCCGGTGAAGGTATTACTGTTAATTGTGTTACACCGGGTCTTATCGAAACAGATATAGCAAAAACACTTAACGAAAAAGAAGTTGGGCTGCTTGTTAAAGATATACCTATGGGCAGACGTGGGAAAACATATGAAGTAGCCGGTGCAATTGCATTTTTAGCATCGGATGAGGCTTCATATATTACCGGAGAAGAAATAGATATTAATGGAGGTTCTCATATGGACTAATACTATATGTGGTCAATTATAATTTATTTGAATTATGACTATAGCTGATAATTTTTATAATTGTTTACAAAATCATTAGTTATATATTCATTTTTACACTTAAAAAATCAGGAAGGCGGTACATATTTTGGAGAATAAAAAATATTCAAAAGAAATGCTTTTTGATTTTTATCAGACTATGATAAGGATCAGATATTTTGAATTAAAGTTAACGGAATATTTTACAAAAGGCATGCTTTATGGCAATATTCATACATCCATCGGACAGGAAGCAGTAGCGGCAGGTGCAAATAAAGCTTTGGAAAAAACAGATTTTATAACGGCAACTCATAGAGGACATGGACAAATAATTGCAAAGGGTGCAGATACAAAAATAATGATGGCTGAACTTTTTGGAAAATCAACAGGGTATTGCAAGGGAAAAGGAGGTTCGATGCATGTTGCAGATGTATCTTTAGGGATTTTAGGTGCCAACGGGATTGTGGGAGCAGGAATTCCAATAGCTGTAGGATCAGCGTTGGCTTCAAAAATTAAAGGTACAAACGAAGTTTCAATGGCAATTTTTGGAGATGCTGCATCTAATCAAGGTGTATTTCATGAAGCAGTTAACATGTCAGCTGCATGGAAATTACCGGTTGTATTCTTGTGTGAAAATAATAGCTATGGGGTATCGGTGAATATTCATACTGTTACAAATACAGATACTATTGCAGAACGAGCCAAAGCGTATAACATTCCGGGAGTAACTGTTGATGGAAATGACCCTATTGCAGTTTACGAGGAAGTTAAAAAAGCGGTTGAATATGCTCGAAAGGGTAACGGTCCATCAATTGTTGAATGCATGACATGGCGAGTAAGGGGACATTATGAAGGAGATCGTGCCTTGTATCGTTCTAAAGAAGTGGAAGAGGGATGGAGTAAAAAAGATCCAATAGATAATTTCAGAAACCATCTTTTGAAGGAAGGTATTGAAGAACATGAAATTGTATCGATTGAGGAAATAACCAAGAAAGAAATAGACGATGCAATACAATTTGCATTGGATTCTCCCTTGCCGGATTACAGTGAAGTTACTACCGACGTATATTCTGACGATAATGGGAGGTGTGTTGCAAGATGAAAAAAATAACTGTTAGTAAGGCTATAAGCGAAGGCCTTCATGAGGAAATGTTAAGAGATGAAAATGTAATAATTCTTGGTGAAGATGTGGGGGAAATGGGAAATGTATTTGCTATTACACAGGGCTTCCAGGAAGAATTCGGGGCACATAGAGTTATAGACACTCCCATAAGTGAAGCAGGGTTTTTGGGTATGTCGGTTGGTGCAGCAATGAGAGGAATCCGTCCTGTAGTTGAACTGATGTATGTAGATTTTATTGGTGTTTCAATGGATCCGATAATGAACCAGGCGGCTAAGATGAGATATATGACCGGCGGACAAGTGAGCGTTCCGATGGTTCTTCGTGCTCCTCAAGGTTCAGGAAGAAGAAATGCCGGTCAGCATTCACAAAATTTAGAAACATTTTTTACACATATTCCGGGGTTAAAGGTTGTTTGCCCTTCAACTGCAAAGGATGCAAAAGGTCTAATTAAAGCCGCAATCAGGGACGATGATCCGGTAGTGTTCCTGGAGCACAGACTGCTATATGCCAAAAAAGAAGAAATACCGGAAGGAGAATATATTATTCCGTTAGGAAAAGCAGATATAAAACGTGAAGGCAAGGATATTACAATAATAACATGGTCGCGTCAAGTATATTTTGCACTGGAAGCAGCAGCAGAACTTGCAAAAGAAGGTATTGACGCAGAAGTATTAGACCTTCGTTCACTTGTTCCTTTAGACTGGGAAGCTATAAGAGAATCAGTTTGTAAGACACACAATGTTGTAATAGTTCATGAAGGTGTTAAAAGAAGCGGTTTTGGAGGAGAGCTTTCAGCACAAATTACAGAAGAGCTGTTTGATGAGCTTGATTCTCCTGTAGAACGTGTAGCTGCTTTAAATGTAGTACCACCATTTGCTCCTACATTAGAGGATGCATTCTTCCCACATCCGGAGGATATTGTAAAAGCAGTTAAAAAAGTATTAAATAAATAGGGAGGAACAAAATGGCAACAGAAGTAATAATGCCTCAGCTTGGATTAACAATGGAAGAAGGTACCATTGTTAATTGGATAAAGCAAGAGGGTGACAAGGTTAATATAGGAGATGTTTTAGTAGAAATTTCTACAGACAAGCTTTCCAGTGAAATTGAAAGTGAGGTTGAAGGGATACTTCTTAAAATAGTAGCAAATGAAGGCGAAGATATTCCTGTCAAGGGTTTAATAGCAATAATCGGTGAAGAAGGTGAAAGTATAGATGCCTCTGCGGCACCTAAGACTGTTGAAGATATAAAAGATGAAGAAGCAGTGCCTAAGGCAGCAGAAGCTCCAAAGGCGGCAGCTGTTACAGAAACAGGACGTATTAAAGCTTCTCCTCTGGCAAAGAAGACTGCAGTAGATTTAGGAGTTGATTTAATAGGATTGTCAGGCTCCGGAACAGGAGGGCGCATTATTCAAAAAGATGTGTTTGAAGCATCAGAAAATCACGAAGCACAGACTGCGGTTCAAAAAGCTGAATCTGAACCAACACCGGCAGCAGTCTTGGCTCCGGCAGTTCAAGCTGCCGGCGCAGACATTGTAAAACCATTGACAAATATGCGCAAGGTAATCGGAAAGAGAATGCAGGCAAGCAAACAAATTGCTCCTCACGTTACAATTACAACTGAAGTAAATGTTAATAAGACGGTTGCATTGAGAAATAAATTAAATTCAAAAAATGCAGACGTGAGATTCAGTTATACTGATATTTTGGTTAAAATGGCGGCAGCTGCTCTGAGAAGCTATCCGATAATAAATTCATCTATTACTGAAGACAGTTTTATTATTCATGACAGAGTCAACATAGGTATTGCCGTTGCATTAGATGAAGGATTAATTGTCCCTGTTGTGAGAGATGCGGACAGAAAAGGATTAAAGTCTATAACCGCAGAAACAAAGGAACTTATTACCAAAGCAAGAGCAAACACATTATTGCCTGATGAAATGTCAGAAGCTACATTTACAATAAGCAATCTTGGAGGATATGACATAGACGGGTTCACTCCGGTTATAAATCTGCCTGAATGTGCAATACTTGGTGTTGGAAGAATTGTAAGAAAACCGGTTATAAATGAAAATGATGAAATAGTTCCTGCATCAATGATGGTGCTTAGCCTGTCATTTGACCACAGGGTTGTAGATGGTGCTACAGCGGCAGAATTCCTGAAAAAATTAAAGGGGTATTTAGAAGATCCTGACAACATGTATGTTTAATAAAACAATTACAACCGCTATCTCATACGTTATGCAGCAGGGGATAGCGGCTTAAAATTTAAGGAGTAAGTAATGGGTGATAAAATTAAAGTAACAGTAATAGGCGGAGGTCCCGGAGGTTATGTGGCAGCAATAAGGGCGGCACAGCTTGGTGGAGAGGTTACACTTATAGAGAAAGAAAATCTAGGCGGTACTTGTTTAAACGTGGGCTGTATTCCGACAAAAGCATTGCTACATTCGGCAGAACTTTATGAAGAAGCAAAGGAAGGAGCTAAGTACGGTATAATAGCAACAGATGTAAAAGTAGATTTTGCCAAGGTGCAGGAAAGAAAAAAAACAGTTACTAAACAGTTAGTAGCGGGTGTCAAAGGGCTTTTAGCCGCTAACAAGGTCAAGGTTGTCAAAGGAGTGGCCTCTTTTATCGGTAGGGATGTAATAGAGGTTAAGACAGAAAAGGCAACTGAAATAATAAAAGCAGACAAGTTTATAATTGCAACAGGTTCAATTCCTGCAAAACCTCCTATACCCGGAATAGATTCAAAACAATGCATTGACTCAACGGGAGCTCTTGAACTTCATGAAGTGCCAAAATCAATGGTCATTGTGGGAGGCGGAGTAATCGGCATCGAGATTGCCACATTGTACAGTGCTTTGGGATGCAAAATAGTTGTGATAGAAATGCTGGATGAAATACTGCCTATGATGGACGGCGAGCTTACAAAAATGATTCGTGCAAAGCTTGCCAAAAAGGGTGTGGAAATATTTACGAGCACAAAGGTTATGTCATTCAAGGATGCAGGGGGTAATGTTGAAGTTACCGTTGAAATGAAAGACGGCTCTACAAAAGTATTTGCCGGAGAAAAAGCCTTAATTTCTATAGGCAGAAAAACCAACACTAAGGCATTGGGCTTGGAAAAGGCAGGCATTGCAAACGACAGAGGCAGAATTACGGTAAATGACAAGATGGAAACCAATGTGTCCGGCATTTATGCAGTAGGCGATTGCATCGGGAAGATTATGCTTGCACATGTTGCATCTGCGCAGGGAGAAGTTGCCGCAGAAAATGCATGCGGACATAACAGCGTGTTTGACAGCAAGACTAATCCTTCATGTGTATACACCAAACCTGAATTTGCATCAGTCGGTCTGACAGAAGAAGCTGCAAGATCACAGGGAGTGGATTATATAGTAGGAAAATTCCCGTTAGCCGCAAATGGCAGGGCAATGATAATGGGAGAAGACGGCATGATAAAAATCATTGCCGGCAAGAAATACAAAGAAGTATTAGGAGCTCACATACTTGGCCCCAGGGCCACTGATTTAATAGGTGAATTAGCTCTTGCAATAGGTATGGAGGCAACAATTGATGAGGTAATAGCAACAATACATGCACATCCCACAGTTGCTGAAGCAATAAGGGAAGCTGTACTGGCATTGGAAAAAAGAGCAATTCACGTGGTAGATAGATAAATTCATTTTGTAATAGAAAAAGTCAGTTCGAAGTAAATTCACAGAAGTGCATTTTAATACAAATCCAAAGAATCTTGACAAAGTTACAGCAATAATATAATATGGTAATATAGTACTACCATGATATAAAAATATAAAGAGGGTGAATTCAATACTTGATAAAATTAAAAATAATTCTCCTAAACTATCTGAACTTGTTATGGATGCAATTATAAATGCAATTATAGACGGTAATATAAAAATTAATGAAGAATTGTTGCCGGAAAGAGAATTGGCTGCAATATTAGGAGTAGGGAGAGGTTCTCTGAGGGAAAGTTTAGCGATACTGGAGTTTTTAGGCATAATAGAAACTAAGGGTAATCGAAAGGTTGTAGTAAAGGGAACGGATTCTATTGAAAAAGCAATCTCAATAATACGATTATCAAAAAATACGGATTCTATTGTAGATTTTATTGAATTTCGCCGTGTTATTGAAACAGCTATTGTCAAGTTGGCTTGTGAGAGGGCAACGGATGAAGACATCAGGCTAATTAAAAGTTCCGTTGACAGGCTGGAAGAAGATCCAAACGATTTTATTGCTGATAGCGAGTTTCATATCAATTTGGCTAAAGCAAGTCACAATCCTATTTTTGCTGCAGTACTGGACTTTGTAAATAGTATGATGATGGACCTCAGAAGCAGATTTTATACTGTAAAAGACTATCATATGAAGACTGTTACTGAGCATCGCAATATTTTAAAGGCTATAGAAAATAAAAATGCAGATCAAGCAGTGGAACAAATAAACACTCATTTAAATAATATTGAACAGTTTTCTAAAGAAATAGAATTATAAAAAATCGCAAGAAGTTTATTGTATTTGAATTTGAAAGTGTAATAAATTACGTACAAATTAAATATTGATTTATAAAGTTTACATAGTAAATATTTAAATATACAGCATGAATAAACATAACGCAGGAGCGTGACCTAAACGCTTGCTGTGTTTTATACGGTGATTGGGCGGTCAAAAAATGATTGCCCGATTTTCTTTTATCACTGGTAAAGCAAGCGTAGTAAACTTTGTTATGGCACAGATAAAGATATTTTAATTCTCATAATGTGCAAAAAAAAAGGTGCATGAAACTAACGAAATCGAATTATGTTACCGGACTTCATCAAGAGAAATTCTTGGTGACCGGAAGCAATGCTTCCCGACAGTTTCAGATTTTATTATGAGAATCTCAGTGACGGCTATAAAATGGTGGGAAATGCCGTGCCAACTAAAATGGCTTACTATATGGCATTATCTGTTAAGGATTCTTTAATCGGCAAATTAATGAGACCGACAGCTTAACAGTATATAATAATAGCGGGTAATGTTTATGACATGCTCGCTATTTGTTTGTAGAATAGTAATATTCTGATAATAAAAAAATCCTTTATAATTACAAAAACATGGTATAATACATATATCATACCATCGCCTTGGCAATGCAAGCGAGCTTGCGCTGCACTCGGCTCAGATATGATATAATAGAGCAAACTTTATGAAAGGCAATTGTATGATTTTAACACTTGAAAATATATCTAAAAGCTTTGGAGAAAAGACTTTACTTGATAATGTAACTTTATATATTAATGATAACGATAAAATTGGTTTTGTGGGAGTAAACGGAACCGGTAAATCAACATTGCTTAAGATTGCTTCTCTGATCGAGGAGCCTGACAGCGGCAATGTTGTATACAGCAATGGTGCAAGGGTCTGCTACTTGCCTCAGGATCCTGAATTCAATAAAAATACAACTGTGTTAGAGCAGGTTTTTATCAATGCTTCTACTGAAACCAAGGTGCTGATGGAATATGAAGCAAAGTCAATATTAAACAAACTAGGCATAACAGAGTTTGACAAGGATGTAAATATACTTTCTGTCGGACAAAGAAAAAGGGTTGCAATAGCAAGCGTATTGGTGAATCCATGCGAGCTGTTGATATTGGATGAGCCGACCAATCACCTGGATAATGGCATGATACTGTGGCTGGAGAATTATTTGAAAAGATATAAGGGTGCTATATTGATGGTTACTCATGACAGATATTTTCTGGACAGAATTTCAAACAGAATAGTTGAACTGGATAAAGGCAGTATATATTCTTATGAAGGGAACTATTCAAAATTTCTGGAGCTAAAAGCTTTGCGTGAAGAAAACGACATGAGCAGCGAAAGAAAAAAACAGGCATTATACAAGAAGGAGTATGCCTGGATTCAAAGAGGGGCCAGAGCGAGAGGCACAAAGGCAAAGGGCAGAATACAAGAATTTGAAAGGTTGAAGGAACAGATAGGAACAGAAAGTGAGGAGAAATTAGAATTAAGTTCTGTTTCGTCCAGACTTGGTAGAAAGACAATAGAAATTAAAAACATTTCAAAAAGTTATGATGAAAAAGTTATTGTTGAACATTTTGAATATATTGTTAACAGAGATGCAAGAATCGGTATCGTTGGAAATAACGGAGCCGGAAAATCTACATTATTGAATATAATAGCAGGAAGAATCCGGCCTGATAGTGGATATGTTGATATTGGAAGTACTGTTAAGCTTGGTTATTTTTCACAGGAAGCAGATGTTTGAGTTTCCGCAAAAGCAAATAAAATTATAAAAAAAGATTGAAAGAAAAATAAAAAAGAGCAAACAGAAGCAAAG
>NZ_JACBNQ010000014.1 GCF_013403245.1 Sedimentibacter hydroxybenzoicus DSM 7310 | reverse complement strand
TGATGATATCCCACAATGTGAATGACGCAATAAAGTTTTCAGACAGGATTATAATGCTGGACAGAGGAAGTGTAGTGCTGGATGTGAGAAACGGTCAGATAACGGAGAAGGAATTGATGGAGATATATAATTCACGTAACTACAGCCCCTTTGCTGAAGCGGTATAACAGGCATTTGATAAGCGAGAGTAGCGAAGCATTCAGTTTTAGTGGATGCTTGTTTTTTTGTACTTGCATATGGTATAATACAACAATTGTTAATAATTTTATAAATTTTGAGGTGCGTGATGAAAACAATAGGAATAATCGGAGGTATGGGCCCTCTTGCCACGGTTGATTTATATTCAAGAATAGTAAAAAGAACGAAAGCTCAAAGGGATCAGGATCACATACATGTTATAATAGACAGTAATACTAATATACCTGACAGAACGAAGGCAATATTGGGCGGAGGTGATGATCCAACCATAGAGTTGATTAAATCCGCTCAAAGATTGGAGCAAGCAGGTGCTGACTTTCTGATAATGCCGTGCAATACCGCACATTTTTTTATAGACAAAATAAAAGAAAGCGTAAATATTTCTTTCATTAATATGGTAGAAGAAACAGTAAAACATACCTTCAACAAATATGGAAAGGATACGGTTGTGGGATTAATGGCAACCGACGGGACGATAAAATCCAAAATATACGAAAATTATTATAATGATATAGGTATAAAGACAGTGATTCCAGAAAAAACACAGGAAAAAATTATGAAATTTATATATGACGTAATAAAAAGCGGAAATTATGAGGAAGGTACAGATTTATTCTTTGAATGTGTAAATGAATTAAAGGATATGGGCGCACAAGCATTTCTGCTGGGATGCACCGAATTATCATCAGCACAATATTTATATAAAATAGAAGGACCGTATATCAATCCTATGGAGGTTATAACCGAAAGCTCCATAATCTATGCAGGCGGAAAATTAAATTGATGACCGGGAGGAAAAATGAAGGAATTGACATCTAAACAAGCTGACTTGATGCTGTTTTTTGTGGCGTTTTTTTGGGGTACGGGTTTTACCGTAACGAAGATGGCATTGGAAGTGTACACCACGTACCAGGTTTTATTTTTAAGATTTATATTTGCAATATTGGTTTCACTTATATTGTTTCACAAAAAAATGAAAAATGCTACCAAGACAGACGTTAAGGCCGGTTTTATAATGGGCTTCTTTCTGGCGGTGGGTTATATTTTTCAGACTATCGGATTAACGGGAACCTCAGCGGGCAACTCTGCATTCCTGACGGGTACAAATGTGGTTATGGTTCCGTTTTTCTATTATATGGTTACAAAGATAAAGCCGGGGAAGAACAATCTTATTGCGGCAGGGTTAATGTTTGTGGGAATAATATTATTAACTGTGGATTTTGAGAATTTCGGAAAATTTAATTTATGGGACTTCTTAACCTTTATAAGTGCGATTTGCTTTGCCTGGCAAGTGGTTTCCACGGGTATTTTTGCATCTGATAAGGACCCGGCTGTAATTGCGACGATACAAATGGTCACATGTACTGTGATATTTTTAATAATGATGTTAATAGAAAATCAACCCATTGTCTATAATGCAAAGGGTGCGTTAAGTATTATGTATCTGAGCCTGGTTGCTACAATGCTTTGCTTTTTGATGCAGACCTTCGGACAAAAATACACGTCAACAACTCACGCTGCGATAATATTGAGCCTTGAAGCAATCGTAGGAAGTGTTTTTGGAGTGTTGTTCCTGCATGAAAAGTACTCCGTTATGACGATTGTTGGTTTTGTTGTAATATTTATAGCTGTTTTAATAGCGGAAATAGGATATGACTGGCTGCTTAAAAAAATTAAAAACCCTATTGTAAAAAGCGAATAATTGCTATATAATTAAAAAAAATATTCGTGTGGGGTTATTATGAAGAAATATAAAAGGAATCAAAGAATCGGGGCGCTTATGAAAATATTTGCCGAAAAACCAAACTATGTATTTTCTTACAACTATTTTTCGGAAATATTTAATGCAGCTAAGTCTACCATAAGTGAGGATGTATCGATTGTAAGGGAATTGGTATCCGAATTAAATTACGGAAGAATAGAAACTATTTCAGGTGCTGCCGGAGGTGCCGTATTTATACCGGTTATGAACATGGACGAAAAAAATAAAATCCTTATGGAGCTTTGTCAGTTATTTTCGCATAAAAACAGGATTTTACCCGGTGGTTTTATTTATCTTACAGATATATTTAACAATCCCGGTATTGTAACAAACATTGCAAGTGTTATATCATCCGAATTTTCAGATACGAAAATTGACTGTATCATAACTGTTGAAACGAAGGGTATTCCTGTGGCTATTCTGACCGGACAGAAGCTGAATGTTCCTGTTGCGGTAATAAGGAGAAACAATAAGGTAACGGAAGGTGCAACGGTGAGCATCAATTATGTTTCGGGATCGTCAAATAATATTCAAACTATGTCCTTATCGAGGAGATCGCTTAAAGAAAACTCAAGGGTTTTGATAATAGATGATTTTATGAAGGGCGGAGGTACCTGTAAGGGTATGGCTGACATGATGAGGGAGTTTAATGCAGAGGTGGTAGGAACTGCGGTAGTAATAGAGACAAAGGTGCCGGAGAAGAAGTTGGTGGACAATTATTTGTCGTTATTAGTCATGGATGGAATAAATGATAAGGAAGGATTAATTGAAATTAAGCCAAATAATAAATTGTTAAAATAATTTCATACTTTTTTGCCAAAAAATGAAAATGATATTTTGCAATTTGTGAATAAGTATAGTATAATGTACTAAATGGACATAAACTTTGGGGGAAGGTGGTGACAACATGAAGATTTCGGACGTTCGAGTACGAAAAATTAATTCTGAGGGTAAGATGAAGGCAATCGTTTCCGTTACCTTTGATGATTGTTTTGTGGTTCATGACATTAAAATTATTGAAGGGCAGGATGGATTGTTTATAGCTATGCCAAGCAGAAAGATGCCGGATGGTGAATTTAAGGACATAGCTCATCCGATTAATTCTGAAACAAGACAAATTGTTGCAGAAGCTGTATTTAGGGCTTACGAAGAAAAGCGCCTAGAAGAAGGGGAAACTGAAGAAGCCGCTCTTCTGTAGCGCCATGACTGATGATTGTTAAATCAACAGTTTCTGGGTCTTTTTATAAGACCCTTTTTTATGCCCTAACCCCATATGTGCAAGCGACAGCGCGGCACAGATGGCGGTAGGTCAAATACAAGGAATGCCAGATCTGTGCGAGCGATAGCGAGTAAACAGATTTTTTTGCATTCTACTGTTTATGTGTTTCCACAAAAAATGTAAAAACTTTTTTGACTTAATACAGTTTATGTATTATACTTTTAAAGTATTACAAATTGATGATAAAATTGCTGCTATTTATGATTACTTAGCAATTACATAAATCGATAGCTTTTACTATGAATAGTAAAGTATAATTATCAGTATAAAAGTTGGTATTTAATTTTAATACAAGGAGAAATATTATGAATATGTCAATTATTCTGGCAGCCGGTGAAGGCACGAGAATGAAATCGGATATTCCTAAAACATTACATAAGGTTTGCGGAAAAGAAATGATAAAGTATATAATAGAAGCGGCTAAAGAATCAGGTATAGAAAAAAATGTTGTTGTATTGGGACATGGAAAAGAAAAAGTTGGACATAATATAAAGGATATGGGTGTGGTAACTGTTGAACAACCTATAGGACAAGGAGCACCTTACGGAACGGGATTTGCGGTAATGGTAGCTAAAGAGCACATCGATGATGAAGATACCGTATTAATTCTTTGTGCGGATGGTCCTCTTATCAGGAAGGAAACATTATCGTCATTTATAAATAGTCATCTTGAAAATAATTATGATGCTTCTGTTATGACCTCATATTTTGAAAATCCGAAAGGATACGGAAGAATTATCAGAAATGAGGATTCAACAATAAGAGATATAGTTGAAGAAAAGGATGCATCGGAGGAAATAAAAAAGATTATTGAAATAAATGCCGGCATCTATTGCTTTAAAGGAAGAATGCTTAAATATGCTCTTGAAAATATAGATACTGACAATTCACAAGGTGAATACTATCTGACGGATACAATTAAGGTATTAAATAATGATAATTATAAGATAGGCGGCTGGATATTGGGAGATGAAACTGATATTAAGGCAGTTAATGACAGAGTCCAGCTTGCGGAAGTAACGAAATTAATGCAGCAAAGAATAAACGATAAGCATATGCTTTCGGGAGTTACAATAATTGACCCTGAAAATACATATATAGATGATTCGGTAATAATAGGAAGAGATACAATTGTTTACCCGGGAACGTATTTGCAGGAAGGTACCGTAGTAGGCTGCTGCTGTACAATCGGACCGAATGCACGCATAATCAACTCCAAGGTCTGTAACAATGTAAGCATAGAAAGCTCCAAGGTTATAGAGTCATCGATCGGAGACAATACAACCGTGGGACCTTTTGCATATTTAAGACCCGGAACAGCCTTAGGGAAAAATGTCAAAATAGGAGATTTTGTAGAGGTTAAGAAGTCAACAATAGGTGATAACTCCAAATCTTCTCATTTAAGCTACATAGGAGATGCTGAAGTGGGAAAAGATGTTAATATTGGGTGCGGAGTAGTGTTTGTAAATTATGACGGAAAGAAAAAGCATAAAACTGTTGTAGGCGACGGCGCCTTTATCGGAAGCAATTCCAATCTGGTGGCACCGGTAAATGTTCAACAGGGCGGCTATGTTGCATGCGGCTCCACTATTACAGAGGATGTTGAAGAAGGAGATTTGGCTATAGCCCGTGCACGTCAGGTAAATAAAAAGGGCTTAGGTAAAAATAGATATTAACAGAGGTAAGTATGTATATAATTGCAGGACTTGGCAATCCGGGTAAAGAGTATACAGGTACGAGGCACAATGTGGGTTTTGAAACCATAGATTGTCTGGCAGAAAAATATAATGTAAGCTTAAATAAATTGAAATTTAACTCCGTTTATGGCGAAATGACCATAAACGGAGAAAAAATTATGCTTATGAAGCCTGTAACCTATATGAACAGAAGCGGAACAGCCATTGATGAAATAATAAAATTTTATAAAATACCCGTTGAAAATTTAATTGTTGTTTATGATGATATAGATATTCCGGTAGGAACACTCAGGATAAGGGCAAACGGCAGCCCTGGAACTCATAACGGCATGAAATCTATCACTCAGCATGTAGGTAACAATTTTCCGCGTATAAGAATAGGAATTGGAAGAAATCCTGATATGGACCTGGCAGATTATGTACTTCAAAGGTTCAGTCAGGCGGATAAGGATATAATCCTTCCAATAGTTAAGAGGGCGGGAGAAGCTGCCATAGAGATTATTGAGAATGATGTAGACAGTGCAATGCAGAAATATAACGTAAGAGCAATAGGAGAACAATAAAGAAGATCCTTCACTACGTTCAGGATGACACACCGTCATCCTGAGGGCTTGTCTGAAGAATCTCACAGAAGGTAAAAATGGGCAGAATTTTGTTTGAGCAGTTCCAAAAAACTGACAAGTGCAACAGAATAATTGAAAATCATAAGCGAAATAAACGCCAGCTTGTAGTCGGTGTAAATGATGAAAGCATGGCGTATTTGGTGTGCAATTTATTAGATGCTGCAACCGACAAGATACTTCTTATCACTAACAGTGAAGCAAAGTCACGAAAATATGAGCAGGATATAAAGGCTTATACAGAAGATGTAAGAAGATTGCAGCCAAAGGAATTTATATTGTATAATGTTGATGCTTTAAGCAAGGATGTAGATTACAAAAGGTCCGAGGTTTTATACAACATTATTAATTCTAAGAAAAGCATTGTAACGGCATCGATTAATTCAATTATAACCAGAGTAACAGCTAAAGATAGATTTAAGGAATCTATAATAGAATTAAAATACGGAAAAAGTTACAATTTAGAAGGACTTAAAAGCAACTTTGTTAAATTGGGCTATGAAAGAGTAGATGCGATAGAGGGTGTGGGACAGTTTTCAGTAAGAGGCGGAATTGTAGACATATTTTCTCCCTCTGAAGCTAATCCTGTCAGAATAGAGTTTTTTGATGATGAAATTGACTCTCTAAGAGCGGTTGATATTAAGACACAGCGTTCAATTAAAAATTTAACGTCTACGAAAATAATTCCATGCAGGGACATATTATTTGAGAAGGAAGATATACAAAAGGCTTTACATGGCTTAGAAAATGATTATCAAAGCAGATTAAAAAAAATCGGCAATTTAAAAAATCTCAAAGACACAGAAAAAAAATTAAAAGCATTGTATAACAGTTACAATGACAGGCTAAGTTCCGGTTTAAGCATAGAAAATTCGGATTTATTAGTACCCTTCATTAAGGATGAATTTGACAATGTCCTTGATTATTTTGATGATTTCATACTTATATTAGATGAACCGGAAAGAATTTTTGAGGAGCTAAATAACATATCAGAAAGCTTTCGGTTGAAATTCGGCGAACTTTTTGAAAGAGGCGAAATATTTACACAGCAGGAAAGTGTCTATATAAAGGAACAAGAATTAATTAAAGAAATATCGGCAAAAACCTTTATATCGATAAATGGCAAGGATAAAATCTTTGAAACGGATGATACGGTTTCTTTATTGTTTAAAGAGCCTGCCTCCTATTATGGAAAGATGGAAGATCTGTCGAAGGATTTAAACCGTTTAAAATATAAAGGAAACAAAATTGCCATCATACTTTCAAGCTATGAAGCATGTACAAAGCTTCACAATATATTAAATGATTATGAATGTGTAACAACTTTGTCTAAAAGCCCCAATATCGCGGCTGAAAGCGGACAAGTGATAATAGTTCCGGGAAATCTTAAAAAAGGTTTTGAGTATTATGAAAATAAAATAATAGTACTCACAGAAAACGAGGTATTCGGTACAGCCGTTAAAAAACCTCATAAAAGTAAAAAACGCAAGGGCTCTAAAATTGAAATATTTACAGATTTAAAGGTTGGCGACTATGTAGTACATGAGCACCACGGTATTGGTCAGTACGTAGGAATAGAGAAAATAAATGTTCAAAACATTAAGAAAGATTATCTTTGCATTAAATATAAGGGTGAGGATAAGCTTTATGTTCCTGTTGACCAGATGTCGCTCATTCAGAAATATATCGGCTCAGATTCCGAAAAGCCTAAGCTTAATAAAATGGGAAGCGCTGATTGGGTTAAAACCAAGGAGCGCACAAAGCACGCCATAGAAAATATGGCGGCAGAACTTGTAAAATTATATGCCCAAAGAAAAATAGTTAAAGGATATGCTTATGCGTCAGATACCGAGTGGCAAAAAGAATTTGAATATAAATTTCCATTCCAGGAAACGGATGATCAGCTTCGCTGCATAAAGGAAATAAAAAAGGATATGGAAAAATCCATCTGCATGGACAGATTGCTGTGCGGAGACGTTGGCTTCGGTAAGACCGAGGTTGCAATGAGGGCTGCATTTAAAGCGGTTATGGATTCGAAGCAGGTTGCCATACTTGTTCCTACTACTATTCTGGCACAGCAGCATTATACGAATTTAGTGGACA
This sequence comes from Sedimentibacter hydroxybenzoicus DSM 7310, assembly GCF_013403245.1. Classification (GTDB taxonomy): domain Bacteria; phylum Bacillota; class Clostridia; order Tissierellales; family Sedimentibacteraceae; genus Sedimentibacter; species Sedimentibacter hydroxybenzoicus. Next base: position 84,112 of record NZ_JACBNQ010000014.1, on the reverse strand, counting down.
GATTCAGAGGTTACCCTGTCAAGATAGAAATGCTTTCAAGGTTCAGAACACCTTATCAGCAGGCAAAGGTAATCAATGATTTAAATAAGGGTCTTGTTGATATTGTGGTGGGAACCCATAAGCTTTTATCAAAGGATTTAAAATTTAAGGATTTAGGCCTTTTGATTATAGATGAAGAACAAAGATTTGGAGTTAAGCACAAGGAGCTGATAAAACAGCTTAAGTCAAATATTGATGTATTAACTCTTTCTGCAACACCGATTCCAAGAACGCTTCATATGTCCATGATAGGTGTAAGAGATATGAGTGTTATATCAGAGCCGCCAGGTGACAGGCTGCCTGTTCAAACCTATGTGTTAGAGTACAATGAAGGAATTTTGAAGGATGCCATCGAAAAGGAAATGTCCAGAGGAGGACAAATATACTATGTTCACAACAGGGTAATTGATATAGACAGCACTGCGGCCAAGCTTCAAAAGCTGGTGCCTGACGCAAGGATTGCAGTTGCTCACGGGCAAATGAGTGAAAGACATCTGGAAAATATAATGCTTGAATTTGTAAGAAAAGAATATGACATATTGGTATGCACAACCATAATTGAAACGGGGATGGATATACCAAATGTTAATACCTTGATAATTGATAATGCCGATTACTTGGGACTTTCACAGCTTTATCAGCTCAGAGGAAGGATTGGCAGGTCAAACAGAGTGTCCTTTGCTTATCTCACTTATGAAAAGGATAAAATGCTTTCTGAGGTTGCAGATAAAAGATTAAAGGCGATAAAGGAATTTACGGAATTCGGGTCCGGTTTTAAGATAGCTATGAGAGACCTGGAAATAAGAGGATGCGGAAACATATTAGGTGCAGAACAACACGGACATATGCTTGCCATAGGATACGACCTGTACGTTAAATTCCTGGATAGGGCAGTAAGGGAGCTTCAGGGTAATATAGTCGAAGATGAGGATATTGAAACTTCAGTGGATTTAAATGTTGATGGGTACATCCCCGTAACATATATTGAAAATGAAGAGCAAAAAATTGAAATATACAAAAAGATTGCTGCCACATCAAGTAAGGATGATATATATGATATAACAGAAGAAATAATTGACCGTTTTGGTAATCCTCCTAAGCAGGTTGATAATCTTCTTAAAATTTCTTATATAAAATCATTAAGTAAGAAGCTTAGAATTAAATCTATTACACAGATAAACGGCACAGTAAATTTTGAGTTTTGTTCAAATGGTGATTTAAATCAGGATATGATAGGTTTTTTTATTGAAAACTTCAATAAAAAAATAAAGTTTGACGTATCGAAGGATCCTGTTGTTAAATATAAATTAGATTCCTCGGATTCTTCAGAACAGATGAAGCAGATAAAGATTCTTGAGGAGCTTGAAAAATTCTTAGAAATATTAAATAATTATAATCAGGATTTAATATCCTGTCATGGAGGAAAAAATGAGTAAATTAAAAAAATTACTAGCTTTGACGATTTGTTTCACATTGGTGTTAGCCTTTACGGGATGCGATAAGCCTCAGGAGATAACTGAAGACGGTGTTGTTGCAACAGTAAATGGCAAGCCAATAACACAGGAAGAATTGGATATGAATTATGAATTTTATATAAAAATGAATCCTGCAGTTACAAAGGAAGAAATGCTGGATAAATTAATAATGGATATATTAATGGTCGAGGCAGCACAAAAAAGCGGAATTTCAGTTACAGAAGAACAAATAAATGATGAAATGCAAAATTTTAAAGCATTAAATAATTCGGAAGAAGATTATCAGAAATTTCTTAAAGACAATGGATTAACAGAGGAATTTTTACGAGGTGAAATAGAAAAGGAATTTTATATAAATCATTATCTGACTATAGAAATGGATAAATTCAATAATCCTACAGACGAAAACCTTCAGGCTATATTTGATGAGTACAAAATGCAGGAAGAAGTCAGAGCAAGCCACATTTTAGTAAATACTGAAGATGAAGCAAAAGCTGTAATAGAAAGAATAAATGAAGGCGAAAAATTTGAAGATGTTGCAAAGGAAGTGTCTATAGACGGCAGTGCGGCAACAGGAGGAGATTTAGGTTATTTTTCACGTATCAGAATGGTTAAGCCGTTTTCAGATGCTGCATTCAGTATGGAAATAGGTGATATAAGCCAACCTGTTGAATCTGAATTCGGATATCACGTTATACAATTAACTGATAAAAAAACTGATGAAGAAAAAACAATAGAAACAGAAAGAGACACACTTTCACAGTATTATACTTATTTAAAATATAATGAAATGCTGGATAGCTTAAAAAATGAAGCTGACATAGTTATTAAATAGAAATAAAGTAAGAAGATGTTAAAAATGGTAAAAAGATGTTGCTATTCGTAAAATAATGCTATATAATGTTAATGATATTTCCAATAATATCCGTAAATTAAAAAGGATAAAATCTATTAAAGTGCAAATAATAGAAAATATTAAAAGAAATGTCATTTAAATATAAATTATGCATTGGAGGAACTTAAGAATGAAAGCAACTGGAATTGTCAGAAGAATTGATGATTTAGGCAGGGTAGTTATCCCTAAGGAAATAAGACGTACATTGAGAATTAGAGAAGGGGATCCTTTAGAGATATTTACAGACAGAGAAGGTGAAATAATACTTAAAAAATATTCACCTATAGGAGAATTAACTGAATTTGCAGGAGAATATGTTGAATCTTTGTTTGAAACAACAAGACATACAGCAATTATAACAGATCGTGACGGAGTTATAGCAGTATCCGGAAGCTCGAAAAAGGATTATGCAGAAAAAAGGTTGAGCCCTGAGCTTGAAAAAATAATTGAAAGCAGAGAAATGTATGTAACAAACGGTAGTTCCAAGCCAATAAGAATTACTGCCAATGAATTTAATCCTGATAACTACATTAGCCAGGTAATTTCTCCAATATTAGTTCATGGTGACCCGATAGGAGCAATAATGCTTTTATCAAAGGATAAAGCTGTAAAAATGACGGAAGTTGAAGAAAAATTAGTTAAGACAGCAAGTGTGTTTTTATCAAGACAAATGGAAAGCTAAAAAATAAGATGAACAAAAGTCAAAAATACCGACAGAAAATGTCGGTATTTTTTAGTGCCGATTATCTTTGAATTTCTGAAAAACTATAGATATGATTTCTAACTGTCCAGTACAATGTTAAGAGTGTGGCTGATAACGTTTTGACATAATATCACATTTGTTTTATAATTGTATTATATTGAAGGAGGTACTTATGAATATCAGATTTTTAGGCGCAGTAAGAGGAGTAACGGGTTCAAGCCATTTAATACAATACAAGGATAAAAAGATACTGTTGGATTGTGGTATGTATCAGGGCAAAGATGAGGATTACAACATTGATGAGTTTGAAGTAAATCCGGGAGATATTGATTATTTGTTATTAAGTCACAGTCACATAGACCACAGCGGCAGGATACCGCTGTTGGTAAAGAAGGGGTTTAAAGGAACAATATATTGTTCTAAGTCAACCTACGACTTATGCGAAATAATGCTTTTGGATTCAGCTCACATTCAGGAAACGGAAGCCGAGTGGAAAAATAAAAAAGCACTGCGACAAGGAAGAAAATTAGTGGAGCCGTTGTATACGCAAAAAGATGCATTGGATAGCTACCAGTATTTTAAAACAGTTCAATATGATCAGATAGTTGCAATAGATGATGTGCTCACTGTGAAATTCAACGACGCAGGTCATATTTTAGGTTCGTCTATTATTGAAATGTGGTTTTCGGATAATAACGAAAGAGTTAAACTTGTATATTCCGGTGATATAGGAATGAGTGAGAAACCGTTATTAAATAATCCTTCAGTAATAGAAAAAGCCGATTATGTAATTATGGAAGCAACCTATGGAGAAAGAGTCCATGACGACATAGAGCACAGAACAGAAGAGTTGATTAATATTATTTTAAAAACCGTCAGAAGGGGAGGAAATGTTATAATTCCTTCATTTGCTGTAGGAAGGACGCAAGAAATAATATATGAGTTAAACAAATACTATGACAGTCACTTGAATGAAATAGGTACGAAAGAAAATGAATTAAAAAAGATACCCGTATATATTGACAGCCCTCTTGCCGTTAAGGCGACTGAGGTTTTTAAGCGAAATGCAAATGTTTTTGATGATGAAGCAAGGGGATATATAATGAAGGGTGACAACCCTTTGGAATTTGAAAATCTTCATTACACCCATAATGCTGAAGAATCGAAACAACTTAACATTTCAAAGGAACCGAAAATAATAATTTCTGCCAGCGGCATGTGCGACGCAGGAAGAATAAAGCACCATTTAAAGCATAATTTGTGGAGAAAAGAATGCAGTATAGTGTTTGTTGGTTATCAGGCAGAAGGAACGTTGGGCAGAAGATTATTAGACGGAGAAAAAAACGTAAAGGTATTGGGAGAAAATATTAATGTATATGCAGAAATACACAATGTAGAAGGGTTCTCAGGTCATGCCGATAAATATGGTTTGCTGAACTGGCTTAAGGGATTTAAGGAAAAGCCTAAAGGTGTATTTATAGTACATGGAGAACAATCGGCAAAAGAAAGCTTTGCTAAAGAAGTTAAAGAGCAGCTTAAATTAAATTGTATTATACCGGAATATAATGTTGTCTATGATATAAAGAAAAGCGTAGTCGCTGAAGCTGTACAGGAGTCAAAGGAAGCAGGTTTTGTGCTGAGGCCCCGAGGAATTAACGAAAAGCTTATAAATAAACTGTTAACAGAAATAGAGGAATTAAAAACAGTATTTGACGTTGCGGTAGAAAGAGCTAAGAATCATGTAGATAAAGATATGGATATTGAACAGTACAAAAAAATTAATAATATTATTATAGATTTAGAAAATGATATTATTAATTTAACCATGCTTTCAGGAGAATAAAAATTGAGAGAACCTAAGATGAAATCATTGGCAATAGTGAGCTATACCATAGAATCGGTGAACAGCTATTACAATCAAATAAAAAGCTTATTTTCTGATAAAATCACTATAAAGACATATACCTTAGAGGATTTGGGGAACTACGGGGATTCAGAGATAAAGGCAGATGTATTGTTGTTTCCTTCATATCATCTTTATAAACAAATAAAGAGCAAGGTAAATAAGAATACGGAGCTTTTATTTGCCCATAGAACCATATCCAAGTCCGGATTAGATACAATATTTAAGCTTGATGAAGGCTCTGAGGTTGTATTAATAGATGAAAGCCCCGAAATGGCAGAGCAAATAATCTCGATTATTTACCAGTTGGGGGCAAGGCATATTGAACTTAATTCTTTCTGGACATCAAATGCCGATGATTTTGATAAATTTATAATTTTGGGGCAGTCTGACTATACTCCGAAAGCTGATAAAGAAATAATCAACATAGGCAACAGCCTGTTAGATATAAACTCAATTATTGATATAGGCATGAAATTTGACCTGCTTTCCTTATTAGACAGACAGGATGTTGTGAGAAGCTACAAGGAAATAAGAACAGCTAATTTTGGTTTTCTGAAAATTTTAGGGCTTACTAATTCGAGAGAAAGTCAGCTTGATATTTTAATGCAGAATATAGATGCAGGTGTAATAGGTGTAAATAATGATGGAAACATATTTTTATACAATGAAAATGCTAAGGAAATTGTTAATAAAGAACAGGTATTAAATAAAAAAGGAAGTGAGTTGTTTCCTGAAATTCCTTTCGATTATACAATAGAAAGCCTGAAGCCCGTAGAAGAAAAAATAATTAAGATTAACGGTTATGATGTAGTCGTATCGGTTAATCCACTGCTTCACTCAAGGAAGATGTACGGTGCTGTTGCAATAATCAGAAGATATTCAGACTTGGAAAAAAAAGAATATATGCTTAGAAAAAAGCTTATCGGTAAAGGTTATACGGCAAAGTATAACTTTGATGATATTTTCGGTGAAAGTGATTCAATAACAGAAACTAAAAATATAGCTAAGCGTATGTCCAAATCTAATTCCTCAATATTGATAACCGGAGAAACGGGTACGGGCAAGGAACTGTTCGCTCAGGCAATTCATAATAATTCTTTAAGAAAGGAATTTCAATTTGTTCCGGTAAACTGTGGAGCTTTTCCGGAAAGCTTATTGGAAAGTGAGTTGTTTGGTTACGAAGAGGGCGCCTTTACTGGTGCACGAAAGGGTGGTAAGCCCGGACTGTTCGAGCTTGCCCATAACGGAACATTATTTTTGGACGAAATAACAGAAATGCCTATGAGCCTGCAGGTTAAGCTTTTGAGAGTACTTCAGGAAAGAGAGGTCGTGCGGCTGGGAGGCGACAGAATAATAGATGTTGATATAAGAATAATAGCTGCAACGAATAAAAATATTAAGGAAATGGTGGAGAATGATGAATTCAGAGAGGATCTATACTATAGGCTGAATGTTCTTCCATTGAAAATTCCTCCCCTTCGAAGCAGAAGAGAAGATATACTGGGGCTTGTAGATTATCTGAAAAAATCCTTTAAAAGTGATTTTATATTGACTGATAAAGCAAAGGAGTTTTTGGTGAACTACAGCTGGAAGGGTAATGTCAGAGAGCTGAGAAACTGTGTGGAATACTTGGTAAACCTCGGCTTAAGGATAGTGGAAGAGAAGGATATACCCGTGGATTACAGTGTGAAAGCTTTTGATAATAAATTGGTTTCAACGGAACAAAATATTATTTATGAATTCCTGGAGCAGGCAGGCAACAACTTAAAAAAATATATTTTTGTTCTTGAAGAACTAATGAGCGGAGGTAGGAATAATCAGAGGTTAGGAAGGCGCACACTCAGTGAAATAGCTAAAAACAAAGACATATTTATCAGCGAACAGGAAATAAGAACCATACTTCTCAATCTTGAAAAGTATAAGATGGCAGAAATATACAAGGGAAGAAGCGGAACGGTAATAACTGAATTTGGTAAAAAAGCATACAACTATCTGTCAATGGAATAATAAGTTAATGGGTTAATGGGTTGTGAATTACATACCATTCAACCCATTAACTTTTATTTTTGTCGATCGTTTTATCCTTGAAACATTTAAAGTGTTGAAATTGTCCGATTTAATAAAAATATTTAAATATTAAAATTATGGCATAAAAAATGCATATATGTTTATAGTAGTATGTCTTTTTGTGTGTCTTATTTTGTAATAATATGGGACAGCTTAAAGATGGAAGTAGGTACTTTATAAATGATTTGAAGGAGGATACAAATTGAAAAAGTTATTGACAGGAAATGAAGCGATAGCACTTGGCGCATACGAAGCCGGTGTTCATTACGCTTCGGCATATCCAGGTACTCCAAGTACTGAAATATTAGAAAATATAGCTCCTTATAAAGAGATAGTTGCAGAATGGGCTCCAAATGAAAAAGTTGCGGTTGAATCAGCAATAGGTGCGTGCTACGCAGGTGCAAGAAGTTTGACAGCTATGAAGCATGTTGGTTTAAACGTTGCTGCGGATCCTTTTTTCACCATGGGATACACAGGTGTAAACGGTGGTATGGTATTGATAAGCGCTGACGACCCGGGTATGCATTCGTCACAAAACGAACAAGACAACAGATATTATGCAAGAATGGCAAAGGTTGCAATGGTTGAGCCGGCAGACAGTCAGGAATGCAAGGATATGGTTATTAAGGCCATAGAAATAAGTGAAAAATATGATACATTAGTAATGATAAGAATGACAACCAGAGTATGTCACAGTAAGTCGGTTGTTGAAGTCGGTGAAAGAACAGAAGTTCCTATTAAGCCGTATAAAAAAGATACAAGTAAATATTTTATTGCTCCTGCGGTTGCAAAGCAACTACACTTAGTAGTCGAGAGAAAGCTTGTAGAATTAGAGAAATTTTCTAATGAAACAGATTTAAACTTTATTGAATGGAATGACAAGAAAATAGGCGTTATATCTTCGGGTGTGGCATACAATTATGCCAGAGAAGTATTCGGAGACTCCGCTTCTTATTTAAAAATCGGTTTTTCATTTCCTCTTCCAATGGAAAAAATTAAAAAATTTGCGGAAGAAGTTCAAACATTATACGTAATAGAAGAATTAGAACCGTTCATGGAAGAACAAATCAGAGCGGCAGGGATCAACTGCATCGGAAAGGACAAAATCCCCAACACATGGGAATTAAATCCTGATATAGTTGAAAAATCATTGCTTGGAACGCAAAAGCCTACTATAGACTATGATAAAAATGTAGCTGTCGGAAGACCTCCCACATTGTGTGCGGGATGTCCTCACAGAGGATTTTTCTATGAATTGTCAAAGAGAAAGAATGTGATGATAACAGGTGATATAGGCTGCTACACATTGGGCGGTACAGAACCGTTAAATGCAATGGATACCGTTGTATGTATGGGTGCCAGCATAAGTATGGCCCACGGAGCTAAAAAGGTATTCGAAAAGAATAATGACGACAAACGTCTGGTTGCTGTAATAGGTGATTCAACATTCTTCCATTCGGGAATGACAAGCTTGTTAGACGTAGTATATAACAAAAGCAACACTGTTACATGCATACTTGATAACAGAATAACAGCCATGACCGGTCATCAGGAAAATCCGGGAACAGGATTCTCTCTTCAGGGAGATGAAGCCCAGATAACAGATATTGAAACCATCGTTAAGGCTTTGGGTATCAAGCACGTAAAAACAATAAACCCGTTAAGAAGAGAAGCTATGAAGGAAGCTATGGATTGGGCATTTGCACTTAATGAACCATCGGTTGTAATTACAAGATATCCTTGTGCACTTAAGAAGTATTCTGAACAGGATATAGAAGAATTCGGACCAATACAAGGTATTTGTGAAGTAGATCAGGAAATATGTATCGGATGTAAGGCATGTGCAAGAACAGGCTGTCCTGCAATTCACTTCCAGCATGAAATAAAAAAATCATATATAAATGAAGCTCAATGTGTAGGCTGTGAATTGTGCATGCAGGTCTGTCCTGTAAAAGCTATCAGTAAGGTAGGTGTTTAATTATGAAGATTAAGAATATACTATTAGTTGGCGTTGGCGGTCAGGGAACGATACTCGTAAGTAAAATATTATCAACAGGTCTTTTACAGGCAGGATATGATGTTAAAATGTCCGAAATTCATGGAATGGCACAAAGAGGCGGAAGTGTTTCTACACAGGTAAGATATGGTGAAAAGGTTCACTCACCTATTATAGGAATCGGAGATGCGGATATATTGGTTTCATTTGAAACGATGGAATCAATTAGATGGCTGGAATTCTTAAAGCCTGACGGAATAGCCGTTATAAATGAACATGAAATACCTTCGGCACCGATACTTTCCGGAAAGATTGCTTATCCGAAAGGAGTAATCGAGGCAATAAGTGAAAAGGTAAATACAAAGGTTATAAATGCAGCAGAAATTTCCGAAAAATTAGGCAACACAAAGGTAATGAACGTAGTACTTTTAGGAGCGCTGATAAAATCGATGAATTTAACCGATATAGATTGGGAAAGCATAATAAAAGACTTAGTTAAGGATAAATTTGTGGAAATAAATATTAAAGCTTTAAACGCGGGAATGGAAGCGGTATAATTAAATTAAGGTAACCTGCCGTTAAAGTGCCATGCTTTACTTAACGGCGGGTAAGTCCTTATAAAATTTATTAAGTGAGGAAGTTATGAGCTATAAAATTTTGGCTATAAATCCAGGTTCAACCTCGACAAAAATTGCTTTGTATGAGGATGAAAAAGAAATATTCGTAAAGACATTGGATCATCCTATAGAACTGATTGATTCATTTGATAACGTAGAAGATCAATTACAAATGAGACAAGAAGTCGTTATGTCTTTTTTAAAAGAAAAAAATTTTGATGTAAAAGAATTGTCGGCAGTCGTTGCAAGAGGAGGGATGCTTCCCCCTGTGAAATCAGGAGCTTACACTATCAATGATTTAATGATTGACCGAGTTGAAAAACGCCCCGTTATGGAGCATGCATCAAACCTTGCCGCACCCATTGCTTACGGTATAGCAAAGGAAGTGGGAATACCTTCGTTTATTTATGATTCAGTTATGACGGATGAGCTTCTTGACATAGCAAGAATTTCAGGTTCTCCGGATATTCCCAGAACAAGTGCGAGCCACGTTCTTAATACGAGAGCAATGGCTATAAAGTATGCTAAAAGCAAGGACAAGAGATACGATGAATTGAATATTATAGTGGCTCATTTAGGCGGTGGAATATCTATTAACATACATTCGGGAGGAAAAATCGTTGATTTGGTTTCTGATGACGAAGGACCGTTTTCGCCGGAAAGGGCAGGAAGAGTGCCCTGCAGGGAACTTATAAATCTTTGCTATTCAGGCAAGTATGACAAGAAAACCATGCATAGAAAATTAAGAGGAAACGGCGGCTTAAGAGCATATTTAAACACAATTGATGCAAGAGAAGTTGAGTCAATGATTAATGCAGGCAATGAGGAAGCTAAGCTAATTTATGAAGCAATGGCATATCAGATTGCAAAAGGAATAGGTGATCTGGCAACCGTTGTTAACGGAGAGGTAGATGCCATCATATTAACCGGAGGTATTTCTTATTCTAAGATGCTTACATCATGGATAAAGCAAAGAGTATCCTTCATAGCTCCCGTTGAAATAATGGCGGGGGAAAATGAAATGGAAGCACTTGCCTATGGAGCTTTGAGAGTTCTGAGAGGTGAGGAAGCTTCAAAAGAATACACAGAATAAAATAGATCGATTAAAACGCCCGCCTGCTTCGTTGCAGCCGCGCCGGTCAATCCTCATGTATGTCTAATGCGCTGCGGTTGCCCGTCTTCCGGCGCCTTGAAGGTCGAACGTTTTAATCAATCTATAATTAGTGGACCCGCCGTTGCGGGTCTTTTTTTATTCTTCAATTATAGCCAAAACCTTACGTCTTATTTCCTTTGTTATTTCTATATACAGCATTGCTTCTCTTTTATCCGGTATAAAGTAATTTATATTAGGGTACCTTACATCATAATATAAAGAAGTAAGCAATGACAGCTCCGATATATCAAGCTCTATTTCTATATCTAATGTATTCTTTAAATATCTGTAAAGGCTTTGCAAGCTATGAGTATGAAGTAATTCCCTAACATTCTTTGAAGGTTCTCCTTTTATTTCTACCAAGTGCTTTAAGTACTTTTCACTTGCCTGCTGAGACTTATAGGCTACATTAGCGTAGTCTCCTATTTCAAGAGTTTCAATTAAAAACTTGTATTCATTTTCAGCTATTTCAAGATATGTTGCCAATTAAATACCTCCTATCCATATTACATTTTCTTTTATACTTTTTTCAAACCAACGGCTCGAGCTTATCAACTGTTCATCGGTATAAAAGACAATATCGCACTTTGTGTTTAAGTCTATGCAATTTACTGCATCAAAAATTAAACCTCTTTCTACTCTTGTTGTTTGGTGATTTGTTATAACCACCAAATCAATATCCGACGTTGCATTTGCTTCTCCTCTCGAACACGAACCAAATAAGCCGATTTTTTTGATGGGTATCCTCTCTGCCACAATTATTTGAACACACTTTAAAATATCTTCTTTGAGATTTTCGTGAATTTTTAATTCATTTATTAATTTGTAGTTTATCAAAATTGAATTAATCATATCAACACTCCGATAAATTTCTATAAATATATTATAACTAATAATTAATATAATCACAATGTAAATCTTTTAATGAAATTTCCATCAAAAAGCGGAATATATGCCTTGCTTATTTCGTAGGCAATAATACGAATAAACAACGATAGCATAAACCTATTATTCGTATAATAACGAAATTAAATTAAAATTAATTTAAAAATTATCTTGAAAATCATTGACATACAATTTCTTATTTGTTATCATTTAGTTAAAGAACAAGCACCTATTAAGATAAAGGAAGGTCGATATGAATTTTGATGTTAAAAGAGTATTTGTGGAAAAAAAATCAGGATTTAACACAGAGTCAATAAATCTGCTGAACGATTTTAAGGAAAACCTGCAATTGAATAATTTAAAAAATATTCGTATATTAAACAGATACTTAGTATCCAATTTAAGCAATCATGATTTTAGCAGGGCGGTTGCCACAGTTTTTTCCGAACCCAATCAGGACAATGTATATTTTGAGGATATTGGAGAATCCGATAATGTGTTTGCTGTGGAATTTTTGCCGGGACAGTATGACCAAAGGGCTGATTCCGCATCTCAATGCATCCGGATAATTACCGACAAAGAAGAGGTTAAGGTTAAATATGCAAAGATAATAATTCTTGAAGGTGAATTGACAAAAGAAGATATAACGAAGATAAAAAAATATTTCATCAATCCCGTGGATTCAAGAGAAACGGACTTGGACGGCTATGCTGCATTTTATGAGGAGTATGCCGAAGCTTCGGATGTTGAATATATAAGTAATTTTACAGATAAATCTGAAAAGGAAGTAGAAGAGCTCCGCATAAGCATGGGTCTTGCTATGAGCTTTGAGGATTTATTATTTTGTCAGGAATATTTTAAAGATACTGAAAAAAGAAATCCTACCATAACAGAAATGAAAGTCATTGATACATATTGGTCGGATCATTGCAGACACACTACTTTTAACACCCAAATTGAAAAAATAGAATTTGAAAACGGAAAAATCAATAAGGAAATACAAAAAACACTTAATCAGTATTTCAATTCAAGAAAATACGTTTATGAAAATAAACAAAGAGATATATCATTAATGGATTTGGCTACAATCAATGCAAAGGAATTAAGAAAATCAGGGTATTTAAATGATTTGGAAATTTCTGATGAAATAAATGCATGCAGTATAACAATCAATGTTGATGTCGAATGTGAAAATGAAGAGTGGCTGCTGATGTTTAAAAATGAAACCCACAACCATCCTACAGAAATCGAACCCTTCGGCGGAGCAGCAACCTGCATAGGCGGAGCCATAAGAGATCCTCTTTCAGGTCGGTCATACGTGTATCAGGCTATGCGCATTACAGGAAGCGGAGACCCTCGTCAAAAAATCGAAGATACAATACCGGGTAAGCTTCCTCAGAGAAAAATTTCCACTGAGGCGGCTGCGGGATACAGCTCCTACGGAAACCAGATAGGTCTCGCCACCGGATATGTTAATGAAATTTATCATCCCGGATACGTTGCAAAAAGAATGGAAGTGGGTGCGGTTATAGCTGCTGCAAAAAAAGAAAATGTAAGAAGAGAAGCACCTGTTAAAGGAGATGTTGTCATACTCCTCGGAGGAAGAACGGGAAGAGACGGACTTGGAGGTGCTACGGGTTCATCTAAGGAACATGATGAAAAATCAATAATTAAATGCGGCTCTGAGGTTCAAAAAGGTAATGCTCCAACAGAAAGAAAAATCCAAAGATTATTCAGAAATGAAAAGGTCAGCTTAGTGATCAAAAAATGCAATGATTTTGGGGCAGGGGGTGTTTCTGTCGCAATTGGAGAATTAGCTGACGGTTTAAATATAAATCTTGATGCAGTACCTAAAAAATATGACGGTCTGGACGGCACGGAGCTTGCCATATCAGAATCTCAGGAAAGAATGGCAGTAGTTGTTTCCAAGGGAGATGCACAAAAATTCATCAAATATGCACATGAAGAGAATTTAGAAGCAACTATAGTAGCTGAGGTCACTGATGACAGAAGATTAAAGATGACCTGGAGAGGTAAATTAATATTAGATATAGACAGAAATTTCCTGGATACAAACGGCGTTAAGCAAGGGGTAATCGCATTTATAAAGGAGCCGGCAAAAAAAGAAGCCAAAAGGTCATTTTGTAACAATGATTTAAAGGAAGCGTGGCTTGAAAATTTAAGAGATTTAAACGTTGCAAGCCAAAAAGGAATGGTTGAAAGATTTGATTCGACTGTCGGAGCGGGAAGTGTACTGATGCCCTTCGGCGGATTTACTCAGCTTACACCTGCGGAAGGAATGATTGCTAAGATACCTGTTCTTAACAAAGATACCAATACGTGCTCAATTATGACATATGGCTTCGATCCTTTTTTATCTGAATTGAATCAATATCACGGAGCAATGTATGCGGTGATTCATTCTGTTGCAAAGGCTGTGGCTATGGGTGCGGACTACAGAAATATAAGGTTAACATTTCAGGAGTACTTTGAAAAATTGAATAAGGAGCCTGAAAAATGGGGAAAAGTACTAAGCGCATTATTAGGTGCCTACAAGGTGCAGCATGAATTGAATGTACCCGCCATAGGCGGAAAGGACAGTATGTCGGGAACCTTTAAGGACATGAATGTACCTCCTACACTGATAAGCTTTGCTGTATCAGCAGCAGATGTAAATAATATTATATCTCCCGAATTTAAAAAAGCAGGCAGCAAGGTTTTGCTGGTAAGTATAAAGAAGGACGATAATTTAATACCTGACTTTGAAGATATTAAAAATAAATACGGGATACTGCATGATGCGATATCGGACAAAAAGGTGTTAAGTGCACATACGGTTGGATATGGCGGAGTGGCTGCGGCCATAAGTAAAATGACCCTTGGAAATCAGATTGGCTTTAAGGCAAGCTACGATATGATTATGGATAAAAAGGAATGGTTCTCATCAAGCTACGGAGATATTATTTTAGAAGCTGATGAAGTCATTATAGGAACAGAAATAGGAGTTACATCTTCTGATAAAGAAATTTCTTTAAGTGAAGGATTCAGTATCTCATTAAATGAAGTTAAAAACAATTGGATGAAGACATTTGAAAATATTTATCCGGTTAAAAAAGATGCGGAAGGAAAAATAAACAGCGGCAGCATTTCCGGAGTCAGCAGAAAAAAAGCTAATGTCAATATAGCAAAGCCAAGGGTTTTTATACCTGTGTTTCCGGGTACAAACTGTGAATACGACACCCAGAGGGCTTTCAAAAGGGCGGGAGCTGAAACAGACGTCTTTATTTTTAACAACTTAAGCTCTTTAAATGTTTCGGAATCTATTAAAGAGATGAATAAGCGTATAAAAAAATCACAAATTATTGCATTTCCAGGCGGCTTCAGTGCGGGAGATGAGCCGGAAGGCTCCGGTAAATTCATCGCTTCGGTTTTCAGAAACGAGTTTTTAGAGGAAGCAGTAATGGATTTGTTAAATAACAGAGACGGCTTAATAATAGGCATATGTAACGGTTTTCAGGCGCTGATAAAGCTTGGGCTCGTTCCTTTCGGAGAAATAGTGGAAATAAAAGAGGATTATCCGACTCTTACCTATAATAAAATAGGAAGGCACGTATCAGGTTTCGTCAGAACTAAGGTGGTCAATAACACATCACCTTGGTTAAATAAGTGCAGTGCCGGAGATGTTCATTATCTGCCGGTATCTCACGGGGAAGGGAAATTCGCCGCAAGTGAAGAATGGATCAGCAGGCTGAAAGCAGGCGGTCAGATAGCGACTCAATACGTAGATTTAAATAATGAGCCGACCTATGACGGTCTATATAATCCTAACGGCTCAATAGAAGCAGTCGAGGGCATAACAAGTCCGGACGGCAGGGTATTGGGTAAAATGGCTCACTCGGAAAGAATTGACAACAATTTATATAAAAATATACCCGGTGAAAAAAATCAATTAATCTTTGAATCGGGAGTACAATATTTCAAATAGGCAAGGAGGAATCATGAAGGTAGCAATAATCATGGGAAGTGATTCGGATTTCCCGGTAGTAGAAAAGGGTTACAAAATTTTAAAGGAATTTGGAGTTGAAACGGAAGTGAGGGTAATTTCTGCCCACAGAACTCCCGATGAAGCAATAAACTTTGCTAAAAATGCAGATGTGAACGGATACGAGGTAATAATTGCTGCGGCAGGAAAGGCAGCTCATCTGCCCGGAGTATTGGCAGGCTGTACCTCTCTTCCCGTAATAGGCGTTCCGATAAAATCATCGGATCTGGAAGGCATGGATGCACTGCTTGCCATAGTTCAGATGCCACCTGGAGTACCGGTTGCAACAGTGGCAATAAACGGCGCCGAAAATGCAGCTCTGCTGGCAGTACAAATATTGTCCGTTAAATATGATGAATTAAGAATCAGGTTTAATGCATACAAAAAACAAATGGCAGAAAAGGTTATGGAAAAAGATAAAAAATTACAAGAAAAATTAAAATAAAAATTCAACGGAGGATTAAGATGAAAAAATTAGAGATGCTTTATGAAGGAAAGGCAAAGAAAGTTTACAGAACAGATGACGAGAAAAAATATATAGTGGAATACAAGGATGATGCTACAGCTTTTAACGGAGAAAAAAAAGGTACTATTGTAGGCAAGGGTGTTGTAAATAATAAAATGTCGGCTGCTTTGTTTTCCTTATTGGGGGAGAACGGTATACCTACACATCAGATTGAGCTTTTAAGCGACAATGAATCATTGGTAAAAGCAGTTAAAATTTTACCGCTCGAGGTTATAGTAAGAAATGTTGCCGCGGGATCTCTGTCCCAGAGATTAGGTATTGAAGAAGGCGTAATTATGAAGGAAACCGTATTGGAGTTCTCATATAAAAATGATGAATTAGGAGACCCCATGATTAATGATTACCATATAAAGGCTATGGGCTTTGCTACAGATGAAGAGCTCAGCATAGTTAAAGAATACGCATTAAAGGTGAATGAAATATTAAAAGAATTCTTCCTTGGAATAAACATAAAGCTGATTGATTTTAAACTTGAATTCGGTATTTATGACGGTAAGGTAATTTTGGCTGATGAAATTTCTCCTGATACTTGCAGATTGTGGGATGCTGAAACAAACAAAAAACTGGACAAGGACAGATTCAGAAGAGATTTAGGAGATGTTGAAGAGGTTTATCAGGAAGTTTTGGCAAGAATAAACAGCAAATAATCAAAAGCAGCATTATACAAGGAGAGATTATGTACTACGAAATTTTGGATGACGATAAGCTTCATGAGGAATGCGGAGTTGTTGGATTATATACAAGTAGACCGGATATTGCGTCTCAATTAATTTACTTCGGGCTGTTTGCTCTTCAGCACAGAGGTCAGGAAAGTGCGGGAATTGCAATTAATACCGGTAAAAAAATAGAATTCCATAAGGACATGGGCTTGGTAGCCGATGTTTTAACGCCTGAAGTGGTTGACAGGTACAAGGGAGATATTGCCATAGGACACGTAAGATATTCAACGACAGGCGAAAGTGAAAAGCAAAATGCACAACCTCTGGTTGTACGCTATAAGGAGGGTTCCATCGGCTTGGCCCATAACGGCAACCTGGTAAATGCCGGTTCCTTGAGAAACATACTTGAAGACAGCGGTGTAATATTTCAGACATCAACCGATTCTGAGGTTGTCGCGAATATGCTTGCAAGGTATAACAAGGGAGATATAGTAAGTTCAATTAAAAATATCACCGAAATAATCAAAGGTGCCTATGCATTTGTGTTTATGACTGAAAAAGAATTGATAGGGGTAAGGGACTATTTCGGATTAAGGCCTCTTTGCTTAGGTAAAAGGGACGACGGATATCTTCTTGCTTCGGAAAGCTGTGCAATAAGTGCCATGGGCGGTGAATTTATAAGAGATATAGAGCCGGGGGAAATTGTTGTAATTAACGGCGAAGGGGTTAAGAGTATTAAAAGCGACAGATATGCTCAGAAAAAGCTTTGTATATTTGAGCATATTTATTTTGCAAGGCCGGACAGCAACTTAGACGGAGTTAACGTATATGAAACCAGGTATAATTCGGGAAGAATTTTGGCACAGGAAGCGCCTGTAAAGGCAGACCTTGTATTTTCGGTTCCGGATTCGGGAACTCCCGCAGCCATAGGATATGCAGAAGAATTAAAAATACCATTTGGATTGGGTCTTATAAAAAACAGATACGCAAAAAGAACCTTCATTGAGCCAAATCAGGTACTTAGAGAACAGGGTGTTAAAACTAAGCTGAGTGTTCTGAAGGAAATTGTAAAGGATAAAACAGTGGTTTTAATAGATGACAGTATAGTCAGGGGTACAACGACAAAGCAGATAGTAAGTATGGTCAAAGAAGCGGGAGCAAGAGAGGTGCATGTAAGGATTGCTTCACCTCCTGTAACACATTCCTGTTTTTTCGGTATCAATACTCCGGACAGAAATAAGCTTATTGGGGCAAACAAAACAATTGAAGAAATTAAAGAATTTATAAATGCCGACAGTATTCATTATTTAAGTATAGAGGGTCTGGTTAAATCCACATCATCCGATAACAGCTACTGTCTTGCCTGCTTAAACGGTGATTATCCTATGGAAGTACCCAACAAAAACATGTAAAGGGGAGATAATATGTCTGAGAAATTAACCTACAAGGATTCCGGAGTAGATATTCATGCCGGATATAAAACAGTCAGATTAATAAAAGATCACGTTAAAAAAACGTATACGGATGGCGTAGTTTCCGATATAGGCGGCTTTGGAGGAATGTTCGCAATAGATAAAGATGCTTATGAGGAGCCTGTCCTTGTTTCCGGTACAGACGGTGTGGGAACGAAGCTTATGATTGCGTTTAAAACTGATAAGCATGATACCATCGGTGAGGATGCGGTGGCAATGTGTGTCAACGATGTAATCTGTCAGGGAGCTAAGCCGCTGTTTTTTCTGGATTATATAGCGACCGGGAAACTATTGCCGGAAAAGACAGCCGATATAGTAAAGGGTGTAGCAAGTGGATGTATTAAAGCCGGAGCGGCATTAATCGGAGGAGAAACTGCGGAAATGCCAGGTCTTTACAGTGAAGGAGAATATGACATTGCAGGTTTTTGTGTGGGTATAGTCGATAAAAAGAAAATAATAGACGGTTCTAAAATAGTTGAAGGAGACATTTTGATAGGAATTCCTTCAAGCGGCATTCACAGCAATGGTTATTCATTGGTGCGAAAGGTGTTTTTTGACCGCAATAATTATGATGTGGATGCATATATTGATGAATTAGGCTGTACATTAGGTGAAAGCCTGATGGTTCCCACAAAAATTTATCCAAAGCTCATTTTAGATTTAATAAGTAAATTTGAAATAAAAGGTATGTCCAACATAACGGGCGGAGGTTTTTACGAAAATATACCGCGAATGTTCCCTGAAGGCATTACGGCAGATATATATACTGAAAGCATTAATGTATTACCCATATTTGAGCTTATACAAAAGGAAGGAAATATAGATACAGATGAAATGTATTCAACATTTAACATGGGTATAGGAATGGTTTTAGCTGTAGATAAGGATAAGGCAACAGATATTATCGCTTATTTAAAATCCGTGGGTGAAAAACCGGTAATGATGGGTAAGACTGTTAAAAGGGAAGGCGGACTGAAAATATGCCGGTAAAAAAAATAGGTGTATTGATTTCCGGCTCGGGCACTAATTTGCAGTCATTGATTGATGAAATAAGAAAAGAAAATATAAACGGTGAAATAGCTGTAGTTGTTTCCAACAAAGATAATGCTTACGGATTAGAAAGGTCAAAACTCAACAACATAGATGCAGTCTTTGTAGATGAAAAGAAATATAATAGCTTCGAGCTTTTTAATGAAGCAATTATAACAGAGCTTAAAAGCCGTGATATTGATTTAGTTGTATTGGCGGGATATATAAAAATACTGTCAGGCAAATTTATCGCAGAATTTAAAAATAATATAATAAATATCCACCCTTCGCTGATTCCTTCATTTTGCGGTAAAGGATATTACGGCATAAAAGTACATCAGGCAGCCATAGATTACGGCGTAAAAATAAGCGGTGCTACCGTTCATTTTGTAGATGAAGGAGCAGATACAGGACCGATAATTTTTCAGGAAGCAGTAAGTGTGTCGGATAGTGATACTGCAGAAACGCTTCAAAAAAAGGTGCTTTTATCAGAACACCGCTTGCTTCCTCTTGCAGTTAAAATGTATTGCGAAGACAGATTGCGCGTGGAGGGAAGAAGAGTAGTAATAAGATAAGGAGAAAAAATGAGGGCATTAATAAGTGTATCAGATAAAACAGGAATTGTTGAATTTGCACAAAGACTCAGCAGCTTAGGTATTGAAATTATTTCTACGGGCGGCACATACAACGTTTTGAAAAACGCAGGCATAAATATAAAAGGAATTTCAGAGGTAACCGGCTTTCCCGAATGCTTAGACGGAAGAGTTAAAACCCTTCATCCTAATATACATGCGGGTATATTGGCAATTCGTTCAAATGATGAGCATATGAAGCAGCTTTCGCAGCTAAATATAGATACAATAGATTTAGTCATCGTAAACTTATATCCTTTTAAGCAAACCGTATTAAGAAATGCCGACAGACAGGAAACTATAGAGAACATAGATATAGGCGGACCCACAATGCTTCGCTCGGCAGCAAAAAATTATCACGACGTTGCTGTAGCTGTGGACCCTGATGATTATGAATTAATAATAAAGGAATTAGAAGAAAACAATGAAGTATCTCTCGATACTAAATTTTATTTATGCTCAAAGGTTTTTGAGCATACGGCGCAGTATGATGCGCTAATTGCAGCATATATGAAAAAAGAAAGAAATGATTCAAGCTTTGCACAAACAATTACTTTAACGTACGAAAAACTGCAGGATATGCGTTATGGAGAGAATCCTCATCAAAAAGCGGCGTTTTATAAAGAAATTTCGAACAGCAAGGGTATGCTTACATCTGCGGTAAAGCTTCACGGTAAAGAGTTGTCGTTTAATAATATCAACGATACGAACGGTGCACTTGAACTATTAAAGGAATTTGAAGAACCGGCGGCAGTAGTTTGCAAGCATGCAAATCCTTGTGGTGTGGGAACAGCAGACAACATATATGATGCATATATAAAGGCATACAGTGCTGACTCCACATCAATATTTGGCGGTATAGTATTGTTTAATCGTGAAATTGATGAAAGAACGGCAGAGGAAATTAATAAAATTTTTGTAGAAATAGTTGCAGCGCCTTCATTTTCGGAAAATGCATTAAAAATACTTAAATCTAAGAAAAATATACGACTTTTGCTTATAGAGAATATTACGGAAAAACCGGACGAAAATTCCTATGATATTAAAAAGGTCGCGGGAGGAATTCTCGTTCAGACGATTGATTCCAAGCTTTTCCCTGATCTATTTGTGGAGTCCGAAATTAAGACGGTAACGTCAAAGGAGCCTACAGAACAAGAAAAAAAGGACTTGTTCATGGCTTGGAAAATTGTGAAGCATACAAAATCAAATGCCATAGTAATTGTCAAAAACGGACAGAGCATAGGTATAGCACCGGGACAGGTAAATCGCATCTGGGCGTGCAAGCAGGCAATTGAACATGCAATTGAATTCTTGGGTGCTGACAGCTTAAAGGGCGCAAGCATGGCATCGGATGCATTTTTCCCGTTCTCGGACTGTGCGGAGGAAGCTGCCAAGGCAGGAATAACTGCCGTAATACAGCCGGGTGGATCTCTTAAGGACAATTTGTCAATTGAAGTGTGCAACAAAAATAATATGTCAATGTTATTTACGGACATGAGACATTTTAAACACTGAGGGGTGAATTATGAAGGTATTAGTTATAGGAAACGGTGCAAGAGAGCATGCAATCTGCCACAAGCTTAAACAAAGCAAATCAGTTAAAGAAATATATTGCGCTCCCGGCAATGGAGGTATTTCCCAAGCAGTGAGACGTATAGATATAAAGGTGGATGATTTAGATAAAATTACAGAATTCTCGGTAAGCAATGAAATTGATTTAGTCGTTATAGGACCTGAACTTCCGTTGGTATTAGGGCTTACGGACATGCTTAAAGAAAAAGGAATCAAGGTTTTTGGCCCTGACAAAAGAGGAGCACGGTTAGAGGGAAGTAAATCATATTCCAAGGAATTTATGAAAAAATACAACATTCCCACAGCTAAATATGAGGTTCACACAAGCGCCTATGATGCAAAAGAAAATCTTAACAAGTTTAATGTTCCTGTGGTTGTAAAAGCAGACGGACTTGCAGCAGGTAAGGGTGTTTTAATATGCGAGACTATAGAGGAAGCTAGAAATGCCATAGATGACATAATGACTGAAAAGAAATTCGGTGAAGCGGGAAACACGGTCGTTATTGAAGAATTTCTCGATGGTATCGAAAGCTCCCTTTTGTGCTTTGCTGATGGAAGTTCATTGATACCAATGGAAAGCGCAAAGGATTATAAAAAAGCTTCAGACGGAGACAAAGGTCTTAATACCGGAGGAATGGGCTGTTTTTCACCAAATCCTGTTTATACTGACGAATTAAAAAGCTACATAAAGGATAATATCCTTGAAACTACTTTAAAGGGCTTCAAAAACGAAAATATTGATTTTAAGGGAGTCTTGTTTATAGGGCTTATGATTAAGGATGGAAAAGCTAAGGTTTTGGAGTACAATACACGTTTTGGAGATCCTGA
This sequence comes from Sedimentibacter hydroxybenzoicus DSM 7310, assembly GCF_013403245.1. Lineage (GTDB taxonomy): Bacteria > Bacillota > Clostridia > Tissierellales > Sedimentibacteraceae > Sedimentibacter > Sedimentibacter hydroxybenzoicus. Next base: position 61,616 of record NZ_JACBNQ010000014.1, on the reverse strand, counting down.
AACGGAGGTAATACTTCCACGGTTAAAATCTGACTTGGCAGAAATAATGCTCAAATGCATTGATGGTGGATTAAGAGAAGAAGATTTACAGTGGACTGATGAAAAATGTGTAACTGTTGTTCTTGCTTCGGGAGGATATCCTGAAAAATATGAGACAGGCAAAGAAATAACAGGATTTGATAGATTAGATGAAGATATAACAGTCTTCCACGGAAGAACTAAAGCTGCAAACGGAAAAATTTTAACCGACGGAGGAAGGGTTTTAGCGGTTACGGCAATTGATGAAACCATAGAAAAAGCAAGAGAAAAAGTGTATAAAAATATCGAAAGAATTGAATTTGAAGGGATGCAGTATAGGAAAGACATAGGAAGAATCTAGGTTGCCGGGCCTTCTCAACAGCCTTGGTCAGATTGCGATTTTTGTCATCATGTAAATAAGCCTGAATATATTAGTATTAAATATGTGTATAGGAGGAGCTTATGTTAATACATGTGGTACAAGAGGGAGACACTTTATGGAGCTTAGCCGATTATTATAAAACTGATGTAGTATCTATAATGGAAGCGAACGGATTAACAAATCCAAATCAACTGTTGGTAGGTCAATCGCTTTTAATTCCAAGAGAGCAAAATACATATACGGTGAGACCCGGAGATACAGTCTGGAAAATTTCTGCAAGCCTTGGAGTCCCTGCGCAGGATTTATTATGGGAAAATCAGATATTAAATCCCGACAGTCTGTATATTGGACAAATACTCAAAATACCGGAGAAGCCAAAACCGGAAATAGAGGTAAACGGATTTTCATATTTTTTTGATCAGGAAGGAATAACTGTTGTAAACGAGGTTGGTGATTTGTTAACATATTTGAGCCCGTTTGCCTATTTGATAAATGAAGATGGGAGCTTAGTCCCTATAGATGATGAACCGTTAATAGGAGAAGCAATATCACACGGCGTCGTGCCTATGATGGCAATTGTAAATTTTACCGTGAACGTTGCAGGTGAAAATATAGCCAATAAGGTATTGAACAATCCTGATACAGTAGATGCTCTTTTAAATAATATAATTGAGGTTATGAAAGAAAAGGGATATCAGGGATTAAATGTTGATTTTGAATATGTGCTGCCTGAGGATCGTGAAGCATATAATAATTTCCTGACAACTGCTGCCGAAAGGTTACATAACGAAGGATTTTTTATTTCTACATCATTAGCACCAAAGCTAAGTGCGGAGCAAACAGGGCTTTTATATGAAGCACACGATTACCCTGCGCATGGAGAAATTGTTGATTTTGTGGTATTGATGACCTATGAATGGGGATGGAGAGGCGGGCAGCCGAGAGCTATTTCACCTATTAATGAAATAAAAAGGGTTTTAGATTATGCAGTGGAGGTTATTCCGCGGGATAAAATATTAATGGGCTTTCAAATATATGCAAGAGATTGGAAAATCCCATTTGCTCAAGGAGATACAGCGGAAACCATAAGTGTCGAGGAAGCCATGGAAAGAGCATATGCTCACAATGTACAGATACAGTATGACAGCTTGGCACAATCACCGTTTTTCAGTTATACGGACTCGGAGGGCAATGATCATGAAGTATGGTTTGAGGATGCGAGAAGCGCACGGGCAAAATTTGATGCCGTGAAAGAATACGACTTAAGAGGTTTAAGCTACTGGGGATTAGGATACCCCTTTACTCAGAACTGGGTACTTTTACAGGATACATTCGATATAAAAAAATATTGAACATATACCGAAATATCGGATTAATTTAACATCTTAATCATTCTTTTAAGTCTAATTATATTCAACAATGGAACGAGGTAAAGATATACTGCGTAAGGGATGCTTGCCGGGGTAGCCGACAATGTGGCGAGGGGTACAGCTATGGCAATACTCCACGGAAACAGCTCAGATGTCATGATTGCTGTGTTTTCTATGTCTATTGCAATATCCTCCTTGGTTAATCCTTTTTCAATATAAATTTTATTCATTAATTGATATGTCAATAAAACAGGCAATGTTTGATTACAGCAAAAGGCACCGGTTACAAAGCCGGTAAACAATGTGGTTAAATAAATGCCTATTTTATTGCTCATTTTTTTCAGGATGCCCTGTATATCGTTAAGCATTCCGGTTTCTTCAAATATGCCGGAATAAGAAGATGCAATTAAAACTATCAACGAAACACCGGTCATTGACAATAATCCGCCACCGGATATAATTTGGGAAATTTCTCTGTCCGAATTCAATTTAAATCCAAAAATCATAGTTTTAATTATTTCAGGGATATCCATTTTTTGTATGAACACGCAAACGAAAATTGCTGCTATTATACTAAATATCATTGAAGTTTTAACATTTTTTCTGAAAAGAGCAAGAAGGAAAATAATGACGGCAGGAAGCACGGTTAAAATGCTTAAATCAAAATAAAACGATATATCATTTAATAGTGTGCTCTCATTTAATTTAACAGGGTTTTGCTTTGATAAAACAAAATAGATAATAACAGTGGCGGCAAAGGGCAAAATTCCTGTTATAAACATCCTTTTTACATTATCGTATAAATCTGTGCCTGTAATGGCTGCAACCAGATTAGCGCTTGAAGATGTAGGTGAGCATCTGTCACCAAAAAACGCTCCTGAAATTATAGCTCCTGCTGCAACACTTATATTTACACCTCCGCCCTTAGCCAATACAATTAATACAACTCCGATAGTTCCGGCTGTCCCAAAGCTTGTACCTAAAGCAAATGAAACCAGACATGACAGTAAAAAAGCAAACAATACAAAATAATCCGGATTCATCAATTCTGTTCCGTAATAAACAAGAAAAGGAATCGTACCGCTTGCTCTCCAGACAGCAGTGATTATTCCTATTAATGCAAAAATAGGCATTAGTGACAAAGCTTTTTTCATTCCCTTTAAAATCATCGTATATATTGATTTAAGCGTATAGCCTCTGTTGAATGCGGTTATTGAGAAAGCAAGCATTCCTACAATCAATGGTATAAGTATCGAAATATTTTTTATCAAGCTGAAAATCAAGGATACCGTAAAAATAAAAACTGAAATCAGAAAGTCCATTATAGTCCTCGTTAAAAATAATATAGCAAAAAATACAAACTAATAATATTATATATACTTTTCAGAGAAATACAATATTAAATACAATAGTACAATAGGGGACGAGGTTGCCGTCATCAAAAAAAGATGACAGATACCCCGTCCCCACGAAACCCACGAAACACCCACAACACATTACATAAAAGTTTTGATTGAATAAGTCGTTGAATTCATATAAAATTGCATTAGTTATTAAAATCAAAGGATGAATAAATGAAAAAAACCATAGGTATTTTTGCACATGTAGATGCCGGAAAGACAACATTTACGGAACACCTTCTCTATTTAACCGGCAGCATCAGAAGCCTTGGAAGAGTGGACCATAAAACATCAAGTATGGATACTTCTGATATTGAACAAAAAAGAGGAATTACGATATTTTCAAGTGAGGGGTATTTTAATTATAAGGAGGATACTTACTACATAATAGATACACCGGGACATATAGATTTTTCGGCAGAAACGGAGCGGTCAGTTTCTGCATTGGATTATGCAATTTTATTAGTCAGCGGAAGCTCGGGTGTACAGGCACATACGATAACATTGTTCAAACTTTTAAAGGATTATGATATACCTACATTTATATTTATAAATAAAACAGATATTGAAGGTTTTAATTTGCATACGGTAATAAACGAAATAAAAGTCAGGCTTACAAATGATATCATTTATTTGAATTCGCCGGAAGATATTATCAATGAAGAATCATTGGAGTATGCTGCCATGTATGATGAAATTTTTATGGAAGAATATTTAAATGAGAATTATGATGCGGGAAGGGCATATGAAATCATTATCAGCCTTATAAAAGCGAGGCAGTTATTTCCTGTAATAAGCGGATCTGCTTTGAAAGGAAATGGAATAGATACGTTTTTGGAAATATTCTCAAGGCTGACGGGTACGGATTATCATAATAGAGAAAATTCTACATTTAGGGGAAAGGTTTATAAAATTCTCCATGATGAAAAGGGAACAAAATTAACGTTTATAAAGTTGTTATCAGGAAAGCTGAGTGTTAAAGATGAATTTTTATTTATCAGAGGAGAAGATGAATTCTCGGAAAAGGTAAATGAAATTAGATTATATAATGGTATGAAATATGAAGTTAAAACTGAAATTAGCGCCGGAGATGTATTTGCAACTGTAGGTCTGACAGCCCCTATATGTGGTACGGTATTAAGGAATGGGGGAACCATAATAGAGGATGTAAATGACTTTAAACTTACGGCAGCGCTTAAATCAAGGGTAAGAGTATTGGATAAAACGGATTCAATTACAATTATGGAAAAGCTGCGTATTTTAGAATCTGAAGATCCCATGCTTTCGATATCTCATAACAAAGAAAAAGGTGATATATTGATAAGCGTGATGGGTAAAATTCAATTAGAGGTTTTGGAACAGGTTATATCATCGAGATTCGGCATAAGTGTGTCGTTTGAAGCTCCTCAGGTTGAATACAAGGAAACTGTAGCATCAACAGTAACAGGCTACGGTCATTTTGAGCCCTTAAGACATTTTGCTGAGGTTCAATTAAGATTAGAGCCTGCTAAACGGGGAAGCGGAATAATTTTTAAGAATGAATGCCATGTGGATAACTTAGCATCAAACTTTCAAAATATTATTAAAAGTCATGTGTCTGAAAAGGTTCATAAGGGAGTACTGACAGGCTCGCCAATTACCGACATAAAAATAATTCTTACGAATGGACGTTCTCACATAAAGCACACCGTAGGCGGTGATTTCAGAGAGGCAACATACAGAGCTATAAGGCAGGCATTGGAGAAATCAGAAACAATTTTATTAGAACCCTATTACAAATTCGAAATCTATGCAGAAGAATTATATATCGGAAGAATAATGTCTGATGTTCAAAAGCTGAGGGGATCATGCGAGCCGATAGTACTTGATACGGGAAACGCATGTATTAAAGGAAGAGGACCTGTCGAATCTTTTATGGAGTATGGTGTTGAATTACTTTCCTTTACAAAGGGAACAGGAAGTATAAGCTTAATGTATGATGGATATGATTTGTGTGGAAATTCTGATGAGGTTGTAGAAAAAATAGGATACGACAAGGAAAGAGACGTTGAAAATACATCAACATCAGTATTCTGCGCTAAAGGAGTTTCATACACGCTACCGTGGTTCGAAGCAGAAAAATTTAATATAACATAGAACAAGACCATCGTCCAGCAAACGATGGTCTTGTTCTAAACTTCAATAAGGGCTTTGCCCGTCATTTAACGATTTCAGTGGTGGTTTTCCACTGAAAAAATTTAAATATTTTCGCCGCCTATAGGGCGGTAATATTTAAATTTAGTTATATTAGGAGATTTCCTGTAAAAGTTTTGTTTTTCTTAACATTATTATAATTAACAAATGTGAAGATTTTATGAAGAAAATAAAAATTGTCTACATAATTTCTTCATAGTAATCATTTAAAATAGTAAAAAAGGAAAAGGATGTAATAAAATGGGTTGCTGTAGTGGTCCGAGACCGAATAAAAAATACACGTTAAAAGAATATGTTATTTCTGCTGCTGCAATTAGTGCATTTATATTGTTGATTTATTTTTTAATACGTGCAAATTCTTAATAAAGCAGGTGAATTATGATTAAAAAAGAAAAGATAAAGGTTTATGATATGACATGCGGCTCTTGTGAAAAGAGGGTGGAAAGAGCTGCCTTAAACGTTGATGGAGTTATAGCGGCAAAAGCAAGCTACAGTGGTCAGTTTGCGGAAATTGAATATGACGATGATGTCTGTAGTCATAATAATATTAATAAAGCAATAAATGACGCCGGTTACGGTACGAAGCAAAACAGTGATTATAAATTTTTTGGTATGGTTATCATTGTTGCGGCTATTTTAATTCTTGGATTTAATACGGCGGGATTCGATATGGAATCGCAATTGAACAATGCCTCCTATGCGGTGCTGTTTATTGTAGGAATTTTAACCTCCATACATTGTGTAGGTATGTGTGGAGGTATAATGCTCTCTCAGACAGTTAATAACGAAAGTGAAGATAAGCTTCAGGCTATGAAGCCGGCACTATATTATAATGCAGGACGAGTACTGTCATATACTGTTCTTGGCGGAATAATAGGAGCGGTAGGCTCTATATTTTCCCTGTCGTTTAAGTCAAAAGCAGCAGTACAGATTGTTGCGGCGCTGTTTATGATTGTGATGGGGTTGAATATGTTTGGATTCAGTTTGTTCAGAAAGCTTCAAATAAAGCTGCCCCATTCATTTTGTAAGTTTAAAAACAAAAGCAATTCTCCGTTCATAGTTGGGTTGTTAAATGGCTTTATGCCCTGCGGACCGTTACAGACGATGCAGATATTTGCTTTGGGAACGGGAAGCCCTGTAAAGGGAGCCCTTTCCATGATGATATTTTCCTTGGGAACAGTACCTTTGATGCTTACATTTGGAGCAGTATCCGGTTTGTTAAGCAAGGGATATACCAAAAGGCTGTTAAAGCTAAGCGGAGTAATGATAATAGTTCTTGGTATAATTATGGGCAACAGAGGCTTGTCAATGCTGGGATATAATTTAAATCCCGCCGTATTGGCTCTGGATAAAAATGATCTCAGCGATGACAAAGAAAACCCCAACGTTGCAAAGGCGGTAATACAGGATGGCGTACAAATAATCAATATGACCGTAGACAACAGAGGATTCACTCCCAATGCCTTTTATGTACAAAAAGATATACCTGTAAAGTGGATTATTGACGGTGAGTTAATAAACACGTGCAATAATGCCATAATAATACCTTCAATCGATAAGGAAATTAAAATAAATAAAGGCGAAAATATATTGGAATTCACTCCAAATGACAGCGACATGAGATTCAGCTGCTGGATGGGTATGATAAACGGTATTATAAAGGTGGTTGATGAACTTGATACGGTTGACACATCGGTGCCTGATCCGTCAATCCCCGCACCGTCTACGGGACCGGGCTGCTGCTCTATGCCTGTAGATGAGGATACTGCTTCTTACTATAACCCGCCGAGCATTTACGGCGATGATATATCAAAGGTGCCGACTGAAATGCTTATAGGCAAGGCAGAAAACAATGCTCTCAAAATAAGCGGTATAGGCTATGAATTGCAGCCATTGGCAGCTGTTGTTGAAAAAGGCAGTACGACCGTAATAACATTTGATTTCACGGATTTCGATAATGCAGATGGAACGTACGTTATAGCCGACGGCTATACAGGCGAAGAAATAACCTCCTTTACAGCAGTTAAAGGTATAAATCAGGTTGAGATAACCCCGGTTGAAACAAGTCTATACGGAATTGTAAAGGGAAATGCATTATTAGGTATAATAGAGGTTGTGGACAGCATAGATAATATTGATTTAGAGGAAATAAGAAATTATTTAATAGCAGAATAATATTAAATTTAAATACATCTAATGGAGCGTTGACAATATCGGGTCAATGCTCTATATTATTTTTAACGGAATGTCCAAAAAAGCTATGGAGTTTATATGAAAAATATACTATTGATAGAAGACGATGAAAGAGTTTCAGAAGTTGTGAAGGCATATCTTGAAAGGGAAGGATACAATGTTTTTTTGACTGCCAGAGGTCTTGAGGGTATAGAAATCAACAGGAAAAATGATATTGATTTGATTATACTTGATCTGATGCTGCCTGATATCAGCGGAGAAGAAGTGTGTAAACTAATAAGACAATTCTCCGATGTACATATATTTATGCTTACTGCAAAGGGCTCATTGACAGAGAAGATAGACGGCTTGAATATAGGGGCGGACGAATACTTGGTTAAGCCATTCAGCCCGAGAGAATTAACGGCAAGAATAAATGCGTTATTCAGACGTCTTAATAAAAACAATGATCCGGAAAATATATATGATGACGGTAATTTATCTGTTAATTATGAAAAACGAACCGTAAAATTAAAGGGTATGGAAATAGCTTTTACTCCCAACGAATTTAATATTCTATATGTATTAATTATGAATAATGGAAAGGTATTATCAAGAGAACAGCTTATAGACAGGGTATTCGGCATGGATTTTGACGGATACGACAGAACTATTGATGTGCACATAAAAAATATCCGTAAAAAGATTGAAGAAGACACCAAAAATCCCAAGTATATAATTACCGTAACCAAGCTTGGGTACAAATTCGGCGGTGAAAATTGATGCATACAATAAGAAAGAGATTAAGCATTTTAATTATATCCTGTTCCATCATGGCTATTTTGCTTATAATGCTGTTTGTTAACTTTACCATTAACCATATATTTGAAGATTATATGACAGCAGTTCAAAACAAAAGATATGAAAGAATAGTTACACAATTAGAAGAGCTATATAAAAATGAAGGTCAATGGAATGAAATTTCGGGAGTAGAAATATTGCATGAAGCATATATGAGCAATTACAATCTAACTCTTTATAACATTAATAATATACCAGTTTGGGGTATGAATCCAATGGATATACGCAATAAAGTTCATCTTCATGATATGAAAGTGCAGGATCAGGGTGTTTATTTAACGAAGAAATTTGAATTGCACTTTGAAAATGAAATTGTGGGATATGTTGAAATCGGACAATATTCTCCACTGTTAATGACGGATGAAGATGCCGCATTTAAATCTTCTGTGAATAAAAGCATAATGATGAGTGGTATTGTTACAATTTTTATAATAATTTTTGTCAGCTTGTATTATTCAAAGCAATTCTCGCAGCCGATAACAGAGGTTTCGAATATGTCCGTTAAGCTGTCAAAAGGTGAGTTTAAAGAAAAAACTACCATAAAAACAAATATAGAAGAAATAGCAAACCTAAGAAACAGTATAAATGAGCTGGCAGAAAAATTAGATAATCAGAATGCCTTAAGAAAACGCCTCGTCTCTGACATTTCTCATGAGGTAAGAACACCTTTAAACGTGCTTCAAAATAATTTAGAGGCAATGATTGACGGTATATTTCCCGTATCTGACGAAAGGCTGTCTCATTTGAATGATGAGGTAATCAGATTCGGCAAACTGTTAAACAATTTAGACAAATTAAAGGAATTTGAAAATGAAAGCATGAAATTAAATTTTCATAAGGTGGATTTGCTTTCATTGCTAAAAAATATGCATAAGGATTTTTCGTCAGAAGCAAAAGAAAAAAACATTGCGTTTAATTTTAGTTATGAAAATGAAAAATACTATATAAACGGTGATGAGGACAAATTAAAGCAAGTATTTATAAACATCATTGATAACGCCATCAAGTTCACAAACAAAGGCGGAGAGGTTGATATTAATTTAAGTAAAAATGACGATAAAATAATAATTGGAATCAAAGATACCGGTATAGGCATAAACGATGAAGACATGCCCTATATCTTCGAAAGGCTGTACAGAGGAGATAAAAGCAGGCATGAAACTGAGGGAAGCGGTATAGGTCTAACGATTGTAAAAAGTATATTGGACTCTCACCTCGCAACAATTGATATAAAAAGCAAAGAAGGAGAAGGCACATCAGTCCAACTACGCTTTTAAAGACCCAGAGGGGAGACCCAGAGGGGACGGTTCTTCTTGGGTCACATATGACCCAACGAGAGTCTTGATTTTGTGAATCGCATACACTGCAAATTCCACTATTTAACAAGTCCGTATTGACATGTATATTTTTATAGTATATTGTTATAGAAACAATAGTTATTTATATTATTTCATCATAGCAAGGCATAATCCTTTTGTTACATATAAGATAATTTAAGGAGTGTGGTAATATGCCAAGACAAGCAAGGGTACATAGCGACACAGGTATTTATCATATTATGATACGCGGCAATGATAAAAGAATAATTTTTTTGGATAACGAAGATAGAAAACGCTTTATTTCGACACTGTTTGAAAAAGCTTCTGAGGAAAACATCCGTATATATGCTTATTGTTTAATGAACAATCATGTTCATTTATTATTACATGAAGAAGATGACAATATAGCAATATTAATGAAAAGAATTAATGTTAGCTATGTATATTATTTCAATAAAAGATATAAACGAGTGGGGCATCTGTTTCAGGATAGATTTAAAAGTGAAATTGTAGACAATGATGATTATTTATTGGCAGTTGTAAGATATATCCATAACAATCCGGTAAAAGCAGGTATAGTAAGTTCGCCGGAAAAATATCTATGGAGTAGTTATAATGATTATATCAGTACCAAGAAAAGAAATGACTTAGTAACTGATAAAGTACTAAATTTATTTTCTGAAAACATATCGTTGGCTATCAAACAATTTATTAATTTTAGTAATTTAGATTGTGATATTAAGTTTATAGATTTTATAGAAAAAGAAGAATTAAAAGTAGAGAAAGAAAGACAAGCTATAGAAGCCTTAAACGATATTTTATTGCCAAAAGGATTATGTTCTAAAGATTTATCAATGAGAGAAAATCGTGATATAAGAAATAAAACAGTAATTTATTTAAAATATGAATTTGACCTATCTTCAAGACAAATATCTGCAATAGCAAATATAAGCAAAGGTACAGTACTTAAAATTTTAAATAAAAACAGTTAACAATGACCCAAAAAGAACCGTCCCCTCCGGGGCGAGGTATAGTGAAGAGGAGAAAACGAATATGTTAGACAGTAAAGGATTTGATTTGTGGGCAGATGGTTATGATAAAAGCGTAAATCTGAGTGAAGAAAACAATGAATATCCATTTGCCGGATATAAGGGTGTGTTAAATTATATTTACAGCAAGGTTAGAGAAAGCAGTAGTTCAAATGTTTTGGATATTGGATTTGGAACCGGAGTATTAACAACACAATTATATAATGATGGTTACGGTATTACGGGAATTGACTTTTCAAGCAGTATGATAGATATTGCAAAGGATAAAATGCCTGATGCCGTATTAATAAACTGGGATTTTTCGAAGGGTCTGCCAAATGAGATAGCAGGCCATAAATATGATTATATAATAAGTACATATGCGATTCATCATTTGTCTGACGAAGCAAAAGTTGAATTTATAAAGGCTCTCACAAAATTATTAAATACAAATGGTAAAATATTAATAGGAGACGTTTCCTTTGAAACAAGTGAGGAATTAAATAAATGCAGGGAGCTGCATAAGGAAGACTGGGATAATGATGAATTTTATTTTGTCGCGAATAATATAATGAATAGTCTTAATGATTTATATTACTGTAATTATGATAAAATATCCCATTGCGCGGGTGTATTAGTGGTTGAAAACATAAAATCAGAGTAGAATTTATAGTTTTTATTACGACATATCTTCAGGAGAAAAACATATGAAAAATTCAGAACAAATTACTCAATTTGAAAAATACAGCCCAATGTCGTATTTGGATCATAAATTGACATCATGGGGTAGAATGCTTTGTGATACAGAAAATAAAGAAAGCTACACATCAAATTATGCAGTTGTTTACAGAAATGAAAATATTGATGAAATAATAATGGAAGTAGAAGAATATTATGATTCGAGAAATATAGTTCCTAAAATATTTAATCGCCTCGGATCGGTAGAGTTGGATATATTAAAGCCATATTTTATAAATCATGGGTATGCAATAAGAGAATTCGACATGGAGTTTATGACTTTGGATGCAAACAGTATCGAAGATAAAATTGCTGAAAAACCTGAAATAAAAACTATAAATCCTCCTCTTGAGGGGCGGGAATACAGCCTGGCAATAGAGCAGGATAATGGCAAAACGTATGGTGTAAAGCTTTTGAATAAGCAATTAGCTTCGGGAAGTAAAATGTTTTTTGCTTATGATGAATTCAAAAAGCCTGTCAGTATGGCACTGGCAGAAAAATATAGCAATGTTGTCTACATTTCAGATGTATACACAACATCTTCAATGAGATGTAAGGGATATGGAATGGCCGTAGTAAACAACATTATACAGCATTATGATAATTCATTGATTTACTTGTATACAGATAATCCCGATGCGGCAAGTATTTACAGAAAATTAGGCTTTTCCGGTGAAAGTGTAAGTTCGTGGTGGGCTATAAAAGGCTCATTGCCGGAATGGTGCATGGAATAAGGACTCCAGAGGGAGAATTGACCCAAGGACAAGGAGAACCGTCCCCTCTGGGTCTTTGTATTACTTCTGTGACTTCAGCTTGTCGATATCCGTGGAAGCAATTTTTGTTATTTCTTTGTAACGGCTCATGGATGCGCACAATGCTTCAGAAAATACATCAGGGAGACTTTTCTCGAAAACCTTCACTCCTTCATATGTGATGCCGCCTTTGGTTGATACACGATTTATGGTTTCCTCAAAGCTCATATTTTTCTCCAAAAGCAGCCTTGATGCTCCAAGCAAGGAAACTAAAAGCATATGCTCAAGTTCTTCATCAGATACATTTCGGCTTTTTACAGATGCGGATTTGACGAATTCCAGCATTATTTCTGCAAAAAAGCCCGGAAAGCTTGCCGTCATGTTCTGGCATATATTGATATCAGACTCTTCCAATATTTTTACCTCGCTGAATTGCTTCAGGGAGTTATGGAAGAATGTCTTTTGATTATTGTCTGCTCTGCTGTTGTGATATGCAAGTGTCACCCCGCCGTTAACCATTGATATCAGTGTTGGCATGAATATGGTTATGCCTCCATCGTGGAATTTTTGTATATCCTCCACGGCAACCATGGAGGTTGATACCATCAGATATGCTTCAGAATCGGTATATGGCTGAATTTCCATCAATACATCCGGTAAATTCAAGGGTTCAACACAAAGCAAAATGTTTTTGCATTTCTGTGTAAGTTCGATGTTGTTTTTGCAGATGGTTATGTCAGGATACTTTATTGAAAGGCTCTCTAATTTTTCCTCTGAGCGATTTGCCACACAAATATTTTCCTCTCTGAATATGTTGAACTCCGTAAATTTGCGTAACAGCATAGAGCCTACGTTTCCTATTCCAATTATTCCTATTTCTTTTTTCATAAAGTCCTCCTTATAATATCAAAAAATAAAATCCACCTCTTACAAAGAGGCGGAATTGTCCACGGTACCACTCTAATTGCTGCAATGCAGCATCTCATTTAAAATAACGGCTTCACCGTTTGGGTTGCTACTCCCAAAAGCTCCGAGACGGGTTCAGCATACAGAGGGACGGAAACTCTCACCGCATGATTCCTCTCTTTGGTCCATGAATGCTTACTGCTTCTCATCACAGCAATATATTATTATACATGATATACCATAAAACAATTAATATCAATAATTTTTTCAAAAGAATTCTTCTATGAATTTTGGGTGCGTTTTGGAGACGCATTTTGGTTTCAATTCTTCGTCTCCAAAGTCTCATTGCACATGTATTATAAAAATATTCCGTGGGATTCTACAAATTAACGTGTATAATATATTAGACGGTCGAGGAGGTGTGCCTATGAGTGATTCCAACAAAAATGATTCCGATAAGGTTATAGAGCTTATTAAATCCCGGACGGATGAAGGTATGAAGCTTTTACATGATAAATATTCGGGGTTGATGCACTATGTAGTGTCAGGAATTTTAGAAAATAGAAATGATGTGGAAGAGTGCATAAGTGATATATGCATGAAGGTTTGGAATTCAATAGAAAGTTATTCGGCTCAAAAGAGTAAATTTTCCACATGGCTCACCGTTATAGCACGAAATACAGCTTTAAATTATCACAGGAAAAACACTGGATATGAAGAGCTGAACGAAGAAAACGCCGTGCACTCTTCACCTGAAGACGATGTTTTGCGTCGTGAACAGGCAGAAGAACTGAAGCGTGCCATATCCTTCCTTTCGTCTGATGAACAGCATATTTTCTACCGTAAATACTATTATCTTCAGCAGACCTCTCAAATTGCCGCAGAGCTTGGCATGACAAATCGTTCTGTTGAGGGAAAGTTGTATCGCATACGCAAAAAGCTTCAAACTAAATTAGGAGGTATACAATGAATAAGAACAACCTTGATTTTGATGCCAAGATGATTGATAGCCTCAGTCACCTTGATCCTCCTGAATACGAAATTCTCAAAACAAACCCTTGGAGCAAATCCATAGGTTCAATTGCATGGGGATTCTCTCTTACAACACTGCATCTGAACTTTTTATATCTTCAATATATTTTGCCAACAATCGGTACAGCTTTGATTTTTCTGGGATTTCGCAGCTTAAGGAATGAAAACAGGTATTTTAAAACAGTATATATTTTTTCAATATTCAGATTGATTTTACATTTAGCAGGACTTGTATGGATTTCAACACCGCTGAACATGTTGGATTACATTACAATTCCTATAGGAACTGTAATGTTTATTTTCCAAATAATTATGTTTATGATTTCTCAGGCGGCTTTGAATGAAGCATATAAAAAGGCGGGCAAAGTACCTGAATATAATCCGTTTTATCGGATTGCAGCATGGACAGCAGCATCATTTTTCATAGCGCTGTCACCTCTGTCCCAAAGTTGGTTATCCTTCATACCTATGGTAATATTCTATATATTGATTATACGGTCATTGTTCAGAATAGGCAATGAGTTGGATGATACGGGCTATGTGTTGACAAATGCACCTGTAAAAATTAACAGTGAAACCTTTGGCCGAGCATATTTTGTTACCGCGCTTATGATTGTCATAATCTGCAGTATATTTTCCAACCATTTAAGATTAAAGCCCCAAAGATTTTATTTACCGGAAATGACTCCGATGAGGCATAGCCTTGTCAATGCAGGATTTCCCACTGAGGCTCTTAATCGCTTAAGTGAAGAGGATGTTGAAAAATTAATTGATGCTGTAAATATTGAATCAGTCAGTGAGCTTCTCATGTTTGATCCAAAAGAGATTGAACACCGCACCACATATGGAAATCACACTTCGATAAATTATACCTACGAACCGGGTAAGAATAATTTAGATGTAACTACAATCTACATCGAAATGCCTGAAAATCTGATTTATGTCATGCAATACTTTGCGTGGAAAGGCGGAAGTCCTGTATGGCAGGATGGCATTCTGATTTCAGGAGAAAATGAGGTAAATAACAAGAAAATCGTCAGCAGCGGTTTGTTTTACAGCAAGGACGGAATCTCATATGGTGCAGATTTTCCAAATCTCGTATGCGAAGAGGTTATACAAAATACTATGTTTGGATCATCTTATACCACACCTGTATCAGGTACGCTGAGCTATCCTTTTGGTTCGAAGGATCAGCGAGGTTATGTGCTTTACAGTTATGAAATTCCCGACGAAGTTGAATTTTATATAACATTTTCTAGCTTCAACTATATGCATAATTCCGGACCTCTTCATCTGCCATATGCAAGAACCGATGAGAAAATCATAAGCGGGGCATATATGTTTTCGGATAAAAAAAAGCAGCATTACACAACATATGAATCTTCAAGAGAAGATTAAAATTTTAACTTCCTTATAAACGGAAATTAGACCTGAGAATTGATAGAATAGGCGCAGTGCTTAAAATATTTAATGAAATTTAATTGATTTGATGCGAGAATGACTAAGGAGACCGTGCTCAATGGATTTCTATGATTTTTCGTAATTTGTGTTGACATATTACGAAAATTGCATTACAATTAACTTGAAGGGAGTGAAAATTATGGCAAACTTAAATATTCGTGTTGATGATACGTTGAAAAAACAGGCAGAAGTAGTATTTTCCGAGCTTGGTATAAGTCTTTCTGCCGCAACTACAATGTTTTTAAAACAGGTAGTTCGTTGCAATGGTATTCCTTTTGAGTTGAAAATTGATCCGTTTTACAGCGAAAGTAATCAGAGACATCTTCGAAAAGCAATTGAGGATCTTGAAGCAGGTAAAGGTAAGATACATGAATTGATTGAGGATGAATATGAATAAATTATGGCAGGATGATGCATGGGAAGATTATTTATACTGGCAGAATCAAGACCGAAAAACATTGAAGCGTATTAACCTCTTAATACAAGACATTTCACGAAATGGATATAATGGCATAGGAAAACCAGAACCATTAAAAGGTGATTTTTCTGGATGGTGGAGTCGTCGTATTGACGATACAAACAGACTCGTTTATCGTATAAACAATGGACTGATTGAGATAGCTCAATGCCGATCTCATTATGACGATAATTAATCATTGGAATCAATGGAGAGACGTAATGGAAATTCCGTGGACGGATATTTGAGTTTGAATTTACAAATTGATTATAGGTATCTTAAAGTCCATCCACGGAATGAATCAAAGCAAAGTCAAAAGATATTTTTTATTATCACATTCTGTCGGGAACTTCGATTCCAAGCAGTTCAACGGAGGTTTCTAAAACTTTCTTTGTCAGGCTGCTGAGGCACAGCCAAGAGCTTTTCTTTTCTTGATTTTCTTCGCTTATAATTCTGTTGCTGTGGTAAAATTTATTGAAGGTATTGGATAAATCATACATGTATTCGCACAGCTTGTTTGGAGCTTTTGTTAAAAAGCTGAACTCTATAGTTTCGTTAAACTTTGAAAGCTTCAGCATCAAATCCAGCTCGCACTGACTGTATGGTTTTTGTATCAAATCAGAGCCGCAGTATTTTTCTTTTGAGCATGCTTTGTTCAAAATGGATTTAATTCTTACAATGGTGTATAAAATATATGGACCTGTATTTCCTTCAAATGAAGAAAATTTTTCTATGTCAAAGACATAATCCTTTGTGACCTGATTGGATAAATCCCCGTATTTCAATGCGGATAATCCGACCCTTCTTGCAACATCACCCATTTCTTCTTCACTGAATCCCTTGCTTGCATCAAGCTTATCAAGCACACTGCTTTGTATAGTTTCGATTAAATCCTGCAGCTTCATGACACCGCCTTCTCTGGTTTTAAAAGGCTTGCCGTCCTTTCCGTTCATTGTTCCGAATCCGATGAATTCCAAGGACAGATTTTCGCTTGCAATCCCTGTTTTTTTAACACATCTGAAAACCTGTTCAAAATGCATATCCTGTCTTTTATCAACAACATATATTATCATGTCCGGATTATAGTCCTCAACTCTCTGCCAGATAGTAGCAATGTCTGTCGTACTGTACAATGACGACCCGTCCGATTTTAATATCATGACAGGAGGTATTACGGAGGAGTCACTTTCTTTGGCAACGTCAACCACTAATGCACCCTGACTCTCATAAGTATAGTTGTTCTCCTTCAGATATTTAACCATTTCGTCAATGTATTTCTCGCAATCACTTTCTCCGAGCCACAAATCAAATTCTACATTTAAAGAACCGTATACCTTTTTCAAATCCTTTACGGATCCATTTAAAATATGCCTCCAAAGTGCCACATAGCCTTTCCTTCCTGCCTGAAGCTCAAATGTTGCTTTTCTTGCTTCTTCCATTGCATCTTCGTTATTCTTGGCGAAAGCACTCGCAGTAGGGTATATCTCTTCAAGCTCACTTATTGTGAACGGGGCATCTGTAGGATATTCACCAGTATAATTTTCATCGAAGTAGGGAAGTCCGGGCATACGTCTCTTAAGCTCGGTTATAACCATTCCTATCTGTAGTCCCCAATCTCCTAAGTGAACATCACCTATAACGTTGTGCCCCAAAAATCTTGAGATTCTTTTTATTGCTTCTCCGATGACTGCGGCTCGTATATGCCCAACATGCAGGGGCTTTGCAACATTAGCTCCGCCATAATCCACGATAATCGTTAAAATATTGTTGGCTTTGTCGCATCCGCACTTTTCATCTCTGTTCATCATATTTAAATAATCAGCTAACATACTGTCATTTACGTTTAAATTGATGAAGCCGGGACCGGCGGAAGAAATATCCTTAAAGCTGCAGCTATCTTTAAGTACATTTAAAATCTCGTTTGCAATTTGTAAAGGGGATTTTTTATATCTTTTAGCTGCTGTAAGAGCTCCGTTACATTGAAACTGGCATAAATCAGGACGGTCTGATACTGTCAGGCTGCCGAGATAACTTTCATATCCACATTTTTCAAAAGCATCACTTACTTCCTTGCTTAATATTTTGATTAATTTTTCCATATAATCATCCTTATCATATTTTATTTTGAATAAAATTTTCCATCATAAAACCCGCCTCATATAATGAGACGGGTTGAAATCCGCGGTACCACTCAAATTGACCTAAGTCCACTCAATTACTTTAACGCAGTTAACGTACCATCCTTGCATTGCTCAGATGTCCTCTCGGAGTCCCTCTTCGCTGTCGGTTCTCTTGCAGGACTCTCACTCTGTTCCCACTCGCTGCTAGATGCATGACAGTTACTATTCTCTTCACAGAATTTACAGTTGTCTATTTCCGGTTATTTTATAGTATATGCAATTGATTGTCAACATTTACTTTTATTTACGGCAGACACAAATAGGCTCAAATAGGCTGCAAATGAGTTATGATAGTAGTGACCCAAAAAGAACCGTCCCCTTTGGGTTTGTTATTATTTAGAAAAGTAATAAATATTTCTTGAAATAACAACTCTTGTGGTTTAAAATTATTCCAATAGGAATGGTTTTAAACCATGAAAATCATTAGCATTCCAAATCGGTAAAAATATGGAATGAATTTATTCCATGCTCTTGCTGTTCTTATTTAGGTAAGATTGATTTTATAACGTTTGTGGGATTGTTAAAGTTGGCACAAATAATGCAAAGAAAAAGATGGGAGTTATTATGAAAACTAAAAAGATTAAGTTAACTGCTGTGGAGGACAGAGCGCACATAACCTACGAAGCGTTGTCTGTATTACATAAATACGACGTTGGGCTGATTTGGATGGAGGTTTACGCTTTTGTTGCCTACATAAAATTAATGCCTGTAGAAGATGAGGTCTGGGAGAAAATCAAAAATGAGCTTCAGGAGCTGAGTGGGTGGGCTTCCTTAGAAGAAATTGATTTATTTCCATTTGAAGAAAAAGACACTGAAATGAAAAAGGTGCTGGACGTAATTCCTCACGGCGTAGTTTTGTTAAACAGAAAAGGCGATATAAAGTATTTTAATGATTACTCCGCCGAAAAAATATTTAATACGGAAGGCAAGGACATAACGGGTCTTAACATAAATAAGTTTATAGATTTCAAAAAACTGATAGCAACACTGAAAGACAACAATATGTCCCTGATTAAAGAAAATCTGGAAATAAGCAATCAGCTTTATGAAGCAAATTTACAGCCTATTGTTAACAAGGAAAAGGTATTGAGCAGCTACTTGATTTCATTTTACGAAATTGATTCCAATATTTATAACAGATTCGATAATCCGATTACCTTTGATGACATAATTGCCGAAAGCAATAAAATGCTTGTAACAATTAAATCGGGAAAGCTGTATTCAAAATCTGATTCTCCTGTCTTAATTACAGGTGAAAGCGGAACCGGCAAGGAGCTTTTCGCAAGAGCGATACATAATGAAAGTAAAAGAAAAAACAAACCGTTTATAGCGATAAACTGTGCTGCCATACCTGACCAATTGCTGGAAAGCGAGCTGTTCGGATATGAAGGAGGAACTTTTACAGGCGGCAGAAAGGAAGGCAAGCCCGGAATATTTGAAATCGCCGGAGGCGGAACGGTATTTTTGGATGAAATAGGAGATATGCCTCCACATTTGCAGGCAAAGCTGTTGAGAGTATTGCAGGAAAAAAGGGTAAGAAGAGTTGGAAGTGCCAATGAAGTAAATGTAGATGTAAGACTGATATCGGCGACCAATCAAAATATTGATGAAATGGTCAAGAACAAAGAATTCAGATTAGAGCTTTTATTCAGAATTAACATATTCAATATAAATATTCCTCCTCTTCGAGACAGGAAAGAGGACTTGCCGGCACTATATGAGCATTTTGCACAGAAGCATTCGAAAAGATATCGTAAAAATATAACGGGAATTGAAAAGGAAGCGATGAGAAAGCTTATAAATTATAACTGGCCCGGAAATGTAAGAGAATTTCAAAATGTATTGGAAAGGGCCATAGCGCTTACAGTAAGCAATGAGATTGCCGCAAAGGACATTATACTTAATTATGACATTGTTCCGATGGACGGCATCGAAGGAAAATCGCTGAAAGGTTGCATTGAAAGCTTGGAGAAAAAGAAAATTATTGAAAGTCTGAAAAATAATAAAAGCATCAGGGATGCGGCAAAAGAATTAGATGTCACTCATACTTTATTGATTAACAGAATGAAAAAGTATGATATTGATAAAAATAATATTTAAATAAGATTTATAAATTATGGAGGTTTTTATGGATAAGCAAAAATTAAATCAAATGAAATTTTCAACAAGAGCAGTACATGCAGGTTATGTGAAAAATGAATATGGTGCGTTGGCTACACCAATCTACCAAACTTCAACATTTATATTCGATTCTGCCGAACAAGGCGGTAAAAGATTTGCTTTGGAAGAAGAAGGCTATATTTATACAAGGTTGGGGAACCCTACAAATACTCAGGTTGAAGAAAAATTGGCCAGCCTGGAAAACGCGGAGGCAGCTGTTTCCATGTCCTCAGGTATGGGTGCTATAACTTCGGTTGTATGGGCAAAGGTAAAAGCCGGCGATCATATAGTTGCAGCAAAGACATTGTATGGATGTACATTTGCATTTTTAAACCATGGTGTTTCAAGATTTAACGTTGAAGTAGATTTCGTTGATACATCAGATCCTGAAAATATAAGAAAAGCAATGAAGTCAAATACAAAGATAGTATATCTGGAAAGCCCCGCTAATCCAAATATGCTTATAGCTGATATAAAAGAAATATCAAAAATAGCTCATGAGATCGAGGATTGTATCGTCGTAGTAGATAATACATATTGTACTCCTTATATTCAAAGACCGTTAGATTTAGGTGCCGATGTTGTAGTTCATTCGGCTACAAAATATCTAAACGGTCACGGGGATGTTATTGCCGGATTTGCAGCAGGTAAGAAGGAATTTATAGATTTAGTAAGATTGTTTGGTATTAAAGATATGACCGGTTCGGTATTGGGACCTTTCGAAGCCTATTTGATAAACAGAGGGATGAAGACACTGGAAATCAGAATGGAAAAGCATTGCGCAAACGCACAAAGGGTTGCTGAGTTTTTAGAAAAGCATCCAGCGGTTGTAAACATCCAGTATCCGGGATTAAAAAGCTTTCCCCAATACGAATTGGCTAAAAAACAAATGTCATTACCGGGAGCAATGATTGCGTTTGAAGTTAAGGGCGGACTTGAAGCCGGTAAAAAATTAATGAATTCATTGCATCTTTGCACATTGGCAGTAAGCTTAGGTGATACGGAAACACTGATTCAGCATCCTGCATCAATGACACATTCTCCTTACACTCCTGAGGAAAGAGCTTTATCAGGTATATCCGAGGGATTGGTCAGATTATCAATAGGTCTTGAGGATGCAGATGATATTATAAGTGATTTAAAGCACGGATTGGATATGTTGATATAGTTGAAGCAAGAAAATTGTTTCGAGTTCCTCCTTTTTAGAACCATTCAGAGTAATGGTTCTTTTTTTATGACCTAACCCCATTTGAACAAGCGACAGCGTAGTTTAAATGGGGTTAGGTCAAATACGCAGAATGCCAAATTTATGTGAGCAGAGCGAACTGATAAATTTGCTGCACTCCCATTTTATGCCCTAACAAAAAACCGCTTGCGCGGTCTTTCAATATAACTTTCACTTACAGGACATCAAATCAGAAATTTCAGTGTCCTGATTAATATTTTATGAATTTAGAACCTAACACTCCGCAAATACTGCATCTTTCCGGAACGAAAGTTTCGATGTTTCCGCAAACAGGGCATAGGTAATAAAAGATTTCTTCTGTATTGTCAATACTTTCTAAGGCTTCTTTGTACAATTTAGCATGAACCTTTTCTGCTTCCATGGCAAGGTTGAATGTATTAATTGCTGCTTTATTTCCTTCTGACTCGGCAGCCTTTATGAATTCTGGATACATGTTTTCAAATTCATATGTTTCGCCTGCAACAGCATCGGCAAGATTTTCTTTTGTTGTTTTAATTTTACCTGCAACCTCTAAGTGCTTTTGTGCATGTAATGCTTCTGCATCGGATGCTGCCTTAAATAGCTTTGCGGCATTTGTTTTTCCTTCCTTTTCTGCTTTCTTAGCATAAGCTAAATACTTTCTGTTTGCCTGTGATTCCCCTGCGAAACCATCCATTAAATTTTGCAGTGTTTTTTCTTCCATTTTCAAATCCTCCTAATAATAAATATAGCTAAACTATTCTTTGCCGTCGGCGATGCATGATCTGCATGTGCCTTTAAAAAATACATTTTTGTCATTTATTTCGAATCCGGATAATTGATCAGCTTCAAATAAATCAATATCTATATTGAAATCATATATATTTTTGCAGGATTCACATTTGAAATGACCATGATCATGAGTGTTGATATCATATCGAACCTCGTTGTCCTCAATGTTAATTGCTCTTATTAAGCCTGCATCAAGCAATGAGCTTAAGGTGTTGTAAACAGTCGTCTTAGACAATGTGGGAACCTCGTCATGGAGCCCGTTATATATCTGATCCGCTGTGGGATGATTATAATTTGTCGTAAGATATTCTAAAACCTTTAATCTTTGATGGGAGAGGCGTATTTTTTTATTTTTCAATTCATCTATTAAGCTTTCAAAATTCACTTTCATAGCATTCTCCTTTCGGAACTGTTACAACAATCATCAAGTTGTAATGATTACAAAGTAACAATAACATTAAAGGTTTGTGCTGTCAAGTATTAGTTTTATATTATTAATAAAATATTGATATAATATCTGATAATACTTATATAAAATTTTAATTCATTGACAAACCTTTTCTATGCTTATAGAATTGTATGTATGAAATTTTATTTCTCCGAGTTTACAATTCTAAAGCTCAGTACATGAATTGTAAACTGTCAGGGTTTGACCGGAAACGGTCATACCTCCCGTTGCACTTACAGTATAAACGACCGACACCAAATTGAAAAATTGGGTCGTCTGTTTAGAAAGGAGATTGCTTTTGCATCTCTTTTCGTATTACATATATGAAAGGAGTTTTTTATGAAAACGAAAATGAAAGGCTTGTTGCTTTTTATATTGTCATTAGTATTGGTATTTTCGATGACAGCATGCAACAATCCGCAAGAACCGAATGAGGAACAAAACGAAGAACCAAATATTGATCAGCCTGTATCAGAAGATCCAAAGGAAGAAAGAAGTATAATACTTGCTACTACAACAAGTACAGAGGATTCTGGATTGCTGGACTTCTTGCTACCAGCTTTTAAAGAAAAAACAGGTATAGAGGTTGAAGTAGTTGCGAAGGGCACGGGAGCGGCTCTTGAGCTTGCCAGAAACGGTGATGCGGATGGTGTTTTAGTACATGCCAAAGCACAGGAAGAACAGTTTGTTGCAGATGGATTTGCTAAGGAAAGATTTGATGTTATGTATAATGACTTCGTATTGATTGGACCTGAGTCAGACCCTGCAGGCTTGCAGACAGATGCACCGAATGATCCTATAAAGGCCTTTGAACTGATAGCGGAAAAACAAGCTGTGTTCGTATCAAGAGGTGACGAATCAGGTACACATACAAAAGAAAAATCCTACTGGAACGAAGCTGATATTACTCCTGAAGGAGAATGGTATGTTTCTGCCGGAGCAGGAATGGGAGCAGTTTTGCAGATGGCAGATGAAAAATTAGCTTATACGTTAACGGACAGAGCTACATATTTATCGATGAAGGACAATCTTGATTTAGTAATCGTAACTGAGAAAAATGATAAAATGTATAACCAATACGGTGTTATGATGGTTAACCCGGAAAAATATCCTGTTAAAGAAGCAGAAGTTCAGGAATTTATCGATTGGATTTTATCCGAGGAAGGTCAGGGCTTAATCAGTGAGTTTGGTGTTGAAAAATTCGGTCAGCCGTTATTCATTCCAAATGCTGAATAATTAAAAAAGGTGAAATGATGTTTGAATTTATTAAAGAATTTTTTATCGAATATAATGATATGTTTCCGGTTATTATGTTATCTTTAAAAGTATCGCTCACCTCAACATTAATTGCATCAATTTTAGGGATGGTTTCAGGTGTAGCAACGGCTTTAAATGAATTCAAGCTTAAAAGAACTCTCATGAGGGTTACAAATACCCTCATGAGCTTACCACCCGTATTGATAGGTCTTTTAGTATATATGTTATTGTCAAGAAAGGGACCGCTGGGAAGCCTCGGTCTGTTATTTTCTCCAACCGCAATGATTATTTCACAATCTCTTCTTGTTTTTCCAATTATATTTGGGTTAACGGTTTCTAACATTTCAGAATCGGCAAAAGAAATACAGCTTACCTGTATGTCATTGGGAGCAAGCAAAAATGATACGTTGAAAGCAATAATAAGCGAGTGCAGAATGCAATTATTATCAATTGTTACAGCCGGGTTCGGCAGAGCTATTTCCGAGGTAGGGGCCGTTATGATGGTGGGCGGAAACATTAAAGCAAAAACGAGAGTTATGACAACTTATATTGCTCTTGAAACCGGAAAAGGCAATTTCAACGAAGCAGTTTTTATAGGTATAGTGCTGTTATTTATATCATTTTTTATAAATACTGTTTTATACAGGCTGCAAAGGAGGGAATAATCTTGGTTATAACGGTAGAAAATGCAATTAAAGATTATGGTGACAGCCGCATTCTGGATATAGATAATTTAACAATAAAAAAAGGAATATATGTTATTTTAGGTTCTAACGGAAGCGGAAAAAGTACACTTTTAAGTTGTATTTCAGGTTTAAATTCACTTACAAGTGGTAATATATTATATAACGGCAACAAGTTAGACAGTTCGATTAAGAATTCAATAACTATATTGTTGCAAAAACCATATCTTTTCAGAAAAACATCCTACGAAAATATTATAAGCGGGTTAAAATATAAGAAAATAAATAATAAAGAAATTGAAAATCGATTAAATAAATACATACATTATTTTAATGTGGAAGAATTATTAAATAAAAAATCCCACTGGCTTTCAGGTGGAGAAAGAGCCAAGGTTGCTCTTTTAAGAACATCAGTTTTAGAAACGGAAGTTACTATGCTTGACGAGCCGACGGCAGCAATGGATATAGAAAGCTCCATGAAGGCGGAGGAGCTTATAAAAAATTTATCAAAGGATAACAGAACAGTTATAGTGGTAACTCACGATGTTTATCAGGCAAAGAGAATTGCGGACTATGTGATTTTTATGGATAAGGGCAAAATATTGGAAATGGGCGACAAGGATGGAGTGCTTGGCAATCCAAAGAACAAATTATTAAAACAAATTTTGAATATATGAGTAATGAGATAGATTCTTCGGGCTATAGCTCTCAGAATGACAGAAAATTGGTTTCTCGTCATACTGAACGGAAGCGAAGTATCTTACTCAAACTTTTAAATAAATGGAGGAAATATGATAAGGACCGGGATATTAACCATAAGCGACAAGGGCTCAAGAGGAGAAAGGATAGACGGAACAGGTCCGGCTATAAAGGACAGCTTAGACGAAAATATATATAAATTGGATTATTATAAAATAATACCTGATGAAATGGACTTAATATGTGAAGAATTAATATATATGTGTGATGAGCTTAAGCTTGATTTAATACTTACAAACGGCGGAACGGGATTTTCGAAAAGGGATGTTACTCCGGAAGCAACTATGAAGGTTATAAAAAAGCAAACGCCCGGTATATCCGAAGCAATGAGACAAATGTCGCTTGCTATAACGCCCAAGGCTATGCTGTCAAGAGCAACGGCAGGCATAAGAGACAATACATTGATAGTAAACCTTCCGGGTAGTCCGAAGGGAGCTGTTGAGAATTTGAGTTTTATACTTCCTGCACTGCCTCACGGAATTGAAATACTGAAGGGCACTGAAGGAGAATGTGCAAGATAGGAGCAGAAAATGGATTTATTTAATGTTATGACAGTTAAAGATACAACAAAGCTTATAGACAGTTTTAGCTACAGCCTAGCAACTGAAAAAGTAACACTTCTTAATGCAACAGGCAGAATTTTAACGAATGATGTAATTGCAAAAGATAATGTTCCCGATTTCAGAAGATCAACGGTAGACGGCTATGCTGTTAATTCCAGGGATGTGTTTGGGGCAAGCGAATCAATTCAATCTGTTCTTGACTTAAAGGGTGAAATTTTAATGGGAGAAGAACCGTCGGCTGAAATTAAAATACCGGGTCAGTGCTACTATGTTCCTACCGGAGGGGCAATTCCCATGGGGGCAGATTCTGTTGTAATGATTGAATATACGGAAAAGCTGGATGATGAGGTAATTTTAACCTCAAAAGCAACATCGCCCGGTGAAAATGTAGTAGAAATCGGCGAAGATATTAAAAAGGGTGAACAAGTCATAGCTAAGGGAACAAAGCTCAGGGCTTATGAAATAGGAGTGCTTGCAAGCTTAGGATATTATGAGGTGGAAGTATATAAAAAACCTAAAATAGGTATAATATCAACCGGAGATGAAGTTGTACATCCCGCTGAAAGTATTAAGCCGGGACAAATAAGAGATATAAATACATATTTGCTGCACTCATTAACAGAAGAAAGTGGTTGTGAGCCTGTTAATTACGGAGTTGTTAAGGATGAATATGAATTGTTAAAACAAACTGTAGAAAAAGCAGTTGACGAATGTGACATTGTATTAATGTCAGGAGGCAGTTCGGTAGGCAAAAAGGACAACACCGTAAATGTAATAAAGGATTTAAATGATGGAGAACTTATGGTTCACGGTATTTCCGTAAAGCCCGGAAAACCTACAATAATAGGAAAATCCGGCAATAAAATAATATTCGGACTTCCCGGTCATCCTCTTGCATGTGCAGTAATTTTTAAGGTTATCGTAAAGCATTATATAGAAAAAATAACAGGGCATAAAGAAACTATATATCCTATAGAGTGCAGATTTAAATTTAATTACCATAAGGCAAAGGGAAGAGAAGAATTTCTGCCTGTAACAATAGAAGAAAAAAAAGGTGAATTAGTGGCGGCACCGGTGTTTGGTAAATCAGGACTGATAACAGGCTTCTCTAAAGCATGGGGCTTTATCAGAATAGAAAGAAACGAAGAAGGCATAAAGGAAGGTCAGTCGGTAAAAGTATTTAAGTTTTAGGAGGAAAAGATGCAAAAGGTATATCTTTCGAATTATGAATTGGATGAGGCAAAAAAAATATACTTTGATAAATTAAAATTAAGATTACAGACAGAAATAGTTAATACTTGGGATGCTCTGGGCAGAGTGACAACAAAGCCCGTATTTGCTCATCTTTCGTCACCGCACTACAATTCATCGGCAATGGACGGAATTGCCGTTAAAAGTGAAAAAACCTTTGGTGCATCGGACAGAAATCACATAACTCTTACGGAAGGTGAGGATTATGTGGTGGTTGACACAGGCGATCCAATCCCAAGGGAATTCGATTGTGTAATAATGGTTGAGGATTTAATTAAGGTTGATGACAGACATATAAAAATATATCAGAGTTCTGTGCCATGGCAAAACATAAGACCGTTAGGCGAGGATATAGTTGAAAATCAGCTTATAGTTCCATCAAGGCATAAAATACGTCCCGTTGATATAGGTGCTTTAATTGCAGGAGGTATAAATACTGTTGAAGTATTTAAGAGACCTGCTGTTGGGATTATACCAACCGGAACGGAATTGGTTGAACCCGGATCAGAATTAAGGGTTGGAGATATAATAGACTTTAACTCGAGAACATTTACGGCTCAGGTTACAGAGTGGGGAGGAATTCCTAACAGATACTCAATAATCAAGGATAATTATAAACTCATAAAAGACACCGTATTAAAAGCAAATGAAGAAAACGATGTGGTATTGATTAATGCCGGTTCATCGGCGGGCAGGGAGGACTTTACTTCATCTGTTATAAGTGAAGTGGGAGAATTAATAGTCCACGGTGTGGCTATAAAACCGGGTAAACCTGTCATGCTGGGTATAATAAATGATAAACCAATCATCGGAATACCGGGATTTCCTGTTTCGGCATACTTCGTTATGGAGGAAATAGTTAAAGAATTGATTTACAGTTATCAGTGTCTTGAAACAGAGGAAAGAAAAATTGTAAATGCAAGCTTGACTAAACGATGCATGTCATCGTTAAAATACCATGAATTTGTAAGAGTAAGGCTAGGATTCATAGGAGGTAAATACGTTGCTACTCCTTTAACGAGAGGAGCAGGAGCCACCATGTCACTGGTAAATGCAGACGGAGTTTTGGAAATTAACCAGCATACTGAAGGAATTGAATCCGGTACCGAAGTTAAAATAAAGCTGTTAAGTGCCGAGGATAAAATAAAAAATACATTGGTGTGTATTGGAAGTCACGACCCGATAATTGATATTGCGGCAGATATAATGCATAATAGAAATAAGAAATATTTCCTTTCTTCATCCAATGTAGGAAGCACAGGCGGTCTGATGGCATTAAAAACAAGCGAAACCCATATGGCGCCCACACATTTATTGGATATGGAAACGGGAGAATACAACGTATCATATTTAAAAAAATATGTGCCTGGTAAAAAAATATGTTTAGTGAAATGTGTCAACAGAATTCAAGGATTTATTGTTGAAAAAGGAAATCCTAAAAATATAACTAAGTTTGAGGATTTGCTTAGAGACGATGTAAAATTTGTAAACAGACAAAGAGGCTCAGGCACGAGGTTGCTTCTTGACTACAATTTGAATAAATTAAATATTGACCCGCAAAAAATAAAGGGATATTTCAGAGAAGAGTTTACGCATTTAGCGGTTGCCGCAGCGGTGGAAGCAGGTGATGCGGATGCAGGTCTTGGAGTTTATTCGGCGGCAAGCTTGATGGGGCTTGATTTTATACCTGTTTGCAACGAAGAATACGACCTGGCAATTCCGGAAGAATATATGGATTCTGAAATTGTAAAGGAATTTTTAGAAACAATAAAATCTGAAGAATTCAAAGATAAGCTTGATGAGCTTGGAGGATATGACTATTCAAATACAGGCACGATTATAAAACTTCAGGAGCTGATGTAATGCTTGATAAAAGAGGAAGAACTATAGATTACTTGCGAGTTTCCCTAACAGACAGATGTAATTTGCGCTGTGTATACTGTATGCCCGAAAAAGGAATTGAGAAAAAATGCCATGATGATATATTGCGCTTTGAAGAAGTCGAAAAAATAATTACCGCGTGTGCCGCATTGGGTATTAAAAAGGTAAGGTTTACAGGAGGTGAGCCCCTTTTATTAAAGGGAATAGACAAGCTTATACGACATACGGCAGCCATTGACTCAATCAATGATATTTCATTAACTACGAACGGTATTCTTTTATATGATATGGCCGAGGACCTAAAAAAAGCTGGATTAAGGCGTGTTAATATAAGCCTGGACACTTTAAATGCTGATAAATTCAAAAAAATTACAAGATCAGGGGACATAAACAAGGTTTTGAAAGCAATAGAAAAATGCATAGAGTTGAAAATGGTCCCTGTTAAAATTAATGTAGTGCTTATGAAAGGCATCAATGATGATGAAATAGAAGATTTTATAAATATGACTTTGGATAAGCCGATTCAGGTAAGGTTTATTGAATTGATGCCTATAGGAGAGGGTCTTAAATATTACGAAGCTTGTAAAATGAAGGTGGAAGATATCTTAGAAAAACTTCCAAAGTTAATACCTGTGAAGGACGACAGCAAGGTTGCATCTGTATATAAAATTCCCGGAGCAAAAGGAACGGTCGGTCTCATAAGCCCCGTCAGCTGCAAATTTTGTTCGGATTGCAACAGGATAAGGTTGACATCGACGGGAACGATCAAGCCGTGTCTTCATTCATTGGAAGAAATCAATTTGAAGCCGTATTTAAATGATGAGAAAAAGTTAACAGAAATCATAAGTGATGCAGTTTATAATAAACCACAGGAGCATCATTTAGAAAATGAGAATAAAAGTGACACAG
This sequence comes from Sedimentibacter hydroxybenzoicus DSM 7310, assembly GCF_013403245.1. Lineage (GTDB taxonomy): Bacteria > Bacillota > Clostridia > Tissierellales > Sedimentibacteraceae > Sedimentibacter > Sedimentibacter hydroxybenzoicus. Next base: position 31,440 of record NZ_JACBNQ010000014.1, on the reverse strand, counting down.
ACAGAATGATGTTTCAAATCGGAGGTTAATATGGAGTTAACTCATATAAATGAACAGGGCAGAGCAAAGATGGTCGATGTGAGCAAGAAGCAGGAAACTGTCAGAGAAGCCATCGCACGCGGAAATATATATATGAAAAAAGAAACATTGGAAAAAATAAAAGAAGGAACTATAAAAAAGGGAGATGTTTTATCTGTTGCACAGGTTTCAGGAATTATGGCGGCGAAGAAAACATCGGATATAATTCCGATGTGCCATCCTATAATGATTTCCGGCTGCGATATTGTCTTCACCTTAAATTTTGAAGAAAACAAAATTGAAATAACATCAACAGTCAAATGCACAGGTCAGACCGGCGTTGAAATGGAAGCGCTTACAGCAGTAACCGCAGCAGGGTTGACAATTTATGACATGTGTAAAGCGATAGACAAAGAAATGGCAATATCAGATGTTGTGCTTTTAAAAAAAACAGGCGGCAAGACCGGATTGTTTGAACGAAAATGAGATTATTGGAGATAAAATATGGCGAAAGTATTAGCAGTTAATATAAGTGAAGAAAAGGGAATTCCCAAAGAACCTATAGAAAAAGGATATTTTGAAGTTGATCACGGCTTGGCCGGAGATGCTCATGCAGGCAAATGGCACAGACAAGTAAGCTTGTTAGGGAAAGAAAGTATTGATAAGCTTGATATGGAGAAAATCGAGGGAAGCTGTAACGGAATTTTTGCTGAAAATCTTACAACGGAAGGAATCGTTCTTTATGAACTCCCTATTGGAACAAAATTAAAAATAGGAGAGACAGAAATGGAAGTAACTCAAATAGGAAAGGAATGTCATTTGGGATGCTCAATCAGAAATATAGTCGGTGATTGTGTGATGCCGAGAGAAGGTATTTTTACGAAGGTTTTAAAGTCTGGATGGATAAAAGCGGGAGACGAAATTATCATAATTTAAGATTCGCAGTTTATAATACCATAAAACCTTGAATAAATTAATTGAAATAAATCACAATAAGCAAGAGGTGATTTATATGGCTAAAAAGGGAATGAGAAGACCTGACCCGAGAGAACCGCATGGAACCGAAAGTAATAAAAAGCAACATTTCACAAAAAATGACCAGCCACCGGTTCCGGAAATACAAGGTAAAGCAAAATATGGCCACGAAAAAGCAAAACAAATTATAATAAATGCAATCCATCATAAAGAATTAGAATGATTAATTGGACATTTATGAATTTTGTGGTAAAATAATTTGAATAATATATTTATCGGGAGGATTATTTATGAAAGCTATTGTAGACAGAGATGCCTGTATAAGCTGTGGGCTTTGCGTATCACTATGTCCGGAGGTTTTTGAATTAGATGATGAAAGTATATCGGTTGTTATCCAGGATCCTGTTGCTCCGGAAAATGAAGATTGTGCAAAGGAATCAGAGGACAGTTGCCCGACAAGTGCAATTCTCTGCGAAGAATAAAAAAGGTGCCCAAGGCACCTTTAATTTTAATCGTTTCCGAATATATTGCCTAAGGCAATTCCACCAAGTAAGCTGCCTTCACCCTTATTGCTGTTACCTCCGCCGGCTTTTTTGCTTGCCGAGAAAATTCTGTCTGCCATTCTGCTGAACGGAAGTGATTGTAACCATACTGTTCCGGGACCCCGGAGTGTTGCAAGGAATAATCCTTCTCCTCCGAACAAAGCGCTTTTTACGTTTCCTACAAATTGAACATCATAATCAACTCCGTTTGTAAAAGCAACTAAACATCCCGTATCCAATTTAAGCATTTCACCCGGTGAAAGCTCTTTTTTAATTATAGTTCCGCCGGCATGTAAAAATGCCAAACCGTCACCAACCAATCTTTGCATGATAAAACCTTCACCGCCGAATAAGCCCGCACCGATTTTCTTTTGAAATGCGATGCTGATTTCTATTCCCTTCGCAGAACAAAGATATGAGTCTCTCTGACAAACTAATTGTCCTCCGAAATCCATAAGGTCTACGGGAATTATTTTTCCCGGATAGGGAGCTGCAAAAGCCAGCACCCTACTGTCCGGTGCTTTGTTGGTAAAAGCAGATGTAAATAAATTTTCGCCCGTTAATACTCTTTTACCTGCAGTAGCCAGCATGCCCTTTAATCCTTTTCCTGATTCCTTACCTGAACCATCACCAAATACAGTGTCCATTTCAATACTTGAATCCATGTACATCATGGCACCCGGCTCGGCAACAATTGTTTCGCCGTAATCCAATTTGATTTCTACAAATTGAATGTCATCGCCAAATATTTGGTAGTCCACTTCGTGTGCTCTTTTCATTTTGTTAAATCCCTCCTTGTAAATTGATTTCCCCTTGTAATATGTAAATTTATTACAATTATCATATTAAGAATAGCAAAAAACATTACTTTAAGCAATATGTTTGTGAAAATGTTCTCAATAAATTACCCCTTGTAATATTTTGATAATATTTATATAATAAATTAGTTAAAGAGGTGGAATATGATTTATTTAGATTATGCGGCAAATACACCTGCAGACGAGCAGGTTATAAATATTTTCAGTGAGGTTTCAAAGAATTTTATTGCTAACCCTAATTCATCACATAAGCTTGGTTTTCTGGCGGCAGAGAGATTAAAAGATTCTAATGATAAAATTGCAAATCTGTTAAATGTACAAGCAAATGAAATAATTTATACTTCAGGGGCCAGTGAATCAAACAATTTAGCAATAAAAGGAGTTGCAGGGCAATACAAAAAATATGGAAAGCATATTATAACGACCTATTTAGAGCATTCTTCCATCAATGGAGCGGTTGAATACTTAAAAAACAACGGATATGAAGTTGATTATGCAGATGTAGACAATAATGGATTAGTAGAACTTCAAAGCTTAAAGGATTTGATAAGAAAAGACACAATCTTAGTTTCCATATGCTGCGTTGACGGAGAGGTTGGAATTACGCAGCCAATAAATGAAATAGCCCGTTTAACGGCGGCTTATCCGAATTGTTATTTTCACACAGATGCTACGCAGGCTGTAGGTAAAATACCTGTATCTTTTGAAAATGTAGATTTGATTACATTTTCACCTCATAAATTTTATGGATTAAACGGATGCGGCGTATTGATTAAAAAAGAAAATGTATTGCTGGAACCTCTCATTCACGGCGGTATTTCAACTACAGAATTCCGAAGCGGTACACCAAGCTTAAATATGATTGCCGCTGCGGAAAAGGCACTGTCTTTGGCTTTCGAAAGCTTAGAAGACAGATATAAATATGTTAAAAGTATTAATTTGAAAGTCAGAAACGAACTGAATAAATACAAAAATGTTAGAATTAACAGTACTGAATATTCAGTTCCATATATATTGAACATAAGCATTAACAAGGTAAATACGGAGAAGTTTAAAGCGGCTTTGGAGGAGTTTGATATTTTTGTCTCCACAAAATCAGCATGCTGTGCCCCTAATACCGTCTCACGACCTATATATGCGCTGACGAAGGACAGAAAAAGAGCACTTTCAACTTTGAGAATAAGCTTCAGTCATTTAACAGGTGACAAGGATATAGAGGTATTTTTAGAAAAGTTTGATGAATGCTATACAAATTTTGCAAAGTAGGTTGGTCATGGAAAAATTTGAAGAAGTAGAAAGAAGTATTGTAAAGAGATTCAGAAAATGTATATGGTCAAGGTTTATATCAACTATAAAAGAATATGAGCTGATTAAAAATGGGGATAAAATTGCTGTTTGCATCTCGGGAGGCAAGGACTCAATGCTGATGGCAAAATGCATGCAGCAGCTGCAAAAATATTCTGAAATAAATTTCGAGGCAGAATATATAGTTATGGACCCGGGCTATAATGAAATAAACAGGCAAAGAATTATAGAAAATGCAGAAATATTGAATGTACCTGTCAAAATATTCAATACTCAGATATATGATATAGTTGCAAATGTCGAAGAAACACCTTGCTATCTGTGTGCCAGAATGAGGAGGGGATACTTGTATCGATATGCCAAAGAATTAGGTTGCAATAAAATAGCACTGGGACACCATTTTGATGATGTGATTGAAACAGTGCTTATGAGCATGCTTTATGCAGCCGAGTTTAAAACTATGATGCCGAAGCTGAAAAGTACAAATCATGAAGGCATGGAGCTTATAAGACCCATGTACAAGGTTCGGGAAGAGGATATTATCTCATGGAAAAGGTACAACGAGCTTGACTTTATACGTTGTGCATGTCGGTTAACTGAAAATTGTGTGCTTGGAGACGATGGAATCGGCTCTAAAAGACAGGAGATGAAAGCACTGATTAAAAAGTTAAGACAGACAAATTTACATATAGATACAAATATTTTCAGAAGTATTCACAGCGTAAATTTAGATACTGTAATCGGTTATAGGATAGGAGAAGAAAAGCACAGCTTCTTAGACGATTATGATGAAAAATAATTAAATTTTTAACTTATCAATTCAGGAAGGATAAAATTTTTGTTTGACATATGATTTTGAATATGTTAATATTTTATTCAACAAAAATCTTTAAACTCGGTACAGAGATGCCGGCAAGATTGTTATATTCATGGTCAATTTTTGATGCCTTTAAATCTTGCGGTCAGCAGGATTTTTTATTTTGGCTATGAATAAAAAGCATTTCATATTGAGTTTTCTGCGCCATTTGTTAAAAAATATAAAACATGAGAAAAGGAGCTAAATTATGGCAAAGAAAATTAATCAACACGTTGACACAGACTATTCATTGGAGAAGGTGCCGGAAAGTGCACGCAAAGGATTCTGGCCTATGTTTTTTATTATGCTGGGCTTTACATTTTTCTCAGCCAGCATGAGCGTTGGGGCTAAATTAGGAAATGGCCTGGATTTGGTCGATTTTATCTGGGCACTTTTGATTGGCGGTGTTATTTTGTCGATCTATACAGGTGTGCTTGCCTATATAGGCAGTGATACAGGCTTAAGCCTTGATTTGCTTGCCCAGCGTTCTTTTGGAAAATACGGTTCTTACATACCTTCCGCACTAATAAGCTTTACACAGCTTGGTTGGTTCGGCGTAGGTGTCGCTATGTTCGCAATTCCCGCGTCGGAACTTCTTTCGATAAACCCGGTTATTCTGGTAGTAATTGCCGGTATGTGCATGACTGCATCCGCTTATTTCGGAATAAAGGGTCTTGAAGTAATAAGCTATATTGCTGTTCCGCTGATTGCCGTTCTCGGAATTTATTCAATGTTTACAGCAACCGTAACCGGAGGCGGATTGTCAGCGGTCTTTTCAAAAGGAACCGGAACAATATCGATTTTTACAGGTGCCGGTATGGTCATCGGCTCATTCATCAGCGGAGGTACGGCAACTCCAAATTTCATACGTTTCGCGAAATCAAATAAAACAGCGGTTATCACTACTGTTATTGCATTCTTTCTCGGAAATACGCTCATGTTTGCTTTTGGAGCCGTAGGCGGAGCATTTACCGGAAAGGATGATATATTCTATGTTCTGATTGCTCAGGGACTTGCTATACCGGCATTATTGGTGCTTGGGGCAAATATATGGACCACGAACGACAATGCTCTTTATACATCGGGACTCGGTCTTTCAAACATCACAAAGTTTAAGAAACGCCCCATGGTGCTGATAGCAGGTATAATAGGTACGGTTGCAGCAATCTGGCTTTACAATAATTTTGTCGGATGGCTGTCATTCCTGAATGCTACACTGCCTCCAATCGGTGCAATCATTGCTCTTGATTTCTATATGCACAGAGAAAGCTACAGTGAAGAATCAACTGTAGAGCGAAAATTCAACATAGGTGCCATTGCAGGCGTAGTGGCAGGGGCAATGGCAGGAAACTTCATTCCATTCGGTATTGCGGCAATCAACGCTATGATGGTATCCGGTGTGTGCTTCTTGTTATCTGAGCTGATATTGCAAAAACGATTAAAAAAAATAACTATTGAAGGATGATAAAATGCTGGTAAAAAATATATATATCGAAAATTCACAGGAACTGTCTGACATTCGCATTACAAACGGTTTATTTGCTGAAATTTCGGGAAATCTTTCAGCCCAACCAGGCGAAGAAATCATTGATATGGGTGGAAAGCTGGCACTCCCTCCGTTTATAGAATCCCATGTGCATCTCGATACATGTCTGACAGCGGGAGAGCCGGTATGGAATCTTTCGGGAACATTGTTTGAAGGAATTGAATGCTGGAGCAAGCGCAAGGATAAGCTGTCCAAATCGGATGTAAAGGAACGTGTGAACAGGGCTGTACGCATGCAGGCAGCAAATGGAGTTCAGTATGTGCGTACCCACGTGGATGTCACTGATCCAAAGCTCACAGCCATGGATGCCATACTTGAGCTGCGCGATGAATTGAAGGATTTCATGACAATACAGGTAGTTGCGTTTCCACAGGAGGGAATACTCAGCTATCCCAACGGCAAGGAGCTTATGGAAAATGCCGTTCGTATGGGTGCTGATGCTGTTGGAGCAATTCCGCACTTTGAATTTACAAGGGAATACAGTGTGGATTCTCTTAATTTTGCCATGGAGCTTGCTTATAAGTACAACAAGTTAGTTGATGTACATTGTGATGAAATAGATGATGAGTCATCCCGAGGACTTGAAACATTAGCAGCCCGAGCTTATGAGATGCAGATGTTTGACCGTGTGACGGCAAGTCATACTACTGCCATGCACTCATACAACAACGCATATGTTGTTCGTCTGATGCGCCTTTTAAAAATGAGCCGCATAAATTTTGTTTCTAACCCACTTGTGAATACACATCTGCAGGGACGTATGGATACATATCCGAAGAGACGTGGAGTTACACGTGTTAAAGAACTGAATGCAGAGGGAATAAATGTTTCCTTCGGACATGATGATATCTTCGACCCCTGGTATCCGTTGGGAAATGGCAATATGCGCGATGTGGTGTTCATGGGACTTCATGTATGCCAAATGATGGGATATGAGGATATAATGAATTCATACCAGTTCGTATCTACAAATGCCGCAAAGACTTTATACCTCGGAGATTCATATGGTATCAAGACAGGTAATCCGGCAAGCTTTATCGTATTGGATGCAAAGAATTATTACGATGCTTTGAATTATAATTCACCTGTGTTGTACTCATACAATAAAGGCTGTCTTGTTGCCAGAACAGCCGCAGGAATAAAAGATATATTGTTTTAATTCGAAGGCCGGACAAGGTCAGATGGTTGGGGTGTTCTGCAACAAGGGCGGTGTTGTATTTATACGGAAAAAAATAAAAAATTAGTGGAAATCATTTTTGAAGTGTAGTATAATTGATACACTCAATTTTTGCTATAAAAAATACGGGGGGGATTTTATGAATAGGTTTAATGAATTAAAAATAATAATAGATGACCTGAGTGACGGAATATTTGTTTTTGATGAAAACAAAAATTGTTTAGTCAATAAAAAGTTTAAGACGTTGTTCATGTTGGAAGATTATAGTTTTGCTAAAATTTCGGATGCTTTACAAGAATACGGTCTTTCGGAAATATTTAACGAATCATGTAATACAGAATATGAAATTTTTCTGAAAAACAGGAGATATTCTGTTGATTTCTTCCTTATAGATAATAATGACGACTCAAACTTCAAGGTAGTTTTGTTTAAGGAATTAATCAATATCGAAGAAGCAGAAACTGAAATTGAGGAACTCAGGCAAGGGCTTAATAGTATGAAGGATATTTTGGATAATGCATATCAGGGAATTGTCCTCGTTGATAATGAGGGAAAAATAGTTAAATGGAATTATGAACAGTTGTTTGGTATCAAGGAAGAGGATGTCTTAGGTAAGCCGGTGGAGGAAATAATAGAAAATACACGACTTCATATAGTTATAAAAACAGGACAGAAAGAGCTTTATGACATCCAGAGGATACAGGGACATGATATGATTGCAAGCAGGACACCAATAATTAAGAACGGTAAGATAATCGGTGCGGTTGGAACGGTATTGTTTAAGGATATCAAAGAGGTCAAGGAATTAGCAAGTAAAATAAAGACACTCGAAAATACTGTTAATATATATAAGAAAGAATTAGGTAAAATGTATTGTGCCAATTATTCGTTTGACGATATAATAACGCAAAATCAGAAAGTTATTGAGATGAAGGATATTGCTTTAAAAGCGGCAAATTCCTCTTCGACAATATTGATAGAAGGTGAAAGCGGAACAGGAAAGGAATTTTTTGCTCACGCTATTCACCATGCAAGTATAAGAAAAAAATCTCCATTTATCAGAATTAACTGCGCCGCAATACCGCATGAGCTTTTAGAATCGGAATTATTCGGTTACGAATCAGGTGCTTTTACCGGGGCTAAAAAAGAAGGTAAAATAGGAAAATTAGAGCTTGCAAATGGTGGAACAGTTCTTCTTGACGAAATAAGCTCACTTCCTTTCAGTATGCAGGCAAAGCTCTTAAGAGTTCTTGAAGAAAGAGAATTTGAAAGAATAGGCGGAAACGCAGCAATAAAAGTAGATATTAAGGTGATTGCCTGTACAAATGAAGATTTAGATAAATTAGTTGAGCAGAATAGGTTCAGACAGGACTTATATTATAGGCTGAATGTTGTAAAAATAAATATTCCGCCTTTGAGAGAACGTATTGAAGATATAGAATTGCTGTGTCAGGATATACTTAACAAACAATTGGATATCGGCTTCAATTCTAAAAAAGTTTCAGAAAAGTCGATTTTAGCTTTAAAATTATATGATTGGCCGGGAAACGTAAGAGAATTGAGAAATGTTTTGGAACGGGCAGCTAATATTTCTACGGGCAATATTATTACGATGCAGCACCTTCCTGATTTTATCAGTGAGAAACTGATATTTGAGGAACAAAAAAGTGACAATAAGTATTTGAAGGATAATATTGCCAAGGCAGAAATAAATGCGATAATGTATGCTTTAAAGGAAGCAAATGGGAACAGGACGGAGGCTGCTAAAATATTAGGAATACATAGGACGGCACTATATAAAAAACTTGCAAATTACGGTATTAATATTAAAAATATAGTGTAGAAATTCGTCTACTTCTATAAAAAGTGTAGAAAATATTCTACACAAATAAAATTGGTAAATTATGAACGTTTTTATTGGTTGGTTATTTTTTAGACAAAGAGGTGTATAAAATTATATACATCTCTTTTTTTATTTTTTTGTATATTTATTATGTACTCATCAAATAATATTGAAATAAGCCGATTGTTGAAATTTGTAAAATGATTTTGAATTGGCATGGTACTTGCTTTATATTAAGTGAGTACATAAAAACTCATAAAAGATGAATAAAAGAGGAGGAAAATATGAGAGAAGTTGTAATAGTAAGTGCCGCAAGAACAGCCATAGGTAATTTTGGCGGAAGCTTTAAGGATGTGTCTGCTGTTAAACTGGGCGGTATTGTTGCCGAAGAAGTGCTTAAGAGAGCAAACGTTAGCCCTGACATGGTAGAGGAAGTAATATTCGGAAACATACTTCAGACAGGTCTTGGACAAAATGTTGCGAGACAAATATCAATTGCTGCCGGAATACCCGTAGAAGTTCCGTCTATGACGATTAATAAGCTTTGTGGTTCTGGATTAAAAACTGTTCATTTGGCTGCTCAGGCAATTATGTTAGGTGATGCTGATATAATTCTTGCCGGAGGAACTGAAAATATGAGCCAGGCACCTTACTTTATTCCCAATGCAAGATGGGGTTTGAGAATGGGTGATGGAAAAGTTGTTGACTCGATGATAAATGATGGATTAACAGATATATTTAACAATTATCACATGGGTATCACTGCTGAAAATCTTGCTGAAAAATATAACATTACAAGGGAAGAACAGGATGAGTTTGCCGTAAGGAGCCAAAACAGAGCTGAAAAGGCAATTAAGGAAGGTAAATTTAAGGATGAGATTGTCCCTGTTGAAATACCTCAAAGAAAGGGAGATCCTATAATAGTTGATACGGATGAATTCCCGAGATTCGGTGTTACCATTGAAAGCATGGCGAAATTAAAGCCTGCATTTAAGAAGGACGGCACCGTAACTGCAGCTTCATCATCAGGTATTAATGACGCAGCAGCGGCTGTATTGTTAATGTCAAAGGAAAAAGCTGAGGAATTGGGAATAAAACCATTGGCAACTATTGTTGCGTATGCTAATGCAGGTGTTGATCCGTCAATAATGGGCTATGGTCCTGTTCCTGCAACACAAAAAGCTTTACTGAAAGCAAACATGTCAGTAGAGGATGTAGATTTAATTGAGGCTAACGAAGCATTTGCAGCACAATCACTGTCGGTTGTAAAAGGGTTGGGGTTAGATCCTGAAAAAACAAATGTTAACGGAGGAGCTATTGCTTTGGGGCATCCGATTGGGTGTTCGGGAACAAGAATTCTTGTAACATTGATACATGAAATGATAAAGAGAGATGCAAAAACAGGTCTTGCAACGCTTTGTATAGGCGGCGGACAGGGAACGGCATTAGTTATAAAAAGATAGGAGGATGACATATTGAAAAATAAATTAATTACCATTGAGCAAGCAGCAGATATGGTACATGACGGCATGACTATAATGATTGGTGGTTTTTTAGGATGTAGAAACCCATATCAGATTGTTGATGCATTAGTTGCGAAAGGTGTTAAAAATCTTACATTAATTGCAAATGACTCTTCATTTCCCGAAGTTGGAATCGGAAAATTAATTGTAAACAAACAAGTTAAAAAATTAATTGCTTCACACGTAGGTACAAATAAAGAAACCGGCAATCAAATGAATTCAGGAGAGATGGAGGTTGAATTAGTTCCTCAGGGTACTCTGGCTGAAAGAGTAAGGGCAGCAGGAGCAGGTCTTGGTGGTGTTTTAACTCCTACGGGTTTAGGAACTGTTGTAGCCGAAGGTAAGGACATCATTAATGTGGACGGCAAGGACTACCTGTTAGAAAAAGCATTAAAAGCTGATTTGGCAATCATAGTCGGAGCTAAGGTTGACAAAAAAGGCAATGTAAGATATGCAAAAGCTACAAGGAACTTTAATCCGCTTATGGCAACAGCCGCCGATATAGTTATAGTTGAAGCGGACGAAGTAGTTGAAGTAGGCGAAATTGATCCGGATGACGTTATGACTCCTGGAATTTTTATTGATTATATAGTAGATGTAGGAGGTAGTAATTAATGGATGATAAACAATTAATAGCAAGAAGAGTTGCGAAGGAATTAAAAGACGGTGATGTTGTAAACTTAGGAATCGGACTTCCTACATTAGTATCTAACTACATACCTGAAGGAATAGAAATTACCTTACAATCGGAAAATGGTTTCTTAGGAATGGGACCGGCTGCTCCTGAGGGAGAAGAGGATTGCTATTTGGTAAATGCAGGAGGTATTCATGTAACTATTAATCCGGGAGGAGCATTCTTTGACAGTGCTGAATCATTTTTGATTATAAGAGGCGGTCATGTGGACGCGACAGTTCTTGGTGCATTAGAGGTTGATGAAAAAGGAAATCTTGCTAACTGGATGGTACCGGGTAAAATGGTTCCGGGAATGGGCGGTGCAATGGATCTCGTTACCGGAGCTAAAAGGGTTATCGTAGCAATGAATCACACGGCAAAAGGAAATCACAAAATACTTAAAGAATGTACACTTCCGTTAACAGCCGTTAATGCGGTTGATTTAATAGTAACCGAAATGGGAGTAATGGAAGTTACAGATAAAGGAATTGTTTTAAAAGAAATAAACCCTGCATTTACTGTTGAAGAGGTTCAGGCAGCAACAGGAGCAACACTAATTATTGCAGAAGATTTAAAACAAATGGAAGTTTAATCAAATTGTATTAAAAAAGGGAGGATATTATGTTAAAAAACAAAGTTTGTATTGTCACAGGAGCTGCAAGCGGTATAGGTCTTGCAATAGCTGAATCATTTGCTAAAGAGGGCGCAATTTTAGTTATGGCGGATATTAATGAATCTAAATTGCAGGAAGAAGCTGCAAAATTAGGAGGTTCATATTTAAAGACTGATTTAAGTAAATCAGAAGATTGTAAAGCATTAGTTGAATTTGCGGCAGAAAAATATTCAAGAGTTGATGTGTTGGTTAATGTAGCAGGTATTCAAAATGTAAGCCCCATAGAAGATTTTCCGGAAGAAAAATGGAGATTGATAATCGATTTAATGTTAACTGCACCTTTCTTGTTAACTAAGTATGCATTCCCATATATGAAAAATCAAGGCTGGGGAAGAATTATAAACTTGAATTCAGCTCACGGTATAAGAGCTTCAGAATTTAAATCAGCTTACGTTTCGGCTAAACACGGTTTGAGTGGTTTAACTAAGGTTACCGCATTAGAGGGAGCACCATATGGAATTACTTGTAATTCAATTTGTCCGGGCTATGTAAAAACTCCATTGGTTGAAAAGCAAATAGCTGATCAGGCAAAAGCTCACGGAATTTCCGAAGACAGAGTTGTAACTGAAGTTATGTTAAAGAAACAAGCTTTAAAGAAACTTATTAATCCTGAAGATATAGGCGAATTAGCAAAATTCCTGTGCTCAGATGCAGCACAATGCATGACAGGCGCTTGTGTTTCAATAGATGGTGCTTGGTCTGTGCAATAAGCTAACAGTTCTTAGAGATAACTTTGATAATAGTCAGAGTTATCTCTGAAGTAAAAAATAAAATTAAATATAATTATTGGAGGTAGGTTATGTTTGGCATTATCTTGGGTTTAGTATTATTAATGTTTTTAGCTTACAGAGGATATTCAATATTGTGGGTAGCTCCTGTTTGTGCACTTGTTGTTGGATTGACAGGTGGTCTTAACGGATTAGACATGTATAAAGAAACTTATATGTCCGGTCTTGCAGGTTATGTAAAGTCTTGGTTCCCTGTATTTATGATGGGTGCAATATTTGGTCATTTAATGGATTACACAGGTGCCGCTAAATCAATAGCTCATTGGTTAACAAGTAAATTGGGACCAAAAAGAGCTATTATGGGTGTTGTGGTTGGTTGTGCTGTTTTAACTTACGGCGGAATCAGTTTATTCGTTGTTGTATTTGCTATGTATCCATTGGCATTGGAATTATTCAGAGAAGCAAATATTACGAGAAAGTTAATTCCCGGTTCCATAGCTCTGGGCTCATTTACGTTTACGATGACAGCGCTTCCGGGAACTCCTCAAATCCAGAATATGATACCTACAGATTATTATGGAACTACGGCTACGGCAGCTCCTATAATGGGTCTTGTGGCAGCAACATTAATGTTTGTACTAGGTATTTTATGGTTGCAACGCAGAGAAAAGAAATTTACGGCTGCAGGCGATGTGTTTACAGAGCCGAAGGGTAAAGAAGCAGTTGAAGTAGATTACAGCAGCCTTCCAAACCCTTTCTTATCATTTTTACCGTTGATTACGGTTATCGTTACAATGAATTTCTTAGGATTTGATATAATTATAGCTTTGTTAGCAGGTGTAGTATTGTCGATGCTTATAAGCTTTAATAAATATCAGGGATTTACTAAATCAATAAGTGCTGGAGCTGTCGGATCTATAACTGCAATATTAAATACCGCGGCAGCAGTTGGTTTTGGAACAGTAGTTAAAGCAGTACCGGGTTTCGGAAAACTAACATCATTATTGCTTAATGTTCCCGGAACTCCACTTATTTCTGAAGCAATAGCCGTTAACTTACTTGCAGGTGCTACCGGTTCGGCATCAGGCGGTATGAGTATTGCTCTTGAAGCCTTGGGAGAAAAATATTTACAGATAGCATTAGATACAGGAATAGACCCTGCGGCTTTCCACAGAGTTGCTTCTTTAGCATCAGGCGGACTTGATACATTACCGCACAACGGAGCAGTTTTAACATTATTGGCAGTTACAGGAATGACTCATAAGGATTCATATATAGATATTTGTATGACATCACTTGTATTGCCTGTAGTAGCTTCAATCCCTGCTATCTTATTAGGAAGCTTAGGAATTTACTAAAAAATATAACAAATTTAATAACAATAAAGATGCATATAAATGCATCTTTATTGTTATACGGAGATTGTTAAATTATTATTCATAAAGAGAGGTAGAATATGAATCTTAAGGATATAAAAATCATAGGTGTAGCAGGCGGCGGAACCATGGGTTCCGGCATTGCCCAAATCTTTGCACAACACGGATTTAAAGTGTCAGTGACTGACATTGATGAAAAGTATCTGGAAAATACAAAAAGAATAATATTATTGAATCAAAAAACCTTAATTGAACAAGGTCTCTTAACCGAAGAACAAGCACAGGAAGCATTAAAAAACATTTCTTTTACAACCGATAAAAACGTATTTAGGGATGCTGACTTAATTATTGAGGCAATAATAGAAAAATTAGACATAAAGCAGGATTATTGGAAGGAAGTAGAGGGAATAGCAAGAGAAGATTGTATTTTTGCGACTAATACTTCGGGGCTCAGCATAAATGCTATATGCAGTAAGTTAACTAACAAGAAAAGATTCATAGGTATGCACTGGTGGAATCCTCCGCATATTATTCCTTTGATAGAATTAATAAAATCAGAAGAAACAGCAGAAGAAACAGTCATGATTTTAAAGGAATTAGTAGACGAAATAGGTAAGGAATCAGTGGTGGTATTAAAGGATGTAAATGGATTTATAGGCAACAGAATTCAATTTGCGGTTTACAGAGAAGCACTTAAAATGGTTGAAGAGGGAATAGCAACTGTTGAAGATGTAGATAAAGCAATGAAGTTTGGACCGGGATTCAGATATCCCGTTTTAGGACCGTTTGAAACGGCAGACTTAGGCGGGCTTGATACATTTTACTATATTTCTTCATATTTGTTTAATGAATTAAGTGATGCCAAACAGCCTACAAAGCTACAGAAGGAGTTGATGGATCACAATAACTTAGGAGTTAAAACAGGAAAGGGCTGGTATGATTATTCTGACGACAAGGGCGAAGCAGCCATGGAGAGAAGAGATAAAAACTTTTACAAGATGTTAAAACATATTCATAACAACTAAAAAGTTAAGCAGATGACCCAAATCTCTGATTTGGTGTCAGTCGCTTATGCTGGATGCGAAAGCAGATGACCCAAATCTCTGATTTGGTGTCAGTCGCTTATGCTGGATGCGAAAGCAGATGACCCAAATCTCTGATTTGGTGTCAGTCGCTTATGCTGGATGCGAAAGCAGATGACCCAAATTAAAAACAGGGACGGTTTATTAATAAACCGCTCCCTGTTTTTGATTGATTTTGTTTTACGTATTATCGTTTTTTGATTTGCTTTTTTTCGGGAATATAAATTGATTTAATAGTACACCAAGACCCGCTCCTATAGCTACTAAGAAGAAAGTTGCAGCTCCTTCTACCTCAGGACCTATCAATGGTGCTGTAAAGTATGCCACTATCATAAAAATAATAGGAATGATAAATAATTTTATCATTACAGTCACCTCCTTTCATTTGAGATAATTCTTAATGTGAAAATTAACAATATAAAAGGGTAGCCAATATGCGGCTATCCCTAAAAAATCATAAAATTTCAGCATCAAAAAAGGACAACCACAATGGTTACCCATATTGACTATCGGTTGCATACAAAAAAGGATAACCAACAGCTATCCACCCTGACAACCTAATTTCTCACATAAGACCATCGTATCCAAATGACGTAGATGACTTACTCCGCGCATATAGCTTTCACTATTATGGCTTTGACCGGATATTATTCAATTATTACTAACATTATATACTATTATTATAATAGTGTCAACGTTTTCTTTGAATTTGTTAAAAATATAAGCTGCTTAAAAATTCATCCTGCAAGGCTATCAGCGAAGCAGGATGTTTTTTTTAAACAGCTTATAATATTATACATTGAATCTGAACAGAACGATATCTCCGTCTTCCATTACATATTCCTTACCCTCAAGACGCATAAGTCCTTTTTCCTTTGCAGCATTCATTGTGCCGCATTCAACAACATCGTTATAGCTTGTAACCTCGGCCCTGATGAAGCCTCTTTCAATATCGGTGTGAATTTTTCCCGCTGCCTGGGGAGCTTTCGTACCCTTTACAATGGTCCAAGCTTTTGACTCCATAGGTCCTGTTGTAAAAAAGCTTATTAATCCCAACAGGTGGTAGCTTACTCTTATTAGCTTGTCGAGTCCTGACTCTTCAAGTCCCATTTCATGCAAAAACTCGATTTTCTCGTCATCCTCAAGGGTTGATATTTCTTCTTCAATTTTTCCGCAGATTATTATAACCTCTGAATTGTCCTGAGCTGCATGGTTTTTTACCTCGTCTACATATTTATTTGCGCCGGGGTTGGCAATATAATCCTCATCCACATTTGCCACATATAAAACCGGTTTTGCGGTAATTAAATTGAATGTCTTCAGAAGCTTTAATTCTTCGTCAGTATAATCTAAAAATCTTGCCTGTTTTTCATTTTCCAAAGCAGATACAAGTTTTTGAACAAGCTCCAATTCAGTCTGAAGAGATTTATCATTCTTAACCAATTTTGTTAATCTTTCTAATCTCTTTGTCATAACCTCAAGGTCGGCAAGAACAAGCTCAAGCTCAATGATTTCTATATCTCTTTTGGGATCTACACTGCTTTCCACATGTATTACATTCTCATCCTCAAAGCAACGTACAACATGTACTACAGCCTCAACCTCTCTTATATGTGATAAAAATTTATTGCCAAGACCCTCTCCTTTGCTGGCACCTTTTACAAGGCCGGCAATATCAAAAAATTCTATTACTGCAGGAACTGTTTTTCCTGAATTACTCATTTTAGTTAAAAAATCTAATCTTTTATCGGGAACCTCTACGACTCCTACATTTGGTTCTATTGTACAAAATGGATAATTCGCCGATTCAGCTCCTGCCGAAGTTATAGCGTTAAACAATGTACTTTTTCCTACATTAGGAAGTCCTACTATACCTAATTTCATTTTATTTTCCTTTCATTTATTACATTTACATACCAAAATTATGTCAAATTATTATATAACATAAAAAAATAAACTTCAACAAATTTAAAGGTAAAAGCTTGTATATTTTTTAATAAAAATAATGAATATAATGAAAACCCTTGAATAACATGGTATATATAAGACAAATTATGGGGGGAAGAAATAAATATGAATGATAAACAGATGCAGTCAAACTATATAAGGATTGTTGGTAAAATAAACAGTAAATTGGACTTTAGTCATGAAGTATTTGGAGAAAAGTTTTACGAATTTATTATGGAAGTACCAAGATTAAGCGACGCCAGAGATCTGCTGCCTGTAATAATATCCGAAAGATTAATAAATGACATTGATATGAGCATTGGGAAAGATATAGTTATCGATGGTCAATTCAGATCTTATAATAGATATGAAGACACAAGCAATAAATTGCTTCTGAGAGTATTTGTAAGAGATATTATAATACCTGAGGATGATGAATTGGAAGAACTTATAAGACACCCGAATGAAGTTTTTCTTAACGGATAT
The DNA here is from genome assembly GCF_013403245.1 of Sedimentibacter hydroxybenzoicus DSM 7310. Taxonomy (GTDB): domain Bacteria; phylum Bacillota; class Clostridia; order Tissierellales; family Sedimentibacteraceae; genus Sedimentibacter; species Sedimentibacter hydroxybenzoicus. The sequence continues at coordinate 13,872 of NZ_JACBNQ010000014.1, read as the reverse complement.
TTATGCAAAGAAACAAAATTCAGAACAACACCATTTGGCAGAGAAATTACAGACATGCTTATTGCTGTAAACAGATCATATAATAAGTCAGACTATATTCCTTGTATTGCATGGGGAAGAAATGCAAGGTACTGTGAAAAATTAGAAGTTGGAGATCATATTAAAATTTGGGGCAGAATTCAAAGCAGGAAGTATCAGAAAAAAAATGAAAATGAAAGCTATGAAACGAAGACTGCATATGAAGTATCCGTAACAAAGCTAGAACATATAAAAACCGAAAACAATCGAAAAAGAGAAGATGAAGAGGAGTTTGAGGAATAATATTAAATATTTATTTTAGAGTCTGAGAAACCGCAAGGTTTCTCAGGCTGCTGAAAAAGTCCCCCTGCTTCGTTGCCGCTGCGCCGTTCAATCCTCGCGTATGTTTAATACACTGCGGTTGCCCGGCTTCCGGCGCCTTGCAGGATGAACTTTTTCAACAGCCTATCATCTTGATGACTTTGTCATCAATCTGAGAAACCGCAAGGTTTCTTTTTTGTTTTAAATTATAATATAATATGGTACAATATATCAAACAAAGTAAAGGAACGATAAAATGATTTTAGTATTGGCGGAAAAACCTTCAGTTGGGAAGGATATAGGAAAAGTTTTAAAATGCAATAAAAATGGAAACGGATATATAGAAGGCAAAGAATATATAGTAACCTGGGCGCTTGGGCACCTTGTTACGTTGGCTGACCCTGAAAGTTATGATAAGAAGTACGGTAAATGGGTTTTAGATGATTTACCTATAATACCAAAATCAATGAAGACGGAAGTTATTAAGCAAACAAGAAAACAATTTGAGGTTGTTAAAAATCTCATTTTAAGAAAAGATGTGACGGAAATTGTAATCGCTACAGATGCGGGCAGAGAAGGTGAGCTTGTTGCCAGATGGATTATAGAAAAAGCAGAAGTGAAAAAGCCGCTTAAAAGATTATGGATATCGTCTGTTACCGATAAAGCCATCAAGGATGGTTTTAATAATTTAAAAGACGGCAAGCTTTACGATAACCTCTATGCATCAGCTTTAGCACGTTCAGAAGCGGATTGGGTAGTAGGAATTAACGCTACAAGAGCATTGACATCAAAGTATAATGCACAGCTTTCCTGTGGGAGAGTACAGACACCTACAATAGCTATGATTGCATCATTGGAAGAAGAAATCAGAAGCTTTAAGCCGACAGAATATTATGGAATTGAGGTATCAGCCGGCAGCTTTAAATTCACATGGTATGATAAAAATAACGAAACAAGAACTTTTAATAAGGAAAAGTGTGACGGTATATTAAGCAGCATAAAATCGAAAAAGTTAGAAATTATTGATATTTTAAGAAATAAAGCTTTTACATCCGCTCCTCACTTATATGATTTAACGGAACTTCAGAGAGACGCAAACAACATATACGGATTCTCAGCAAAGGAAACACTGTCTGTTATGCAGCAGCTTTATGAACGTCATAAAGTGCTGACGTACCCAAGGACTGATTCCAGATATTTAACTGAGGACATAGTTGATACATTAAAGGACAGAGTTAAGGCCTGCAGTGTGGGACCTTATGCAAAAATAGGATTTAAAATTAGTTCACAGCCTATTAAAAATAACAAAAACTTCGTTAACAACTCAAAGGTTTCGGATCACCATGCAATAATTCCTACGGAGCAGACAGTTTTTCTGGGAGATTTATCAGATAAGGAAAGAAAAATATATGATTTAGTTGTTAAAAGATTTTTAGCAGTGTTATCTAAACCTTTTGAATTTGAAAAAATAGTTATAACAGGAAAAGCAGACAACGAAATGTTCTCTTCAAAAGGAAGAATTACTTTATCCATGGGATGGAAAGAAGTATACGGTAATTATGAGGATGAAGAAATACTCGATGATTACCCTGTGAATGAGTTGGATAAATTGAAAAAGGGCAGCGTATTACAAATTTCTTCAATCAGGAAAACAATAGGTGAAACCAAACCTCCGGCAAGGTTTACTGAAGCAACTCTTTTATCGGCCATGGAAAATCCCGTTAAGTTTATGAAAAACGCTGATAAAGACTTGAAAAAAACAATAGGTGAAACCGGAGGCTTAGGTACCGTTGCAACAAGAGCTGACATAATAGACAAATTGTTTAACAGCTTTGTCATAGAGAAAAAAGAAAAATACATTTATATAACATCTAAAGGGAAACAATTATTGGATTTAGCTCCGGTTGATTTAAAATCGCCTGAGCTTACAGCAAAGTGGGAGCAGCAGTTAAACGACATAGCAAAAGGAAAGTTACAAAAAACTAAATTTTTAAATGATATGATTGAATATACAAAATCAATAACTAAAGAAATAAAAGTAAGTGATAAGAAATATATTCATGACAATGAAACGAAATCGAAATGCCCTGAATGCGGAAATTACCTGCTTGAAGTAAATGGTAAGAAGGGTACAATGCTTGTATGCCAGAACAGAGAGTGCGGCTATAGAAAAGGTATTTCTCAGATAACAAACGCAAGATGTCCGAATTGTCATAAAAAGTTAGAGCTTAAGGGTGAGGGAGAAGGTAAATTATTCGTTTGTAAATGCGGTTTCAGAGAAAAATTATCAGCTTTCAACAAAAGAAAAGAAAATGAAAAATCATCAATATCTAACAAGGAAGCTTCAAAATATTTGTCGAAGCAAAGTAAAAAACAAGATGAAAATTTAAATACAGCTTTAGCAGATGCCTTGGCTAAATTAAAGCTTTAAGATAGCAAGTAAGGAGAAAAATAATGTATATCATAGCAGGTATATTAATTGTTTTATTCATATATTCAACTAACAGAAGAAAAAACCTTGAAAAGCAGGTAGAACTTTTTAATAAACTTTTATATAAAGAAAAAAGTCCTGAAAAGTATATTGATGAAGTTGATAAATTGCTATTGAAAGTTCAATCAGACAGAGAAACAACCATCAATTATATTCAAAAAACGACCGGACTTTTGTATGCCGGAAGATTTGACGAAGCTATAGATATATTAAACAATAATGTTAAAAAAATACCGTCAAACTGGCAGGTTGTTTATTATCATAATTTGCTGCTGTCCATGTATTTTAACGGCGAGATTGAAAAAGCGCGTCAGGTTATGGAACAAGCAAGAGAAACGTTGGATTTGTATAGTAAAAAAGATTACAATAAAGTAACAATACAATTGACATATGCAGTAGCGGATTTTTATAACGGTAATTTCGAGGAATGCAAAGATTTTTTTAAGGATTTGATTGATATTTCCAAAAATGAATACAGAGTTGCTTTCGGATATTATTTTACGGGAAAAATTCTTGAGCTTGAAAACGAACATGATAAAGCAGAAGAATATTTAAAAAAAGCTAAAACCTACGGGCAAGGCAGTTTTATGGAAAGTTTTTAGAGGTGAATATGAATATAATAGAAAAAAACAATAAAATTATTGTAGAGAATATAAAGGATTTTAATACAACTCACATATTTGATTGCGGACAAGCATTCAGGTGGAATAAAGAAGAGGATGACTCTTATACGGGAGTTGTTAAAAACAAGGTTATAAATGTAAAACAAAATGAATCTTCAGTTACGTTCAATAATATATCAATGAATGATTACGAAGGTATAATAAAGGATTATTTTGATTTTAATACCGATTATACCGAAATTAAAAAAAGAGTTAATACAGACGATATAATGAGCACTGCAATTAAATTCGGCTATGGCATCAGGATCCTAAACCAGGATGAATGGGAAACCATGATATCATTTATGATATCAGCAAATAACCGAATCCCGATGATTAAAAAGGTCATAGAAAATTTAAGCATCACTTTTGGTGATCATATATGTAATTATAACGGCAAAGATTATTATAGCTTCCCAACGGCAGAAAAATTGTCAGCTGCACCGGTTGATAAAATTTTAGAATGCAAGGCAGGCTTCAGAGCTCCGAGGATAAAAGAAGCAGCTCAAAGGTTTTTGAAAGAAAAAGACATCATTTACAATGTTAAAAACACTTCCTACAATGAAGGTCTCAATTATTTAAAAACTTATAACGGAATAGGGGACAAGGTTGCTAATTGCATATTGTTGTTTTCGATGAAGCAATTCGATACCTTCCCTGTTGATGTGTGGGTCAGAAGAGTTATGCAAACACTTTATGTCGATAAAAATACAAAGGATGCCGATATACAAAAATTTGCCGAAAATAAATTCGGTAAGCTTTCAGGATATGCTCAGCAATATTTATTTTATTATGCGCGCGAAAACGAAATAGGTAAATAATTTTAAGAAAAAAGCAGAAACTAAAACTGCTTTTTTAATTTTGTACTTACATCATAATTCAAGGAAAGGAGACAAAATGTCAGACAGAGAATTAAAGATAAAAACAGGATGGAATTTAGATAACAGTTATACGAACTTACCTGAAATTTTTTACAGAAAAATTTATCCCGTACCTGTACGTTCACCGTATATGATAGTATTAAACAACACTTTAGCCAAGACATTAGGATTAAACATAGAAGAACTTAATAGTCAAGATGGAGTTTTTACACTTGCGGGCAATTCGATTCCCGAGGGATCAATACCGATTGCCCAAGCATATTCAGGGCATCAGTTTTCACACTTTACAATGTTAGGTGACGGAAGGGCTGTTTTGCTGGGTGAACAAATCACGCCGGACAACAAGCGTCTGGATATCCAGCTAAAAGGCTCAGGGATAACACCATTTTCAAGGGGAGGAGACGGAAGAGCCGCACTTGGTCCCATGCTTAGAGAATATATTATAAGTGAATCGATGAATTCCTTTAAAATTCCAACTACAAGGTCATTAGCAGTTGTAGAAACAGGCGAGCCGGTGTATCGTGAAACTGCATTAAAAGGAGCAGTATTAACCAGGGTTGCGTCAAGTCATATAAGAGTCGGGACATTTCAATACGCAGCAAATTGGGGAAGCGAGGATGATTTAAGGGCATTGGCTGACTATACAATAAACAGACATTTTTCATACATTAATAAAGATAAAGAAAAATATCTGCTTCTTTTAGAAGAAATAATCAAGAGACAGGCATCACTTATTTCAAAGTGGCAATTAGTGGGTTTTATACACGGTGTTATGAACACCGACAACATGTCTGTAAGCGGTGAAACTATAGACTATGGACCGTGTGCATTCATGGATACCTATGATCCCGATACTGTTTTCAGCTCAATAGATACAGCGGGCAGATATTCGTATAAGAATCAACCTAAAATAGGAGAATGGAATCTTTTGAGATTAGCTGAAGCACTGATTTCCATACTTCATGATGATGAAGAAACGGCTGTTAAAATGGCTCAGGATGCTGTTTCAAAATTTTATGTACTGTTCATTAACAATTATTATGAAGGCATGAGAGCAAAAATTGGATTGTTTAATGAAGAGAAAGATGATGTATCCCTGATAAATAGCCTGCTTGATTTAATGCGCAGATATGAAGCAGATTATACGTATACCTTTAATGCTTTAACGGAAAATAAATTGGAAGACACAATACTGCATGGTAATTCTGAATTTATGAATTGGTATAATACGTGGCAGGCAAGATTGTTAAAGCAGCAAAGGACAAAAGAGGAAACGAAACAGCTTATGAGAAGCTCTAATCCGTCAATTATACCTCGCAACTATCTTGTTGAGAACGCACTAAATGAAGCAATACACAATGAAAATTACAGTGTAATGAACAATTTGTTAAGTGCTGTATCAAATCCATATTCGGATAATAAAGAGTATGAAGAATATAAAAAGCTTCCTCCGCCTACAGCTTGCCCGTATAGAACTTTTTGCGGAACCTAACTATATAAAAATGAGAATATGGCTTAGGTGATTATTATTGTCTAATTATTTGGGGCTGCATTATAAATTCATAATCCGGATCACCACCGGAAGAATAATGTCGTAAGTATATGTCGTAAAAGGTTGTTACATCAGGATATATAGGAACATCAATTAAATATGCAGTGTGATAATCGGGAGCCTGAACAGATACTATATAATATTCATTTTCTTCTTTTAAAACAGGTAGTTTAAAAGTCGGAACTTTGCCATCTTGATCTGAAGTATTAGTATTTATAAAAACTCCCAATCCATTTTCTCGGTATAAACCTCTGACGGTTAATTGTGAAACCCTGACAATAGCTCCCTCAATAGGAGCTTTAAGAACATATTGAAAAACATTAATATTCAAATATCCAATTTCGTTCTGATTATTATTTTCAAGCCTTTTGTTTTTGATATGCACCATTTTATTTTTGACCCAATAAGGTATGTTTCTGTAATACATTTTAACCTCCAATAAACAAATTGAATTTTATCAGTAAAAAGACTCAATATTTGCAACGTACCTGCATATAATTTACTATCATAATATGATAATTAAAATAATGTGTTTCAAATAAAAAAATTTATGATAAAACACAGAAGCTTAATTTAGCAGATATTTGTTCCAAAATCATTGACAAGCATCTAAAAAGTGCTATAATTATATTGTTGTCGGGGTGTAGCGAAGCTTGGTATCGCGCATGGTTCGGGACCATGAGGCCGAAGGTTCAAATCCTTTCACTCCGATATTTTTTATATTTAAAAATATATGGAGATAATATGACTTCAGAAAAACGAAGAGAAAATATCGAGTCGATACTAAAAAAAAGCAATGAACCTATAACGGCTACAGCTTTAGCTAAGGAATTTTCCGTAAGCCGTCAGGTAATCGTAGGAGATATCGCTTTAATGCGAGCAGCGGGATTAAAGATTTCGGCTACTCCAAGGGGATATATATTTGATTCGGATAAGGAAAATCAAATATGCTTTACTGTTGCATGTCAGCACGATAATGAAAATATGGCAAATGAGCTTTATGTGATTGTTGATAACGGCGGAACGATATTTGATGTAACTGTAGAACATCCCATATACGGTCAGATATCCGGAGAGCTTCGAATATCTTCAAGATATGAAGCAGACATGTTTTTGGAAAATATTAGAAGCAATAAGGCTCAGCCGTTGATGAAATTGACAGGCGGTATACATCTTCATAAAATTAAATGCAATAGTGAAAATGAAAAGAAAAGAATTATTGAAACATTGAAAAAAGAACAAATAATGTTTGAATAAAAATTATTGGGTTGACAAGCTGTTTTTTATTTACTATAATTGTACAAATAGATGTCAAGACACTTGACAAGACAACGAGTAAAGAAAGGACAGAAAAATGACAAGAAACAATAAACTGAATTCAATGCTGATTTCGGCACTTCTTTGTTCGATAGGAATAGTGATTCCAATAATTTCACCTATTAAAATAACTATGGAGCCTGCATCATTTACATTGGCAAGTCATGTAGCAATATTTATTGCTATGTTTATTTCTCCGTTAACAGCTATTTTTGTATCATTTGGTACATCAATCGGTTTCCTGATAGCAGGATTTCCTATAGTAGTAGTACTGAGGGCTGCATCTCATATAGTTTTCGCATTTTTAGGTTCGTTTTTTTTAAAGATGTACCCTGATACACTGAATTCATTTAAGCATTCGCAGTTATATTCGTTCATAATCGGATTAATACATGCAATATGTGAAGTAGCGATAGTATCTGTATTTTATTTTGGAAACAATATGAGTTCAGGTTATTATTCAAAAGGATTTTTTATATCGGTTGTATTATTAGTGGGAGTGGGAACCGTAGTGCACAGTATGGTTGATTTCTATCTTGCACAAGCAATATGGAAGCCCGTAACAAAGGCAGTTAAAATCCAGAAAGAAGCAAATGCGCATTAAATATCCATAAATTTCTCCTATATAGAGTGGCTTAGTCGTGTCAGATTAATTATATGATATTACTAAGTCGTTTTTTTATGGCAATAATTGACTATAAGTGGTATAATAAATGCAGATTTATAATTTAAGGCGGTATTTTTTCAGGAGGGTATTATGTACAGTGAAGAGTTGCTTCTTTCTAATTTGAATGGGATAGAAGCGGAAATAATCATAGCGAAATTAAAATCATACGGAATTCCTGTATTAAAAAAATCAAAAGGTACAGGTGAAATCATGGAAATTTACACAGGAGTGAATTTATACGGAATAGATATTTACGTTCCGACCGATATGCTTGAGCTGGCAAAAGATCTGCTTAAGCCGGTCGATGAAGAAGACGATTTAGAATAAGAAATTGAATTAAGTGTATGGAGTGATTATAAGTGAGATTTGAAAATGTATTAAACATAGTTGTTGTATTTCTTTTTGTATACACAATATTATTATGGGTAAAAGAAATATACAAAATTAAACATCAGGGAAAGCTGCTTGTTAAAATGAATATATACGGTGTATATATTGTTATTTGGTCAATATTATCAGTAGTTTGGATTTTAATATTGTTTAATAATATCTCAAAAGAAAATATAGATATACTCAGAGACATTGTTTTATCTGTTTTTTGGGTTCTTATTACTTCATTAAATTCCGTGTGCAGTTATAGAGGCTCGGAAATAAGAGAAGACGGAATTTATCATTTAAGATATTACTATAGATGGGATTCCTTAAAGGGGTATTCATGGATTTCACCGATAAAATTAAAATTACATACGAATAGAAAATTCAATACAAAAATTATTATAAAAGAAAAATTGAAATCTGAGATTGATGAATTATTAAAACAACATTTAAATGAAATTTATAACTAAAGGAGGTAATGCTTATGGCAAAATTTAATTTTTTAGGGTTGATTTTATTACCGATTATGATGGCTATACCCATAGCTATATCATATTTTGTTATTAAGTTAGCGGTAAAAAATGCAATAATAGAATTAAAGGATAAAAATATTATTTGAATTTTCCAGAGGTGTATATATGCTTAAGAAGGGTATGTTTTTGGTAATTTCCGTTATTATGGTATTTGTATTATTAATTGTTTATTGGAATATATATGACTGGGAAACTACAGTCATAGGTTCAAAAGAAAATGTTCTTAGCAGCTGGCATTATGAATTGAATGAAATGGATTCAGAAAAGGCAATATTTTCTTACGGTGTTACTTTATATAATGACAGTAATGAACCTAAAGTCGTCAGAACAATACAGCCAAGCTATAAAAATGAAATAAAAATCATAGAACATGATAATGCCATTACGGTAAACAAAAAGCTTCAACCCAATGAAAAATATGAGGTAAACTGGGATATAATTGTAGATACTAAGGAAATAACTGAATTAAATGTGAAAACAGTAAAAGCTGTTCTGGAAAGTGTTACTATAGCAATGGATAAATCTAACTATACGTATTATCAAAATTAACAAGGAGTGCCTAAAAAGATTAGACTTTTTGGTTAGCTTATTGAATGTGAAAAATCCTATATATAAGAGCTTAGATTTATAACAAACAAAAAAATGGGGGACACCCCATTTTTTAAATACCTATAATACTATTTTTTGTATCACATGAACAATGAAACAGCACAGTACACAAGAAGCAGTGCCATAATGACATTAACGGTTTTTTCGTTTTTGATAAATAGTTTTTGAAATACAGAACCGAACAGGGACCAGCAGCATGTTGATGCAAAGCCGACAAACGCAAGTAATACCGAGAAAATCAATAAGGAATACCATGATTGATAGTAGGGAACTATAAAGGTTGACAGTATTGTAAATGAATAAAGTATGGCTTTTACATTAACAAACTGCAAAATAACTGCGGACCACATGCCCATAACAGTTTTTCCTTCTTCATCAATACTGTGTGGCTTGCTGTTAAAAATTTTCCAAGCAAGCCATAATATATACGCTGCACCGATAATAGTCATATATGGCTTAATTGAAGGTATCAGGCTGTACAATGTTATGCTGAAGAAGCTGCATACGAGCATTATCAAAAAAAATCCTATAAAAACTCCAAAATTAAAAGGCAGACTTTTTTTAAATCCATACTTTGTTGCATTAGTCATAGACATAATATTATTAGGACCCGGTGTAAAGCTTGTAATAAAAGCATATGATATAAAAGCAGATAAATTAGGCATAATCAACCTCCGGATAAGCACACATATTTAATAAAATTCATGATAACACTTTATACATGATAGTACAAGCTGTAATTTTTCAAATAAAAACAGGATGCGAGTTTTAAGAGCATCCTGTTTTTATTAGGAGGAGGAAAATGTATATTCTGAATTAACGTATATCTGCAAATTTTTCAGTTATGTGAAAACCTTCTATTCCAAGCTCACGCATTTCAGGAGTGTTTATTAATATACCTCCGCCGGGGAGCAAGGTTAGTTGATTTTCAAGATTAATGTTATCAAATAGCTTATTTATCAGTTTTATTTTATCATGCTCCGGTCCGAGGAACATAACTGTCTTACCGTCGTGTATAAAGTCCTTTATTTTATTTTTTTCTTTTGAAATATCTGAAGAAATTATAACTTTCATGCCTTTTATTACGTCTTTAACCTCATCAAGTGTTTTTTCCGGTATCAAATCACCTTTATTTAATATTACAATTGTTTCAGCATTTATATTACTTGATATGCTAATATATGCTTTTAATTTTTCAGTGTGAAAGTCATTGTTTAAAGACATTAAAACAAATATTGTATCTATGTTAGAGGCAATGAGATCATCTGAGTTTGCATCCCATTTTCCTTTTCGTACAAGCTGATTTTTCCGGTTTATTATTTCAGATATATAATTAAATTCTTTTATTGTATCAATTATAACAAAATCGCCAACCACCGGATAATCAGACATTGTTTTGACCTTGTATTTAAAGCTGTCTGATATTTCTGTGTTTATTTCTCCTGTATCGGTAATAGCTTTATATGTGTCATGGATTCTTGCAACTATTCTGCCGATTGTTTGATTGCCTGATATATTGATGTCTTTGCTGTCAATACCGTATTTTTCCATGCTGTTCATTGTAATGCTCCTTAAATAAATTATTTCTTATATATATAATAGGGCAATTTTGATTTTTTTATTCATTGTGACGTATTGACTAATTTAGTATTTTAGAGTAAAATTTTCTTATTGTTCATGAATGGAGACAAGTGTAAATGGATGGCAGAAAGATTAGAAAATTAAGAAAAATTAATGATATGACAATTGAGAAGCTTTCTGAAAAAACAGGTTTTACAGCAAGCTATATTTCACAGGTTGAAAGAAATTTAATTGAGCCATCTTTAACTGCATTAGGAAAAATCTGCAAGATTTTAAATGTTTCTCCTTATTATTTTTTGGATGACGGAAGCAACGTAATTGTAACTCGAAAGGAAGAAAGACAAGTATTATATACAGCTGAAAAAGATATGGAACTAGAATATTTATTACCTATCGAAAACGAAAATAACAAAGTAAAATTGAAGGTTTATAAATTTATATTGAATTCAGGCAAATGGGACAATGATAATTTTTCTATAATAGATTCCGATAAATGTGTAATAATAATAAAAGGTAAATTGATTGTAACTTTTTCCGATTACAATGAAATTTTAGATGAAGGTGACAGCATATACATAAGCTCATATGTACCACATAAATTGTTTAATCCTTCAGATGAAAAAGCAGAAGTGGTCTGTATAATAACGCCATCATAAAATAAACGAGGTGAACCATGGAAAAAAAATTTGAAGAAATAAAAGAAGAATTCATTAATGCAAGCTTGGATGAAAAAATCAGAATTTATACTACGACACAAGGCTTAACCGTAGAACAGTTTAAAGAACTGTTAGCATATTTTCCTATAAAGCATTTGGATAGGCTGGAAGAAGCAGTAAACGGAATATAATCTGGAAACCTCAAGGTTTCTCAGGCTGCTGAAAAAGTCCCCCTGCGTCGTTGCCGTTCATCCGGTCATCAATTTGAGAAACCGCAAGGTTTCTTTTTTTATGCGGACAAATTTGTGATGGGGCATGCTATTCCTTTGACATATTTTAATTTGTCGGAAGCAAATAAATCTGATATATCCCACTGCTTGTATAAAATCATAGTATTTGGTAATAATTTCTATGAGGTGATTTTATGATTGATAACAGAAAATTCAAGAAAATTTTTATAAAGGAAGCAATTGGTTCAAGAAATTATTTCAGCTATCGAACTGACTTAATATTATATAAAGTTTTGTTAAGTATATTAATTTTTTTAACCATATTGTTGGTTTCTGATGATATAAGCTTATCGATTTTAATATCAGGAGAAGTGTTTTTAATATTTACTTTAGTAAATAAGTTGAATGTGGACAGAAAAAAAAATGAAGGCGAAAATCAGTTGATATTAAAGAGAAAAAAAGAGCATTTCAAAAAAAAGCTCGAAGAAATAAATATTAATGATTTTGAACTTTTGATTGGTTTTTTATTTGAAAAAAGAGGCTGCAAAAACTTTGTTAAAAAGGGAAGGCATATGTATTTGGCGGAAAAAGAAGGGCTGATTAATTGTATTAAAATATACAGGCTATTTGAACATATTGAGCTTGAACGTATAGATGCAAGAAATATGGTAACATACATGTGTCAAAACAATATAAGAATAGGCTATTTAATTACCACAGGAGTATTAAGTGAAGGCGCAAAAGAGCTTCTTGAGGATTTTAAGGACAGATTAGATGTAACGGTTATAGATTTTGACTGTCTGTTTGCTATGATGGACGAGTATGAAATTCTTCCTGCGGATGATTATTTTTATACCAAGGTTTATGAGGAAGAAGGCAAAAAAACCAAAGATGCGGTTATTAAAAAAAATATATTCGACAAGAAAAAAATTGTAATATATATTTTCTCTTCCATATTTTTTTATATAACATCAATGATTATGCCGGAAAATAATATATCCAGATATATATCTTATTATTTCATTGCATTGACTACTATAAACATAGCTTACTCAGTCCGCTGAAAAAGTCCCCCTGCGTCGTTGCCGTTCAGACGGTCAATCCTCACGTATGTCTAAATACGCTGCGGTTGTCCGTCTTCCGACGCCTTGCAGGAGGAACTTTTTCAACAGACTGTCAAGTTAATGATGTATATTACGTTAAAAAATTAATTTATTAGTTGAAATTAAAATGCCGGTGTATTATAATTTTTATGAGATTATAATTATGCGGAGGATACGATGAATTTTAAAGTTACTGTTGGATTATCTAATAAACATGTTCACCTAAGCAAGGAGCATATTGACATATTATTTGGAGAAGGACATGAATTAACACCTATGAAGGATTTAAGCCAGCCCGGACAATTTGCATGTGAGGAAAAGGTTGATTTAGTAGGTCCTAAAAGAACTATAAATGGTGTTAGAATACTTGGACCTGCTCGTAAAGAGTCTCAGATTGAAATATCTTTTGCTGACGGATTTACTCTTGGCTTAAAGGATATTCCTGTGAGAGATTCAGGAAAACTTGACGGAACTCCCGGAATTAAATTAGTGGGACCAAAGGGAGAGGTTGAGGTGGACAAAGGAGTTATAGCAGCGGCAAGACACATACATATGCACACTTCTGATGCCGAAAAATTTGGCTTAAAGGATAAAGATACGGTTAAGGTTAGGGTAGGTGGACCGAGAGGACTAACATTTGATAATGTACTTATCAGGGTTCATGATACATATGCTTTGGATATGCACTTGGATGTGGAAGAAGGAAACGCAGCAGGACTTTCTAACTGCGATGAAGTTGAAGTAATTGTTGAATAAAAAGAAAAAAAACAAAATAAACAGGTTAATCTGTTTATTTTGTTCAGACTGCTGACAAAGTCAGCAGCAAGTAACAAAAATTACGAAAACTTAACAGAGAAACAGTTGGAAAACCAACAG
>NZ_JACBNQ010000013.1 GCF_013403245.1 Sedimentibacter hydroxybenzoicus DSM 7310 | reverse complement strand
CTTGAACTGGATCATATTTTTTTAAATTTAATCTTTCAATAGTTTAATTGTGAAACTCATTCATGCGTTTGTCGTGTCAAAGTCCTCACTCCCTATTGATTTTTATTTATTGCTAATGTATAATAAAGATGGTATATTGCTTTGAGAGTGAAGACTTTATTAATGAGCTGCTGTTGGCAGGCAGCTTTTTTATTTCACAAATCAATTATTATCTTGATTATTTACGTATACCGTTATTGAGCAACTCATAATTTTGATGTGCCAATTCTTTTAATATATTTCTATTTTCTGATGATTTAATATCTATACTCGGTAGTTGACCGTGGTAACTGCCTCTACGGCAACTACACTGAAACATATAATTGTACGATGTGCCATTCTTACCAGTCTTACGGATGATTACTATCCCTGCATCTAAACATTGATAACATTCTTTAGCCATTTACACCACCTTCAATCATAGTTGATGCATTCTCCATTAATTTCTTCACATCAGACGGCAGCGCCTTATATTCTTTGTTCTGAGTCAGTTCTACTCGGTACGACCTCATTACATTCGATGCTATCACGGTTTGCGCTTCTTTGCTTTCGGTTAAAGCCCAGTCTTTTAACTGCGACGGTCCACCAACTACCTTTTTTAATATTTCAGGAAGCTTGTCAAACTCTTCAGCAGCATGATAAGCGCTGTTCTTGATTGCCCGGCTAACGTGGCTCCATGCTTCTTGCTCTGTCATTTGAGCAGGGGATGTAATAATATTTAATTTTTCTTTTATTTGACCTATTACAGGAGGAAACCCCTTTGTGTCGCTTGCAATATGAGCCTTGACCGCCGCCTTGACTGTATTAAAATCATCAGCAGCAAACATTTCAGCCCATAAATTCACTATATTTTCCGCCTCTTGCTTGCTTATATCTTTATAAAAAGCAGGGTACGCACTTTTTAATACGCTTAGTATGCCTAAAGTTTCAATCTTGTTCATTTCCTATTACCTCCTTGAACATCTCCGCGAACGGATTGCTGTTAGTATTTCCATTTGAGTGATTTTTAGGTTCATTCTCATTCTTTCTATTCCAGTTTAAGATTGTGGCATAATCACTTTTATATCTTTTTCCGGTAGAAGCCTTGTAATTATCAAGCTTGGAAACCATGTCTTCGGTTTTATGCATACCAAATTTATCTACAAGCTTGTTAAATTCATCATTCGTCAAACATACTTCTTCAAACTCACCATATTTTTCTTTTTTTTGTTTTGACTTTAGGCTTTCATCCGGGACAGATATATATATATCTTTTTTATTCTCATTATTAATCATTATTGTATCATTATTGTTTATGTCTTTCTGTTGTACCATCTGTTGTCTTTCTGTTGTACTTTCAGTTGTACCTTTTGTTGTATTGTCTTTCTGATATTTTGTGTAATTTAGAACGGTTATTACTGTCTTTCTGTTGTCCCTTTTTACGTCTATTTGCTGTTCACGTTCTAAGTCATTTAAGAAACGCCGTGTTTTGTTCCTTGACCACCCCCATCTTTCCGAAAGTTGAAGCTCAGAAGTTATTCTTTGTCCCGGTTCAACGTCGTATATGGAATCCCGAAAATATACTTTATCCGGATTATGATTAACTAACAGCAATATATCAATCCATGCTTGACCCTTTGAAAAGGGCTTATCTTTCCACGTCCAATTGTTCCATATTTGCCTATGAATGCTTATCCAACCTTCTCCTGCCAATCTATCACCACCCTCAGAAGCCCCATTGGAGCCCCACCTTAACTAAATCATTCTTTATTTCAATACTTCCAATACCTTTTCAATAACTGTTTTTCCGGTATCAATACTTCGTGTAATAATGTTACGTCTTCTCAACTCCTCACCCACTCTTTCGATTACCATTTGTCTTGCATTTCTCAACTTTTCTTCTTTTGAAAGATACTTCATTGCCTCTACCGCAAGATTACGTAAATCTTGAGTGCTGATATCTCTTAACATACAATCCAGATTATACTCATTTTGGCTGTACTCATTTAAAAGGTATATGTATTTATGTATATCTTCTATTAACTCTTCTTCAAAATAGCCTTTTAAAACGTTGGTAAATAAATAGATTCCGTCACAGTTCAGGTATACATCGTCGTCGTAAAATTTTACGAACTCTCCAAAGTTTTCATTTTCTTCAACCAACCTAAGGATCCGATTCCTTATTTGAAGCAAATAGGTAAGCTTGTCTGTTTTCTTGCATAATTTGTATAAACTCAGTACAAAAGGCTTGAATTCTTCATTTTCTCTCATATTAAACCTCTGATAAATCTTTTATGTTTTTGTCAGTATCACGAAGTATAACCGGAACTGTCTGCGAGATTATACTTTTGTTCAGTTCTTCAACTTCCTTGTTTATTTCATCCTGATATTTTTTCAAATTATCATCTGTAGGTAAGATCCCCTTTAATATCAAATTTTTAATATTTCCTCTTTTCACATGCTGATTCCATCCATAAAGCGTGTTTATATCAAGCGGAGAAGTATCAATACCCAATATAATATCTATAACCTGAGATTGTTTTTCGTAGTCCATCATAGTTACTATCACAGGATATATTCCTTTAAATTCCGGTATGGATTCCGTTAACTGCTTAACTTCATTCAACTTTCTTCGTTGAATTACATAATCTAATATGTATATCAATCTGTTACATGCTGAAGGTCTCGTTTTATTAAACACCGCCTTACCCTCTTGGCTCATCGATAAATAGGCAACTATTGTTTCCTTGAAAAGGTCAAATCCGTCATTATCAGCATTTAGAATTATCTTATCTTCATTCTCATTGTAGAACATAGTTAGATTATCCAACTTACCATCAACTTGTTTGTTAAACGTTTCTACCTCTTCTGAACCTAAATCCTTTGTACTGCATGAATAAATTCCTAATTCTTGATTAATTAAATTGTAACTCATAATTTTTCTCCTATTCTTTTTTAAATTTTTATTGATATTTCATATACGAATAGGCTATACTATTATTAATACATGCCTATTCGTTTGCAGCCTTTGCTCATCGGCTTGAGACTGTAATTAAAACCGTAGGCTTGAATGCAGCTTCTTACCCGGAGGCTGTATTCTTTTTGCCTATTTTTCAATATTGAACCTCCCATATTCTTAATTTGATTGAAATATGTATAATCCACCAAAAACCTTTCCCTCAACAACATCCTGCCTGATACATTTAACTCCTAATCTTTGAAGATAATCCATTAGTTCAGGCTTATTCGTATATATGCTGATTTCTCTGACATCATGGTTAATTGTGATGCACGTTTCAATGCCGTACATTTCGATTAATTCATCTCTGCTCATTCTTTTTATAGGTGCCTCCCCTCTCTTGCAGCCTTATCAAGATATTCTTTCATCAAAGGCATGTTTATCTTGGTGTATGGACCTACTTTGACCGATGGTACTGTATCGTCTGCATAACACAACTCTCTTAATTTTTCTCTGCCAATCCCTAATTGCTTGGCAGCCTCAGGAATACTGAGTAAGTATTGATTTTTCATATTGATCACCTCTCTCTATTTATTAAAAAATAATGTTAAAACATCTTCACCCAATACATTAGCAATATTTTTCATATCCTTCTTTGTTGCAGTATCATCGTTTCCATTTTCTATTCTGCATAACTTCTTAGGAGAAATATGAACCAATTTACATAGTTGTTCTTGAGTTAATCCAGCCTTTATTCTGGCAATTTTTACATTCATAGTATCACCTCTCAAACTTCTTTTAACGTAGTTTTTCTAAAATTATACTTCTTTAAACGTAGTATGTCAATGCAATTTTTATATTTTATTTCCATTAACGAAGTATTTTGATATATTTATTATATTTTTAGGAAGTTTTGTATTGTTTTTTGAAATTTATTGATTATAATAAAAGAAAAGGATTAGGGAGGGAACAATATGAAGGTAGGAGAAAATATAAAGTTATATAGGAAGAAAAAAGGGCTAACCCAAACAGAACTTGGTAAAAAAATAGGGGTTACCGGAGCGACTGTAACAAGATATGAAAAAGGGCAACTCAATCCAAGCATTGAACAAATTGGGAAAATATCATTAGCCTTGGATACTTCACCTTCCGAATTAATGGGCTTAGACATAATTTGGAATGAGGTTAAAGACAGGATAGAAACAGAAGAAAGATTAAGGCAAGTATTTAAAGCTATAGATTGTGAAATTAAGGTAATAACAGGGGTTGACCCTTCCAAAGACGTTGAAGACTCTCATAAATATTTTACATATTATAAATTCGAATATAAAGGAAATTTATTTAATGTAAATGTTCTGGAATATCGTGATTTAATGGAAAGTGTTAAAAAGTTTTTACGTTTTCAAGTTAATGAACTAATGGAGAAACATAATCATGAAAGTAATGAAGAAAAAATCTAAGAAAAATAAGAAGAAGTGAATGAGAATGAAAAAGAAATTGCTATCATCATTTTTAGCGTTAACGTATACGGCAGCGTACCTGCCGGCATACATATAGAAGCTGTAGAAGACATAATCCGGCCGGAAAGAGATATTTTTAGGTTGGGTAAAAGATGGACAAGAATACATAGCTCTCCGAATTAAAGCCTTATAAAGAAAATCAGAGAATTCAAAAATCGCACCAATGGTATTTGTACTTAAATCTACCCAATAAAAACAAAGGAGAAGAGTATGTCATGGATGAAGAAAGATACATAAAGGAAAGATTGGACGATCAACAAGAATGGCATGGTAAAAAAGCACAGGAATTTAAAAAGGCATACTACAATAGTAATATAGCCATATTGATATGTACGACATTAATAACTGTATGTTCTCCGTTTACAAATATATACATAAGAATTTTTACTTCTATATTAGGAGCTACCGCAACTGTTTTATTAGGTATAAATAAACTAAAAAACTATCACGAAAATTGGCTTCATTACAGATTAATTTCAGAAACCCTTAAAAGAGAGAAATATTTTTATTTGTCAAGATCAGGATTTTATAAAAATCAAGAAGAAAACTCTCTCAATATATTAGTCGAGAGAGTTGAGCAAATTATTTCTGATGAAAATTCTAATTGGGCACAGATAAATACCCAATGCAGCGAAAAAGCTAATTAACTACTTCGTAGGTTTTGGCGAATATATCAGGTTTGCACGGATAAAATTCCCCATGAACACCCCTTATAATAAAATCATTTAGATTAGCTCTGTGATCGCCCTCTAATGTTTTTATTATGAGCTCATTATTAGAATTTACATAAGCATGCCTATTGTTTTTTTTACAACCATTTATTATGCTAAGTATTTCATGTAAGTTAGTACCTACATATTGAAAAGCTTCTACTACAACAGGTTTTTTTCTATATAGCATAAAACTCACCTCACTTAATAATATATTACCGAAAGGATGGTGTAATGTCAATGTATAATATTTTTATAAGTCACGCATGGAAATATGATGATGATTATTACAAAATTGAAGAATGGTTAAGAAATTCAAATATATCCTATAAAAACTACAGCGTTCCACAGCATGACTCGTTTGCAAGTAATACAAACTTAAAAAAAGCTTTAACAGAACAAATAAAACATGCAAATGTTGTGTTAATAATTGCGGGAATGTACGCAAATTACAGTGATTGGATTGATTACGAGATAGATGAAGCTGTAAGAATGGAAAAATATATTATAGGTATATATCCATGGGGTCAAGAACGAGCACCAATAAAAATTACAACCTTTGCAGATAAAATGGTAGGTTGGAATAGTGCATCAGTAATAAATGCAATAAAGGAAACATAATAAATATTTTGAGTGGTGAGTTTTATGCAAAAATATTTATATAACCAATAATAACAGGTCCCCCTGGACCTTTTATTATAAACTATTAACCAAACATTCGTTTGAGAAAGGAGGAATAAATGTTATGGCAAACAAACCAAAGATAAATTCAAGTATAAACGGGCACGAATATTATCGCACAAGGGTAACTGTTGGCTATGATGCCAAGGGAAAGCCTATAAGAAAGAACTTCTATGGTACCTCAAAGAGCGATGCTGAAGCTAAAAAGAAAAAGTATCTTAAGGATATTGAATCAGGCCTGAATCCCGATTTAACTACTCACTCATTAGATATGTCAGTATATACATGGCTATGGAATATAGAAAAATCCTCCGGAAATAAATCTTCGAGTTTTGAGAGATACGAGGGCATATATCGAAATTATATTAAGGGAACTGAATTAGGCCGGCTTACAATTTCCGAGATAAAGAAGATTGCAATACAAAAATATTATAATGAGCTGAGAGCATCCGGGAAAAGCATATCTCAAGTCACTAATCTACATAAGCTGCTTAATAAGTTTTTTGGTTATGCAGAAACAGAGGGATACATTGTAAAAAATCCATGCAGGGGAATAAAAATTGCCAAGGAAAATGAAGAGGATCTCATTGATGATAGTGATTCTGTTATAGAAACATTTACTACCGATGAAATTAATACCATTGTAGAGAGTTTAGGACATGAAAAGCTTAGATACATCGTTATGTTTGCATTGCTGACCGGACTAAGAGAAGGTGAAATACTTGCTTTGGAAAAAACAGATATAAAGAATATATCCACCGTAAAGATAAATAAGACACTGCGTACAGTTAAAATATATGAAACCGAAGAAAAGTATCATTATGAAATGAAAGCCACCAGACCTAAAACCAAGAGCTCAAACAGGGAAGTTCCACTGCCGGAAATCCTATTATCAGATCTTAAAAAATTAGAAAAGCTTGTAGCAGAGGAAAAACTAAAACTCGGACCGGCATATGAAGAAAATAATTTGTTGTTCCCCTCTATATCCGGTACCTATATAGATGCAAAAAATTTAAGGCGCTCCTGGGAAAGAGCATTAAAGAGTGCAGGAGTTGGATATAAAAAATTTCATGCTCTCAGACATACTTATGCAACCAGGCTATTTGAGAATGGAGCATCTATTTTGACCGTTTCTCGGCTGCTCGGTCATAGCTCCATAAAAACAACAGAAATTTACACTCATGTATTGGAAGGAATAAAAGCTGCCGAGGTTGAGTGCTTGAATAACATGTTTAAAAAGGTTTAAATCTTTAGTCCATATTAGCCCTTTTTTAGCCCTTTCAAGATAATTTTTAATGGTATGCTTTGGATTGATTTTGAATATATAACATGTAGTTGCAAGCAATTCAGAATATTATTGAATGCTTCAGAATGATAAAAATTGAATCTGTTGGTCGGGGGTTCGAATCCCTCATGGTTCATAAAAAATCGCGCAGATATAAATCGCGCGATTTTTATTTTATATTCATTTCTTAACAGGTTTCTTAATACAAACAAATAATAAAAAATTATTGACATATATAAATATCTGTGATATTGTAATTAAGTATTACAGATGTATTTATAGATATCACATGTTTTTAGAGATCATATAAGTGTTTGTGTATATGATTTGTAAAAATGTGTGATTTTTTTTAACTTACATTGGGATATAATAAAAATTAGGAGGTACCTCATGAATAAAGGTACAGTAAAATGGTTTAACGCGGATAAAGGATTCGGATTTATTACAGCAGAAGGTGGAGATGATGTATTTGTTCATTTCTCATCTATCCAGGGGGACGGATTTAAATCTTTAGACGAAGGTCAGGCAGTTAGCTTTGATATTACTCAAGGAAACAGAGGACCACAAGCATCTAACGTACAAAGAATATAACTATATTTTATCGTAAGAGTACTAAAAGCCGAAAAGTTAATTTTCGGCTTTTTTATTCTATCTGCGAGAATTTCTTAAATATGGTAAATTGCTTAAGCCTGTTCCGTATTATTGTAAATCATTCTATAATATGCGGTTTTAAAACCTATTTTTTGATATAAGGTTCTTGCTTTTTTGTTTTCTAAATCTACGTGAAGTGAAAGCCGGCCTTCAGTTATTTCAATCAGATAATTTAAAAGCTCCGATGCTATTCCACGACCCTTGTTTCCTTCTTTTGTACCTATATATACTAAGTGGTATGTAGGTATGACCTTTTCAAATCCAAGGTTGACAACGACACCTATACCTTGAGGAATATTGTTTCTCAAGGCAATAACTACAAAGCCGTTTCTCATGGCAAATTCAATGGCCTCTTCAGTTTCATCCAATGTATCTGAATAATCCTGCAGCCACTCCTTTGTCCACTTAGTAAGACTTTCTTTTGAATACTCTTTAAAATTTTCAATCCTTATTAATTCTAAATCACTTTTACCGTTATTTAAAATTATAACATGCTTACCGTTTTTTATTTTTCCTTCCTTTGCCATCTTATAGAAACCGGCGAATGAATATCCTTCTTGAGCAGTTAAATATATGTGCTCCTGCTTTCTTAGAAAATGAACACTTTCTGTTAGCAAAGCTTCATCTACGGGAATTATTTTTCCGTCCGTATCGTTGATTGCATTCAATGCTTCTTCTAAAAGAGCGCCTTCATCTGCAAATAAATTCTTTGTGTATTTATTTGCCTTAACATCGAAATCATCCATGCTCAGATCGTTAAGCTCTAAATTCTTTTTATAGTCATTATATATAATATTACCGTATGGTATTGTACAAGAAAATATTTGAGGGTATTTGTTTATCTCACCTTCAACCCATTTATCAACAAAACCGTTGTATAATCCGGATACGGTATATCCATTGCTTAACTGCGTAAAAACAGTTGAAATATTATTTCCTAATCTCTCTGCAATTTCCTCTCCTATTTTTTGAAGGGATACGATGCTAAGATGCTTATTCCCATACGAATTTGATGCATTATAGTAGTTGTTTTCCTTACAGTATTTTTCTATTAATTCGTGTTTATTATTTATCTTATTATTTCTGAAATCTACAAATGACATGTTTTGAAATAAAGATTTTTTCCATTGCTCATTTTTAAATAGGGAAACTTTTATGTCTATATCAAATTTTTCAGAATAGTTAATAATTGATTTTATGTAATCGCTTGGCCCATCAACTAAAAGACCGCCGCGTTTACGAACTATTGCATCTTTGACCAATGTTTCGGAAATTCTGTCAAACTTATTTCCATAAGGATTTGCACCCTCCAGCTTCAAATAAATTTCTTCTACTCCCAAAGCTTTCTCTAATTTTTTTGACCTCATCAATGGTGTTTTACCTGTCTTTATCAAAATATCACTCCTTCTTCATATATTTTTCTTAATTAATTATTTATTATACCACAATATACTTGAATTTTGAACATTTGGAAAATATATACAAAAAATTTCAGAGGCGAACCTATAAAAGTTCGTCTCTGAATATGATTTGTCTGTTATTTCATTGCTTTTGCCAATTTTAAAAACAAAGCATCCGGATATGGATGTTTTGACAGATATTCCATGGTATTATTATCAAAGCCCGTTTTTTCCTGAACTAATTTCTTGGCTGCATCAACCTGACCCTGTTCCCAAGCCGCCAATATTTTAAAATACTCATCCGGATCTATTGCAATATTATCTGATTTTCTTCTGACCTCAAAATGCAAATGGCTGCCGGTAGTATATCCTGTCTGCCCTTCGATTCCTATCAATTGACCTTTTGCTACGGTTTCACCGGCATTTACCGTTCTTCTGGACAAATGACAAAAGAATAAAAAGAATCCGTTTAAGTCATCCATTTTAACATAATTGCCCCACTCCCAGGTAAGATTGCTTCTGTCGGTTATGATTTGAGATGTTACAATTTTTCCGTTAGTAGGTGTAATTATATTTTTACTATCTACACCTACATAATCAATTCCTTTATGAAAACTTGAATCACCGTTGCTTAATTTACGAGGACCATAGCCACTGCTTATTATATAGTTACCATTATATAACCTCAATTTTATCACATCCTAAAATTTTAAGGTATAGTAAAATACCTACCTTACACACAATATATGCGTTTAAAACCTATAAAGCGACTGTTAGTTTTCATGTAATTATTGACCCTGCCACGTATGAATTAAATTTCTGTTTTGCCCTCTCGCAAATACATCGGTCCTGTTTGGTCCCCAAGACACTGCAGCAGGTTCGGAATCCAAGTTACCTCCAAGGTCTTGCCAATCCTCCCAGCGGGAGCCATTCCAAGTTCGCTTATACAACCTGTTACCATTTCCTCTTACAAATACGTCTAATTGGTTTGGTCTTTTTGAAGATACTGCAGGTCCTGATGTTAATACGCCTCCTAAGCTTTCCCATCCGCTCCAACGATTGCCGTCCCACCATCTATGGATCAGTTCGTTATTTGTTCCTCTTGCAAAAACATCTATCCTATTTGGTCCCCAGGATACTGCCGCAGGTGATGAAGTTAAATTGCCGCCGAGATTTTCCCAGTCACTCCAGCGTCTACCGTCCCACCATTTGTGGTATAAGGAATTGTCAGTTCCTCTGACAAAGACATCTAATCTATTCGAGGTCCATGAAGATGCTGCCGGAGCGGATGTCAGTATTCCTCCCAAGCTCTCCCAATCACTCCACCTGCTTCCGTCCCACCATTTATGGTATAAGGAATTATCAGTTCCTCTAACGAAAGTGTCTATTCGTTCAGGACCCCATGAAACAGCAGCAGGTGATGACGCCAATATCCCGCCTAAGCTTTCCCAATCACTCCAACGTCTGCCATCCCACCATTTATGATACATGGCATTATCTGTGCCACCGGCAAAAACATCCAATCTGTTTGCAGCCCATGAAGATACTGCAGGAGCCGTTGATAATACACCTCCTAAATCCTCCCAATTTGACCAACCGGGCGCCGGTCCGGGGCTTGGCTGTCCGCTTCTGATTATATTTAAGATTATCTCTATAATTCTAACTATAAATCTGTCAATTTCATTTTGCCCCATGGGAAATTGTCTTGCCATTAAGTTAAACAACGGGAATTGATTTCGAATCTGGCTGTAAATTTGGCGCGGCGGGCGATTAGTATCAGTTTGATTCATAATATAGTTAATCAAAAAAAGTAATAAATTATCTGCTACTCCTCTATTTATACCTGCCTGCTCCAATTCAGCGTATATATCTCTGTTCTGCGAGCGAAATGTCTGCATTACATCCTGTGCATTTCTTTGTCTCTGTACACTGATAAAATCCATATCATTATATATAGGAAATGGAAAGCCTTCATACGGATTTCTAAACATTATAACCTCCTTGAAAATATTCTTTGATACCTTATTTTATTTTCAATTTGATTACATGTTACAGAAATAAAAATATAGTTTGAGGTTCTTATTCTATTCTTCTGACCCCTCCATGTTTTTTAACCGTCTCCATAATGTAGTTACACTTATACCAAGCCTTTCAGCCGCTAAGGACTTATTGCCGTTGGTTTCTTCGAGAATATTTTTTATTGTTTCATTTTCTATATGCTTCAAAACTCCTCTGTTACTGTTCTGAACTTCTTTATCCGTATCTTCTGTTCCGTTTATATGTGTGGGTATGCCTATTATAGCTTCATCAATAACATCTACATTTATCACGTCTCCTGCACACAACACGACGCATCTTTCTAAAAAATTTTCTAATTGTCTTACATTTCCCGGCCAATCATACAGTACAATCTTTGCAATTGATTCGCTTGATATACCTTTAATTCTTATATTCAAAAGTTTGCTTTTTTCATATAGGAAATATGATACCAATTCATACAGATCATCTTTTCTTTGTCTTAATGGAGGTATGTCCAACCTTAACACACACAATCTGTAAAATAAATCCTCCCTGAATTCGCCTTCCTCAACAAACTTATATAAATCTCTGTTAGTAGCTGCTATAACCCTTACATCTACAGGAATTATTTTATCATCTCCTAATCTTACAACTTCCTTTTCCTGAAGAACTCTCAAAAATCTTGCCTGCAAATTTGGAGACATCTCGCTTATTTCATCAAGAAATATAGTACCCCTGTGAGCTAACTCAAATAACCCTATTTTACCGCCCTTTCTTGCACCGGTAAACGCCCCTTCTACATAGCCGAACAACTCACTTTCCAGAAGATTCTCGGGCAATGCAGCACAGTTTACTGCAACAAACGGCTTATCTCCTCTTAAGCTTGCATTATGTATGCTTTGAGC
Organism: Sedimentibacter hydroxybenzoicus DSM 7310; assembly: GCF_013403245.1. Classification (GTDB taxonomy): domain Bacteria; phylum Bacillota; class Clostridia; order Tissierellales; family Sedimentibacteraceae; genus Sedimentibacter; species Sedimentibacter hydroxybenzoicus. Next base: position 88,671 of record NZ_JACBNQ010000013.1, on the reverse strand, counting down.
AAAAAGTTCTTTCCCCGTACCGGTTTCACCTAAAATTAATACCGTACTGTCAACTCCTGCATATAATCTTGCCTTTTCTTTAGTTTTTAGTATTTCTTTACTTTTGCCCTTTATATCATCAAATGTTGTTTTTGCAATATGACCCTTTGCAAGTAATTTTTTTCTGATCTGTGTTTCCATTTTCTGAATCTTTTCTATTTCCTGAAAGGTAGCAACAGCTCCCAATATTTCACCCTCAACAACAATAGGTACTCTGTTGGTAACTATTGAGGTATTTCCTATTTGCTGTATTTCTCCTAATTCAGGGATGCCTGTCTTTAAAACCTGAATCATTCTTGTGTTTTCTATCACATCATCTACTGACTTTTCTATGGCATGATTGTATACTACTCCCGTAATTTTTTCTGCCACGGGATTAAATACTGTTATTAAGCCGTTTTTATCAATTCCTAATATACCGTCGTAAGCAAAATCTATGATAGATTTCAATATAGCTGCCTTTTCCTTTTCAATCATCTGTACTTCCATTATACCTTTTGCATAGCTGATAGCTTCTGCAATTGCTTCTTTGCCTGTTTCTATCAGAACCCCGGCATATCCTAATCTGTCTAAAACATCCATAACTGCCTGTCCGCCTATAAACACTCTGCATCCCAATAAATATAAGTTTGTTATGTGATGTTCTATTTCTCTTTCTGATTTAATAGTTGTGGTGATAATTTTAGCTGAAAATGTTTTCTCCAAAATCGAACTGACTTTTTTATATGTTAATGACAAACCGCTAAAACCGACTATACCTATCATATTGGAATATTGAATTGCTTTATGAATAGAATTAATAACATCATAGCTGCCGAATTCAATTTCAATCACAGGAATTTCTACATTTCGTTTTATTAAGTTACCCGTTCCTCCACGGCTGATAATCAGGTTTGCTCCGTTGCAAACAGCCAATCTTGCATATTTCAAGCCTTCACTGAACGAGCCGCGATATACTTCTATATCTTCGTTCAATTCATGTATAACCTCTTCGGCAGTTGCGGCTACTTTTTCATCCGGTACCACAAATACAATTTTTCCGATCATAGTATCACCCCAATTGATAACGTTATCTTTTAGAATATTATACATTAATTCATAGGTTATTAAAATGTTTATTTATAGCAATTAAAATACTGAAACTGAACTTCGCAGATATGCGAAGTTCAGTTTTAAAGGAGGGAACAACTTAAATTGGATAACGGTGAGCGTATAAGCTCTTACCGCCGTTGTGCGGACCTTTTAATAACGCTTCAATTACAGCACGGTCTTGTTCTGTAACATCACCGGGATCCGGAAGTACTCCCGGAGGGAATCTTTCTAAAATATCATTGTGTAATTTAATGAAGTAATCCAGTAATGCCTCCAATCCTTCTTCTGCTTTCTTCGGATCTGCCAATGACGGTTTTCCTACAACTCCTTCAGGATAACCTTTTATTTCAAGGTATCCGCAGCCCATTGTACAATGTCCCGGTAACGGCCATTGGTAAACATCTCCGCCCAAGTCTATATGACCATGCGGCAGGAAGCCTTTTGGTTCTGTATCTTCGAAATCTTCGGAATGATTAAGCTCCGGAAACAATGCCATGGCATAGGATGCTTCAACTTCATCCGCATGCCTGAAGGCAGTTTCCCACGGTCCACCGTGATTTTTGTCTCTTAAATGCTTAGCGATTGCCGTCGGCCAGTTTAAAAATGTAATTACAGCAGGCACCTGACATATTTTCCCGAATTCATGTATTGCGTTTGGTATTACGTATTCCTGTCCATGTCCGTTTAATAATATCATTTTTCTGAATCCCGCATTCCAATATCCTGCGATTACAGCTCTTATATATCCGATAAATATATCTTCCGGTATTACTATTGTTCCGGGCATGCCTATCTGACTCCATGGATGAGAACCGAACCATATTGGCTGAGATACTGTACAACCTGTTTCTTTTGCTACAATTTCAGCCATCCTTGTTACCAAAAATCCATCTTCTCCGGTACATTGCCCTCTACCGTGCTGTTCTGTAGACCCGATCGGAATAATGATTATATCGTTAACCTTTAGTCTCTCTTCTATTTGTTTCCACGTCATATTTTGAAAATATATTCCGTCACCTTTATCAAGGTGACCCTTTGAGTATTCATATTTCATGGCTTCCTCCTTACACTTATGTTATTTTAAATGATCCGGCAACGGTGGTGCATATGCCCAAACGATTTTAAAAGGTGTATCGCCCGTATTAATAATCTGGTGTTCTACTCCTAAAGGAGAAAACAATGCTGTTCCGGGATACAAGTCGTATTCTTCATTGCCGCATATTAATTTTCCTGTTCCTTCTATTACAAACATTGCTTCTTCGGAATCCGTATGCTTATGAATCGGAATACCGCTTCCCGGTTCTGAAACATTAGTTCCCATTGATATTTGTTTTGCTCCAACTGTGTGTTCACTTATTAATATTTTTGATACTCTTGGCCACGGGGTTTTTTTAGTACCCTCTACATCACTTTCTCTAACAATTACTTTTGCCATTTTCTATCTCCTCTCAATTAATTTAATTTTTATATTTTTATCCACCTTCAAGGTGAGGAAATAACTGTATTACATCATTTTCTTCTACTATGCAGTCCATGGGGGCCCATCTGCCATTTTTTATAATCATGCCAATCTCAGACTGTGTTAATCCGACTTTACTAATCAATTCATGAAGACTAACAGGACATTTTACATCTAATTCTATAACCTTTTTCCCGACGATATATATTAATGTTAAATTTAATTTTATAGTTATCATGACATACCTTAAACAATAGCTTTTAACATTTCCTCTTCTGTTAAATCAAATACTGCATTGGTCGGGCTTAAAGGTTCCTCATACAGATATTCGGGTAACTTGTCGTGTGCCGGACTTACTCCGGCTTTTATATTAAACTCCCTTTCAAGCTTCAATGTTTCAATTCCTAATTCCCAAATCGTATCTTTGTCAAAGCTGCTGCCTGATCTATAATTTACTATATTGGCAAGTATACTTGCATCTGCAAATAACGGACCTCTGGCAAACATGCAAAGCCCTATGCAGTCAAGTGTACCGATTTGTATTTGAAGCGTCCTGGACAGCTCTCCCTGGCTTTCGGTTCCTAATGGATCAACAGTTGCTCTTGAGCCAAAACAGTTTCCTGCAGTATGATCTCCTCCCATCGTAGACATAGAATATGTTACACCGTTTCCTTTCAACGCCCTTGGGTCATATCCCGCAAATCCCTGGCCCTTTCCTGTAGGTATTCTGTCACATCCCAATATCTGTCCTGTTAAAAGCGCACCGTTTCCTATCAATCTGCCAAGAGGAGTATTTCTGCTTATTTCATTTATCAATGCCATACAATCCTCTATACAACCAAATCTGCCGTACCCCATGTCGAGAGCAACACCCAATGCACATCCTGTTTCAATTGTATCTAAACCTAAATTGTTTATTTCATAATTTAACTGCGCAACCTGATCAAGATTTTTCATTCCTAAGTTAGAGCCAAGCAGTGCTATATTTTCATATTGCATTGTAGAAACTAATTTTTTACCGTCTTTATCCGGATAAATCGTACTGCACCTTATAGCACATATCTCCATGCATGAAAGAGCTAATTTTCCTTCACCGCCTCGGGACAAAATAAGTTCATTCATTTTTTCGCCGGACAAATCAGATACATGTTCGGTTGAACCATATCTGAAATTACATGTAGGAAGTGCTCCCATACCGTTAACTGCCTTTACAATAGCAGTTGTTCCATAATTATGATAAGTTCCCGTAACCTTGGGATCGCTTGCTAATTTTTTATTGTAATCCTTAGCTAATTCTATAAATTTTTCTTTATCTTTATATGTTATTAAATTACAGCCCTTATCATCGACTACAATTGCTTTGAGCCCTTTTGAGCCCATTACTGCACCCAACCCGCCACGGGCCGCAAATTTAAGCTCTCCTATGGAATCGCTTGATGCAATGCACGCACCTCTTAAACCTCTTTCTCCCGTAGGTCCGACACAAAGAATGCCTGTTTTCCTGCCGTATTTATTATAAAGATTTTCAACTGTATCGTAATTACCCAGATACTTTAATTTATTCATCACTTCAAGCTTGTAGCCATCTTTAGTTATAACAAGCACATAGCATTTATCATCTTCTGATTTTCCTTCAATAATGATTGCTTGTACTCCGCATTTTGACAGTTTGCCTCCGGCAACACCGCCGCAATTTGTCTCCTTAATGCCGTTTGTAAGGGGGCTTTTTGCTCCGATTGATATTCTGCTTGCACTTGAAGCAATAGTCCCTGACAACAAGCCCATAGCTATTACTAATTTGTTTTTTCTGCCTAAGGGCTCACAGGTTGGCTCCACCTCATCATATACAATTCTTGAGCTTAATGATCTTCCGCCTAAAAACTCATAATCTTTATTTATTTCACTTTTAATTTCATGAGTTGTCATATTAACTCTTATGATGCTTGACATATATATCACCCCGACTAATTTTCTGCTTCTGACTTCTTATTTGATTTAACTGTGAATGATTGAAGTACAAATGATGCTACCACTAAAATCAATATTGCTAATGCAAGCGGTCTTGTTATGAATGACATAAGAAGAGAAGATACCGAGCCTGCACTTATTAGCGCCTGCCTGAAATTAGTTTCAATCATTGGTCCAAGTATAATACCCAATACTATCGGCGACACGGGATATTCGCACTTTTCAAATAAATATCCTATAAAACCGAAGAAAGTCATTATTATTACATCATTAATACTGTTTTGCAGCGCATATGAACCGATAATACACAACATTGTAATCGTCGGAACTAATGCCCACTTTGGAAACTTTAAAACCTTCAGCATTATATTTGCTCCTAACAAACCGCTAAGATAAGCAAATACTATTCCTATTGCAAGGAATATTAATATATAATAAAAGTATCTTTTTTCTGTTATCATAAATGTTGGTCCCGGCAATAATCCATGCATATAAAAAGCACCTATTATAACTGCAGTAATTGAATCCCCCGGTATACCAAGTGTCAGCATCGTAGTTAAAGCACCGCCTATCGCAGCATCATTTGCTGTTTCAGGAGCTGCAACACCCTCATATGATCCTTCACCAAATGGTCTGTTTGGATTTTTAACTATGCTTTTAGTCGCTCCATATGCTACCAATGATCCAATGTCCCCGCCCGTACCCGGCAACAAACCTATTATCCAGCCTATAACAGCTGACCATGTCATCGTCGGAGCTATCCTTTTAATAATTTCTTTTTTAGGAAATAAATCTTTAATTTTATAGTTTTCATCAATTTTAAATGTTTTACTTCTCTTTAATTGAGTTAAAACTTCTTTCATGCCGAATAGTCCTATCATAGCTGCAATATAATTTATACCGCCGCTTAACACCTTGGAGCCAAGTGTAAATCTCATCAGACCTGTTATCGGATCCATGCCTATCATTCCAACAAATATACCTATAAAGGCGGCAATTAATCCTTTTGTCATTTTACCCTGGCTCAAAACAGCAACCAAGGTTATTCCCCATAAAGTGATTAAAAAGTATTCCTGCGGTCCAAACTTAAGAGCAATTTTTCCTAATAAAGGTCCCACCAGTCCAAGGATAGCCAAACCGAATATTCCTCCTATTAAGCTCACAAACAATGAAATTCCTAACGCATTATTTGCTTCACCCTTTAGCTTCATCGGATAACCGTCAAAAACAGTTGATACCGCAGCAGCTGTTCCCGGAATATTCAAGGCGATAGCTGAAATTGAGCCGCCCATAACACCTCCTGCAAATGCGCCTATTATAAAAGCCAAGGCAGGAATCATTGCCCAGCCGAAGGTCAGTGAAACCACCAATACTATAGTCATTGTTACAGTAAGCCCCGGAAGCGCACCCATTACCAAGCCGATAACACATCCTGCAAATATATATAATATGTATATCAATTCAAATTCTATCATTATTGCACCTCCCTACGGTAACATGACCTTAAATACTTCATGAAACACATAATATAAAACAGGTACTGTAATACAAGAAACAATAGCTGCATTTATAATTTTTTTACTATATTTTTCTTCATCATAATTCATAAATACCATTCCTGTTATTAAGAACAGGATGGATCCTAAGATAAATCCGATTTTACCTATTACTAAGGAATACGTTAAGACACCAATTATATAAATTATGACAACTACCATATCGTGCAGCAATTCTTTTGAATCATCCTTATTTGTTGTAACTGCTTTTTTTATGTCTTTTATTATTGTTAATATCCAACATACTAAAAGCGTAACACCAACAAGAAATGGAAAAATCAACGGTGAAGTTACTGAAAATAACTCAATGCCCTTATTGTTAACAAAGCCATAAATGCTAATCAATATAAAAGCAGTGATAGCTCCGACTATAGCTATTACTAACCAATCTATCCATCTCAGCTTCATAAGCTCCTCCTATTCCTCTTCGTAAATTGCTTCTTGAGGACAAGTGCTCATGCATGAATAGCATTCAATACACATATCAGGGTCTATGTAAGCTTTACCTTCTGCTTCATTTAATATTGCTGCACCTGCACCGCAAACCTCTGAACAAACACCGTCTCCGTTACATTTGTTTATATCTACTATTAACATAGCAACCCTCCTGTTATTTCTGTTTAGACAGCCCTTTGCCAAGCTTTAAGCAAGGGCTGTCATGAAAGCAATTTTATTCAGGTTTCTTAATTCCGAAATCCTCGGGAGAATTAGGAGCTGCCCCTGTTTCATATAACAGCCATGCTGCCTTTGATGTCCATTTTTCCAGATATTCATAAGCTGCTTCTTCATCGTAATCTATTTGAGTTAAGTACAATTTTGTGCAATATTCACTCCATCTTGGGTCAGCCATAGCTTCTGTCATTTTTTCCTTTAAGAACTGAATAATGTCGTCCGGAGTTTCTAACGGTGCAAACAATCCGAAATATGGTCCGTATGGAACATAATCCTTAAGTACAGGATAAACAGAGCTTATTGGAACTATATCATCAAGACCGGGAATCGGTTCGTTTGTAAACGAAGCCAATATCTTTAAATTTCCGCCCTTATGCGCTTCAACCATCGATTGTACCATTTCAATTGTTGCATCTACCTGACTGCCCATAACTGCAGTTATAGCCGGACCTCCGCCCTGAAACGGAACAAATGTAAATTCGGCACCAACATATTGTTCAAGCAACAGCCCGCTTATATGTGGAACTGTCGCAGGACCGGCAGTGGCAATTCTTAGTTCCCCAGGATGATCAATTGCATACTGGATTAATTGCTCTGCCGATTCAAATTTTGAATCCGGCGGAACTGCCAAAACGGGTGTTGCTTCAGCAACTAATTTAATTGGAATAAAGTCTCTTGTAGGGCTCATATCCATAGTGCCCATTGTCTGCCATACCGACATTATTTCCGAACCGAAAAATAACGTATATCCGTCAGCTTTTGCATCCTTTACACTTACAGCGGCAGTTGCGCTCGCAGCGCCCGGAGTATTTGTAATAGCAATACCTTCACCAACCAAATCCTGAAGAATCGGTACGATACCTCTTGCTATAACATCAGTCGGTCCTCCGGCTGAAAAACCAACAACAGCATTAATGGGTCTCTCCGGATATTTCAATTCGGGTTTTGCCGGTTCCTGAGGTGCAGCCGGTTCTGCCGGTGCAGGCACGGGAGCCGGTGGCGGTGCAGGTGTTTGAGTTTGTTGAGTACATCCTGAAAACCCAAAGGATGCAGTTAAAATCAAAGCGAGAACTAAACATAAAGTTTTAATCTGTTTCATTTCTACCTCCTTGGCAAAATAAATAATTTTTTTCATACGATTATATATTAAATATATAATTTTTTTGGGTCTATAACGTTTCTTAACAAATAGATTTCATTATCATCCGGCAAATCGGTTTCTTTCAAATCACCTGCAAATTTAATGTCAAATCCTGTGTTTTCAATAATCTGATCTTTAGTGACACCAGGATGAACTGATTCAATCTGCATTTCTCTCAGCTGATTATTAAAATTCATTACACACAAGTTAGTTATGATTCTTATACTCTTACACTTGGGCAGTCCGGAATTTTCTCTCGTGGCTCCTCCGTTTAAGTAACCTACCGTCGTTATAAAATCAACCATATCTACAATTTTTCTTTTTTGGTGTTTGGCTATGGCAAAAATATTCTTTGAATAGGATGCTATGTCTGCTGCTCCACCACTCCCGTTAATATGTCTGAAATAATCCTTTTCGTGTACTCCCGTGGAATTTATATTACCGAACTTGTCTATTTGCAAGCCGCCTAAAAATCCCACATCAACCAATCCTCTTTGCAGTATGTGACCCAGAGAACCTATAAAGCTTGTAAAGTAATCACTTCTGTACCATAATCTCGGATCGGCTATTCCAACACCTGTGTCAACGCTTTCAGGGTTTACAACTCCAATTTCAAATATGATATTTAAATGAGGAGCATGTGTACTTTTAGCAAGAAGCGTTGCAACCTGCGGTAATCCTAAACCAACTACTATATTTTGACCATCCTTAAGCAGCCTTGAGGCTGTAACAGCCATTAATTCATTAGTTGTAAATTTTGAATTACTCATATTTATCACCCCAAACCTTTTTATAACCGTAGACAGGGTCGGCTTTTAATTTATTTAATGCAGAAATACCGCCGCATTTTTCTAAAAATTCATTGTGATTGCTTGTTCCCGTAACATATTCATCTATGAATAAATCAAAATCTTCTTGTTTTTTATTGGTTTTAGCATACTTTGTCAACATATCACTATCATAATCATACATTTTATAAACAGCCGTAGGATAAGCTCCGTAAGGTACTTCTATGACTGCATGGGTATAAACATTAGGTATGACAACCTTTTCCGGATGCATCTTGATATACTCATTTGAAATAATCTGGTCTACAGTAACATACAGTTTTTTTGCTGCTTTTGCTAATTCCAGGTCCCACACAGGTCCATCAATCAATACATTTCCCTTTTCATCGGCATACGGAGCATGTATTACCGCATAATCAGGATTCAATGCTTTCATAAAAACATATTTTTCACCGTCACCATACGGAGATTCAGAAATCATAACAGACTCATCTTTCTTATCAAGCAAATTTTTTAAAATGTCAGTTCCTAACAATGTCTTTGTAGGTATATACGGAACTCCTAAAGAGCCTGCCAAAAATCTGTAGGTTAAGCTTAGTCCGCTGAACTCTCTTGCATCTATCGTTTTATTTTCAAACGCTTCATTGATTCTCTCCATTCTTCCGAATCTGTCCAGAGAACCACCGCCATAAGACAGCTTCTTTACAGATTTTGCTCCTACAAGCATATCCGTAGCCATACAGACTATAGGTTGATATATATTAAGGTCTTTCTTATTTTGCCTTATCATTTCGCAGGCAAAAGCTACGGGGCTTCTTGTTATTGCAAACCCGCCAAATGCAATTTCTGCACCATCTGGTATTTCTCTGACGGCATCAATTAAATTCATAACCTTGCTATTCATGCTAATTACCTTCAACTACAGCCGAATCAGCTATTTTAGCACATCTGATGCCGCAATACTCTCCCTTGATGTCTATCGGAAGCAATTCGGGAGACAGGCCAAGTTCACTTTCAATGGCACTCATAAACATATTGGCAATCGGACAGCTCAAAGGCTGCATACCCTTTTCATAGAATGAGTTGCTTATATTATACAGACAGCAATTTTTCATTTTAGCTTTGAATTCAATCTCATCCTGTTCTATTTCAATTTCTGTGCAGAATTTGTTTTCTATCAGCCAATTCTTTATCATTTCAATGTCATTCGCTTTTTCTCCAAGCTGAGATTTTATATAAGGTACACCTGTTAAGGTTAACCTATATCTTGCACCCTTCCCTCTTTCATCATAGAATGCCTTTTGAACCTCATACAGCATTTGATCTTTAAAGTTATTTATATCACTCATTTTATATCCTCCATAGCTTTCATTTAGATATTGGCGTTAATTATCTGGGCATCATATTATTCTTCGTAATATGCTTCTCCGAACTTTTCATTGAAGACCAAATCCTTTAAAGGAATTCTAGGTCTTGGATTTGCCATTTTAGCAGGATATCCTATTGAAATAATAGCAAACAGCTTATACTCATCAGTTATTTCGAAATACTCCTTCATTCTGAGCTCGTCTCTTATATCTATACATGGAGCTACCAGCCAGCATGCTCCCAAGCCTAAACTTGTTACCGTCAAAAGCATATTTTCAATAGCGGCAGAGGTATCAAAGGGAGCATCCCAAACCTCTTTTTTCCCTAATACAATTATGTTTACATCGGCTTCGCTGACAAATGACGATACATTACCGGAAGTCAATTTTTTATATGCGGCAATCTTTTTTTCTTCATCCTGTAAGCCTGTAAATCTTGCCTGCATTTGTTTGCTTAAAAATTCTCCTGTGAACCTTCTTCCGCTTCCATGTTTACCGACGTATGACAAGAAATCCTTACTGTCTTGGTCTTTAATCACAATAAACCTCCACGGCTGTGCATTTTCTCCTGAAGGTGCTTGTCTGGCACTTTCTAATATAAGCCTTAAATCTTCTTCTGTAATTCTTTGCTCCGTATACTTTCTTATACTTCTGCGGTCCTTAATTACCTGAAAGAATACTTCCTTAGTATTTTCCATATTGCACTCTCCTTAAATATTTTCGTTTTTTTATGAAAACGTTTTTATAGATTCTGTAATACTATTTATTATTTCAATATGCAAATTAAGTGCCATACAAGGTTTATTTTATAAAATAAATAAACCTTGTAATTTTAATGTTAATTGTTAAATAAAGTTTGGGATTATTTACGGTATTTCATTATGAAATATTAAATAGATTAAATTGATATTACGATATTTAATTATGAAAAGATTTCAATAAGGTTATTACCCGTCATTCAACGTTATAATTTTGTTCCATCGTATTTTTCTGCTAATTTGTTTAATTCTTCAATAACTTCAATTTCTACAGGTATGCCTAAGGATCTTCTTTCATCCATCAGTCTTTGTTCAATTTCACCTGCCATAAAAATTTCGTTATTACCTTTAGGAGGTAATGATTTTATATTATTTACAACTGAGTCAACATTCTTCTTATAAACATCAGTATCAATAAAGCTGCTGATATTTACGGCTATAAATACATGACTTGTTTTGGAAGGGCCGCTCATATCGGTAATATTCTTTACTTCACCAGTTAAGGAAGTATCTGTTAAAACACCGGTAAGCAAATCAACTATCAAAGATAAACCCGAACCTTTAACACCGCCGATAGGCACTAAACTACCCTTCAATGCCTCATATGGGTCAGCTGTGGGGTTGCCTTCCTCGTCCAACCCCCAATCTAAAGGTATTTCTTTATTTTGCAGTGCTGCCATTCTGATTTTGCCTCTTGCAACAGTAGACATGGACATATCAAGAACAATAGGTTTTTTATATTTTGCGGGCACAGCTACGGAAAGCGGGTTAGTGCCAAGCAATGGTGCCTTTGTGCCGAACGGAGCTATAGCAGGCGATGCATTTGTCATAACCAATCCAATCATATCGTCCTTTGATGCCATCATTGAATAATATGAAGCCACACCAAAATGGTTGGAATTTTTTACTGCCACCATCCCTATTCCATAAACTTTTGCTATGTTCATAGCTTCCTTCATTGCTTTATATCCCGCAACCTGTCCCATTCCGTTATCCGCATTCAGCATCGAAACAGCAGCAAATGGATTATTTATAAGTTTCATTTCCGGCTTGTTATTTACAACACCTTTTTCCATTCTTTCTATATATGTGGGTAATCTTATTATACCGTGTGATTTTACATTTCTCATTTCAGCAAACATTAATGTATCGCTCATAATTTCTGCTTCCTCTGAGCTCATACCGGCTTTTATAAACATGCCGATGCAAAATTCATTAAGTGTATTAAGATCATACACAATAGGTCTGTCCATACCATCACCACCTTATATTTTTTATAGTAATGCCACACCCGTACTTCTTGCTGCTTTCGCCACCGCCTCTGCAACCGCCGGTCTTACTCTTTTATCAAAAGGCATTGGTATTATGTAATCTTCAGTTAATTCTTCATCCGATATAAGCTCGGATAATGCTTTAGCCGCCGCTAATTTCATTTCTTCATTTATAGTAGTAGCTCTGACGTCAAAGGTACCTCTGAAAACTCCCGGGAATGCCAATACATTGTTTATCTGATTCGGATAGTCTGACCTGCCTGTTCCTACTACCCTCGCTCCTGCTTTTTTTGCAAGTTCGGGATCAATTTCCGGAACCGGGTTTGCCATTGCAAAAATTATGGCATCATTATTCATACTTTTAACCATTTCTTCCGTAACGATGTTAGCTTCCGATACTCCCATAAATACGTCTGCACCAATCAACGCATCTGCCAGACTTCCTTTTTTATTATCCTTATTAGTAACCTTCGCAAGCTCTTCCTTAGCCCAATTCATTCCTTTTTCTCTGCCCTTGCAGATAATTCCGGTTCTGTCAACCATCAGCATATCTTTTACCCCTATATTGAGTATTATCTTTGCAATAGCAACACCGGCAGCACCTGAACCGTTTATTACAATTACTAAATCCTCCATTTTTTTCTCAGTAATTCTAAGAGCATTCATTAAGCCTGCCAAAACAATGATTGCAGTTCCATGCTGATCATCGTGGAAAACGGGAATTGATAGTCTTTCTTTAAGTTTTCGTTCTATTTCAAAGCATCTTGGTGCCGACATATCCTCTAAATTTATACCGCCAAAAACCGGTTCAATCATTTCAACTATATTAACTATTTCGTCGGGATCTTTGGTTTTAACACAGATCGGAAAAGAATCAACTCCGCCGAATTCTTTAAATAATACAGCTTTTCCTTCCATAACAGGTATTGAAGCATAAGCACCGATATCACCAAGTCCTAAAACGGCAGTTCCATCCGACACAACCGCCACTAAATTGCCTTTTGATGTATAATCGTAAACTAAATTAACATCCTTGTGTATTTCCTTGCATGGCTCAGCTACACCCGGCGTATATGCCAGACTTAAGCTTTCTTTATCCGTAACGGGAACCTTGCTCATTAAATTTAACTTACCTTGATTATCCTTGTGCAATTTCAATGCATCATCTCTTAATGACATATGTTTACCTTCCTTATATTATTTTGTATTTTTCTTTGCCGATTTTGTATAAATCATTTCCTTGATTGTCTATTATTACTGTTACTGGAAAATCTTCAATTCTCAATTTATATATTGCCTCCGCACCTAAATCCGAAAATGCTATGACTTCTGCTTCCTTTATCGCTTCGGCAAGCAAAGCACCGGCACCGCCTACGGCTGCAAAATATACTGCATTATTCTTTACTATGGAATCAACAACCTGCTGATTTCTAAGACCCTTGCCTATCATTCCTTTAAGACCTTCGTCTATCAATAAAGGTGCGTAGGCATCCATCCTTCCGCTGGTGGTAGGTCCCGCAGACCCGATAACCTGACCCGGCTTAGCGGGACATGGTCCAACATAATAAATCGTTTGATTTTTTATATCCATTGGCAGCTCTTCACCTTTATTAATAAGCTCTGCCAATCTTTTGTGAGCCGCATCGCGGCCGGTATATATAATACCGCTTAATAAAACTCTGTCTCCTGCCCTAAGTTCATTAATCACTTCATCCGTTAACGGAGTATCAACTTTCTTTACCATTTCATATACCTCCACACTTTCAATAAAAGACTAAATTATTGCTTCCTGATGCCTTGCAACATGGCATTGAATATTTATTGTGACAGGCATACTTGCTATATGAGCAGGGAAAGTTTCAATATGTACGGCCAATGCTGTAGTTCTTCCGCCAAATCCTTGAGGACCGATTCCAAGCTTATTGATTTCCTCTAATAATTCTTCTTCTAATTTCGCTATATCAGGATTTGAATTATGTTCACCTACTGTTCTCAACAATGCTTGTTTTGCGATTAAGGTTGTTTTCTCTATCGTGCCTCCTACACCTATTCCGACTATTATGGGGGGACATGGATTAGAGCCTGCCTTGTCAACGGTATCTAATACGAATTGCTTTATTCCTTTTACACCATCCGAAGGCTTAAGCATTGCCAAAGCGCTCATATTTTCACTTCCGCCTCCCTTTGGCGCCAATATTAATTTAACTTTATCTCCGGGTACTATTTTGGTATGTATAATTGCGGGTGTATTGTCTCCTGTGTTTTTTCTGACCATGAACGGATCATCAACTGCCGATTTTCGAAGGTAACCGTTTTTATATCCTCTTCTGACGCCTTCATCTATTGCTTCGTTTAAATCTCCGCCTGTTAATCTTACTTCCTGCCCTAATTCTAAAAATATTACCGCAAGACCTGTATCCTGACAGATAGGCACATTGTTTGTCCTTGCTATTTCTTGATTTTTAATAATATCCTCAATTATTTCCTTTGCAAGGGGAGATTCTTCTTTTTCTAAAGCATCCTGTAATGCTTTTTTTACATCTTGCGGAAGATAATAATTCGACTCAATACACAGCCTTTCAACAGTCTTGGATATTAATTCTACATGAATTTCTCTCATTTTTTTCTCCCTCATAAAATATATATAATTATCTCTCCTGCAAGAAACAAATCAAACAAGAGAGATAATTTAACAATTTATCAGTATGCTGCAAATAGCAGCAACTAATTAATATGCTAAAGCGGCTTCTTTTACATCTGCTATTTGTGGATCTGCCTCTCCGGCTTTTAACTGAATTGCTTCAGGATAATATCTGTGAACCATTTCAAGAACTATGGCTGCCTGTCTGGCCATATCGATACCATTTTGTGCAGTTGTCAATTGACCATGCCCTGATACACATGAATTACCTGTTTTTAAGTAAACCGGTGAACAACATCGCACCATTTCAGGAGCTTCATACACTCTTATAAATCCGCCTGATCCCGGAGGATTGTCTGTATGTAAGTCTAACGGAACTTCAATTGTTTGTCTCAATGCAGCCAACATAGGGATTGACAAATCTCTTACAGGATTTATGGAGTCAGCACCTAATCTTTCAAGCAGCTTAAAGCTTGCGGGATTTCCTTGTCCGTTATGTGCCGAATTCTTGAATTTCATATCTTCAGGAAGCTGTCCTGCTTTTCTTGCTTCATCCAACACCCACAACAAACCTTCATCATAAACTATTAAGCCTCTTATTCCTGCTTCAGCTATACGTTTCGCATCTTCTATTGCTCTTGCAACTTGCTCTTGTCCTCTTAATCTGTATGCTATAACTCTTCCTTGTTCACTTAATCTTGTAGCACTTGTGTCATAAGCAGCTCTTGGCCCTATGGACATGTTCAGGCCGGAACCGTGAGCTTTACAAATAGCAGCATATTCTTTTAATTCAGTAAAGGTATGGCGAAATGCACCGTAGGTTTCGTCAACCCTGTTTATTTGTATACCTAATCTTTCTGCCTCTTCTATAAGTGCCTTACATGCTACCGCAGTATTAATAGTCGGGACCTCTATACCGAAATGAGCTCCTGAAGGAAATCTTTTTTCAGAAGTCGGGCAATCAAATGCATCACCTTTTGGTAAGCCGATACCTGATAAAAACTCTCTTGTATTTTCCATCATTTTGTTTAATCCTCCATAATCTTATTAAATGATATTTAACTCAAGCTTGAAATATAAAAATCTACCATTTCCGGATTTGGTACAATATTTTATTATTTGCTTGTATATGGAGCAATAATTATGCCAAAATAATAAAAAAACAATAATTAATTTTAATAAAATTTATAATGCTTGAATTTCAATAAATTCTACTGTCATGTATCTATAATTAATCAATAGTACATTACAAAAAAAATATATTTGTTTCAAAATGAAAAGTATATTTTAATAATGAAAAATATAATGAAATTCTTACGGTTTTCTAATCATATTTTAGTGATAATTATATATTATATAATTGGTTGTTACAATAATAAGTTTAGTTTGCAATAAAAACAATATTATTTTTATTTTTATTGCAAATAATAGCTACAAATATTATAATTATAGGAAAACATATTACAGGAGTCTAAGATGACTTTAGATGATAAAAAGAAATTTATAATTAATATAGCTTTTATAATTACAGCTTACTCAGTTCTGTATTTTGTATTTGTTTATGTAATTCATTGGATTATGCCTTTTATTGTAGGGTTTTTAATTGCACTTTCACTAAGACCGATAGCAAAATTTATCAGAAAGTATATTAAGGGTACGGGAAAGGGAGTCGCCATATTTGTAGTGGCTTTATTTTATGCCTTTGTAGCTATAATTCTATGGCTGTTTATTACTTTTTTAATTACCCAGCTTACTGACTTAATTTATGCAATGCCGAATCTGTATTTCAACAAAGTAGAGCCATTGCTGCTGGAATTTAATGATTGGATAGTAGCAAATACGGAGCTTATCTCCGAGGATGCGGCTACAACCTTATCGCAGGTTATTACAAACGGAATTAACTATATTTCAGATGTTATTAAAAACGCCTCAATAAACATAGTACAAATAGCAACAAAGATAATATCAAATTTTCCGTTATATTTAATTTCAGTAATATTTACGATAGTTTTATCAGTCTTTATAAGTGTTGAATATGACAACATTATAGCTTTTATAAAAAGACAGCTTCCTGACAAATTCAACTCAACCTTTGAAGAATCCCGAGTATTCTTAGTAGGAAAGGTCTGGAGAATGATAAAATCTTACATAATAATTATGTTTATTACTTTTTTTGAGATTCTGGTGGGCTTATCCTTTTTGAAGGTCAAATATGCTTTGCCTATTGCTGCGATAATAGCAATACTTGATATAATGCCTGTGTTGGGTACAGGAGGAATATTAATACCGTGGGCAATTGTTGAAATCATATTAAAAAATTATACCTTAGGATTTGGATTGCTGGCATTGTATTTGGCAGTAACTGTTATCAGAAATGTGATTGAACCAAGAATTGTAGGATATCAGATTGGCCTTCACCCTATCATTACAATTACCGCAATGTATGCCGGGCTTAGATTATTTGGATTCTTCGGATTGCTTATCGCTCCGATAACTGCAATAGTTGTAAAATATTTAAACGATACAGGAAAAATAAATTTATATAAGTAAGCAGACAGCCCAAATCTTGATTTGGTGCTGAGCTTATCCTGAGCAAAACCGAAATTTGCCCTAACCCCAATTTCTCAGAATTTTTTTCTGAGAAATGGCTGGTAGGTCATTCGCAACGAATTCCCAATGTTTGCGACCAAAGGGAACTAAAACATTGGTGAATTAGACTGCGGATCTCGTTGTACAAAAGATGAGATCCTTCACTTCGTTCAGGATGACACAAGCGAAGTTTATCAATAACCTGAGATTATGCAATAGCATAATCTTTTTATTTACAACTTTTCAAATTGAAAACATCGTATGTTAATTTGAAATGTATAATGTTTGTTTAATAAGTGTTTTTCCCGTCATTCATGGCAATTTACCTTAGTTTTAATCCGAAATATCAACAAGCCTAATAATGGCACAATACTTGCTATATATTTTAACAGATTAAAATTTAATATGGTTCAAGTCCTCAAAGTCTAAGGGCATTGCCTATGATTTTTGGACCAATGAGTTTGTATAAGAAATTTGCAGGCTTTCCGTGTTTGAGAAGAACCTTAAGCTTAATTCGGTATTTTGTATCAGACGTGCTTTTTTGGTTCACTCGTCTGATTTTTTTATTTATAAAAAATTAATTGGAGGATACTTATGAAACACTACAAATTATTCATAGGCGGAAAATGGGTGGATTCAGATGAAAGGTTTAACGTTACCGATAAATATAACGGCAATCCTTTTGTGACAATAGCCCAGGCTACGAAAGAAAATGTAGATACTGCTGTTATATCTGCAAGAAATTCATTCAATAACAACTACCTTACACCAACCACGCGATATAATATTTTGATGAATGCAGCTGAGATAGTTATACGAGATAGGGAGATACTGGCGGAAATTTTATCTAGAGAAGTAGGAAAACCCATCAGTGAAGCCAGAGGAGAAGTATCCGGAGTTATTTTAAACTTTAAGAATATGGCTGAAGAGGCAAAACGAATAACAGGAGAAATGGTTCCTATAGATGCAACCTCCGGATTTGAAAATAGAATCGGCTTTACTCTAAGGGTACCTGTTGGGATAGTTTGTGCCATTACCCCGTTTAATTATCCCCTCAGTTTATCTGTATCTAAAGTTGCTCCCGCAATAGCTGCCGGCAACGCCGTAATTTTAAAGCCTACTCAACAAACTCCGGTCAATGCATGTAAATTAGTTGAAGTATTATTAGAAGCCGGATTGCCGCCGGAGCACATACAATTGGTTATGGGACCGGGATCTACCGTCGGTGAAATGCTTCTGAATAATAATGATATTAATTTTTACAGCTTTACCGGAAGTGCCGAAATAGGAGAGCATATAACAAACACCATAGGAATAAGACGCTCAACTATGGAGCTCGGCAGCAACGCTGCCGTCATAGTACATAAAGATGCTGATATAGAAGCCGCTGCTAAGGAATGTACATTAAAAGGATTTTATAATGCAGGACAAGTATGTGTCTCTATCCAGAGAATAGTTGTCCATAAGGATGTATTCGAAAAATTTGTCAGCATATCAAAAAAACATGCTGAATCTTTAGTTTTAGGAAATCCGATGGAAGAAAATACAACAATGGGACCGATGATCAGTAAAAAAGAAGCAGAACGAGTTGCCAAATGGGTTGATGAAGCAGTATCCCAAGGTGCAAAGACAGTTTGCGGAGGAAAAATTCATAATGAAATATTCTATCTTCCAACAATTTTAACAGATGTAAAAAAAGACATGAAAGTATACAACAATGAAATCTTCGGACCTGTAATTATAATAAATACATATGATGATTTTGATGAGGCGATAAGCTATGTTAATGATTCTGTTTACGGTTTGCAAGCAGGAGTCTACACAAAGGATATACATCTCGCAATGACGGCAGCCAGAAAAATACAATGCGGCGGAGTTATAATTAACGATACTTCATATTTTAAGGCGCGCAATATGCCTTATGGAGGACTGAAAAAAAGCGGTTTTGGCAAAGAAGGCGGAAAATATGCGGTTGAAGAAATGACCGATGAAAAAATGATTGTTTTGAACGTATAATCAGATGGTACAAATCTCCGGAGCCAGCCGTTTATCCTGAGCGAATGGAAAACAAACTAAAAGCAAGGTCATACACCTTGCTTTTATTATTTATTTATCTAATTAAATTATACCTTGTGCCATCATAGCATCAGCTACTTTTTTGAATCCTGCTAAATTAGCTCCGGCTACTAAGTTATATCCTAATCCGGCTTCTTCTGCTGCTGCAACACTCATGTTGTAGATATTTTTCATGATGCCGTGTAATTTTTCATCAACTTCTTCGAATGACCAAGCATATCTCATAGAGTTTTGAGCCATTTCCAATGCTGATGTAGCAACTCCGCCTGCATTAACTGCTTTTGAAGGAGCAACTATCATACCGCTGTCCATGATGTATTTTAATGCTTCATTTGTAGTAGGCATGTTAGCAACTTCTATATAATATTTAGATCCACTTGCTACTATTTTCTTAGCTTCATCCATGTTTATTTCATTTTGAGTAGCACATGGCATATAAACATCAGCTTTAACACCCCATGGTTTTTGTTTTGGGAAGAATTCTACTCCAAATTTATCAGCGTAATCCTGAACCTTATCTCTTCCTGAATTTCTCATTTCTAACATGAAATCTTCTTTTTCGCCTTTCACTCCGTTTGGATCATAAATATATCCGTCCGGACCGGAAATAGCTACAACCGTTCCGCCTAATTGATTAATTTTTTGAACTGCACCCCAAGCAACGTTACCAAATCCTGATATTACAAATGTCTTGCCTTTAACTTCCTCACCAAAATGATTTAATACTTCCTGTGCATAGTAAACAGCGCCGTATCCTGTAGCTTCTGTTCTCGCCAAGCTTCCGCCGTATGGTATACCTTTACCTGTTAATACGCCGTTTTCGAAAGCTCCCCTTATTCTTCTATATTGACCATACATATATCCAACTTCTCTTGCTCCAACACCTATATCTCCTGCAGGAACGTCAACATCCGGTCCTATATGTCTGAATAATTCAGTCATAAATGCCTGACAGAATCTCATTATTTCTGCATCTGATTTTCCTCTTGGGTCAAAATCAGAACCACCTTTTGCTCCGCCTATCGGTAAGCCTGTCAATGAATCTTTGAAAGTTTGTTCAAATGCCAAGAATTTCATTATGCTTAGGTTTACTGAAGGATGGAATCTCAAACCACCTTTGTAAGGTCCTATAGCTCCGTTAAATTGAACTCTATATCCTCTGTTAGCATGAACTGTTCCGTTGTCATCTACCCATGAAACTCTAAATGATATTACTCTTTCCGGTTCAACTATTCTTTCCAACAATCCAGCTTTTTCATACTCCGGATGCTTTTCTATCATTGGCTCTAAAGTATATAATACTTCTTCAACTGTCTGAATAAATTCTGGTTCCTGAGAATCTCTTTTTTTAACTGAGTCAATGATTCTTTCAATATATGCATTCATATGTGTAAAACCTCCATATAATTATAAATGTTTTCCTCCTTTATTATATCAAAAGCAAGTTACAATACAACAAATTTAATATTAACTATTTGTAATTTAAAACTTTTATATAGACAAGCAGTACACATTACATGTATTTTTTAATTTAAAATGCATTTTTTTAATATATAATTATTTATATGTTAACAAAACGTAATAATTGAATTTGATAAAAGTTATTGTTAGGGCATAAGTTGAATGTAGCAAATAGGGTCAGTACATAAAAAAACAGAGATAATATAATTAAAATCTCTGTTTTTAAAAAAATTATTCGCTTTTTTTCTTATTCATTTGATTGTAATAATATGTCAATGAAAATAGACTTTCATTCAAATGAACATTTTCCACATGTACATAATCAGGCATTTTCAAATCTTTCGGAGCAAAGTTCCAGATGGCTCTTATGCCGCACTGCACTAATTGTTCGGCAACTTGTTGGCTTACACTTTTCGGAGTACATATTACTGCAATATCTATATTTTCTACGTTCAAAAATTCTTCCAATTCGTCAATATCCTTTATTAACGCATTTCTCATAGACATTCCAATTAATTTCGGATTTTTATCAAACAATGCTACAACTTCATAATCTGCCTCATAGAAACCGGTATAGTTTGCAATTGCCTGACCAATATTTCCGGCACCGATAATAATTATTTTATACTTTTTATCTAAGCCAAGAATTCTCGCAATCTCATTGCGTAAGTTTTCTACATCATAGCCAAAACCTTGTTGTCCAAAACCTCCAAAGTTGTTCAAATCCTGACGTATTTGGGATGCTGAAAAGCCTGTCATCTCACTTAATTCTCTTGATGAGGTCTTATTAAGACCCATCTTGGTCAATTCTCCCAAATACCTGTAATACTTTGGCAATCTTCTTATTACTGCAGGTGAAATTTTATCATTATTGTTCATATGCATGCCTCCTGCTTATATTTTAACAAACATTTTTTAACATTGCAAATGTTTTTTTGCAAAATAAACTTTTTTTCACAACTTTTTTACATTTTTTTAAGCAATAATATTTGATTTAAGCAATTTAATATATTTTCAAATGTTATGAATTTTTCATTATAATGCTTTCAACTACATTCACTGCCTGCTCACATGCGTCACAGCATTTTTCAAATCTGTTAAAAGCAATTGTCCAGCTCATTAATTCAATCGGATCCTTCGACGTCATATGCAATTTTCTGACTGCTTCCGTATATAAATTATCTCCATCTTCTTCTAATTTATTTATATAAACAATTTTATCATGAATAACTTTTGATTTTCGGAAATTCTTAAACTCTTCCAAAGTAATTTTCAATTCTTCACAGCTTTTTAAAATTAATTTTGAAAATCTTAATGCCTCATTTCTGATTTCCTGAACATTGTACATATACATATGTATCAGTACGTCCTCAACACAATCCGTTATATCATCAATTTCATGAGTAAGAGTTACAATATCTTCTCTCTCAATAGGTGTTATAAATTCTTTTGACAACCTTCTCGTTATTTCATGTCCGCATAAATCAGCTGCATGCTCTATATCGTGCATCTGCTTCATTTTTTCTTCTAAGGTTGAAGCCTCAAAATTTATTAATACCTCATCCAGCATTTTAGCAGCATTACAACAATATTCGGATAATTTTACAAATGCGTCAAAATAATCAAATTCTTTTTTGCGAGCCATAATTCACCTCTAAATTTAGTTAAATACAATCATAAATAATTTTGCCATCAAATAACCTATTAATCCACATCCGGGAAATGTCAATATCCAAGTCAAAACCATCTCATTAACTAATTCCCAATTAACGGATGATATTCTTTTTGCCGCGCCTACACCCATAATAGCTGTTGTCTTTGTATGTGTCGTGCTTACCGGAATTCCTGAAACCGAGGAAATCAAAAGGCAGGTTGCGGCTGCCATATCAGCGGAAAATCCTTGATACTTTTGTAAACGGCACATATCCATTCCCACTGATTTTATAATTTTATATCCGCCTATTGAGGTGCCTAAAGCCATAACAAGCGAGCATAAAATCATCATCCATGTTGGAATGACAAAATCTGTAACATTCGCTTGTCCATTAGCTAAATAAATTCCAAGCATAAAAACTCCCATAAACTTTTGACCGTCCTGAGCTCCATGCATAAATGCCATGGCGGCACCACTGGCAACCTGAGCATTTTGAAAAAAAACGTTTGTTTTTCGTCTGTTAAATCCTTTAAAAATCACTTCCATCAGCTTTACGGTTATCCAGCCAAGCGCAAATCCTAAAAAAGTAGATAAAACCAAACCATATAATACCTTAATCCATTCATTTCCGTTTATGCCGGATAAACCGTTATGTAATGAAATTGCAGCACCTGAAATTCCCGCAATTAGTGCATGGCTTTCGCTGGTAGGTATACCAAACCACCAGGCAGCGGTAGCCCAGATTACTATGGCAAACATTGCAGCACACAAAGCAATTAAAGCTTCCCTTGAATTTCCTCCGAAATCAACCATATTGTAAATGGTTTGAGCAACATTGGCATTTATAACAGTCATTACGAAAACACCAAAAAAATTAAAAACCGCCGCCATTAAAATAGCTGACCGTACAGATATTGAGCGGGTTGAAACACATGTTGCAATGGCATTCGGTGCATCAGTCCAACCATTAACCAGGATTACTCCCATCATTAACAAAGCTGTCACCAATAAAATCGGATTAGAAATTGCCTGTGCCAAAAAATCAGAAAAAGATACAACCATAATTTCTCCTGTTTCTATTTTTTATTTTACAAAAAATAACACCCTTATTTTACACAGCAAATTAAATATAACATATTTAAAACAATTATGCCATTAGTTTTTGAGGTAATTGTCATAAATTTATCGGTAACTTTTTTTCATCACATTGAATATTATGAATAACGAGCAAAAATGGGAGGTATCTATGAAAAAATTTATTTCTTTACTGTTAGTTGTTTTACTTGTATCAGCGTTAGTCCTGACAGGATGCGAGCAAAAGCAAACGGATGTGGCAAAGGTGCGTTTAATAGAAGTAACTCATTCAATCTTCTATTCACCGCAATATGTGGCTATTGAAAAGGGGTTTTTTGAAAAACATGGACTGCAAATTGATTTAACGAACGGCGGCGGAGCTGACAAATGTATGGCTGCCATGGTAAGCGGCGAAGCTGACATTGCATTTATGGGACCGGAAGCAAGCGTATACGTTTATCTGCAGGGTCGTGAAGATTTTGCGGTTAACTTTGCACAGCTTACCCAGAGAGACGGTTCTTTTATTGTGGGAAGAGAAAAGGACGACAGCTTTACATTGGAAAAATTAAAGGGACATACGATACTTGGAGGCCGTAAGGGCGGAATGCCTTTGATGGCGTTGGAATATGCCATGAAGCAGGCAGGATTGACTCCCGGTGAGGACGTTGAAGTGAGAACAGATGTACAATTCCCTAAATTCTCATCAAAATAAAATATAGTAATCTCTCTAGTCTTGAATTAAACAACAATTCAGGATATTTTTTATGTCAAATTTAAATCTTTTTATTGTAATTCTATGTAATTCGTGATATAATTAATTAGAAAAAGAGGTGATTATGACCATGTTTCTTAAGAAAGATAAACGCCCAAATGGCAGAATCCATCTATCCATTGTTGAAGGTTACAGAGATCCCCTTACTGGAAGACCAAAACAAAGAAATGTTCAAACATTAGGGTACTTAGATGAATTAGAGAAAAAATTTAACAATCCCATCCTTCACTTTTCCGAAATTGCAAAGAAAATGACTGAGGAAGAAAAACAAAATACTCATCCTTTGACTTTTTCATTTCGGCTGAACGAAATCATAGATTCTTCCACCACCTTAAGAAAGAATCTTGGATTTGTTGTTTTAAGTTACTTTTATCATAAATTAGGTATTGATGGATTTTTAATCAATAGGCAAAGAAATTTGAATATTGAATTTTCTCTCAACAATATTTTCCAACTCCTTGTTTACTCAAGGGTTCTAAATCCATGCTCTAAGAAGGAAGCTTTTGAAACTAAGGATGATCTTTTTATGGACTTGGATATTGGTATAAATGATGTCTATAGGTCTTTAGATCATTTTAAGCGGTATAAGGATGATCTGCTTTTACATTTACACGAAATGATTAGAATACATTATGGCAGAGATACCAATAAGGTATATTACGATGTCACTAATTACTACTTTGAGATTAAAGAACCTGATGATTTGCGAAAGAAGGGCGTATCTAAGGAAAACAAGAAAAACCCAATTATACAAATGGGTTTATTGATGGATAACAACGGTTTACCAATTACATACAGACTGTTTGAGGGCAATACTAACGACTGCGAAACCTTAATGCCCGTTCTTGATAATTTAAAAGATGATTATGCCTTGGGCAAAATTATTGTAGTTGCTGATAAAGGTATGAATACTGGAGAAAATATTGCTTACAACATACTTAAGAAAAATGGTTATATCTATTCGCAAACTATTCGCGGTGGTACTGATGAGTTTAAAAAATATGTCTTGGATCAAAGCGGATACATAATACATGATGATGGTTTTAAAATTAAATCACGGGTTGTAAGTGTTAAAATAAAT
This sequence comes from Sedimentibacter hydroxybenzoicus DSM 7310, assembly GCF_013403245.1. Taxonomy (GTDB): domain Bacteria; phylum Bacillota; class Clostridia; order Tissierellales; family Sedimentibacteraceae; genus Sedimentibacter; species Sedimentibacter hydroxybenzoicus. Next base: position 63,212 of record NZ_JACBNQ010000013.1, on the reverse strand, counting down.
GTTACAAACACTGAGGATAAAACTAAAAAGGTTGATATTATTCAAAAGCAGGTTGTATTCTACAGCCCTGACTTTGCCAAACGAGCTGGACACGAAAGAGAAAAAGCTATCGAAAAAGCAAGAAAACTTATGAGTATATCAAAGAACGGGAAATTACCAGAAAAAGGTGCAGCTAAATATATTAAATCTCAATCATTAGATAAAAAAACAGGTGAAATATTTGAGTTGTCTGAAGTCCACTGGATAGATTCAAATAGAATTGCTGAGGAATGTAAATATGACGGTTACTATGCAATTGTAACCAGTGAATTAGATATGCCCAACGAAGAAATATTAGATGCTTATCGTAGTTTATGGAAGATTGAAGAAAGTTTTAAGATAACTAAAACCGAGCTAAAGACAAGACCTGTCAACGTGTCAACTCCAGAGCACATTGAAGCTCATTTTCTGACTTGTTTTATTGCTCTATTGCTTATTAGGCTCTTACAGTTAAGCACTGACAACAAATATTCAACAAGGATTCTTGTAAATGAATTGAATAAAATTTCAGGAACTTATCTTGATAAAAATTACTATATGCTTGACTATTACAGCGATATAGTTAAGGAATTTGAATCAATTACAGGTACTGACTTCTCCAAGCGTTTCATGACTTTAGGAGAAATTAAAAAAATTATTGCTAATGTTAAAAGATAGACCATAGAACTACAGGTTTATGATGAAAACAAAACCCTTACTCCCATTTGTTTTACTTGGATGTACGGGTTTTTTCTTCTTTTTTAATGAAAATTTCAAGTTAAAACAATTATGCCATTAGTTTTTGAGGTAATTGTCATAAATTTATCGGTAACTTTTTTTCATCACATTGAATATTATGAATAACGAGCAAAAATGGGAGGTATCTATGAAAAAATTTATTTCTTTACTGTTAGTTGTTTTACTTGTATCAGCGTTAGTCCTGACAGGATGCGAGCAAAAGCAAACGGATGTGGCAAAGGTGCGTTTAATAGAAGTAACTCATTCAATCTTCTATTCACCGCAATATGTGGCTATTGAAAAGGGGTTTTTTGAAAAACACGGGCTGCAGATTGAATTAACAAACGGAGGAGGAGCCGATAAATGTATGGCTGCCATGGTAAGCGGAGAAGCTGATATAGCCTTCATGGGACCGGAAGCGAGCGTCTACGTTTATTTACAGGGGCGAGAAGATCATGCGGTTAACTTTGCACAGCTAACCCAGAGAGACGGTTCTTTTATTGTGGGAAGAGAAAAGGACGACAGCTTTACATTGGAAAAATTAAAGGGACATACGATACTTGGAGGCCGTAAGGGCGGAATGCCTTTGATGGCGTTGGAATATGCCATGAAGCAGGCAGGATTGACTCCCGGTGAGGACGTTGAAGTGAGAACAGATGTACAATTTGATATGATGGCAGGTGCCTTTGCTTCAGGTGAGGCAGATTACACCACACTTTTTGAACCATTGGCTTCAACGTTTGAACTACAGGGCAACGGTTACGTGTTGGAGTCTGTAGGAAAACTGGCAGGATATATTCCATATACATGCTACAGTGCTTTGGGAAGCTATATAGAAAAAAATCCTGACGTAATTCAAAGCTTTTCAGATGCACTTTACGAGGGAATGGTATGGGTTAACGAGCATTCTGCCGAAGAAGTAGCAGAGGTTATAGCACCACAATTCCCTGATTCGGATAAAGAATTCATTGCAAAAATAGTTGAAACCTACAGAGATATCGGAGCATGGAACCCCGATCTGGTACTGGGAGAGGACGGTTACAACAGATTGATCGACATAATGAAGACAGCAGGAGAAATAGAAGAAGGCGCACCCTATGATAAAATACAAACTCCGGATTTTGCAGCAAAAGCAAAGGAAAACTACGGTAAATAAGTAACAAACCAAGAACCCGACCTCTTTAACGAAAACCGGGTTCTTGGTTATTTCTTTATTCTTTTATTGTTTGAATTGACAGCCATTGCAGAACTTCCTCCAAGGTAATCCGAGGACCGTCCTTCCAGAAAATACTCTCTCCGTTGGTATCGGGCCGGGGCAATACCTCCAGATCTCTGAGACTGTCATAGCCCTGATTTATTCTTGGTAAATGCCGGGTATCGAAAAGAATCAGATGTCCGTTACTTAGCTCAATATCCAGGGTCTGACCGTCAACAATATCAACTCTGGTTATTTGCAGCATAAAACTCACCTCATTTCAGATTATTTCAGAAATTTTTCCTTATCCTATAATCCCATATATTCTATGAAGCGTTGGAGTACTGCCGCTATTTCTGCTCTTGTGGCAGGAGCCTTCGGGTTGAAGTTGTTGTCTGGGTCTCCCTGCATTATGTTTGCGCTCCTCATTATTTCGATTGCTTCCATTGCCCATGGGCTTATGGTGCTGCCATCTGCAAAGGATTGTGCTCCTTCTCCCGAAGGAAGATAATATCTCATTGCTTTTGCGAAATTAACCAGAATTACGGCTAATTCTTCTCTCGTAACCGGATTGTCCGGTGAGAAGCTGTTATTTCCTGTTCCCATTGTTATATTGCTTCTTAAGCTCCACTCAGCATACGATCCGTAGTAGGATGACATGTCAACATCATTGAAGCTGCCCGATGTGAAGTCAAGCGCATTTATCCCCGCAAGCCTTCCAAGTGCCGTAATAAGCATACCCCTGTTCATACGTGCATCGGGAGAGAATTGCTCCGCTGAGGTTCCCGTCATTATGCCCCTGTTATATACGAATCGGATGCTGTCAAGCGCCCAATGTGTTCCCACATCATTCAACACCTGTTCTACAGGCTTTTTCGAAGTTTCTGCCGGAGGTGTCGGTACTGTTGGTGTAGCAGGAGATGTATCCTTGTCTCTGCCGCCGCCGTTGTCGTCATCGTCATCCTTGCCGCCGGAAGTAACAGGAACTATTTTAACGTATTTACTTGTAGTAAAGGTTGCAGCGGTATGGTTTGTTACTTCCTTGGCTGAATCCTTATCTTCACCGGCATAAACCTTGTATTTATAGCCGGAAGCAAATGTCGGTGCTGTGTTGAAGGCGTACAACTCTACATCCCATTCATCAAAGCTTTCAGCAGTAATAGTGCCGCCGCTGATTATAATTTCATCTCCATACAGACAGTTTGATACAATTGAAGATAGCTCCAGAGTACCATTTTTTATCTCTAAGGTTCCCCCTGCTTTCAGGCAGCAGGATTTATCTTCGCCATGCTCCATAATCGTTATAGTTCCTTTGGCATCAATGGTGATGTTCTCAGCTGAGATTCCTTGTGCCCTATCATAAATCGTCAGGCTGCCGCTGCCTTGTACGGTTATATTATTATCAGAGATAATACCGTAGTAAACAGTATAATCCTCAGATTCACCTTGATCCGCGGGTTTATTTCCTATCTGACTGCTGCCTTTTAACTCTATGGTCAGATTTTCAATTCCGCCGTACACCTCAATGGCTGCTCCGATATAGTATCCATCTGTTGGATTGTCAATTACCGCTATTTCAGCATTGTCGAGAGTGAGGGTTTTAGTGTGCGGATTATAACTGACGGTGCCGCTTCCGTCTATACCCTTCCCTTTGATATTGCCGCAATTTTCACTTGAAACCCTAACTCCACCCACGGTGAGACCATAATATTCCTTTGTGATACCTCCGACAATTCCGTATTCCTCAAGAACACCGTATAAAAAATCGTAAACCTCAGTGTAGAATGCCACTAAAGTTTCCCAATTTCCGTTACTTATTGCATCTTCGTCGTCGGTTATATTGTATTTGGTGCTAATTTCCGTAAATGCTGATTTTATTTTATTTTCAATTTCGTCGAAAGCATTCTCATCTATTTTACCGCTCTGCAATCCGACGTTTATTCTCATTGATAATAACACTACCTCATACTTAAGCTGGGCATACTCCCATGCCTCATCCTTGAAAAAAGGCTTTGCAGCATCAGCAAGCTTATCCGAAGCATCTTTGTACTCTTCAAGCAATTCATCAATTATAACTATTAAGCCATCCAGATTCTTAAGATATTTACTTATAAGACTTTCATCATCAAAATAATCTTTAAATTTTTCACCCGTTTCCATGAATTCCTCTAATGCATCCTCTATCGCTGCTTCAAAATCATCCTCATCCTCAACCTCAACATAGGCTTTGGATTTGTCATGTAAAAATCCAATTATTTCATACGGAATCTGAATTTCTAAAGACTTAATAAAAAGCTCCATGATAGTCTCCATAAACTCCTTGTCTATTATGGTAAGTTCAAAGGGCCCGGATTTTACACCGTCTTCAGGCAAGCTTCCGCCTTTGATGGTTAATGTCAGCCCTTCTGTGGTTCCCGCTGCGGTAGCAGTATTTCCCGCCAATTCAAAGGTACCTTTACCTTCATAATCAATATTAACCGTAGTACCCTTCATACTTACTCCCGTGGGCAGATTGTCAACAGTTGCGTTGTAAGTTCCTTCACCAATATTCTCAGTTTCCAACCTATATGTTACGTGACTGAACATCTCGTTATCAGCACTTTCCACTCCTTCATACAATACGCCTTCCTGAGTTCCTACGGTTATGGCTGCTCCGGTGGTTAACGTACTTATCACATACGGCTTCACAGTCTGAGTGATAGTATCATCCGATTTCCCTGTTTCGGCGTATGCCGTTACCGGCAGCATGGTTATAAGCATGCATACTGCCAATATTATGCTTATTCGTTTTCTTGTTTGTTTCATTGTTATATCCTCCTTGTTTTATTATTGATTATCTGTTATTTTTGAGGATATCAGAATTTTTTTACGTTGTGTGAAAGGTTAAGAAATCTTGACCGTTTGTTATAAAAAATTTTTTCATTTCCTTTTTTGGTGTAATGTGGTAAGATTGTACTGATAAATTGTTGATAATCGGGGTGATGTCGTGAAAACAATAAAGCTTTTGATGATAGAGGATGAGGCGGATGTGCTGGAAATCAACCGTGAATATTTTGAAGGCAGGGGATATGAGGTAGTGTGCGCCTCCACCATGGCAAAGGCGCGGTTTCTCTTAGAGGAGCATGCCCCCGATTTAATTCTTTTGGATGTGATGATGCCCGACGGCTCAGGCTTTGACTTCTGCTCCGAGCTGAGACAAAAAACAAACGCCCCCATCATCTTCCTGACGTGCAGGGACGAAAACGAAAGCGTTGTAAAGGGTCTTTTGCAGGGAGGGGATGATTACGTAACCAAGCCCTATGATTTGAATATATTGAATGCAAGGGTGGCTGCACAGCTTCGCAGATCCGGTATAATGACTGCCGGAAAAATTGAGCTTGAACCTCTTGTCATTGACTTTCTGTCAGGGGAAGCAACCCTTGACGGAGAACGGATTTCCCTCACTCAGAAGGAGCTGCAGCTTTTGGGCTGCTTTGCCCTGTTTGCGGGACGGCGTCTCAGTGTTGAAGAAATTTACCGCCGCGCATGGGGTGAGGCATCTCCCAGCGCCACTGGAACTATCAAGACCCATGTGGCCAATCTGCGAAAAAAGCTGAAGCTGGATGAGGTTGGCTGGTTTGAGCTGTCAAGCTCCGGCAGAAATGAATATACTTTCAGCAAGATACGGTATTAGTTTCACATGCAGGCAGCGTAAAAAATACGGAGGTTCCTCTTCCCTTTTCACTTTCTATCCGGATTTCGCCGCAGTGCTGCTCCACAATATGCTTACATATATATAATCCAAGTCCGGTGCCGGTATCCTGTCCGCCGGATTTTTGTTTTTTGTTGTAGCGTTCAAATACGTGGGAAAGTTGCTCTTCTGCTATCCCTGCACCCGTATCCGAGACAGAAACAAGAATTTTGTCATTTTCATTCTTTGCGGATATGGTAATTACACCGTCTGAAGTGAAACGCACCGCATTGGAAATAAGATTGACCACAACCTGTGAAATCCTTGCGGGATCGGCATAGACGGCAGGCAGACCGCTTTCTATACGAATATCAAGACGGTTGCGATTTTTGTTGAGTATTGGATAATGGGTTTCAACGGCTGTATGTATAATTTCATCCACATAGCAGCGCACAGGCTCCATGACCATACGCCCTTCCTCCATACGTGTAACGTCCAGAATCTGTCCCACCATCAGGGAAAGCCTCTCCGCTTCGGATGAAATGAGGGTCATACGACGGGATACCTCGCCGCATTCAGGTACGTTTGAATTTTGGGCAAGCTGCCTTGTTGTCTGAGCATAGCCGGACATAACCGTCAGGGGTGTTTTCAGCTCATGAGAAACATTGCCCAAAAATTCCGTTTTCAGTCTGTTTAAGCTTTCTAATGCTATTTTTTCTGCTTCTAACTTCTGCTCAGCTTCCTTTGCCTCCGCCAGCACCCTGCTGTTCATCTGGAACAGGGATACTGCCTGTGCCACAACAAATATCAGCATTGCAATTTCAGAAATAGGCACATTTGGTCCATCACCGAAAATATCACTGTACATTAAAATGTCATACAAGGCAGAAATATAAAATACCGCTATTCCGTATATTGCAGTCATTTGTTCCTTTATGGGTTTACGCATTTTCAGAAACAGAACCGTAATTCCCGGAATAATACAGGCAACAAGGAGGAACTGATAATATTTCAGCACCGACGTATAAAATAAAGAATCTCCAAACAGTACACAGACTCCATAAATACATGAACCGATGATGGCTGTATATTGAACGACCTGAAGAAATTTGCCGGATGTATACTGTGTAAGATACAGTGTAAGGAAAATAGTCAACAGTACCACACTGAGGTATTCAAGCATGAATGACAGTCTGCCGGATATGGGAAAATAAATCCATGCCTGACTTTGCAGACATTCTCTCAATGCCATAACTATACAGGCAGCAGCAAAATACAGTGTTGCCCGGGTATGTGAAAGCATCAGATAAACTCCAAGCAGCAACACAGCCGCGCATAAAAACGCACCCATAATTGCTATTCCTTTTATACGACCGAAAAAAAACGGATCCGTTTCATTCTTGCTCAGGCTCAGCTCCGCAAGTGATGCCCCTCGCTTAGCATGGTAAAATTGTGCACTGTTAAGGAGAATATCTATTTCACCGTTTACTGCAGACCCATGAAATGTAATGTTGTTTTCCCAAACCTCCGTTTCCTGCTTTGTAGTACCGGCTTGTCCTGTCTGTGCCGCGAGCTTGCCGTTTGCATAAACTCTCATAGCATGGCGTCCGGAAAGCTTAAGGGTTATTGAATATACATCTTTATTTTCGGGAACCTTCAGAACAAATCTCTGTGACAGATAGTCCGCCCTGATTTCTTCAAAATATTCCGTGCTTTCGGAAATAGCAGTATCAAAGTTTTCCGGCGTCAGGTATATGTTGGGATAATAAGCGGCTCCGGGAGCCAATTTAATAACTGTTTGCTCCAAGCTGTCTATATCAGTCAAGTCATAAATGCCGCCTTGCTCTGTGACATTGATACTCTTTTGCGGTTCGTCCTTTAAAAAATCATAATTCACAAAGACTGTCAGTACTGCAACCGTTGAAAGTGCCGCTAATATAACAGACAGCAGCTTATGATTATAAATAAATTTTTTGATATGCGGCACCTCCCTTATATGTTTGATATGTTTAATCTCTTTAATTCATTTTCTTCTATTGTATTTCCTTATGGAAAAATAAGCAAGAAAAAAAGGGACATAGCGTCCCCATAGGCTATTGACAAACTTCGTTTGCGTCATCCAGAGCGATAGCGAAATTTGCCCTGCCACTATTTCTCAGAGTCTTTTTCTGAGAAATGGCGGTAAGTAATTCACAACGAATTCTCAATGTTTGCGACCAAAGGAAGCTAAAACATTGATGAATGAGACTGAGGATCTCAGAACTTCAAAATCTGAGATTCTTCACTGCGTTCAGGATGACAAAGAACTTAGGATGACAAGAACTAATATTGATTAAATGCTGGCATTACCCCATCATCGAAATGCAAGCCCGCTTCTTCAAACGAAACTCCTTCGATATTGAATTCTACATCGGAAATTCCATACTGCTCTAAACAAAGTACAACAATCGCATTCATATCTCTGTATTCTTCTTCCGACAAATTAACAGCCCCGACACCTAAGTTAACTACAGCCGTATCACTTACAATATCTACTCCTCGTAAATTGATTCCGACAGGAATATTATTGCTCAGAACTGTTTCTTCCGGTGCCCCGCTGAACAATTTTTCCAATACGTTTTTAACAGGATTATTGAGTGATGAAGCTGAGAATGTTATAGGAACATAGTGACCCATAACCTCTGTGTCAGGTGCCTTATAGTATACTGTAAAATTAACACCGTCCCTGGAGCCGTGCAAATTAATATTTCCTCTTTCGAATGCAGTATTAATAGCGTATCCCTTTGATAATGAAGCTAAAACTTGACCTTCAACCAACAATTCGACTTTATCTATAGTGGGGAATTCAGTTAGTGTATATGTAATTGCAGAAATCATATTTTCTTCCTGCTCATAGGAAGAAGTATTTAATATGTTCTTAGTAAAATCCACTCTGCAAAGACCATCCTTTATAGCCATCCCTCTGATTTCTGTTCCTTCAGGCAGCACACCGTGAAGTCCCGAGCCTGCCAGTTTTTTTTCAGTTTCACTTCCAGCTACCATACTTCTAAGGGTAGCTTTTGCAATTCCTTCTTCCCAGTCAATTTTTGTATTAACAGGAACTACAAATCCGTTTTCATCCTCAAAATAAGCCAAAATATCTGTCACTTTAGCTTGCTCCGGATCTACGGTAACGGTTTCTATAACAGGTTCTTCGACTATTTCTTCTCCGATTGTATCTTCCACTATTTCAAAGTCAGTTAAGTTTGCAAAATCAGTTGTATCCGGATTATTTTCCTGTTTCAGCCCTACCATCATATCTAAAGTGCCACATGCGGTAATACTTAAGCTTAAGCAAACAATCATAATCAGAGATATTATCCTCTTATATGCCAATTTTCATAACCTCCTCACAGCTTTATATATATTATTATATTTAGCATGTACGAAGGTTATGATAATAATTTAATTATAATTTAAATATAAAGTTTCCCGTACATTCTACTTACATTCAATAACTGTACCGTTTTTTCCTTCTAAAGCATCTGCAACCTTATACAAAGAAGTTATTATTGCTTTCCTTCCGGGAGAAGATTTTGCAAAATTTACAGAAGCAATTACTTTTGGGAGCATACTACCCGGTGCAAAATGGCCTTCTTCAATATATTTTTTTGCATCATCTACAGTCAGATAAGATAGATCTATTTGATTTGCTTTTTTAAAGTTTATTGATATTTTTTCTACCTCAGTAAGAATCAAAAGTATATCGGCACCTATATCTTCTGCTAACCTTTCAGCAACTAAATCCTTATCTATTACTGCCGCTACTCCTTTTAGTGAACCATTCTCGCTTTCTATTACAGGAATTCCACCACCGCCACACGCTATAGGAATAGTTGTATTCAGCAATGTTTTAATAGTATCTATTTCAACTATTTGTGTTGGCATTGGTGATGGCACTACCCTCCTATAACCTCTTCCGGCATCTTCTTTAACTGTATATCCTCTTTCATGAGCTAACTTCTTTGATTCTTCTTCTGTATAAAATGGTCCAATTGGTTTCATTGGATTTTGAAAGGCCTCATCATTTTTATCCACAATAACCTGCGTTATTATACTTACAACAGGCATTGTTATATTTCGTTTTGCCATGACTTGTTTTAAGCTCTGTTGTATATGGTATCCTATATAACCCTGGCTCATAGCCCCGCATACATCAAAAGGCATTACAGGCGTTACGTCTTTGGCAGCTTCAGATGCCAGCATTATTCTTCCTACTTGTGGTCCATTTCCATGTACTATAGCGATTTCATAACCTAAATATATGATTTCTGCTATAAATTCGCATGTTTTTTTTACTACTTCTAACTGAGACTCCGCAGTAGAAGGCATATTTTTATCTTCTAAAGCATTTCCGCCTAGTGCGATAACTAATCTTTTTGGTTTCATTGCACACTCCGTATATTATAGTTACTTTAGTATCCTATAGTTGACACTATAACAGCTTTGATAGAATGCATTCTATTTTCTGCTTCATCAAATACTATAGAATGTCTGCTTCTAAATACTTCATCAGTAACTTCTCTTATATCAAATCCCAAATCTTTTTGATCATTAGCCATTTTAGTTTCAAAATCGTGAAATGCCGGTAGACAATGCATAAATTTTACATCAGTATTCTCTGTTGCTTTCAGCATTTTCATTGTAACTTTAAAAGGTGTCATAATTCTTACCTTTTCCGGTATCTGTGATTCTTCTCCCATTGATGCCCATACATCTGTATAAATAACATCCGCTCCCTTTAGAGCTCCTGCATCATCAGTTATTTCTATGATGGCACCGGTATAGCTGGCAACCTCTTCGACTTTTTTAATCATTTCTGAATCTATTTCATTAAACAGTTCCTTTGGCCCATATGCAACATAGTGCATTCCCATTTTAGCACAGCCGTACATCCAAGCAAACGACATATTATTTCTTATATCACCCGTAAATACTAATTTCACTTTATTAAGCGGTTTTGCAACATGCTCTTCTATAGTCATCATATCAGCCAGTATTTGTGTGGGATGATCTACATCAGTCAGTCCATTCCATACAGGCACTCCAGAACATTTTGCTAGTTTTTCTACAACCTGCTGCTCATATCCCCTATATTCTATTCCATCATAAAATCTTCCCAGTACTTTTGCCGTATCCTCCAATGATTCTTTTTTGCCCATTTGCGAACTTCCTGAATCCAAGAATGTAACATGAGCTCCTTCCTCTAACGCTGCAACTTCAAATGCACATCTTGTTCTTGTTGATGTTTTTTCAAACAGCAATACAATATTTTTCCCTTTTAACAGGTAATTGCTGATACCAGCTCTTTTTTTTGCTTTTAAGTCATGAGCAAGATCCAAAATATACCTTATTTCTTCAGGTGTTAAATCCATTAGTGTTAAAAGACTTCTTCCTTTTAAGTTAACTGACATTTTACCTTCCTCCTAAAAAATATATATAATACCAAACATCTATAAAAATAATAAACAATTGAAATTAGCAATATGAAACCTCATAAAGAGATTCTAATTCTTAAAATACGATTATTTTCAATATCATAATTGCAAGTTTTCCGGTAACTTATAACGCCATAACAGACAATAAATAGTATTTTTTCATTTACTTTTCTACTTTATTTTTTTCTACCAAAAAACATGAAACAAAATGTTCATAGGAAACTTCCGTAAGATTTGGATCCTCCTGGATACACCTGTCAAAACAAAAATCACATCGTTTTGCAAACCTACATCCAGGCTTTACGTTAATAGGACTACTTACTTCTCCTTTAATAAGAGCAAATTCTTCATCCCTCTTTGAAATATCCGGCTCTGGTATTGCCTTTAGCAATGCCTTTGTATATGGATGCATCGGATTTTGGAACAATTCGTCCGAAGATGCCATTTCCACACATTTACCAAGATACATAACCATTATTTTAGTTGAAATATGCTTAACTACACTTAGGTTATGAGTAACAAACATATATGTAAGACCCAGCTCCTCCTCCAAATCCATCAAAAGATTCAGAATTTGAGCCTGAATTGAAACATCCAATGCAGAAACCGGCTCGTCGCATACAATAAATTTGGGATTTAACGATAATGCTCTGGCAATTCCTATACGCTGGCGGCGCCCGCCATCAAGTTCGTGAGCATATGAGCTTGAATATCTTCTTGCCAAACCTACTAAATCCATAAGCTCCGCTGCACGGTTATAAGTATCAATTTTATTTTTATATACCTTATGTATAAACATATATTCAGCTATTATATCTATAACCGATTTACGTGGATCAATGCTTGAATACGGATCCTGAAAAATTATCTGAAGATCTTTTCTCATCTCGCGCATTTTTCCCGCACTTATCTTAGTTATATCACTTCCATTATATAAAATTTGACCTGATGTTGGCTCAATCAGTCTAAGTATAGTTCTTCCAAGAGTACTTTTGCCACATCCGGACTCTCCTACCACCCCTACAGTTTCTCCGGGATATATTTTAAGATTAATACCATCTACAGCATGAAGCCTTGCACCGCCATTTAATTTAAACAGTTTTCTTAACCCTATGGTTTCTATTAACGGAGTTGATTTATTGTTTTTCACTTTTTCCCTCCTGCTTGTCCCTACGTAATTTGCCATCAAACAAATGGCATTTCAGGGAATGAGTTTCGTCAAATACGGTATTTGGATGTACTCTAATACATATGTCCATACAATATTTGCACCTTGGAGCAAAAATACAGCCTTCCGGCAGATTTGTTGGGTCAGGCATCAATCCTGGAATAGAGTTCAGCCTTTTTGTTCTGGAAGAAAGGTTGGGAATAGAGCCAAATAGACCTTCAGTATACGGATGATGATCCTCTCCAAGAAATATATCATGAACAGTACCCGCCTCAACAATTTCTCCTGCATACATAACTGCCACGTCGTCACATATTTTTGCCACAACTCCCAAGTCATGGGTTATCATTAGCATTGATGTTCCCAAACGATTTCTAAGTTCCTTAATCATCATCAACACCTGTGCCTGTATTGTAACATCAAGTGCGGTAGTTGGTTCATCAGCAATAAGAAGCTTAGGCTCGCATGCAAGTGCCATGGCTATTACAACCCTTTGCTTCATACCTCCAGAAAACTGGTGAGGATATTCAGTCTTTCTTGATGGAAGTATTCCTACCATTGTAAGTTTTTCATCAATGCGTTTTTCTATCTCCCCTTTACTCAGTCCTTCATTATGCATTATAATAGCCTCTGCAATCTGGTCCCCTACGGTCATAACCGGATTAAGACTTGTCATAGGGTCCTGAAAAACCATAGCAATCTGTCCCCCTCTTATTTCACGTATTTCATGCTCATTCATCTCAAGGAGGTTAGTGCCTTCAAATTTAACATTTCCACTTGTTACCTTTCCCGTATTTTCCGGCAGCAATTTCAATATTGACAAAGCAGTTGTAGTTTTGCCTGCTCCGGTTTCTCCTACCAAACCTAGAGTTTTTCCCTTCCCTATTTTAAGGTTGATACCATTAACAGCCTTAACAGTTTCTAGGTCCGTTTTATAAATAACCGACAAATCATCTATATCTAAAATCAATTCGTTCATAATCATATCCTTTCTACTTAAGTAAGCTAAGATTTTAAATGTGGGTCAAGTGCATCTCTCAGTCCGTCACCTATGAGGTTCACGGAACACGCAGTCAAAACGATTGCCATAGCCGGGAAAAACAGCAAGTGAGGAGAAGTACGCATAAACTCCCTTGCCTCTGAAAGCATCAATCCCCATTCAGGAGCCGGAGGTGGCATCCCCAAACCTAAAAAACTTAATGTAGACTCGTACAATATAATCTTAGAAACGTTAAGTGTAGTATTTACGATTATAACTCCCATAGCATTAGGCAGAATGTGAGATGCTATAATTCTTGCACTGCTTGCACCACCGGCCCTTGCAGCTTCAACATAGTCAAGTTCTGCAAGATTAAGAACCTGTGAACGAACCAGCCTCACATAATTTGTAAAATATGCTAATGTAAGTGCAACCAGCAAATTGACAAAATTAGCACCAAGGGCAAATACCACAGCCATGGTAAAAAGAATATCAGGTACGGACATAAAAATATCCAATGATCTCATAATAATACTATCTATTTTACCTCCGAAATAACCGGCAATAGCTCCTAGTGCACTGCCTATTATACATGAAGAAATAGTAGATAGGATAGCTATAAGTATAGATGTTCTGCCTCCATGCACTATACGGGCAAACACATCACGACCATAAGAATCTGTCCCGAACAAGTGTGCTAAAGAAGGACCTTGAAGCTTGTTAGCAAGATTTTGCTTTGTAGCCGCTGTATAGGGCGCAATAAAATCTGCAAATAACAGAATCATTAAAATAATCACAAGCATAACCAACCCGATAACGGCACCTTTGCTTTTTTTAAACCTTCTCCATATTTCTTTTGTTTGACTTTGTTTTTTAAATGATATACCGCTATTTCTCATAACGTTGTCCATTGTAGTATCCTTCATATCTTTATCCCTTCATTCTTGCATACTTAGCCTTTATTCTCGGATCTATATATGCATATATTACATCAACCATTAGCATAACAATTGTAAAACAAACTGCAATTAATATTGTTCCGGCGATAATAACAGGTTCATCCTTATATGTTATCCTATCTACAATCAAACTTCCGATACCAGGAATAGAAAACAGCTTTTCCGCAACAACTGCTCCTGCTATAAGCATTCCAAGATTTAACCCTATATTAGTTATAATTGGTAACATGGCATTCTTTAGAGCATGCTTCCATATAACTATTTTTTCAGGCGCTCCTTTAGCTCTTGCTGTGCGAACAAAATCCTGTCTAATTGATTCCAGCATAGAAGACTTGGTAAATCTTAAGTTCATTGCAGCTGGCGGTATAGAAATGGTAAGTGCAGGCATTATATAATTACTGAAGGATGTAATTCCGTATGATGGAAGTAAATTAAGCTTAAGAGAAAATACAAAAAGTAGAATCATTCCTAGTACGAATGAAGGTACTGCGGCTATTAAAAATGCAAAAATGGATGGAACTGTATCCCATAAAGAATACTGCTTTACTGCAGCATATATTCCCAAAGGTATTCCTATTACAGAGGATAACACAACACCCATTAAGGCCAAATTTATGGTTACGATGTACCTTGGCCATATTTCTGCGAAAACAGATTGCCTAGTAAAATAAGATATTCCAAAGTCTTGTTTTACTACCATATTGTAAATATAATTAAAATATTTCTGAAGAAACGGTAGGTCATATCCTAACTCATGATTAAGCTTGTCTATATCTGCTTGGGGAGCTGATGAACCAAGCATTGCACGGGCAGGATCTCCCGGTGTTATATTCATTACGAAATAAATAATAAACACAACTCCCAAAACCGTAGGTATAAGAAATAGTATCCTTTTTATAATATATCTATACATTTTTGTCTCCTAACTTTTCTTATATATTCATCAGCATCTCCTCAGCTATTCTTAGGAGATGCTATGAATATCCTAATACATTCCGCAAATACCCTTATTAGTACATAGTATGCTTTTAATTATTTCCAGCTGAATGTACGTATCTTATAGAATGAAGGAACAGGAGTTCCGATTTCCAGATTAGATGCCCACACAGTAGGTACAGGCTTTGACAGGCAAGGCAGCAGAGTCGCAGAATCCATAGTAATCGACCATAACTCCCTGTAATATCCGACGCGTTCATCTACATTAGATGTAGAAACACCTAGATCCACAAGTTCTTCAAGACGTTTCCAGTTAAACGGACCATCCTTGTACTTAACAATATACATACCTACCGATTCACTGTGAACCATTTGTCTTATATTATTGAAATCAAAATTATTGGAATCAGCATATATACAAATATCATAATCCTGATCATACAACCTAGGTAATACCACGGCAGATTCCATTACAGATACAGCAGAGGTTATTCCCACATCAGCAAGATTTGCCTGCAGAACCTGTGCCATCTTTGCCTTGTCACCTGTACTTGCTCCATAAGTAAGAATAGTTCCCACATCTACTCCGTCAGGATAACCTGCTTCTGCTAAAAGTAGTTTCGCCTTCTCAGGATTGTACTCATATGTTTCAAATCCGTCCTTAGGTGAAGTAGCAACATATTCCGGAGGCATATAGTAAGGTGTCTCTACACCGTAACCGTTACATGCAGCGGAATTCATATCCTTTTTATTTACAGCATAGAATATTGCTTGTCTTACCTTGTCATTAACAAGAATATTATTGTTCGTAGGGGACAAATAGTTTACGCCTAAAAACAATACGTCATTACCCTTAGTTAATGAGTGATTTTCACCAGAAGCCTTAACCAGCGATTCCCAGTCTGTCAGAGGAGCATCCTCTAAATAATCAAGCTCATGGTTTTCAAAAGCTATTACTGCGGCAGCATCATCAGATATAACTCTATACTCAATTTTTTTAATAGCCGGTGAACCTCTCCAATAATCTTCAAATGCATTAAGCTTTATGTCCGTTGCTACATTATATTCAGTTACATAATATGGACCTGTACCAGCTTTGTGCGGTATAGTACCAAACTTGTCTCCCTGTTCCAATACTTCTTTCTCGCTGGAAATCTTTATGCTGAAAAAAGTATGATCAATTGCAGAAAAAGGAGTTTTTAAAGTTATTTTTACAGTATTATCATTGATTTCAACAACATCTTCAATCATAGACGTTACATAATTAAATCTTGGATTTTTCATTGCTCTCTCATAACTGAACACGACATCAGAAGCTTTCATAACTTCCCCGTTCTGGAACTTTACTCCATCCTGCAGAGTAATAGTATATTCCTTCTGATTGTCACTAAGGCTTACTTCCTTAGCCAGTTCCTTATAATAGCCGCCCTTTGCCTCATCCATTCCATATAGTCCTTCAAACATTTGATGCCATACCTTAACAGCACGTAGACTTGTAGATTGCTCCCAATCGAGTGATGGTATAGAATCATTTACTCTGAGTCTAATTGTTCTTTCCTCAGGAGACAGGTTGTCGTTCTGTGATACAGAATTTCCTGCACAGCCTGAAATTAATCCCGCAACCATTAAAACTGTTAAAACGATTGCCACAAATCTTTTATTCATACAATTTCCTCCATATTATTTAAGTTTTTGTTATGGTGTTAAGTCTAACTTTCCTCCTTTTGTTATGTAAATAATTTTCACTACTAACTAATCATATGCAATTTCCGTACCAACAATCAAACTATAAAATATAGTTATTTATATTAATTCCGACAGAACACAGACAAAAAATATACTTTATTATTATAATACTTGTTATTCATAAATAACAATGTTAAAAAATTGACATATCATAATATACCTTGACAAATCAACGTTTTTGATATAGTATTAACATTAATAATCAAGGAGAAAAGTCATGCTGAGAAGATATGTGGAACAGATTTTAAGTATATATAATTATATAGATGGTGTTCTTGTTACTAATAACAAAGGGATAATCGAGTATTACACAAACTTTAGGCAGGATATAAATAATTTAGAGGAAAAAGATGCTATAGGAAAACATGTATTAACTGTATATCCCACATTGACGGAAGAAACAAGCAGTGTTATGAGGGCACTTAAAACCGGAAAATCTATATTTAACGAATTTCAATCTTTAGTTTCTTATAAGGGACAAACGATAAATGCTATAAATTCGACACTTTTAGTAAAGCATAACGAAGATATAATAGGAGTAGTAGATGTCTCCAGATATGTGGATGACTGCTACCAACGTCAGGATATAGTGCTGTCAATTAAAAACAATGAGCAGAAAAAATCCTTGTATACTGTTGATGATATTATTACAAATTCCCCTACATTAGATAATATTAAGGAAAAAATCAAGAAAGTCGCCCAGACGGACTCCACAGTTTTAATTTATGGAGAAACCGGAACGGGAAAGGAGTTAGTGGCCCAATCTATACACACAAGCAGCAATCGTAAAAACAAACGATTTGTGTCTCAAAACTGTGCATCTATACCATCAACTCTCTTGGAAAGCATTCTGTTCGGTACAACAAAAGGAAGTTACACCGGAGCCGAAAACAGACCCGGATTATTTGAAATAGCTAATGGAGGAACCCTATTTCTGGATGAGATAAATTCAATGGAAATAAGTGTACAAGCCAAAATACTTAAAGCAATTGAAGAAAAAAAAATTACCAGAATAGGTGGAATTGAAGCCATAAACACGGATGTAAAAATTATTTCCGCTATAAATGAGGACCCTTCAGTATGTCTTAAGGAAAAAAAACTGCGAGAGGATTTATTTTACAGACTCAGCGTTGTTCAATTGGATTTGCCTTCTTTAAGGGAAAGAAGACAAGATGTAAATTACCTTACAAAGTATTTTATCGACTATTTTAACAACAAAATGAACAGAAATATAATTGATATATCTGAAGAAGTGGAAGATATTTTTCAAAAATACAACTGGCCGGGAAATGTCAGAGAGCTTAGGAATATTATAGAAGGCGCCTTTAATTTAACATCATCTCGGATAATTCAAAAAAAGGATCTGCCGGAATACATCTATAAAATTCCAGTTAATAACTGCAATTTTGAGATAGACAATGATATTTCGCTGAATGAAGCAGTTCATAATTATGAAAAAAAATTAATTATAAATGCAATAAAAAAATCAGATAAATTTACAGATGCAGCAAAAAAACTTAAGATAACAAAGCAAAACCTATACTATAAAATGGAAAAATATGAATTAGATAAAGATAATTTATGTTTTAAGTAAAGTATTACTTTACAAATTAGTAAAAAATTTTTTACTAATTTTTTTTTGCCCCTTAAAATATTAGCAGACCATACTAAAACAAAAATTTCAGGTTGTGTTTTACATATGGCACAGAAATTGCATGATATGAAATTAAGAAAAAGAAAATATAAGGAGCAATTACAATGAATAAAGAAGCGGTAAAAAAAGATATAGACGCTATTGCCGGAGAGCGCTGGTTCCCAAAAGAATCGTATTTTGGAGATGATATTGAGATTTATTGGGGAAAATGGGGAGTATGCTCGGAAGTAGATGACTTAAAATCCGTACTAATGTACAGACCCGGAAAGGAAGTAGAAAAATTCAACGCAAATGAAGTAAGATTTTCAGATGAACCTATTGATGTGGAGCTAATGAGAAATCAGCATGACAACCTTGCCCAAATATACAGAAATCACAATATTGAAGTATATTACGTGGAGCAACAGAGAGAAGACAGACCTAACGCTGTTTTCTGCAGAGATTTAATGTTTATGACCCCAGAAGGAGCAATAATTACAAGACCGGGTATGTCTGCCAGAAGGGGAGAAGAAAGATATATCGCGGAGGCTCTCGCTAAACTGGGAGTCCCTATATTAAGAACAATTAACGGTGACGGCATATTTGAAGGTGCAAATGCTATGTGGGTTAATAGAAAAACCGTAGTTTTATCAACCAGCAGCAGAACTAATAAAAGCGGATATGAACAAGTAAAATACGAGCTTGAAAAAATGGGAGTAGATAATATTATACCTATGCAGATTCCCTATAGTAATATACATATAGACGGCATTATGAACATGGCCAGTGAAGAAATAGTAATGATTCATGCTTCGCAGGTACCATATGATGTATGCGATGCCCTGAAAAAATGTGGATGCAAAATATTGGAAGCTCCTTCTACCACTGAAGTACGTAGTACATTTGGCTGTAATTTTGTAGCATTGAAGCCGGGTTTGATAGTTATGCCGGAAGGTAATCCCAGAAGCCAGGAGCTTCTCGAAAACAACGGTATAAAAGTTATAACCGTTGACGTATCTGAAATTATGAAGGGTAAGGGAGCAATACACTGTGTCACGGCATTTTTAAAAAGAGGACAATAGCTGCTATACAACTTAAATTTAAGAAGGAGTCATTACGATGAATAAAGACATAGTTAAAATAGATACTGATGCTATTCCCGGTGAACGCTGGTTCCCAAATGAAAACAGCTTTAAGGACGAAATAGATCTTTACTGGGGTGATTGGGGAGTAGCTTCCGAAGTTGAAGATTTAAAAGCTGTTCTAATGAGAAGACCCGGAAAGGAAATAGAGAATTTCGATTATAAGGAAGTGCGATTTAAAGAGCCCATAAACGTGGATTTATTTAGAAAACAGCATGATGATTTAGCTGAAATTTACAGTAACCACGGTGTTAAAGTTTATTATGTTAAAGAACAAAGAGGGGACCGTCCTAATGCTTTGTTCATGAGAGACCTGGTTTTTATGACTCCTGAGGGAGCAATAGTAACAAGACCCGCAATTGCTGCCAGGAGAGGCGAGGAAAGATATGCAGCCAAAGCTCTTTCTGATTTAGGAGTTCCTATACTTAAAACCGTTACAGGAAACGGAACCTTTGACGGAGCAATGGGTCTATGGATTGACAAGCACACTGTTGTACTGGCTTCAGGTGTAAGATGCAACAAAGACGGATACCAACAGGTTGAGTACGAATTGAAAAGAATCGGCGTAGATAATATTATACATATGCAAATACCTTACGGTCATGCACATATAGATGGGCTGCTAAACATCGCCAGCAATGACACTGCTATGATTCACGCCTCACAAGTTCCATACGATGTTTGTGAGGCTTTAAAAAGGAAAGGCTTCAAACTGTTAGAAGCCCCATCACAAACTGAAGCAAAAGAAACCTTAGGAATCAATTTTGTAGCTATAAAACCTGGATTAGTTGTCCAGCCCGAAGGAAATCCAAGGTGTAAGGAACTACTTGAAAACAACGGCATAAAAGTTATCTCCACAGACTTCTTCGAAATACTAAAGGGCTGGGGTGCTATTCACTGTGTAACCGCATTCTTAAAAAGAGGTTAGAATAATTAAGTTTCTATTGAATGTAAACTACCACACTTCTATAAGGGTGGTAGTTTTTTCATCATTAGCAAGCCCGTCATTAAACCTCTTTTTCCACCCTGTCCTCTGTGTGAAAAAAGCAAATCATTTCGGCACTTAGTGCAAATGCCTGATATTTCGATGTTTTCTCCCCTTAGTCCTTCTTTTAATAATAAATATTTATTGATTTCCCACAGATTGAAGTAATATTTAATTCCCTTCGTATCCATGAAATCCATAAAGCTTTCATCTGTTGCAACGAATAAATCCTTCACATCCTCATCAACCTCAAAACATTCTTTGCAAAGAGACGGTCCTATGGCTGCTTTAATATCCTTCGGATCTGAATTAAAGTCGTTAATAAATGCTTTAACCATAACCCCTCCGATATTTTGAACGGTGCCTCTCCATCCTGCATGAGCTAAACCGATAACCTTCTTTATGGGATCATATAAAAAGACAGGTGTGCAATCCGCATGGAAGGACATCAACGTTAAATTTGTTTTGTCCGTATAAATACCGTCTATATTCTTTATGTTATTTTCGATTCCCTCTGTAAAAATTCTTCCCTTATGCTCCTCCGTTACATACATAATATTATTTGTATGCGTCTGATGAGTTTCAACTATGTCGTCAACGTTCAGGTTAAGCCTTTCAGCCATTATTTCAATGTTCCTTTTAACATTTTCATCATTATCCCCGGTGCTGAATCCTATGTTCATAGAAGCAAAAGAACCTTCGCTTACTCCTCCCGCTCTTGTAGTAAAGCAGTGGAAAATATCATCATATTCTTCAAAAGACGGAAATGTTATATATTTAAAATCCTGAATTTCATTTATATTGTACATAGCAGCTCCTTTTCACGATTGATAATCAATTGATATGCAGTTGTTAAACAATTGATTAGCTATTGATTATTACTATCCACAGTAATTTCTTAAAACCATCGGTTTATGTCACTCCGAACGTCAAAGAAGTATATTAATAAGTATATCATATGATTTTTTTATTGTATATGTGTAAAAATATGATAAAATATGTGTAACCTCAATTTGTGTTAATTTTATAAAATTTGAACAAGTCAGTTTAAGGAGTATTTATGATTATATCGCCTATATTTAACAGAGAAAGCAGCATTCCCATATACATGCAGCTCTATGAATTTATAAAATCAGAAATAACATCGGGAGTTTTAAAGCCTGATGTTAAGCTTCCTTCTATCAGAGAGGCTTCAGCGACCTTGAATTTAAGCAAGACAACCGTTGAAAATGCATACAGCCAGCTTGTGGCAGAGGGTTATATCGAAAACTCCCCTAAGAGAGGGTATTTTGTATGTGACTTAAGTGAATATAATTTTGAAATCATCAGGGAAACTCATAAGAATGTAATGAATCATCAGCTTGATAATGATTATATAAATGATGGTGTAGACAAGGAAAGCTTTGATATATCTACGTGGAAGAGGCTGTACAATAAAGTAATTTCAGACAAGGAAACTAAAATTTATAACAGCTGCTCAATACAGGGTGAGCAATTTTTGAGAGAAGAAATATCCGATTTTGTAAATACAATGCGGGGAGGACATACGAACCCGGAACAGGTTATTGTGGGCGCGGGTGTTCAATATTTGCTGGGCATATTAATAGGAGTAATCAAAGAAAGACACAATACAATTGCATTTGAAAAGCCGGGATTTAACAAGGCGGAATATATTTTTGAAGATTATAATTTCAATATTAATCACATTGAAATTAACGACAGCGGCTTTGATATTTCAATGTTAAGAAAAAGCGAATCCAAATTGATTTATATAAGTCCTTCTCATCAATACCCCTTGGGAACTGTTATGCCCGTAAATAAGCGTATGGAGCTGTTGGAATGGGCATATAAAAATGACGGACTCATAATTGAGGATGATTATGATGCCATGATACGATACGGAGGTATGCCCATACCATGTCTTCAGGGGATGGATAAAAATGATTGCGTAATTTATTTAGGGTCATTTTCTAAAATGCTTTTGCCTTCCCTAAGAATCAGCTTCATGGTTATACCAAAAAAGCTTTTGCCGAAATATAATGATATCAAAAACCGTCATACTCAATCTACTTCAAAAATAGACCAAATTGTACTTGCTCATTTTATGAAGGACGGATATATGCAAAAGCATCTGAGAAAAGTAAAAAGAATTTACAGAAAGAAAAATTTAAATTTGGCAGGCAGCTTAAAAAGTAATTATAAAGATAAAATAGAAATTATTAATTCTGATTCAGGTCTTCATATAGTGTGTCAGGCAACCACCTCCAAAAGCATTGAAAAAATAAAGGAAGATGCAAAGGCCGACGATATTTTGTTAAACATTATAAACTTAAGCAACAACAAGCTGTTGTTCTCATTGAACTACAGCGGAATTAACATGAATGAAATCAACACTTTCACCAACACATTGGGGACGGTCCTTTTTGGATTGTAACCCAAAAAGGACCGTCCCTCATATGTGTTTATTTTACCTTGTTTTTGAATAAATCCTTGTACAGCTCGCCTGTAATCATCGGTATGAATGAAAAAGTCGTTACTATTAACCAATCATGTGATGTTAAAGGAATTACGTCAAATATATTGTTAAGCACCGGTACGTACAACACAGCCACAGTCAGTAAAAATGATACCAGCACCGCCTGAATCATCCTCACATTGGAGAAAAAACCGATTTTAAACAATGTGTATGTTTGTGACCTAGATGAGAATGCTCTTAATAATTCAGCCGTTATCAATGTGGCAAATACGACACTGCGAGCGTGAATGAGACCTTCTCCTACGCCATACATACGCATTGCCCACAAATACGAAAATAGTGAAGCCGCGCTTATAGCTACAGCCTGGAACATAATCCCGCCAAGCATGCTTTTATCCAAAATCGGCTCCTTCGTATCTCTCGGAGGTAAACGCATTATTCCCGGTTCAGCATTTTCAACTCCCAATGCCATAGCGGGAAAGCTGTCTGTTACAAGATTAAGCCAAAGAAGCTGGATCGGCAAAAGAGGTACTTCCCATCCCAGCAGTATACTTATGAACACAAGCAGTATTTCACCTATATTGCAGCTTAAAAGGAAAAATACGAACTTCTTAATATTGCTGAATATTATTCTGCCTTCTTCTACAGCATTGACAATGGTTGCAAAATTATCATCAGTAAGTATTACTTCGGCCGTATTTTTAGCCACATCAGTACCGGTTATACCCATTGCTACCCCTATATCAGCTTTTTTTAGAGCCAAGGCATCATTTACCCCGTCACCTGTCATGGAAGTTATATAGCCGTTGTCTTTCAATGCCGTAACGATTTTTACCTTGTGTTCCGGGGAAACTCTTGCATAGACCTTTGTATTTTTTACTGCCTCTCTAAGCTCTTTATCCGACAGCTTATCAAGTTCTTCACCCATCATTGCCTGATTTTCATGTTCAACCATCCCTAAATCTTTGGCGATAGCATAGGCAGTATCTTTATAATCACCGGTAATC
The DNA here is from genome assembly GCF_013403245.1 of Sedimentibacter hydroxybenzoicus DSM 7310. Classification (GTDB taxonomy): domain Bacteria; phylum Bacillota; class Clostridia; order Tissierellales; family Sedimentibacteraceae; genus Sedimentibacter; species Sedimentibacter hydroxybenzoicus. The sequence goes on along the minus strand of NZ_JACBNQ010000013.1, from coordinate 39,083 downwards.
ATTATTGTTTCAATTCCGGCTTGCTTACATAATTTTATTGATTCCTTAACTTCAGATCTTGCCGGGTCAATCATGCCAACAAGCCCGACAAAAATCATATCATTTTCCACATCATCAAACTTAATGGACTTTGGAACCTCGTTCCATACTTTATAGCTTGCAGATAAAACTCTCAATGCTGAACGGGCAAAATCTTTGTTAACCTTAAGAACTCTGTCTTTTAATTCCTTGGTGAAATCTACTATCATTCCGTTTATGGCAATTTTACTGCACTTGCTTATTACGATATCGGGAGCTCCTTTGGTAAAGGATACAATCTTTCCGTTAATATAATCGGAATGAAACGTAGTCATCATCTTCCTTGTTGAATCAAACGGAAGTTCTGCGATTCTAGGATATGATTTATTAAGCCCATATGTAGTTTGTCCTAATTTTCCCGCAAAAGTAATGATCGCACCCTCGGTGGGATCTCCCATTATTTTATACATACCTGAGGAATTATCAAGCAATGCATCATTGGCAAGAGCACCGATGCATACAAGATTTTTCAGATTCGGAAGTGACGATATATCTACATTTTTGCCCAATAGCTTAATATTTCCTGTCGGATCATAGCCGATACCTTCCACATCCAATATTTTGTCGTCAACGTATGCTTTTACAACCGTCATTTCATTTTGGGTCAGCGTACCTGTTTTATCGGAACAAATTACCGAGGTTGCCCCCAGAGTTTCAACTGCCAAAAGCTTTTTTACTATGGCATTCTTTCCTGCCATTCTGTTCATTCCTATTGATAAAACAATTGTAACAATTGCCGGAAGTCCTTCGGGTATTGCAGCCACTGCCAGGCTTATGGATGTTAAAAGCATTTTAAGTATTGGTCTTCCTTGAAAAAGTCCCAAAACAAAGACCATTATGCAGATTCCGATGGTCAAGGTTCCCAGAACCTTGCCAAGCTGATTCAGCTTAGACTGCAACGGTGTTTCTTCGTCGTCATAGGATTGAATCTTAATAGCTATATTACCGATTTCGGTATTATGTCCGGTTCCTATAGCTATACCCTTACCTCTGCCATAAGTTACAATTGTGCTGGAAAAGGCCATGTTATGCCTGTCCCCGATTCCGACACGACCTGCAATTTTGGTATTGGCGTCCTTTTCAACCGGAACGGATTCACCTGTTAAAGAAGCTTCTTCAACCTTTAAATTAGAGCTTTCAATTAATCTTATATCAGCGGGGATAATATCCCCTGCATCTAAAGCTATCAAATCTCCGGGCACAATATCTGCCGCAGGAACAACTATCTGATTTCCGTCTCTGATTACCTTAGCATTTGGAGCACTTAATTTTTGAAGTGCTTCAACGGACTTTTCTGCCTTGCCTTCCTGATATATTCCAAGAACAGCATTAATGACTACAATGGCTAAAATAACAATTGCATCGTCCTTTTCACCTACAAAGCCTGAAATACCTGCAGCAACCATTAAAATAATAATTAAGAAATCTGTAAACTGAGCAATTAATTTAGTCAAAAAGCTTTTCTTTCCTGTAGCCTCTAATTCATTTTTACCGTAATCCTCTAATCTTTTCTCCGCTTCTCTACGGCTCAATCCGCGATTTAAATCCGTCTTTAGTTCCTTTACTAATTCACTTTTACCGATATTATACCATTCCAATGTTCTTCCCCCTTAATAATCTGATGTAGTTTAATCAGTTCTTCAGACATGTAATAGTATAATATATTTGGATTTTTATTTTTTATTCCTAAAATTAGGGACATACCTCTAACGACCTTCCCATCCGCTAAGATATGTCCCATATTCCTACTTATTTATAATTGGGGGACATTACTTGACGTCCGCCCCAACGACTTTCTATCCGTTAAGGTGTGTCCCCTTTCCTAATATCTGACCCATTCTTACTCCCATGAGGGATGCCATCATTAACCCCCTGGTCCAACCGCTCGAATCGCCTAAGCAATATAAATTTTTGATGCTTGTTTCAAAATCTTCAGATATTTCAACCTTATTGCTGTAGAATTTTACCTCCGGTCCGTAAAGAAGAGTTTCGGTTCCCGCAAATCCAGGCACTACCGTATTCAATGCTTCTATAAAATTCAATATATTAGTCATTGTTCTGTACGGCATTGCAGATGTTAAATCTCCTGCAACCGCATCAGGCAGTGTGGGAATTACGTTTGATCTTGACAATTCATTTTGCCATGTTCTTTTTCCGTCTAATATATCTCCGTATCTTTGAACAATAATGCTGCCGTCTCCAAGCATATTTAACAATTCAGCAACCTTAGCGCCATACTTGATAGGCTCGTTGAACGGATGCTTGAAATTATGCGAACTTAATATAGCTAAATTAGTATTGTTTGATTTTCTGTCCTTATATGAATGGCCATTGACAACTGCAAGATTATTATCGTAATTTTCCTGACTTACAAAGCCACCCGGATTTTGGCAAAAAGTTCTTACTTTATCTCTGAATGGTCGAGGATATCCGATGAGCTTTGACTCATAAAGAATATTATTAACCTTTTCCATTACTTCATTTCTTACTTCAACCCTTACGCCTATATCGACAGTTCCGGCTCTGTGAGCTATATTATGTTTAACACACAACGACTTCAACCAATCGGCACCTTTTCTGCCTGCAGAAATAACAACGGTATCGCCATAAACCTCTTCCATTTTTGCCTTTCTTACCGCATCTGTCAATATAACTCCCTTTAAAGCACCGTCTTCAATTATTACATCAACAGCTTGAGTGCTGAACCTTATTTCAATCCCGTTGTCAACTAAATGCTGCTCTATTTTACCGTATATATCCTGTGCTTTTTCAGTTCCTAAGTGCCTGATAGGACAATCTACCAGCTTAAGTCCCGCTTCAATGGCTTTTCGTCTTACTTCCTTTATTTCTTCCTTGCTTTCAACGCCTTCCACTTTTGTATCGGCACCAAAATCAAGATATATTTCATCTGTGTAATTTATTAATTCCTGAACATATTCATAGCCTATTAATTCAGGCAAATCTCCTCCCACTTCGGGACTGAGTGACAGCTTTCCGTCAGAAAACGCTCCTGCTCCCGAGAAACCTGTAGTTATACTGCAATATGGCTGACAATTTATACATTCCTTGGTTTTATCCTTTGGACAATGGCGTTTTCTTATAGATTTACCCTGTTCTATTAATAATATTTTTTTGTCCGGGCACATTCTGTTCAGCTCAAATGCCGTAAATATACCGGATGGTCCTGCTCCGACTATTATTAAATCGTATTTCATTTTATTCTCCTTCGTTAAAGTATCAACATTAACCTTCAGTATTATACATTTAATAGTTCAATAATACAACATCATTTTCTTTTAAACCGGAAATTATTTCTATAAAGTCATCATTCTTTAAACCTGTTGTGACTTCAGTTTCTATTTGCTTGTCTCCGGCTATGACTGTAACATATTCTTTATATGATTTTTCATAGACAGCGTCTCTGTCTACTATCAGAACATTGTCTTTTTCTTCAAGCACGATTACCACATCAACCTCTGTACCGATTTTCATTTTGTTATCGGCCTCTAAATCAGCCTCAATTCTTACTCTTTTTTGTTCAACACCAAGCTCTGAAACCGATGATGTTGCCTTTGGATATACTCTGTTTATCGTGAGCTCTTTCACATCACCATTCAAATCTATTATAAACGGCATATCCTTTGATGTTTTAATCGCATCTTCAGCCAACACTTCCACATAGACACCCAGATTTTTCTCATCCTGAATTTCAACAACAATTACTCCCGGCTGAGTCATGCCTCCCTGATGGACGTTTAATTCAGTAATAATTCCGTCAAATTCTGCCTTAATTGATGATTGCTCAATATTCTTTTCAAGAATTTTTATCTGTACCATTATTTCTTCAATTTGTGATTCATATTGCTTCTTCACATTGGATGAAACACCTCTTAGCAGCAAATCATAATTATTATTAGCTTCCTGCAGCTGATTTTCCAGAGTTGTAACATTGTTCTTTGCCTCATCATATTCAACCTGACTGACAGCATTATTTTCGTATAAGTCCTTTATTTTTTCAAAATTATTTCTTGCAAGATTTAAACTGCCTTCAATTGTGCTGATGTTTAACTTCATATTAGAAATCTCTTTGAAATCAGCACCCTTAATCGTTTCATTATATGTGGCTGTTACTGCCTCTATTTGTTTATTGGCCCTTTCTATTTCCAGATCGTAATTATTATCATATGTTAATATAATATCCCCTTTTTCAACCTTATCTCCGACAGATACGTTTAAAACCTTTACCTTTTGGCTAAAATCCGAATAAAAGGTATTGACTCTTTTAGAATAAACCGTTCCCGTTTCCTCTAAGGTACTTTGAATAACACCTGATTTAACAGTTGTTGTTTTGTCCGCACCTACTTCCTGACCTCCTGCAAACAGCGAGTAGACAACAGCTACGGACAAAACCAATAACAGAGATAATACTACGTATTTTTTCTTGTATTTTATTTTCATTTTACCCTCCAAATCAGAAATTATGAAACTCTATTTTTCAATGCCTGCATAAAATCAAGCCTATGAATTTTAGCATAAGTCATTAACTGAGCTAACGTTATAAAAACTATCGTTAATGCTATGGATGTTGCAATACCGCTTATGGTGACCGGCTCCTTCATGGTGTAAAGATCCGTTGTAAAAGAAACACCCATATAATGTACAAGCCATAGCCCTATTGGTATTCCGAATATAATTCCTATTACGGACATTATCATATTCTCTCTGATAAGCATATTGAAGATTTCCTTTTTAGTGAATCCCATAACTCTGAGGGACGAAAACTCCAATGCCCTTTCATTTATACTCATCAGGGTCATACTGTACGTTATAATAAATCCCAAAAGTCCCGAGAAAATAACCATAGTTCCCATAGCGGCCGCAGTCATAGCCGTAAATTCCGAAAATGCGTCCTTCATATCAAATTGTGACAATACGGTTATATCCTTAATATCCTTCAATTTATCTGTTACGTTATCATCCGAGTTTATGTATACCCCATTTATAATTCCTTTATCTAAAAACTTACCCCTCAGAAAATCAATATTTGTATAACCGTTTATACCAAGTGCCTGATTTACTATACCCTTAACATAAACATAGCTATGATCATCATCCTTTACTAAGCTTTTTAAAATCACTTCGTCTCCGACATCCACATTCAATTCTGTTGCTAGGTTAGATGATAATAATATTCCATCCTGAGGAAGTTCAAGCGCATTGTTGTTTATATCTCTGAATGCATAAAATTTCGTACTGTCATTCAAGCCAATGACGCTTACTATTTTTGAATCCTTGCCGTTTTTTATTTCAAAAGGCATCTCAACCCTTTGTTCCATTTCTTTAACATTAATAAGCTTAGAAAATTCCTTCATAGTATTTTCACTTTTAAACTCATTAAAGCTTATATTGTACTGGACATTAATGAATTCTCCGTAATGCCTGTTAAACATCAAATCCATTATATCTGTCATCCACATTGTCATAATCATCATACCACAGGTTATTGCCACTGCGGCACCAATGAATACAAACTTCTTTTTTTCTCTGAATATATTCCTTAGAACAAGCTTCCATGAAAAAGAAACATGATTCCATATAATCTTTATTTTCTCGATGAATATTCTTTTACCCTTCTTTGGCGACTCGGGCTTCATAGCTTCGGCGGGATTGATTCTAAGAATATCTTTAACTCCCCAAAAGCCTGCCAGAACACAAAAAACAAAGGATAAAATAATTGATATAATAATTTTTCTGTAATACACCTGTACAACAAGCATGGGTATGCTGAAAAACATTAAATAAAGATTAGTCATCATTCCCGACAATGCAGTTCCAATTATTGACCCTGCTGTTCCTCCGATTAGTCCCACAGAACCGGCATATTTCAGATAATGCATTACAATCTCATCGTTTGTAAAGCCCATAGCCTTTAATACACCAATTGATATTCTGTCCTTTTTTACAATTCTTGAAAGCATTACCGAAAGCATAACGCCCGCAAACAATAAAAATATAAAGGGTATGGACTGTGACATCATTTCAAGTCCCGATATTTCCTGATTCATTACATTATTACTCAGCTGGTCGGCTCTTTTTATAACCCTTGCACTATATTTATCAAGCTTATCTTCTAAATATTTCGCTGTCCTATCCGTATTATCAGGTGTATTTAATTTTATAACAATATCATTAAATCCGCCTTTATTTCCATTTATTTTTTGCAGATAGCTTTCTTCAACGTAGACAACACCAAATTTTTCAGGTGCCGGAAGTAATGATTGCTCGTTTTCCATTATATAAATGTATTCGGCACTGGTAGCAATACCGGAAACATTAAATTTATGCTCCCTGCCGTTAATTCTAAGCTTAATTTCATCCCCGAGCTTGATACTTCTTGCTTCTGCAAATTTTTCTATAACAATTATATCTCTGCCTGTCAATATTCTTTTTCCGTTCTTCATAAACAGTTTGTTTATTTTATTTTCGTATTGGTGAACAGAAACTACACGTACATTAACATTATCATCATCATTACCTGTTAAAAACTTCGTATCGAACACTAATCTTGCCTCAGCTTCTTTTATACCATTTGAACCGATCAGCTGATTTTCCAAGCTTTCAGGCATATTGCTTCCTTGAATGAAAATATCAGCAAAGTTGGTGGCATCATAATAATCATTTATGGAATCCTTTAAATTTACGGCAGAGTTATTAACGGCCGTGAATACAAAAATTCCGGTAATAATTATTGAAAGAACCGCAATATATTGACCCTTGGTATTTTTAATCATCCTGAACAATCTCAGATCAAGCTTTTTCATTACCATTCAATCCTTTCGGGAGAAATCGGATTTTCATTTATTATAATATCGGCTATTTTTCCGCTCCTCATTTTTATGATCTTGTCTGCCATATCAGCTATGGAAGCATTATGAGTTATAACCATAACCGTATTTCCAAATTTCTCGTTTACATCCTTTAATACCTTCAATATCTGTATGCCGGTTTCAAAATCAAGTGCTCCGGTAGGCTCATCACACAATAGAATCTGCGGATTCTTAGCAACGGCTCTGGCTATTGCAACTCTTTGCTGTTCTCCTCCGCTCATTTGAGACGGAAAATGGTCGGCGCGGTCCCCAAGACCTACAGATTCCATAACCTCGTCTATATCAGCGGCATTTTCGCAAAGCTCCGCAGCAAGCTCCACATTTTCTCTTGCTGTCAGTGTAGCCATTAAATTATAAAATTGAAATACAAATCCGATTTTATTTCTTCTGTAATAGGTAAGCTCCTTATCCTTCATTTTCGTTATTAATTCATTATTAAAATAAACCTCGCCGTCACTGGGATTATCCATACCGCCGACTATATTTAGCAATGTGCTTTTTCCGGAACCACTGGGTCCTAAGATAACTATAAATTCCCCTTTTTCCACTTCAAAGGTCACATCCTCCAATGCTTTAACCGTAACTTCACCCATTTGATAATTCTTACTGAGATTTTTAACTTTTAATACTGTGTCACTCAAATTATCACCCCTTAATTTTGGTCTAAAATACCGTATAAAATAATATTTATAAGCTTAATATATTCATCGATAATAACATCGTATATTTCTTCAAAATTATCTATATCCTCTGTAAAATGAGGCAAGTATCTGCTTTCCATTAAGCCGGTAAAGGATTCAAATACTATTAATATATCATCTGCCGAAATATTTTCCTTGATGGGTAAACCTTTAATCATATCTACTATTATATTTAATCCGATTTGCTTAAGTTCAGAATACCTAAGTTCAAGCTTTTTTTGTAATTTTTTCGGAGCATTATAAAATCCGCTTGTCAGTATTCTGTAATGCATGGGATTGCTAATAAAAAAATTATATTTCATTTTAGTAATTTGAATAAATTTTTGTATGAATTCAGAATCGTCGAATTTCATTTTATTAAATTTATCAAAAAAATCATCTATGCACTTGTTTATGATAATCATGTACAAATTATCCTTAGAACCAAAATAATGAAAAATCAACCCCTTGGAAACTCCTGCTTTTTCACTTATCCTGTCGGTGCTTGCTTTATCATAACCGTATTCCGCAAACTCACATAAGCTTGCTTCTAAAATTTTATCTCTTTTTGAATTGTCAATCATGCATAACCTCCTTACCCATTGACTATTCAGTCAATATAATTATACATGAAATTGACCAGATGGTCAATGATTTCTGTACAACAAAAAAATGCTCTTTATTTTAAAGAGCATCAGATTGATGACAAAGTCATCAAGATGGTAGGCTGTTGAAAAAGTTCATCCTGCAAGGCGCCGGAAGGCGGGCAACCGCAGCGTATTAGACATACGTGAGGATTGACCGACTGAACGGCAACGACGCAGGGGGACTTTTTCAGCAGCCTGATGCTCTTTATTTTAAAGAGCATTTTCATTTAATTTATCAAGATAAATTTTCATCTATAATTTTATTTTCTAATGGAGACTTAATATCTGCTTGATTTTTAAAATCTATTACGGCCTTTCTTACCCTGTTAAGTGACGCTAATGTTCCGGGACCCGCAATACACCCACCCGAACATGCCATGCCTTCAAGCAAGTATCCGTTCCTTTTTCCGGACTTTGCAACTCTCATAAGCTTCACACATTCATGCAAGGTAGAAGCGCCTTCGACATTTATCTCCTTTGACGGGTCCATGGACAAAGCTACCTGCTTTACTGCTTCGGCTACTCCGCCTGCTATAGCATAACCGCGACCTAATGAAGACGCATCCTGTATTTTTTCAGATACCTCAATTTCCGACAATTCTATCCCTTTAGCAACAAACATACCCATAAGTTCTTCAAAAGTAATTACAAAATGCACATAATCCTTGACATCTTCTCTTAATGCTTCTAATTTCTTGGAAATGCAAGGTCCTATAAAGGCTATTTTTGCATCAGGATCATTTTTCTTAATATATTTTGCAGTTTCAACCATCGGCGAAGAAGAATCTGATATATATTCAAATTGATCCGGAAATAATTTTTCAACCATTATTGTCCATGAATTGCAGCAGCTTGTTCCCATATATGGAATTTCGTTTGGCACTCTTTCAAGAAATTCATTTGCTTCTCTTAAAGTTGTAATATCTGCCCCTAAGCTTACCTCTATAGCATCTTCAAATCCAAGCTGCTTTATCCCTTCAAATATTTGAACAGGAGAAGCCAAAGGTCCAAACTGTCCTAAAAATGACGGTGCCACTATAGCATACATGTGATCATTTGACTTTAAAGCCTTAATAAGCTGGTATATTTGAGATTTATCTGATATAGCTCCGTAAGGACACTGGATAATGCAATTTCCGCATGATACACATCTGTCCATATTTATCTCTGCCCTGCCCAGATAATCACTTTCTATTGCATTAACACCGCATGCAGCAGCACAAGGTCTGTCATATTGTACAATTGCACTGTATGGACATGTATCCTTGCATCTGCCGCATTTGATACATTTATCCAAATCAATTATCGCTCTTTTTCGTCCTATTGAAACGGCATTTGTGGGGCATACGTTGGTACATGGATGAGCTAAGCACTTTCTGCAATTGTCGGTTACATAAAATTGCTTAGTAGGACAAGCTTCACATGCAAATGTGATAACATTGATTAACGGCTCTATAAATTGGATTTTATCGACATCTACATCGTTAATTCCGTCGGTTACGCGATGGTGCTCAGTAGGTTTTCTCGCATTCAATCCCAATGTTAACCTAAGCCGCTCATCAACTATAGCTCTTTCTCTGAATATACTATCCCTGTATGTAGCTACTTCTCCCGGTAAAATTTCAAAAGATGCCTTCTCCAGTTCTGATAAATCAGCACCATCATAAGCTAATTTTGCAACCTTTGCAAATACCTGTCTCCTAATGCGAACAAGATCGACATAACTTTCTTTCATTATTATTCCTCCAAGTCTCTTCTGTCATTTCCTGATTTTGTTAACAATCTTCTCCATCACTGTCTGGCTTGTAGCATTATACATTGTCTCACCATCAATCACTACTATCGGCGCAACCTTTTCATCAGTGTTCTTGCAGAATCCCAAACACCTGATAGCTTCAACTTCCAGTTCTTCATCATTATAATTATCTGAATCCTCGCTGATAATAATTTTCAAATCATCAATCTGATCTAATATACTCATCGCTCCCAATAAAGTACAGTTTGAACCTACGCAGACTTTTACCTTCATTAATATGCCTCCAAACATTTTATATTCTTTGTTATTTTTTTATTATATAATATCAATAGCTAAATTTCTATATAAAAATCAATTATACTGATAATAATTGCATCGTATAATTGGTAATTAAATTATTATTTGTTAATAAAAGAACAAGAAATCCCAAAATACCTTTAAGTATATTTTTAGATTTCTTGTTACTTGTGTTTTTAAATTATTGCTTTATCCGTCATTCAACGGTTCCAGCGAGACCCGGTAACAACCTGAAAGGAATAGACCATGGTTAATCATTAATTAAATTTATCTTTGTACTCTTCCTGAACCGTCTCCACTTGCTAACTTTTTCACTTCGTCTACAGTAACGAAATTAAAGTCACCCTCAATCGTTTGTTTTAAACAGCTTGCAGCAACTGCAAACTCAATTGCATCTTCTGGAGCAAATCCATTTATGAAAGAATAAATCAAACCGGCTCCAAAGCTGTCTCCGCCTCCAACACGGTCAACAATATGTATCAAATAATTTTTTGATAAGAAAAATTCGTTATCTGTATATAAGATACCTGCCCAATTATTATCACTTGCAGATATAGAACCACGTAAAGTTATTGCAACTTTTTTTAATTCAAATTTATCAGCTAATTTCTTAGCTACTTCTTTATAACCTTCGTGATTAACTTTACCTGTAATTATATCTGAACCTTGTGCCTTTATTCCAAATACATCCGCTGCATCCTCTTCATTTGCGATGCAAACATCAACATAAGGCATCAATTTTGACATAACCTCACAAGCCTTTTTCTTGCTCCATAAATTCTTTCGATAGTTTAAATCACAACTAATAGTGATGTTTTTTTCCTTAGCAATTTTACATGCTTCTAAACAAATATCGGCTACATTATCACCTAAGGCAGGTGTAATACCAGTAAAATGAAACCATTCTACACCTTCAAATATGACGTTCCAATTAAATTCTTCCTTTAAAGCTGTGGCTATGGCAGAACCTGCACGATCGTAAACGACCTTAGACGGTCTCTGAGATGCACCTTTTTCTAGAAAATATATGCCAACACGATTTCCACCACGTACAATAGAGGAAGTGTTAACTCCATATTGTCTTAATGAATTGACAGCTGACTGGCCTATTTCATTATTCGGTAATTTTGTAACATAGCCTACATCGACACCAAGTGTAGCTAATGAAACAGCCACATTTGCTTCCCCACCACCATAAGTAGCCTCAAATCTGTTAGCTTGTACAAAGCGATAGTAATTAAAAGGTGCTAATCTTAACATTATTTCACCAAAAGTAATAACCTTGCTCATTGTCTTATTCTCCTATTTCTTTTTTTGAACTAGATGAACAGCAAAACCTGCTATCTCATCTTTAAAATAAATTGATACGTATTTACCCGAAGGATCCTTTTTACATGCATTATAGTTAAATTCAAATCCTTCTAACTCTAAATAATATATCGCACGTTCTATACTGTTCGTGCTAATTGCAATATGTCCATTTTTACCTAAGTATGGAGTTTTTGTAAACTCAAAAAACTCACTGGAAAATACTGAACTATTGCCATTTCTAACATTGAAATTAAACATTTTTTGCAATAAGCTTGCACTTTGCAAAGCATCTTTTTCATTCTCCATATTAATGCCAACATGAGCAAATTCAAAGCCTAGCATAGTAGCAATTGCTTGTTTTACTAAGTTTGTTATTTCATTAAAGCTACCTTCATTAATTAACTCTGATTTTACCATCCATGAGCCACCACAGGCGATTACTTTATTAAAGGATAAGTAGTTATTGATATTAGAAATGTTTATGCCACCTGTCGGCATAAATTTAATATTTGTATAGGGCGCTGAAATAGCCTTAATATAATTTAAACCTCCTGCTTGCTCTGCCGGAAAAAATTTAACTACTTCAAGACCTAATTCTAATGCCATTTCTATATCAGTAGGATTTGAGCATCCAGGTATAATTAGAATATTATTATTTATACAATGCTCAACTACTTTTTTATTAATACCAGGACTAACAATAAATTTGGCACCTGCATCAATTGCACGATCAACCTGTTCTACTGTAAGGACTGTACCTGCCCCAACTAACATTTGTGAAAACTCTTTTGAAATTCTTCGTATTGCTTCTTCTCCTTGTGATGTACGAAAAGTGATTTCTGCACATGATAGATTTCCATCTATAAGTGATTTTGCTAATGGTACTGCTTTTTCAACATCATCTATTTTTATTACCGGAATAATACCTAATTTGTAAATTTGTTCTAAAAGATTATTCATAAAAGATCTCCAATTATATTTATTCTTCCTTTATCATCAATAATATATTTTTACAGGTTTCATAAAATATTCCTACATCCACGGAATAAGATATATAAGAAACCCCTATATTTTTCCACTTAGTTGCATCATCAACAGCGTCAACAAATGTACCTGTTAAAATTCCTTTCTCAGATGCCCTTTTAATTATGTATTTCATTTTTTCTTCAACTAGGGGATGATTAATATTACCTGGTACTCCAATTGATTGAGATAAATCATATGGTCCAACAAATATTACATCTATTCCGCTAACATCTAATATCTCGTCCAAATTATTAATAGCTTCTTGACCTTCTAGCTGTAATATAACTAAATTATCATTTGCTTCTGATAAATATTTAAATCTATCTGTTGAACTGTAGTTAGATGCTCTAACAAAACGGCAAACTCCACGCTCACCTAAAGGCGCGAATTTTGAAGCTTTAACAGCAATTGCAGCTTCTTTAGAATTTGTAATTTGAGGTACCTGAACTCCTTGAGCACCAACATCTAACGCTCTACCAATTAAAACTTCATCAAGCTTTGAAACTCTGACTATTGGGCACAGGTTTACTATTTGTGCCCCTCGAATTAGATTTTGCAAAGCTAATTCATTTGAAGGTCCATGTTCTAAGTCTAATATGGCAAAATCGAAACCTGAATGTCCCACAATCTCAACAAAAGCAGGGTCACCAGTTTTCATAAAAGGACCATAAACACAATTACCCTCATTCATCTTCTTAAGTAATTTATTCATACAAGTCACCTTATTATTTATTTGTTATATCAAATGTTACTAAATCATTGGATAGCCAGTTATAATGCAGTAAACTACCGCTTAAAACATCTCCAATCCCACAAATAATTTTTACTAATTCACATACCTGAAGTGCCGCACATAGTATGGCAGTGGGTGCCGGATTTCCCAACAACATATTATTTGTATGTTTATGACTGTAAATTTCTTCTAGAAAATTATTATCAGGTGTTGCTACTCCCACATGGACTGAACTATTACCTATACTTCCGTGAATAAAAGGAATCATTAATTCCATGCAAGCTTTGGCAATATCTAAGCGGTCCTGGATATTATCAACAGCATCAATTACTATATCACTGTTAGAAAACTCTTCAATAAATTGATCATTATGCAGGAATATATTTTTATAAGAAACTTCAGTAGCACTGTTGATATCCTTTATTCTATCAGCTATTATTTCGGCCTTATGCTTTCCAATATTTTTTTCGAGGCATCCTATTTGCCTGTTTATGTTACTTTCTTCAAACACATCTCCATCAAAAAGCAGTATTTCACCAACACCTAATCTAGCACATAATTCACCAATATATCCACCTACGCCACCACATCCAATTATTGCAACACGGGATTTAAGTAACTTTTCTATGCCGGAGAGTCCAATAAATCTTGCTGTACCAATATATCTGTATGGTAGTATGTTTTGCTCTAATAAATATAATTCCGTTTGCCGAATGCTTTTGTTCAGCATTTCAGAAAGCTCATGAACATTTTTTATCCGCAAAACATACTTACCCTCTATTATTATTTTAGATTTATTTATATAGTTTTCTTCCATATTGCTATTGTCTACGATTATGCCCATCCTAAATACTCCATAATTATTACCTCTGTATCTTCTTTTACGGGGGTACTAAATCCATCTAAAGTTAGAGCACCTCTTCTATCAACTAGTATTACTACCTCTTTAGAAAGATCTCCATTTTTATCTAACAAAAATGCTAATTCCTCACCGTATTTTTTAATTATATTTTGGCACACTTCGCCTATTGTATTTCCGCCTATCTCGTCCCATGTAGTACCGGTTATTTTATTATAGGGTGAAACAAATCTAACTTTAGCCATAAATCATCCATCCATTACTCATATTTTAATGCACCGAGTCTGCAGAATTTAACACAGTGGGGATCACCATTACATAAATCACATATGGCAATATACTCGTTATTATTGGTATCGTTAGTATTACGAATTGCATTATGTTCACATGCATCAATACACATCTCACATAAAATACACTTATCTTTATTTACAATAACTGCACCAGTTTCTTCGTTAATAGATATAGCTTCTACAGGGCACACTTTAACGCAGTTTCTTTCCTCACATTGAATACAAAGTGTTGGTTTGAAACTTGCTCTTTCTTCCTTACCAATAATTCTAATGTTTGATAATTTATGTGAAAATGCTTTATGATGCATAAAGGAGCAGTTTAATACACAAGTATTACAGCCTGAGCACAACTTAGGATTAACAATTATTTTTTTCATATTAATACTCCTCCTTAATATGAACATATTTTGAATACTTTTCCACAAATTCTTCGAGGTTAGAATCTTTAATAATTTCTTTTGTTGGAAGTCCGCTTGTTACATCCCATTGATGCAATTCATAGTACCTATCTTTCATCATTTCAATATCTTCATGAGAATTTATTGCATTATCATGTTTAGCACCTTTAAGTTTTTCATTCATTAATCTCCATGGCAGCTTATCATCATTTCTGTCAAAGCCCATCATTCCAACACATATACGCTCCATAAGTATGGTACGTCTTCCGCCTTCCAATATATCCTCTTCTGTTACATCAATTCCTGTTGATGCGCTAAATAGCTCAGCTAAATCACTTTCATCCATCCAAAACTGTGCAGTAGTAGGAAATGCGCATATTCCTAATGAATCACCTGCTGCATAAATGTCCTCATGCCAACGTATTATTTCAGGTCTCTTTTCGGTAGTATGTGGATATGCATACTTCTCACTACCAGTTATTTTTTTAATCACTTCAACTCCAACAGCATCGCCACCAAACTCTGCTAAAGGCTCTGTGTTTAAATGGTCAGGACCACGGGAATTTATAGCAAACGCTAAAGCATATCCAAAAGCTGCTCTTGTTTCTACTCTTGATTGCTCTAATCCTTTTGCTTGTATTGCCCACTTGTATGAATCTTTTCCAATAATTTCAGATGCGACCTTAACCCCATTAGCTAGCAGGTCACCTACACCTTCTCTATACGCCATTCTTCTAGTTAATTCAACTATAGTATCTCCATTTCCCCAGCTCAAATCCAGTCCATCTGCTATCTCATCTGTAACCACACCTCTTTGTTTACATTCCATCAGCCATTGAATCATAGCCCCTGCAGATATAACATCCATTCCCAAAATATTACAATACTCGTTAGCCTTTAATACAGTATAAGTATCTGTGGTTCCACATCCTCCGCCAAAGGAAGATAATGTTTCGTACTCAGGTCCCCCTGTAAATGTGCCCTTATACTTACCCTCATCGATTGTACAGAATCTATGACATGATACAGGACATGTATAGCATCCAATCCTATTTTTTAACAATCCACTATCTACTATGTATTGTCCAGTTAAAGTTTCAACACCTTCAATTTGGTTTTCTTGAAAGTTCTTTACCGGAAATGCACCTATAGCATTTGTTGACTCTATCCCTATACTTGTCCCATACATTGTAAGACCCTTAACTCCCGGAACCTGATCCATCTTAGCACTTATTCTTGTAACTGCATTATAAAATTCCTCAGGTCTGGCTATTTCTACACATTTAGTGCCGTGAACAGCTATACATTTAAGGTTTTTAGATCCCATAACCGCACCACCACCACCTCTTGCCGCGGCATTATATATTGATGCATGTATGGATGCAAAAGCAACTTGGTTTTCTCCTGCCGGACCAATATTAGCAAGCTGAAGCTCTTCATCATTATATCTAGAACGCAATTCTGCATTTATTTCTCTGTTATCCATGCCCCACAAATCGCTGGCATCCAAAATCTCTACCTTATCATCTCTAATGTAAATATAACAAGGAGTTTCAGACTTTCCTTCTACTATTAAAATATCATATCCTGCATATTTTAATCCACCGCCAAAGTGCCCACCAACATTTGTTTTAAAGAAAGATTTTGTAACAGGACTTTTAAATATTATTGATGTTCTTCCGGAACAAGGAACCATAGTGCTAGTTAGCAAACCGGTTGCGAACATAATTGGAGAGCTTTCATCTTCCGGCGGTAATGTTTGGTCATATTCATTAATATAAATATAAGTTGCCAAACCTCTTCCACCTAAGGTTTTTTTAAGTACTTCCTGATCTGTAATTTCTCTTTTTTCAATTTCTTTAGTGCTTAAATTAACTCTTAAAATTGTTGCGCCATTTTTAGGTAACATTGCTGCTTACCTCCTTACTTTTATTTTCATGCCATTACCTGCAAACACAACAGATAATGGCATTATCATTTTTATATTACTCTGCAGGTATATTGTCCTTTGTAATTAAGATACCCGGGATAAATATCGATTGCTCCGGAATAGTTTTTCCATTTAATAAATCAATAACTGATTGCACACATGTTCTTGCTATTGTATCTGGATCCTGCGCTAAAGTTGCTATAAATGGACTATCAGCCTTTCTCATTTCTTTGTATGCCTCCGGGTCACCGTCAATACCTACTACAACTATGCTATCTTGTAAACCAGCTTCACGTATTGCATCAGCCGCTGCTACTCCGACACCATCAAATGTAGCATAAACAGCTGCTATGTCACCTGGATTAGAGTTTGCTTGCAAGAGAGATTCCATCTTATTTTTAGTATCTGGATAAAAATCAGGCCAAGCATATACAAAGCTGTATTTTACTTCTGCTTCTGGATACTTATCAACAACTGCATGCATTGCATCCTTTCTCATTCTTATCATACTACCGGCATCATTAACAATTTCTACAATGGTACCTTTCCCTCCAATAGCTGCCATCATTTGTTCTGCTGCCTCGGTACCAAGCTTAGTGTTATCGGAGGATACATAAACATCAACAAAATCTGCATTACCCGCATCCATTGAGCCTATTATTATGCCTTTTTCTTTAGCTTCTCGCAACACCGGAGCTACTTCATTTATATCGCCTTCTTCAATAATTATAGCATCACAACCCTGACTAATCATGTTTTCAATTGCCGTACTTCTAGCAGCAACATCACCAGTAACAGTTGCAAGTACTTCACAACCTAATTTCTGCAGTTCATCCTCTAATGCTGCTTTTCCTGCACGAGCGAAAAAGTTTGCCAGACCAAAATTATTTATACCTACTTTAAATGTCTTTTCTGATGAGTTTTGATCAGTGTTTTCTTGTGGAGCATTAGAACTTTGACAACCAGCCATGCTAAAAACTAACATAATACATAATGCAATACTTAAAATTCTTTTTAACATAATATTCTCCTTTTTTTACTTTATTTTAACGGTTAATAATCATCTGCTTTCTGTTATCCAGTTCTATTGTAAATTATCTCTAAAAGCTATATACACTGGATCATCAATCACTTTTCGACTATTAATTCCACCGTTTTTTAACAATATAGCTATATCTAATGCTCTTCTTGCTAAAGATTGGCTCGATGTAACCACTATACGCGAATCCTCTGTGCCGTCTTCATATTGCTCTTCTAAAGCATTTCTGTTTTCATCATTAGATGTCCACCCACCGGCACCTATATAAGATTCCCATAAATCTCCTGCCACAGGTACACAACCACAAATCATAGCATGATTTATAACCTGCGTAATGGTGTGTTCTTGACCCGAAAAGGCATGTACACCTTGTGCTATACAACCAACTACTTTAAGCGGTTTAGGTGCTGTAGTCATATTTGGAAATATTTCCTTATATCTACCAAACATACTGTTACCTAATCTATCAATGAATGCTTTCATTTGAGCCGGCATTCCCATATGATAAACGGGCACTGAATATATAATTACATCAGCATTTAACCACATGTCCTGCATTTCCTTAAAGTCATCCTTAATAATACAAATGCCATCCTTCATACAACCTTGACACATTACACAACCACTTAACTTTTTCCCACGTACTGAACAAATTTCTACTGAAACCTCTTCACCCAAATTACCTGCATGTATTTTAATTTCATCCATTGCTTTATTTAGTAAATATAAGCTGTTTCCCATACGCGGGCTTGCACAAAAACCTAATACTTTTATCATAACCGCCACCTACTTTTAATTAATTTATTTTTCTATGTTAATTAAGATTTCTTAAGTTTTCCACCTAAGTAAACCGAAGTTAAAACAGATAGAATTACTACCAGCCCCTTTGTTATATATTGGAAGTAATATTCAATATTAAGCATTGTTAATCCATTAGTAAGCATACATATAATAAATGCACCAATAAATGTACCTATAGCCTTTGGTTCTCCCTCTCCAAACATAGTAGTACTTAAAAATACTGCGGCGATAGTATCTAACATAAAGTCTTCACCTGCTAATGGCTGAGCAGATCCTAATCTAGATGTCAACATAACCGATGCGATTGCTAAAAATACTCCTGAAAATATAAATGTATAAAGTCTATATTTTTTTACATTAATTCCACCATATTGACTTGCTACTTTGTTACCTCCAATTGCATATATACGTCTTCCTAAACGAGTTTTCTCTAATACAAATGCAACTAAAACAACCAATATCAGCATTAAAATTACAGGGAACGGAATGCTGCCTATTTTACCTTGTCCAACAAATAAAGCTGCTTTACTCACATCTTGAGGAAACGACATGGGATTGCCTTTAGTTATAAGCATCTTTAATCCAACCGTAATAGTACCCACTGCAAATGTAGCAATAAAATCAGGTAATCCAATAATAGCTACTAACAAACCATTAGTTAAGCCTAATAAAACTCCTACTGTTAATGCACCTATAAGCGATAGCATAAAATTATTTGTAGCAATCAGTATGGCACCGAATGTTATATTGATTAATCCCGCCGCATTTCCTAAAGACATATCAAAGCCTCCGGCTGCCATAACAAAAGTAAAACCAAGAGCAACAACTGTCAGCATACTCATTTGTCTGAGTAACATTAGCTGATTATTTATTGTAAAAAAATTATTAGCAAATACTGAAAAAAACACAAATACAACAAGCCCAAACAAGGCTGTACCATACTTCTTTGAAAAGTGTAACCAATCACGCGACTGTATTTTATCACCTTTAATCATCCTAGCATCCTCCCAACATTACCTTGCAGATTTTTTCTTCAAGGTTATCTTGATTTGTTGTAAATTCACCAACTATTTCGCCATCTTTCAATACAATGATACGATCACAATTGTAAATCAATTCAGGCAAATATGATGACATTATAATTATAGATTTTCCCTGTTGGGAAAGCTCGTCCATTAATATATAAATATCTTCTTTAGCTTTTATATCTATTCCTTTTGTTGGTTCATCAAAAACGCCGATTTCAAAATCGCCAACTAACCATCTTGATAAAATTACCTTCTGCTGGTTACCCCCACTTAAGTACTTTATCATTTGTTCGGGACCTTGAGTTTTTATTGATAGCTTGTCTATATATTTTACAGCAGAATTATATTCACTTTTTGAATTAAGCACTCCGTTATTTGACCATTTTTCTAAATAGGTTAAAGTAACATTTTTTGATACTGAAAAGTTGGGAATAATCCCCTGCAGCTGTCTTTCTTCAGGTACTAAAGCAATTTTATTTTTGATTGCATTATCCGGAGTTGGCGTTATTTTATTACCATTCACTACTATTGAACCGGATTTAACTTTATCCAGACCAAATATTGCTTTTGCTATTTCTGTTTTGCCGGCACCAACAACACCTGCTATGCCTAGCATTTCGCCCTTTTTTACACTGAAGTTTACATGCTTTAGTAAGTCAGTAGAAACATCTTCAAACCTCAGTATTTCTTCTTCTTGTGCACAAGACTTTTCTCTTATATAACTGTTATATGTTTTTTCTCCCAACATATTTGAAATAATACTATCAATAGTTATTTCTTCCTTTTCTAAAAGTGCCACCTTTTTTCCATCACGGAAAACTGTAACTCTATCTGCAATTTCTTTTATTTCTTCGAGATTGTGAGAAACATAAATTATAGAAATCCCTTGTTCCTTTAACGTTGTAATTGTGTTTAACAAGCTTTTTCTTTCTTCCTGACCCAAAGCTGTAGTAGGCTCGTCAAATATGATAATATCAGGCTTATAAACTAAGACCTTGCATATTTCAACAATTTTCTTCATTGCTGTATTTATTTCTGATGTTGTTTTATCAATATCAAGTTCTACACCCAGACGATTTAAAACCTCAACAGCACATTTCTTCATTTCTTTACTATCAATTATCTTTAAACCCCCAACAGACTTTTCAAGTTCTGATCCAACAAACATATTTTCATAAACCTTGAAATAAGGGACTAAGTTTATTTCTTGATGAACTGTACGTATTCCACTACTTTCACTATGTTCAACACAAGTAAATTTTATTGGTTTTCCATTTATAAAAATATTTCCCGAGGATTGACAATGGACTCCTGATAAAATCTTAATAAAGGTCGATTTACCTGCTCCGTTTTCCCCAACTAATGCATGTATTTCTCCGCGTTTTAAATCGAAATCAATATTATTTAAAACCCATACACCATTAAATTCTTTGCCAATGTCCTTTACCTCAATAACATTTTGATTAATGTTGACCACATCCTTTCTATTAAGTCTAGCATTTTTAGTTGTTATAGATTTTCAAAAGGAATGTATTCTAATTCGCTATATCCATATCTTGCAGCACCATATGCAATTTTACCTATTTCAGTTTCCATACATTCTCGAATTCTTTCATGGCATGGTGTACATACTATTGACATAGCAAGTCCTACTTTATGGTCTATACTGGGAATACCATATCCCGTTTCTGTGTCTAACATAAATGCACAATCAGGGAACATAATGGCTAACTTATCATCAATCCAAACTGCCATAGATTCATTCTTTACAACCATTTTTAATTTTTTCCCGGAAAATTGACCCTTTCCATCCATTGTAAGGTTTGTAAGGTAGAAACCACCTCTGTCCTCTCCTTCTAAATGGCTAATTACGCCTTCAAATAGTAATTTGCCATCTACGGTCTTTCTAAATGCCTCTACCGGGTTTTCACCTTTTATATTAGCGTTTTCAATAACCTTACCAAATTCAATTGCTCTAGTTACTGTATATGGTACACAAGAACGTTTTAACTCTGCACCTGACATTGGATAATGTGCATTTGCACCAAATCCGCCACCCTTTACAACAATAAATCTTCCTACTTCATCTGCATATGTAGGAGTGTTTCCTTTCATTACAATGGTTGTATTTCCATAGCTATCTAACAAAGGCATTGGGTAAAGATCTATTCCATGCCCTATAAAAGATGCCATCTGCGTCTCAGGACAACTTCTACCACATGCATCCCCATTAATCATAGGTATCCCAAGTCTTGCAGCTGCTGACATAATAACCGGAGTATTTAATGCTCCAACCTCAAATGGAATAAGATAATCTACTTTTCTTCCCTTAATTTTTTCCATAGCCCTAATAGCATTTACTAACGGGAAGTCCTTTTCCCAACCTAATGTTGTATCTACAAATGACAAATCATCAAGGGACTTTACAGATCCCATTATTCCTCCACTACAAATAAATGCGTCATCTTCAATATCTTCCGGATTAACGATTTCATATACTCTTCCGCGATCCAAATCATTTTCAAGAATTACTTTACCCCACTCCGGTTCTCCACCGCCACCGGTACCATAAATTGTAAGACCCTCTAAAAAAGGTTTGATATCCTCTCTTTTAAATATTATTTTAGACATAAAACTTCCTCCCAATTATTTTGTAATCTTTTTCATTAATATTAGTTTTTTAATTTACTTACATAATTTCTGATTTTTTCTAAAGCAATTATTAGGTTTTCTTCTGAATTTGAGTATGCTACTCTTACAAAACCTTCACCGCTAGGTCCAAATGCAGAGCCTGGTATTACTACAACTTGTTCTTGCTCTAATAATCCTTCAGCAAATTCTAGTGATGTCTTGCCTAATCCTTTTATATTTACAAATGCATAAAATGCACCTAATGGCTTTAAGCAAGAAATGCCTTCAATACTATTTAACCCATCTACTATAATATTACGCCTTTTTTCATACATGTTTACCATACTTTTAACTTCACACATAGTGCTAAGAGCATATTTAGCGGCTCTTTGAGCAGGTGCCGGTGCACAAGCAACCAAATTTTCCTGCAGAACTATAAGCTTTGCAATAATTTCCTTCGGTCCTATTGCAAATCCGATTCTCCAACCAGTCATAGCAAAGGTTTTTGATAAACTGTTTACAATCAATGTCCTTTCCTTCATACCCGGTAACGATGCAATAGATTTATGTTTATTACCATCATATAGCAATTCACAATACACTTCATCTGAAATAACAAATAAATTGTGTTTTACGGCTAATTTGGAGATCTTCTCCATATCATCTTTAGACATTACTGCACCAGTTGGATTATTAGGAGAATTAATCATAAGCACTTTAGTCTTGTCAGTGATATATTTCTCTAAATTTTCTGCTTCAAAAATAAAATTGTCTTCTTCTCTAACGGGCACCTGAACAGGCACTCCTCCAGCAAATCTAACTTGAGAACAATAATTAAGCCATTGCGGATCTTGAATAATTACTTCATCACCCTCACTTACTATAGCCAGAATTGCCATAGCAACAGCCCCCATTCCACCACATGTTAATATTATTTCATTACTTGGGTTTGATTCAATTCCATAGCTTCTAACGTAGTCTGCAACAGCCTCACGAACGTCTAAATCACCCGCATTTTGTGTATAATGGGTCTTTCCCTCCAGCATTGCATTATAGGCACAATCAATTATTTCCTTAGGTGTATCAATATCCGGTTCCCCTATACCTAAGTTAATTACATTCGAATAATTCTTTGCCTTATCAAAGAATCCCCTTATACCACCTTGTTTTAATGCAATAGCTCTACTGTTTAAAAAAGATTCCATATTTCCTCCTACATACATTTATTCTATTTTTTCTGGGTACATTACCTCATTAATTATTTGACCTTGTGGATTTAGGAACACATGAATTTGAGAATTCTTATTCTTTAACATATAATTATGTACATGAATAACAGGTTTGAAATTTTGCAAATTAATTAACATGTTATCTGAAAAAGCATTATCATCATATACGGCATTAACAATATTGGCTATTATCAAAGCATGGTCACCAGGATATATAATACTCTCTACCTTGCACTCTAAATGTGAACGGCATTCCTTTATATAAACAGATTCTACAAATTTCGACTTTATTTTTGTGAATTCAGACCTATCAAATTTATTCTCACCATTTTTTGTATGATAAGACGCCAATACAATATCATCAATTAAGTTCATATCCGGAAGATTAATAACAAACTCTCCGGTTCTTTCTATATTACATAAGCTATGGCTTTTTCTTGGTGCATTTAATAATGATAATGTTAACATAGGAGGATCTGTTGATAAAGGTACACACCAGCTAAATGGTGCTACATGATCGGACAAATCCTCATTTTTAGTAGTGCAAAGAATCGGTCTGCTCGGTTGTAAACAAAAAACAGAATTGCATAAATTATCTTTACTTATTTCCTTTTTCATAGCATAGCTCCTTTAATTGTAATAACAGTCACGTATAATTAAACTCCTTGATATCCCATATTATGGGAGATACGATTTGCCGTTGTTTTGACTATTGAAGCTAAGTCTTTTATATTATCTTCTGAAAAATGAACCACTAATCCCGAAGCACTTATAGCGGCAATAATGTTACCGCTTATGTCATATATAGGCGCCGCTACACATTTAATATATTTTTCATTTTCCTCATTATCAATTGAAACACCCAGTTCTCTAATTTTATGAAGCTCCATAAAAAAGTCGTCTATATTAGTTATTGTATTTTTTGTTTGTTGTGGCATGCCCATAATCTTTAAATGATTCACTACTTCCTCTTCCGGCAAATATGCACATATTGCTTTTCCTAATCCTGTACTGTGTAAATATGAACGTTGTCCTATTCTTGAAGCTGTTTGAATACTTAAATTACTATTAGCTTTATCAACATATACAATTTGATGATCTAATATAACAGCTAAGTGAACTGTCATATTTGTAGCATCAGCCAAATTTATTAAGTCATTCTTTGCCACTTCAATAAGTTTTACTCTGCCTAAAGCAGCACTACCTAAATAAGATAATCTTAGTCCTAAACAATACTTATCACTTGATATTTCTTTCTGAACATATTCTGCTTTGCACAATGTACTAATAATTCTATGAACAGTTGTTTTTGATAGCTTTGTAATATTTGATAACTCTGTGATTCCTTTTGCTTCACCACCATTTGTAGCTAAAGCTTCCATTATTATAAATGCTCTCTCAATGGATCTTATACTAGATTTATCATCAGTATTTTCTATAATTGAATTTTTAATCAAATAGACACCTTCTTTCAAATTTATTATTCCGTACAACGGAACGTCGTTCCGCTTTTTATTATTTTAACATAATAACTTATTTATTGCAAGCGATTTCTATGATAAATTTTTGCATCAATATTAAATTGTTATCTTATATATTTAGCAATGCATATAATCCTCAACCTATTAATCAAATTAAACAAGTCTGGGATGTGAATTTATATCGCTTTCCAGACTTGTTCTTCACAACTGCTTTAAAAACATAAGCAAAGCAATTTCTTGATTATATAATACATCTAATTACTTTAGCTCTTGGTATATCGACATAGGAAACTAACTTATCCATTATATACTTACCTTCTTTATCAGATGAAGTCCTATTTTCCCAATTATCTATATCTCCTAATTTCTCTACTTCAGTTATGAATAAATATTCCGATATGCTTTTACCAAAAATAGGTCTTAATACTTTTATGCAGAATCCTTTATCTCTTAAATGCCCAAATGCTTCATCTAAAAAGAACTTTTCAAATTTTCCTCTATCTACCAATAAATTAAAACATTCCATATGATAGAACTTATCATTTTTTATATGCCACTTATCATTTTCAATATCCTCAAAGACAAAAGCAGAAGAATCTCTTGTAAATTTGTCTGTGAAGTTTAACAAACGTTCACAATCATCATTTTTGGATAACTTATAAAATGTTTCCAAGGATTTTATATCTTCCATTTCAACAATCAAAGAATATTCTTCATTGCTAAGTCCAAAAAATGATTTACATAAACTTATATTATATCCATTAGATTTAATGTAAGGTATAATATAATCAATAAAATATCTTTCAATAACGTTTCTATCTCCATTTGGATTAAAATGTTTAATATAATAATACATTACCTCACCTTTCATTGAATGATTAATTAATACTAATCTAAATCCTTTGCTCTTACAACTTTTCCAGGAATAAAAATATGACTATCTGAAATTTTTTCCCCTTCTAATATCTTAAATAGACTATTAATTGTTTCTGTTGCCAGAAATTCCGGGTCAGATTCAACTGTACTTTTATAAGGGCTATTTTCTTTTTTCATTTCTTCATAAGTTTCAGGATCAGAATCTATACCCACCACTACAATCTCATCTTGTCTTCCAGCTTCAGTAATCGCCTGAGAGGCGGCAATCCCAACACCATAGAATGTAGCATAAACTCCAGAAATATCTCCAGGATTAGGATTTGCCTGCAGAATTGATTCTATTTTCGCTTTTGCATCTGGGAAATAATCAGGCCATGCATATACAAATCCAGCTGTTACTTTAACATCCGGATGCTTATCAAGAACAGCATGTGCAGCCTCTTTTCTAGCTCTGATCATCGCTCCGGCATCATTATATATTTCTATTATGTTTCCTTTTCCACCCATCAGTTCCACTAACTCTTCTCCGGCCTTTGTACCTAAATATTCATTATCAGGTTCTACTGATAAATCTAATATATCCGTATGACCAGAATTCATAGCAACAACCAATATGCCTTGTTTCTGTGCTTCTTCAAGTGAAGGTATTACTTGAGTAACATCACCTTCATGAACTATTATTGCATCAACACCTTGGTTTATCATGTTTTCTATTGATGAAATTCTACCTTGAAGATTATCATCTACATTAGCTAATGCTATACCTCCAAGCTTTTCAATTTCTTCAATTGCAGTATCTCTACCTACCCTTATAAAATTGTTTGCTAAGCTAAAGGTTGTTATCCCTACTTTGTATTGTTCCTCTGGGGCTTTGCTTACACTATCACTCGACTTACACCCAACAAGTACTAAACACAAAATAACGATAACCATAAATACTTTGTCTTTCATAAAATATTACCTCCGATTTTTTATAATTTATAAGCGTTTAAAAACTCCACAACCCAGAAATTAAGGGATGTTTTTTGTAAAAGGTGTAACTTCTAACTTCTTATAAGCCTTTATCCCCAGTATATCCCATCAATTTATTAAGTAAATTCCTACTGCTGCACTAAATTAAAAAAATATTCTATAAGTCGACAAACGTATTCCCGTCACATACTAAGATTCTGTATCTTGGTTTTGTAAAATAATATGAATTTAAAGAAATCCTTTACTTAAGAATGTATAAAAATCGTTGTTCCGTATCATGGAACGTTGTTCTGTTTTTTTGTATAATATCATTTTTCTTATTTATTGTCAATATTAATTACATTTCTTCGAGAAAATATTTATAGCATCAATATCTGAATCTCTAATAATAATGATTACCGTAAAAACAACTCTTATATATGAAAAAAGACTGCCTAATTTGAGACAGCCATCCTTATATTATTATTGCAAAACAACAAGGTTCAGGGAGACGGTTCCGGAAGAGTTCAAAGATAAATAAGCAAAAGCTAAGTCCTCACATGTGCATGTGAGGACTTATATTTATTTGCAAAGCAATACGGTCAAATCATTAACATTGGTTCCGGTTGAACCTGTTATAACTAAATCTCCGCTCACTTTAAGAGCATTATACGAATCGTTATTATCGAGGTATACTTCAGGTTGAATATCAGCAGATCTTATCTTGCTTGCTGTTTCACCATCCACAATACCGCCCGCCGCATCTGTCGGACCGTCAGTACCGTCTGAACCTACAGAAAATATAACCGTATCATTGAGTCCTTCAATACCTATGGCTGCCGACAGGCATAATTCCTGATTTCTGCCGCCTTTACCTTTACCCCTGATATGAACAACTGTTTCTCCGCCCGCAATTACAGCTATAGGAGTTGCTAAGCCATTACCACTTCTGATTTCTCTGCCTACGGACGCCATAAATCTTCCTGCTTCCTTTGCTTCGCAATCCAACGTAGATGTCAATAAAAGAGGTTGATATCCCAAACTTTTTGCAATGCTTGAAGCAGCACTGCACAATTCGCTTACACTGCCTGTTATTACAGTTTCACAATTGTTAATTTCCTTCGGTGTTTCTGTCTTTAAAGCTTCAAGAACCTTCTCGTTCACCTTAAGCTTATATTTTTCTACGATTTCCAATGCCTGCTGTGATGTTGAACTGTCAGGATATGCCGGTCCTGATGCAATCGAATCTAATCTGTCTCCTAAAACATCTGATAAAACTACAGAAAATATATTTGCTTTACAATGAAGTGCAAATCTCCCGCCCTTTACGTCCGACAGGTGTTTCCTGATAGTATTTATCTCAACAATATCTGCACCTGAACTCAACAGCTGATTAGTGATATCCATAATATCTTCAAGCTCAATTCCCTCCATCGGCTTTTCAAAAATGGCAGAACCGCCTCCCGATACCAAAAATATAACATCATCGTTTTCGTCAAGGTTTTTTACCAACTCTAAAGCTTTCGCAGCACCTATTACAGAATTTTCGTCAGGCACCGGATGTCCGGCTTCTATAATTTCAAATCCTTCTATCGGACCTTTTGAATGGGCGTACTTAGTAACTATAATTCCCCTCAAGACCTTATCCCCGAGCTTTTCCTTAGCGGCAAAAGCCATGGTCCAAGCTGCCTTACCTACTGCCACAACTGTAACATCACCCGAGAAATTTTTCTTTTCAAGTGCTTTAATTACTGCCGCCTGGGGTAAGACTGCTTTAATTGATTCCTGAATAATCACAAAAGCATCTTCTCTAATAGTCATTTAACATTCACCTGCCCTAAAAACCAACTATTTTATCAATTTTAATTATATCATATTTATATATAAATAGTTAGAAAAAACTTTTGAGGCCCCATTAACCAATATTTTTGCTATCACTAGGATGGCAAAACGGTAATCTGCAAATAATAATTATGAAAATGTTTGCATAAAAATATTTTTTCTAGCTATTGACATAAGATGCTATTAATTGTATACTGTCACTTAATAATTTAATAAATTCATCAAGAGCGACGGAGGGATCTGGCCCTATGAAGTCCGGCAACCAATATCATATATATGGTGCTAATTCCAGCGGTTAGAAGCCGGCAGATGAGGATGCATAAAGATAATATCTTTCCCAATGTCGGGAAAGATTTTTTGTTTTATATAAGGAGGATTTAATGAAAATAAAAGATAAATTTAAAATAAAAAACCCTTTAATATCATTTGAAATTTTTCCGCCTAAGGCAAATTACCCTGTAGACACAATATATGATTCAATCGATGAATTGTATAGCTTATATCCGGATTTTATGAGTGTTACCTACGGAGCAGGAGGAAGTACAAAGGACAGAACAATTGAAATATCATCGCATATACAAAATAAATGCAATTTAACATCTATAGCCCATGTCACTTGCATATCATCTTCAAGAAATGAAATAAATAATATAATAAATTCGCTGAAAAAAAATAATATTCATAATGTTTTAGCTTTAAGGGGTGATTATCCAAAGGATGCAGCATATACTCCGCCAAATGACGGCTTTAAGAATTCAGTGGAGCTCATAGAATATTTGAGAAAAAATACAAATTTATGCATCGGAGCTGCATGCTACCCGGAAAAGCATCCTGAAGCTTATGATCTGAATGCTGATATTGATTTTCTTAAAAGAAAAGCAGATTCAGGTGCTGATTTCTTAATAACCCAAATGTTTTTCGACAATGAATTGTTTTATGATTTTTATGACAAGGTTCATAAAAAGGGTATTAATTTACCTATAATTACAGGAATTATGCCGATACTAAATAAAAATCAAATAAATACAATATTAAATCTTACCGGAAATATGATACCTGTGAAATTAAGAAGGATATTAGATAAGTATGAAAACAATCCGGTTGCTTTAACCGAGGCCGGCATATCCTATGCAATCAGCCAGACAATAGACCTGTTATCCTGGGGGGTTGACGGAATTCATATTTATACCATGAATAAGCCTTCTACCGCAAAGAAAATATTAGGCAGTATTTCTGCAATCAGGGGTGTGCTGACAAATGAGAGTAAATCATCTTAATAATAACCTTATCAAAATAGATAAGTCCGAGGTTTTGAGATATCTTGCATACAAAAGCAAAGATATTGATGAAGAAACCGATATATTACTCAATGAATCTATAGCTGAATTGAAAGAAATCACCGAATTGAAATATGTTTACAGAATCTTTGATATTGCTGAACACAATAATATTATTTCTTTTGAAAACCAGATAAATATAAAATCAAATGACCTTACAGAGCTTCTTAAAAACTGCAAAAGATCGGCTGTAATGGCGGCAACTCTCGGGTTTGAGGTGGAAAAAAGAATCAAGTATTACAGCATGGCTAATTTATCTAAAGCCGTTATATTTGATGCATGCGCAGCTTCCTGTATTGAGTATCTTTGTGATTTGGCAGAAGCTGAAATAAAAGAGCTCGCAATAAAAGATGGCTGCAATATCACATTCAGATACAGTCCGGGCTATGGAGATGTACCAATTTCTCATCAAAATGATATATTAACCGCCTTAAACGCACAAAAGCTCATAGGCCTTTCTGTTACAGATTCATTCATATTGATTCCCAGAAAATCAGTAACGGCTTTTATAGGTTTTTCAATGAGCGATGAAACCACTAAAAAATCCTGTTTAAACTGCAATCTTTTTGGCAATTGTGATTTTCAGGGGAAGGAGAATAACTGTGTTAGATAAATTAAATAAAAAATTCCTGTTCTTTGATGGAGCGATGGGTACCATGCTGCAAAAGTCCGGATTGAAAACAGGTGAATTACCTGAAATATTAAATATATCAGAACCTGAAGTTATCTACGATATCCATAAGGAATATTTAAATGCCGGTGCAAATATTGTAACCACAAATACGTTCGGCGCAAACAGGCTGAAATTGAAAAATTCATCATATACTACAGAAGAAGTTATTGCTGCTGCAGTTAAGATAGCAAGACAAGCCACAGAGGGTCTCAAAGAAAAATATATTGCATTGGATATTGGTCCTATAGGGACCCTTCTGTCTCCGTTAGGTACGCTAAGCTTTAACGAAGCTTATGATATATTTAAAGAGCAAATAGTATCGGGAGTAAAAGCAGGTGCAAATATAATACTTATAGAAACCATGACTGACATTTACGAATTAAAGGCGGCAATACTTGCCGCCAAAGAAAACTATGCTCTTCCTGTATTTTGTACTATGTCATTTCAGAATAACGGACGTACATTTACGGGTACCGACACAGCAACATTCGTTGCGGTTGCAGAAGGTCTGGGAGTGGATGTGCTTGGAGTAAATTGCTCTTTAGGTCCTAAGGAATTGCAGGCAACAGTTGATGAATTGCTGAAATATAGCTCAATACCGGTAATGGTTCAGGCAAATGCAGGTCTTCCCAAGTATATAAATAATACTACATATTATGATATTGATCCGGAGGAGTACAGCCGTGAAATAAGAATAATGGCAGAAAAGGGTGTTGTAATATTCGGAGGCTGCTGCGGCACCACTCCTGAATATATTAAAAGCTTATCAAATGCATTGAATGGGTTAAATCCGTTAAAAATTATAAAAAAACACTTTACAACTGCAACCTCCTCTTCAAAAACAGTATTTTTTGGTGAAGAAGTCAAAATTATAGGCGAAAGAATAAATCCGACCGGTAAAAAAAGATTAAAGGAAGCTTTGAGAGAAAATAATCTTGATTATGTTATAAGAGAAGCTATATCACAACAGGACAGCGGTTCAGAAATATTGGATATAAATGTGGGACTTCCCGATATCAACGAAAAAGAAATGATGATAAGGGCAATAACCGAGGTACAAAGTGTAGTTTCTCTGCCATTGCAGATAGACAGCTCAAATATTGATGTCTTAAATGCTGCTGCGAGAATATATAACGGAAAGCCCATAATAAATTCTGTTAACGGCAAAAAGGAAAGCATGGAAAAAGTATTTCCTATCATTAAAAAATACGGTTGCTTGGTTGTAGCATTGACACTGGATGAGGACGGTATCCCCACAACCTCTGCAAAAAGACTGGAAATAGCCTCGACGATAATAGAATCAGCTAAATCATACGGTATACCAGAAGAAAATATACTCATAGACCCTCTCGTATTGACCGCTTCAGCTGATCAGGCAGCAGTAATGGAAACACTTAAAGCAATTCCTTTAATTAAGAGCAAATACAATGTAAAGATAGTATTGGGTACCAGCAACGTATCCTTTGGATTGCCTAACAGGAAACTGTTGAACACTACTTACTTAGCGATGGCTTTAGCTTACGGATTGGATGCACCTATTACAGATTCCACCAATGAAGCGTTAATGGATGTTATAAGGTCATTTAAGGTTTTAGCTAATCAGGATAAGGACAGCAGGAATTATATACACACTTATGGAAATATAGTTGCGGAAAGTACGGTATTAAGCTCAAATGATGACTTAAAGGATATTATTATAAAGGGATTGAAGGATGAAGCAAAAAAAGTTTCCCTGAAACTTTTAGAACAATACAATCCTATCGAAATAGTAAATGAATTTATGATACCTGCATTGGATATTGTCGGCGAAAAATATGAAAAGCAAGAAATATTTCTGCCTCAGCTCATAAGAAGTGCCGAAACCTCCAAAACAGCTTTTGAAGCTATAAAAGAAAAATCAATTACGGAAAACCGTGAAATAATAGCCGGAGATAAAATACTTTTGGCGACGGTAAAGGGTGATATACACGATATAGGAAAAAATATAGTTAAGCTCATCCTTGAGAATTACGGATATAAAATCATAGACTTAGGTAAGGATGTAAGTACAGAAAAAATCGTTGAAGCCGTACATAAGGAAAATATTGATTTAGTGGGCTTAAGCGCTTTAATGACTACCACAGTTAAAAATATGGAAGATACTATAAAGATCTTAAAAAATGATTTTCCTAACATAAAAATCATGGTCGGTGGTGCAGTCTTAACTCCTGATTATGCTTATAAAATCGGAGCAGATTTCTATTCAAAGGACGCTAAAGAAGCTATAAATATTGCAAAAACAGCATTTAAAGAGGACGGCATTTAATTGCCGTCCTTAATTTGGCTTTCCTTTAACTTCATATTCATAATAACGATAGAAGAAAGTAGTATAATAATTCCCAACACACTTATGAAATTAAGATTTTCTTTAAATACGAATACCCCTATCAATGTTGCAACAACCGTCTCAACCGACGCAATAACCGGTACCTTTGATATTTCCAGATTCTTTCTCAAGCCGCCCATGTAGAGTAAATATGACCCTACCGTCGGTATCAGACCATACCCTGATGCATATATCCAGAATTTAAGACCGGAGACATCGGCAATAGCTTGCCAGGGTGCAGAAATTATGCCAAGAGTCAGCCATCCAAACAAAAAGCTGTAGAAAACAATAGTAAACGGATGAACGTTGCCCGATGCAATTTTTCCCACTATTGTTACCATACTGTATAAAAAGGCTGCCGCTAATCCAAAGAAAATTCCAAAAGCAGATATCTTAAAAGCCGATAAGTCCCCGCCTGTAACCATTAAAAAGCACCCTGCTAAGTTTATAGCCAAAGCAAAAACCTTGAGCTTTCCTATCAATTCCTTAAAAATTATTTTGGACATAATACATACAAACACAGGGGCAGTGTATAAAAGTATAGATGCAGTAGCAACTCCGACATTTCCTATGCTTATATTGTAGCAGTAATTAAAAAGTGCCTGTGCTAATATACCTAACAGCAGACATTGAATGAGACCTTTTTTATCAATTTTAAATATTTTCAGACCGCCCGTACAAAGCATAATAGGAATTAAAATGCAAAAGCCCATAAATAATCGCATAAAAGCTATAAGTGAAGTGCTTGCACCGACACTGCCCAATAATTTTACGAACAACCCTATTGTGCCCCAAAGCGTTCCTGCTCCAAAAATCATAATGTATCCGATAATATCACCGGAAAAAAGTTTTCTCACGTATTCCATAATCTTGTTCATAAGCTAATTCTCCCGCTTAATATTATAAAAAAACAGTTGCAAAGTCAAGGAATATGTTAAACAAAAACAGGCTGTTGAAAAAGTTTATCCTGCAAAGCGCCGGAAGTCGGACAACCGCGCGTATTTAGACATACGTGAGGATTGACCGACTGAATGGCAACGACGCAAGGGCTTTTTCAGCAGCCTGGATTTTATTTGGTTTTTATAGTTACTGTCTTAGTAGTACCATCCCAATCAACTTCGCAGTCAAAATTCTCAACGATGAATCTTAAAGGAAGCATTGTTCTGTTACTATCTGAAATATATGGTTCTACATCCGTCTCTTTATTTACTCCGTCAACCTTTGCAGTCTTATTTCCAATCCAGAGATGTATCTTATGCTTATTTAAATACAAACTTACTTTTCTTTCCCATTGGTCCCATTCCACTTCACCACCCATATTTTCTATGAGCGCTCTGATAGGGAGGAATGTCCTTCCATTTTTGATAACTACTTCCGTTCTTTTTCCGGGGTCTATTTCTATTTTCTTGCCATTAACATGCATATATTTACTTCCTACCTGCAAAACAATGGTTTTACCGAAATTTGATTTAACTGAAACTTCAGCGGTTGGTTCACCAAGAGTCTTATCCTTGTAAACTACCTTTAATATATAATAATATGTCTGATTATTTTCAATATTTTTATCGGTATATGATGTTCCCTCTATCGGGAAATCTGTTATAGGAGTATCTGACTGCTTTCCTGATCGAGTCGCTCTGTATATATTGTATCCAACTATTTCATTGGAATATTTCGGCTTATTCCATGATAATTCAACTCCGTTAGACACTGACTTTGCACTTAAAGTTATGGTTGATTTCATAGTAGCTTCCACTTCATTGGATGCAGGACCTAATGTTTTATCCTTATATACAGGCTTAACTACATAATAATACTTTGTATCTGCTTTAATATTTTTATCAGTATATGATATTTTTTCTATCGGAAAATCTGTTACAGGAGTTTTTGATTGTTTCCCGGATACTGTACTTCTATAAAGGTTATACCCAACTACTTTTTTTGTACTTTCTACCTTAGTCCATGTAAGTTTAACCTCTTTATCACTTACTTTTGCAGTCAGAGTGCTTTTTTCTTCATCCTTGATTTCCTGACTTTTAATAAGTTCAAAAGATTCCCATTCACCTATTTTTGTTCTGTCGGCAACTACCTTTCCACCGCCACCATTCTCCGCACAAACATATTTGTCATAATACGTTTTAAGAGCAAACTTTTTGTTATCCAGTTCAACTAGTGTAAATCTCTCTCTTTTTCCGATTTCCGCACTCTCAACGTGCAAACTTTCCTCATCGTCAGAAGCACTCAAATAATATCCTTCGTCGCTTTTTAACGCAACATATCCTTTTGAAAGACTGACAATTTCAAACTTTTCCCAAGGTCCTATTTCAGTTCTGTCTGCTGTTAATATATCTCCTCCGCCATCCTCGGCACAAAGATAATATCCTTCCTTTGTTTTAAATGAAAACTTTTCAACCTCAGTACTGCCGTAAGCATAGCTTGGAAAAACCATTAATGACGATAACGTCAGCAGCAATACTAATACATAAGTTGCAAATGCTTTGATTTTCTTCATTTTTTTTAAACCCCCTTTTAATTTTTATAAGCATAAATTAATACTTTATCCCTTATAAAATATAGACGGTTTTTAATATAGTATTGTTCCCATAATTTGGTGCTACACACAAATATATTTTCGGACTTTTTCGTCTTTTCAATAAATTTTATTAGCACCCTGCTCAAGGTTGAGGAGAGTTTTTTTTAATTCGATCCCTCCCGCATATCCGGTAAGTTTTCCATCAGTACCGATAACACGATGACACGGAATAACAATCATAATCGGATTCTTTCCGTTTGCTGCACCAGCTGCACGGCTTGCCTTCGAATTGCCTGCAGCCTCAGCAACCTGCTTGTACGTTCGGGTTTCACCGTAAGGAATCCGGCACAGTTCATTCCACACACGTTTCTGAAACTCCGTGCCGTGAAGCTCATACGGGAAATCAAATGTTTTTCGTCTTCCTTTTATATACTCGCAGATTTGCTCATATGCCATGTCTGAAAGCTGCGAATGTTCATCTTTGTCATCTATTTTACCAACTGTCCTAATGCTTATAATCGCTGACTCCGTATACCCTATTTTCAAAGTTCCAAATTCAAAATTATAAAATGCATGTTTTATCATTTCCTATGCTCCTTTCGCACCTCATTTCCTGACCCATTTTTCTTTTTCGGTGTACAATCACTGATTTCAGGTATCGCACCTCCGGCAATTGCCCACAAATACAGGCTTGCAACGGTCCCGTATGGCGAATACCTCTTTTTATATCTCTCAAACCTTTTTCTGTCTATATTTTTGTGACGGTAAAGCATCCTCATACCGCGTATAATTGCAAGATCTCCAAAGCTCACAATATCCGAACGCTGCATGCTGAATATCATTATCATTTCTGCCGTCCACACGCCTATGCCCTTTATAGACGAAAGCTCTCTCACAACCTCATCATCTGAAAGTCCGTCAAGCCGGTTCATGTCGAAATCCCCGTTTCTGACCCTCTCAGCAAAATCTTTTATATATCCTGCCTTTTTAAACGTCATCCCAAAGCCTTGCAGCTCATTTAGTTCAATAGAGCATATGGTTTTAGCATCTATATTTCCGAGACTATCACAAATCCTCCTCCACACGGTCTCCTGAGCCCTTGTGGAAATCTGCTGCCCTATAATATGATGTATAACCGAAGAGAACAAATTTGTATCAACCTGTCTGTATATGTGGCCAATCTTGTCTATAGCTTCGCCCAGCTTCTTATCTCTTCTCTTCAGTAACTCAATTTCTTTATCTCCATATTCAAAATACAAAAAATCACCGCCTGTTCTAAAATTATATCACCTGTTATGGTACTTTTCTTCTCAATTTAAGACAATCAATTTTCGATAAGATTATAATTTCTCCCTATAAACCGAACAGATGACATGCCTGACCGACATGTCATCTGTTGATTTCTATAATATCTCCCGCATTTATTTCCTTAAATTTATCTCCAAAAGCAAATGCAAATTTAGCTGTTGGAATTATGCCTGTGCAGTGAGTTGGAGCAACCCAATGAGGAGAAAATTGTTTTATTGATTCAACAGTTTTATCCACCCTATCTTGCTTTGCTTCCAAAAGATGAAAACCCCCGATAATTCCCTCAATTTGATTTATATTAGTAATCTTAATAGAATGATTAATAATGTTTACTATCCCAGCATGTCCGCATCCTGTTATAATTACAAGACCTTTTCCTGTAACATTCATTACTAACGACAAGTCATCCTGCAATAGGTCAGGAATTGTACGTCCTTCCTCATCTATAGTAAAGCAAGAAACACCTCCTGTTTTTTCAAAAGCTGTTACCTTGTCCACTTCGCCTGTTACAAGCACTCCGGGATATATTTCAATAGGAGTTTTGCTTAAAATAAAATTTCCTCCTAATTTCTCAATATTCCCCTTGCTGTTTTCATCTTTCATTGCATAGTTCATATATTCTGGTTCTAAAATAAAATTTGGTCTGAAGATATCCGGGTGAGCATAAACAGAAACCTTATGTCCAATTTCTTTTATAACACCGTGAAGTGCTTCTGTATGATCAAAATGACAATGTGAAAGTACAATCATATCAATATCTGATAAATTTAATCCCATTAACTTTGCATTATAAACTAATGGCTCAACAAGTGGTCCCACATCAAAAAGAATAATTTTTTTATTGTTATCCGAGCCTGCTTCAATCCAAAAAGAAACACCAAAGCAACCCTTTAAATAGGAGTCATATTTAGGCGAATTATTAATAAGTGAAATAATCTTTACATTATCAACAGAAGTTAATTTTTTAGATATTTTAACCACTCCTTTAATAGTACTTGTAAATATTTTTATTTATTGTATATGAATAATTGCCCTTTATCAATAGGTTGTTTTTCAATAATTGTTTATTGACATATTCTATTTTACTATAATTTACATTCTACTGTAGTTCTATTAAAACCTATTCGCTCAGCTTCAAAAACATCTGTAACGTAAGTGCATAATGCACTTACGTTCAATTTCTCATAGGTAATCTATAAACACAGAATTGTCATCAACATAAATCATAAGTACCTCCATTTCAATTCCTCATAGGTAATCTATAAACCCAGTCGAGTAGCAAAGAGGAATTTCACCTCAATGCTCTCACAGAACCGTACGTGAACCTCTCGATTCATACGGCTCTTATCATTTTACCTTATGGTTTAAAGCCAACAGCCCAATGTGGAAACATGTTGGGCTCTCGTTTTGCTACTTCTCTTAACCATGTTCTTGCTTTTTCTTGTCTGTTTCTAAAGTGCTTGTATTTGCACATTGCCCATTTTACAAGTCTTCTGTTTACACAATCTAATGTGTATTCCATGGCGGACTTGTTATACTTTCCGAAGTAGTTTATCCAACCACGTATCACGGGATTTAGAACTTCCGCTATTATGTCTATCTTGCTAACTGTCATAGAGTGTATCTTCTTGGCTTTTATTTTATCTCTAAAAGACTTCGCTGATTTCTTACTTACTGATAGAATGAAATTGAATTGCAGTCTTCCAGTTCTATCTTTCATGAATACCCTTTTGAAGGTATATCCAAGGAAATCAAATTCTGTCGTTGGATATTCGAATTTTCTATCCTTATCCTTACAATACACAATCTTGGTCTTTTGCGGATGAAGCTCTAATTTGCACTCTTGTAATCTCGTTCACAGTGAGTTTAATATTTCTTTTGCTTCTCTTTCACTTCTACAGTGGATAATCGCATCATCTGCGTATCTTTCAAATGGTGCGTTTGGATAATTCTTTGTTATCCACATATCAAACGCATAGTGCATAAATAGATTTGCCAGTATCGGACTGATTACTCCGCCTTATGCAAAGTTGACGATTATGCAAAGTAAATATAGCTAAGCATTGATTTATCTAAACTACTCTATGATTTACT
>NZ_JACBNQ010000012.1 GCF_013403245.1 Sedimentibacter hydroxybenzoicus DSM 7310 | reverse complement strand
TGTTGGTTTTCCAACTGTTTCTCTGTTAAGTTTTCGTAATTTTTGTTACTTGCTGCTGACTTTGTCAGCAGTCTGAGGCGCCGGTATCCGGCGCCTTTAGATTTTGAAGTGCTGAGATCCTTCGAGCTAAAGTTATCAGGATGATACAAACGATATTTTCGCAGGTCTGTTTATAAAAATATTCTGTAATCACCCTAAGGGTGATTTTGATTGATAAAATCGAGATATTAATATAAAATAAGTTAAAAGGCGGAGATAAGCAGAATTAGGAGTGGAGGTAAAAATGTATAATATACTGATCGTAGAGGATGATTTAACAATAGCGAACACATTAAAGGCTCATCTTTTAAAATGGGGCTACGATGTGGAATATGTTAAGGATTTTAAGAATGTTACAGAGAAATTTAATGAGCATAAACCGCATATTGTTTTATTAGATGTGATGCTGCCTTTTTTCAATGGGTTTCATTGGTGCAATGAAATCAGGAAAATATCAAAGGTGCCCATTATGTTTATTTCCTCTGCTTCTGACAATATGAACATCGTAATGGCTATGAATATGGGAGGTGATGATTTTATTGTAAAGCCCTTCGACATAAACGTTTTAACTGCAAAAATAGGAGCATTATTGAGAAGAGCCTATTCACTTCAGGAATATATTCATGAAATAGAATATAATGGTGTTTTGTTGAATTTAAACGACACAACCCTTACATACAACGATACAAAGATTGAACTGACAAAAAATGATTACAGGATAATGCAGCTTCTTATGGACAATATAGGGAAAGTTGTTTCGAGAGAAGAAATAATGCAGCATCTTTGGGAAAGCGACCAATTCATTGATGACAATACATTGACTGTAAATATAACACGACTGAGAAAAAAGCTTTCAGAAATAGGACTTGATAATTTTATCAAAACCAAAAAAGGTATGGGATATATGGTGGGTTAAATGAGAGAGTTTTTTAAAGTTTTGTTTCAATATTTTGCAGGAAAAACTGTTGCAATCATATCTGCTGTAATATTTATCACTGTTTTTATCGTTGTTTTTTTGCTTTATTCATTGCCTGTAGAACCGGTATTGTATGCAATGCTGCTTGCGGTAATGTTTATTTTAATTGTTGTGCTATTGGATTTTATAAGGTTTTATAAAAAACATAAGGAGCTTTTAAGATTAAAAAACAATGTTACGGAAGTGAACATTAAAATTAATGACTCACTTAATCTGATTGAAAAAGATTATCAGGATTTAATCAAAATAATACATAATAACAGCGTAGAAAATATTAATGAAAAGAATAAATCTTACACAGATATGATGGATTATTATACTGTGTGGTCACATCAGATAAAAACACCTATTTCTGCGATGAGGTTAATACTTCAATCAGAGAAATCCGAAATAAACAACGAGCTTTTAGAGCAGCTTTTCAAGGTGGAGCAATACGTTGAAATGGCTTTGCAATATATTCGTCTCGACAGCCTTAACTCGGATTTACTGTTCAAAAAATATTCCCTTGATGATATTGTAAAACAAGCAATCAGGAAATATTCCAAACTATTTATACGAAAAAAAATAGTATTGGTCTATGATGAGTTGAACCACACTGTTTTGACAGATGAAAAGTGGTTGCTTTTTGTTATAGAACAAATATTATCAAACTCTTTGAAATATACGCATCACGGTGAAATCAGAATTTTCATGGATCCGAAATTATCAGACGCCTTAGTCATAGAAGACACAGGCATAGGAATTGAACAGGAGGATTTACCGAGAGTATTTGAAAAAGGATTTACCGGATATAACGGCAGAGAAGATAAAAAATCTACAGGTATCGGGCTGTATTTATGCAAGCAGATACTGAATAAGCTTTCACATACAATTGCTATTGAATCAGATGTAAACAAGGGTACAAAGGTTAAAATAGGACTAGATACTGTTAAAATTAATATAGAATAGCCTCATGCTGCTGGAAAGTTCAGCCTGTAAACTTACATATATGTAAGAATAACAATAAAAATGTAAGCCAAAGTTATGGCAGGATGCATTAATGTTTTGATAATATGAGCAGGAAGAAAAATTATTGGAGGTAAATATGTCACTTTTACAAGTTAAAAATTTGAAAAAAATATATACAACCCGCTTTGGGGGTAATCCTGTTCAAGCACTATCAAATGTTTCCTTTTCTGTGGAAAAGGGTGAATATGTAGCAATTATGGGTGAATCCGGTTCCGGAAAAACAACCTTGTTAAACCTTCTGGCTTCACTGGATAAACCAACGAATGGAGAAATATTGTTAAACGGAAAAAACATTGTAACAATCAACGAAAAGGATATTTCCGGATTCAGAAGAGATAACCTTGGCTTTGTATTTCAGGATTTCAACTTGCTGGAC
Source organism: Sedimentibacter hydroxybenzoicus DSM 7310 (assembly GCF_013403245.1). Lineage (GTDB taxonomy): Bacteria > Bacillota > Clostridia > Tissierellales > Sedimentibacteraceae > Sedimentibacter > Sedimentibacter hydroxybenzoicus. Next base: position 103,794 of record NZ_JACBNQ010000012.1, on the reverse strand, counting down.
ACATTTTCGGTTAAAGATAATATATTCTTACCCTTGGTTTTAGCAGGAAGACCTTATAATGAGATGGATGAAAAATTAAAACCTATATCAAGGCAATTAGAGATTTCTGATATATTAAACAAATATCCGTATGAAATATCCGGAGGTCAGAAACAAAGAACAGCTATAGCAAGAGCACTTATAACTAATCCAAAGATAATACTTGCGGATGAACCGACCGGCTCTCTTGATTCAAGAGCTTCTGACGGTGTTTTAAAATTATTTAATGAAATTAATGATGACGGACAGACAATAATTATGGTTACACACAGCGTTAAAGCTGCAAGCCACGCAAAAAGAGTATTGTTTATAAAGGACGGGCAGCTCTATCACCAGCTTTATAAAGCTTCTATGTCAAATGAAGACCTTTATCAGAAAATTTCAGACACACTTACTATGATAGCTACAGGCGGTGACAGAAATGAATAAATTTTTCTATCCTAAGCTTGCCGTAAATAATATTAAGAAGAACTCTAAAACATATATTCCTTACATGTTAACCTGCATAGGGACTATCATGATGTTTTATAATATTTGTTTTTTAGTTGTGGCGAAAGATATAGAAATTGTACAGGACAGCGGGTCCTTAAGACAGGTAATGTTATTAGGTGCTATGGTAATCGGAATATTTTCATTGATATTTTTATTTTACACCAACAGCTTTCTTATTAAAAAGCGTAAAAAGGAGTTCGGGCTTTTTAACATACTTGGTATGGAAAAAAAGCATATATCCAAAATAATATTTTTCGAAACATTGATTACTTCGGCAATTACACTTACCGTAGGTATATTGTCAGGTATTTTATTAAGCAAGTTAATAATCTTATTTCTTTTTAAAATACTATCCTTCAATGCAACCTTTGGATTTGAAATATCACCAACAGCTATACTTGCTTCTCTGTGCCTTTTCGGCTCAATCAATGTAATAAACTTTATATTCAATATTACTCAGGTTCATCTGTCTAAGCCCGTTGAGTTATTAAAAGGCGGAAATGCAGGTGAAAGGGAACCGAAAACAAAGTGGTTGTTAACAATAGTCGGAGCATTGTGCCTTGGCACAGGGTATTATATAGCGGTTGTTACCGAATCACCATTAGCTGCTTTAAATTTATTTTTCGTTGCTGTTATATTAGTTATAGTGGGGACGTATTGTTTGTTTACGGCAGGCAGTATAGCAGTATTAAAGCGTTTAAGAGAAAACAAAAAATATTACTATAAAGCTAATCACTTTATTTCCGTTTCGGGTATGATATACCGTATGAAACAAAATGCCGCAGGGCTGTCTAACATCTGTATTTTATCTACAATGGTTATTGTAATGATTTCGTCAACCATATCATTATACACGGGTATGGAGGATATTCTGAAAACACAATATCCCAAAGATATAATTATCAGTGCTTATGAAATTTCGGATGAAGAAGCAAAAACGTTAAATGAAATTATAAATCAGCAAACATCTGCCGCGTACATTGAACAAAAAGATGTAATTTACTATCGTTCTACGGAACTTCTTGCTATTCAGGAAGGAACATATTTTAAGCCGGTAGAAAATCAATTTGATACAATGGATAGTATTTCAACAATAGGAATTATTACACTCGAGGAATTCAATAGAATGGAAAATAAAGCTGTTGAGCTGAAGGATGACGAATGTTTATTGTATTCACAAAGAGGCAGCATAACAGAAAATGAATTAAATTTAAACGGATACAATATAACAATAAAAGAAAAATTAATGTCTTTAAGTTCATTGGACAGGGAGGCTATGGCAAGCATAACAAATTCCTATGTTATTGTGGTCAAAAGCTTAGATACAGTAAATCGAATATCTGCTTCCATGAATATAACTGAAAGAGTTGATATTCGTTCGTATTATTATGGGTTTAATATTGATGAAGACAGCGAAGTTCATGTAAACCTCATTAATAATATAAACAGCTCTATCAGAGAAAGTGATACTTACGGCAGAGCAGATGGTCCGGAACTTTCAAGAGAAAGCTTTTATACAATGTACGGAGGGCTGTTTTTCCTAGGTATATTTTTAGGGATACTGTTTATAATGGCAACTGTCTTAATAATTTATTATAAGCAAATTGCAGAGGGTTACGATGATAAGGAACGATTTGATATTATGCAAAAGGTCGGAATGAGCCGCAGTGAAATAAAAAAAGCAATTAAAAGCCAGGTGCTGACCGTGTTTTTTTTACCGCTTATAACCACAGTTGTACACATCGTATTTGCATTTAAGGTAATTACTAAATTGCTTTTAATATTTGGTATGACAAATGTACCATTATTCGCTATGTGCACGGTAGCAACTATAGCTGTGTTTGCCTTATTCTATCTGGTTGTATATTATTTAACTGCAAGAGTCTACTATCAAATAGTGAGTTAATAATATCAGGGACTTATTTATTTTTTATGGCTTCTTAAAAAGCTTGGCTTATAAATCAAATATTTTAACAATATAGCATATGGCAGAATAAATCCCACAAATGCCTGTACCATTGATACTGCTTTGGAAAGTCCTAAAGGAGTCATGTCTCCGTATCCTACGGCAAACAATGTTATATAGCTGAAGTACAGAGAGCGGCTGATTAAATCTATAAGCTGGTTTTGATGTGCGGCTGAAGCATAATGATCTACTATATAACCAAGCTTAAGTAATGTTAAGGCTATATAAACTATTGAAAAACATACCGCTATAAAAAAATACAAATTAAATAAAATTATAATATTATAAATTACTATATTTTTACGATTCACAAAATTACCCCCGATTATATATAAATTATATGTTAAATTAAAAATTATAGCATTTTAATTTTTAATGATGTATAATTTCTATAGGTTAAAGGGGGTTTAATTATGACTAAGCAAATAAAGGCTGATATGATGCTGCTGTTAGTTACCTTAGGCTGGGGAGTTTCATACCTGTTGGTAGACATAAGTTTGGAAGATATGGGCTCATTTACATTAAATGCAAACAGATTTCTGATTGCATTTGCAGTTGCAGTTGCTTTATCTTATCGTAAACTGAGAAATATTTCTAAGGAAACTTTAAAATACAGTATTATTTTAGGTTTTCTTCTGGTGTTTGTATACATAGGCGCTAACTTGGGTGTTCAATATACAACATTGTCAAATACAGGATTCTTATGCGGTCTGTCTGTTGTTTTTACCCCTATTTTATCAAGTGTTATATATAAGAAAGCACCTGATAAAAAGCTCAGCATTGTAATAATAATGAGCTTTGTTGGAATTGCATTATTAACCTTAAAGGATAACTTTGCAATTAATTCTGAAAATTTGTTTGGTGATTCGATGTCTATCATGTGTGCCTTTGTATATTCAATCGACCTTTTGATTACTGAGAGAGCCGTTAAAAAGGAAGAGGTTAATCCCTTCCAGCTTGGAATTCTTCAACTGGGGGTTACAGGAACACTTAATTTACTTCTTGCATTCATATTTGAAAAACCGAATTTTCCCACAACACCAAATATATGGGCTTCGGTATTGTTTTTATCTATATTCTGCACGGGACTTGCATTTATAATACAGGCGGTAGCTCAGCAATATACGAGCGCATCTCACGTGGGAGTTATATTTTCTCTTGAAACGTTGTTTGCGGGTATAGTTGCGTATATATTTGCTCGCGAGGTTCTTACTTTAAAATCATATATAGGAGCATTTCTGATGATTTTAAGCTTGTTTATAATGGAAGTGGATCATAGAACCTTATTAAAAAAATTAAGGATAAAATCAATTAAAACAAGCGGCTGACACCAAATCTTTGATTTTATGTCAGTCGCTTAAACTATAAGTGAAAGAAGCTGAGGATGATGCTTGTTTATTTTCCTAAATTTTCCCAATGCTCGTAAGCTTCTGAAAGTTCCATCATAGCACCGGCCTTATCCCTTGCCAGTATAGCCCCTCTAAGTCGTGCGACACTTTTGTCAAAATCATTGATTTCATTTCTTTCAGCACTGAATTGAACTCTTTTAACTATTTTCATCCATGCATTATTTAAATCAGCAATCTTGTTATTTGCTTCATCCCAGTTTTCCATGTTTACATCATTCATAATCAGCTCTATGGATTTTACGACATTATCGTTTTCGCTGTAGGAATGTTTTAAATAATTATCGCTTACCATAATTAAAATAAAAAGTATAATAGATGCAACGGGTATAGCCCTGACTAAAAACTTTCTCATAAATTCTCCTTCTGACGGGGACATTCCTCCTATCCCACAGAGACTTGCCCTATGAAAGAGGTGTGTCGCCCTTCCTTAATATGGTCCCTTGTAATCACCTATATCCAATATTTTTTTTATATGATCCTTATATTTATCTACATATAAAGAACCTCCGGGATTTAAGGTAGCAAGAAAAACTTCAGACACATCTTTAATACCTTGCGATTTCAGCTGGGTAATCAGCCACTTTTTATCTTTATTAAGCTGTTTTAAATTTTCCTCTATTAATATACCGTCGTAAATCAACTCCGTACTAATGCCGGATTTCTTCTTGTTTATATTTAAATCCTTGCAGGTTACATTTTCATATTCCGGTTTTTTAAGAACGGATAATTGCCCGTTAGATTCAATGATTGCAAAGTCAACCTCCGTTAAGTCAAATACATCTTTATTTCTTAATTGCTCCATGATATCACTGACATTGTATTTCATTTTTCTTAGTGCATTCTCCATAATTTTGCCGTTCATTATTATTATTGTGGGTTCACCTTCTATGTATTTAGCTGCATACCTCCATTTCATTGTTATAAATTCCATAGTAAAACCTAACAGTGCCCAACTTAACAAGCCGACCCAATGAGGCCATGCCCTGCTTGACAAATCTACAGTTAATTCTGCGGCGATTGAACCGATGGTAATGCCAAGAGTATAATCAAAGAAATTAAGCTGACTTATTTGCTGCTTTCCTAATAATCTTGTAAAAATAAGCAATGAAAAAAAAGCTATTATAGCGCGTACAGCTACAACCAAACCTTCACTCAAATTTACTGCCTCCTTACGGTTGAATTTATAAATCCTCGAATATCATGTAAATCCCTTACTGAATATTATTCAGCAAAAATTAAATATTATTCTATATAAAAAAGCAGAGTCAGCAAATTGACTCTGTGAAGCATCATCGCTACAATTTTGATTATAGAGTAAGTTTGTTATTTTTATCTTAAAGTATAATTTGTTATATTTTATACTATAAGAGCGTTTTCTATAATTTATAAATTGTTAATAAAAAGTTAAGATTAGTGTATACATTATATTTGCAACAGTTATTGACAAATGACATAAATAATACTTGAACAAAAATAAGACAAGTAGTATAATATAGACATGTAAAAGTTTTTCTTAATTACATAAATTTATATTAAGGAGATTAAATATGTCAGAAAACAAACAAATTTCAAGAAAGGATTTTCTCAAAGGAATGGGTTATACTGCGGCAAGTGTAGCAGTAGTAGGTTCATTAGGCGGATTGCTAACAGGATGTTCTCAACCGGCACCAGCAGCTGTTGATACATCACAAGAACCACAACATCCGTTTCCGTACAAGAAAATCGATCCTGCTAAGGCAGAGGCAGCAGCTTTTATTGGATATAAAGAAAAGGGTGGCTGAGGCAGCGGTGTTGCTGAAGGGTTCTTCAGAATATTAGCGGAAGAAGTTGGATATCCATATAATCAATATCCAACAGCAATGTTTGTAAATGCAGGCGCAGGATATCAACAAGCGGCATTATGCGGTTCGTTAGGTGTTGCGGCAGTATGTATAGGAGCAGTTTGTGACCCTGATACGTCAAAAAAAGTATTAGTTGAATTAGAAAATTGGTATAGAGGAGCAGAACTTCCGATTTATCAACCTGATATGACATTAGATACGACTGTTGCCGATTCAATTCTATGTGCGGATTCAGTTGGTAAATTTATGGAGAAAACAGGCTTTGCAATGGGAAGTGACGAAAGAAAAACACGTTGTGCAGGTGTAGCAGCTGACGTTACTAAAAAAATGGTTGAACTCTTAAATGCTGAATTAGCATAATAATAAACAGGGGAGAAATCCCCTGTCAGGCTGCTGAAAAAGTCCCCCTGCTTCGTTGCCGCTGCGCCGGTCAATCCTCACGTATGTCTAATACGCTGCGGTTGCCCGTCTTCCGGCGCCTTGCAGGATGAACTTTTTCAACAGCCTATCATCTTGATGACTTTGTCATCAATCTGACAGGGGAGAAATCCCCTGCCTGTCCAGCTTGTTATGTTGATGATATTTCATAGTTAAATTTATGTTAAACGGAGGTAAGAACATGGGAAGACTTGGTCCTATGGAGCTTGTTTTAATTTTAGCCATTGCATTGATTATATTTGGTCCTGCTAAACTTCCTGAAATAGGCAAGTCCTTGGGAGATGCCTTTGGAAATTTTAAAAAGCAAGCAAATAAGGTTACGGAAGAAATAAAAATAGATATGAGTGATAATGGCGAAGAAAAAAAATCTTAAATACAATAAAAAATACTTAAAGCTCATTTAGGTATTTTTTATTGTACTTACAGTATACTTATTTTTTTCTTGAAATAAGGCTGCCGTTCATATAAAATAAGTCAATATAACTAATTAGGGGGAGTTAAGTTGACAGAAAAGAAAAAAGCATTGTTAGAGGCATTTCCTCACACCATTCCAATTATGACAGGATACATATTTTTGGGTGCCGCCTACGGCATAATAATGAACAGCAAAGGCTATGGAGTAATATGGGCATTGCTTATGAGTTTAATAGTTTATGCCGGATCAGCGCAATATGTTGCGATTACATTTCTTACATCTGTATTTAATCCGATATATGCTTTATTTCTAACCTTGATGGTAAACGCAAGACATATATTTTACGGTTTATCCTTAATGAATAAGATAAAAGATACAGGCAAGTTAAAACCATTTATAATATATTGGATGAGTGATGAAACTTTTTCTGTATTGTGTGCCGCAGAACCAAAAGAAGGTGTGGATAAAGGCTATTTCATGTTTTTTATATCTTTGCTTAATTATTGCTATTGGGCGCTGGGAACCGCAATGGGCAGCCTGCTTGGCAATATGATGACGTTCAATACGAAGGGTCTGGATTTTGCTTTGACGGCATTATTTGTAGTGATATTTATCAGTCAATGGAAAAGTCAAAAGAAGCATATTCCCGCTATCATCGGAGTACTAAGCTCAATTGCTTGTTTAATTATTTTCGGTCCGAATAATTTTATAATTCCTTCAATGATTGTAATCTTGATATTATTAACAATTATGAAAAATAAAATAGAAGGGGATGAGGCTGAATGACAACATTTCAAGCTTTAACTATATTGGTGGTAGTGGCTTTAGCAACTGCATCTACACGATTTTTACCGTTTTTTTTATTTTCCCGTAAAAGTGAAGGTCCATATATAAGCTATTTAGGAAAGGTATTGCCTTATGCTGCGATTGGAATATTGGTGGTTTATTGCTTAAAGGAAGTAAATTTAAACGCATCACCTTATGGTATGCCGGAGGGAATATCCATTTTGATAATTGCTGCTTTGCATTTGTGGAAGGAAAATACTTTATTGAGTATTGGTGCGGGAACCGTGGTGTATATGGTTCTGGTACAACATATTTTCATATAGTAGGTCGCTGAAAATAAAACAGAAAAAGTGGTTTAGCTCGCCGGCTAAACCACTTCTGCATTTACCGTGCCTGATACATCCCTTTGCTTGCCATATATTTATATAATGTCTCGCCGTGCTGTTGCTCTTCTTTTTGAATATGATTCAAAATGTTTCTAACCTGCGGATCTCTGAATTCGAAGATAGCAGTATCGTACGCTCCTGAAACGTATTTTTCAGTCATAAGCAAATCCGTGCATAAATCCTTATCGGATGTATTGTATCCTGAAGATTGATTTTGCGGTATAAAGCTTGATTGATACTGCATAGATTGCGCTTGATTCTGACTGCCGCTTTGCTGTGAACCGCCTTGACCGGAACCCTGTGCCTGAGAACCGGATTGTTGACCGCCGCTGCTTTGTTGTGAACCACCTTGACCTGATTGCTGCATTTGAGGCATTTGTCCGTTTAAAAGCTGTTCAATGGTATTATAATGCTCCTGCTCGGTTTGACCGATTTGTTTAAAAATGCTTTTAAGCTGTGGGTCTGTTGTTAAGTCTGCATAATTGGAATATTTTAGGACGCAGATTTTTTCATGATTTTTTTGATCCTCTAGTAAAGTTCTTTCTTTATTCGTAAAATTCATATGAAACACCTCCAATATTATTATTTTCAATTTGTAAAAAAATATTCCGACTAAATAATTTAAATAGGTAATTGCTTGATTATGGTATTATTGGTATAATATTTTTTAAAAGACAAACGAGGAGTGATAAAATGAAATATACAATTGATAAATCAATATTTAAATTAAAGCCGAATATTAAGTTCGGGATAATAGTAGGACATAATATTATTAATTCAGAAACCTCTGATGAGGATGAACGAAGATTAAGAAATGCGGAAAACAAAATGAGAAATGAAGTAAGTCAGGAGCAATTAAGAGAACTGCACAATGTGAAGAATTACAGAGAGGTTATGACTGAGACGGGAATTAATCCAAATAAGTATCCTCCATCAGTGGAAGCGATGTTTAAAAGAATTATCAAGGGAGGCCGGCTGCCTGTTATTAATGCTCTTGTTGACCTTTGCAATGCAATTTCTATAGAGCAGGGTATATCCCTGGGAGGTCACGATTTGAAGGATATACATGAGGATTTAGAGGTTCGTTTCAGTAGGAAGGGAGATATATTTTTACCTTTTGGCTGTGAAGAGTATGAAGATGTACAGGAAAATGAATTAGTTTTTACAAGCGGCAATGTTGTTCAGACTTTAAAATGGGTTTGGAGACAAAGTGAATTGGGGAAAATTACGCTTGACAGCTCTGATATATTTTTCCAGCTTGTCGGATTTGAATATGAGAAGGATTCATCTTTATACAATGCTATGGAAGACATCGAATCTCTGATAATCAATAGATTTAAAGGAAATTGCAAAAAATACTTAGTTGATATTCATAATAATTCCATAGAATTTTAATTATACCCCCAAAACTCCAATGTTGCTTCGAAGAATTAAAAAAGGTTGGAGTTTTTTGCTCCAACCTTTTTGAGTCATTATATTATTTTTCTGAAAGTTTTTCTTTTGCAAAGAATTCTTTAGTAAGCTTGAATACTGTACCGCTTAAGAACACAACACCTATTAAGTTAGGAATTGCCATTAAGCCGTTTAATGTATCAGCTAAACTCCAAATAAATCCAAGACCGCCTATTGCACCTACAACTACGAAAGGTATCCATAAAATTCTATATACCATAATTACTTTAGGTCCGAATAAGTACTCGGCACATCTTTCGCCGTAGTATTCCCAACCAACTATTGTTGAGAAAGCAAACAATACGATACCGATAGAAACTATATATCCACCGCCAGGTAAAGTTGCACCAAATGCTTCTGTAGTAAGAGCCGCACCTGTTGCGCCCGTTTGCCAAACACCTGAAGTGATAATTGCTAATGCAGTGATTGAACAAATAACAATAGTATCCATAAATACTTCGAATACTGCCCAAAGTCCCTGACGTACCGGATGATCCGTAGTTGCCGCCGCATGAGCTATAGGAGAACTACCTAAACCTGCTTCGTTAGTAAATACTCCACGAGCAATACCATATCTGATTGCTTGCCTTATACCTACACCTACAAATCCACCAACTGCCGCCTGACCTGTAAATGCGCTTGAGAATATTAATCCAACTGCCGCCGGAATTTTAGCTATATTAATAACTAAAATTGCCAATCCGCCAAGAATGTAAACTGCAGCCATGAAAGGAACCAACTTTTCAGTGAAAGCACCGATTCTCTTTATACCGCCGATGATTACCAATGCAGTTAAAATTGCTAGCACAACTCCTGTCATCCATGGAGCAATGCCGAAAGAAGTTTCTAAAGCATCTGCAACTGAGTTAGACTGAACCATGTTACCTATACCGAATGCCGCAAATCCTCCGAATATAGCAAACAATACAGCCAACCACTTCCATTTAAGTCCATTTTCTATATAGTACATAGGTCCGCCGACAAAACGTCCGTCTTCTGTCTTTTCTCTGAAGTTAACGGCTAAAACAACTTCAGCAAACTTTGTTGTCATACCAAGAATAGCCGCCAGCCACATCCAGAAGATAGCTCCGGGTCCTCCGGCTGCGATTGCGGTTGCAACACCGGCGATGTTACCTGTTCCGACTGTTGCAGCAAGTGCTGTTGCAACTGCCTGGAATGGTGTTACTTCGCCTTCGCCTTCTCCGCCTTTTGCAAACATCTTGAAAAGGGTGTTTTTTAAGATATAACCTAATTTGGTTATTGAGAAAAATCCTGTTTTTACAGATAAAAATAGTCCTGCTCCAACGATTAATACCAATATTGGTGGTCCCCACACAATACCGTTAATAAAATCATTTACCGCCATAATTTGTTCCATGTTTCCTCCTTGTAGTAAAAAAAATTTAGTAATTTAAAATAAATGCGTTATAACGTATAAAATATGTTATTACGAAATATAACGTTTTCTAATTATAACATTATGAAAACATATGCACAACACAATTAAAATGAAAAAAAGTTCATAAGTATGATAAATAAAGTAACATTTTGAAATTTGTACAAAAATATCCGACAATATTTTATGATTCTAAGTACTTTGACTCTCAAATATTACGAAATTTTAAATAACGGTTAATTATGTAACAAATTAGAATCCGACAAATTTTTCAATTTAATAATATTAGAATACATAACAATATTATACGTTTATTAATAAAAGGTTGATTTTTCAATTGTTGGCTAAGACAATATTTTTTAACGGCAGCATATTTTTCACTTACATTTTATTTTCTGCAATATAACGAAAAAAATACTATAATAAAAAAAAAAAATATTCGTTAATTTTAATACTATGACAAAAAAATAAAAAAAATTTAATTAAGGTTTGGAAGTTAAAAGGGAGGTTTCTAAAATCATAAAGATATGTAAAAAAATGAGCGGTTATTTCCGCTCAAAAACTATTTCACCGTCAATCATGGTTAAATCTACTTTAATATTTTTTATTTCGTTGTGATCAATAGTAAAAATATCTGTATTTAACACTACTAAATCCGCAGCATAACCTTTATACAATCTACCCTTAATGCTCTCCTTAAATTCATTATAAGCGCTTCCGGCGGTATAAATGTCTATGGCATCTTCTACGCTTAATCTTTCGGCAGGTACATATCCTCCAATAGGTGTACCGTCTAATCTTTGTCTTGTTACTGCACAATAAATGTTGGGAAATGGATTGCAATTTTCAACGGGAGAATCCGTTCCGAAGCTTATTGGTACACATAGTTTGTTTAGCGTATTAAAGGCATAAGATGTAGAAGCCAATTCTTTTCCTATTCTTTGCTCAACTATTTTAGTATCACAGTCCAAGAATATCGGTTGATACATAACGCTTATATTTAATTCTGCGATTCTTTTAAGCTGATTTTTGTTGGTTATCTGGCAATGCACGATTCCATGCCGAAGAGAATTATTTTTGTTGCGCTTATCAATAGTTTTTTCATAAGCTTTAATAACACTTTCGATAGCGCCATCACCTATGGCATGAGTTATCACCCTTATATTATGGGATGTTGCTGCATAACACATTTCCTCCAATTGATCATCGCTTAGTGCAGCGACACCCTTAATTCCCGGTTCATCATGGTAGTCATTTAACATAAGTGCGGTTCTTCCGCCTAAGGATCCATCCTTGAAAAGCTTCAACGCACCTTTAGACAGGAATTTCCCGTCATAAGTTCCGGTTTTAAATTCTGTTTCAAGATATTCATTAAAATAATTGATATTTTGGAAGTTGAACTGTGTATCGTATTTTAGTTTCGTTTTCTTGTTATCATATATGTTATGAAGTATTCTGAATATATCTCTATGATTGCCATTGATGACGTCATTTGATTGAACAGATGTTAAGCCAACGCTTACAGCATATTCAGCAGCTTTTAAAAATTCTTTTTCTCTGTCAGCATCAGTTTTTGTAGGAATAATTGCGTCAGTAAGTGAAATGGCATTTTCCGTTAATATACCGTTCGGTTTGCCGTCACTTCCGATAATAATTTCTCCGCCGTCGACGAATGTACTTTCGTCAATGTTTAGCATTTTTAGTGCCTTACTGTTAACTGTCGCTACGTGCTCGCATATTCTTTTGAAAATTATGGGAATATCTGTTGATACTTTATCCAGATCTAAACGGTTTAATATTCTTTTTTCACCTGCTGCAAAGTTATCCTGATTCCAGCCTCTTCCGACTATAATATTTGGATTTGTATTGTTTGTTAAAAACCGTTTGGATGTTTCTATAATTTCATCAATTGATCTGCATTGTGTCAAATCACATAACGACATAGCTTCACCTGTTGCCAAAAGGTGCATATGGCTGTCGTTTAACCCAGGAAGTACAGTTTTTCCGCAAAGATCAATTTCTTTATCAGCCCCAAATTTTGATATGTATTCATTAGTTCCAATTTCCTTTATTATCCCATTATCTATCAGTATGCTTTCCTGGAAATTTCCTTTATCCACATATATTTTAGCATTTTTTAAAATTGTTATCATTATAAACTCCTATTTAATGTTTGTTGTACATATTGTACCATATTTATAAATCGGATATCAAAAAAATATGCTTTAAATAATAAAATGAGGGTATATTAAATATAAATAATTTACCAATAGGAGGAATTTATGTTATATGATTTTATTGTAAAAGATGCAGAATATAAAGATATATCTTTATCAGATTATAAAGGAAAAGTATTATTGATAGTTAACGGGGCTACAGGATGCGGGTTCACTCCTCAGTATGACGGGTTACAAAACCTTTATGATAAATTTCAACCTGAAGGATTTGAAATATTAGATTTTCCAAGCAATCAGTTTTTAGGTCAGGCACCTGGAACCAATGAGGAAATAGTAGGCTTCTGCAAATTAAGCTTCGGTGTTGCGTTTAAGCAGTTTTCTAAAATAGATGTAAACGGAGAAAATCAGGAACCATTGTATAAATACTTAAAAACTCAGGCAGAAGAATATAGAAACAAAGAAACTGTAGAATTTTATGAAAAGGTAAAACAATTTACGCCTGATTTAGAACAAAATGATATCAGGTGGAATTTCACTAAGTTTTTAGTAGATAAAGGCGGTAATGTGGTGGCGAGATTTGCTCCAAATATTACACCTGAAGAAATAGAACAACATATCATTAAGTTGTTAAGAAATGATGAAATTGAAATAATATGCCATTCGGATTTTTCTGATGGATGCATATAACAATGAACAGTGAACAGTGAAAATATAGAAAAGGATTTGTGAATGTGCACAAATCCTTTTTATCGTTCTTCTACTTATCTTTCCTTATGACAAAGTTTCTGTCTTATAGTCAATAACACATATAAATTGTTTTGTAAATTTGTTTTTATTTATACACATCTTCGAAATCCTGGTGTTTTTCAAACCAATCGACTGCATACGAGCAAGTTGCCGTTGCTTTTTTATTGTTTTTTCTTAAATCTAAAGCTAATGCGGTCATAAGCTTATCAGCAACCCCTTGACCTCTCAAGGAACGATCTACATATGTATGATTTACATTAACCTTATCATTTGATACTTCGGGAAATGTAACCTCAGCTATACAATTGCCGTCTTCATTTTCCAGATAAATTCTGCTTTTCTCGTGTTTAAAATCCATAGTACCTCCGATTTCCAATATTTAAAATTAGCTTAACTAAACAATACATTAAATATAACATGATGTCAATAAAGCAATATCAGAATATTTATATCGTTAAATGGCCGGCAATTATTGAATGTTTATAATTTTATTATCAGGGTATTAGAAAAATAGATATATAACAATCAAACATTGTAACAAATGTTACAGAAATTACAGGGCGTATGTTTTAATATAACTATAAAGGACAGACAAAAATTAAAAATTAAAATATGATTAAAGTTTTGGAGGAAGATTAATGAAAAATGCAATGTTTTGTTATCAATGTCAGGAAACAGCGGGATGTGCCGGCTGTACTAAGGTAGGAGTATGCGGTAAATCGCCTGAAACATCAAATTTACAAGATTTATTGATTTATACATCTAAGGGATTATCGGAAGTTGCTTCAAAATTAAGAAAAGAAGGCAAAGAGATTTCATCAGATGTAGATCATTTAGTAACTCTTAACTTATTTACAACCATAACAAATGCAAATTTTGATGACAGCGTGTTTAATGATAGAATTAAAATGACACTAAAAGTTAAAAATGACTTATTAAATAAACTAGATAACAGTACAAACTTATCAGAAGCAGCTTTATGGACTGCAGATGCAGAGACTGAATTTGAAGTCAAAGCAAATTCGGATGAAGTAGGTGTGTTGGCAACAGAAAACGAAGATGTAAGAAGCTTAAGAGAGCTTATAACTTACGGGCTGAAAGGTATGTCAGCATATATGAAGCATGCAAATGTGTTAGGATATGATGATTCAGAAGTAAATACATTTATGCAATCTGCATTGGCAAAGCTTTTAGACAACAGCTTAGATGTAAATGATTTAGTTGCTTTAACATTAGAAACAGGGAAAATCGGAGTATCTGCAATGGCGTTGCTGGATAAAGCTAATACAAGTACATTCGGAAATCCGGAAATTACGAAAGTAAATATAGGAGTTGGTAAAAACCCGGGTATATTAATATCAGGACATGATTTGGGAGACTTGGAACAGCTGTTGAAGCAAACAGAAGGAACAGGAGTAGATGTTTATACTCACTCAGAGATGCTTCCTGCTCACTACTATCCACATCTTAAAAAATATAAGAATTTAGTTGGTAACTACGGTAATGCCTGGTGGAAGCAAAAAGAAGAATTTGAATCATTCAACGGACCTATTTTAATGACAACAAACTGTATAGTGCCTCCAAGAGAAAGTTACAAGGACAGATTGTTTACAACAGGTTCTTCAGGATATCCTGGATGTAAGCATATAGCAGGTGTTACAGGTTCAGAGAAAGATTTTACGGAAATAATCGAACTTGCAAAAAAATGCTCTGCGCCTACAGAAATTGAAACAGGCGAAATAGTTGGCGGCTTTGCTCATGAACAGGTATTTGCTTTAGCAGATAAGGTTGTAGATGCAGTTAAATCAGGAGCAATTAAGAAATTCTTCGTAATGGCGGGATGTGACGGAAGAGCGAAATCAAGAAACTATTATACTGATTTTGCTAAAGCACTTCCGGATGATACAGTTATTTTAACGGCAGGATGCGCTAAATACAAATACAATAAATTGGAATTGGGAGATATCGGAGGTATTCCTAGAGTACTGGACGCAGGACAATGCAACGACTCATACTCTCTTGCTCTCATAGCATTAAAATTAAAAGAAGTGTTTGGATTAGAGGATATCAATGAATTACCACTGGCATTTAACATTGCATGGTATGAACAAAAAGCTGTTATTGTATTGCTTGCACTGTTGTATTTAGGAGTTAAAAATATTCACTTAGGACCGACATTGCCGGCATTCTTATCACCAAACGTAGCTGACGTATTGGTTAAAAACTTTGGAATAGCAGGTATAGGAACTGTAGAAGACGATTTAAAAATATTTTTAGGTTAATTGGTAACAATAAAAGAGGTTTTGAAGTCAATAGCTAATCAATTGCTTAACAATTACACATCAATTGATTATCAAACGTAATAAGGAGGTTTTTATGGCAAAGGAAATTACAAAAGACATGTATATAGGTGAAATATTGCAAATCAATCCGGGATTCGCGGAAATATTGATGGGTGCAGGAATGCATTGCTTAGGATGCCCTTCATCCCAAATGGAATCAATCGAAGATGCTGCGATGGTACATGGATTTAACGTGGACGAATTGCTTCAGAGATTGAATAATTTTCAGAATTCTGAACAATAATGAATAAATTGACGTAAAACAATGAGCATGATATAATGAGCATGATATATCATGCTCATTATTTTACCAGAGGAAAGGGGATGCACAAATGAGCGCTTTTTTAGGACCAATACATTTTTGGCTATACAATAAAATTAAAATTCAAAATAATATAGTTGAAGATATATTAGCTTTGACGGATGACACATATTTTAAAAAAAATTTGTGTGAAAAATATGGTGACGGAGATTTAAAGCCATTAGATGAGGTTATTGATGTAGGAAATATTCATGGATGGCTTCAGAACCAAGTATCAAAGGTTGAAACAAAACTTGCTTTTGCAGTGACCGCATTGCTTAGCAAAACATCTGATTCGGTTGAAAAAATCAAGGAAATTTTCTTTAGAAACGGAGAGAACTACTCGCCGTTAAACAGTAATTCGCAGATAGAGGAAGCATTTAAGGCCGTAAACGATACGCTATTGGACGGAATGCCCTGCGACCATGTAAATGCTGTTGTAAATCAAGATGAAAATGAAGTTGTTTGGAAAAGATATGAATGCGTACACAGCAAATACTGGAGTGAAGCAAAGGGAGATATAAAAATCTATTACATGCTTAGAGATGAATTCATTAAAGGATTGTTAAATCCATCAAATATCAAATATGAAAAAATAAGTGATGATACATATAAAATTTCAAGGAGTTAAAAGTATGAACAGTGTGCAAGTAATGGTAATGGAGCATGATTATATACTTAGAATGTTGAATGTTGTGAGAAAAGCATGCTACAAAGTGATGAAGGGTGAAGATATAAATTACGATGATTTTTATAAAATGATTGAATTTATAAAAAATTATGCTGATGAACATCATCACGGTAAAGAAGAAAAATTCTTGTTTAAGGAAATGCAAACTAAGCTGGGAAAGTTAGGTGAAAACTTAATAACTCACGGCATGCTTGTAGAGCACGATTTAGGAAGATTGTATATGAGTGATCTGAGAGATGCCTTGGAAAGAGTTAAAAACGGAGATGAGGAAAGTAAGCTTGACATAATAAGTAATGCGGTAGGATATACTCATCTGTTGAAACGACATATTGCTAAAGAAAACGATGCGGTTTATAAATTTGGAGAAACAAATCTTCCTAAAGAGATTATTGATGAAATTAATTTAAAAACAGAAGCATTTGAGCTCGAAGCAGAAAAAAAGGGAACACAAAAATATTATGTTGATGTTTTGGAGAACTTGGAAAAAAGATATCTGTAATGATTAAAATGTTGTAATAGTTAATCATTTGATATATATTTAATATAAATGGAAATCGGGAGGTGCAAATATGTTTAAATTAACAGATACTGTAAGCTGGATAGGAAAAATTGATTGGGAACTGAACAGATTTCATGGAGATGAGTACTCAACACACAAGGGATCATCTTACAATTCGTACTTAATAAGGGATGAGAAAACGGTCTTAATTGATACCGTGTGGAAGCCATTTTCAAAGGAATTTGTTGCAAATCTAAAAAAAGAAATTGACTTAAACAAAATTGACTACATAATTATGAATCATAACGAAGTGGATCATTCCGGTGGATTGGTCGATTTAATGAGAGAAATACCTGATACGCCTATTTATTGTACTAAAAACGGAGTTAAAATAATAAAGGGACATTATCATCAGGATTGGAATTTTGTTGAGGTAAAAACCGGTGATACTCTTGACATAGGTAAAAATAAATTAGTCTTTGTTGAAGCAAGAATGCTGCATTGGCCGGATTCTATGATGACGTATATGTCAGGAGAAAATATACTTTTCAGCAATGATGCTTTTGGTCAGCATTATGCGTCCGAATTGATGTACAATGATAAGGTAGACCAAGAAGAATTGTTTACTGAAGCTCTTAAGTATTATGCAAATATACTTACTCCCTTCAGTAAATTTGTTGTAAGCAAAATTGAGGAAGTTGTTGCACTAAACATACCAATCAGTATGATTTGCCCAAGTCACGGAATTATATGGAGAGATAATCCTCTGCAGATAGTTAATAAATATGTTGAATGGGCGAAGAGTTATAAAGAAAATCAAATAACCATAATTTATGACACAATGTGGGACGGCACAAGAAGAATGGCTGAAGCAATAGCAGAAGGTATTAAAAGCAAGGATAAGGACGTAACTATTAAACTGTTTAACTGTGCGAAAAGAGATAAAAACGATATTATCACCGAAGTGTTTAAATCCAAAATGATACTCATCGGTTCATCTACAATCAACAATGGGATTTTATCATCTGTGGCAAGCTTGCTGGAAATGATAAAAGGGCTGAAGTTTACAGATAAAAAGGCTGCAGCATTTGGATCTTACGGATGGAGTGGAGAAGCGGTAAAAATAGTTACGGAAGATCTAAAGGAAAGTAAGTTTGAAGTAATATCAGAAGGAATAAAAGAGCTTTGGAATCCTGATGAAGATGCAATCAACAGATGTAAAGAATTCGGAGCTTCCTTAACCTAAAAATTTTAATAAAAAGCAATAGAGGCTGCTTAGTGTGAATAACTAGGCAGTTTTTTATTATCTATCAGTAACATAATGCGTATTGAATTATTATTATAAAAGAGGTAACATATAATTGGGATTGAAATAAAGGAGAAAGAAATGACAAAATTTTTAGGGCGTATTTATTCCAATAAATTTATGGTGAGACAAGACCAGATTGTTGGGGATATTCCTTCTGATAAAGAAGTATATAAAAATGCAATAGAGGTTGCGTGGCCATCAGCGATAGAAGCTGTTCTGGTCCAGCTTATATCATCTGCAGATTTAATAATGGTTGGCTCATTAGGAGCGGCTGCCATCTCAGCAGTCGGTATAACCACCCAACCGAGGCTGATACTTTTAGCAGTTATATTTTCTTTAAATATAGGGGTTACTGCTGTCGTCGCCAGAAGAAAAGGTGAAGACAACAGAGAGGATGCTAACAAAGCGTTAAGGCAATCATTAGTTATATGTGGTTTTTTATCATTAATATTATCAGTGCTGGGTATTATTTATGCAAGACCGTTGATTGTATTTGCCGGTGCTCAAGAGGAAGTAGTGGAAATTGCGGTAACTTATTTTAGAATAATCTGTGTAGGTAATTTTTTTACTTCCTTAAGCTTAACAATAAATGCTGCGCAAAGGGGTGCGGGCAATACAAAAATATCAATGAAAACAAACATAGCAGCAAACTTGGTGAATTTATTCTTTAATTTTTTGCTGATAAAAGGACATTTAGGATTTCCTGAACTTGGTGTTACGGGTGCAGCCATAGCTACTGCCATAGGCAATACTGTAGGATTTTTACTTTCATTAAAATCCATTACATTTGCTCATGAATTTTTAGAGCTTCGTAAAAAACAATCTTGGAAATTAGAAAAGGAAATAATATCAAGTGTTTTAGGTATTAGCAGCAGTGCATTTGTTGAGCAGGTATTTATGCGTGTAGGCTTCTTCACTACAAATAAATTAGTCGCCGGCTTAGGAATGATAAGCTATGCAACTCATCAGATATGTGTGAATATTATGAGTATTTCATTTGCATTTGGTGATGGTTTGGGGATTGCGGCATCTGCATTGGTAGGTCAGAGCTTAGGTGCAAAAAGATCCGATTTGGCAACCATATACGGTAAATCTCTTCAGAGGATAGCTTTGACTGTTGGCTTAATATTTGTATTCATATTTTTGTTTGGGGGATCTTTCCTTGTATCTCTGTTTACAGATGATGCAGCCGTGATAGCGGCAGGAGCGGCAATTATGCTCACCATTGCAGCTACGGCTCCAATACAATCATCAAACGTAGTTGTAGGCGGAATACTCAGAGGCGCGGGTGATACAAAATTTGTAGCTATAACATCATTTTTAAGTATTGGCTTAGTAAGACCGGGTGCTACGTGGCTGTTTTGTTATCCTTTAGGATTTGGATTGATTGGCGCCTGGTTTGCATTTGGCACTGATCAGGTATTAAGGTTATTTATAAATTATATGAGGTTTTTAAAAGGCAGCTGGACAAAAATAAAAGTATAAAATAACAAGATGATAGGCTGCTGAAAAAGTTCATCCTGCAAGGCGCCGGAAGCCGGGCAACCGCAGCGTATTAGACATACGTGAGGATTGACCGGATGAACGGTAACGATGCAGGGGGGCTTTTTCAGCAGCCTGAGAGTATCATCTGATACTCTCTAATCTTTTAATGTCAGCAACCTCAATTATCCTCTGACCCTTAAGCTTTATCCATCCGTTATCCTGAAAAAGTGAAAGCTTGCGGCTCAATGTTTCTTGAGTAGTACCGATAAGTGCCGCTAAATCGCCCTTGCTTACAGGCAGAGCTACTTCATATTTTCCATTATTGTTAATAATCCGGTTATTTTCTATTTCAATCAATAAATAATTGGCAATTCTTTGCTCGACATCTCTAAGTCCTATCTGTTCAATCAATTCTTCCGTTTCTTCAATTCTTTCCGTATATTTTTGAAGAAATTTAATTGCTATTTCAGGGCTTTGAATTAAAAGCTGACGGATTCTATTTCCTTGAATAATACAAATTTCCGTTTGCTCCAACGCCTCCGCGGTATTGCTTAATATTGATTTGCTGAATAGAGTTAATTCCCCCATAAAATCTCCAGGCTTAAGAATTCTTAAAATTTGTTCCTTTCCTAAACTTGAAACCTTGGAGATTTTAACCATACCTTTATTAACAACAAACAAATCATCGAAGGAATCACCGGGAGTGAATATTATTTCTCCTTTTTTGAAGTTTTTCTGATTCGATGAATTCATTATGCTTTCCTTTTCATCAGGAAGAAGATCTCGAAAAATAGGCACATTATCAATACAGTAATGGTCCTTGTGATTACAATGG
Organism: Sedimentibacter hydroxybenzoicus DSM 7310; assembly: GCF_013403245.1. Taxonomy (GTDB): domain Bacteria; phylum Bacillota; class Clostridia; order Tissierellales; family Sedimentibacteraceae; genus Sedimentibacter; species Sedimentibacter hydroxybenzoicus. The sequence continues at coordinate 82,788 of NZ_JACBNQ010000012.1, read as the reverse complement.
CTACAGGATTTCATATTTCCCCCCTTGGCTATTTTGTTTCTAATGATACCAATTTATTGGTTTTTTATCAAGCTAAATTATACCTTGCTATAGAAGTATGTATAGTTTATAATGATAAACAAATTAGAAAAAGAAAGGTAGTGGTGTTAGGGTTGGAAAAAAAGCTGGCATTGTATGGATTTAATAATCTTACAAAATCGCTTAGTTTTAATATTTATGATGTTTGTTATGCAAAAAGCGAAAGAGAGCAAATGGAGTATATAGAATATATTGACGAACAGTATAATTCTGAACGACTTACGCAGATTTTATGCGACGTAACCGATATAATCGGAGCGCATATTCTAAATATTTCTAAACAGGATTACGATCCGCAGGGAGCATCGGTAAATATTTTAATAGCAGAGGGAGCATTAACTCCCGAAGAAATTGATGAATCATGCAATCTTGGCAAGGATATTTGTAAAAAATCGCTTGAACACGAAACCATACATGCACATTTAGATAAAAGCCATGTTACCGTACATTCATATCCGGAGCATCATCCGGAAAATGCAATTTCCACGTTTCGTGTTGATATAGACGTTTCAACATGTGGTCAAATATCTCCACTTAATGCGCTGGATTATTTGATAAATAGTTTTGATTCGGATATCATAACTATAGATTATCGTGTCAGAGGATTTACAAGAGATATAAATGGTAAGAAGTTCTTTATTGATCATGATATAAAATCAATACAAGATTATATAGATAGAGAAACATTAAAAAAATATGATGCTATTGATATAAATGTTTTTCAGGCAAATACATTTCATACAAAAATGCTTATTAAGGATATTGATTTGCAAAATTATTTATTTAATAAGGATGTGTTTGAACTTCCGCCCAGGAAAAGATTAGAGATTTCTGATAACTTGAGGAAAGAAATGATAGAAATATTTAGCGGTATGAATATTTTTCAGGAGGACAATTAATGGAGTTATGGTTTACTGAAGAACATACAGAGAATGTTAGGTTTTCAATAAGAGTAGACAGACATATTGTAAGTGAACAAAGTGATTTTCAAAAGATTGATGTATTTGAAACACCGGAGTTTGGCAAGATGTTGATAATAGATGATTTTGTTATGCTTACAGAAAAGGATGAATTCATATACCATGAAATGATAACTCACGTTCCTATGGCTGTAAATCAAAATATAAAAAATATATTGGTTATAGGCGCCGGAGATGGTGGAACGGTAAGAGAGCTTACACGATATAACTCGGTGGAGAAGATTGAAATGGTTGAAATCGACAAAAAGGTTGTGGATATTTCTATGGAGTATTTGCCCTTTACCGCTTCAAGGTTAAATAGCGAAAAGGTTAAATTGTATTTTGAGGATGGTCTTAAATTTGTTAAAACCAAAGAAAATGAATACGATTTAATCATTGTTGATTCTACGGACCCAATAGGACCCGGTGTAGAGCTTTTTACAAAGGAATTTTATGAAAATTGCTTTAAAGCCTTAAAAGAAGACGGGATATTGGTTAATCAGCATGAAAGCCCATATTACAAAAGAGAACAGGAAGCAATGCAAAAAGCTCACAAAAAAATCAAGGAAGTGTTTCCTATAGCACGGGTATATCAGGCACACATACCGACATACGGCTCGGGGCATTGGTTGTTTGGATTCGCTTCTAAAAAATATGACCCTGTTAAGGATTTAAATGAGGAATGGTGGAATTCAATTAAAATTGATACGAGGTATTATGATACGGAGCTGCATAAAGGCTGCTTTGCATTACCTAATTACGTAAAAAAATTACTTAGTAATGCCTGATTTGATTTTGGGACCCGTTCGCTAACAAAAGCGAACGGGTCTCTGTCAGTGTGCTTAATTCTTAATCGCTGTCTGTTCTGTCATCCTGAACGCAGTGAAGGATCTCATCGTTTGTCATACGAGATCCTTCACTATCGTTCAGGATAAGCGACTGACACCAAATCAGAGATTTGGGTCATCTGCTTACCTTGAGTTTAATACTTCATAACCTAGATTTGTCACAACCTTGGATATATTGTCAGGATCGATTTTTTCTTCATCGTATTCAATTTTTGCCTTGCTTGAGTTGAATAATACGCTTACCTCAGTTACACCATTCTGTTTTTTCAATGCTGTTTCGATTTTCTTCACGCAGCTTGGGCAACCAAGCTCTTCTAATTGCAATGTTAATTTTTTCATAAACATACCTCCGTTTTTCTATTATAACCTATTATATACGATTTCAAATTATATTTATTTGATTTAAGTCAAAAGTATGGTTATTTGCATTGCATAATATATTTAATTCCGTTATAATGGAATAGGTTTTGATGTCACATATAGAGGCATGTGACATTTAATTTAGTTATAATTTAACAAAGAGGTATGAAAATGAAGATAAAATCGGTTGCATTAATTGGAATGGGTGCTGTTGGAACAGTTTACGGAAATTTATTGTATAACACATACGGTTCAGATTTTGCGGTTATTGCTGATAAGAGCAGAAAGGAAAAGCTAAAAAAAGATGGTTTTACCCTGAACGGCAAAACATTTTATCCGGAGATTATTTCAAACGGTGATTTAAATAAAAAAATTGACTTGATAATATTCTGTGTAAAGAATTATCAATTGGCACAAGCAATAGATGATGTGAAAGATTTTGTCGGCAAGGAAACAATTTTAATTACACTTCTAAACGGAGTAACAGCAAGGTCAAGAATTCATGCTGCATATCCCGAAAACAAGGTTCTTTACGGATTGTCTATGAAGATTGATGCTCAGAGGTCGGAAGAAGGAGTAACCAATACGGTTGACGGAGTAATACATTTTGGTGAAGCAGACAATACCACAATATCCCAAGATGTACAAGCTGTCTCTGATTGCTTTAACAAAGCGGGTATAGAGAATATTGTATTTCCTGACATGATACGCACAATCTGGAAGAAGTTCATGCTTAATGTGGGAGCTAATCAGATAACAGCAATAACAAGAGCTCCTTATGGAAAAATAACGAGTATAGATACTAATTTAACATTATACAAAGAAGCAATGATGGAGGTTTTGGCAATTGCAAAATCATCTGACATTGATTTAAGGGAAGAAGACATAGAGGAATTTGTAACCTTGATGAGCGGCTTTTCACCGAACGGTAGGACTTCAATGCTTCAGGATGTTGAGGCGAAAAGAAAAACAGAGGTTGATTACTTTGCCGGAACAGTTATTGAAATGGGTAAAAAACTTAATATACCTACACCTGTAAATCATGTGTTGTATTGCATAATTAAATCAATAGAAGAATTATATTAATATAGAAGGTGATAATGATGCGTAAGAAACAGGAAAAGGATGATGCGAAAAGCTTAACCTTGGTTGAGCATTTGACAGAGCTTAGAAAGCGGTTAATATATTCAAGTGTTGTTTTGATTGTTTCAGTATTTGTAAGCTATAATTTTTCTGAGGTGATAGTCAGGTATATAATTGATATAGCTCCAAATATAAATTTTGTATTTATTGCTCCGGCAGAGCTTTTATTGTCATACGTTAAAATTGCCGTTATAAGCGGCTTTGTAGTGTCTGCTCCGTTTTTGATTTTGCAGATATGGATTTTTGTAAGTCCCGGTCTGAAAAAAAAAGAAAAAAGGACTATAGCTACCTCGTTGTTTGTAGGGGGGATATTTTTCATAGCAGGAGTAGTGTTTGCATTTTTAGTAGTACTTCCGATAATGCTTCAATTCTTCATGGGATTCCAGATTGAAGAAATCGAAGAGATGATAAGCTTCAGCAGTTATCTGACCTTTGTAATAAATACTCTTTTATCATTCGGAATTATATTCGAGCTGCCTATAATTATGGTTATACTGACAAGATTCCGTATCATAAGCGTAAGCTTCATAAAGAAAAACAGAAAATACACAATATTAATTATATTTATTGTAGCGGCAATACTTACTCCGCCTGAGGTTATAACGCAAATACTGCTTGCAGTACCTATGATTTTATTGTTTGAGGTTGGAGTATTGTTTGCTTCCCTCATTGAAAGAAAAGAAAAAAAGAAAAAAGCCGAATTGGATGATAACTAACTGTTTGACATTAAAAATCATTAGCTATATAATAATTTGTAATTACAATTTAAACAGGACAATATTGTCCTGTTTTTTTAAAGGAGAAAAACATGAATAAAAAAGTTATGGTAGCTATGAGTGGCGGAGTGGATAGCTCTGTTGCGGCAGTATTGCTTAGAGACCAGGGCTATGATATATGCGGAGCAACATTGAAATTATTTGACAACGAAGATATTTTAACATCTTGCAGAACAAGAACCTGCTGTTCCTTGGAGGATGTGGAGGATGCAAGAAGAGTGTGTCATAAATTGGGGATAGAACATTTTGTGTTTAATTTTAAGGAAACCTTCAAGGATGAAGTAATTCAAAAATTTGCAAGAAGCTATGAATCGGGAAGTACTCCCAATCCTTGTATCGACTGCAACAGATACATTAAATTCAGCAAGCTTATTCAAAGGGCAATGTTGATGGAAAAAGATTATATTGCAACCGGTCATTATGCCCAAATAGAATTTGACAATGTAAGCAAAAGATATCTGTTAAAAAAGGCAGTCGATGAATCCAAGGATCAAAGCTATGTATTGTACGTATTGACGCAGCACGATTTATCAAGAACATTACTGCCCTTAGGCGGTATGTGCAAATCTGAGGTTCGTAAAATCGCCGAAGAAAAAAATCTGATTAATGCAAGGAAACCGGACAGTCAGGATATATGCTTTGTCCAGGATGGAGATTATGCGGGATTCCTTGAGAATAAAATGGGTGTTGAATCTAAAAAAGGCAGCTTCATAGACACTCAGGGCAAGCCGGTGGGTGAGCATAAGGGCATTATTCATTACACCGTAGGTCAGAGAAAAGGACTCGGTATTGCTCTTGGCAAGCCTGCGTATGTAATTGATAAGCACAAAGATACAAATACTGTTACTCTGGGAAGTGAAGAAGAACTTTATAAAAACAGGCTGACAGCAGTAGATATTAACATGATTGCTATTGAAAAATTGACTCAAACAATGAGTGCAACAGTAAAAACCAGATACAGCCAAAAAGAAACGGAGGCATTACTGTACCCGGTTGACGATGATAGAATATTGGTTGAATTTATTAATAAGCAACGAGCCATAACTCCCGGTCAACACGTTGTATTTTATGACGGGGATATTGTTATCGGCGGCGGCACAATCATATAATTTTTTTACCTGATTCCTTAAGCATTTCAACATAAAGCAAAAGCTCATCCTTTGATTTTATGTTTAGCTTGGCGTAAATATGCTTAGTGTGAGTTTTTATGGTATTAATGCTTAAGAACAACTTTTCAGCAATTTCCTTAGCCGTATTGTTTTCGGCATATAAATTAAATACCGCACGTTCTGAAGGGGAAAGCGTCCTTAGATTGCTCAAAAATTCATTTAGAATTAATGAGTCAGGGTCAGTTTCCTCTTTTGTCGATATGCATTCAATAAGATCATCAAATTCAGGTATATTTGTTTTTGTACCTGTGCTTGGGTTTTGCTTAATTATATTTATTGCATTATGTATAGGTTTAATATAAGCAACGATGATGGTATAACAATTATTATAACTTATAACATATCTGATAAGAACTTGAGTATACAGGCATCCCAAGTTGAAAAAACCGAATAATCCAATTACTGATAAAGACTGTGAGCTTCAAAAGGGGGGAAGCTCACAGTCTTTTACAATTTATTCCGGTGAAAATTCGTCTTTACCAACTCCACACAACGGGCATACCCAATCTTCCGGAAGGTCATCAAAAGATGTTCCAGGTGCTATACCGTTATCAGGATCTCCTTCTGCAGGATCATATACATAACCACATGCATCACAAACGTATTTTTGCATATTGTTTCCTCCTCTTCTATATTATACTTACATAATATTGTAAATATAATAGTTTAAAATGTCAACAGATTACTGAAATTAAAATTATAGTTAGAAATTCAAATATTAGTGGACACATATGTTATATATATATATAATGCATATATCGGTGTGAAGCAAGACGATAAGCGGCTTGCACTTATGATATAATAATGTAAATTAATAAATTGAGGTTATTATGGCTATAAATAAAGTAGTAAGAGCAGCGTTAAAAGCTATATCCTACAGAGAGTTTGATATAAAGAAAAATTATTTACAATATAGAAATTTAGTTAATTTAGCTAATAAATCTTTAAAGCCCTTATACAATACATGGGATTGTGCCGTTGATTCCGGCAGGCATGCTATTCCCGTAAGAATTTTTTCGCCTGAGGGAGAGGGTGATTTTCCTGTTCTATTATTTTTCCATGGCGGCGGTTGGGTTGCAGGTAATATTGACAGCTATAGTAAAGTTTGTGCCAATATGGCCAAAATGACAAATCACAAGGTAGTGTCAGTAGATTATAGGCTTGCACCGGAGAATCCCTTTCCGGCAGGATTGGAGGATTGCTATCAGGTTGCAAAGCTTTTTATTACAAACAAAGAAATTAACAACGGAAAGGTTACGCTGATAGGTGACAGTGCCGGAGGAAATTTAGCGGCTTGTTTGTCTCTCTTAGCGAAGGAACGCAACGAATTTAAGATTGACAGCCAAATATTAATTTATCCGGCAACATGTAATGACCACAGCGAAACTTCAACGTTTCAATCGGTTCATGATTATGGAACAGATTATTTGCTTACTTCTAAAAGAATTAATGACTATATGGACTTATATATAAGCAAAAAAGAAGATTTAGAAAGTCCATATTTTGCACCTTTACTGGCAAAGGATTTATCAGAACAGCCGGATACACTTATTATAACGGCAGAATATTGTCCGCTCAGGGATGAGGGGGAAGAGTACGGTAAAATGCTTAGAGAGGCAGGAAATTATGTTTCAATATACAGGGTTAAGGATGCACTTCACGGTTATTTTGCTCTACCCTTGAGATTTCCTCAGGTTAGATTAAGCTATGAAATTATAAACAGTTTTCTCAGCAGACAACGGGGTGAAACAATTGAAAAATAAGAAAGTAACGGATTGGAAAAAATTAGATAACGCAGCTAAAATTTTTCCGCCCAACAGTAAGAAAAGTGACACGAAGGTTTTCAGATTTGCATGTGAGCTATATGATAATGTCGATAAAAATGCGCTGCAGAATGCGTTAAATATAACGGTAGATGCATTTCCGTTATATAAATCAATAATTAAAAGCGGCTTATTTTGGTATTATTTTGAAATGAGTCATTTTAAGCCGGTGGTAATGGAGGAGAATCTTCCGCCATGCTCACCTCTATATGATAAAAACAATAAAACATTACTTTTTAGGGTTATGTATTATAAAAAAAGGATAAGCTTTGAGGTTTACCACGCTTTGTCTGACGGAGCAGGAGCTCTTCAGTTTTTTAAGACCCTTGTTTTTCATTATATAATCATAAAATATGAATATAAATTTAAAGACAAAATTCCTCACTTGGATATAGAAGCGTCGGTGGCTCAGAAAATGGATGACAGCTTTCAAAAATATTATTCCTCTACGGTTGTAGGTGCTAAAAAGAAAAACGTCACAGCATATAAGCTTCGTGGAATGAAAATTCCGGAATACAGAATAAGTGTAATTGAAGGAATTGTCCCCGTAGATGCTATAATACAAAAGGCAAAGGAATATAATACATCTCTGACAATTTTTTTAGCGGCAATTTTGATGTGTGCCATAAATGAAGAAATACCAATCAGACATAAAAAGAGGTCAGTTGTTTTAAGTATTCCGGTTAATTTAAGAAATTATTTTTATTCGGAAACCGCAAGAAATTTTTTTGGAGTTATCAACGTAAGCTACAATTTTGCATCCGGAAGCAGTGATTTAAGAGAAGTGATTGAGCATTTGAAAAAAGAATTTGAGGAAAATCTTACTGAGGAAATATTAGCTAAAAGAATAAACAACCTTTCATCCTTAGAGCACAATTTCTTGCTTAGGGCAATCCCCCTCGGCATAAAGGATATAGCCTTAAAGATAGCCAACAGCATTGTAGACAGAAGCTATACATCAACATTGTCAAATGTGGGAAAGGTTGTAGTTCCGGATGAAATCAAGCAGTTCATATCATCATTTGACATATTTGTCAGTACAAACAAACTGCAGGCATGTGTATGTTCTTATGAAAATAAATTGAGAATCAGCTTTACGTCGGCATTTGTGAGCACGGAAATACAGAGGCGTTTTTTCAAGCAGCTTACAAGCTTAAATCTGCCGGTTATAATAGAATCAAATATAGTAAATGAAGAATAGGATGTGCTAAAGTGAAATATTGTAATAATTGTAAAGTTGAAGTTGTAGGCAACAGAAAGAATTGCCCGCTGTGTCAGGAAACACTAAAGGGAGATAAATCCCAGGACGAGGTTTTTCCTCAGATTATGTTTGTATACAAAGAACACAGCTTCTTTTTTAAAATATTGCTGTTAGTTTCAATTATAATAGCAAGCACGACGGCTGCTTTAAATATTCTTCTCGATGATTGGGGAGCATGGTCGATATTTATATTGGGAGGGCTTGGCTCTGTCTGGGCAAGCTTGATTACTGCAATCAATAAACGAAAAAACATTCATAAAAACATAATCTACCAGGTAATGATAATATCCGTAATAGCCATCGTTTGGGATTATTTGACCGGATGGAGAAGCTGGTCCATAAGCTATGTGATACCATTTGTATGCTTTTTTGCAATGCTCTCAATGGCAGTTATTTCGAAGGTGTTAAAGCTTTACATTGAGGATTATATCGTATATATAATCATTGACGGATTGTTCGGCATAATACCCATAATATTCATATTTACCGGAGGGTTGAGCGTATTGTACCCATCCCTCATATGTATCGTAACAAGTATAATCTCTCTATCGACAATCTTAATATTTGAAGATAGAAAGCTTTTAGCCGAAATAAAGCGAAGATTGCATATGTGATATCCCCTAATCCTGAAATTCGGCAATCGCTTCAATTTCCACTAATGCACCATTATGATATGCTGAGGATTTCTTCAAAGACAGTAATAAGTACGATAGTCCTATGAGAGAGATACTCATAGTATTCGAGAATCCATTTAAAAAATAGACACCGCTTATGTAGATGCTTTACCAAATATTAAGATATATATGAGATTCAGGTTATTCCCTGTATGAAACATTAACAGTGGATGAGTTTATATCTCTTACAGACATCGCACGATACAAAAGCGACGAACCATTTATTGTTATTAATAATTGGATAAGAAGCAAAGATACTATTGAATTTTTAGGATTATGGGAACAATTGCATAATCCTAATTTTAAACCTATCGAATTCGATAGGTTTAAAAAAGAAGCCGGTTATAATGCTTTCACACTATCACCTCAAAAATGGATAAAAAATACAAATGCCATTGGCATTGTATCTAAATCAGGACGTTACGGAGGAACTTTTGCACATTCTGACATTGCTTTTGAATTTGCATCTTGGATATCGGCAGAATTCAAACTCTATATTATTAAAGACTATAAAAGACTCAAGAGTGATAAAAGCAGCACACTTTCACTGAACTGGAATTTGAACCGTGAAATTTCAAAGCTAAATTATCGAATTCATACAGATGCCATCAAAGAAAATTTAATTCCGCCGGAATTGACTTCTTACCAAATTTCGATGACATATGCTAACGAAGCCGACGTATTAAATGTAGCTTTGTTTGGAATAACCGCTAAGCAATGGAGAGACGAAAACTCCGGTAAAAGTGGAAACATCAGAGATTACGCTACATTAAATCAATTGTTGGTTTTGGCAAATATGGAAAACTATAACGCAATTTTAAAGGAAGTGTGGGTCCAAGGATGTAGAGTAAAATGAATCGTAGAACCAATACACAGCATTAAAAGAGATAATTGAAAATTGTTCAATTATCTCTTTTTAGTTATATTTTGTCACTGCGTTCTAAGTGATTACGATGTCTTATAATGTAGACTATTCTATTATAGACTTCAAATTATATTTATTTATTTTGCGATAAACATTTGATAGATTGAGCTTTAGTAATTGTGCCACCTTTGATGGTGATTTATGCTGTGCTAAAAGATTGCGCAGCAACTGCTCTTCGCATTCATCCATATAAGATTTTAATGAAAATGTTTCGTTGGGCTTCATAGGGATACCGTCAATTGACGGCAAATTTGGCTGTGTAACTGTACTGGTTGCTTTCCCTGCATTTTGTACGATAATTTTCTGCGGAATGTCTGAAATTACAAGCTCTGTATCAGGGGATGTTATAATCAGACGTTCGATAAAATTTCGTAGCTCCCTGACATTTCCGGGCCACTCATAAGAAAGCATGGAATTTAACAGATCTTCATGAAATGCTTTTACACAGCTGTATTTATCACAAAAATATTGCAAATAAAATAAAGCTAAGGGTATTATATCTTCCTTGCGCTCACTTAACGGAGGTATATATGCTGATATTACATTAATACGGTAAAATAAATCTTCACGAAACAGTTTTTCATTAACAAGAGTTAAAAGATTTTCATTCGTTGCGCATATCAAACGAAAGTCAATTTTTTTCGGTAATACAGATCCTAAACGAATAACCTGTTTAGTTTCAAGCACACGTAAAAGTTTTGCCTGAAGCTCAAGGGGCATAGAGTTGATTTCATCTAAAAACAAGGTTCCGCCGTTAGCTGTTTCTATCATCCCTTCTTTCCCTGAAGAAGATGCTCCGCTGAAGGCACCTTTCTCATAACCAAACAGTTCGGATTCTATAAGATTTTCGTGAATTGCAGCACAATTCAATACAACAAACGGTCCCTTGCTGCGAAGGCTCGTTTGATGAACATACTTTGTTAAAACCTCTTTTCCGACTCCTGATGGTCCCGAAATTAGTATTGATGCATCTGTCTTCGATACTTGAGATAGCATTTCCAGCAATTGCTTCATTTGGGGACTTTCAGCTATGATATCAAATTGCTTATCCCTTGGATTAATCATATGATCTGTTATGACATGACGGTTTAGCATACCGGTCTGAATACGCTTGCTTGTCTTTTCAATTGGCTCCTGTGTAAAAAAAATGTACTTGATTGAGCCATCTGTATTAAAGGTCGGGGTAGCGGTAGTAAAAAAATGATACACCTTATGAAATATAAAATCATTAATTGTGACAATAGTGGTTACGGGCTCTTTTTTCTCCATGACCATTTCCCAGACACTGTAAGTCAGGTATCCCTGCTCTTTAAATTTTGGAATAGACATGCCATCATAACTATCCTTTGGTCTATTAAGAATGTTGCAATATTCATTATTAACGTACAGGTAATTGCCTTCTGCGTCCAATACAAAAATACCAATATCTATATTTTCTAATATTATAGATAAAAATTCGCAGTTTTGTTCCATTAAAAATCCCCCTTCGCTATATACGTTAAGTTAAATTATATTATCAAATTCGCGATAATGCAAGAATAATTTGCGTAAATGCGAATATTTGCAATATCGCAAATATATTTTTATGGAAAAATTCAAATATATTATACGAAGCCTAAAAATTTATATCATGTGGTTTCGTTGTGTTTTCAACACTTTAAATAACAGAAATTTACAATAATTATATCCGTTTATATAAATAAAACATATTGGCATAATAGTTGCTTTTATAAGGTTGTTAATATAAATATTTTTTGAATGTAATATTAGGAGGTTAATATTATGAGAATTGCTATTGTGGGTTGTGGGGCTATGGGTACCGTACTAGGTGCATTCTTAATAAAGAATGGATGTCCTGTAGATTTTATCGACAGCTACGAAGAGCATGTAAAAGCATTGAATGAAAAGGGTGCTCATATTATTGGAAAAGTCGATTTCAAGGTTCCTGTCAAAGCATATACACCCGATGAAATGGAAGGTGTTTATGACATTGTCTTTTTGTTTACGAAACAAACAGCTAATGAAGTTGTTCTTCCTCGGTTGATTCCTCATCTTGGTGAAAACAGTACTGTTTGTACACTTCAGAACGGTGTACCGGAGCCTTTTGTTGCAAAGTATATTGGTGAAAACCGTACGGTTGGCGGTGCAGTATTATGGAGTGCAACTTTTTCTGCTCCCGGAGTCTCAGAATTGACACAAGATGTGAGCAATCTTGACCATTTCTTTGATATTGGAGAAATTAACGGGAAAATTACCGACCGTATACAGAAAATTGCAGAGATTCTGAACCATATGGGTACAACGTCGGTGTCGGCTAACCTTATGGCTTCCAGGTGGGGTAAGCTGGTCAATAATGCATGTGTGAGCGGCATGTCTGCTGCTTGCGGATGTACATTTGGTGAAGTGATGCAGAATGAAAAAGCAAGGGCCTGCGTGAGCTATTTAGGACGTGAGGTTAAGGTTTGTTGTGAGGCAGAAGGCTATAAATTACCGCCATTGGTTTTGGGTTTATCTCCTGATTCCTTGTCTATTAAGGATCAAGAGCAATTTAATGAAAATCAGAAGATGTTTATATACATGTATTCATTTGCACCTAATGCCAAGGCAAGTATGCTTCAGGATTTGGAAAAAGGCAAGATTACAGAGGTTGAAATGATTAACGGTTACGTTTCTGAAGTAGGCAAAAAGCATGGAATTACGACTCCATTTAACGATACTGTTATTGAAATCGTTAAAAAAATTGAGAACAAAGAATTACCTTTGTCCATGAGCAATCTAAAATATTTTAGTAGCAATTGGTTTACTTACGATATGTACAAAGCAAAATAACATAAATTATATCTGAATCATAAAAATAAAAAATTTAGGAGGATTTATTATGAAAGATAAAGTAATAATTTCATGTGCTTTAACAGGTGCCTGGTCACCAAAAGAGAAGAATCCGGCTGTTCCATACACGCCTCAGGAAATAGCTGATGCTGCTTATGCAAGCTGGAAGTCAGGAGCTGCTATTGTACATCTTCATATGAGAGATGAAAATGGTCAAGGTACTATGGACATAGAAAGATTCAGAGAAAGTGTTCGCTTAATAAGAGAACATAAGGATTGTGATGTAATTATTAACTGCACATCATCCGGAGCAGCTGATTTATCAGAAGAAGAAAGGATGGCCCATTTTATCGGAATTCCGGAGATTGAAATGGGCTCGTGCGATATTGGGTCATTTAATTGGGGAGATATTGGAATATTTGATAACAATCCTTCTTTCTTAAAGAAGCTATGTAATGTTTACAATCAGTATAATGTTAAACCGGAAGTGGAGATATTTGATTACGGCATGCTTGGAAATGCAAAACATTATATTGAAAAAGGATATATCGAAAAACCTATGTGGTGCCAGCTTGTCCTTGGGGTTTTAGGAGGAATGGATGCAACTGTTGAAAATTTACTATATTTGTCACAGCATCTTCCGGAAGGCACTATATGGTCGGCTTGCGGAATAGGAAAAGCACATCTTCCGATTATGTATGCAGCTTTAGCCCTAGGGGGACATTTGCGCGTTGGTCTGGAGGATAATCTTTATATGTCTCATGGAGAGAAGGCAACAAATCCATCGATGGTTGATAGAGCCGTAAGAATTGTCAGGGAATTTGGCAAGCAGCCGGCTACTCCTGCAGAAGCACGTGAAATGCTTGGTATTAATTAAAGTTTTAGGAGGTAACTATGAACAACAAAAGAGATGCGGTTGTAGTGGCGTATGGACGCTCACCTTTAGCTAAAGCATATAAAGGTTCTTTCGCAAAGACTCATCCCATAGAATATGGTGCACAGACACTGAAAGGCGTTATCGCAAAGCTGCCCGGCTTTGATACGGCTGTTATTGATGATGTTATTGTAGGATGTGCTACACCGGAAAGATATACAGGTTATAATATAGGTCGTTTGATTGCTCAGCGCGCAGGTTTGCCTGATTCTGTACCGGGGCAGACAGTCAATAGGTTTTGTTCATCCGGTCTTCAAACTGTAGCTGCGGCTGCGAATGCAATTATGGCAAATCAGATGGATGTAGTAATAGCCGGCGGAATTGAAATGATGACTGACATGAACATGCTGCATCCAGTAGAATATCAGGATGCACTTTTGTCAGAACAAATTCCCGGAACTTACATTTCTATGGGTCTGACTGCCGAAAATGTTGCTGAACGCTGTGAAATAACAAGATATGAAATGGAAGCAATTGCTGTAGAAAGTCATAGAAAGGCAGCAGCTGCTCGAGATGCCGGAAAATTCATTGATGAGATTATTCCCATAACAGTAGAAACAGATAACGGATTGATTGTTATATCACAAGACGAAGGAATACGACCAAATACAAATATGTTAGAGCTGGCTGAATTAAAAACACCATTCAAGGAAGATGGTGCAGTAACTGCTGCTACATCATCACAGATGACTGACGGAACTGGATTTATTATATTGATGGCACGTGAAAAGGCAGAAGAGCTTGGCTATACTCCTGTTGCGAAATTTGTATCTTTTGCTGTCGGTGGTGTTGCTGCCGATATTATGGGTTTAGGTCCCATTGTTGCTGTGCCTAAAGTGATGAAGCGTACCGGTCTGACTATTGATGATATGGACGTAATTGAAATCAATGAGGCATTTGCATCGCAGACAATCGCATGTATACGTGAATTAAAGCTGCCTTTGGGGAAAATTAATCCAAATGGAGGTGCTATGGCTTTAGGACATCCGCTTGGTGCTACCGGTACAGTTCTTACTTGCAAGGCACTATCCGAACTGAAACGCACAAATGGCAGATATGCATTGATAACCATGTGCATTGGCGGGGGAATGGGTGCGGCAGGTATCTTTGAAATGGAACAAAATCCTAAATAATAACGCCAAGGGAGGTATATCATGATATTTAATAATAGGGTTGCGGTTGTAACAGGCTCCACTCAGGGTATCGGACTTGCAATAGCGAAAAGACTTGCAAAAGAAGGTGTAAAGGTCGTAGTAACAAGCAGAAATGCAGATAAAGTAAATGAAGCTGTTGCTGAAATAAAAAATGATGGTGGAGAAGCATTTGGTCTTAAATGCAATGTAACAAACAGGGAAGAGGTTAAAGCTCTTGGAGAAAAGGTTATTGAAAAATACGGAAGTATTGACATATTAGTCAACAATGCAGGGATAACCAGAGATTCATCTTTTAAAAAGATGACTGATGAGCAATGGGATGAAGTGATTGATTCTGATTTGAAATCTGTATTTATTGTTACACAGGAATTAAGTAAATATATGGAGTTAAACAAATACGGCAGAATCATAAGCTTAAGTTCGGTTGTCGGTCTTTCCGGAAACTTTGGACAGGCAAATTATTCGGCAGCAAAAGCAGGGATAATCGGATTGACTAAGACTCTGTCTATGGAATTGGGGAAAAAGGGAATTACTGTTAATGCTATAGCGCCGGGTTTTATTGAAACTGCTATGACACAGGAAATTCCGGAGAAGATCAGAAACGAAATAATTGCAAGTATTCCGGTTGGCAGACCGGGCGAACCTGAAGATATTGCAGCGGCCACAGCTTTTCTTGCATCAGAAGAGGCAGGATTTGTAAGCGGAGTTACACTTAGCATAAATGGTGCAATGTATAGATCGTAGAAAATACAGAACATTTATTAAGTATTTATAACTGAATTAAGATGTTCCCTGCCTCTATAGGCAGGGGTACAACTTGATGTTTTCAATGAATAAAGAAAATTATTTATTAAAAAATATTAAAATATAAAGGAGAAAATATTATGAATACGTTTGCTATTATTGGTCTTTTTTTAGCGGTAATAGTACTTGCCGTTGGCGCATACAGAGGATTAGGTGCTCTTGCATCTACACTTCTGGCTTCCCTTGTAGTAATACTTACAAATGGAATCAGCATATGGCAGGGATTTTCAGAATTCTATATGAACGGTTACGTAGGGGCTTATGCAGGATATTTCTTGTTATTATGCTGCTCAAGCATGTACGCTAATTTTATGAGTGAATCCGGAAGTGCAACATCTATAGCGTATCAGTTTATTGACTGGTTCGGCAGGGCAAGAGTGTTACTTGTTTGCTATGCGATTACTGTAGTGCTGACCTATGGAGGTATAAGCCTGTTTGTTGTTATATATGCTTTGGCACCAATTGCATACACGCTTTTCAAAGAAGCAAATTTGCCTCGGCATTTAATAGTAGCTGCAACAGCGGCCGGCTCGTCGACAATTACAATGACTTCTCTTCCGGGAACGCCTGCGCTTACAAACGTAATCCCTACTGAATTTCTGGGAACAACATTAACTGCTGCTCCTATTTTCGGAATTGTTGCTTCAATAGCATTTATTGTAATGACGTTGTTTTATTTTAATTACAGTGAAAAGAAAGTAAGAGCTAATAACGAATGCTGGGTAAATCCTGAAGGTTTTGATATTGAAAAAAATGAAATTCAGGATCGCAGTATGCTGCCATCACCCATCAAAGCATTTTTACCTATAATAATATTGCTTTCTATTATTGTAGCAGGAAGCAGATTCGGACTTAATTCAACCATGCTTGCTACGGGAGCTATGTTAGCCGGTACTGTGGTTGTATGTGTTCTCAATCTTGATAAATTCAAAGGGAAAAATATTAAAAAGATAATATCTTCCGGATTAGAAGGCGGTATCGGCGCTATTGGAGGATTTGCGGGAGTTGTTGCTTTTGGAGCCGTAGTATCAAACTCTCAGGCTTTTGCATCAATAGTTGACTGGGTATTAAGCTTGAAAATGAATCCATATACACAAGGTGTTGTTGCTACGAGCGTAGTATCTGCTATAACAGGATCATCATCAGGCGGATTAAGAATAATGTTCAGTGCATTTACAGACAGCTTTTTAGCATCAGGTGCAAATTTAGATCTTCTGCATCGTTTGGTGAGTATATCTGCCGGTGCATTAGATACTTTACCGCATTCACCGGGAATATTCCTGACACTTGCAGTACTTGGACTTACTCACAAGAATGCATACAAGCATATATTTGTGACAACTGTAGTAATACCAACTATTATTACGGTAGTATCTTTAGCAGTACTGGTTATATTTTTCTAAAAATAAAGAAATTTTAAATTTACTATTATATACTGCGATATGACAACATCGCACAAAAATATAAAATGGCAGTGTCTTACTGACACTGCCATTGAATTGAAGGAGAGACTATGAATATATGGAAAGATGTTTACAATCAAAAACTTTTAACAGCTGATGAAATAGCAAAACAAATCGAATCTAATACAATGTGTGCAACTGTTATTGGAGCAGGAGAGCCGGTTTCTATTCCGGAAGCCATTGCAAATCGTGCAATTAATGAAAATTTAAATGGAATAATTCAAATAACCCTTTTATCTATTTCAAATAATGCATTATGGGAAAATACCGATTTAAAGGGAAAATTTGATCATATATCTTTGTTTATAGGATCTGATACTGTAAGAAAAGCAGTCTGGGATAATAAAATTGAATATATTCCCGCATATTATCACCAAATGCCTTCTTATTATGAGGATTACTTAAATCCTGATGTGTTTTATGCTGCAGTATCCCCAATGGATGAGCATGGGTATTTCAGCTTTGGAGTAAGTGGTGACTGCTCAATGACGTTAAAGAAGGCAGCTAAAAAGATATTTTTGGAAGTTAATGAAAATATGCCGAGAACTCATGGTAACTGCTTTATACACATTAATGAGGTTGATGCGGTTTGTGAACACAACCGCTCATTGCCGGAGCTTTCTTCTAAAAATATTTCAGATGTTGAACAAATTATTGGAGATAACATCGCTGAACTGGTGCCTGACGGAGCGACCTTACAGCTTGGAATCGGAGGGATTCCAAATGCAGCGGCTGTTGCATTAAAAAACAAATATGATTTAGGGATACATTCTGAACTTTTTACTGAAAGCATGGTTGATCTAATAGAGCAAGGCATTATAACAAACAGCAGAAAAACCATACATGAAGGCAAAAGTATAGTAACATTTGCATTAGGGTCTAAAAGAATGTATGACTTTATAAACGACAATATCGGAGTGGAATTTCATCCTGTAAATTATGTCAATGATCCTTATGTTATAGGAATGAATGATAATTTAATTTCTATAAACTCATGCTTAGAGGTGGATTTGTTTGGTCAGGTAAGTTCAGAATCTTTAGGACCAAGACAATATACAGGTGTAGGAGGTCAAGTAGATTTTGTAAGGGGTGCGGCCAAATCTAATGGAGGTAAATCTATAATTGCTATCCAGTCAACCGCTAAAAATGAAACAATTACAAAAATAAAGCCCATTTTAACAGCGGGATCGATAGTTACAACACCTCGTAACGAAGTTGATTATATAGTAACTGAATATGGAGTTGCAAGGTTAAAGTGTAAATCAATAAGAGAAAGAGTAAAAGAGTTAATAAATATTTCGCATCCGAAATTCAGAGAAGAGCTTTCGTTCGAGGCCCGAAAAATGAATTTAATATAAAAAATTCAGGATATTCCTGAATTTTTTATATTTCATTGCTATAGAGCAGCATTGTTATTCTACAGTAAATGTATTTCGTTTTTTCTGCACAATTCTATCATGTCCTCTGACCACACCGCTGATTGAACTTCTCCTATATGTGCTTTTTGTAAGAAGTACATGCACATTCTTGATTGTCCGATTCCGCCTCCGATAGTAAAAGGCACTTTTTCGTTTATTACATCCTGATGGAAAGGAAAATCAGCTTTATGCATCTGATTTCTTTCTGTTAATTGGCTAAGCAAAGCCTCCTTATCAACTCTGATACCCATTGACGACAGCTCTAATGCAATATCCAATGTAGAGAAATAAAATAATATATCTCCGTTTAAGTTCCAGTCATCATAGTCTGCCGCACGGCCGTCATGGATTGTGCCGTCAGATAATTTTTTACCTACTTCAGTCAAAAATACCGCTTTTTTATCCTTTGTAATCAAATATTCTCTTTCTTTAGGAGTTTTATCGGGATATAACTGTAAAAGCTCTTCGGTTGTAATAAAATAAATATCCTCAGGAAGCTCATTTCTTAAAAATGGATACAAGCTTTCCAGATACTTTTCTGTAGATTTGAATGCATTATAAATTTGTTTTACTATTTGCATCAGGGTATCTTTATTTCTGTCTTCTTTTTTAATTATTTTTTCCCAATCCCACTGGTCAACATAAATAGAATGTATGTTATCCAAATCCTCATCTCTTCTGATAGCGTTCATATCCGTATAAAGTCCTGTATACGTATCAAATCTGTAGCTTCCAAGGGCCATTCTCTTCCATTTAGCCAATGATTGAACTATTTCAACATCATACTTAGTTTCCAGCATGTCAAAACGGACTGCTCTTTCAATACCGTTCAAATCATCGTTAAGACCTGATTCAGGTCTTACCATAAGTGGAGCAGATACTCTTATGAGTGATAGGTTTCTTGACAGCTCAGATTCAAAGAAATCCTTTATTTTTTTTATTGCAATTTGAGTTTCTAAAAGTGAAAGCTTGCTTACATAGCCCTCAGGTATTATTAATTTTTCTATTGACATTTAATCCTCCAATTTATGTATTGAATTTTCTTTTTTTTCTTTTAGTATTATTAATATCAGCATAATTACACAGCATATCAGAGCAATCGGAGCGGTATAAAAAGCTCGATATGTTCCTAAAATGTCATTTAATGCTCCTACAATGTTAAACATTATTACATTTAGTATATTGCTTATCGTTACAATAAAGCCGATTGCATAGGATGCGTTTTGATTAAATACGGAGCTTATAATAACCATCATTGTAGGAAAGGTTATGGATACAAACAATCCTGATGCTGCTATTAATATTAGTCCGCTGCTTTTTATCTGTAAGCCGATAATGATAAAAGCTGAGCTTATAACTAAAGACATTGCCAGACCCTTTATGTTGCCTGTTTTGTTCAGTACAAATCCTCCAAACAGCCTTCCCAATGCAAACAATAAAAAATAAATAGATGCATATTTTGCTGCACCTGCAGGATCAAGTCCGTACGTTCCTCTCATATAGCTTATAAACCATGTATGCATTACAGTTTCAGAGATTAGTCCAAATGTAAGAGCTATGATAAGCATGTAGACATAAGGATTTTTATAAAAATCCTCTTTCTTATATGTTTTTTCGCTTTTGATATGTATATTGGGTGTTTTTATAACCAAAGACATTATTATTGCTATGACGAAAAATATAAGAAGATAAATATAAATATTTCTCCAGGTATTTCCTTGAGAAAGCAATACACCTATTGCACTTTGTCCCGCAAAGTTTCCCATTCCGTACATGAAATGAGTTATGTTCATAAGTATTGATTCAAAGCCTACGGAAAGCACCGGCACCATGGAATCAACACCTATGGCTATAAAGGATCTTCCTAATCCAAAAATAAAGTTGAACAGTCCCAAACTGAATACATTGTTAGTAAATGGGGCAATCAATACTGCAATTGTTGAAATTACCGAGCCAATTATATATACAAACTTGTGACCTTTAGTTTCACACAGATGTCCTGCCAGAAAACTTCCGATTATAGCTCCCACCGTATTTATGCTGAGGATTAAGCTTATAGTACTGTTGTTTATATTAAACTCTTCCATAAAAAAAGGAATAAAGTTCCCTTTTGTGCTTTCAAAGAGCGCGATAGTAATGTATAAATAAAACAAAGTAAATATTAAAAATATTTTATTGTTTTTAACCAAAAAGCTCATCCTTTCATACGTTAACCTTTCAATATTTTAATATACTATCATAAAAAAAATATATAGTAAAGCAAAATAGTTGACTTATATTTATAAGGCATATAGAATTAAACGTCAGAGAAAAGTGGACACACCTCTTTCTAAAGGGAAATTCTCTGGAAGTCAGAGGAATGTCCTCAATTACAATTAAAAAGGAGTAAAATATGTTCAGGCAAACAAGATACGATTCAGACAGATTATATCTGCGGATTTTAAAACCAAAAAATGCAGCCGAAGTATTGGATTACTATAAAAGAAACCATAGCTTCCTGAATGAATGGGAGCCAAGGCGTACAAGGGATTTCTATACTTTGTCATATCAAAAGAAAAAGCTTTTTACGGAATATGATATGTTTAAGGATAAAAGGCTAGTGAGGTTTTGGATTGTTAAAAAGGATGACAATAAGCTGATAGGAAATGTATGCTACAGCAATATAATTATGGGAAACTTCAAATCGTGCTTTTTAGGATATAAATTAGATAAAGATGAAATAAATAACGGATATATGACAGAAGCAATAGAAAGAACGGTTCAAATAATGTTTGACGATTTCGAACTTCACAGGATAGAGGCAAATGTGGTTCCCCGAAACTTAAGATCTCTTAAGGTAATGGAAAAGCTTAATTTTGAGAGGGAAGGTTTCTCAAAACGCTACCTGGAGATTAACGGAAAGTGGGAAGACCACATTCATTTTGCTGTTTACAATGATTGAGTGTTCCAATATTTAAATGTAGATTTCAGATAATAGATTATGGTAGGAACGGAAATTAAAAATGCTGCAATCTCTGAAATAGTAAATGAGTACCAGAATAAGTCCAAACCTCCTATTTTTGATAGGGCATAAGCAGCAGGCAGTAATACTATCAGCTGTCTGGCAAATGATATTATTAAGCTTAAAATTCCCTTTCCAAATGCCTGAAAGGTCGAGCTTATGGTTATACCTACAGCAGCTGGAGCAAATGTCCAGCTTATGATTCTAAGTGCATTGATACCTATTTCCATCATTTCCTCATTGCTGTCAAACAAATTGAGCATAGGCTCCGTAAGGAATTGGAAAATAAGGGTTCCTAAAACCATAATAATTAAAGAAAATATCAGTGTTGTTTTTAACGAACCTAATACTCGTTCTTTGTTTTTTGCACCGAAATTGTATCCTATAATTGCTCTATGTGCCTGCATCATGCCAAATACAGGCATAAATACGAAGGACTGAAGCTTGAAGTATATCCCTAAAACAGATACTGCAGCTTCGCTGAAGGATATCAAAATTATATTTAATCCGCTTATCATGACAGAAGCTAAGGATTGCATTACAATTGCAGGTAACGAAACAGAAAATATATCCTTTAAAATTACTTTTTCAAATTTAAATCCTCTGAGCTTTATTTCTATGGATTTATCCTTTTTAAATACGTAAAAAATTATGATTAGCGATATAAGCTGTCCTATAACTGTTGCATATGCCGCACCTCTTACACCCATTGCGGGAAATCCCAAAAGACCGAAAATCATTATCGGGTCCAATATAATATTGGCTATGGCTCCTACTAGCTGAGCCAGCATGGGAGTCAGAGTGTTTCCTGTAGATTGCAATATTGACATACCTGCATGATAGATGAAGTTGCTGAATGAAAAAATCAATATTATTCTTAAATACTGTGAAGTTAAAGATTGTAAATATGGATCCTCAGTAAAGATCGAAACAAAAAAGTCTGTGAAAAATAGTCCGAGAAATACCATTATAAAAGAATAAAGAATGCTTATTATAATGCTATGGCTTGCGGCTTTATTTGCTGTTTCCATATCTCCTGAACCAAGGCGCCTGGCAATAATTGATGATGTACCTGCTCCGGTTCCCACAAACAAGGCAACTAAAATTTGCTGCATCGGAAATGCAAGAGATACTGCCGTCAATGCCTCCATACCTAATTTTGATACAAATATGCTGTCAACTACATTGTACATTGCCTGTATAAACATTGAAAATATAGGAGGAAGAGACATACCTATCACAAGCTTTGTCATGGATTCAGTTCCCATTTTATTTTGTCTTAAGTCACTCATATTCTGCTCCTTTGTATAAAACTATTATCTATGTTAATCAATTTGATATAAATTGTCAATTTAATATATTGTAATATGGTAGGTTTTTGATATATACTATAATGAATAAATAGCTATAATTAAAACAGGAGATGAAAATGGGCGATTTAATAAAAGGCAAGGATGTTGCTAACGTTATCACGCAGGAAGTTAAGGAAGCAGCAGAAAAAATCAAACAAAAAGGTATAAACCCGAAGCTTATGATCGTAAGGGTCGGTGAAAGAGAAGATGATCTGGCTTATGAAAGAGCCGCATTAAAGAGGATGGAATCATGCAATATATTGTGTGAGGTTTTAAAATTACCTATAGATATCAGTCAGGAAAATTTTATTTTGGCGTTAAAAAAGGTTAATGATGATGAATCAGTCCACGGTATACTGTTATTCAGACCTCTGCCAAAGCAAATCAATGAGGATGATGTTAAATTTATTATCAGACCTGAAAAAGATATTGATTGTTTTAACCCTATAAATGCCGCAAAGGTTTATGAAGGAGATGAAACAGGGTTTCCTCCATGTACTCCGTTAGCAGCCATGGAAATATTAAAATATAATAAGGTTAACTTAAAAGGAAGCAACTCTGTTGTGCTTGGAAGGTCTATGGTTGTAGGTAAACCGATGGCTATGCTTTTATTGAAAGAGGATGCTACAGTTACTGTTTGTCATTCCAAAACTAAGAATTTAAGTGATGTTACGAGAAACGCCGATATCTTAATTGCTGCGGTGGGGAAATCACAAATGGTAGACGGCAATTTTGTAAAGGATGGCGCAGTAGTAATAGATGTGGGAATAAATGTTGACGAAGAAGGAACAATGACAGGTGATGTAAAAACAGATGAATGTATAGACAAGGCAAGCTTAATTACTCCCGTTCCGGGAGGAGTTGGCTCTGTCACAACTGCCATACTTGCAAAACATGTTATAAAGGCATGCAAACTTTTGAATAAACAGGAAGGTGTATTATGAAATTTATAGATTTAAGAAGTGATACTGTTACAATGCCTACGGATGAAATGAGACAAGCAATTGCTAACGCCGAGGTCGGTGACGATGTTTACGGAGATGATCCGACAATAAATAAGCTTGAAAAATTGGCTGCCGAAAAGGTTGGAAAGGAAGCTGCTTTGTTTGTTCCCAGCGGTACTTTTGGAAATCAATTAGCCCTTTTGACACATACAAACAGAGGGCAGGAAGTAATAATAGGCAAAAATAATCATATAGTTGTCCATGAAGTAGGCGGCTCAGCAGTTATAGCCGGAGTGCAGCTCAGGACGTTAGAAACTGTAAACGGAATAATGAAGCCAATCGATGTGGAGAATGCAATTCGTGTGGATGACATACATGAGCCTGAAACAGGGCTTATTTGCGTCGAAGAAGCTCACGGCTGCGGTTCAGTTGTTCCGTTAAGCATTTTGAAGGAGATTAAGGATATAGCGGAAAAGCACTCCATACCTGTTCACATGGACGGTGCAAGATTGTTTAATGCGGCAGTGTCTTTAGGAGTAGATCCTAAAGAAATTACCGCAAATTGCGATTCGGTAATGTTTTGTTTATCTAAAGGTCTAGCCGCACCGGCAGGCTCGATGATTGCAGGAAGCAAAAGCTTTATAGACAAAGCAAGAAAATACAGAAAACTGATGGGCGGAGGAATGAGACAGGTAGGAATTATTGCGGCTGCAGGTATCATTGCTTTGGAAAAAATGGCGGACAGGTTACATGAGGATCATGAAAATGCTAAATACATGGCACAAAGATTGTCGGAGCTTCCAGGCGTTGAGGTTGTAAGAGACAGATTAGATATAGATATGGTTTTCTTCAGAATGGCAGAAGACGTCATATCCGAAAAAACATTGATAGAAAAGCTGTATGAAAAAAACATAAAGATAAACGGCATAGAAGCAGATGAATACAGATTCGTGTGCCACATAGACGTTACAAAGGAAGATATAGATTATGTGATTGATACAATGAAGTCATTAATATCATAGGCATAACAAAAATCATCTAAGCGCTTAAGTTTGTACTTGTCATCCTGAGCGACAGCGAGGGATCTGTCAGCGGTAAGGGGACACACTTCACTATCGCTCGGAATGACACAAGCAATCTTAGATGACTTTTAATTATTATTCTTCAAAATATCCGTACAACTGTTCCATTTGTTCATATGTGAGCATACCTACATAGCCTCCTATTGCTTCACCTTTTTTATTTATGGCTATGGTAGTAGGATACGAACGAACACCGTAATTATTATTAACTTTCATTTCCTCATCAAGAACTACCGTAAGATTTAAATTATTTTCTTCTACAAATTTTTGCACTTTTTCCTTAGTTTCACCGACATTTATGGTAAGCACCAACAAATCATCGGCATGAGCTTCCTGTAATTTTTCTAAATCAGGCATTTCAACTACACAAAAACCGCACCAGGTTGCCCAGAAATTTAAAATAACATTCTTATCCTTTATTACTTCACTTAATTTTATAGTGCTGCCATCAAGTGATTCAAGCTGAAAGTCAGGAGCCATTATTGCTTCCTTTTCGACTTCCTTTTCGATGTTTTCAGATTCATTAGGATTTTCGTTATCTTCATTGTCCGGAATAATTGGATTTGAACATCCAACCAGCAATATTGCCATTATTAATATTAAAATCTTTTTCATAGTGTCCCTCGCATTTATTTTATAAAATTGTTGATACCCAAATATTTTTAACATTAATCAAATATTTTGACACCGAATGTATTTGTCCTAGTCATGTATACTTGATGATAAATACCCTTAAATGCATCATATGCAGAATTTAAGCTTTTAATATCAGGGAACAATCCGTACATTGCCGAGCCGCTTCCTGTCATCAAAGAACTTATTGCACCTTCTTGGAGCATAATGTTTTTTATATCATTTATTTCAGGATGAAATTTTTCCACTACCCTTTCCAAAGTATTTGCTGTTGATTTTGCAGTGCTAAGATAATCATCATGCTTTATATAATTAATTATTTTGTTATTTGTATGTAAATTATAGTTATCTGTAGTCAAATTATTGTACACAAAAGCAGTTGACATTGAAAACTCAGGTTTAATCAATAGTATATAGTCCCATTTAAAGTCGTTTAATTTTGTGAGTTTTTCACCAATGCCCTCTGCCAGATACGTTCCTCCGTTTATGCAAAAAGGAACATCTGCACCTATGTTAACACCTATTGACAAAAGCTCTTCAACTGACAGATTTAATTTCCAAAGCTTGTTTAGGCCTTTTATCACTGCCGCGGAGTTACTGCTTCCTCCTGCAAGCCCTGCTTCAGAAGGTATTACCTTATTTATTTTTATGATGACGCCGGAATTTATATGATACTTTTCTTTAATATGAGAAGCAGCTTTATAGCATGTATTTTCTTCATTTAGAGGTATGGATGGGGAATTACATTCGATCAAAATTTTGTTATCTTCTGTGGATATCAGCTGAATTTCATCATACAAATCTATCGACTGCATAACAGTGCGTATTGAGTGATAGCTGTTTTCAAGTTTACCCTTAACATCTAAGAATAAATTAATTTTTCCGTAGGAATATAGCTTAATCATTTTTTACCCCTTTTACAGACCTTGATTAATTATATACCAATCAGCATTTTTTAACAAGCCAAAATATAAATGAATAAACACAAAAAAATATACAGAATTATGATTAAAAAATTTTTTATTGGGTATATAATAAATACAACATAAGTTTTATTGAATATACCAGATAAAATAAAGAAAATTTTAAATTTTATTAAAAGGAAACTTACTATATTCAGTAAAATGAATGTTTTACATATACGGAAGAGGTGATTCCCCCAAAAGCAGAATGTGAATTTCAAAATGAATAGCACCCGGTTTCAGGTGTGTAATTGATGAAACCGGGTGCTGTTCATTTTTTGTGATTCTTAGCTATCGCTAAAATAAATTCTTTTTAGCTAATACAAATCCTACAATTCCTGATGTCAATACTGAAATCCCCAATACTATCCAAAAACCATAGGGAGAAGCTGCAAATGGAAGATTCATTACATTCATACCATAGAAGCTTGAAAACATAGTTGGTATTGCCATTAATATAGTAATTGAAGTCAAAAGCTTCATAACTATGTTTAAATTGTTTGATATTACAGAAGCAAATGCATCCATCGTTCCGCTCAGGATTCCGCTGTATATGGTTGCCATTTCAATTGCCTGCTTGTTTTCAATTATAACGTCCTCTAACAAATCCTCATCTTCAGAATATTTTTTAATAATATTAATTCTCAGGATTTTCTCTAACACAACCTGATTTGCTTTTAATGCGGTTGTTATATAAACCAAGGATTTTTCTAAGTCCATAAGCTGTATAAGCTCTTTGTTTTTCATGGATTCATGAAGCTGCTTTTCAACATAATTGCTCATTCTGTCTATTTGTCTTAAATATAAGAGATATCTTTGAGCATTCTTGTAAAGTATTTGATATAAAAATCTATATTTTTTATATGTGTAAAAAGTTCTGATACTGTTTTTTTCAAATTGGTCCAATACAATTGAATTTTTCAAGCAAACTGTAATAATATTTTTGTTTGTAATTATAATTCCTAAAGGCAGAGTTTCATAAATAATATGTTCGTCAGTTTTTTCTACATAAGGTGTATCAACCAATATTAACACCTGGTCATTTTCCGTGTCTAAACGAGCAGACTCCTCTTCATCAAGTGCTGCTCTTAAAAAATCTCTGTCAACTGAAAGCTTATCTTCAATAAAATCCAATTCGTCGGGCGTTGGATCAACTAAATTAATCCATGCACCTTCCTCAATTTCTTCCAGTGTGAAAAGAGTGTCATCGATAGTTTTGAATATATCAAGCATTTCTCACCTCAATTTAATAATAGATTTTCTCTATTACCAAATTGAAAGACATAGCAATAGAGAAGTATTCAGTTTTGTTAAGTGTTTCCGTTTGACCGTAGGGACCTCGTCCATTACTTTCACTCCTTTTGAATTTTTTATCGGCTTATTTATAATATTCTATTTGAGCATTATTTGCAAGACAAAAATAGAGCAAAATTAAGAAACAGTACATATTTTTTATTATTTTGGCAATGCTGTTACTAAATGAATAATATTTCCTCACTTTTCATTTAATATTGATTAGAAGGTGATTTTTTGACAATTAGTTCAGTTACGAGAGTCAAGGGATTAGTCGAAGGTTGTGTCGGAAAAAAGGTAAAATTTAAAGTAAAAAAAGGGAAAAGCAGATCACCTGTCAGAGAAGGTGTAATCGCTGACACTTATCCGTCCATTTTTACTGTACATGTTGAAAATAATGGATTAAGAAGAGTAGTATCATTTAACTATATTGACATTTTAACCAACTACGTTGAGTTTTACATATGTGATGAAGAGGAACGGCAAATCGTGTAAATATGAGCTAAAAAATAAAGTAAACTTGAAATTATAAAAATCAAACAACAAGTTTAGCTTTATTTTTTTTTATAATTTTGATATACTCAAAATGAATTTTATCAGGGAGCAGTTTAAGTGAAAAAAATAATCATCTTTATATTCACAATTATATTCATAATTTTTTTAACTTTTATATATGCTCGGCTTGTAGAGCCGAATTTGTTAACAGTACGATATGAAAATATAAACAGTAATTTGTTAAATAAAAATGCGGGCAAATTAAAAATACTTCAGTTTTCTGATACGCATATTTCAAGTCACTTTAACGAAAATGACCTAAAGAGAGCTGTTGAAAGGATAAATGAAGAAACTCCGCACATAGTTGTTTTTACAGGCGATTTAATAGATGAATATAACAATTATGAAAATAAGGACAATATAAATGAAATATGGGAAATACTGAATTCTATCGAAGCACCTTTAGGAAAGTATGCCGTATACGGCAATCATGATTATGGCGGAGGTGCAGAAAGAGTTTATGAGGAAATAATGAAAAACAGCGGTTTTATACTTCTTAAAAATGAAAAAATACATTTAGAAGATTTCAATATAAATATTATAGGCATGGATGATTCAATATTTGGAGACTATGACAGAGAAACAATAACAGGAATGCTTGATGAAGACAGATACAATATAGTTTTGAGCCATGAGCCGGATGTAATAGATTTTTTATTGGAATATGATATTGATTTATTTTTATCCGGACACAGTCACGGAGGACAGGTGAATTTGCCGTTTGTAGATTCATTGCCGTTATTGGCAAAAAAATATACAAGAGGACTTTACAGCTTTAACAATTACAGACAGACAAATCTTTATGTAAACATTGGTCTCGGGACATCCCAGATACCGATGAGATTTATGGCGCCACCTGAGCTAACGGTGCTTATACTTAGCAAGGGAGAATAGGCAATCTCGTATGCAGTAATTAAGTTGCAAAAAGAAGAAAAAGGCGTTTTTGCGCCTTTTTCCAATTGATATTCATTTTCTAACCTGCAGCAGATTAATTGTCATTCAATCGCTATTTAGAGGGTATTTTCAAAGTCTGGCTAGGAAGGATTAAGTGCGGATTAGCTAAGTTGTTATAGCTTGCTAATTCTTCCCATGTAGTGCTGTATTTTTCGGCAATTTTCCATAAAACATCACCGGGAACTACTATGTAAATTATCTCTGCAGGAACTGGTTCAACGGGTTCAACAGGAGTCGGTTCAACGGGCTCAACAGGAGCCGGTTCTTCAACAACTTCTTCCTTTACCGTAATTCTTCCCGAAACTTCACTTCCCTTTGTTCCGTTAGTATTTAAGTATTCTGCAAATACTTCTTCGTAAGTACCGACTTCACCGTATATCGGATACTTTTCAAACATAGTGAATCCATCTCCGCCAATACCTAAGAAGTCGTTGATTGCTACAGTATATTCTGCGCCCTTATCTAACAGTATATCTCCTACGGTAACTTCAATAACTCTTGAGCCCGCTTCCATAGAAGGATCAAACTCAAAAGACATTCCGCTTACGTGCAAGAAACCGCCCTGAGCAGCAGGATATCCGCTAACAGAATGCTCCAAAACCTTTATTAAATCTTCACCTGTAATTTTCTTAATCTGGACAGTATTCCCAAACGGGAACAATTCCGCTAATTGTCCAAAGGTTATATCTCCGATTTCAAGAGAAATCCTTATATTTCCACCGTTCACAAAACCAATGTCTGAGCCCGCAGCAGCTCTTACCGCATCGGCGGATAAGTTACCAAGGTTTGTTTCTTTGGTTCTTACATTTTCTCTTACACCGTCTAAGAATATGTCAGTTGAAGCTACAACCTTGCTGAAAGTTTCCTTGTTTGATTCATTGATTTCTTCAAGTAATTCAACTATCCCAGGATCTTCTGCAGTTTCTTTGACTGCCTGAGCCGATACCAATTCAGCTGTTTTACTTACGATCTGACCGTTTTGCAAATCTATATTTACAAAGCCTAAACTTTTACCGTGCTCTCCTGCTTGTGCAATAAGAGTATTGTTTACAACTAAACCTTCATCTAAAACTGTATGGCTGTGTCCGTCTATAATTATGTCAATTCCTTCAACGCGTTCGGCAATTTGTTTGGACGTTACCACTGAACTTTCATCTAGGCCGATATGCACAAGTGCAATAATTATATCAGTTTGGTCTTTTAATTCTTCAACCATTTTTTTAGATATTTCAATCGAATCGGCAAATGTTAAACCCACAACGTTGCTTGGACTTGTTTTATAAGCTGTTTCAGGAGTGGTCAATCCAAATATTCCAATCTTTACTCCACCTATCTCTTTGATAGCATAAGGTGTAAATAAGCTTTCTCCATTTTCGTTAAGGACATTGGCGCTTAACATTTCAACTTCCGACATGCCCTTTAATTCTAACAATCTTTCTTGTCCATAATTAAAATCATGATTTCCAATTGTCATATAATCATACCCGGCTGCTGACAAAACCTTCAATGCATTTTCGCCTTTACTTATGTTAACAATAGGCATACCGTGCAGGGTATCTCCGGCATCAAGAACCAGCGTATTAGGATTTATTTCCTTTGTCTCTTTGATGATAGTGGCGATTTTAGCAAATCCTATTTCATTATCTGTGCCCATCAATCTTGCGTGCGTGTCATTAGTGTGGATAATAGTGATTCTTGTAGTTTCGATGTTGTCAGTTGCAAATGCGAAGCTGAAACTGCTTAGAATTAATAATGCCACTAAGACTAAGCTTAAAACTTTTTTCTTCATACTTATTACCTCCCGGTTAATTTTTGAACTCATTACTTCTATATTTTTAATATGAAGCACACTTTAAAATATACCCATGTCCAAGTTTTTGAATCTATTAATTTATGCAATTATTGTAACATTCATGTATGTATGATTGTTAAATAAATCGATTTCTTCACCTGTAGTATTGTCGGGATTTAATATTCTGATAATAGGTCTTAAATTATTTTCAAGATTATTTTTTATTACGACACCATTCATTTTATTGCTTAGTTTTATATATGTTCCCACTGGGAAAGCAACTACATTTTTCAAAAATATATTTAGTATATCGTAATCGAAGTGTTTTTCCGCATTACCCATTAAGTACTCTATAACTTCGGGCGGGAAACAAGGTCTTCTATACGGACGGTTGGATGTCAGTGCATGGTATACATCGCAAATTGCCAATATCTTACCATATAAGTTGATGTTTTCTCCTTTCTTACCGTAGGGGTAACCTGTGCCGTCAAATTTTTCATGATGAGATATAATTCCTTCAAGAATTTCTTTAGATACGAGTCCCTTCAACATATTAACCGCAGCGAATGGATGCTTTTTCATTAATTTAAATTCATTTTCTGTAAGCTTGCCTGTTTTGTTAATAATTTCTTTTGGAATGACAACCTTACCTATATCATGGAGGAATCCCGCCATACCTAAATCATGAAGCATTTCATTTTTCAGTCCCAAAGATATACCGGTAGAAATACTTAGATTTGCCACGCTTAGACAATGTTGATACGTATATTCATCATGATTTCTGAAAATCATAATATTATTTGTAAGCTCTTTTTTATATAATAATTCTGCTATCAATTCATCTACTACTTCTGAAAATATGGAGATGGATTCATTTGTTACTTTGCTGTTATCGTTTTCCAGCTTATTATAAAAATTTTTAATTTCCGACAATGCTTTTGCTTCTAATTCTTTATCTAATTCCGGATCAAGGCATAAATCATTAAAAGCTTCACCTATAACATAAGCTCCATCAAAATTATATGTTGAAATTTTTTTAATATGAAAATTATTTAATGCTTGTCCCTGAACCAGAAGAACATCATTATTTTCACCGTCGTTTACAATAAGGTCTGCTGCCAAAATCATGCCTGGTTTAAGATTGTTTTTATCTACAAACATATCGGCTCTCCTTTGTATACTTATATAATAGCATTATTTCAGCAAAATTCAAGATGTTATTTGGATTAATTTTACAAATCTTAAAATGGTCAAAATTATTTGGTTTTTTTGAAATAATTCAATTCAACATAAAAAAGGAGGAAGTAAAAGCACCTCCTCTATTATGTTTTTTATCTATTCAATGTTGATATAATATGATTTGAAGCTTCTCTTGCAAATGTAATTGCATTTAATATTGCTGTTCCACTACCAAAGTATCTTTGGCTTGTCATTTGAGCCATTGCACAACTTCCTGCTGCATAGAAACCTTCAATAACATTTCCGTCAGTTCCAATAACTTGAGCATATTCGTTAATTCTAACACCATTGAAGGTTTCTGCAATGCTTGATGTAAGCATTAATCCATAATAGGGTCCTTCAATTTTTTGCAGGTATTCCGCTGGTTTATTAAAATCTTCATCAATTTTTTTGTCGCACAATTCATTATATCTCTCTACTGTTTTAGCTAATGCAACTGAATCCAATCCCATATTTTCAGCCAATTCCTGTACAGTCTCACCCTTAAATGCCCTTTCAAACTTAATTCCCTCATCAACGGCTTCTTTATGCTTTTCATAGAACTCTTGATTTACAACTGCATAAACATGATCATAACCTTTATCAATTATGGTGTTTGTTCTATCAAATGTGTAGCTTGCTTCATCTGCATATCTGTTTCCATCAGGAGCTACTAAAAGCAACTCAGGGGTAAAAAATCCAATTGCTCCGGGATTAACAATTGATGTAGGCAGAAGATACATAAAGTGATATAATGCATCCGGTCTTACTATCATATCTCCACCCATAGATTCTGCCAGTAAATATCCATCACCTTGATTCATTCCTCCAGACACAAAATCAACAACATTAGGATTTAATTTTTTCATCAGATCTTTATTACCTGTATATCCTCCGGCAGCCAGAACAACTGCCTTAGCATAGATTGTTATATCATCACCATACTTGTTTGTCGCTTTAACTCCTACTACTTTATTGCCGTCTTTTATAATTTCTGTTGCAGCAGTGTCGAGTAATATTTTAGCACCGTTTTCTTCAGCGTATTTTGCCATATTCTCAATTAAGCCGCTTCCCTTTTCTTCTGCAAAGTGCTCTCGTGGTATACTTCTTGGTTCATATATATGCACTGCCTTAACCTCTTTTTGAAAGGGAACACCTTTATCGATAAGCCATTGAATATGTCCGGCAGATTGATCAGTAGTCATTTTTACAAAATCAAAATCAACTTCAGCTGTATCTCCTATTACTTCTTTCATTCCCTCAAACATGGATTCAGCGGTGTCTTCAATCCCCATATCTAGCTGAAGCTGTGTTCCTGCTGCTTGAATAATACCTTCTGACCTTGCTGTTGTTCCACCTATTACGCCATTTTTTTCAAGTACTATTACATTCAGACCACCATCAACTGCTTCTATAGCAGTGGCTAATCCAGCAACACCAGCTCCGATTGCAACAACATCTGTTGTAATTTCTTCTGATTTTGCTGTCCTTTTTTCAACAGCATTTACTTTAAAATCAGATGGTATTCCACCTGCTTCTTCAATTGCAAGCGAAACAGCATTAAGAATCGCAGCTGATGAAACGGTAGCACCTGCAACTAAATCAACATTTAACGTCTGATTTTCAATTATTACCGGCTTTATTGCATTAAATGCGCCTTCTCCTATAACAGTAGTTTCAACATGGTTTATTAAAGAAATATCTTTAATATTGCCATTTTCAAAAATTACTTCCACTTCCATTTCACCATTGTGACCTTTTGCTTTCACAACATAAGTACCATCTTTTAATGATTGTGTACCTTCTTTTCCTAATGATTGTCCTTCTTCTTGTGGTGATTGAACCCCTGTTTCTGATTTAGAACACCCTAGCATTGACAGCATCATCGATACTGATAATAAAAATGCTATTAATCTCTTACATTTTAAATTTTTCATAGACTATTTCCTCCGTTAATATTGTTAATACCTTAACAATGTTATGGTAAGGTGTTAAATAGGTTAAGAGTCAATAGTTTTTAAAAATATTTATTAAATATTAATCGGCACAAAAACTTTTGTATATACTTTATGGGCTCTATCTTTGTGGATTGACAGTATACGTATATACATTATTTTGCCCTCTATAGATAACTTATTTAATTTTATAAATTCAAAAAGAGAATCTAAATCTTGTATTTTTATATTTCTTCCATTAGTTTCAACTACAGTACAAACACAGTTTTGACTCTCCATTATTTTAGCATTTTCTGATATTGTTTGTTTTACAATGTCCTTGTCTTCTGCATCAATGCACATAAATATAACATTTTCCCAATTCTGTTCATTATCACACTTCTTAAAATACCCACCCGAATAAAAATATGGCGCATCAAGAATATAATCTGCGGTAGTCTTAATTACATCTTCATTTTCATAAAAACCCGAATCTCCTGAACAATCAAACTTATAAAGTTTAGGTGAATTTGCTATTTCAAAATTTCCCATTAGTTTTTCAATTTCTGAATATCTCTTTTTCCACTTTTTCAAATTGTTCAAGATTCTTATCTCTTCTAATATCTTATCTTGAAGAACCTGTTCCTTATCAGTTAAAACATCTATGGTTTCTTCTAAGTTTGTTTCATTTATCAATTTTTTAATTTCCAGTTGCGAAAAACCCCAATTTTTATATATTCTACTCCTAATAAATATGCCTACATCTTCGATATCATAAGTTCTATATCCATTACTATCATCCCTTTTCGGAGAAATGATTCCAACTTTCTCGTATGATCTAATCGCTTCTTTGGATATTCCAATTAATTTAGATACATCATTAATCTTATATTTCATTGTTAGACCTCCCAAAAGTATCAACCAGGTTAATGGTTTGTTAATTAATTAACTATAAACTATATAAAATTATATAAAAATTTATGGTTACTACATAATTATCAAGAGAAGCACAGCGACTACTCTTTAAATTCAGATTAGAACTTTGAATAAATGAATATTTTTATCGTATTCTTTTTCTTTTATGAAGAAATTATCCAACATAAAACTTTTCGCATTATACCCAATTGTTTGTGCTTTCTAATAGGATCTTATCATATCCCTTTTTCAATTGCAATCTCATATAATCTTTATAGGATTTATATGTTGTCAAAATAATTATTCGAGAAACTTAAAGTAGAGGATAAAGCATATTAAAGCTTTTTTCAATTTACGAATTTACTTATAAGTTTTTGTTTTTGCAAAGTTAGAGTATTCGTTTTTTCTAAAAGATAAGAGTTGACAAAAATAAATTAATATTATAATGTATATTTGTTAAATAATGTTAACAATTTTATTCTTGTAAACATTGATTGTATACAGTATACTATAAAAAAGATGGGGGTTTATGATGATAGAAAAAATAAAGAATTATGAATTGCTTAGTAATCATGTATGTGAAGCAATAAAAAAGGCAATATGTGAAGGCACATTAGTAGGAGGGGAGAAGGTTTCTGAAACTGAACTTGCAAAAATGCTTGGTGTCAGCAGGACGCCTGTGCGTGAAGCTCTTCGATTATTAAATAATGAGGGATATGTTAAGCTCATGCCTAACTCAAGAGTTCTGATTAATGAATTTGACGAAAAAGATGCTATCGAAGTTCTGCAGGTCAGACGTGCATTGGAATGTGAAGCCGCTGGAATGGCCGCCGCAGTAATTACTGATGAACAAAAAATGGAGTTAATTAATACCTATAATGAGATTAATAAATTAGAAAATATGGATAAGGAATTAATAGGGCTTGAATTTGTTAAAATTGATACAAACTTTCACAGAAAAATAATTGAAATATCAGGAAATTCGCGAATGCTTTTGATAAGCAATTCACTCAGAGACAGATTATTCAGAAGTCATGTAAGTTTGGCTGCAGTAGAAAATGCGGTTCAAATATGCAGTGATCAGCATAAAGATATACTTAATGCAGTAATTGCGAATGACAGTGAAATGGCTATGCAGTATTCGAGAAAACATATAGATTATATAATTAAAGAGGTTGTGCCAAACAGTTATTAATTTTTCGCTTTTAATTTATGATATTTACAAATTTATTTTTTTTTAATACAAAGTGTATACAGAATACAGAATACAAGAATGTATTCATTCTGTCTACTTAACTGTAGGTTTGTTATTTGAGTAGCTATATTTAAATATTTACTAAACATATAAAAGGAGGATTTTTTATGAACCAGAAATATGGCACTGTATTAACTGATGAGGAGATAAAAAGGCGGACAAGTGCAGTTTGGCCTTATCAGATTTTTGAACCGGGAAGACCGGTAGAACCGGAAGAGGTTACAGAGCTGCTTGAAGGCATTGTTGATATTCATACGCATGGAGCTCCCGCAGGAGCATGGCTGTCAGGAAGACCGACAATTGTACAAACATCAATTGAAGCAAGTAAAAATAAGGTCGGAGCAATTGTTTTCAAGGACCACTATACTATGACTAACAATTTTGCACAGATCACAAATGAAATGCTGCATATTTTATCTGTCGAGAAATCGTTGTCCGGGGAGCGATTTATTCCTACAAAAATTTACGGGGGGATTGTGCTTAATGATGCGGTAGGCGGTATGAATATAAATGCTGTTCGTACGGCGTTAGGGTATGGTCAGTGTGTAGAAGTATGGCTGCCGTCACTTGATTCGGCATATCAGCGTGCGGCAATGGGAAAAGAAGGCGGAATTAAGGTATCGGAAAGCGGTGTTCTTACTTCAGAAATGAAAGAACTGCTTGATGTATTAGCTGATTACAATAATAATTCAAAAGGATTACGCTGTGCTTTGGCAACCTGTCACGTTTCAAATGAGGAGAAATTTGACATATTGAAATATGTTAAAAAAGCAGGAATGGATGTTGATGTTATTATTGACCATGTTACACAGGAGTTAACAATTGCCACACATGAAGAGTGCAAGGAGATGATTGACTTGGGGGCATACCTGCAGTTTGCCGAGACAAGCTGTGTTCCATGGCCTGGAATGCAGAATTGGATAATTAATTTTGACTACTCATTTTCTCTTTTAAAAGAGCTTATTAAGGAAAAGGGAACAGACCATCTTATGCTTGCATCTGACAGCGGTCAGCCTCAGCATGAATTTATCCCAGGGTGGAAAAGCTTTATCAGGACCTTGCTTGGACAGGGTATAAGTGCAGAACATATAAGAGAAATGGGGACGCATGTTCCGAAAAAAGTAACGGGAATTAATTAAATGTATTCAAAATTTTTCACATATGAAAGGAGAATTTATTTTGAGCAAGAAAATGTTTATGAAAGGAAATGAAGCGATTGCTGAATCGGCTATCCGATCAGGCTGCAAAGCATATTACGGATATCCTATTACTCCTCAGAATGAATTGACAGCTTACATGGCCAAAAACATGAAGAAGCTAGGAAGAGTTTTTATTCAAACTGAAAGTGAGATTACAGCAATTAATGCGGTTTTCGGAAGTGCTGTTGCCGGTTTCAGAGCGATGACTTCTTCTGCCGGAACTGCAATGGCTTTGAAACAAGAAGGAATTTCTCACCTTGCATATCTGGAGATACCTGCTGTCATCGTAGATATGATGCGTGGAGGACCGGGATTAGGAAATATACTTGCAACGCAGGGCGATTATAACATGGCAACAAAGGGTGGAGGAACAGGTGATTACCATGTAATAGTTCTTGCTCCTAATTCAGTTCAGGAAGCATCTGATCTGACGAGATTGGCGTTTGAGCTTGCCGACAAATACAGAAACCCTGCAATGATATTGGCAGACGGAACAATAGGTCAAATGATAGAAAATGTTGAGTTTATGAAGCCTATTGCACCTGAAGATTTACCTACGCCAAGTTATGCCTTAACAGGCTGCGAGGGTAGAGCACCGAGAAAAGCTGAACCGAAAAATTCTGCACAGGAACTTGAAGAGCACAATATTGCTTTACAGCGTAAATATGATATTTGCACTGCTAACGAACAGAGATTTGAAGAAATAATGACGGAAGATGCCGAGGTAATATTAGTGGCTTTCGGCTCAGTATCCCGTATGGCTCATGAAATTATTGCCGAAGCAAGAGAAGAAGGATATAAGCTTGGACTGTTCAGGCCTATAACATTATGGCCGTTTGCTGAAGGGGCTTTTAAGAAAATTATTCATAATGCTAAAGCAGTTGTGGTTCTTGAGCACAATGCAGGAATGTTGACAAGAGATATCAGAATGTACGTTAATGAAATATGTCCAGTATATTATCACGGTCGTATGGGCGGAAGCATTATTGATATGGATGTTGTCAGTGAAAAAATAAAATCAATAATAGACAATAACGGTAAGGATTGGAGGGAGTTGGATGGCCAACAAGGTTTATGGAAGACCTATTAGTTTAAATGAAAAACAGTTTACGTATTGCCCCGGCTGCGGTCATGGTGTTTGCAACAGACTGTTAGCGGAAGTTATAGACGAATTGGGTATAGCAGGAAACACAATAGGTGTTTCATATGTTGGATGCGGAGGAATGCTCTATGATTTTTACAATATTGATTTTGCCTTTCCGCTGCACGGGCGGGCTCCGGCTACAGCTACAGGAATTAAACGTGTACGGCCTGACAAAATTGTTTTTTCATATCAGGGTGACGGAGACTTGGCTGCAATTGGAACGGCTGAGATTATACATGCTGCTACCCGGGGAGAGAATCTTACATCATTATTTATAAATAATGGAATCTATGGCATGACAGGCGGTCAGATGGCTCCTACAACATTAATAGGTCAAAAGGCATCTACTTGTATTGACGGACGAGATCCTTCTTATCACGGATTGCCGATACGTATGTCTGAGATGATTGCCCAATGTGACGGAGCGTGCTACGTTGAGCGTGTTTCTGTTGATTCTGCAAAAAATATAAGTGCTGCAAAGAAGGCTATAAAAAAAGCTTTTCAGAATCAAATAGACGGAAAGGGATTCTCGCTCGTTGAAATAGTAAGTCCTTGTCCGATTGGATGGAATCTTTCTCCGAACGATGCATATAAGAGAATCACTGACGAAATCCTTGAATTTTATAAACCTGTTGTGTTTAAAGACACAATTTCTGAATAAAGGAGAACGATGTAATGGGAAAATTTAAAGTAGTTTCGGTAGATAAACTTCTTCCGTTGACTCATTATGAAACGGATATCTTGGAAGCTATAGGTGCTACCGTTGAACAATATAATTGTGTCACACCGGAAGAAATAGAAAAGGTTGCAGCAGATGCGGATGCAATAATAACCGTCGGTGCTAAAATTACTAGAGAAGCAATATCAAAATTAAAAAAATGTAAGGTTATTGGCAGGTATGGTGTCGGAATTGATAATGTTGATGCAGAGGCAGCGACAGAAGCGGGAATTGTAGTTACATACGTACCTGTTTATTGTCAGGAGGAGGTTGCAACTCTTGCTCTAACATTGATGCTCGCATGTGAAAGAAGAATAATCCCCGCTAACGAAATTGTTAAATCGGGAGAATGGAAAAGTGCACTTAAGGCTTCTGCGGGAGCCCGAAGTACAAAAGGGAAAACATTCGGACTGATAGGCTTCGGAGCGATTGCCCGTGAGGTTGTTCCTCTTGTTCAACCGCTGCAGGTGAAGGTAATAGCGTATGATCCATATATAAACCTTGATTTCTGTAAGGATTTAAATGTTGAGTCAGTTGATTTGGAATACCTTTTAAAGAATTCTGACTATGTATCTCTGCATGTTCCGCTTATGGCTTCAACACATCATATGATAGATGCAGAGCAGCTTAAGATGATGAAAAAGGATGCAATATTGATCAACACCGGAAGAGGTGCACTCATTAATCAAAAGGCTTTGTGTGATGCTCTTAATCAGGGAGTTATAGCTGCCGCAGGCTTAGATGTTCTTGAATTTGAGCCGCCTGACCCTGAGGATGAGATATTTAAATTAAACAATGTAATAACCACAGGCCATATAGGAGCCGCAACAAATGAAGCACTTGTAAGGCTTAGACAAAAGGTTGCTCAGGGAGTGGCAGACGTTCTTACAGGAAAGTGTCCTGAAGCAATCGGAAATCCGGCAATAAAAGAAAAAGTACAATTTTTGGATTGAGGAGGATAAGCTTTGACTAATAATCTTAATTCATTC
The DNA here is from genome assembly GCF_013403245.1 of Sedimentibacter hydroxybenzoicus DSM 7310. Classification (GTDB taxonomy): domain Bacteria; phylum Bacillota; class Clostridia; order Tissierellales; family Sedimentibacteraceae; genus Sedimentibacter; species Sedimentibacter hydroxybenzoicus. The sequence goes on along the minus strand of NZ_JACBNQ010000012.1, from coordinate 42,230 downwards.
GATAGCTTGGAAAAACTGGTTCTCAGGGGGTCTAAGCAAACGGTTGCAGTTGCTGCGGCACAAAGTGAAGAGGCAATGCTAGCTATAGAATATGCCCGCCAAAAGAAAATAATAGATGCGGTACTGGTGGGCGATTTAAATTTGATAAACGAAATATGCAGGAAAAATGATATTAATCCGGAAAATTACCAAGTGATAGATGTCAAGGAGCCTGTCGAAGCTGCGGCAATAGCTGTTGAGCTTATACAAGAGGGAAAGGCCCATCTCCTTATGAAAGGCCTGGTAGAAACTAGTGATTTCTTAAGAGCAGTGCTTAATAAGGACAAAGGGCTAAAGACGAATAACCGCCTCTGCTCCGTTGTGCTTCTGGAAGCTCAGAATAAATTGATAGTTTTGGCGGATGTTGGTACGAACATTGCTCCGGATGTGGATGCTAAAATCGGTATAATAGAATGCTGCACTCAGGTTGCAAAGGCTGTCGGCGTAGAGGTTCCGAAGGTAGCCGTGTTGTGTGCACATGAAAAAGTACAAATTGAAGCAATGCCTGCTACGACTGAAGCTGCACTTCTTTCTAAGATGAGTGAAAGGGGTCAGATAAAGGGCGGAGCAATCGTTGAAGGACCAATTTCAATGGATATTGCCGTAAGCGTACATGCTGCAGAAACAAAAAATTTCAAAGGTAAAATACAGGGAGATGCAAATGTCCTTATAGTTCCCGATCTTGAAGCAGGAAATATCTTGATTAAAGGATTGATGTATCTGAGTAATGATGTACGAGTTGCAGGCGTAGGAATGGGTGCAAAGGTACCGCTTATTTTAACGTCCCGGGGAGACGATCATGATACAAAATATTTTTCAATTGTACTTTCGGCATTGGTAAGTCAGTCGGAAGCAATGCAATAAAGGTGGATGTATGAAAAATAATATTAATGTTGCTTTGTATTTGAAAGAAGGTATGTTAAACATTTGTTGGCTGTCGGGAAATAAAACCGTATCAAAAAAGCACCGTTTTGAAAAGGGTAAGATTGAACAAACAGCGTTTCAGGCAGCAAGAGAGCTGTCGGAAGAAATACAGGGTGCAAATATTAAATATATAATCTGTCCCGGAGGTATAGTCCGACCTTTGAAGCAAGGCGTGTATCTTATTGATGCCGTTGCCGAAAGAGAGTTACGGGAGCAAATGTGGGGAGTTCACGCAAATAATGAGGTTGCATTAATTTGTCTGGAAATTGCAAGATTATTATCGGCTGCTGCTCTCATGTGCGATTCCATGTCATCTGACGGATTGTTTAAACTTAACAGGATTACCGGTCACTCACAGGTTAAAAAATTCAGCAGATATAATTCCTGCAGGCATCAGGCCGCAATATACTTTGCTTCTAAAAAATTAGGAAAGTCGCCTGAAAGCTTAAATATTATCGTAGCTGATATTGATGATGAAGTTTCGGTTGGAGCACATATGTGCGGAGTATGTATAGATGTTAATGATGCTATCGGCCTTGAGGGTCCCATGGGTTTTAAATCATCCGGAGATGTTCCCGTAGCACAGCTTGCAATCTATACGGAGAAGCACGACATCAACAATTTACGGGACGATTTAAGGTATGAATCGGGAGTTAAAGGATATATTGGAACAGATGAGCCTGAAGAGATAGATGTGTTGGCGGAATCAGGAAATCAATATGCCGTGCTGATTGCTGATGCTGTTGCATACCAAACCGCAAAGTGGATAGGAAGCGGTGCCATGTGTCTTAAGGGAAAAATCGATTTAATTATTCTGACAGGTAAAGGAATACGAAGCAAGCTTATAATTAATTCGCTTCTTCCGAGAATACAGAAGATTGCCGAGGTAGAATGCTTTGAGCCGGATATGTCGGAGTACCTGCTGAATGCTGCAGGTATTGCGGAATCAACTCCAAATAAAATCATGAGTATTGGGGGAGAAAATAATGGGTTATAGATTGCTTTGCATTAATCCCGGATCTACTTCTACAAGAATTGCCGTTTTCAATGACAATGAAGCTGAATTTTCAAAAAATATTAAGCATTCAAATGAAGAGCTTGAGGCTATGGGTAAAATTCAGGATCAGCTTAATTACAGGTATGAGCTTATTAAAAAAACGGTTGAGTCGGAAGGAATTGATATGGCGGAAATTGACGCTTTTGTGGGACGCGGAGGTGCTTTGCGGCCAATGGAAGGCGGTGTATTTTCCATCAGTGAACAAATGATAGACGACTGTAAAACGGGAAAGTATTCGGACCATCCTTCAAACTTAGGATGCCAGCTGGCAATACTTTTTGCGAATAAACACGGCAAACCATCGTTTGTAATCGATCCTCCGCTTATAGATGAGTTTCATGAGGTTTCAAGAATTTCAGGATTTGCTCCGATTAAGAGGAACAGTGCTTTTCATGCTTTAAACGAAAAGGCCGTTGCACGTTTTATCGCTGAAAAATTAGGTAAAAGAGTTGAAGATATTAATATGGTTACAGCTCATCTGGGAAGCGGAATTTCGGTCACGGCTCACTTAAAAGGGCGGTGTGTGGATAATACATTCGGTTCGGGAGGCGACGGACCATTTTCTCCTGAAAGATGCGGCAGATTGCCCGCGGATGAATTATTAAGTTCAATGCAAAAATTCAGTGAAATAAAAACAGCCGGGGATTGGAAAAAGGAATTCTCCAAAAAAAGCGGATTAGTATCGTATTTAGGTACAAATGATGTAATTGCCATTGAAGAGAAAAGCATAGATGATGCGGAAGTGAAAGATGTTCTTGATTCTATGATTTACGCAATCGCTAAGGAAGTGGCCGCATACTGTACGATAATAAATTGGGATGCAGATGCCATAGGTATAACGGGTGCTATTGCAAACAGCGAATACATTGTGAACGAATTATCAAGACATCTCGATTTCATTGCCCCTGTTTTTATATTCCCGGGTGAATATGAAATGGAGGCCCTTGCCCAGGGAGCTGTCAGAGCGTTGAACGGGGAAGAAAAAATAAAGGTATATTGATATTGATAAGGAAGGGAGAAGAAACATGGCAATAAAAGAAAAAATTTTATTTGCAGGTTTTGGAGGACAAGGAATTCTTGCGGCCGGAAAAATATTTGCCGAAGCCTGTATAGAAAACAACTTAAATGCATCATGGATGCCTTCGTACGGACCGGAAATGCGTGGCGGTACGTGTAACTGTCAGGTTGTTATTTCAGATGGAAAGATTCTGAGTCCTATGTTTACAAGGCCTACGCATGCAGTGATAATGAATCAGGCATCCTTCGATAAATTCTTGGACAAGTTGGACAAAAGCAAAATGATTGTTGTGAACACAAGCCTGGTAAAAATATCGGGAGAAGCTGAGGAGAAGTTAAAAAATTTAAAAATAGTCAAGGTTCCCGCAACAGATATAGCGTTGGAAATCGGCTTTGTACAATGTGCAAATATGGTAGTCTTGGGCGCATATGCAAAGTACTGTACATCAATCAGTATTGATCTTATGAAGGAGAGTATCAAGAATAAGTTTAAATCTAAGCCTGAAGCACTTGATATAAACTTAAAAGCAATGTCCGAAGGATATGAGATAGCTAAATAGTGTTATGGAGGTGATAGAGTGTCATATTCGGTAGTTGATAAAAATTATTGCAAAGGATGTTTAAGATGTATCAGTGTTTGCCCGAAAGAATGCTTGGGTTTATCCGGCCGTACAAATGATGGTGGATATGATTACGTTGAATTTAAAGAAGGTTCTCCCTGTATAGGTTGCGCTTTATGCTATATGGTATGTCCTGATGTAGCAATAACTGTACATAAAGAAAAATAATATTAAAAATATTAGAAAGGAAGTAAAGTTATGAAAAAGGGCTTAAGTTTATTATTAGTTTTAGTGTTTGTTGTTGTTTCACTGGCAGGATGCAGTTCCGGTTCGGCATCTAAAACAGGCGAACCCGTAAAATCAGTGGAAAAACAGATATGGAAAGTATCTCTTATGGGAAGCGAAACTCATCCGGTTTCTCAAGGCTTCAAAATTTTCAAAGAGGAATTGGAAAGCAGAGTAGGTGATCAGGTAGAAGTCCAGCTTTACTATAACGGACAGTTAGGAACGAGTCCTGACCAGACAATAGGCGGGATGCAAAACAAAATTATACACTTTTCGGATATAGCATTAGGCAATGTCGTAGAGTATTCAAAAGCGTTTATTCCGTTGGATGTTCCGTATTTGTTATTAAACCGAGATACTGCATTGGCTTTGGTTGATAGCGAGGTTGGAAAAGAGATGGCTGCAAAATATGAAGAAGACACTAAAGTAAAACTTTTAGGCGTGTGGGATTTCGGATATCGTGTTATAACCAATAATGTTCGCCCTATTAAAGAATCTGCAGATTTTAAAGGGTTAAAAATCAGAACACTAAGCAATAATTTACATTTGAAAGCATTTGAGATCTTTGGAGCGGTTCCGACTACAATGCCGTATAGCGAAGTATTTACAGGGTTGCAGCAGGGGACAATTGACGGGCAAGAAAATCCGCTTGGAACAATTTATGACTCTAAATTCCATGAAGTACAGAAATATCTCTCATTGACGAATCATGTTTATGGATTTTTAGGTATGCACATGAGTGCAGACCTTTATAACTCTCAATCTGATGAAGTTAAAAAAGCGATTGATGAATCAGCAGCTATTGCAATTGAAAAAGAACGAGAAATATGCAAGAAAATAAATGATGAAGCTTTGCAGAAAATTAAAGATGATGGAACCACAGTAAATGAAGTAAGCGAAAAAACAATGCTTGAATTGCGCGATATGATGGCACCGGTTATAGACATGGCTTCAGGTATAGTCGGTGAGGACTATATGAATAAGGTTATTAATGAAATAAAGAAAATTGAAGGGAATTAAAGTACTGCTGATAAATCTAAAATAGGAGGTATGGTAACTGCAAGGATATGTCGTAAAATTGTGATGATGTATCCTTGCATGAGGTTGCTGATAAAAGTATGAAGGTCTTAAAATGGTTAGATGACAATATTGAAAAATATATAATAATTATTATTACATCAGCTATGACGATTTTACTGTTTTTATCAATTGTTTTTCGGTTTTTGCTGCACCTTCCGTTAGCATGGACTGAAGAAATATCATTATATGGGTTAGTATGGTTATGTTATTTTGGAGCAAGCCTTGCAATTAAAAATAATTCCCATCTGAAAATGGAGATAATTACAACATATTTAAATAAAAAGTGGAAAAAGGTATTTGATATTTTATCTGATATTCTGTTTTTCATTTTTGCAGCATTTATTATGTTTTATGTTACTAAGCTTACGATTGATGTGGGACAGAGGGGAGCTGTAAGTGCAGTATTGCATACACCTAAATGGATTCCGTATCTTGGTGTACCTGTTGCCTTTTTATTAATGATAATCAGGTTGATTCAAAATATTATCAAATCAATTAAGGAAATAAATGATATGAACAAAGAATTAAAATGACATCGGTGAGACATCTTAAAATTAAGTAGGAGGGTAAAAATGTTAGCGATATTATTATTAATAGGATTCTTTGCTTTTTTATGCATCGGTGTACCTATTGGAGTTTCCATCGGGTTGTCAATTATTGGAGTATTGTTAATTAATCCATTTACATCTTATTCATATCTTGGTCAAACGATGGTAACAAGTTTAATGAACTTTCCTTTGCTGGCAGTACCGTTTTTTATGCTTACCGGTTCTATAATGGAAACAGGGGGATTATCAAGAAGATTGGTTGCTGTTGCTAATACAATAGTCGGAGGCGGCACAGGCGGACTTGCAAAAGTTACTGTTATCACCTGTTTGTTCTTTGGAGCAATATCAGGATCAGCTCCGGCTACGGTTGCGGCTATAGGTGGAATCATGATACCTATGATGGTTAAGGAAAGGTATTCCATAGATTATGCTGCGGGAGTTTCCGCGGTTTCAGGAGGATTAGGCGTAATTATACCTCCAAGTATACCTTTTGTTTTGTATGGAGTATCAACAGGGACATCTATTGGAGAATTATTTGTGGGAGGAGTTATCCCCGGATGTATAATTGGCGGATTACTGATGATAGTTTCACATATTACAAGTAAGAAACGGGGATATTTCGGAACTGGAGAAAAATTCAGCTTTAAGAAGTTTTTTAATGCACTTTGGGATGCCAAATGGGCTATGTTGGTTCCTGTAATCATATTAGGCGGTATATACGGAGGTGCTTTTACACCTACGGAAGCTGCTGTCGTAAGTGTAGTATATGGATTATTTGTGGGAATATTTGTATACAAGGAACTAAAATGGAAAGATTTGTCCAAAGTTTTTGTAGATAACGGTATTTTGGTAGGAGCAGTAATTATTACTGCGGCAACTGCAACCGCATTAGGAACAGCCTTTTCTTTCATGCAGGTTCCTACACAAATTGCTAACGCCATTGCAATGGTATCCACAAATAAATATGTTGTAATGTCTATAGTTGCTGTATTCTTATTATTTGTTGGAATGATAATGGATGTTGCTGCAGCTATACTTATACTTGCTCCAATATTGGTGCAGGTTTTGATACCGTTAGGATGGAATCCCATTCATTTTGGTATTATCATGACAATTGATTTAGCAATAGGGTTTGTAACACCACCGGTTGCAATGAATCTTTTCGTTGCCTCTGGAATATCAGGGGTACCTGTAAACAGGATAGCAGTAAATGCTTTACCGTTTATTATTACTTTCATATTCGGGCTGATAGTAATTATTATGTTTCCTCAACTTACACTTTGGCTGCCGGAATTTTTAAAAACATTCAGCGGTTAAATTTATATGAGATAATTTTATGAAGGCTGATAAATACTTACAAGAAGGTGAAAATATTGAATAATTCTATTGCAAATAAAAAAGAATCTGAAATAAAAAAATTAACTTTGCTTGATGGCTGGTCATTGGGGACCGGCAGCATGATAGGGGCAACAATATTTGTTGCAAGTGGGCTTATGTCATCAATTGCCGGACCTGCAACGTCTATATCTTTTATTATTTGTGCAGCGGTTACATTAATAATTGCTTTGTGTTATTGTGAAATGAGTTCGGCATTTCCGCGGTCCGGGGGAGCATATATTTACCCTAAGGAAACAATGGGTAAAGCGGGAGATTCGATTTCATTTCTAACCGGTTGGGCACTTTACGGTGGACAAGGCTTGGGAGCCGCTGTTCTTGCATTGACTTGTGCCAACTATGTCAATGCCGTTCTAGAGCTTTCAGGAGCAGGATTTACTTTTATACCGACTTATTTTGCTATTACACTTATTATTTTATTTACGATTAGCAACATAATAGATACCCGTCTCGGTAATGCCATTCAGCTTGTATCTACATTTGCTGTGGTTGGTGCCTTAGCAGTCTTTGTTGCAATGGGTTCATTTAATATTAAAGGTGAGCTGCTGACTCCTTTTATGCCTAATGGGTTCCCGGCAGTTATTACCGCTGCTGCAATAGGATGGTCATCATTTGGAGGATGGTCTGTAATTCCAAATATGTCAAGTGAATTCAAAAACCCTGCAAGGGATGTTCCATTAAGCATGTTGCTTTCACTTATCACCTGCGGTATATCATTTGGGTTTATTGTCATTGTTATGAACGGATTGCTTCATTATACACAGTTGGGCATCGAAGCAGCTCCACTCGCAGCAGCTGCGGCAACCGTAAATAAGTACGGTGCGCTTATCATAGCATTTGGTGGAATTTTTGCAGCAACAAGCACATTGAATGGTCTTATGATGACCGGCTCACGAATGATTTATTCTATGGGACGTGAAGGTTCATTGCCTGCTAAGCTTGGAGAAGTTCGCAAGAAAAACGGTGTTCCGGCTGTTGCTCTTGCTGTTACAGGTATAGGAATGCTTGTTCTTGCGGCTACAGGAATGATATACGTGATTCTTCAAATGGTAGCTTTCGTAACAGCGGTTTCCTGGATAGTATCATGTATTTGTGTTTATGGATTGCGAAAAAACCGAAAGGATGTAAATCCATTATTTAAGACACCGCTTTATCCGATAACCCCTGCTGTTGCCGTAGTTTTATCATTATTTATGATATCAAGATTGTCGTCTCAAGCTATAATGATAGGTTGTGCATGGATCATTTTTGGTTTTGTATTATACTTGTTATTCAGGTTTACCGGTCTGAAAAAATTCTGCAAGGATGCTTAATTTGTGCTATATGGAGGGATGCATTGAATAAGAAAGCTGCAATGATAACTATGGGACATTCGCCCCGTACAGATATAATACCTGATATAAGTGCACTCTTGAACAATCATATCAATATTGTTCATGCGGGTGTTATGGATGAATTTTCTTGTGAATATATTCGTAAAGAATTTATTCCTGCAACAGATGAAGAGCCGTTTGTTTCAAAATTAAAAGATGGTAGGATGCATGCATTTTCACGAAATGCTGCGATGGATTTGCTTCAAAATAAGATAGACTTATATTGTCAGCAAGATACTGCAGCAATAGTACTTTTGTGTACGAGTAAATTTGATAATATTAAATGCAGTGTACCGCTTATCGAGCCGTATAAATTGCTGCATAACACTGTTAAATCAATTGACTCAGGAATGAAGATTTCAGCAGTATTTCCGTTCGAATCTCATTTCATAAGTATGAAGGAGAGTTGGGAACAAGATATTAAATTAAATGACAGCATTTGCATAAACCCGTCTGATAGTCTTGGGTGCAGCAATATTATCAGTCACTTTCAGCATGACAAACCGGATTTATTGATTTTAGATTGTCTTGGATATACTAATGAATGGCGAGAAACAATTTCTGAGGGATTAAATATACCTATCGTACATCCAAGAACACTTATTGCAGGTTTATTAAATAATATTTTATAGTTAATGGTTGTAAGAAAATAACATGTCTTATTGCTAAAAAATAAAATATTTCAATTTGCTTATTTCTTATTTGACGCTTATTTGACTTTTTTTAGATAAGAGTTGACAAAAATAAAATTAATAATATAATATATAATAAATTTAATATAAACTGTGATAAGAAATAGTATTTATGCATGGTCCAAAGAGAGAAAGCGACAGGTGAGAGCTTTTGTCCCTCTGTATAAAGAACCCGTCTTTGAGTTTTTACCGAAATGAGATGCTGCATTGCAGCAAATAGAGTGGTACCGCGGAAATCCGCCTCTATAATATATGATATAGAGGCGGTTTGTTTTTTACTTACAGCATAAGCGACTGACACCAAATTAAAATTTGGGTCATCTGTTTATATAAGGGAGGATATTATGGCTAAAAAAGAAAAAGATTTCGTAAAAGAAATAACACCTATGGAAGAAGACTTTAGCAGATGGTATACAGATGTAATATTAAAAAATGAATTGGTTGATTATTCACCTGTAAAAGGTTTTATGGTTATAAGACCTTACGGTTATGCATTATGGGAAAAAATACAGGAATTTGCAGATGAAAAATTCAAGGCGACCGGACACAAGAACATGTATTTTCCGCTTTTGATTCCGGAAAGTTTATTAACTAAGGAAAAGGAACACGTGGAGGGCTTTGCTCCTGAGGTTGCATGGGTTACACACGGAGGCAATCAGGAACTTTCTGAAAGATTAGTTGTAAGACCTACTTCCGAAACAATTATATGTCATATGTACGCTAAATGGTTGAACTCATACAGAGATTTACCATATTTGTATAATCAATGGTGCAGTGTGGTGAGATGGGAAAAATCAACGAGACCGTTTTTAAGAACTTCGGAATTTTTGTGGCAGGAAGGTCATACGCTTCATGAAACTGAAGAAGAAGCACAGCAGGAAACACTTCAGATGCTTGATATTTACAGACAGGTAGCTGAGGACTTAATGGCAATACCTGTTGTTACAGGGCAAAAAAGTGAAAAGGAGAAATTTGCCGGAGCTTATTCGACTTATACGATGGAAGCGTTGATGCACGATGGTCAGGCATTGCAGGCAGGTACATCCCATAATCTAGGTCAGCATTTTACGAAGGCGTTTGAAATTAAATTCCAGGGAAGAAACGGTCAAGAGCAGTATCCATATCATACTTCATGGGGAATTTCTACCAGATTAATAGGTGGCCTTATAATGGTCCATTCAGATAACAGAGGTCTTGTACTTCCGCCAAAAATGGCGCCTGTTCAGGTAGTTATTATACCTATAGCCCAAAATAAAGCCGGGGTTTTGGAAAAAGCAAATGAGCTGTTTGATTTATTAAAAGCTAAAGGTATTAGAGTTGAGCTTGATGACAGTACGGAAAATTCACCGGGGTGGAAATTCAACCAATATGAAATGAAAGGCTATCCTATACGTATTGAAATAGGACCGAGAGATATAGAAAATAATCAGGCGCTTGCAGTAAGAAGAGATAAATTGGAAAAAGAAGTTATATCACTTGACAATATTGACGATACAATTGCACAAATGCTTGATACTATGCAAAATGATATGTTTGAAAAAGCAAAAGCTCACAGGGAAGCAAACACATACGTTGTTGAAGATTATGAACAATATAAAAAAGAAATTTCCAATCGTCCGGGATTTGCAAAGATGATGTGGTGCGGAGAAAGAGAATGTGAAGATAAATTGAAAGAAGAAACAGGAGCTACAATCAGATGCATTCCTTTTGAACAGGAAAACTTAGGTGACAAGTGCCACATTTGCGGTAGGCCGTCAAAGCATATGATTTACGCGGCAAGAGCATACTAAAAGACATTGAGCATTGAATAATGAATAATGAACAGTTAAGGAAAGGATTTGTGTTTTCGCACAAATCCTTATTTTTATACTTTACACTTTAAATTTTATTAATCTCATTGCGTTCAGTATTACTAAAAGGATGCTTGCTTCGTGGATAAACATTCCTGATGCCAGGTGAACACCTCCGGTCAGAACACCTGCCAACAATACAAACACAATCGCAACTGCTATAAAAATATTTTGTTTCATATTTTTTATAGTTGCCTTTGAGAGTGAATAAGCATGTGAGAATTGCAGAAGCTTATCTGCCATCAAAACAACATCTGCCGTTTCCATTGAAACATCCGTTCCGCTTTCTCCCATTGCTAAACCGATATCTGCCGCAGCTATTGCCGGCGCATCGTTTATGCCGTCTCCTGCCATTGCAACCATTCTGCCTTCGCCCTTTAATTTTTTAACATGTTCTACCTTGTTTTGAGGAAGAAGTTCGGCATAAAATTCATCAAGCTCTAAATCCTTGGCTACAATCTCAGCAGTATGCTTATTATCTCCGGTAAGCATTACAATCTTTTTAATTCCGTTTCTCCTCATTTGAGAAAGAGCTGTTTCAGCATCCTCTCTTACTTGGTCTGCTATAGAGAAAATCCCAATTATTTCACCGTTAACTGCCGCAAATATTGCCGTGTTCCCTTTCTTTTCACGTTCTGTTGCATATTCTGATATTTCTCTTGATATCGCTATATTTTCTGCATCCATTAATTTTCTATTGCCGACAACCAATGTCTTACCTTCGACAACAGCAATTATTCCACTGCCTTTAATAATCTGGCTGTTTCCCGGTTCATTGCTTAAATCAATTTTTCTTAAGATTGCTTCCTTAACTATTGTTTGACCTAAATGATGTTCTGAAATTGTTTCTGCCTCGGCAACTAATTTTAACAGGTCATTTTTTTCTATATTATTAAATATCTTTATATCGGTAACCTCAGGTTTTCCCTTTGTCAATGTACCTGTCTTGTCAAATACTAAAGTATCAACCTTAGAAAATCTGTCCATTACATCCCCGCCTTTTACCAATACACCATTTCTTGCACCGTTTCCTATGCCTGCAACATTAGATACCGGAGCACCTATAACCAATGCTCCCGGACATGCTATTACAAGGAATGTGATAGACAAATGAAGATTTCTTGTAAGCAGATAAACTATTATTGACATTACAACTATTGCAGGTGTATAAATGTTGGCAAATTTGTCTAAAAACCTTTGTGCTTTAGATTTTGCTTCCTGAGCTTCTTCAACCAATTCGATTATTTTAGCGAAAGTAGTGTCATCACCAACCTTTTCAGCTATCATCTCAATATATCCGTTATCTACAATCGTTCCGCTGAACACCCTGTCGTTTTCTTTTTTTGAAGCCGGAACTGATTCGCCTGTTATGGCTGCTTCATTAATTGTTGCCTTGCCTGATACTATGATACCGTCAACAGCAATTTTACCGCCTGAACGAACAATGATTCTGTCACCGACTTCCACTTCATCTACAGGAACATTGACTTCCTTGTCATATCTCAGAACTGTTGCCTCTTGCGGAGCCATTTCTATTAAGTTTTTTAATGATGAGCGGGTTTTTTCCAAGGTGCGTGCTTCCAGGTAAGCACCAAAGAGGAATAAAAACGTAACTATGGATGATTCGGTGTATTCTTTAAGATACAGAGCACCTACTACAGCAATAGTTACCAAAAGCTCAATGCTGAAAGCTTTCATGCGAAGTGCCTGCCACGCTTTTATTGCTATGGGAATACCTGCTGCAATTGACGCTATTATCAATAATATATCTCTCAAATTTGACATACCGGCCATTTTCATAATATATCCTGACACAATTAATATACCTGAAATTGCGGTAATATGATTTTTATGTCTGTTTATTCCTTTTATCATATCAATCTCCTCATATAATATTATGCCTTAATTTTATATTATAAAAATAATTAAAACATTGATTGAAATCAAAATTAAAAAGATATTATAAAAAAGATAAATTGTTTTTTTATTCATTCATTGATTAAAATCAAGTTTTTAAAGAATAAGAAAAACAGTTTCATTAACGTTAATATTAGATTTTAGAATATTACATTTATATTACAAAGTTAAGGAAAAATTATTTTACATTTGCTCTGATTTGTAAGAACACCTTACAAACATATATTCATTGACTATTGAATTAGTTATACAAAAAAGCTAAATTTAATACACGGTGAACAATGACCTATGGTTTATCACTGAACTTAAATAATTATATAGGAGGATAAGATGAAAAAAATTTTATCATTAATTTTAGCAATGGCAATGATACTTTCAAGCTTTAGTTTTGCCTTTGCTTTACCGTCTGATGTAGAAGATACTGAATATGAAAATGCAGTAGCAAGACTCGCAGCATTAGACATAATTGTAGGGTATGAAGACGGAACCTTCAGACCCGGAAATTCAATTACAAGAGCGGAATTTGCAGCTATTGCAATACGTATGTTAGGTATGGAGGATATTGCCAACGGCTCAGTTGCCAACACTAAATTTCCGGACGTAAGAGTGACTCACTGGGCAAGCGGATATATTAATTTAGCATCTGCGCGAGGAATAATTGTTGGTTATTCTGACGGAACCTTTAAACCTGAGGAGCAAGTAACATATTCTGAAGCAGTTACAATGCTAGTACGTTTATTGGGTTATGAACCTGCTTTAAATAGTAATGAATGGCCATCAAATTATTTAACAAAGGCTTCTGAAATCGGCTTAACATTAGGCATTAAATTCAATTACAATGATCCTGCTAAAAGAGGCGTTGTTTCAACATTGGTAAATAAAGCTTTAGACATTGATTTAATGGATTTAGCTGAAGTAACATCAGGTGATCAAACATGGAAAATTACTGACTATACACTTCTAACAAAATATTTAAATGTATTTGAGTTGGAAGATGCATATGTAGTTGAAACAGCATCACATTCATTAACTAAATTAGATGCTGACGAAGTGAAAATCAGAACTGAAGAAGGTAAGACATACACATTCAAAATGATTGAATCAATCGATGCAGATTCGCTACTTGGACATGAAGTCACTGTATTTATCAGAGATACAGATACTGATGGAAAAATTGAAGACGATGAATTGGTAATATCTATTCAGGATACTACAGATCCAAGAGATGTTATAGCTTATGATTACATTGTTGATATTACTAAAAGTGATGAGGATAATTACAAAATTAAAGATGGTGGAATTGAAATTGCTTTAGATGAAACAGATGATGAATTTGAATTGGCAGAAGATGCAATTGTATTCTACAATTATGAAAGAGTTACAGACCTTGCTAAAATGGCTTCTAATAAAGTTGGAGAGGGCTATGGCGAATTAGGTGAAGTAGCAGGTAAAATTATATTAAATGATGATGAGGAAATCATATACATGAACATGATTAACTATGATTTACCAAGAGTTATTACAGATGTTAATTTGAAAGATGAAAAAGTTAAGTATTTTACTTATACTGATAGTGAAAGCACATTGAAACTCGATGGTGAAAAATACACTGTAATGAAAAATGGCGAGATTGCAGAGTTAGAGGACTTAGCTACCGATGACGTTCTTTACTTCTGGGAAGTAGGAGGAACATATGTACTTGAAGCTTATGACTATAAAATTGAAGGTATATTGGATTCTGTAGATTCAGACAACAACATGTACTGGGATTACACTCTCGTAGTTGATGGTAAGAGTATATCTGTTGGACCTGCATTTACAATAAGCACAGATGAAAATGATACAATCAATTCATTGGCAACTAACCCAAGTGCTTATGAATGGACAGCGGATGACGACAGATTATCTGATATAGAAGATATGGTTGGTGAATATGTAGTAGTTTATATCGGTAAATACTATGAAGAAACAGAAGGATGGAACTATGGAAGACACATTACTACAGATGTTAATACAAGCAGTGACGATTACTTTATAGTAACTGAAGATCCATGGGCATCGAGAACAGCGGGTTATAAATATTATGTAGAATTGCTGAATCAATTTGATGATGAAACAACTTATGAATTCACAGAAGATGATACAGAATTTAACGGTAAATTATTAGATTTATCTATAAGCAAGTCAATTAATGGCGATGTAAAAGGAAGACCCGAAAGCGGCAGTGATGTTGATGTAACTAACTTATTTAAAATTGGAACATTAGTTGAGGTAGACTTCAACGGTGATGGAACAATATCATCAATCAATGTTATTGAAGCAGGAAATAAAAATGTAATAGCTCAAAACAATACTAACGGCGGTATTGTGGATGATGATTATGACAGAATAAAAATAAACAATAAGGTATATTATGTGAGTGATGAGACAGTTTACTTTGGAGTTAATACTACTACTGGTGAAGCAGAAGCATATACTTGGGGCGCAGTATCTGATCTTGATTCTGGAGATGATTTCAGTAAAGTAATTTCCAAAGTTGACGACAGTGAAATAGAAGTAATTGTATTCTATCATGACGGTTCAGTTCAAATTGGCGAAGATGATTACGGTTATGTACTAAAACGTGAAATCAGAAAAGACGGATTGTGGGTATTTATGGCAGTAGAGGGTGAAATAGTTGAATACTATGCCGGTGATTTATCAAGAGCTGCTCAGAATTCATTACAAGAAAAAGTATTAGTTGACTTCACTGTATCAGTAACTACTCTTGATACCGTAAGACTGGTACCAAGAACAAAATTCTTTGCTGATGCAAATGAAATGACAAACAACATGTTTAAGGTTGTTGCAGGAATTGAAGTTACATCTGGCACAAGCATTAAAGCTGCAACAGTTTCTAAGAATGATATTAAGTTAGATGATGTTGTAATAGCTAAATGGAATACAACAGATGAAAAACTCGATAGTATAGCAACAGGATATAGTGCTTCGGATTTCAGTTTCGCATTTGATAAGTTCGAAATTGTAAGCGGTGGAATTGATACAAGAAATGGTATCATCGAAGTAATGGCTGCAGGTACCGATGAAGATGAAGATATGACTTGGTTTGTTCATATTGATAAATATGGCAATGATTCATTCTTCTATGATGTAGATACATCTCACAGAAACCTTGAAAACAAGATACTTTCTCTTGGAGATTTAGCAGATGGAGATATGATACACATCTATGATGTTTCAGACAGCGCAGTTGCTGAATACATCGCAATTTACGACAGATAAACAAAATCTGCCGATTAAAAATCGGCAGATTTTTTAAAATATATGTAAGCAAGTGCTTACAAGCATCATATGAGGTGAATAAATTGTTAAAAAAAATTATGTTATTGTTAACCGCTATGATTGTATTAACATTTGGTATAACTTATGCTGAAGAACAGTCTCAAAATAAAATATATAATCTTTCTATGGAGGACGCTGTTGAATTTGGTTTGAAAAATAATGAGGCTGTGAAAATTGCTCAATTCGATATAGAAAAAAATCAGGTTATTTCAAAAAAAGCTGTATCATTATGGTCAAAGGCTCCTGAAAATTCCATGATTGAAACTAAACTTCTGTCAGATGGATATTATAAAAGACAAACTGAGATGGCAGTTAAACTTTCAAGAAAAAGCAAGGAATTAATAGAACAAAAAATAGGGTTAGGAATTAAAAACAGTTATTATGAAATCAGTCGAAGTATAAAAGACATTGGAGTAAAAGAAGAAAATGTCTCACGTATTTTAGAACAGCAAAGAATTGCAGAATCAAAGCTTAAGATTGGCACAGGTATAAAACAGGAAGTTTTAACGGCACAGGCAGCTGTAGAAGAAGCTAAATTATTATTAGCAAATGCAAAGGATGACTTGAAATACAAGGAAATGGAATTTAACAAGCTTTTAGGTCTTCCCTTCGACGTAATAGTAAATTTAACTGATGATGTTATAAGCAATATAAGCTTACAAACACCGGAAAGTATAGATTTACACGTTAAAGTTACTGAGGCGCAAAGAAATAGAATAGAGGTTATCCAAGCTCAAGAAAATATGGATGTTTCCAAACTTTATTTTGATATTGTTTCAAGTTACAGCGCAGTAAACACCTATGATTATAGAGAAGCTAATTACGAAAAAGAAAAAGCTAATAACGAATTGAATGATACAATGCAGAATGTGGAGCTAAGTGTAAATAATGCTTATTTAAATATGCAGAAAGCTGCAAGAGCGGTAAGTGTTTATGAGAAAAACATTACAAGCTTAGAGGAGGCACACAGATTGTCACAACTATCCTACGAAGCAGGAGTTGGAATTCAAATGGATGTGCTAAATGCACAAAATATGCTTTACAACGCAGAATTATCGTATGTTCAGTCTTTACACAACTATAACCTTGCTAAGCTTAAATTTGAAGCATCCTATGGAATCGGTTACTAAAATATGAAGATGTCAATGGAAAAAGAACAAAAAACCCTCTAATATTAATTTTAGGGGGTTTAATAATTAGAGGATTCTGATTCGTATTCTTGTAGAACATTTGACATTGCTGAATTTAAAGTCATGTCCAGCATTTGAACAATTTCGTCAATATTCTCTTTCATGCCGTTATTTGCCCATTGAATTATAACAGATAATAATGTGATGGTTTGAAGATTTGCTAAAAAGCGTATTTTATCTGAAGGGATTTCCAATTCTGAGGAAGCCTTATAAATTTTATTTTGGCTGAATTCATATAAGTTCGGATAAACAGCTTGTTCAAAATGTTCACGTCCAACGGATTGAATAGTATATGCGAACATTGATTTATTGTCTTTAATATAACTTAATATACCTTTAATAACTACGTCCCAACTACTATTACTTGCTTCTTCTAAAATATGACCTATTTCATTTTTATAAGTCCAATCAAGCAATTCAAAAATATCCTGGAAGTGATAATAAAAAGTTTGCCTTGTTAATTTGCAGTCACTGACAATATCTTTAACAGTTATTTTATTTAATGGTTTCTTGCTTAATAATTTTTTTAAAGATTTAGAGAGTATTAATTTAGTCATTTCTGTCATTATTGAATGTGCCACGTTTTATCCTCCTTACAAATGCAAGATTATTAAATGTCTGTCAATATATACCCTTTGCCTCTTACAGTCTTTAAATATTTATTGTCAGGGTCTACTTTATTACGCAATCTTTTAATAGCAACCCTTAACATTCCTGCATTAGCGTAGGCTATACCCCACACACAATTAATTATTTGTTCATTTGTTAAAATCTTTCCTTTATTATCAATAAAAAGATGAAACATTTTATATTCTCTTGGCGACAATTCGATTTTTACTTTATCTCTGTATACTTCTGAATTGTCAGTATTTATAGTTAATAATCCAAAATTAATTATATTCTTGTTTTTTCGAGATTTTAATTCGATAATATTTAATTTTTCTAAGAAATCTTCAATGGAAATTTGTTTATATGAATTATCATTGCTGTTAATTTGTAAAATCACAAAATTATCAAGCTTTTCATCTATATTCTGTATATTTTCAAAAATTGCACTTTCCACATAAATCTCCTCACAATCAAATGTAAGTCCTTTAAATTACAATAGCGAGCGTATGTTCTAAGCTAAGCTTTTAAATACGCTCGCTATTACATCCCCTTAAACAATTTCATAGGAGTTTGGGGGAATAAAGAATTTAAAATACTACAAGTATTATTAATCTAAATTATATATTTTTATCGTATTAACACAATAGACAATATAGTGGCATTGACAATAATTCTTACAAATTCGATATTTTGTAAATCAATTAACTTTCTATATGCAGCTCATTCAATAATTCTACATCATTTATGATTATATATTTATTGTTGAAATCAATAAGATTATCTTTCCGCATTTTATTTAATTCTCTGGAAAGGGAAGTTCTTTGAACGCCAATTTTATTAGCTAATTCCTTTTTGGTCATGTTTAGTTTTATGATATTTGTTTTCTGTGCATAATGTTCGTACAATAGAAATTCAATAATGCATTGTCTTAATGTTTTCATTGTCAAAGATGTAATTTTATTTGATAAAAATAAAGCTTTGCTTGATAAGGATTGTAAAAAATTGATTAAAAAACATTCATTGGTTCGGCATAATTGAAGTATGAGTTTTTTATCTAAATGCAAAATTTTAACATCACTTTTTGTTGATATAGTCATTGGATATTTATTGTCTGTAGAAAAAAGTAAATTTTCTCCTATAACATCTCCATTAGTGAAATCATTAATAGATAGTATATTACCATCAGCATCTATTTTTTGTATAGTGATTGTTCCTTCTAAAATTACATCTAAACTTTTACACTTTTCATTTTGCATATAAATTATATAATTTTTTGGATAATCTTTTATACTGTAGTTGCTTATAAAAATATTTTTAAAATTTTCTGTAGTTAAACATTTAAACATATCTATGCTTTTAAGTAAATAAATAATGTTTTCCATTTTATACTCCTAATGTATTTATTTTAAGTAGAATAGTGGAATGTTACAAATTGTTAAAAGTGCAAAACTTTCTGACAATCTCACTTTATTGTCTATTGTATAAGAACACACCATAATATAAATTTAGATTATATTATAAATTATATTTAAGATTAGTTACCAAGGTAACTGCTTGGAATATTATTTTATATTATAGTGGTTAAGTGACTTTTCATCAATACATTATGGAGGAATTTATGAAAAAAGTATTAAATTTATTAAACAGTAAAGGCAAAATTATTATTATACCGGCTGTTATCTTTTTTGTTCTTATAGCAATATATATTTTTAACAGCACACAGAAAAACGACTCTGCGATTGTTTATGCTGACGGCAGAACTTATATTGAAGCTTCAGGGGTTGTAAAGAGCAGCTCTGTCGCTTTAAGCAGCGAAGTTACCGGAATAGTATCGGAAAATATGGCAAAGGAAGGCGAAAGCCTTAAAAAAGGTGACGTTATAGCAGTTATAGAAAACACAACCTTAAAAAATCAATATGATCAAGCCCTGATAAATTTCCGTATAACAGAAAAAAATATAGAAGCACTTGAAAACAGTATCAGCAGCTTATCTTTACAAAATACTGATGTTGCGCAGCAAGCTCAAAATGCTTACTTGGCATCAGAGGCAGAATTTAAAAAAGTAATGGATGGGGCAAGTGCAGATGAAATCAAACAAGCTGAAGAGGCAGTAAATCAATCGAAAACAAATTTAGACTTTATGAAGACTAATTTAGACAGAAACACTGAACTGTTTGAGCAGCAGATAATTTCTCAAAGCAAGTACGAAGAGGCATTAAAAAGCTACAATATCAGCGAAGCACAACATAATGCCGCTGTTGCACAATTGAATTTAGTCAAATCCGGTCCAACAGAAAATGCTGTCAAAGCTGCAGAAAACAAAATGCTGCAGGCAAAAGCCGGATATGAGCTTGCTATTTCCAACGGCAATACTCAACTCAGCCAGCTGCAAGGTCAACTTGAGGTAGCAAAGGTACAATTGGAACAATCAAAAAATATTATTGATCAAACGAAAAAGGAATTAGATAAATTGACTATAAAATCACCTGCTGACGGAATTGTTAATTCCTTGTTAATAAAAAACGGTGAATTTGTTTCAATGGGTAAGCTGATTGCTGAAATATACAATCCAGAAAATGCTGAAATAAAGGCATATGTATCCGAAGCAAACATTGGATATATAGTGGTGGGACAAGAAGCAAGTATATTTATTGACTCCTGTAATGACAAGGTTTATACAGGAAAGGTAACAAGAATAAACAATAATGCAGAATTTACTCCAAAGAACATTCAAACTAAAGAAGAAAGAGTAAATACAGTGTTTGAGGTTACAGTTGAAGCCTCAGATTCTGAAGGAGCTATAAAACCGGGCATGCCTGTTGATATAAACATAAAGATCAATTAACAGAGGAGTGAAATGATGGAATATGATATTCAAATATTTTCTCTCACAAAAAAATTTGGAAATATTACTGCTGTAGATAATTTAGAAATACAGGTTAAGAAAAACACGATTTTCGGATTGGTTGGTCCTGACGGAGCCGGAAAGACAACAACAATGAGGATGCTTTGTTCTCTTTTGGTTCCTGACAGTGGAACAGCTCAAATAGGCAGCTATAATATTCTGAAGGAAAATGAAAAAATAAAACAGGATATTGGGTATATGCCTCAAAGATTTAGTTTGTACGGTGATCTTACAGTTTTAGAAAACCTGGAATTTTACTCAGAAGTTTATCAAATATCAAAGAAGGAAAGAAAAGAGAAAATTGAATCGTTATTGGAATTCAGCAATCTAACTAAACATTCGTATAAATTAGCAGATCAACTTTCAGGAGGAATGAAACAAAAATTGGCATTGTCATGCAACTTGATTCACACTCCCAAGTACTTGCTTCTTGATGAACCGACTATTGGAGTTGACCCTGTGGCGAGAAGGGAATTTTGGAAAATACTTTTTGAATTGAGAGAACAAGGCACAACCATATTTGTCAGCACTCCTTACATGGATGAAGCTGAAAGATGTGATGAAGTAGGTCTTATGAATAAGGGAAGAATAGTGAAGAAGGATATTCCTTCCAACATTATTAATAATTTTGATAAGCATATTTTATGTGTTTACTCTGATGAAAATCACATTGCAAGAAATTTAGCTCTGGAAGAAAAATATGTAATGGATGCGTACATGTTGGGAGAAGGGCTTCATATTGTGGTGGATGACCTTGATTATGCTTCTGAAAAATTAAGAGAAAAGTTCAACAACAAAATTATAGTAAGTTCTATAAAGGAAACAGCTCCATCTTTGGAAGATGTTTTTGTCAATATTATTAAAAGTGAAAAGAGATGAGGACATTATGGAAAATGCTATTGAAATAAATAATTTAACTAAAAGATTTTGTGATTTTACAGCTGTCAACAATGTGAGCTTCAATGTAAAAAAGGGAGATGTGTATGGATTTTTAGGACCTAACGGCTCCGGAAAAACAACTGTAATAAGAATGATTATGGGATTAATAACGCCTACTTCGGGAACGGGGAAGGTTTTAGGCTTTGATATTTCAACAGAAAATGAAAAAATCAGGTCGCATATCGGCTATATGTCCCAAAAGTTCAGTCTCTACGAAGATTTAACCGTGGAGGAAAACCTTGATTTTTATGCCGGAGTATACAATGTGCCTAAAAATAAAATAAAAAATAAGAAAAAGGAAATTTTGGAAATGGCTGATTTGGTAGGAAAAGAACATATGATTACATCAAATCTATCAGGAGGATGGAAGCAAAGACTTGCGCTTGGATGTTCTATCATCCATGACCCGGATATTTTGTTATTAGATGAGCCCACAGGTGGGGTTGATCCCATAGCCAGAAGACAGTTCTGGGACATAATTTATGATTTGTCTAAAAAGGGGGTAACCATATTAGTTACCACTCATTATATGGACGAAGCGGGGCACTGCAATTTTATAGGTTTTTTATACTATGGAAACATACTGTCATTGGATACTCCCAATGCCATGAAAGAGAAAGTAATTGATGGAGAAATAGTAGAAATTAAGGTTGATGATACATTAAAATCAATAGAATTATTAAAGACAATGGAAAAGGTCAGAGATGCCTCGGTCTATGGAGCAGGAATTCATGTTTTGACTGAACCCAATATGGATTTAAATGAATTGAAAGTTTTTTTGCTTAAAAATAATGTTGAGATTTACAATATAAAAAAAGTAAAGCCGACATTAGAAGATGTATTTGTTTTTCTTGTGGAAAAGGAAAACAGCAAATAATTTAATGTGGAAGTGAGAATATGAATTTAAAAAGAATTTTTTCCATAATAAGAAAAGAATTTTTTCAAATAAAAAGAGATAAAAGAACCATAGCAATAATAATTATGATGCCGATTATGGAATTGCTGTTGTTTGGTTATGCAGCATCTACAAGCGTTGATCACATACCAACGGCAGTGTATAACAATGATATAGGCATTGAAAGCAGGGATCTGCTTGACAGCTTTGTTAATTCGCAGTATTTTGATTTGGATTATAATGCAACAAGTATGCAGGAGATTGAAGAATATATTGATAACGGAAATGCCAAAGCGGGCATTGTAATTCCTCCTGAATATTCGAAAGATTTAAAAAATGGCAAGACGGCACAAATACAGCTTATAGTTGATGGTTCAGATCCGACAACTGCACAGACTATTTTATCAAGTGCCGGCGGAGTGGTTCAATCAATGTCTGTTGAAATAATCAAAGAAACAAGAGGTATAGAAATGCCGCAGGTATTGGACTTAAGAAGCAGGGTTTGGTATAATCCGAATATGAGCAGTATTAACTTTAATATTCCCGGGCTGATAGGAGTAATACTGCAAACAGTAACTCTTATGCTTACATCATTTTCAATAGTAAGAGAAAGAGAAAGAGGTACAATGGAGCAGCTTATTGTAACACCTATAACAAAAATGGAGTTAATGGTTGGGAAAATTGTGCCTTATGTAATAATAGGATTTGTGGATATAGTTTTGGCGCTTGCGTTAAGTGTGTTCTGGTTCAGGGTACCTATAGCCGGAAGCATAACTTTACTATTATTATTTTCGGTTATATTTTTATTTGGGTCACTTGGCGTAGGTCTTGTTATATCTACGGTATCAAAAAGCCAGCTTCAAGCAATGCAGCTGTCAATGTTTATGATAATGCCAAACATACTGCTTTCGGGATACATGTTCCCCATAGAGGCAATGCCTGATATTGTAGGTAAAATAAGCACAGTATTGCCGCTGACATATTTTATTAAAGTTTTAAGAGGTATTATATTAAAAGGAAACGGATTTGGACAACTATACCAAGAATTTATAATACTAACCTCATTTGGTTTAGGATTTTTAATGATTGCAACTGTCAAATTTAAAAAGAAAATAGAATAATGGGAGGGTTTTATGTCATCAACAATAATATTTTATTTATTAGCATCGATCGCTTTAATCGTATCTTTTGTAAAAGATAATAATAATACAAAAATGGCACTGAAAAAGGCATGGAAGTCATTTGAAAATATTTTGCCTCAGTTCCTTTCTATATTGATCTTGATTGGAATAATATTGGCAATAATGACTCCGGAACAAATATCAAACATTATAGGACAGGAATCAGGATGGATGGGAGTAATTCTTGCCTCAATGGTGGGCGCTATAACGCTGATACCGGGCTTCATAGCATTTCCGTTAGCGGCAGCTTTGTTAAAAAGTGGTGCCGGTTACATGCAGATAGCTGCATTCATTTCTACTTTGATGATGGTGGGAATTGTTACAATCTCTTTGGAAATGAAGTTTTTCGGAAAAAAAGCAGCATTAATCAGGAATGCTGAGGCTTTTATATTTTCTTTAATTGTAGCTTTTGTTATGGGGGTGTTTTTATAATGGAAAAATTAGTAGCTGTTATTAAAAGATATAAAGTATTTATTTTACTTTCAGTAGTAAATGTTTTTATTGTTATTTTATATCCTGAAACCGGAATGAAATCAATTGAAATTACAAAGAGCAGTACTTTGGAAATGCTGTCAATATTACCTCCGATATTTATTCTTTTAGGATTATTGGATGTTTGGGTAAAAAAAGAAACTATGATGAAATATATGGGTGAAAAATCCGGATTTATAGGAGTACTTATAGCATTTTTATTGGGATCTGCAGCAGCCGGTCCTTTATATGCCGCATTTCCCGTAGCAATGGTGTTGCTTAAGAAAGGCAGCAAGCTGTCTTATGTATTGATAATGATTGGAGCCTGGTCTACAACAAAAATCCCACTCCTGTTGTTTGAGGCATCGTCAATGGGAATAAAATTTACAGCTTTAAGATTTGCTCTCAATCTGATAGGTATAGGTGCAATTGCCTATACAACGGAAAAACTATTGTCTAAAGATGACAAGGATAAAATTTATAAAGGAGCTTCCCTGATGGAGTAATTCAATAATTAAATCGTTTTCTCCTTAAATTATTAATCTAAATTTAATCTTAATCTAATCTTAAATTTACCTAAAATATAATAGAGTTTAATTGACTATGTAAAATAATAGTGATAAAATTAGTTCAACACTGACCGGTCGGTCGGAAAAAAGAGGAGGAAACTTTGAAGAAATTTTTGACATTATTATTAATTATTGCAATTGTATTAACAGGATGCAGTCAAAATGCAGCTATAATCGAAGAAGAGGCATACACTGCGGTAGAGGTGGAAACTTTAAAATCAATGGAATTATTTATCGAAAACATAATGACGGCTAAGGTTTTTGCAGATAAGGACGTGTTTGTAATTCCCTTAATGGCTGGAAAGGTTGAAAAGATAAATGTAAAAGTGGGCGATAAGGTACAAAAAGATGATGTATTGTTCGTTATGGATAAGGATGATATAAGTAAGCAGGTTAAACAGGCATATACTGCATATGAAGCAGCAAAAGCCGGATATGATGTAAATGAATCTCAAATCCAAAGTGCAAAGGATAACTTTGAAAAGGTTAAAAAGCTATATGAGGAAGGAGCAATTCCTGAAACTCAATACGAGCAGGCAAAGCTTGCTGCTTCTGATGAAGCTCTCGAAGCGGCAAAGATGGGCGTGGAACAGGCAAGAGTTGCTTATGAAAATGCTGCATCCATGTTGGATAACGCGCAGGTTAAGGCACCAATATCGGGTGTGATTTCAAGCGTTAATATTGTAGAGGGTGAATATGCAACGTCAAGTAATCCACCAATAACCATTGTTGATTCGGACAGTATAACCATAGAATTTGGTGTACCCGGCAATTTAGTTAACAAAATAAATCAGAGTGATACTGTAACTGTTGAGATAGGAGCAGCTGAATATAAGAAGGAAGCGATTATAAACAGTGTCAGTTCATCTGCGGATTTGATGACTAACTTATACAATGTAAGTATAGTTTTAGAAAATGACGGTTTAATCAAGCCGGGTATGTTTGCCAAGGTTTACTTAAATACGGACAGAACAGAAAAAACTCTTGCTGTTAAAACAGAAGCGGTTAAGGAAAAGGATGATATTAAATACGTGTTTGTGGCAGAGGTCGATGCAGCAGTAGAAAAAGTGGTAACAACAGGACTTGATACCGGAATGTACATAGAAATTAAATCCGGCTTAACAGAAGGTGATAAGGTTATTGTGAAAGGTCAGGATTACATAACAGATGGCAGCAAAATAAAGGTTGTAAGGGGTGAATAAGCATGTTTGCAAAATTCTCGGTTAAAAAACCCGTTACAATTACAATGATGATTTTAATCGTTATTGTATTGGGCGCAGTGTCATTAAGCAAGCTGCAGATTGACTTACTTCCTCAAATGGAACTGCCTTATGTAATGGTTCAGACATCTTATTCAGGTGCGGGACCTGAAGAAATTGAAAATATGATTACAAAGCCCATGGAGCAGACGGTGGCAACGGTTGAAAATATAGAAGGTATAATGTCGTATTCCAATGAAGGAAGTTCAATAGTGCTTATGCAGTTTGCATTTGGCACCGATATGGATGATGTAATGCTTCAATTGCGGGAAAATATAGATATGATTGAGGGATTTCTGCCTGAAGGCACATCAGCTCCGCTGGTTATGAAGCTTGATCCGAATGCAATGCCGATAATTCAGATGGCTGTTTCAAGTAAAGGGGATATACATACAACTCAGAAAATTGCAGAAGATGTTATCTCACCTCGTCTTGAACGTATAGAAGGAACTGCTTCAGCTAATGTATCGGGCGGATTGACTCAGGAAGTTGAAATAATGCTGAAAGAAGAGGTCCTTAAGGGATATAATCTAAGCTCATCATATATAACTCAAATGCTTCAGGCAGCAAATATAAATCTTCCAGGCGGCACCGTAAGCAAAGGAAGCAATGAGCTTACAGTAAGAACTGTCGGAGAATTTAAATCATTAGACGAAATAAAAAATCTTAGTATACCTTTAACCAAGGGCGGAACTGTACGTTTAATGGATATAGCAGATGTGAAGATAGCTGATAAGGAGCAATCATCCATAACTAAATTGGATGGCAAAGAGGTTGTTCAGGTTTCTGTCATGAAGCAATCGGACGGCAAT
Organism: Sedimentibacter hydroxybenzoicus DSM 7310; assembly: GCF_013403245.1. GTDB lineage: Bacteria > Bacillota > Clostridia > Tissierellales > Sedimentibacteraceae > Sedimentibacter > Sedimentibacter hydroxybenzoicus. The sequence goes on along the minus strand of NZ_JACBNQ010000012.1, from coordinate 15,321 downwards.
ACGGTAAATGTTTCAAAGCTGGTTAATAAGGAAATAGAAAAAATCAAGAGAGAATATCCCGATATAAGTATTATTAATGTATTTGATCAAGCGGAATTCATAAATTTTGCTATAAACAACTTGACAAAGACAGCATTGCAGGGTGGTATATTAGCTATAGTTATACTTTTGATATTCCTGAGAAGTTTTAAAACCACATTGGTTATAGCACTGTCAATTCCCACATCAATAATTACAACGTTCGTTATTTTGTATTTTGCTGATATAACGTTAAATATGATGACAATAGGCGGACTGGCTCTTGGCATAGGCATGCTGGTTGATAATTCCATTGTTGTTCTTGAAAATATATACAGAAACAGAAGCCTGGGAATAGATAGAATTACGGCTTCTGTAGATGGTACGAATGAAGTGGCAATGGCAGTTACGGCTTCTACCTTAACAACGGTTGCGGTCTTTATACCTATAGTGTTTACAGGCGGCTTAGCAGCAACTATTTTTAAGGATTTTGCTTTATCGATAGTTATTGCACTGTTCAGCTCCTTGCTTATCGCCTTGACATTAGTTCCCATGTTATCTTCAAAGCTTATCTCCGTAAAAAATTTAGAGTCGGAAGAGCTGCAGGAACAAAAGCATGGATTTTTGGTTGCTTTTTACAAAAAAGTACTTAAATTCAGTTTGAATCACAGGTTTATAACTTTGGCCATAAGTATTGCGTTATTCGTGGTGAGCATAGTAATGGTTGCGTCTGTCGGGGCTGAATTTTTCCCTGCAACAGATGAAGGTGTGATTAATGTAAGCGTAAGTCTGCCCGCGGGTTCCGAAACGAAAGAGGTTGACAATGTATTAAAAGAGGTTCATGAAGCAATTCAGGAAATACCTGAAGTTACTTCTGTATTTACGTCTGCCGGCAGCGGGGGAATTATGAGCATAGGAGGCGGAAGCACCGGCTCTATGAGTGTAATATTAAGTGATCTGAGTGAAAGGGACAGAAACGTTAAAGAGGTAAGCGATGAAATAAGAAAAATTGCAAAGGATATACCCGGTGCGGAAATAAGTGTATCCGAATCATCCATGATGATGATGGGTATGAGTGGGGGAGCCATAAGCATCAGTATTAAAGGTGACGATATAGAAACGCTTAAGAGTATTGGGAGTGATTTTAAGGCTTTAATAGAAAAGGTTGAAGGTACAAGAGAGGTATCTACAAGCTATGAAGACGGTATTCCTCAGGTACAGATTGTTTTAGACAGGGGTATTGCATCTCAATATGGCCTTTCAACAGCACAGGTAGGTGCTGCGGTAAAAAACACTTTATCCGGCTCTAATGTGACTAAATTTAAGGTTGACGGCAATGAAGTAGATGTAGTGCTTAAAGGTGACAACATGTACGGACAAAGCATGTCATTGCTGGAAATGCTGCCGATACCTACACCTATGGGCAGTAATATTCCATTATCTGAAATAGCTGATATAAAGGTTGAAGAAGGGCCTGTCAGTATAATGAGAGAAAATCAAACAAGAGTTCTTACGGTTACAGGCAGTGTGGCAGGAAGAGATGTTCAGACAGTTTCTACAGAGATAGAAAAGCTTCTAAGGGATTATACAATGCCTTATGGTTACAGTTATACATTTGGCGGAGAAACAGAACAAATTGTAGAAACTTTTACTGATTTAGCAATGGTTCTGTTGGTTGCCATAGTATTGGTTTATATGATAATAGCTGCTCAGTTTGAATCACTCCTTCAGCCGCTGTCAATAATGTTTTCTGTACCCCTTGCATTATCGGGAGGATTTATTGGATTGTTTATAACAGGGCTGCATTTAAATGTAATAGGCATAATCGGATTAATAATATTGGTTGGTATAGTTGTTAATAATGCAATTGTATTGGTTGACTACATTAACAACAGAAGGAACAGAGGAGAAGACAGGACATCTGCAATTATGAAGGCAGGACCTATAAGGATACGACCTATTATGATGACGGCTTTGACCACTATATTGGGATTGGTGCCGATGGCATTAGGTATAGGGGAAGGTGCCGAATTGACTCAGTCAATGGGAGTGGTTGTAATAGGCGGGCTGGCACTTTCGACTGTTCTGACACTTGTTGTAGTTCCAGTTATGTATACTATATTTGATGATATTGCAGATTTCTTTAAAAGAAAATTTACAAAACAAAATAAGGTTATGCCGGAGAAAATATAATGGATGAAAAAAATATTAAACGAAATGAGATGTTAGATTCAGCAAGATTTTTGTTTAAGGAAAATGGATTCCATAAAACTAAGATGGAAGACATAGCTTTAAGGGCGGGCGTAGGAAAAGGAACCCTATACGAATATTTCAGAAGTAAACAAGAGATTTTTGATGAAGCCTGCGTAGAATATGTTAAGTCGATTCATAACTACGTAAAAGAAATAAGCGAATTGGATGTTTCATTTAAAGACAAGTTAGTATCTCTGTTTAAAGGAAATCAAAATGGACTTGAAGAAGAATTTGAAAAAAATCCGGTTGACTATATAATGTCTTATAAAAATATTATATCAGAGAAGTTTGTTAAAACTTTGTTTGAATATGTTTCTGACATGAATAAGATTATCATAAATATAGTTGAACAAGGTAAGGAGGAGGGGATTGTAATAAAAGAAATACCCTCTGACATAATTGCCTGTTCCATAGTAGGAACTATGGGCGAATATTTTAAGCTTAAAATGCAAAAAAAGGATTATGCTCTAAAGGATGATGACATTATATTTAACTTGTTATATAATGGATTCAGTGTAAAAAAAGAAATATAAATTAAAAGGAGAACGTATGAAAAGAAAAGTATCATTATTATTGATTATGATTTTAGTGCTTAGTACATTAACGAATGTTGTTGCGGCAGAGGATACAGCACAAATCGGTAATGTTTCAGCCGAAAATAAAATTTTAGAATTATCGATGGATGAAGCTGTTAGAATAGCAACTGAAAACAGCAGGGAAATGTGGAAGATAGATGATGGAATCAAGCAGATGCGAGATGCCAGGATAAGTGGAAGAAGTGCGAAAGAGCAGGCAGAAGAACTGATGAGTATGTCATTGAGCGAGATTGCTGCTATAAGATCAATAACAGGAATGGACCCATTAAACAACCAGGTTGAAGCATTATTAGCTAAAAACGGTTACTACATAAAATTTGCAGAAACGCAAATAACACAACTGGAAAAAAGCAGAGAGGTATTAATCAAAGGCATTGAAATAGGAACGAAATCTATGTATTACAATGTACTTGTTGCCGAAAAAACAATTGAAATTAATCAGGCTAAGCTTAACAAAGCAAACGAGCAGTTAAGAGTTGTCAATTTGAAATTCAATAACGGTTCTTCAACAAAAGCTGAAGTATTAAGTGCGGAAATGGCGATACAACAAGCAAAGACAGATTTGGATTCTGCAATAGATGATTTGAATATTGCTAAATTAAATTTATTGAATATGTTAGAGTTACCGTTTGATACGGAATTTGTGTTGACGGATACCGAATTACCATATGTTCCTACAAACAAAATAAACTTAGATGAAAAAATCGAAAAGGCAAAGCAGGACAGGATTGAAATTCTAACGGCTGAAAATGATTTAGAAATTCAAAAAATAGAAACTCATGCTTACACAGCGTATTACACTTCCAACTTAAGAGAGAACAAGTGGGCCAAGGAAAAATTAAAGGATGCTGAACTTAATTTACCGCAGGCATACAAAGATGTTGAGCTTGATGTAAGAAAGACATATTTAAACCTTATAAAAGCGGAAAGAAGCTTAGCTAATATGGATAAAACAGTTGAATTAGCTAAAGAAGCCGCAAGAATAAACAAACTGCTTTATGATAACGGAATGGCAACATCATTAGAGGTATTAGATGCTGATACAAAGTTAGCGGAGGTAGAAATAGGAAGATATCAGATGCTTGCTGCATACAATATAAATAAGCTGATGTTCGATTACTCAGATATCGGAACGTTTAAATAGCTGATAACACAAGAGGAGTTGTCAATAGCCTGAGAAGCCTTAGGGCTTCTTTTTTTGTATGTTTTTTTGCAAAATTGTTCTAAAATGAAACCTATTGCATGCAATTAATTGCATAATAAACATTAAATCCACAAATTTATTAATAAATGTCAATGTTTTTATAAATAATAATAGTTGGAATGAATCTTGCTAATTATATATGTGCATGTCAGTTTATCTGCATTTTTTTATTGTTAATAAAAAAACGTTTTTATACTTTTTAGTATAAGCGACTGACACCAAATTACAGATTTGGGTCATCTGCCTACGCAACTGACATTCACAGTGAAATTTATTATAATTCACTTGATTATTTATTATGGAGGTTAAAATGTCAGAATTAAAAAATGAAAGAGGGTCATGGGGGTCAAGAATAGGATTTATATTGGCTGCCGCAGGATCGGCAGTCGGATTGGGTAATGTTTGGAAATTTCCGTACTTAACCGGTGAATACGGTGGTGCTGTATTTATTGTTACCTATATTGTTTTACTTGTTTTAGTAGGATTTACAATTATGCTTGCAGAGCTTGTTTTGGGTAGACATTCTCAGCAAGGTCCGGTAGGAGCATATAGAGCAATAAGGAAAAATTGGGCATTTGCGGGATTTTTCGGAATATTAGCATCTTATTTAATACTAACTTATTATAGTGTAATAGGTGGTTGGATTATTAAATACATTGTATCAGGTCTTTTGGGTAACTTTAATACATCAGACATGGATGCGCTTGGCGGAATATTTTCAAATTTTATAGGTCAGCCTTTTGAACCGCTTATTTACCATGCTATATTTATTATAATCACCCTAGGTATTGTTATGGGGGGAATTCAAGGCGGTATTGAAAAGGCAAGTAAAATATTGATGCCTGCATTGTTTATTATTTTAATAGCAGTAGTTATCAGAGCCGTTACACTTCCCGGTGCTATGGCAGGGCTTGAATACATGTTAAAACCGGACTGGTCTAAATTTGGTATAGATGTAGTAGTTGCTGCTCTTGTTCAGGTATTCTTCTCATTGAGTCTAGGTATGGGAGTTATTATAACTTATGGTAGTTATTTAGGTAAGAATGAAAACCTAGCTACATCTGCGGTTCAAATTCCGCTATTAGATGCAGCGGCAGCATTATTATCAGCGTTTGCAGTATTGCCGGCTGTTTTCGCTCTTGGATACAATCCGTCAGCAGGACCTGGTTTATTGTTTATAACATTGCCTGGTGTTTTTGCTAAAATGCCTATGGGTTCATTCTTTGGAGTATTGTTCTTCATATTCGTACTTTTTGCAGCAGTATCATCTTCGATTTCTTTATTGGAGGCAGCAGTAACATATGTTTGTGATGAGTTTAAAATCAAAAGAAAAAATGCTACAATCGGATTAGGCTTATTAGCTTTCCTGATAGGTATACCTTCTTCATTAGCTAACGGTGCTTTTGGAGCAATAACTTTTATAAATGGAATGAATTTCTTTGACTCAGTTGGATACATTGCAGAAAATTTATTACTTCCACTGAGTGCTTTCGTACTAAGTATATTTATAGGATGGGTATGGGGGGTAGATAAAGCCCTTGAAGAAGCAACTAATAATGGAACAGTAAAATTTGGAATGGCTAAAATTTGGGCAATTTCAATAAAATATTTGTCACCTATTGCAATAGGATATATATTAATTCAAAGTATAATGGGTTTATTCGCCTAAGAATAATTTATTGCATAGCATTTTAAATATAAGCAGACGACCCAAATCTCTGATTTGATGTCGGTTGCTTATACTGTGAATACAACAAAAAGCTGTTTCTGTGCAGATAGAAGCAGCTTTTTGATTAATGTATTTTTATTGCGATATATTCTAACGATCTTTACTTATCAATTGCGACACTATTTTAAGTGCGGTCAATGACATTCCAATATACACATTTATACCAAAAACAAATCCACCAAAGCCGTAAATCATTAACCTTCTAAAATATTTTTCACTGAATGAATTAAACATTTTATGTATTTTTTCCGGTTCCATTTTTTCGATTTCTTCTTTGGCAATTTTATCAAATTCAACAGATTTTAATATTTCATCTAAGTTACGTTTTAAACTGTTAATTGTACTGTCAATAAAAATATTAAATAAATAATCTTTTGAATTGCGGCTTATAAAATCAAGATTATTTGAAACAGCGGTATCCATCGTTTCAATGAATATATTCTTTAATATTTTCTCGTTTTCATTGCTTTCAACAAATCTGATGATATAATTTTTTAACGAAGCTATAAACTCATCCTCATTTAAAATTTGCCCAATGATTTTATCTTTATTGTTATTTGTATAACAGTTAATGAACTCATCCATAATTTTTTCAATACTATTATTTTTGTTCAGTTGATTAACTAATTTGTCTACTGAATTTTCAATGTTTTCATATTTTATATTTTTGAAAATATCATTGTGTGAAATTTTAACAAGCTCTGTCAAAAAACTAATTATATCGTTCTTGTTTTCTTTAATATTTTCAGAGATTATGGATGCGAAAGCATCTAATTCAGTTCCGTATACATCATAGGCAGTTTGTATATTATTAAAACGAAGCAAACCCAATATACTTCCAATCTCTATATTCTCTGAAATATTAACTAAATTGCTTGTCTTGGTTTTTATTATATTTTCAATTTTTTCGGATTTATCAAGTACGTAGCTATCAACTAACTCCTTAATCTTAAGCTTATTTACTATTGAAAATAATATTTCCAATTTTGTTTTATATAGCTTTTCATCCACTGTAATTGAAATAATATTATTTATTTCATGTTTTTTAAGTTCTAAGTATACCGGAATCTTTGAAGTAATTATTTTTTTTAACAACTCATCTATTATTTCATCTCCACCCATGAGCGAATACATTCCTTTTTCAATGAATCCAAGATGATTTTTGATTTCTGATTGAACCATTAAGGTTACCCTTGCCTTATTGCTTTGTATACTCTTATTTAACATATTGATTATACCTTCTGTTAAATCGGGAAGGTGTGAATCAATATAATTTTTAATCTTTCCGTCGAAGATTTCCCCAATATTATTGTCTTTGTCAATAGATTTATTTAACAATAAGGAAGCATTTTGAAACATCTTATCTCTTATATTTTGTGATAATATAATGGAACTAATTTTTTTTGATATAAATTCTTCGCTATATTTCAACTGATTTCTGCTTAGAATTTCATTTACTTTCTTATTGTTAAATTTTTTATATTTTTCTTCAAATTTGTAAAGATTATTTTTAAAATTATTCTCGCTGAAATTATCTATAAAGCCGGATGTAAAATCATTGATGAAATTTAGCTTAATATAACGTTTAGAATTAAAAAAGCTATAAATACCTTTGCTTATATACTTAGTATTTAAAAAGCTATGGTAATAATTTTTAAATAATTTTACATTGTCAGTTACAGAAGATGATTTTATTTTGCTGACTTTATATAGGAAGTTGCATAAGCTATTTAAATTATTCCTTATTTTATTTTTGGAGAACGAGAATACTTTACTGACAATATTAATTTTGTTGTTAGAAAGTAAATCTTTCAACACCTTATAATCGTTGTCTGCGGCAGTTTTTATAAAGCTGCTCTTTATGTTTTCTTCATGCTTTTCAAACAGATTACCGATGCTTTTCTTATTTAACAGGCTGCTGTCAATAAAGTAAGAGATTTTTTCCGCAAATGTTTTTTGATTTTTAACAATGTATCCTAAGGAAAAATTTCTAAAAAACGGTATTTTAGATATAAGCTTATTTTCCTTGTAGGGCTTAAAAATCATATTGATAGCTATGACATTGGTTATAAAACCTACAAAGGCATATAAAATCATATTTGCAAAGCTTATTTCCTGCGGATTCAGGGCTTTATTCTGAAAAACAGCCAAAATAAGTCCTGCTATAAAGCCTAAAGCACCACCGAAAAACATAATTGGCTTTAATTCTCTACCAATAAAATCATTGGCTAAATCAACAAGCTCGTCATCATTTAACTTGTTCAGATTGTCGGTTACAACTAACTTTATTGAGTCCTTTAAAATAGTGTCAGTGTTTTTTGTTGCGTATGAACGCAAATAGTCAGAGCTGTTATCAGCAATATTGTCAATGCTCTTTAATTTGTCTATTGCAAAATACAGCTCGGTATTTCTTAAGTTCATTGAATAAACTTCATATTTTTTATACAGCTCTTCATTAAAAAAAGAGATTGTTTCATTGCTTAGATTTATATCCAAATTATCGGCTATGTTATTAATTTGTCTGCAAATCCATTTTATTATAATATCCTTATTGTGCTTTATCTCATGGACAATAAAGCTATTTAAATTTAAAGACAGATTATTAATTTTTTCTTCCGGTAATAAATCCTCCAATTTCGCAGATAAAAAATTATCTGTATATAAAGAAAATTTTTCTGTGAAAAAATCCTGTACATTTTGCGACGAGCAAAGCTCCTTAAATTCAAATATTGATTTATCAATAAGCTCACCATTTGATGATGAAAAAGGAAAAAGGCTGCTTATTTTAATATCCTTGATGAACAGAACCGATTGGTTTAAAATTTTGGTAAAGTTATTATTTAAATAAACGATAATTAGTTCAGTGCATTTATGAGGAGTTAAACCGTTAGTTTCTGCCTCTTCGATAAATTCTCTGATAGTGATATTATTCATTACATCAACTATTTTAGCACTTAGATAAATACTTAGCTTTTCCGGCTCAGTGTTGCTTTCTACATAAGCAACTATTTTGTCTACTATTGAATACTTTTTACTCAAATTACTCAAATAGGCATTTTTAATAGTTGAAAGAAGCTTAGCTTTTAGTCCGTCAGATTCCTTTATAACCTCATCAATGGAATCCTCCAACAATTTATCAATTGAGCTGCTGTTTTCTTTGATCCAATCAACTATTTTTTCGGTGATACCGGGTATTGCTTCTATTAAATAATGTTTTAAATTTTCTTCAAAGTTACTGTCTAACAGTTCAGATGTTGTTTTGTTGATTGATTTTCCGTAGTCAAACAGAGAAGTGCATAAATTGAATATAAAACGGTATCCCTTATCAGAATTTATATATGATAAAGACATATCCTCAATTTTAACTATAAGTTCATTGCTTATATTTATAACTTCATGTACCTGCTTATCAAGCAATATATGCACAGATTCTTTAACAGCTTTTTCGATGCCTGTTAAATAAAGTAATTTTTTAATTTCAAGATCATCACATTTTACAATATTATCTTTTAATGAATTTACAATATTTAAAACTATTTGTTGTGATAATTTTTTATCCGTTATATTGTCAGGTGTTAATTTTAAATTGTCGTTATATATGGATAACAACACATTTCCCATAATATTTTCGCTGCTTTCAAATATTTCAAGCAGTGCATTATAAAAAAATCCGCTGATGGAGTTTAGCTGATTATCATTTAGAAATTCTTTTATATCGAAATTTTTAATTAACAATTCAAATATTTTGGGAGAGTGCTCAATTATTAAATTACGGACAAACTTATCGGTATCATCAGTTATTATTTTGTCCCAAGTATCACTGCCTACAGCATCGTCCATACAGTTATTATAAAAATCAGCTGTCAGGTTTTCAAATTTGATCTTAAAATTTTCATCACTCAATATTTCCTGAAGCTTATCCTTGTTTATTATGTCATTTTCCACCATGGAGCTTAGTCTTTCTATAAATTCTCCTCGTGTTTTCTTTATGACGCCGCCTATTTTTAACGGAGTATATTCCTTAAAGAGCATATTGATTGCATAGTCGTTTGTAATGTAACCGGAAGCTCCGCCTAATACTGCCTGAATTATGTAATTTAACACAATATTATTCATGATGTTTACCTTTCTGACGGGGACATTCCTATAAAGCCTATCTCCAATGAGTTTCCATCTTTAGAGGTATGCCCCACTTTCTATTTACCCGCCACATATAGCTTAGGGACATCTTAATTTAGTTATATCACTTTGCAGAATAAAATGCAAATAATGCATACTTGAGATTGATGACTTTGTCATCAACCTGATGCAAACATATTGTTTGCATAAATTAGACAAAAAAGTCACATAATTAAAATTATATTGATTTATACATATGTTTAATGTAAAATATTATTAATTAGCTGAATTTAGTAGGAGGAATAAAGTAAATGAAAACGTATAACATTGACAAAATTAGAAACGTTGCATTAGTAGGCCATAGCAATTGCGGTAAAACCACATTAACAGAAGCGCTTTTATATGTTACAAAAGTTACAAACCGTATGGGAAAAGTTGAAGATGGAAATACAGTATCAGACTTCGATAAAGAAGAAAAAGATAGACAAGTTTCAATCGGTACATCAATTATACCTATAGAATATGAAAACACTAAAATAAATTTTCTTGACACTCCTGGTTATTTTGATTTCGTAGGTGAGGTTTACGGAGGACTGAGAGTTGCAAGCGGAGCGGTTGTAGTTGTAGACGCAAGCTCAGGAATTGAAGTCGGAACAGAAAAAGTTTGGAGATATCTGGAGCAAAGAAACCTGCCAAGAATTATCGTACTTAACAAGATGGATAAAGAAAATGTTAAGTTTGATGTACTGCTTGAAGAATTAAGAGAAAGATTCGGAAAAAAGGTCGTTCCTTTCGCGCTGCCTATCGGAGAAGGAGAAAACTTCAAAGGATACGTGGATATAGTTGACCGTCAGGGACGTTTAATAGAAGAATTAGATAATGTTAAGATAGAAGTACCGGAAGAGCTTGCTGATAAGGTTGAAGAATTGAGAGGCGTTCTGATGGAGTCCGTTGCGGAAACAGATGAATTGCTTTTGGACAAATTTTTCAACGGAGAAGAATTTACATATGAAGAAGTAAGTACAGGTCTGAAAAATGCTGTATTGGCAGGAGAAGTAGTTCCTGTTATAGTAATGTGCGCCACAAAAGCAATGGGAATCAAGTGCATGATGCACATGATCAACGAATACCTTCCTAACTCAGCAGATACGGGAGAGGTAACGGGGATGGTGGACGGAAAAACAACACAGAGAAAAGTAACCTCCACTCAGCCGCTGTCTGCTTTCGTTTTCAAAACAATTGTGGACCCGTTTGTCGGCAAGATTACTCTGTTTAAGGTAATGTCCGGAGTTATGAAAAAGGATACCGAAGTTTATAATGATGCTAACAGAGAGACTGAAAGAATCGGAAATATATTCTACCTTAGAGGAAAAGATCAGATAGAGACTGCGGAGATTGTGGCAGGAGACATAGGAGCCACAGCTAAATTAATGAACTTTAAAACAGGAGACACAATTTCAGTAAAAGCAAGCCCGATTATATACAAGGGAATAGATTTCCCGAAACCGTCCTACTTTATGGCTGTAAGCGCCAAAACAAAGGATAGTGATGAAAAAGTGGGAGTTGGTCTGCATAGACTAAACGAAGAGGATCCTACATTTACAATAGAAAGAAATGTGGAAACAAAGGAGCTGGTTATAGGCGGTCACGGAAATATTCAGCTTGCTGTTCTTGCAAATAAATTGAAAAATAACTTCAAGGTTGAAGTTGATTTGACAAATCCAAAGGTTGCTTACAGAGAAACTATCAGAGGCAGGTCAGACGTACAGGGTAAACATAAAAAACAATCAGGAGGAGCAGGGCAATACGGTGATGTTCGCATACGTTTTGAGCCTTCAGATTCGGACTTTGAGTTTGTGGATGAGGTTGTCGGAGGAGCAGTTCCGAGAAACTACATACCTGCCGTTGAAAAGGGACTGAAAGAATGCTTAGACAAGGGAGTGCTTGCAGGCTGTAAGGTTGTTAACATAAAAGCAACTCTGTATGACGGATCATATCATGACGTTGACTCTAACGAAACATCTTTCAAGATGGCTGCATCCATAGCCTTCAAAAAAGGTATGCAGGAAGCTAAACCGGTTATATTGGAGCCTGTTGCGAAGGTTGAAATATATATTCCTGACGAATATATGGGAGATATAATGGGTGACATGAACAAGAGAAGAGGAAAAATCCTCGGTATGGAGCAGCAGGAGGACGGTACTCAAAAAGTATTGGCTGAAGCACCAATGGCTGAAATGTATACCTATGCAATTGATTTAAAATCAATGACTCAGGCAAGAGGAAGTTTTGAAATGGAATTCCTGAGATACGATGAAATGCCTTTCAACATGGCCGAAAAGGTTATAGCTGACTACAAAACAAAGAACGAAAATTAATAATTGTAGTATACGCCTCTTGGTTATATAACGCTGAGAGGCGTTTTTCTATAATAAAATAAATAAAGATTAATGACATATTATTAATTTCTAAGGAAAATTTGATATTGGAGGTTTTTATGGAGTATATTTTAAGAAATGGCAAGTCAGTAACAATAAGAAGACCTGAAGTTGATGATGCTGAAGAAATTATTTCTGTTATATCAACTGCTGATGAAGAGACCTTATTTTTAGCAAGAAACCCTGGTGAATTTCAACCAACATTTGAAGAAGAACGAAATATTATTGAGGGAGTTTTAAATAGCACAGATAGTATGTGGCTTGTCGCAGAAGTTGAAGGTAAAATTGTAGGTCAATGTTCTGCAGGACTTATAAGAGGATATCAGCGTTATAGACATAGGGCAGGAGTTGCTTTTGTATTGTTAGAAAGATACTGTAATATGGGTATCGGTGGGAAGATGATGGAAGAATGTCTAAAATGGTGTAAAGATAATAATGTAACACAAGTTGAATTGGATGTTATTAAAAATAATGAAAGGGCTTTGAAAATGTATCAAAATTTTGGATTTGAAATTGTAGGTAATATTCCCAATGCATTACGTTATTCTGATGGCACTTATGTTGATGAATATACAATGGTCAAGTTTATATGAGACATGTTTCTTAGCAAGCTGATTTTTTGAATTAAAGATCGAAAATTGACTTAAAACACCTCTTGGTTATGATATCAAGAGGTGTTTTGGGGTACAGCTACTACAGGAATCTACATTGTGAAATTATTTTTTACCTTTTCAAAAATTTCATTATATCTTTTGATTTCAATACTTTTCCGAATGATACCACTTTTTCATCAATCACAAGTGCAGGTGTTTGCATCACACCATAAGATACAATATCTTTCATATCCTGAACCTTTATTACTTCAGCTTCAATACCTGCTTCCTTTAGTGCTGCTTCAGTATTTTCCTTTAAAGCAGTACAATTTTTACACCCCGAACCTAAAATTTTAATTATCATGGCTTGTCTCCTTGTATAAAAATATTTATATTATATGAACAAGTAACTGAATGAATTAAATACATATCCAATAATAATAATACCTACAGTTACTAGTCCTACAAAGGTTATTAATAATTTAGATTTAACAACCTGTTTCAACATAATAATTGAAGGCAGTGATAATGCTGTTACTCCCATCATGAATGAAAGAGAAGTTCCGAGTCCCACTCCTTTTGCAACCAATGCTTCTGCAATAGGCAATGTACCAAATATATCAGCATACATCGGAATACCGACTACAGTGGCTATTAAAACAGAATACCATTTATCTTTTCCTAATATTGCAGTAATTGCATTTTCCGGTATCCAATTATGTATTGCAGCTCCAATACCAACCCCTATCAATATATACAGCCATACTCTTTTTATGATTGTCAGAACTTGTTCTGCAGAGTAATCAATTCTATCCTTTCTTGTCATGCTTTCTTGTTCTATGTCAAGTGATTTGTTCCCATAAACAAATGGTTCAACATATTTTTCAAGCTTAAGCTTGCTAATCATTGTTCCGCCGACTACCGCAAGTATAAGGCCTACAACAACATAACCAATTGCAATCTTCCAGTTGAATATGCTTGCAAGCAATAAAACCGAAGCCAAATCAACGAGGGGAGATGATATCAAGAATGAAAAGGTTACACCTAAAGGTAATCCTGCGCTAGTAAAACCGATAAACAACGGAATTGATGAACATGAACAAAAAGGTGTAACAGTTCCAAGTAATGCACCTAATATATTTCCTGTAATTCCACTGAATCTTCCTAATATTTTTTTAGTTCTTTCAGGAGGAAAGTAACTTTGTATGTAAGAAATTATAAAAATCAGAACGGATAAAAGTATAAATATTTTTATAACATCATATATAAAAAAATGAATGCTTCCGCCTATTCGTTCCTGAATGCTTAACCCAAATACATTTTCTACTAAAAGCTCAATTAAATTGTGAAGCCAATCCATTTTAAGCAACTGGCTGTTTATCCACTGAAAAATATTCATTTTATTCTCCTTCAAATCATTAAATCATTATTCTGATTTCATATTTCGTGTTATGTTATCAATAAAGTTTTGAAGATTTTTAAAATTAATTTTATCTATAGAATACTTAGTCCATATACCGTCTTTTCTGCCGTTTACCAAACCACTTTCGCATAATATCCTCATATGATATGAAAGTGTTGGTTGCGTTATATTAAATTCCTCCAAAATTTTGCACGCGCATAATTCCTCATAAGAAATCATTTCCAATATCTTTACCCTTGTTTCATCAGAAAGAGCCTTCATATATAGTGCAAAGTCAATATAATTTGCCAAAATAAATTACCTCCTATCTACATAGAGAATTATCTATATGTTTAATTTATTATACGCAATACATAGATAACTGTCAATATGGTTTTAATCTTGAGTTTCCGCAAAACAATCCACAGGATGGTAAAAACCCGTCATTACTTATCACAAGATTTAAAAAAACGCGAAAAATATAAGGAATCTCTGTCCGTTTTGTAGTAAAATTAGATTATCCAGAAATAACTCACTAAACAAAAAAGAAAGGATTCCTTATGTCTAATTTTACTACAAATACTTACATTTTGAAACGAGAAATTTTAAGTTTTTCAAATAAAATTTCTAAAGAACTTCCAAAACCGGATAGAAAGTTCATTGCCGATATTACTTATGGCATGTTAGCCTCTAATAGTTGCCTTCTAACCGATATCGCAGATCAACTTCACGAGGACTCGAAAAAGGTCAATATTGTTGAAAGACTTACTAGACATCTTAATAACGGTATTCCTAAAAAAGCTTTAGTATCGTACCTTAGTAACATTCGCAAATGGATTCCTGATGACCCTGTAGTTCATATTGATGACAGTGATGTCGTTAAACCTTATGCTCATAAGTTTGAAGATATCGGTATTGTTCGCGATGGTTCTAAAAGCAGTAATTCTAAAAATGTATATGATAAAGGTT
>NZ_JACBNQ010000011.1 GCF_013403245.1 Sedimentibacter hydroxybenzoicus DSM 7310 | reverse complement strand
ATAAAGCATTTAAGAGAGTTAAAGCAAACAAAGGTGCCGGAGGCATTGATGGGATGAGTGTTGATGAACTTCAAACGAATAAGGACACGGGTAAGGACACGGGGACGTAAGGACACGGGGACGTTTCATTTGTCTTTTTTGGAAATTAAGCGATTATTGACCTTTATTTAGTAATATGATATGCTACAATTACAAGCAAATTAATATAAATTATACTCTAGGTTATAATTTATATAGCTATAAAAAAATGAGAAGGTATTATAAATGAACAGTAAGATACAATATTGGATGGATTTAGCTGAATATGATATTGAAACGGCAAAAGCAATGCTGCAAACAAGCCGATATCTTTACGTTGGCTTTATGTGTCACCAAACCATAGAAAAAGCACTAAAAGCCGTAATTTCTAAAAATGATGTTTTACCCCCCAAAACACATGGACTAATGAAATTAGCACAGCTTGCAGATATTTACGAACTTATGAATGAAAGTCAAAAGGATTTATTAGATACTCTTGATCCTTTGAATGTTGCAGCTCGATACCCGGAGCAAAAAGATAAATTGGCAGCAACGTTAACACAGGACAGATGTAAAGCTATTTTAGAAGAAACGGAGGACTTACTATGTTGGATAAAGAAACAGTTGTAAAGCTGGCAGAGCGATATGCTTTGGAAGTTGTAAAGATGTTAAATCCTCAGGCAGTTGTTCTTTTTGGTTCTTATGCGAAAGGCACTGCAAAGGTTGATAGTGATATTGATATTGCAGTGATATTAAATGACTTTACAGGTGACTATCTTGAAATATATAAGCAGCTATATCGTCTTCGTCGAAATATAAGTGCAGATATAGAGCCGGTTCTTTTGGATTCATCACGAGATGATAGCGGATTTGTCGCAGAGGTTTTAAAAACAGGGCAAATTTTGGGAACACATTCCAATTAGTTTGCAGAAGGACACAGGGACGTTTCATTGTCGAAGGACACAGGGACGTTTCATTTGTCCATTTTGATGACGTTATCAACAACAGTTTTGCTTATGCCGAAAATTCTTGCTAATTGTCGGATACTTGTATTTTCTTTTTTATAAACCTCTTGGATAATTTGTCTTTTTTTATCCATACTCAAGATCGGTAAATTTGATATTTTATAAAGATTTATTATCATATCAGTCATTTTTTTATCACTGTATTTTGCATTTTTTATATCGAGGCATTTATCATCATTAGATTCATTTGTATAAGCATTGAATTCGTCAAATGTTTTAAAATAGCTTTGAATTAAATCTCCGTCTATAAGGGTTTTTTGTTCATTATAAAATAAATAGTATTCTCCGAAACTGCTCCATTTATATTCTCTTGCATTGACAACAATATTTGCTTTTACAGGGTTTTGATGAATATATCTTAAAACAGTAAGCAAATATTGTTCTGAATTTACGGGTTCACTTAAATATCTGTTTTGTAGCAGGTGACCAATCCTGTCATATTTTTTATTATGCCATCCGGCATAAGCAACGGTTATGCGCTTAATACTCGTTCCAATTTCTTCGCTTTCTTGTAACAACAGGTGTACGTGATTATCCATCAAGCAATATCCAAAGACATTAAAGTTGCCTTTTTCTTTTGCTTTTTTGATATCATTAATAAATTTTAATTTATCCTCATTTTCTAAAAAAATATTTCTTTTGTCTATTCCTCTCAGCATAATATGATATATTCCGGTATTACTTTTTATTCTTGCTTTTCTGGGCATATGACACCTCACCGACATTTTATTATGCCAAATTTTACAAGTTTCGTTGTTTTATTATATCATTTATTACAATATAAGCAACTTGTTAATAACAAAAATTTATTTTTGTAATGGAATTTATAATTGGTAGTAATAAAAATTAAACACTTGAAAATTTATATTTATTGTTATATTATTATGTCATAAATACAAAGCGGGGAGCAATGGTGTGAAAATACAAAATCCACATGATAAATTTTTTAAAGAGACCTTTGGTAAAACAGTTGTTGCAAAAGACTTTATAAATAATTATCTGCCGCAAGAAATAAGGGATGTAATGAATGTTGATACCTTGGAGCTTCAAAAGGACAGCTTTGTAAATGCAGAATTAGAAGAAGGTTTTTCGGATATTTTATTTAAATCGGAGATAAACTCCGAAGAAGGATATATTTACTTCTTATTTGAGCATAAAAGTTATCCGAGCAAGGATGCGGTTTTTCAATTGCTTAAATACATGATAAAAATTTGGGAAGCAAAAATAAAAAAGGAAGAGAAAGATGAACTTCCTGTTATTATACCCATATTAATATATCATGGAAAAGAAAAATGGAGCTCAAAGCTCAGACTTGGAGAAATGATAACAGGGTATGATTTGTTATCGGAGGATATAAAAAAATATATTCCGGATTATGAATATTTGCTGTACAATATATCAAAATATTCAGATGAGGAAATAAAGGGAGAAGCACAGCTCAGGATAATATTGACCATATTTAGAGATATCTTTACAAAGGATATTGAAGAATTTTATAGGACTATTGTGAGATCGGCGGAATATTTAGCTGAATTAGATGACAAGCAGACAGGGATAGAATATTTTGAAACGATGATGAGATATATATTTAGCACGAGGATTGATATGACGGAGAGAGATATTGACAGGTTAATTAATAAAATTGGAGATAATTATCCGGAAGGGAGTGAAGTAGTGATGACATTAGCAGAAAGATTTGAAGAAAAAGGAATAGAAAAAGGCATTAAAAAGGGCATGGAAAAAGGCATGGAAAAAGGCATGGAAAAAGGCATGGAAAAAGGCATGGAAAAAGGCACATCAAATGCTCTTGTAAAAACTGCGATAAAATTACTTACTAAAAAATTTGGTATTTTGCCCAAAGAGGTTACATCAAAAATATCTGAATTGGATAATTCAATTTTAGAGTTGATAATTGAGGGAATTTTTGAATATAAAAGCATAGATGATATAAAAAAGTATATTGGATAAAAGTTTTTGGGCAATTGGGCAAATAATAAACTCAATTGTCCTTTTTTATTATAAATAAAAATGGTAGCATTGTGGGGACGGACCTTAAAATGGACTATAAAACCATGCGCATAAAAACGACCATGATCCTATGTAAATCGGTAAAAGACTTTATCAATATTTATTCAATAAAGTTTTTGCATTAGCCAATATCATTATTTCACTTGAAAAAGGTGATATATAGTGATATAATAGTGAAAATATGAAATGAAGGTGAAATAATGCATGAAAATAATAATATCGAATATAAACGAGAATACACATCTGATATTAAAAAAGAGGTGATGGCTTTTGCAAATTCAGATGGGGGTGTGATATATGTAGGATGGGATGATGATGGGAATCCTTATCCTTTGACTGATATAGACAGGACTCTGACACAAATTACAAACAGCATACGCGACAGTATTTTGCCGGATGTAACTATGTTTGTGGGATATGAGGTAAATGCGAATGGCATTGTCATTACGGTACAGGAAGGAACACATAAACCTTACTTCTTGCCGGAAAAAGGATTAAAACCCTCCGGGGTTTATGTGAGGCAGGGTGCGTCTAGTGTACCTGCAAGCTTTGATCAAATCCGCGAAATGATTAAATTGACCGATGGTGACAAGTTTGAAGCCGCCCGTTCCTTGTCGCAGGAGCTTACATTTAGTGCAGCAGCAGAAGAATTTTCTCGGTGTGGTGTAGAGTTTGGTGAGAACCAAATGCGTACGCTCGGAATTATCGGTACGGATGAATTATACACAAATTTGGGGCTGTTGTTATCTGACCAATGTGCTCATACTGTTAAGTTTGCAATATTTAATGGCACAAAAAAGGGAGAGTTTAAGACACGCAAAGAGATAGACGGTTCTGTTCTGCGACAAATGCGTTATGCGTTTGATTTTCTAAGCCTGTCTAACAATCTTGCTGCTACCTTTTCAGGGCTTGACCGCATTGAGCAGTATGATTATCCTGAAGAAGTTGTTCGTGAAGCCATGCTCAATTCGATTATCCATCGGGACTATGCCTTTTCCGGTAGTATCATTGTTAATCTGTACGATGACCGTATGGAGTTTGTTTCTCTCGGAGGCTTAATGCCCGGGTTAAGGGCAGAGGATCTGTTTTTAGGTATTTCACAGCCTCGTAATGAAAAATTGGCCAATGTATTTTATCGATTGAAGCATATTGAGTCATACGGGACAGGACTGAGACGAATTATGCAGTATTATGAGAATTTTGATATAAAGCCGGAAATTGAAACGACACATGGTGCTTTCATGTTGACTTTGCCAAATATGAACTATGTACGTCCACTTACATCCAAACGTCGGCAGAAAGCACAGCATAAGATTATAGTGGAATATCTCCGGCACCATCCATTTATCACAAACGAAATTGTACAAGAACTTTTGTCCGTCAAGCAGACAAGGGCATATACAATTATCCGGGAAATGATAAATGAGGGTATAATCATCAAGAACGGTTCAGGTAAAGAAAATAACGAATATGTTTTAACTGAATAATTTCATTGAAGTATTACTTTATTCTACTTATGAGTTTGCAACTCATAAGTAGAATAATATGAAAATACAAAACCCTCATGATAAATTTTTTAAAGAGACCTTTGGTAAAACAGTTGTTGCAAAAGATTTTATAAATAACTATCTTCCGCAGGAAATAAGGGATGTAATGAATGTTGATACCTTGGAGCTTCAAAAGGACAGCTTTGTAAATGCAGAATTAGAAGAAGGTTTTTCGGATATCTTATTTAAATCGGAGATAAACTCCGAAGAAGGATATATTTACTTTTTATTTGAGCATAAAAGTTATCCGAGCAAGGATGCGGTTTTTCAATTGCTTAAATACATGATAAAAATTTGGGAAGAAAAAATAAAAAAGGAAGAGAGAAATGAACTTCCTGTTATTATACCCATATTAATATATCATGGAAAAGAAAAATGGAGCTCAAAGCTCAGACTTGGAGAAATGATAACAGGGTATGATTTGTTATCGGAGGATATAAAAAAATATATTCCGGATTATGAATATTTGCTGTACAATATATCAAAATATTCAGATGAGGAAATAAAGGGAGAAGCACAGCTCAGGATAATATTGACCATATTTAGAGATATCTTTACAAAGGATATTGAAGAATTTTATAGGACTATTGTGAGATCGGCGGAATATTTAGCTGAATTAGATGACAAGCAGACAGGGATAGAATATTTTGAAACGATGATGAGATATATATTTAGCACGAGGATTGATATGACGGAGAGAGATATTGACAGGTTAATTAATAAAATTGGGGATAGCTATGAAAATATGCGTTCAATTAATCAAGATTTAACTTTTGAAACGGCAAGTATAGAATTTAATATTAGAAAGGTTCCTTTTGGTATCTGGCAATATAGGACTCTAAAATTAATAAATGAGGATGGTATTTATACTAATCTTGCTCATATTCTTTCTGATCAATGTGTGCATACTATTAAAGCTGCAGTTTTTGAAGGGACGGATAAAGCTGTATTTAAAGACAGACAGGAATTTAGCGGTTCACTCTTATTACAGCTTAAGGAGGCTTATGATTATATCAGCAGGTACAATCGTACACGTTCGGAGTTTTCAGGTCTTCACCGTATAGACAAGAAGGATTATCCTGAAGATGCTTTGAGAGAATCTTTACTGAATTCGCTTGTACACAGAGATTATTCTTATAGTGCAAGTACCTTGATAAGTATCTTTGATGATCGTATTGAGCTTTTATCTGTCGGTGGATTGGCAAAAGGAATTTCGCTCAATGACATTATGCTTGGTGTTTCTGTTTCACGCAATGAAAATTTAGCCAATATTTTTTATAGATTAACTTTAATTGAAGCATATGGTACAGGAATTCCTAAAATATTTAGAAGCTATAAGGATTTTCCAATTCAACCTAAAATTGAAGTATCGGACAATGCTTTTAAAATTACACTACCTAATAAAAATGAAACTGACGAAAAGATTTTTTTATCAAAAAATGAAAAGGTTGTAATGGAACTATTAAATGAAAAATATGAGATTACAAGAAAAGATGTTCAAGAAACATTGAATTCCTCTCAGACTATGGCTGGACGAGTTGTCAAAAAACTTACAGACCGAGGATTGATTAAACAAATCGGTAAAGGTAAGAATACAAGATATTTAAGATGAGCTGAAAGAATTGAGAAGTCTACGGACGACGGTCACGGGGACAAACGTTATAATGAGATATGATGCGGCTTGTGATTTTTAATGTCACTCGTTAATAAAATAACTATACTTCCTTTTTTGAGAAATTGTGGTATAATTTTATGGTACAAGTATGTATAAGGAGGTAGAAATGAAAAAATTATCTTTATTATTAGTTTT
Organism: Sedimentibacter hydroxybenzoicus DSM 7310; assembly: GCF_013403245.1. GTDB lineage: Bacteria > Bacillota > Clostridia > Tissierellales > Sedimentibacteraceae > Sedimentibacter > Sedimentibacter hydroxybenzoicus. The sequence continues at coordinate 101,771 of NZ_JACBNQ010000011.1, read as the reverse complement.
AGTGTTGGTGTTATTCAGCTTTGCGGCATGCTCTAAGGGTGAACCGGCTGCAGGCGGAGAAGCTAAAACATTGACTGGTACTGCTGAAGGATTTGGCGGAGAAGTTAAAGTTACTGTGACTGTTAACGGTGACGATATAACAGCTGTTGAAGCGGTAGGCGAAGGCGAAACTCCGGGTATCGGTTCTGAAGCAATCGATAAATTACCTGGTCTGATAGTTGAAGCTGATTCAACAAAGGTTGATGTAGTAGCAGGAGCTACTGTTACAAGCAACGCTATAATAGAAGCAGTTAATAATGCTTTAGCGGGAAAATAATCTACATAAAATGAATTCCGAGGATTAAATTATCCTCGGAATTTTATATAATTCTAAATTCTTCATCGCTTATAACTTCTATATTATTTAATCGCAACAATCTTGTAGTTATGCCTTCGCCGGGGATGAGCTTCTTGGTGAATGAACCGTCGTAAATGCAGCTGCTTCCGCAGGAAGGGCTTTTTTCTTTTAATATGGCTTTTTTTATGCCGTATTTGTTGGCTATTTTTAGTGTTTCTATTGCTCCGTCAACAAAATAATTGGTTTTGTTATCTGAAGCAATATTGATAACTTTACCGTTTTGTATTTCGCATGGAAGTCGTGGTATCGACATGCCTCCCATAATCTCAGGGCAGACCATGATTGCCTTGTTATCGTCAACTAATTTTTTTATTTTTTCATCGATAAATACTTTGCCGTCATATCTTGTTTTTTCGCCGCAAAGGCAGGAGCTTACGATATATTCGTGTGTATGCCCCGTATCTATAATTTCAATATCTTTGTTATCTTCGTATATTAAATTTATTTCATCGCTTAATGTTCCATCTGTATTAATTATTTTGACTATAGGTCGGAGCGGAATTCCCGCATTGTTTTCGCATACTATGGCTGTTTTATTGATGTTTAGCTTTACGTATCCGCTGACAGGATATATTATAATGTTTTGTAAAAATACTTCTGCTATTTCAGAGTCAAATTTTGTGTCAATATTATCTGCTATATATTTATATGCCTGTGCCTTACTTTTTGCCTTTCTGTAATGAAAATCAGTGGTTAATGCCTGATAAGAGTCACAAACCGCAATGATTTTTCCGAATAAATGTATTTTGCTTCCCGTTAACCCATAAGGATATCCTGTGCCGTCAACATGCTCATGATGGTTTAATATTCCTCTTAAAATATCATTTGAAACGAATGATTTAAATTCTTTTACAGCCTTGACGGGGTGATGATTTATGACTTGAATTTCTTTTTTGCTTAGCTTATCTTTTTTACAAATAATTTCTTCCGGGAAAGTTAGCATGGCAATATCATGCAGCAAGGCTGCAATGGCCAGTTCCTGCAGCGCACGACCTTTTATGCCCAAGGAATCTCCCAATGAGATACTTAAAATGCATGTGTTCAGACAATGCTGGAAATAATAGTCGTCGTAGCTGTTAAAATTAAGAGTGTTGTAATACAACGTCTTGTTAACTATGGATTCTTTAATCAGGTTATCTGCTAAATCTTCTATATCCCAGATTAATTTTTTATCTATAATATTATTCAGCTTATACTTATAAAATATATCTTTTATTCTTGTTAAAAGCTCCCCTTCTAATTCATCATCAATTTTATTATATAAATTATTGTTCAGTTCTTCATTTTTAATATATACACCCGAAATATTATTAGACCTGATTTTATTTATTATTGAAATACTAAGGGGTTGACCTCCCTTTAAAAGGAGTGTCTTAAAATTATATTTATTATATAAGGTTAAATCCATAGCTAATACCATGTTGGACTTTAGATTTTTTGATGTTATAAATAACATAGTCGACTCCTAATAAGGTTTATTAATAATTTTAGCATAAATAAGAATGTTTTGCCATATATTGTTTAAAAAATTAGAGTGGGATTTCTCGATGGCACCCGGAATGACACAAGGTACGATACATGGAAATTTTCACCCGGGATGACAAAGGATGCTAAAAATTTTCGACAAGAAATCGTATTTATTGACTTTTTCGTAATAAGATGGTATCATAAATTGATATAATGTAATTTTTATTAAACAGGGGAGTGGCTGCTGTAATGGAGAGAAAAAATATACTAGAAAAGTTAGGACTTATTGAAAAAGTCGAAAATGAGAGTCAAGTAAACAATTCGAATGAAGACATAGCAGAAGAACAAATTGCCAAGACAGAAATTGAAAAACCACAATTTACAGAAGTAATAAAGAATAAAATACAAGATGATGTTAAAAAGGCTGAAACAGAAGCTGAAACGATTGTTATCGGCGGTGACGACAGTGATCCGATATCCGTTGTTAAGAGAAAGAAGCTGCTTAAAATTGATGAAATTTACAGGAATTTTGATATTTTAACAGAAGGAATAAATTCCTTAGCAATAGTTGAAAGCTTCCAAAAGGCACTGCCTGATTATTTGCCGACGGACGTGAAAAGACAATCGATATTAAATATCATTGCTTCATCCAATGTGAAGGTCGAGAGTTTACTGAGGGATGGAAACGATAAATTAAGATGCCTTAACGATTTTTCGGAGGCATTTACTAAAGAGTCAAATGAAGTTGTTTCTGATTTTGAAAAGGAAATAAAAAGGCTTAACGAAAAAATTAATAATTATAAAACTGCTATAGATAACATGAAGAAATTACATACCGAGCAGGATTTCACCGTTAAATATGAGATAGAAAAGATAAATAATATATTACAGTTTATTGAACCTGAAAAATAATATTGTGAAGGTGGTACAGTGCATAGTTATAAGCTTACGAGACGCGGAAAAACTGTTTTAACTATGTTTGTTATGATGTTATCTTTAGTTATTGGCTCATTATTTATCAAAGATATTGCCATAGCAAGCGACGGTTCTGAAATTATACTTCAAAAACCTGTTTATTTAAGCAATACAAATAGTAATAACCAATCAATTTCTTTTAGCAATGAATTAAAAAGGCTAAGGGATAATGGTGCTGCGAATGAAATCTTGATAGCTGATGATTTAAAAGTTGAAGATATAGACGAAAAAGAAATATTAAGTATTAATGTTGAAGATATCAGTTCCCTTGAAGGAAAGATAGCATTTCTGACCTTCGATGACGGTCCCTCTCATAATGTAACTCCACTCGTCTTAGAAACTTTGAAAAGATACAATATTTATGCAACCTTCTTTGTTTTAGGCAATATGTGTGAAAAGAACGGATATATGTTAAAGGAAGTAAGAGACAGAGGACATTCTATTGGTGTGCATTCATACACCCATGAATTAAATACATTGCTTAAAAGCAGAGATAGTTTTATTAATGAAATAAAAATGACTGAAGATGCCATAAAAAAGAATCTTGGAGAGGATTTCTCCACAAGGTTATTCAGATTTCCGGGTGGATCGTTTGAGCCTTATAAGAGACAGTATATGGATGATTTGCAGGACTTAGGATATGTGAGCGTGGATTGGAATGCACTTACAGGAGATTCGGAATATGTTAATCCGAAAGCCGAAATACTTATGGAGAGATTAAAGTCCACTATAATAAATAAGGACAGGATAATAGTTCTGATGCACGATTCTGACACCAAACAGGTTTCAGCGGAAATTCTACCTGATATTATAGAGCATTTAAAAACAGAAGGGTATGAGTTTGCGGTTTTAAAATAGAGATTCTCCACTGCGTTCAGAATGATGATATAAAAATAACAGACGGTATACCGCCTGTTTTGTTTTTTCGCTTGTATCAAAGATTTTTAATTGCCTACGCTTACCTCATATATCGATTTTAACACTCCCGATAAGCCGCAATTTTCATAATCATAACCCATATCTGTTATGGTTATGTTCATATAATCATTGTCGAAAAGGAGATCAATGTCATCACCGACAGTGCCATCCGGATTAATGATTCTGATAATCGGTCTCATTATATTTTCTGTATAATTCTTAACAACGACAGCCAACCTATCATTACTTAATTTAACGAATGTTCCCACAGGATAAGCTACAATAATTTTAATAAAATGTGATAATATTTCATGGTCAAAGTGAGTATCTCCACAACCCATTATATACTCGATGACTTCGCTGGGAAAAGCTGCTGTTCTGTATGATCTGTCAGAGGTCAAAGCGTCATATACATCGCATATGGCCAATATTTTGCTGTAGTAATGTATATTATCAGCTTTTCTTCCATATGGATATCCGGTACCGTCTAATTTCTCGTGATGGCCTTCTATCGCCCTTATAATATCGTTAGAGACATAGTTTTTTAACAATTCGGCAGCACTTATCGGATGAGTTTTCATTATTTCATATTCTTCATCTGTAAGCTTTCCGGGTTTATTTAATATTTCAACAGGAATAGTCATTTTACCTATATCGTGTAATAAACCTGCCATACCTAAATCGTGAAGCTGCCTTTCTGACAACTTAAGTGAAATGCCTGTTGATATACTTAATATGGCCACATTCAAACAGTGTTGAAATGTATACGTGTCGTAGTTTTTAAAATCCACAACATTGTACGACAAATCATCTTTGTCAAGCAATTCGGTTATTAAGCCATCAACAATAGATGAAAGCTTCTTTATGTTATTTGTGGTTATTTTACCTGAACTCATTCTGAATTCAAAATAAATATCATTTATTTGTGATAATGAATCTGAAGTTAGCTTATCGTCTATATATGGTTCTACGTCTATATCCGCAAAAGCTTCACTTTCTACGTATGCACCTTCAATGTTGTGATATGCAATTCTTTTTATATATGTATTATTAAGAATTTGACCTTTAGTCAGGAGCAAGGTATTAAAATTACTTAAGTTATATAATGTAATATCCCTTGCTAATATCATGCCAGGTCTAAGATGTTTTCTCGTTATATATAACATGCTGTACTCCGTTGATTATTTTTATGTATAGAAAGAGTATAGCATAAGCAATTACATATTTCTACATTTTTTTTACTTTAACATAATTATGCAGCCATGATTAAATATATATTTTTGATTTTCCCATACTTTGATAGAAAATGTTCAACTATTTAAATTAAAATAAAAGATTTTTAAATTTATTTAATAAAACTTAAAAAACAGAATCTTTGTTCATAACTTATGCAAGTTATCCACATCTGTGGATAGAATTGTTAACAACTTTATAATTTGATGATTTTAATAACCTTTTATGTCAAGTGTTTTTTTAATAAAATAGAAAAAAATTTGCAGTTGAAATTTCAATGTAAAATCTAAGTAACAACTTAACAGCTTATCCACCATTGTGGACAACACCGGATTTATAACATGCAGTATAAATATTAATAAAAATTTAATAAAAACTACATGTTTCGACAAATATGCTTCAATAGGTAGTATATAATATAAGCATTCCGGAAATTCATTTGCTGCAAATGAAAAAATAATAAGTGCATGAGTGAACGACAAACTAATGATGCATGCACGCTTAGGTATGGGAATATTCGGGGGAATATGAACGTAAAATTACTTAAAGTAAAAATGCGCAATTTATAATTGCGCATTTTTGCCGATTTTCACTTACAGTATAAGTGACTGACACCAAATCAGAGATTTGGGTCATCTGCTTAATTAAGAGGAAAAATTATATGTTCAATAAGAGATTCTTCAGTCATTATAATTCCGGCTCTATCAAACCGTAATTACCATCTTTTCTTTTATAAACAACATTTACTTCTTCTGAATCGCCGTTTAAGAATACAAAGAAATTATGTTTTAAAAGATCCATTTGCAATATTGCTTCTTCAATACCCATTGGTTTTATTGCAAATCTTTTTGTTTTTACTACCTTGAACTCCTGGTCATCTTCTATATCAAGCGGTTCTATATTTTCAAATTTTATTGATTCGTTGGAATGCTTCTTATTTTGCAGCTTAGTCTTATGTTTTCTTATTTGTCTTTCTAATGATTCCACTGCTTCGTCTACGGCATTGTACATGTCATCGGAGGATTCCTCCACACGTACTATTCTGCCATTGAAAGGAATAGTTACCTCAACTTTGTGTAGTTTCTTTTCGATGCTTAATACTATTTTAGCTTCAATATCTTGCTGGAAGAATTTATCCAACCTCTTGATTTTTTTAATTGCAGCCTCCTTTAACGCATCTGTAAGTTGCATGTTCTTCGCATAGATTGATAGTTTCATGCAGTCAGCTCCTTTCAAGTTATTTATTATTAATATACTTAAATGTTACCCAAATATGAAGCAAATAAACAGTTAAAAAAAATATTTTCGCTTGTACATTACAAAGTATAATAAAAAAAGATGTTTTTCACATCTTTAGTCTACATTGTAGTTATATGCTGCTTGTTTTCTTCTCTGAGTCATTTTTTTAAAGTTTGAAGCGTATTCAAATACTGCAATATACTTGTCTACAAAGCTTACAATCCATGCTTCCTTTGATTTTGGGACGCCAAAAGGAAACATGTGACCTTTTATAATATTTTCTTCTTTATCGTTCAAATCAAAATATTTGATTGCATTATCAAAAGCAATAATCGGATGGGATATTGCATGCTTTATAGAATCCGTTATTAACCTCGGACTTAAGCATTTTTTAAATTTATATAGAAAGAAGTCATGAAGCAAAGCCCCTCTGATTGTTGATTCCCAGTCTAAATTTCGTTTATAAGCCATTTGGTATGCCTGAAATGCTACTTTTACAGAGTGATCAAAAACACTTTCATCATGATGTTTGATGTATTTCATCTGTTGATATTGTTCATGTTCTATGATTGGTCTTGCAACTTCCATAAATCTGTAATCAAAATATATCATCGTACCATCCTATGATTTTGGATTTGTATTAAAGCTTTTGAAAAAACCATAATACTTTTCTATAATATAATTAATCAACAAAAAAAGCAAGAGTAAATTTATATAAGTATTTGTAAATTTTTGATGATTATTCCGCTCTGTCATTGTTATGAATAAACATAAATTGTCCGATGCTGTCATTCCGAACGTTAGTGAGGAATCTCAGTATTTAAATGATGAGATGCTTCGCTTACGCTCAGGATGAAATAAAAAGCCGCTTATGCAAGCGGCGATTTGACAATGTTAAATTTATCTGTATTGAATACCTATATATGCTGCAGGGTTTACTACCGACCCGTATTTTCTTACTTCAAAATGTAAATGAGGTCCTGACGAAACTCCTGTGGAGCCAACAGCTGCTATTACTTTGCCTTGATATACTTTTTCACCCACTGATACGTAAATTTCGCTACAGTGTGCATATCTTGTCGTAAAGCCGCCACCGTGGTCTATATCTACCATATAACCATAGCTTCCGCTCCAACCGGAATACGTTACGGTACCGCCATCAGCTGCTTTTATAGAAGAGCCTGATGCTTTTGCCATGTCCTGACCTAAATGGAAACCACCTGATCTTGAACCGAACCTTGATGATATAACTGAGCCCGGAAGAGGATTAATAAAATAACCTGTTCCTTTTTTCGGTGGTGGATCCTGAGTACCTGTAGTGACAACTTCTGTTGTAGGTAATTCTATAACTTCTTCGGATAATATTTCTTTTGCTATTTGAATACCGTTTTGTTCTGTAACGATTGATTCTATTTTTGACAGTCCATACTTACCTTTTGTTTCAATAATTTCTTCGTCACTGAACATATATGATACTTTATTGTATTTGGTATCGTATGGAGTGCTTTCTTCCTGTGCAATATGTCTCTTAACCTGTACGTTGATGAATGGTTTAGGTACTACTAAATTCAACTCATCTCCGATTTGAATTCTTTCAGGGTCTGAAGTAGGGTTTGCCTGTATCAAATCATCTAGTGACATATTGAAATATTCTGCGATATTCCAGTAGTTGTCACCTTTTTCTACTATGTATTTTTTCTCTTCTTCTGTTCCTTTAATTATGTAGTTGACTAAGTCTTCTTTATCTTTAATTTCATTGTTTGATGCTTTTATTTGTTTTATTTCTATATTTTCAACAGTGTTTACTTCAATTATTGTTTCTTTGTCGTAATATTGTGAAAAATAATTCTTTACTTCTTCTATTATGCTGATTGCATCATATTCTGAATTAACTACACCGATTTGTTGACTGTCAACATTTATTGAATATGCTAATATTGAATAGCTTATATTATCTTTTAAAATATTGTAAAGGCCGTCCTGTGTAATTATTTCTTTATCCTTGGCCGTTGATTCCACTATTTCAAATTTGCTTTCTATCGCTAATTCATGATTATGAATTTTTTCTAAATCCTTTTCTAATTTTGCAAGGGTTATATCTAATAATTCTTTATCTCTTACCTTACAAAGCTCTTTGTCATTTTTTAAGATAGTAAAGCTATCTGTTGAAAATACATTATTTTCGTGGGTGTTAAGATAATTCATGGTATACGTACCACTTAGAATCAATGTTGTTGCGGTTAAGAGACAAACAGCGCCTTTTAATTGCTTTGAAAGAGGCTTTGAAAATTGAACTTTTTTAAAAATTTGTTCAATTTTAGAGTTTCTTATAAAATTAAATTTTGGAAATTGGATTTTTTTTACCTTCCTGAAAACTTGCTCTGTCTTTGCTTGATCTATATGAACAAATTTTGGAAGTTGAATTTTTTTAACTTTATCAAAGAATTGACCAATTTTTGTTTGGAACATAAGGTCAAATTTCGAAAATGGAATTTTCTTAATTTTACCAAAAAATTGCCCGATTTTCGTTTTAATTATAAGCTTGTATTCCGAAAAGGGGATCTTTTTTATTTTGTCAAAGACTTGTCTATATTTTTTTTCAGGGAGTTGTTTAAAGATTTCAATGTTTTCTTTTTTTATAATGGGTTTCTTTTTAGGTGGTAACTTTCTTTTTTTCATAGTTTACTTCCTGTTTATTTATCGTTGTAATTATATCACTATAAAAAGTTGTTTTGCTTTTAAACAAAAAATGATATAATTAAATAGTTATTACTGTTCTTTTAATTAAATCATCTGACAACATTATAATATTAAATATGATATGTTGTCAATTGTTTAAATAGAAAAATGTTTTCACAAATTCATAACAATATTGTTACAATTATATTACAATTTCCTGTAAAATATTGTTACCAAAAAGGAGTTTTTTATGTACTTTATTCTTCAGGAGATGCAGATAGATTTGGGTGATACCCCTATAGAGAATATATTTATTAACGATTATATGCCTGTAGCTGATGGGACATACGTAAAGGTGTACATCATGGGATACAAATATGCCAAGGACAAGCAATATAATTTTAACAATGAAACAATTTCCAAGAATTTAAAACTTCCGCTGTCTGATGTATTGAGAGCATGGGATTATTGGGAAGAAGAAGGAATTATCATAAAGCATCAAACGGATGATGAATATAATTATTGTATTGAGTTTATCAACCTTAAGCAGCTTTACATCGACAAAGTATATAAATTTATAAAAGACATGGATAATGGTAAGGGAAATATGAATGATGATCTTATTTCTACAGCCAAAGGTTCCGAAAATAAAAAGATGATGGAAGAAATAGAGGATATGTTTGGCAGACCGTTAAAGATTCCAGAAAAACAAAAAATCGTAAAGTGGCTTAACGACTATAAGATGAAACCTGAAATAATGGCTCAGGCCTTCAGCTATTCAATAAATAACAAGAAGGTAAAAAGGTTCAGCTATATTGAATCAATAGTATCTGCCTGGCATGACGAAGGAGTCAATGACATTGATACAATGGTTGAATATCTTGAAAAGAGAAATGACAGGTTCTCAATTTATTCTCGTATAAGCAGAGCTTTGGGATTTAACAGAACACTGACTGAAGCCGAAATGAAATTAATTGACAGATGGGTTGATGAATGGTCATTTTCAATGGAAATGATTTTAAAATGTCTGGATAATTCAACTAAAATTAATAATCCGAATTTAAATTATTTTGATAAAATATTGAGTGAATGGTATAAAAACGGCTTTAAGACCATAGAGGATTTAAAAAATGACAAAAAACCCGAACCCAAGATAAAGACATCGATAAAAGAAACAGCTAAAACAAAAAATAAATTTCATAATTTTATTCAAAGTGATGACTATACCGGTGACGATCTGGAGAAGATTGCGAGAAAAAGATTTGAAAAGAAGCTGAGTAAGTTAGGATTAAACATGCCTGAGGAGGGAGATGAAGGTAATGAATAAACAAATCCTTGAAAACATAATGACCGAGTACAATAAAAAACGTCTTAGAGCCGCCCGTAATGCAGATATTAAAAAAGAAAAGCTTTATGAAAGTATACCGGAGCTGAAAGATGCAGATGATGCAATTAAGCTTTTAAGTATAAGATTGTCTAAATTATTTTTATCCAGGCCGGACAATTTAAATGAAGAAGTATTAAAATTAAAAGAAGAAATAGACGGATTAAAAAAATATAAAGCTGATATTTACACAAAGTATAACTTACATGAAGATTATTTAGATATTGAATATGAATGTAAAAAATGCAATGATACAGGTTATTATGATGACGGTAAAAAATGCAGCTGTTTAAACAAACAGATTATAAACAGCCTATATTCTATGTCTAACATGGAGTGTATGCTTGGCAAGGAAAATTTTGATGCCTTTGATATTAATGTTTTCAGTAACGAGACATATAAAAATGAAAAGCTTACTCCGAGACAAAATATGTATTATATATTGGAGATAAGCGAAGATTTTTGTTCTAACTTCTATGATTCAAATATGAATCTTTTGCTGTACGGCAGCACCGGTTTAGGAAAAACATTTATGTGCAACTGTATAGCCAAGGCGCTTATAAACCGTGAAATTTCTGTTCTTTATCAAACATCTTTCTCTTTGTTTGAAATAGTGGAGAATCATAAGTTTAACAAGCAAAATGAGAGCGAAGAAAATTTAATTAATTACAATATGATTTTTGAATGCGAGCTGCTTATAATTGATGACCTTGGTACCGAAGTGAGCAATTCATTTACAAACGCGGAGCTGTTTAACATAATTAACGAAAGGTTGATTAATAACAAAAGAATTATTATTTCAACAAATTTGTCTTTAGAGCAGTTAAGAGATACTTATTCGGACAGAATTACATCAAGGATTTTTAATAATTTTGTACCGCTTAAATTTTATGGCGATGATTTACGATACAAAAATTAAATGTGAGGAATTATATGAAGCATAATTTAATATTCGGCCACAAAACCCCCGATACAGACAGTGTCTGCTCGGCAATTGTATTGTCATGGCTGAAAAATCAACTTGATGAACCGTCAGTGCCGTATATACTTGGCAATATAAATAAAGAAACTGAGTTTGTGCTTAACTATTTTAACGTAGCTACCCCACAAATATTAGATAATGTAAAAATACAACTTAAGGATTTGGATTATGATAGAGTAAAGCCCTTTAGTAAGGACAGCTCCGTTCATTTTGCATACTTTCATATGAATGAAAACAAGCTGAGAACTCTTCCCATAGTAAATGATGACGGGGTACTTTCAGGAATCATAACAATGAAGGATATTGCAATGAGTTTAATTAATACAGATCAGCAGCATATATGCACTTCCTATGACAATATCATAGAAACACTATTGGGAAAAAGCTTGTTGAGGTTTAATGACATTATTGACGGAGAAATAATCGTTGCTTCATTTGAGGAAAAGACCTTAAGGAAAACGTCCTTTATCAACAAAAATTCAATAGTAATCGTAGGTGACCGATACGATATTATTAAGTATGCAATTGAAATGGGAGTTAAGCTGATTATCGTAACGGGAGATATGGAGGTTCCGGAAGAGCTTTTAAGCTCAGCAGTTGAAAATAAAGTAAATATTATCGGAACATCATATCAGACTTACTATACCGCAAAAAATATTTCCTTGTCTAAATATGTTAAGGACATCATGAAGGATAAGGATATTATAATGTTTGTTGAGGATGATTACTTGAATGATTGCAAAGAGGATATCGAGCAATCAAAGCATTCCAAGTTTCCGATTATATCAAAGGATAATAGGTATCTGGGAATGCTCAGCAGAAATCATTTAATTAATCCTCAGAGAAAAAAGGTCATACTGGTTGACCACAATGAAATGAATCAAAGTGCGGAGGGTTTAGAAGAAGCTGAAATACTTGAAGTGATAGATCATCATAAAATCGGCGATATAAGAACGTCTATTCCTATTATTTTCAGGAATATGCCGGTAGGAAGTTCTAATACAATAATTTACTATATGTACAAGGAGCATAATATCGAAATTTCTAAAGAAGCTGCAGGGCTTATGCTGTCAGGAATTATTTCAGATACATTGCTGTTTAAGTCTCCGACAACAACTGAAAGGGATAGGTCAGCAGTTGAAGAGCTGTCAAAAATAGTTGATTTGGATTTATATAAGTATGCAATGGAAATGTTCAAGGCAGGAACCTCTCTTGAAGGAAAAACAATGGAGGAAATTTTGCTCCAGGATTTCAAGAAGTTTAATCTGATTTATAAAAATGTAGGAATATCTCAGGTTTTTACGCTGGATATCAATCAAATAATGAACAGCAAGGACGATTATATAAGATTGATAGACAATATAACGTATGATAAGGATTATTTCCTTATTATTATGGCAGTTACGGATATTGTAAATGAAGGCTCCTATATTTTTTATACCTCTAACAGGGATAGATTAGTCAAAGGAATATTTGAAGAAGAAAATGTATTTCAAGGAATGTATGTGGATAAATGCGTTTCAAGGAAAAAACAAATAGTTCCGGCGATAATAAGTGCATTAAGATTGATAAGATAAGCAGTCGCTTATGCTGGAAGTGAAAGTAAAAACAGGTTGCTGAAAAAGAACAAGCTTTTTCAGCAACCTTTATTTGTTATACCCGGGACGACAAATGATACATTCTTCTCATATTATATGATGCATTAACAAACAATACAGAAAAGATTAAATATGAAAAAATTAGTTTTGTCACATCAGGTATTGCGTACACTACTATTTCAATCAGAGGATGTATTACGTTGGCAAGAATTAATGCCACTATCCCCCAGCCGAGTGAAAAATCCAAGCATATATAAGAATGAAGATTATAGGGTAAATCGCTGTAATCCCATAATTTGCAATGAAAAATCTGATCTAAAATCCTGCCTGTGGCATATTCCAAAAATGTTACGGAGAATATGCTTGCAATGGTTGCAAATATTAAACCCGGAAGACGATCCATGGTGATTTCACTCAGTGTAAAAATAATAATTATAATTACTCCGCATAATCCATACAGCGGCAAGAAATAATTTGTCAGGAAGCCCCTGCTTATATACAAACTTTTATTAATTATGCTTCTAAAGACGGTTTCCAACAAAAATCCTAAAAAACCATATATAAAAAAGAATACTGTCACATTAATTAAGTCATATTGCATATTATCTCTCCTAAATTTTCTATCTGGGTTATACAAAGTATTTTTTGAAATTATAGGAGAAATATCCTAAGGATATTGTGCCAATTTGTTGTAATACATCCAATAATATAGTATATTTTGCTTCTGCTCAGGATAAGCGACCGACATCAAATTAAAATTTGAGTCGTCTGCTTAGTTCATTAATTGAGGATAAATGAATACTTTTAGTATAAATTAAGCCCATCAAATACAAAAGACACAATATTATTATGGAAGAAATCAATGAGATTATGTTGTTTGAAGAATTTAACATAAACATGTTATATATTGCTTTAGATAAAAATCCTGCGGCTGCGGCTGAGATAATCGGTTTAAATATCCAATTGCCAACTTCAAAAACGATGCATGATACTTGAAGCAATCTTGTTAAGTATAAAATTGTATTGAGTATGGTGGTTAAAAACAATGCAAACAAATATGCATTAAATCCATAAATAGGAACGAAAAAATAAATTATTGAAATTTTTAGTATTGACTCAATAATATTAACCTTAAAAGAACTCATTTGTTCTCCTAAAGCATGCAGCATAGAGGAAATAACCATGTTTAAATACATAAAGGGGCAGACGTAGGATATTATTTTAATCATTAATCCGACTTGTGAATCGTTGTATACGGCAATGGCAACTTCATTTGGAAATGCAACGAACACAGCAACAACTAAAATTCCTGAAATAGATGTAAAATGCAAGACCTTTGATAAGGTATTTGATACCTTTTTTTCATTGGATAAAGCATTGTCTCCTGCTACGGAAGGTATGAGTATGGAAGAAAGTGAAGTAAGAAACGATGATGGAAAAAACAATATGGGCAAGACCATTCCTTTAATCATACCATACAAGCTCATGGCTGCTTCAGCCGAAAGACCGTATATCAATAAACGAGCAGGAATCATTGCATTTTCAACAGTTCTAAGAATTGCATTCAGGTATGATGTTGCTGACAGAGGCAATGCAATACCAAGGATTTTAAATATCATAATATCAGATTTTTGATTTGTTTTAATTGAAAACGGCTTTTTTTCAAATATGTAAAAGATCCATGTCAAAAATAATGAAAACAACTCTTCTGCGGTCATACCTATGGCAATTGCAATACAACCATATTCGATACCCTTTGGAAGGTAGGCATTCATAATTGAAAAAATAACAAAAATCCGTACCAATTGCTCTGTTACCTGCACTATGGCCGGCTTGGTTATTTTCCCAACGGCATAGAAATATCCCTTATAACAGTTTGAAACTGCTATTAAAGGCAGGCTCGGAACCAAGTAAAGCATAGGCATAACCGTCCTGCTGTCTTTCAATATATTGACAGATATATAATCGGCAAAATAATAAAGTAAAAATGCAGACAAAAGTCCTGTAAACAAGGAAAGGCCTATTGACTGTCTAAGAACTTTCTTTGCATTGGCGTAATGCTTCAAAGTAAGCTCTTCCGATACTAATCTTGAAACAGCTACTCTTATACCAGATGTTGCTAAGGTAACCATCAGCATATATATGGTAAGTATCAGCTGGTACAAACCAATTCCTTCAGCACCAAGTATATTTGCAAGATAGATGCGAAAACCCATTCCTACTATTCTTACAATGGTTGTAGCAACAGTCAATATTAATGTACCAATAATTATACTGTCTCTTTTCATGCTTCACCTCGAAAAATCTATTCACATATAAATAATATGCTGTGGAATGCATTCTATGTCGATTAAGAGGAAAGAGGACACACCTTTAGTAAAAGACAATCTTTGCAGGTAAAAGGAATGGTCTCAAATTTATTAAGGGTACAAAAACACTATAACGTACATTTCTAGCGATTTGTATAATTTATCAGATTTGTTGTTGCGGAAAAATAAAATATAGGCTATAATAATGTAAAGAAATTCATCACGAAAAGATTTTATTGTAGTAAATATTAAGCATACAGAGGCTGCTATGGATAACTTATTAATAAATATAGGAAGTACTTTAAAGAAAACAAGGACTGAAAAGGGCTTGACGTTAGAGGCGGCTTCTAATTTGACCGGTGTGAGCAAGGCAATGCTCGGGCAGATTGAAAGAACCGAATCAACCCCTACGGTTTCAACTCTCTGGAAAATAGCAACAGGTCTTAAAATTCCATTTTCAGAATTATTAGATGATAAATCCGATGAAGACAGTGCTTTGTTTATTGATAATGTTGACCCTGTTTATGAATCGGAAGGAAAAATGATATTGTACAATGTATTTCCTTTCAACCCTTTAGCCGGCTTTGAATATTTTTATATAAAAATGCTGCCGGGAGCAAACCATACATCATCTCCTCATAAAGCTTCAACCGAGGAATATGTTGTAGTAACCAAAGGGACTCTTGAGATGATAATTAAGAAAAAAAAATATGTATTAAAGGCACCTTCGGCAATATTTTTCAAAGCGGATGAAATTCATTCCTATAGCAATCCTTATGATGAGGAGGCTATATTTCAAAACGTAGTAAGATATTAGATATAGGTTGCAGGACAAACATTTTAAGCAACCTAAGAAAGATAAATTTAGTATATTTTTTTAGAATTTTAGTGCGTTATAACGCACACATACAATTTATAACATACAGGAGGCAATTATGGTAACTGATAGAATCGAAAAAATAAGACAGAATTATATTAATTCAAAACCTGCTATTTCATATGAAAGAGCAAGAATCTGGACTGAGTCACACAAAAAAACCGAAGGAGAAGCCATTCCTATCCGAAGAGCAAAGGCATTTAAGGATACCTGTGAGCAGTTGAAGGTTCAAATATTTGATGGAGAATTAATCGTCGGAGCAACAGGCGAGTTTAGAAAGTGCGGTATTTTAACGCCTGAATTTTCGTGGACCTGGGTTGACAGAGAAATGGATAACTTTGATAAAAGAGTACAGGACCCCTATATAATGACTGATGAACAGAGAAAATTTGTCAGAGAAAATATATTCCCTTATTGGAAGGGCAAGTCATTGGAGGAAATGTTTTTGGCACAGCTTCCCGAAGAGACCGCCAGGGTTGCCGTTGATACAGGGATAGTGGATAATGATTCTAAGTGGAGACAGGCAGTTGGGGAAATAACACCTGATTATCAGGACGTGTTATTCAAGAAAGGCTTCGGGGGAATTATAAGGGAAGCACAGGAGCATATGCGAAATCTAAATGATATAACGGCGGAAAATATCAAGAAAAAAGAATTTTACGAGTCGGTTATATTGACATCAGAGGGAATTATAATACTGGCTCACAGATATTCGGAAAAAGCCAGGGAAATGGCTCAGAATGAGCAGGATGAAATAAGAAAAAATGAATTGTTGAAAATAGCTGAAATTTGCAGCAGGATTCCTGAAAATCCGCCGGTGACCTTTTATGAAGCAATGCAATTAGTATGGTTTACTCAGGTGGGAGGTATTTTGTCAGAAAATCCTCTGGCACTAAACGTAGGAAGATTCGATCAGTTCATGTATCCTTATTATAAAAATGATATTGAAAAGGGAATTATGACAAAGGATGAGGCGCAAGAATTGATAGAAGCACTTTGGCTCAAGCTTTCTGAATGGGTTTGGACTATATCGGCCAATACGGCTGAATTTTTTGCGGGCTATAACCAATTCCAGAACCTTACGGTGGGAGGCAAGACGAGAGACGGCAAGGATGCAACCAATGAATTATCCTACATGGCATTAAAAGCAACTGAAAAGGTTAAAACACATCAACCGGGATTAAGCGTAAGGATTCATCAGGATTGTCCGGGTGATTTTTTGGATGCAGTTACTAATTTAGTAAGTAAAGGAACAGGATTCCCGGCAATCCACAGCGATCAGGCAGGTTATCAGATGCTGATAAATGCCGGATATAAGCCGGAGGATGCAAGGGATTGGAATAATTGCGGCTGTGTTGTACCTCATTTCAGGAAGACAGGCGAATGGACCTCGGCAGTTAACATTAATTTTACTGCTGCATTGGAATATGCTCTGAATCGGGGTTATTCAAGAATTACTAAGGGAAAAATAGGACTTGACGAAAAAGACCCGAAATCTTTTGAAAGCTATGAAGAAGTAGAAGAAGCTTTTTACAAACAATTTGATAATTTAATCAGACATTCTGTTATATCGACCTTGCATGCACAAAGATTGCACAAGGAATTGGTGCCGAGACCGTTTTTGTCTTCATGCATAGAAAACTGTCTGAGTGAAGGCGTGGATTTGGTTGATGCCGGAGCTAAATACAATTTGGGGCCAGTGTTAACGGGGATTGGTCTGGCTGTAACTTCAAATTCGTTGGCAGTAATTAAAAAATTAATATTTGAAGAAAAAGCCGTATCAATAGAAACATTGATAGAAGCAATGGATGCAAATTGGGAAGGCTATGAGGGGCTCAGACAAATTGCACTAAAGGTGCCTAAGTATGGAAATGATGATGACTATGTTGACGATATTGCAATTAAAATGGCTAATTATTATTACAATGAGGGTCATAAATATAAGGATATAAACGGAAACAATTTCAACACCGCTTTCATGGGAATATCAAACTACCTTCCAACAGGTAAGGTTGTCGGAGCAACACCGTGCGGCAGGAGGGCAGGAGAGCCCTTATCAGAAGGCGTATCACCATTTGCCGGATCTGATACATCAACTCCGTTGGCTGCCTTGCGTTCGGCAGCAAAATTAAATCAGGATGTTCATTCCGGAGGAACATTATTAAACCTGAGATTAAACGAGGAATTAGTTAAGACAAAGAGAGGTCAACGAAATCTTGGAAACATAATTCAAGCGTTTTTCAGCTTGGGAGCATTTCACGTACAGTTTAATACCATATCAACCGAAACATTGAGAAAGGCACAGGAAAATCCTGAAAACTACAAGGATTTGTTGGTGAGAGTTGCAGGATACAGCACTCAATTTGTTAATCTGTCAAGAAGTATGCAGGATGCTATCATAGCAAGGACAGCACATGAAAGCATGTAATACCGGCTTTTTTATGTCACCTCAGAATTTTTCGGTTAATGATGGTGATGGTATCAGAACTATAATATTTTTTGCGGGATGTCCGTTGAAATGCAAATGGTGTGCTAATCCTGAAAGCCAAAGCTATAATAATTGTTTGGTAAAAGAGTATTCGGTTGAACAGATTTTAAAAATAATAGAACGGCAGGAGATATTTTACAGGAGTTCGGGAGGAGGCGTTACCTTTTCAGGCGGAGAGGCAACGCTTAATCCGGATATTTTAAGAGAATTGACAAATATTCTTTACGACAGAGCAATTAACTTAGCCATAGAAACTTCCGGATATTTTAACTTTGAAGAAATTAAGGACATTTTAGAAAAAATGGATTTAATTTTTGTTGATATTAAACACATGGATGAAAATAAGCACATTTTTTTCACAGGAAAAAGCAATAGAATTATATTAAGCAATATAAAAAAAATGAAGGGCTTAAATATTCCTATAGTTGTCAGAATACCTGTCATAGAAGGAGCAAATGTAGATGATCATAATATGGCTGAAACGGCTGAATTTGTAAAGGAAAATATCGACAATCCCAAAATTGAGCTTCTACCCTACCACAGCTTCGGAGATGAAAAATACGAAGCTTTAGGGATTGAAAAGCCTTCAAGGAATTTTAAAGCACCTTCTGTCGATAGACTGAAGGAGTTAAAAAAATTAATTGAGAAACATGGTGTAGAAATAGTCAGCTACAACTAAAAGGTAGGCTGCTGAATGAACTTTTTCAGCAGCCTGCATATTTATGAAAAAATAATTTAAAAAATAATTTAAAAAAGGTGTTGACAAGGTTGTTGGTGTGTGCTTATAATGTTATTTAAATATAAAAGCTTTGACGGAGACAAAAATATCCGAAAATAACAAAGAGAGCCGGTGGTTGGTGCGAACCGGTGTTATGGGATATAATGATCACTCCTGAGCTTCCAAGCCGAATTTCAGTAGGTAAGGACGTGTTTCTGCGTTATAAGAATAGAGTTCAAAAAACAAATAGTTTTTTCGACTTGAAAGAGGCGATATTTTTTTATCGTAAAATAGGGTGGTACCACGAAAGACCTTTCGTCCCTATATACATATATCTGTATGTATATAGAGATGAGAGGTTTTTTTATTTTCACTGTGATACTCCAACCTTATTCTATACTCTCAAGTTGAAACAAATTAAAATCAGGAGGTATTATGAACAGAACAATAAGCTTTAAAATGAACAAAGGAATTGATTCAGCATTGAGAGTATTGACAACCTTAAGGAGAAAACAGTTTGATGTGCAAGGCTTCAGCATGATCCGAACAGAAGGAAAGGATTCTGAATTTAAAATTACCTTAGTGGATAAAAAGCAGGAAAGCTTTGAAAGAGCAATGCTGCAAATGCGTAAGCTCGTAGATGTTTATGATGTATCAGAAGCGGCAGAGTAACAAAATTTATCAAAAGCAACAAAAATAAAAATAAATTTATTTGGAGGAAAATAAAATGGGGAAAATGTACTATGACAATGATGCAGATTTAAAATACTTAGAAGGGAAAACTGTTGCGGTAATAGGCTATGGCAGTCAGGGACACGCACATTCATTAAATCTTAAGGAAAGCGGAGTTAATGTTGTAGTTGGATTGCATGAAGGAAGCAAATCAAGACAGAAAGCACAGTCGCACGGCTTGGCAGTAGATACGGTTGCAGGTGCGGTAAAAAAAGCGGATGTAGTAATGATGCTTACACCTGATACAGTTCAGAAGAAAATCTACGATGAAGATGTAGCTCCGAACCTGGAAGAAGGAAATGCACTTGCGTTTGCGCACGGATTTAACATCCACTATCATCAGATAGTACCGCCTAAAAATATAGATGTATTCATGGTAGCTCCAAAGGGACCGGGTCACCTGGTTAGAAGACAGTACGTTGAAGGTAAGGGAGTACCTGATGTATTTGCAGTTCATCAGGACTATACAGGAAAGTGCAAGGAGCTTACTTTAGCTTATGCAAAGGCATTGGGAGGCACAAGAGCCGGTGTTATCGAAACAACCTTCAAGGAAGAAACAGAAACAGATTTATTTGGTGAACAGGCAGTGCTTTGCGGCGGTATCACAGAATTGATAAAGGCGGGCTTCGATACATTGACCGAAGCCGGATATCAGCCGGAAATAGCATATTTCGAATGCTTACATGAAATGAAGCTCATTGTTGATTTAATCTATGAGGGTGGATTCGAAAATATGAGATATTCGATAAGTGAAACTGCAGAATACGGTGATTATATAACTGGAACAAAAATCATTACTAAAGAAACAAGAAATACCATGAAAGAGATTTTATCTGACATACAGGACGGAACATTTGCTTATGACTGGATTTCAGAAAATAAAGCAGGAACACCGAGATTCCTTGCTATGAAAAACATGGCTCTTGATCATCCGATAATAGAAACAGGCAAGAAACTGAGATCGATGATGCCATGGGTAGGCAAGGCCGCTCAAGGGCAGGAATAGGAGGAAGTATGAAATTAACAGGCTCACAAATAATACTTAGAGTTCTTAGAGAAAAAGGAATTGATACTTTGTTTGGATATCCAGGAGGAGCCGTTATACCATTCTTTGATGCTCTACATGATGAGCTTGATTATTTTAAGGTATACAGACCGGCGCATGAACAAAATGGTGTTCATGCTGCCGATGGATATGCAAGGAGTACAGGGAAATTAGGGGTGTTCGTAGCAACCTCGGGTCCCGGTGCTACAAATACTATAACGGGCATTGCAAATGCTTATATGGATTCGGTGCCGCTACTGGTTATAACAGGTCAGGTTGCAAATGTTCTGATTGGGAAGGACTCATTTCAAGAGGTGGATATAACAGGCATGACACTGTCTGTTACGAAGCACAGCTACATGGTGAGAAAAATTGAAGATTTAGAAAATGCTATGAGGGAGGCAATTGAGGTTTCTCTTGAAGGAAGACCGGGTCCTGTTGTTGTTGATGTGCCGAAGGATGTATTTTTGGATACATGGGAATATGAGGGGGATTTAGAAAATACGCATACTGAAAATAAATTGCCCGAAAAGGATGATTTGGATCTTGCAGTAAAGCTGATTAATGAAGCAAAAAGGCCGGTTATCTATGCCGGTGGCGGGGTAAGAATTTCTGAGAATGATGATGTACTTCTGCAATTTGCCGAAAAAACTCAAATTCCCGTTTGTAACAGCTTCATGGGACTCGGAACTATACCGAGAAGCAATAAATTATCCCTCGGGTTCGTAGGAATGCATGGATTTGTGGAAACAAACATGGCTGTCACAAATTGTGATTTGCTTATAGCTATAGGTGCCCGGTTCAGTGACAGGGTAATAGGAAGACCAGACAGATTTGCCCCCAGGGCAAAAATAATTCACATAGATGTGGACAGTACAGAGGTCAATAAAAATACGTATGAATGCCTTCCACTAATCGGAGATATGGAAACTATATTGAATACATTGCTAAAGGATTCAGAGCCCAAGGACAGGAAAAATTGGCTTGATGAAATTCATTCAAAAAGAAATACGGACAATATTGAGGGTGAATTTGTACCCGAAAATATTCTGAAAGAAGTTAACAAATATTTTAATGACGATACTGTGGTTGCCACAGATGTGGGTCAGCATCAGATGTGGACGGGACAGTTTTGGAATTTTAATAAATCAAATGAATTTATAACTTCCGGAGGTCTCGGTACAATGGGCTTCGGCATGGGGGCTGCTATAGGCGCTCAGGTTGGAAATCCAAACAAAAAAGTAATTTTGGTAACGGGAGACGGAAGCTTCAGAATGAACAATCAGGAATTAGTCACCATATCAAGATACAAGCTTCCTGTTAAAATTTTAATGCTTAATAACAATTCCTTGGGAATGGTAAGGCAGTGGCAGAGGATGTTCAGTAATGCAAGGTATTCCGAAACAGACAATTATGAAGATGTGGATTATTTAATGCTGACAAGAGCGTATGGTATAATATCATACAAGGCTGAATCGATGGATGAGTTGACAGAAATACTGAATGAAGTAAGTAATGTAAATGAACCAGTGTTCATTGAATGTAAAATAGATTCCAACTGCAGTGTCTATCCCATTGTTCCGCCGGGCAGACCTATAGACGAGTTGTTATTGAACGGATAAAGCCTAGGCATTTTGGGGACGGACCTTTTCGTGGCCGCCAGCGGCCACGAAAAGGTCCGTCCCCAAAATGCTGTTCCATTACTCTGCCTTAATTTCAGTCATTTCCTTGTGTATAACTTTCAACTCTTCAGGTATGTTTATTTGCTGCGGGCATTTAGTTACACACTCACCGCACTCCTGACATTTATCCGCTCTTTTCTCATCACTTGTAAAAACAAAATAGCTTCTGGTTGCTATTTGCTTGTTTTCTGATTTTTTATAATCGTTATAAATATCAAATATACCGGGTATATCAACACCGTATGGGCATTCCATACAGTAGCGGCAGCCGGTGCATGGAACCGGTTTGATTTTCCTTAAATCATCTACGACTTTATCTATTACCTTTTGTTCATCATCTTCAATCGGCTTCAGATTGGTGAATGTTTTTATGTTATCATTTAATTGCTCCATGTTTGACATTCCGCTTAAAATAAGCGCTACATTCGGCAATGAAGCAACCCATCTCAGCGCCCAGGATGCAATGCTTGCATCAGGATTATAATTCTTAAGATGCTCCATGACATGAGGAGCGAAGGATGCTAAGAAACCGCCTCTTACAGGTTCCATAACGAAGCAGGGGATATTTAATTTTTCCAGTGTTTCATATTGAGATTTAGCTTCATCTTCTTCCCAATCCCAATAATTTATTTGAAGCTGAACAAAATCCCACTTGTAAGCAGCTGCAAATTCCTTTAAAACTTCATTGCTGTCATGGAATGAAAAGCCGATATGCTTTATTTTTCCTTCAGCTTTTTTCTTTGCAATAAAATCGTACAAATTAAATTTCTTTACTGTTTCAATTGTCTTCTTGTTCAATGAATGAAGCAAATAAAAATCAAAATATTCTGTATTGCATTTCTGCAACTGCTCGTTAAACAGCTTTTCCGCATCTTCCTCACTTTCTACTTTCCATACGGGAAGCTTGCTTGTGAGGTAATAGCTATCTCTTTTGAATTCAGGAAGCACCTTGCCCAAAAATCTTTCCGATTCACCGCCATGGTAATTGTAAGCCGTATCAAAATAATTGATACCTGAATTATAGGCGTGATGTATTAATTCTTTTGCTTTCTCAAAATCGATTTTATCATCCTTTACAGGAAAGCGCATACAGCCGTAACCCAAAAGGGGCATAACCTTTCCTAATTGTTCCACATGTTTTTTATCCATTAAACTCCCACCTTTATTATAATTTTTACATTAATTAATAATACTAATTATAGCATTTATAGAAAAACATGCAACCGGTAGGGTCAATAGAAAAATATTTATTAAAGATATTGACAATATTATAAATGTAGTATAACATGTAAATATACCCCCACCCCGGGGGTGGGAATGGAGGATTATATGAAGGCTGATAAAGATCAAATAAACAGATTATTAAAGACAGCATCCGGTCAAATTGAAGGAATTTCAAAAATGGTTGAAGAAAACAGATATTGTATGGATATTTCCAATCAAATATTGGCGGTACAATCAATTTTAAAAAAAGCTAACAATGAAATACTCAAGGCTCATATGCATATGTGTGTTAAACAAGCATTCAGAGAAGGTAATGAGGAAGAAAAAATAGATGAAATTATTTCATTAGTCAATAAATTAAATAAGGAGTGATAACTTGAAGACCAAAAAGTTTAATATTACAGGCATGACGTGTTCCGCGTGCTCTGCAAGGATAGAGAAAAACATAAATAAAACTGAAGGTGTCATTGAGGCAAATGTAAATTTGCTGAGCAACAGTATGACGGTTAAATACGATGAAACTGTTTTAAGTGAGAGCGATATTGTTAAGGTAGTATTAAATACAGGATATGGCGCTTCATCAGCTGAAAAGAAAAAAGATGCACCTGATAAAAATGATAAAACTGATGCAGAAAAAGAATTTACGGAAATGAAAAAAAGGTTAATTATTTCCTTTATATTTGCGGTGCCTCTCTTTTATATTTCAATGGGACATATGCTGAAGTGGCCGTTGCCGGATATTTTTCACGGGATGGAAAATTCTATTACTTTTGCATTTACACAACTATTACTTGCCTTGCCGGTTATGATAATCAATAAAAAATATTATACGGTTGGATTCAAGACATTGTTTAAGGGTTCTCCAAACATGGATTCGCTAATTGCAATAGGTACGACTGCAGCAGTTGCATACGGAGTATTTGCAATTTATAAAATTGGTTATGGTCTGGGACATATGGATATGGACATGGTAATGCAATATTCCATGGACTTGTACTTTGAATCGGCAGCTGTGATACTTGCATTAATAACCTTAGGTAAATTTTTAGAAGCAAGAGCTAAGGGAAGGACATCTGATGCAATTAAAAAATTAATGGATTTATCTCCTAAGACGGCACTTGTGGAAAGAAACGGACAGGAAATTGAACTTCCGGTGGAAGAGGTTGAAAAGGGAGATATCATAATAGTTAAGCCTGGTCAGTCGGTACCTGTTGACGGAACAATAATATTTGGTAATTCATCCATAGATGAGTCTATGCTCACAGGTGAGAGTATCCCGGTAGAAAAGAAAATTGGTGACAAGGTAATAGGCGCAAGCATAAATAAATCAGGTTATTTTAAATTTGAGGCACAAAATGTCGGTGACGATACAACATTATCTCAAATAATAAAATTGGTTGAGGAAGCGAGCTCATCAAAAGCTCCCATATCAAAATTAGCCGATAAAATAAGCAGTGTATTCGTTCCGGTGGTTATTGCCATAGCGGTCATTTCAACCATAGTATGGCTTATAGCGGGAGCGACCTTTGAATTTGCACTTTCAATAGGAATTGCGGTATTGGTAATTTCCTGCCCGTGTGCATTGGGTCTTGCAACACCGACGGCCATAATGGTAGGTACGGGAAAGGGTGCTGAAAACGGAATATTGATTAAATCTGCTGAGGCCCTTGAAATAGCTCACCAAATAAAGACTGTAGTAATGGATAAAACAGGAACAATTACCGAGGGAAAACCGAGAGTTACCGATATAATAGTCAACGGTATAGATGAAACGGAAATGCTTAAAATTGCAGCATCGGCAGAAAAAGGTTCCGAGCATCCTCTGGCAGACGCGGTGGTTGAAGAAGCTGATAAAAGAAATTTAGATTTATACAATGTTGCAAATTTTGAAGCAATACCGGGCCAGGGTCTTGAAGCAACAGTTAATGATAAAAAATACTATATAGGCAACTTAAGATTAATAGAAAACAAAAACATCAATATAAATAATTTTGGAGAAAAAAGCTCAATATTAGCTGAAGAAGGAAAAACACCTTTATACTTTGCAGATGAAAAAAATGTATTGGGGATTATAGCTGTAGCTGATGTTGTAAAGCCGACCAGTCAAAAAGCAATTCAAGAGTTTGAATCAATGGGAATTGAGGTTGTAATGCTTACGGGTGATAATAAGAAGACAGCCGAAGCTATAAGAAAGCAACTGGGAATTACCAGAGCGATAGCTGAAGTTCTGCCTCAGGATAAGGAAAGAGAAATCAGAAATATCCAGGAGCAAGGCAGAAAGGTTGCGATGATCGGTGACGGTATAAACGATGCTCCTGCACTGGCAAGAGCAGACGTTGGTATAGCCATAGGAGCAGGTACGGATGTAGCCATTGAATCGGCAGATATAGTTTTAATAAGAAGTGACCTGCTGGATGCGGTTACAGCGGTTCAATTGAGTCATGCAACTATCAGAAATATTAAACAGAATTTATTCTGGGCATTTATTTACAACACAGTCGGTATACCTTTGGCTGCAGGAGTATTCTATGGATTGCTTCAATGGAAGCTGAATCCTATGTTCGCAGCGGCAGCAATGAGCTTAAGCTCTGTATCCGTGGTATCCAATGCATTAAGGTTGAAATTCTTTAAGCCTGTAAGAATAAATAATGATGATACAAGTATTAATAAAGAATCAAGTATTAATAAGGATTCAAATAGTGATGAAATAAAAGTCAATGTTGAATCTTTATCAGATAAATCAAATAATAATGGAGGAAATAATATGAAAAAGACATTTATAGTTGAAGGAATGAGCTGCGGACATTGTAAAGCAGCTGTTGAAAAAGCATTAAAAGCAGTTGACGGAGTTGAAAATGCAGTAGTTGATTTAGAAAGCAAGACAGCTGAAGTAACATTATCGAATGAAGTGAATGATGATGTTTTGAAAAAGGCTATAACAGACGCAGGATACGAAGTAGTTTAGTAAAACGATAGAAAGTAATAATGGCGATTCTTATGTTTGATTTAATCAACAGAATCGCCATTATTTTAATTCGTTTTCTACTGAATCAGCAGATATCCAGCCATTTTCCCTTGTAGAAGCTTCTCCCTTTTCTAATTCAGAAAATAAATTCTTAATTGCATGAAGTTCATCCAATTCCTGCATGCAAAGTACCTCCTATATAAAAATCATATGGAACAGTAAAAATAAGGTCATATCCCCAGCTGTTTTTTTAACTCTTCATGGGTGACATAAGAATTATCCATTAAAGCTTCTTCTAATGATTCTAACTCGGATTTTGTTAGTTTTGTATAATCAGGATCCCAAGCAAGAACAAGCCTTTTAATAAATTCGAATGCAAATTGTTGTTCATTTTCAGGCAGCATTTCCAATAATTCAATTACTTTTGTGGATATTTCACTCATTATGATTCCTCCTTATTTATAAATATCTCCGCGTGAATCAACGTCTATTATTTCTAAGGTATTTTTATCATACTTATATATTATACGATATTTTCCTATACGCAATCTTAATTCATCTTTCCTACCTTGCATTGGCTTTATATCTCCCTCTGGAGGTTCTTTTGTTAACCCTGAAATTCCGTCTATAATTCTGTGAGCTAATTTTCTATCAGCATTTTTAAGAAATTTTATTGCGGATTTTTTGTATATAATATTCATTTTTCCCCCAAAGTTAACTTTCTACTATATATATTATATCTATTAATAACAAAATAATCAATAAGCATTACCATGAAAATGATATTAACAAAACATTGGGACGGTTCTTTTTGTTTCAAATGATACAAAAAGAACCGTTCTTATTTTATTCAAAGATGTAATTTATCTTTGCCGCCCTTGTACATGCTTTAATATCCTTTTCTGTGAGAATAAACCATTCTTCAAAACATCTATCTGTATGAATGTTAAGAAAGTCCATTTCCGTACGCATGGAAAGATTGCGTTCGGACTTATATTTTCGCATTTCAAATATAATATTCTTCAGATTTTCACCAAATAAAATAATTTCATTGTCTATTTGAGAGGGCTTCACCCAGTGTGTTAAGTGGATAGAAACTTTCTTTTCATACTGCAGGAAATACTCCTGATAAATATATTCGGTAATATGCGGTACGTAGATGGCATACAGCTTCATAATGTTCAACAGAGCATAGTATAATGCATATTGTCCGCTTTTTCGTTCCTCGGCACCGTGAATATCCGGCTTATAAAGCCGCTCTTTTACAATTTCAATATAATTATCGCAGAAATCTTTCCAAAACAGATTGTCAATTTCATGTTTTGCAGAGCCAATTTCATATTCGTATAGCAGCCTTGCGGCATTTGCGGCGGTTTCATTTACCCTCTCTATGATCCACCTGTCAACAGGCAGAAGATCCGGGGTTTGCTCAGTGTCAATATCTTGCAGGTGTGATATAGCAAATTTAGAGGCGTTCCATAATTTTGTAATAAACCGTTTGGAAACTTCCAGTTCATCAGGAGAAAAAAATGTGTCTGTCCCAAGCCGTGCACCTGCCGTCCAATATCTCAGGACATCAGCAGAATGAGCAGAAATTAAATATTTTGGATCAAGCTCATTGTTGCTTTTTGATTTGCTGATCTTTTCTCCTTTTCTGGCAAGGATGAATCCGCATATCATTAGGTCGTTCCACGGTATTTCTCCCGTATGATAAAGACTCCGTACTATTGTATAAAAAGTCCATGTTCGTATGATTTCATGGGCATGAGTACGCATACTCATGGGTGTTAGCTTTAAACCAAGTCTCTCATTTATTTGAGGAGTAATGCTTGATGTTGCCCATGTATCGAAAACCGCACTTTCCGGTATAAACTCCGGGCATCCGCACCTACAAATACCCTTATACTCTGTTTCAAGCGGATTGACCGGCAGTTGATCCTTTTCGGCAAAGACAGGTTCGCCGCAATTTTTGCAATACCACACCGGGAAGGGAACACCGAAATATCGTTGACGTGAAATGCACCAGTCCCATTTCAGGTTTTCAACCCATGCAATATAACGGCTTTTCATATTTGAGGGATACCAGTTTATTTCATCGGCCGCTTTCAAAAACCGCTCCCGCTCACTTAAGATGTCAATATACCATTGACGTGAGGGTATAATTTCAACTGGCTTACCGCAGCGTTCGTGTGTACCGACAGCATGTGTTATAGTCTCGCTTTTAAACAATAATCTATGTTCATCAAGTAAACGTATAATTGTTTTACGTGCATCTGAAATACTTAAGCCTCCGATATGAGGAACATCATTATCAATACTTCCATCCGGAAGAATAACCTTACGATATGGAAGGCTGTGTTCATCATACCATTCGGCATCAGTGCTGTCTCCGAAGGTTGCACACATAACCACGCCCGTGCCTTTATCAATGCATACTTTTTCGTCGGTATAAATTGGGATTTCATAATCATAAAGCGGAACTACAGCCGACTTCCCGATATATTGTTGATATCTTTCATCACTGGGGTTTACAAACAGGCATACACAGCCGTAAAGTAATTCGGGGCGGGTGGTGGCAACCTCAAGGGGATATCCATCAACATAAAACGGAACATAGTTAAATGTGCTTTCAATATCTGTCGTATCAAGCTCTGCCTGTGCTATTGAGGTCCTGCATTCGGTACACCATAAAACAGGAGATTCTTTTGTATATGCCTTCCCCATCTTAACAAGCTCCAAAAACAATTCCTGCGAGATCTTTTGTACTTCCGGGCTTATGGTTTGATATTCTGATGCCCAATCTACAGAGAAGCCGAGGGAATTCCAAAATGTCTTAAACTCATTTTCATATTTTTCTGTTGTGCGACGGCACTTTTCAATAAACTCGCTGCGAGGCAAAGCATTAGCGCGTATACCTTCCTCACGCTCAACAAGCCGTTCGGTAGGCAAACCGTTGTCATCAAAACCGAAGGGATAAAAAACATTTTGCCCCTGCATGCGCCGGAAACGGGCAGCCATCTCAGCCTGCGTGTATGAAAAAAGATGACCTATGTGTAAGCTGCCGCTTACTGTAGGTGGTGGAGTGTCAATAGAATACACCTGTCCTTTTGCGTCGGGATTGAACTTGTAGATTTGTTTTTGTTCCCAGAATTCCTGCATTTGCTTTTCAATTTGCGTAAAATTATAACGCTTTTCCATAGAGAATCCTCCGAATTATAGATTAACTAAATACAATAAAAAAGTCCCAAGCAGTAAACTGCCTGGGACGAACATTTATTGTCCGTGGTACCACCCAAATTCAGAGAATAATTCTCTGCGCTCTGACGGTGCGGGATAGTTGTTTTACCATCCGATACCGCTTTCCTTATGACGGTGGAAACTCCGTTGAAGCCTACTTGAAATTTATTCGTTCGGTTCACAGCTCAGAGGCTACCTTCCATACTTTCTTCATGAGAGCTTACACCGGCCGCTCTCTCTCTTCAGATCAGAAAGAATGTACTCCTCCTCGTCAATGCCTTTATTGTATTTAATTTTAAATATGATAACATATCACACCGATATGTGCAAGATGCAATTTTAATTCTAAGCAATCCTCTTTAGATTCCGGAGAATAGATTATTTATATATCTTTTTATTATGTAGCTTCTTACGTTTTAATATAGTTCCCGATATATCTTGTAGATTCGGTTTTTATCAAACTCCACAAAATTATTGGCTAACAGACGTCCCTGGTTTGTAAGTACCGACTCTGTGAATTCCATAATTTGTGTTTCTGTCATACCATATTCGCGGAGCTTTTTTTTAGGTATAACGTAATTAAGTAATTGCTCCAATGCCTCATACACATTATTAATATTGCAACCTAATATATCTGAAATAAATTGATTTAGGACAGCAATTTCTCCGTCTGATCGTATTTCTATGTAATTTTTCATAACCCCGGTAAACATAGCATAGTTGGATTCACCGTGCGGCACATGATAGGTAGCTCCTAATGGGTAGCTCAAAGCATGTACAGCAGCACATCCGGCATTTCCAAAAGCAATTCCAGCATAAGTACTTGCTATCAGAAAATCTTCTAGTAGAGTATCTTTAGCTGCTTGTCCTTCGGCAGCTATTGTTTTGTAACCTTTTAGAATAATTTCAATAGCTTTATAGCCAAACAATTTAGTCATGGTTGATGCTTTAGGTGACAGACTGGATTCGATAGCATGAATAAGCGCATCAATTGAGCTGGTCGTAAATACCTTAAAAGGGAGGTTGTTTAAAAGTTCAGGAATCAATACAGCACTATCAGCATACATTTCATCAGAAGCCAGTCCCTTTTTGGTGCCGTAGCTATTTAACGCCAAAATGGAAATATTAGTAACTTCACTACCTGTACCACAGGTTGTGGGTACCAAAATCAGTTCTTTGTCTTTTTTTATCTTTAAGTTTCCGTTAAACAAATCGGCAATAGAAGAAATATCTTTTAAAGCTAATATTTTTGCTATATCAAGTACACCGCCGCCACCAATAGCAACAACCCGCTTAAAATCTGTTTTAATGTCTTTGATAATTGCTTCAACCATTTCATCTGATGGTTCTCCGGTACCGTATCGTCTTTTGAATATAACATTGCAATCCAAGTTCAAAGGTTCAAAAAAAATCTTGTATGTTTCTTCACTGGTAATTACTAAATCACCCTTACCAAGATTAAAATCTTTGGCAAAGTCCTTCGCACATTTATATTTATAAATAGTTGGCCTTAGAGCTAATTCTTTCATTTGTTCCTCCATAAGTACAATTATATTTTTGCATAAGAATTATAGATGTAGATGCAATCTTTATGCCAATAGAAAAAATCTAATACAATAATAAGATAACAGGTACAAGAAAGCAAGTAATTTGATTAAATTTTTGCAAATACTCCATAAATCTAACAGTTGGGCAAAGGTGCATATATCTAAAATTCCTATTTTATGATATAATACATATATCATACCATCGCCTTGACAATGCAAGCGAGCTTGCGCTGCACTCGGCTCAGGTATGATATAATAAATACAATTAAGAATTTTAAAATTAATTCAGGTGATTATTATGAGGAAAAAACTTTTAATTTTGCTGCCTGCTTCATTGGCTATGACATTATTTGCGAAATATGTCCCGGGATTTGCGGAATTTTACGCTTTGAAAATATATCCTGTATTTGCAGGTGCAATATCTTTTTTTACATCCAAAGTCAAATTTTCATTGACGGAATTTATTATATTGGTCTCAATTGCAGGATTAACCGTATATTTTTTCTTTGCTGCTATAAAGTCAATATTGGAAAAGGATATGAATTATATTAGAAGCTTTACTTTGAATATATTAGCTGTGATAAGTGTAATTTACTTTTTATTTGTATTATTCTGCGGAATAAATTATCACAGAAATGAGTTTACATATTACAGCACATTAGAAATTAAAGAATCCTCCACAAATGAATTAATAAATTTGTGTGAAATACTAATATCCGATGCAAATGAAATGAGAGCCAATTTAAGTACAGGAAGCGAAGGAGTGTCAGAGCTTTTTGATGAGGATTATTATGAAATTGCTGTAAAAGCTAAGAACTCTTTTGCCGAGATAGCAGAAAAATACAGTGTTTTGAAGGGAAGATACCCTGCTCCCAAGCCGGTGTTATTTTCCGACATCATGTCACACATGGGGATAACCGGCATGTTTTTCCCATATACGTTTGAAGCAAATGTCAATGTAAGTATACCGTCGTACCAGCTGCCAGCTGTAATGCTGCATGAATTAGTGCACCTCAGAGGGTTTATGCGTGAGGATGAGGCAAATTTCATATCATATCTTGCATGCATTAATTCAGGTTTCGATGATTTTTATTATAGTGGTACAATGCTTGCTTTATCTTACAGCATGAACGCACTTTACAGAGAAGATTATGGAGAATTTGCAAGATTGTATGCCATGTATTCCGAGGATGTGAAAAATGATCTTAAATATTCATCAGATTACTGGAAAAGGTTTGAAGGCAAGGCAGCGGAAATATCCAATAAAGTAAATGACACATATTTAAAAGCAAACAATCAGCAAGACGGAGTTAAAAGCTATGGAAGAATGGTAGACTTATTGATAGCATACTATAATTGAGAATAAGACACGTGTAAATTAAAAGTATATACTAATTTGCTTCAAGGGAATTGATTAATTAGTATTATAAAAATTTGTTAACTGGATAAACTAATGAAAAATAACATAAAAAGGAGAATACAATGGCACATATAGTTTGTACAGTATCAAATTGCTACTTTAATAAAAGAGAAGGGTGTACGGCACCGGAATTAGATGTTGACGGTGAACATGCAGACGAAAGCCGTTTTACATGCTGTGACACATTTATAGAGCAAAAACCAGGTGTAAGAAGCTCGTTAAGCGAGCCGAAAAGCAATACGTCAATAAGCTGCAGGGCCACTCATTGCGTATATAATGAAGATGAAATGTGTGAAGCGGACAGAATAGTAGTAAACGGTAAGAATGCAGGTAATCCCGAGGAAACTTGCTGCAGCACTTTTATGCCGCCTGAGTTTAAATAAGAAATTTGAGGGTATTAAAGAATTATCTTTAGTACCTTTTTTTTAACTTACAGTATAAGCAACTGACACCAAGACAGAGATTTGGGTCATATGCTTATGTATCTTAAATTATTAAGGAACAAAATAATATAAACAAACGTCTAAATATTAATTAAATATATAATTTAAGGAAGGAGAAAAGCATGAAAACAAAAGGTTGTTTGAAAATATTTTTAATTTTGATGATACTGATATTTACATTTAATTTTAATGTTTTTGCAGATACGAATATTTCAGTATATGTAGATAATGAAAAAATTGATTTTGATGTTAATCCTATAATTGAAGACGGGAGAACATTAATACCTCTAAGAGGAGTTTTTGAAAAGCTTGGCGCTAGGGTTGACTGGAATAAAAACATTTCAGAGGTAGTAATAAAGGATAAAAGCAATGAAATACAAATGCTTTTAGGTAAAAACAAGGTTATGGTTAACGGAGAAATAAAGGACATAGACGTACCTACGAAAATGATTAATTCAAGAACTTTTGCTCCGTTAAGGTTTATAACAGAAAATTTAGGACATACAATAAAGTGGGATGACAGTACAAACTCGATTTACATTGCTAAAAACAACAACAATGTACCGATTTCTCAAAATAGAATATTAACAGTAGGTTCAAAAGAAAACTTAATAGCTTTGTTGGAATATAATTCTAAGCTTTACAATTATATATGGCGTGAAGGCAGAGCTGTATCAGACAATGGTGTTTCAATGGATAAGAGTGAAGCCGAAACACCTGCAACTTCACCGGGCTATGAAAGTGACAACTCAGATACAAACAATCAGGTTGAAGGAGTTCAGGAAGGAGATATTATAAAAAATGACGGAAAGTATATTTATGTAAATACTTTTTCGGGTCTTAAAATAATTGATTCAAATCCCGCAAATCCTCAAATTGTTTCAACAGTTGCTGTACCTGAAAATACAAGTATAAGTGAGATGTTTATATCAGATAAAAAACTCATAATCATAGGACAAAACAATATGTTCCATATTATGAACGATACAATGGATTCGAAAATCATGATTTGGCCTCCAAGGCAGTATGATGACAGAACAAATGTCTTGATTTATGATATTGAAAATATAGAAAAACCAAAATTAGAAAAAGAATACTTGTTTGAAGGCAATTATTTGTCGGGAAGAACTATAGAAGATAAACTGTATTTAGTAAGTACAAAGCATATAAATTATTACAATTATGACATTTACAGCAAAGACGCAGATATACCGACAGCTTACTATACAGATGTATTAACAAATACAAAGTACGAATTTACATATGATGAAATCAAATATTTCCCCAATTATATAGACAGTAGGTACATGTATACTATCGGAATTGATTTATCAGCTGATACACAGCCTGATGTAGATGTATATTTAGGTGGTTCTGATACAATTTATGTTTCAAAGGACAGCATGTATGCGGCGATAGCCGATTATTCTTACGATTATACAGCAAAGCAGACAGAAGCTTTCAATCCCGTGTACACATCCAGCACGGTGGTATACAAATTTAACTTGTATAACGGTAATATAGATGTTGAAGCACAAGGCAGGGTACCGGGAAATATTATTAATCAGTTTTCCATGGATGAATACGAAGGATATTTCAGAATTGCAACGACTACGGGAGAAATGTGGCAGAATACATCTGAAAATAATGTATATGTATTAAATTTTCATATGCAAATTGCAGGCAGACTTGAGGGCTTGGCGCAGGGAGAAAGAATTTACAGCACAAGATTTGCCGGGGACAGAATTTATATGGTAACATTCAGGCAGGTAGATCCGCTGTATGTAATTGATACATCTGATCCTGTAAAACCGGCTGTTGTGGGAGAACTTAAAATACCGGGATACAGCACCTATCTGCACATGGTTGACGAAAATCATATACTTGGTTTCGGTTATGATACCGAGGTGAATCAATGGGGAGGTATGGTAAACGGCGGATTAAAATTGACCTTATTTGATGTAACAAAACCAAATTCACCCAAGGAAGTTTATACGGATGTTATCGGTAGTACAGGAACATATTCAGAGTTATTATATAACCATAAAGCGCTTATGTTTTCATTACAAAAGGGATTGATGGCATTTCCCGTAAATGTCATGGGAGACAATTACAAAACCGAATTTAGCGGTGCATATTTGTACAATGTAAAAAATGACGGACTGAGTTTTAACAATAAAATCAGTCACATGGGTGAAGACTATTCTTATGGAGATGAGATTAAAAGAATAATTTACATTAATGATTATCTATATACTTTTTCTGACAATAATATACAGGTTCACAGTATAAAAGACAATAAGAAGGTCAGTGAGTTAAGTATTAGACAATGATTACCCTACGATTATTACTAATATTACTAGAAATTAACAGCTGTGGATATAATTCCTACAGCTGTTTTTTTATAAGATGATGAAATAGGTTTGCTTGAAATATTAATACTTTAAGTGATGTTATTTAATAAACAATCGCTTAATTATATACAACATATGTCGAAAACTTAAAAAGTTTTAGCAAAATTTAAGAAACATATTGTCAAAGAAAAAACGATATGATATAATCAGCTATGTTTCAATACAATATAAACATAATTTTGGAGGATATCATGAAAAAAGCATTATCATTAATATTAGTTGTACTAATGGTAACAGCATTATTTGGATGTGCACAAACAACAACTACACCTGGGGGAGAGACTGTAACTTTGACAGGAACAGGTGAAGGATTTGGAGGAGAAGTAACTGTAACAGTTACAAAAGAGGGAGACAAGATTATTGAAGTTGTACCAGTTGGTGCTAATGAGACACCGGGAATCGGAGACAAAGCTATCAATGAACTTCCCGCTAAAATAGTAGAAGCAAATTCACCGGACGTTGATGTTATCGCAGGAGCTACTATCACAAGTAAAGCTATAATCTATGCAGTTAAAAACGCATTAGATCCTGCAGCTAACCCTTGGCCGATACCTAAAGAAGAAGTTCCTGTAGTTGAAGTTCCAAAAGGAGAAGCCGGTTCAATCGTTAAAGTGGGCTTAGGACAAAACATATCAATAGGTAAATCAAAGAGCGCTACAGCAGATGCTACAGCAGTTGCTCAGGCAGATGTAACTATTGCGGCAGTTGGATTTGATGCTGACGGTAAGGTAGCAAGCGTAACAGTTGACGTTGCTCAAAATAAGGTTGCTTTTGATAAAGATTTAAAGGTAACTACAGACAGAGAAGCAGAAGTTAAATCTAAAAAGGATTTAGGTCCTGACTATGGTATGGTAGGTGCATCATCCATAGGAAAAGAATGGTTTGAACAAATGGCAGCATTCGAAAACTGGATGATTGGTAAGACAGCTGATGAAATAGCAGGCTTAAAGGTAAAAGAAAGAGACGAATCTCATAAGAATGTACCTGATGTACCTGAGTTGACATCATCTGTAACTATAACAGTGGAAAGCTATATAGCGGCTGTTAAAGAAGCTTGGGAAAATGCAGAAGATGCAAACGGAGCAGTAGCAGTTGGTTTAGGAGTTGAAACTCATATAGGAAGCTCAAAAGATAAAACGGCTGACGTAAAACCAATGGCTCAGATGGATACTTACATGACTGCAGTTGCAGTAGATGCAGACGGCAAAGTAGTTAAATCAATAGTTGACGTTGCTCAGGTTAAAGTTAACTATGATGAAAACGGAACACTTACTACTGATTTAGCAGTTGAACCTCAAACTAAGAAAGAGCTTAAAGAAGGCTACGGAATGGTAGGCGCATCATCAATAGGAAAAGAATGGTTTGAACAAATGTATGCATTTGAAGACTGGATGGTTGGTAAGACAGTTGAAGAAATAACAGGATTAAAGGTTAAAGAAAGAGACGCTAATCATAAATCAGTTCCTGATGTACCTGAATTAACATCAACAGTAACAATAACTGTAGAAGGATATCAGGCAGTAGTTGAAGAAGCAATGGCTAACGCAATAAAAGCCGGTCCAATCGTTAAGGTGGGCTTAGGACAAAACATATCAATAGGTAAATCAAAGAGCGCTACAGCAGATGCTACAGCAGTTGCTCAGGCAGATGTAACTATTGCGGCAGTTGGATTTGATGCTAACGGTAAGGTAGCGAGCGTAACAATAGACGTAGCTCAAAATAAGGTTGCTTTTGATAAAGATTTAAAGGTAACTACAGACAGAGAAGCAGAAGTTAAATCTAAAAAGGATTTAGGTCCTGACTATGGTATGGTAGGTGCATCATCCATAGGAAAAGAATGGTTTGAACAAATGGCAGCATTCGAAAGCTGGATGATTGGTAAGACAGCTGATGAAATAGCAGGCTTAAAGGTAAAAGAAAGAGACGAATCTCATAAGAATGTACCTGATGTACCTGAGTTGACATCATCTGTAACTATAACAGTGGAAAGCTATATAGCGGCTGTTAAAGAAGCTTGGGAAAATGCAGAAGATGCTGTAGGAGCTGCAAAGGTTGGTTTAGGAGTTGAAACTCATATAGGAAGCTCAAAAGATAAAACAGCTGACGTAAAACCAATGGCTCAGATGGATACTTACATGACTGCAGTTGCAGTAGATAAAGACGGTAAAGTAGTTAAATCAATAGTTGACGTTGCTCAGGTTAAAGTTAACTATGATGAAAACGGAACACTTACTACTGATTTAGCAGTTGAGCCTCAAACTAAGAAAGAGCTTAAAGAAGGCTACGGAATGGTAGGCGCATCATCAATAGGAAAAGAATGGTTTGAACAAATGTATGCATTTGAAGACTGGATGGTTGGTAAGACTGCTGATGAAATAACAGGATTAAAGGTTAAAGAAAGAGACGCTAATCATAAATCAGTTCCAGATGTACCTGAATTAACATCAACAGTAACAATAACTGTAGAAGGATATCAGGCAGTAATAAAAGAAGCAATAGCTAACGTAAGATAGTTAGATGATATTTAACTCCCTCAGAATTTGGGGGAGTTAAATTTTTGCACTTTGGGTCATCTGCCTATTGATATAATTAAGTTTTTTAGTTATAATATTTTAGGGTGATAAATATGAAAAAAATAATTCCTTTATTTTTAACAGGAATTTTAATTTTTGCTTTTTTAGCAGGATGTGAAAAACAAAAACCAAATATAGAACCGGAGTATGAAAAATACAGTTATTCTTTTTTAAATGCTTTTGATACTTTAACTCAAATTGTGGGATATACAAAATCTGAAGAAGAGTTTAATAACTATGTGAAGAAAATAGAAAACAGATTCTATGAGCTTCATAAGCTTTATGATAAGTATAATGATTATGAAGGTATCAATAATATCAAGACAATAAATGATAATGCAGGCGTGAAGCCGGTTGAAGTTGATGATGAGATTATTGATTTAATACTATTTTCTAAAAAGATGTATGAGGAAGTAAATCATAAAACGGATATTGCTATGGGCTCAGTTCTTAAAATCTGGCATAATTATAGGGAAGAAGGAGAATCAGACCCTGCAAATGCCAAAATACCTCCCATGGAAGAGTTAATCAAGGCAAGTGAGCATATGGACTTAGACAATGTAATTGTGGATATTGAAAACCGTACGGTTTATTTAAATGACCCTTTAATGAGTCTGGATGTCGGTTCGGTGGCTAAAGGCTATGCTACAGAGCTTGCAATTGACGAGGCTGTAAAGGATGGATTCACATCAGGTATAATCAGTGCGGG
Source organism: Sedimentibacter hydroxybenzoicus DSM 7310 (assembly GCF_013403245.1). GTDB lineage: Bacteria > Bacillota > Clostridia > Tissierellales > Sedimentibacteraceae > Sedimentibacter > Sedimentibacter hydroxybenzoicus. Next base: position 62,516 of record NZ_JACBNQ010000011.1, on the reverse strand, counting down.
AGGTAACGTTAAAACCTTCGGTAAGCCAATGGATGGTATCAGAGAAAGATGGGGCGTTGGCATCCAGGATCCTGATAAATTCAGATTTTCTGATAATAGCCTTTTAGATACCATTTATATAAACGATGCTTCTGTAGTAGCAAGCGGTGATTATGAAAGATTTTACATTGTCGGAGACAGGGTATTGCATCATTTAATCGATCCTGACACATTAATGCCCGGCGATTACTTCAGGGCTGTTACTTTAGTTACCGAAGATTCGGGGGAAGCGGACTTTTTATCTACAACAGTATTTTTAATGCCATATGAGGAAGGAAGAGAATTAGTAGAGTCCATGGATGGTGTTGAAGCTTTATGGATTTTTAAGGACGGTACAGTAGAGGCAACTGATGGGATGAAGCAAATAATGAAAAGTCAGGGTGCAACAGGTGCCACAGCTCAATGAAGATGAATGAATTTAATTACATGACTTTTAAATCAGTTTCTTATGCAATGAAGGTAGAAACTGCATTAAAAAAATATGATTTCAGGTATAAAATAATTCCTGTACCAAGGAGCATAAGTTCGAGCTGCGGATTGTGTATCAGATTTTATAAAGAGGATATGGAAAAATTAATTACTATCATAAATAATAATAATCTTCAATATGAAAATATTTACACTGATTGCTGATTACATTGCAAATGACAGGTAGCAGCCACAAATAAAACCTATTAAAATAAAAACGGCGTTACTTTTTCCCCTGTGCAACAAATTTGCCTCCGGTATAAGCTCATTCGATGTAACATAGAGCATACTGCTTGCTGCTGCAGAAAGACAAAAGCCTATGAAATACTTCGATATGTTTCCGAGCAGCGCTCCAAATACTGCTCCAAAGGCAGTCGGCATACCGGTCATCAATGTTATAAGCAGGACTGAAAGAGGCGAAGCGCCGGCCATAATTAACGGAATACCCACGCTCATGCCTTCGGGAATATCATGAGCAGCAATGAGTATTCCTATTTTTATGCCTAAATTTTCGGAATAAACCGCACTTGAACCAACTGCAATACCTTCAGGGAAATTATGCAAGCTCATGCTTATTATTATAATTAAGCTCATTTTTATATAGTTTGATTTTTTGCCCTTGTATTTATCAAATTTATTCATAGGTATTAATTTTTCAGCAAAAAATACTATAAATAAACCGAATACAAGACCTAATGTAACTATAAAGAATCCGCCTATTTCGTATGCCTGGGGCATGAGGTCAAAGGAAATAACAGAAAGCATTATGCCCGCCGCAAGCATAAGCATTGAAGCCGTAGTTTTGTCAGTAGGCTTCGGAATCATAACAGATAACAAACCTCCTATAAATGTTCCGGTACCACCAACAATAAACCCGATTATAAAATAATATAGTATATCCACCATTATCCTCCTCAATTGTCATTTATTAATATATATGTACATGTTGTTCTTTTAAGTAATAAAACTTAGTAAAATTATTGAATAGAGGTCAAAGCCTTTGTTGAAAATATTAAGAAGTAAATTCTTGTTTATGGAGATAATGTAGTATATAATATCAGTAGACCGGCAGTGGATAAACTATAGATTTGCAATGAGCAGGCAATAAGAGAGAATAGCATGAGACTATAGGGAAACTATGGAGAACAATTATAAATGAACAAAAATAAAGAAAATGAAACAATTAATACAAATATTGTCAAGATGGATCCTGACAATATTGATTATAATATAATAAAAGAAGCTTCTGAAATTATAAATAAGGGTGGAGTTGTTGTTTTTCCTACTGAAACTGTTTACGGTATCGGTGCAGATGCATTAAACGATGAAGCGGTGGAGAAAATTTTCAAGTCAAAGGGAAGACCCCAGGACAATCCTTTAATTGTACATATAGCTGATTACAGTGAGCTATATAATTTAGTTTCTGATATTCCGGAAAATGCAAAGCTTTTGGCCGATGAATTCTGGCCTGGACCGTTAACCATGATATTGAATAAAAAAGATATTTTATCTGATAAGATAACAGCAGGTCTTCAAACGGCAGCAATTCGTCTTCCAATAAATAAAATTGCACGGGCACTTATAAGAGAAAGTAAGAAGCCCATAGCAGCGCCAAGTGCAAATATATCAGGAAAACCAAGCCCGACTGAAGCAAGACACGTAATAGATGATTTGATGGGAAAGGTTGACATGATAATTGACGGCGGAAGCACCGATATAGGGCTTGAATCTACAGTTGTTGATATGACAAGTGAAGTTCCCATGATTTTAAGGCCCGGCAAGGTTACAAAAGAGGATATAATAAACGTACTTGGTAAATGTGATTATGATCCTTCAATAATAAAAAATGATGACAAATTAATTCCTAAATCTCCGGGTCAAAAATACAGACACTATTCACCTAAAGCGAGAGTGATTTTATATAAGGGCCCAATCGAAAAAATTATTGAAAAGATAAACAATGATTATGAAAAATTCAGTTCCGAAGGATATAAAGCGGGAATAATGTCCACTGTCCAAACGGATGCATATTATATAGGAAAAACAAAAATAATGGTTGGGGACAGAACAAAACCCCTTACAATTTCGTCTAACTTATTTAAGGTATTAAGAGATTTTGACCATATGGGGATTGACTTAATACTTGCTGAACAAGTTGATGACAGTGGTTTGGGGAAAGCTATAATGAACAGATTAAGCAAGGCATCAAGCCAAACTATTATTTTAAGGAAGAGTGACACACCTCTCACACAGGGTGAGTCTCTGTGGGATAGGAGGAATGTCCCCGTCAGAAGGTGGAATATGAATATTTTATTTGTTTGTACCGGTAATACATGCCGCAGCAGCATGGCAGAGGGAATATTGAAATTTCTCTTAAAAGAAAATAATATTGAAAATATAAATGTTTCCTCGGCGGGAATAAGTGCTTTTGAGGGACAACAAGCAAATGAAAATGCAATTAAAGTATTGATTAATAAAGGTATAGATATAAAAAATCATAAGGCAAGACAGTTAACTGAAGAAATCATTAAGGATACTGATTTAATATTAACTATGACGGACGGTCACAAAAAAATTATAACAAGCGCGTTGCCCGAATATTCAGATAAGGTATATACTTTAAAGGAATACGCTCTTATAGTAAACAATGAAAGAACGGAGAACATAAGCTTAGATATCGAAGATCCATATGGCATGAATATAAAAACATATGAAGAAACAGAAAATATGATAGAAGAACAATTATCTAAAATAATTAAGGCTTTAGATAAGCAATAGGTCAGAAATTTCAATTGATTATCCATTGCAAATCAATTCTGACCAATCGTTATGAGGAGGATTAAATGAAAATAGTACTGGGCTGTGACCACGGAGGATTTGAGTTAAAGGAAGCAATAAAAAAGCATCTGATAAATTGCGGGTATGATATAACGGATATAGGAGCTTACAATACAGATTCTGTTGATTATCCTGATTTTGGAGAAAGAGCAGCAAGGATGGTAGCGGATAACGAGGCTGACAGAGGCATTATAATTTGTGGAACAGGTATAGGTATATCCATAGCTGCAAACAAAGTAAAAGGAATAAGATGTGCTCTTTGCACCAATGAATATATGGCCAAAATGTCAAGGATGCATAATAATGCCAACATGCTGGCATTGGGAGCAAGAGTTTTAGGCAATGGGTTATCAGTAGATATAGTCGATGTATGGCTTTCAACCGAGTTTGAAGGTGGAAGACATGAGAATAGAGTAAATAAAATAACGGATATAGAAAAACTTAGAGTAGAGGAATAGTATGGCTAATTATTTTGTAGCTTTTATTTCAGCTGTAATAATATCATTTATTATGACTCCGCCTGCAAGACGACTTGCTATTAAGGTCGGGGCATTGGACGTACCAAAGGATTCAAGAAAAATACATAGTAAGCCGATGCCTTATTTTGGCGGCTTGGCAATTTATATTGCAATTATGGCATGCATGTTTGTATACATGCCTCATACAAGGACGAACATATCAATTATGGCTGGCGCTACAATTGTTGTATTGGCAGGGATAGTGGATGATATGTACGATATGCCTGCTAAAGTTAAGCTTTTATTACAAATCGTTGCGGCGATTATTGCCATACAGGGAGGAGTAAGGATTCATTTCATTACGAATCCTCTTTCTGATACTGGTATGAGTTATTTATTGGGTTGGTTATCGTATCCCATAACATTGTTTTGGCTGGTTGGAATAACAAATACAATAAATTTAATTGACGGTTTGGATGGTCTTGCTTCAGGAGTTGCAAGCATTGCAGCCACAACACTTTTATTTACCGCAGCAAATTTGGGACATGATTTCATTGTAATGCAATGCGCAATTATTGCAGGTGCATCCTTGGGGTTTTTGCCCTTTAACTTTAATCCTGCAAAAATATTTATGGGAGATACAGGAGCCTTATTGTTAGGATATATGCTTGCGGTCACATCTGTTCTTGGTATGGTAAAAAGCGTTGCAGCTGTTGCATTGGCAGTTCCTATATTCGCTCTGGGATTACCAATATTTGATACGGCATTTGCAATTATCAGAAGATATGTAAACAAAAAACCAATAATGCAAGCAGACAAAGAGCATCTTCATCATAAGCTGATGAAATTCGGACTTAATCAAAGACAGACAGTCCTGACAATGTACTTTATCAGTATGATGCTCGGAATTGTTGCAGTTATAATAGCTGATGCCGATCCTTTCAGAGGAATCATGCTTGCAACAATTTCTGTATTAGTCGTATTTTATTTTGCTAAAAAAGCAGGATTATTCAGAAAGAAAGAACAATAAAGACAATAGATTTGCAATAGGCTTGCAGTAGATCAAGGAGGGTTTATGAATAAAATTAAGGTGCTTGTTATTTTTGGTACACGCCCTGAAGCTGTTAAAATGGCGCCCATAATAAAAAGCTTAAAAAACGAAGAATGTTTTGATACTAAAATTTGTGTAACTGCTCAACATAGAGAAATGCTCGATCAGGTATTAAGAATATTTGAAATCAGACCGGATTATGATTTGAACATTTTTAAAAACGGCCAGACATTGACTGAAATAACATGCAGAGCACTTATGGGTTTGGAGGGAGTTATAGAAGATTTTAAACCTGATATAGTTCTTGTACAAGGCGATACAAGCACAGTTTTCTCAGGAGCTCTTGCTGCCTTTTACCATCAGGTTAAAATCGGACATGTTGAAGCGGGCCTAAGAAGCGGCAATTTATATTCTCCTTATCCTGAAGAAGCAAACAGAAAGCTGACGGGAGTAATAACCGATTTTCATTTTGCTCCAACCGTAACTTCAAAAGAAAATCTTTTGAAGGAAGGATATGATGAAGAAAAAATTTATATAACAGGCAATACCTCCATAGATGCTCTAAAATGGGTTATAGACAGCAATTATAAGTTTGAAGACGAAATACTCAACGACATAGATTTTGAAAACAAAAAAGTAATTTTATTAACTTCACACAGAAGAGAAAATATAGGCGAGCCAATGGAAAATATTTTTTCCGCTATAAGAGATGTGCTGCAAAAAAATCCTGATGCGGAAGTAATTTACCCAATGCATTTGAATCCGAAGGTAAGAGAAATAGCAAGAGATGTTTTTAAACATACAAACGGGGTTTATTTAATTGAGCCTTTGGATTACTTACCCTTTACAAATTTAATGTCAAAATGTTACTTGGTTGTTACAGATTCCGGAGGAGTGCAGGAGGAAGCCCCTTCATTAGGAAAGCCCGTCCTTGTGGTGAGAAGAGAGACTGAGCGTCCTGAGGGGATAGAAGCAGGAACCGCAAAGCTTGTGGGGACTGAAAAGGATGCTGTATTCAATGAAATAGATATTCTCCTTAATGATGATTTGGAGTATAAAAAGATGGCAAATGCGGTAAATCCGTACGGAGACGGAAAAGCGGCAGAGTACATTGTAAAAATAATAAAGGATAATGTGAGGCTGAAAGAAAACTAAAAGTTTTTAAATTTACTATTGACAAAAGTATTTTGAGATGTTATCATCGTAAAAATTAGTTAAAGCTGTGAAGGAGAAAAAACTTTTCAGTATGACACGTTACAGAGAGTCGGCATTAGCTGCGAGCCGATACTGTCATGAAAACACACTCGCTCCTGAGCTGACTTTCTGAATTAAGTAGGAAGGTACGTATGTCGCGTTATAGGCTAAGATTTGTTAGAATCTGAACTGAGATGGTTTTTTTATATATTCATATATAAAAAAGCAATATGGGTGGTACCGCGGATATATCCGTCCCTGAAGCTATGCTTCATGGACGTTTTTTTTTACCCAAAACTCTGTGATGGATTCGAAATTATAGAAGAGGAGAATACTATTATGGAAAAGATTATCAAGATTTTTGACACAACATTAAGAGACGGAGAACAATCGCCGGGATGCAGTATGAACTTAAAAGAAAAAATTGAAATGGCTCAGCAACTGGAAAGAATGAATGTAGATATTATAGAAGCAGGCTTTGCGGCAGCTTCACCAGGAGACCTGCATTCAATACAGGAGGTTTCTAAAAGTGTAAGAAGCTGTACAGTTGCAAGCTTAGCCAGAGCACACAGAGGAGATATAGACAAGGCTTGGGAAAGCCTGAAATACGCCGTACATCCGAGGATTCATGTTTTTATTGCTACCTCACCTCTTCACATGGAATACAAGCTGAAGATGACAGAGGAGGAAGTAGTTAAGGCAACCGGAGAAATGGTTGCATATGCTAAATCAAAGTGTGAAGACATAGAATTTTCTGCAGAGGACGCCACAAGAAGCAATATTGATTTTATTGTACGAGTCTTCGACACTGCAATCAAGGCAGGGGCTACAACTATCAATATACCCGATACAGTAGGATATACGACTCCGGATGAGTACTACAGCTTTATAACAGCAATCATTGAAAAATGCCCCGCATTAAAAACAGTTGACATATCGGTACACTGTCACAATGATCTTGGACTTGGAGTTGCCAACTCAATTGCGGCGATTAAGGCCGGTGCATCACAAATTGAATGTACGGTAAACGGTATAGGTGAAAGAGCCGGAAATGCCGCATTGGAAGAAATCGTAATGGCATTGAAGGTCAGAAAAGATATTCTTAATGCCGATACCAAAATAGATACTAAACAGATATTCAGAACAAGCAGACTATTAAGCCGAATTACGGGAATTAAGGTTCAGCCTAATAAGGCAGTTGTAGGAGATAATGCGTTTTCTCATGAATCGGGAATTCACCAGCACGGGGTATTAAACAACAGAGAAACATATGAAATTATGACTCCCGAATCAATAGGTCTTGACACAAACAAGTTAGTTTTAGGCAAGCATTCAGGACGTCACGCCTTTAATGAGAAGTTAATCCATTTGGGATATGATGATTTGAGTCAGGAAGAACTGGATGAAGTATTTAAAAAGTTCAAGGAATTGGCAGATAAGAAAAAGGATGTATACGACAAGGATATAGATGCATTGGTACTGAAACAAAAAATGGATGTTCCCCAGATATACGAGCTTGAAAAGTATGTAACAAACAGCGGAAATATAATTACTTCAACAACTACAGTTGCTATAAGAAAGGATAATGAAGTTTTTGAAGAGGTGGCAACAGGAGAAGGTCCTATATATGCATCGTTTAAAGCGATTGAGAAAGTATTGGGAAGAGAAATGGAATTGGAGGACTTCTCTTTAAGCTCGGTAACTGAAGGTGAAGATGCACTCGGAGACGCAGTCGTTAAATTAAGGGAAGACGGACGTGTTTATACAGGCAGAGGATTAAGCACAGATATAATTGAATCAAGTATAATTGCATATATAAATGCAGTAAATAAAATGCTTTACTCAAAAATCAGCAGAGGAGAAAATTAAAATGGGAATGACAATGACACAGAAAATCCTTGCGGCACATGCGGGATTAAAGGAAGTTAAAGCCGGACAGTTTATAGAAATAAGCCTGGATATGGTATTAGGCAATGATATTACAACACCGGTGGCAATCAAGGAATTTAAAAAAATGGGAGCTGTAAAGGTTTATGATGAGAAAAAAATTGCAATAGTGTTAGACCACTTTGTTCCCAACAAGGATATAAAATCAGCGGAGCAATGCAAGATATCAAGAAATTTCTCCAAGGAACAAAATATTATTAATTTCTTTGATGTAGGTCAAATGGGTATCGAGCATGTACTCTTACCTGAAAAAGGATTGGTGGTTGCGGGAGATACCGTAATCGGAGCAGATTCTCATACATGCACCTACGGTGCCTTGGGAGCATTTTCCACAGGTATAGGCAGTACGGATATGGCTGCAGGAATGGCAACAGGTCAAATGTGGCTTAAGGTTCCGCCCGCAATAAAGTTTAATCTGAAGGGAAAATTAAACAAATGGGTCAGCGGCAAGGATATTATTCTTTATATAATAGGTAAAATAGGCGTTGACGGAGCTCTTTACAAATCCATGGAATTCACCGGTGAAGGTGTGAAGGAACTGTCCATGGATGACAGATTTACAATTGCAAACATGGCAGTTGAAGCAGGCGGGAAAAACGGTATTTTCCCTGTAGATGAAAAAACAATTGAATACATGAGAGAGCACTCCAACAAAAAATATGCAGCTTATGAAGCTGATGAGGACGCAGCTTACGATGAAGTAATAGACATAAATTTAAGTGAGTTAAGACCTACCGTATCATTTCCTCATTTACCTGAAAATACAAGGTCTATTGACAAGGTTGGGAATGTAAAAATCGACCAGGTTGTGATCGGCTCCTGTACAAACGGGAGGATTGAAGATATGAGAATTGCTGCCTCAATATTAAAAGGCAAAAAGGTTCACCCTGATGTTCGTACAATCATTATTCCTGCAACACAAAAAGTATACAAGCAGTGCATAAGTGAAGGATTGGCGGAAATATTCATAGACGCAGGTGCCATTATAAGCACTCCTACATGCGGTCCGTGCTTAGGAGGCTATATGGGAATACTTGCAGACGGTGAAAGGGCAGTGACAACAACAAACAGAAATTTTGTAGGTCGTATGGGACACCCGGGATCGGAAGTTTATCTTGCAAGTCCTGCAGTTGCTGCGGCATCTGCAATCAGAGGAAAAATATCAAATCCCGATAAAATAGAAGAGGAGGCATAAAATGAAGGCAGAAGGAAAAGTATTTAAATACGGAAATGATATAGACACGGATGTAATAATTCCGGCACGTTATTTAAACACAACTGAACCGAACGAATTGGCAAAGCATTGCATGGAGGATATCGACGAAAGCTTTATAGCTCAGGTAAAGGAAGGGGATATAATTGTTGCCATGAAAAATTTCGGATGCGGTTCTTCCAGGGAACATGCTCCGATAGCAATAAAGGCTGCCGGAATATCATGTGTCATAGCAAAAAGCTACGCGCGTATATTCTACAGGAATTCCTTCAATATAGGTCTTCCGATTCTTGAGTGTGAAGAAGCTGCCGATAAGATTACGGCAGGAGATGAAATCTCGGTAGATTTTGAAACAGGATTAATTATTAATAAAACAAAAAATGAAAGCTATCAAGCTGAGCCCTTCCCTGAATTTATCCGGCAAATAATAAAAAATGACGGTCTCGTAGGATATGTAAGAAATAAGCTGAAGGTCAATAATTAATTCTTAGGAGGTAATGATGGATTTTAAAATAGCAGTAATAAAGGGTGACGGTATAGGTCATGAAATAATTGATGAAACCATAAAAATTTTAAATAAAATAGGAAAAAAATACGGTCATAATTTTAAATATACAGAAGCGTTGGCAGGAGGGGCGGCAATAGATAAAACAGGTACTGCACTTCCGGAAGAGACATTAAATATATGCAGAGGTACGGATGCATTGCTGTTCGGTGCTGTGGGAGGTCCAAAATGGGATAATCTGCCCGGCAGGGACAGACCGGAGCAGGGGCTTCTTAAGCTCCGCAAGGAATTGGGTCTCTACGCTAATCTCCGCCCTGCCGTAATGTTTGATGAATTAAGAAGGTCGTGTCCCTTAAGAGGGGATATAGTTGAAGGCGGACTTGATATCTTAATTATAAGAGAGCTTACAGGCGGCATATATTTCGGTAAAAAATATACTGAGAGTGACAAGGCTGAAGATACCATGGAATACAGCAGACACGAAATAGAAAGAATCGCCCATATAGGATTTCAGACAGCACAAAAAAGAAAGGGAATCCTTACAAGCGTAGACAAAGCCAATGTATTGGAAACATCCAGATTATGGCGAAAAACCTTTGAAGAAATTTCTCCAGGTTATCCAGATGTCACATTAAATCATATGTATGTGGACAATGCGGCAATGCAGCTTGTTTATAATCCAAAGCAATTTGATGTAATAGCAACTGAAAACATGTTTGGTGATATCCTTTCAGATGAGGCGGCAATGATAACAGGCTCCATCGGCTTACTGCCATCAGCAGCCTTGGGAAATAATTACGGGATGTATGAACCAATTCACGGCTCTGCTCCCGACATAGCTGGACAAGGCAAGGCAAACCCGATTGCTGCTATACTTTCTTCAGCAATGATGTTAAAATATTCATTTAACCTTCCGGAGGAAGCAGAAAATATAGAAAATGCCGTTAAAAAAGCTCTTGCAAAGGGCTGTAGGACATCCGATATAGCGATGAAAAACGAAAAGGTATCTACAACTGAAGAGATGGGAGACATCATCGCATTGTCTCTATGAGTTAATCAGACCCCTCATATTTTGCATGTAAGACTGCAAACGAAAAAGGGGCTGATTTTTTTATAACAAATTATTGCTTCTATATAATTGTATTGAGAGCGAAGTTCGAAGGATGGCTATGTTTTATTATTATAAATTTCATATATCGACAAATCAAGAAGATAAGTTAATTTTATAACAATTTTTCGTTAAAAATATATTGACAAACTTATTTTTTTATTATATACTTCGATTATCAAAATATTAGATATCAAACAAATATCAATATCAAAATATTTGGAATATCAAAATCGAAATTACAGACATTAAAACATATTTTTGGAGGATATAATGATTTTAGAAAAAGTTAAAGAAATATTGATTGAAGAGTTAGATGTTGAGGAAGATAAAATTACTCTCGAAAGCAAAATAAAAGATGATCTTGGAGCAGACTCCCTGGACTTATTCGAATTAATAAGCAAAATTGAAGATGAATTAAATGTAACAATTGAAGAAGATGATTATGGCAAGCTTGTTACAGTAAAGGATATCGTGGACTACATTACAGAAAAACAAAAATAATTGCAGATGAACTTTTTTAATAACTTATAATCTTAAGAAAACGCCGTACGGCGTTTTCTTTAAAGATAAATCAAAAAAGATACATAAAGGAGCTTATATGATGATTAATTCAAATATATGCAGCTTGTTAAATATAAGGTATCCGATTTTTCAAGGCGGAATGGCTCAAATATCAGACGCAGGATTAGCTGCGGCAGTTTCAGAAGCAGGAGGTCTCGGCGTTGTGGCTGCAGGCAACAATACTGCCGAAGCATTGAAAGTGCAAATTGATAAGGTAAAGCAACTGACCGATAAACCATTTGGTGTAAATGTAATGCTTTTAAGTCCGTATGCGGAGGAAGTAGCGAGGCTGCTTGTTGATGAAAAAATACCTGTAATAATAACAGGAGCAGGAAATCCGGGCAAGTATATAAAAATGTGGAAAGAAGCAGGAACAAAGGTTATACCTGTTGTTCCGTCAGTTACATTTGCTAAACGTTTGGAAAAAATCGGGTGCGATGCTTTGATCTGTGAAGGTACTGAAGCCGGAGGACACGTTGGTGAAATAACAACTCTATGTTTAACACCTCAGGTTGTTGATGCGGTTAACATTCCGGTTATAGCGGCAGGAGGCATAGGAGACGGAAGAGGTATAGCTGCTGTTATGTGCCTGGGAGCACAGGGAGTACAGGTGGGAACAAGATTTTTGTTAGCAAATGAATGCAGTGTACATCAAAATTATAAAAATAAAGTTAAAAAGGCAAATGATACAGATACAATAGTTACAGGAAGAAAAACAGGTCATCCTGTAAGAATTTTAAAAAACAAGCTTTCAACACAATTTAAAGAATTAGAAAAAAACAATGCAACTGTTGAAGAGATGGAACAGCTTGGCAGAGGCAGGTTGTATAAAGCTGCTATTCAGGGAGACGTAGATTACGGTTCTGTAATGTCAGGGCAAATTGCCGGATTGGTTAATAAAGAGCAGAGCTGCAGCGAAATGATTAAAGAGATGTTTGATGAAGCAGAAAAAATAATGAAAGGTATAGGTTTAATTATATCAGGAGGCAAAAATGAGTAAAACGGCTTTTGTATTCCCGGGACAAGGCGCTCAATACGCAGGAATGGGAAAGGACTTTTATGATAATTTTAAAGAAAGCAAGGAAATATTCCAAAGAGCAAATGAAGCGCTTGGCTTTGACATAACAAAATTGTGCTTTGACGGACCTAATGAAGATTTGAGTATAACTAAAATTACACAGCCGGCTTTGCTGACGGTCTGTATGGCTATTTATGAAATTATAAAGAAAAATTCAAACAATAATTCTGTTGTAATGGGCGGCTTAAGTTTGGGTGAATACTCTGCTTTGACAGCGGCAGGCGCAATGGACTTCGAAACAGCAGTTAAGCTTGTTTATAACAGAGGAAATTACATGCAAAATGCTGTTCCTCTAGGTGAAGGCGGGATGCTTGCGCTTATGGGATGCACTGACGAAGACGCAATTCGTTTTTGCAAGACTGTTACAGAGAGGTTTGGATTATTGGAGCCGGCAAACTTTAATTGTCCCGGGCAAATAGTTGTTGGCGGGAAAAGTGCAGCAATCGAAAATGCACTTGGTCAAACAGCAGAGTTTAACATCAAAAAAGCTGTAAAGCTGCAGGTTAGTGCACCGTTTCACACTTCTATGCTTATCTCTGCAGGAAATAAGCTGAAAGAGGATTTATCAAAGATAAAGTTTAAAAAACCATCTTGTAATGTTATTTCAAATGTGGATACGGAATATTACAATGATGATTTAATAATAGCGGACAAATTAGAAAAACAAGTTTATAATCCTGTAAGATGGGAAGCCTGTGTCAGAAAAATGATAGCTGACGGAGTTAACACATTTGTAGAAGTAGGACCGGGAAAGTCATTATCAAGCTTTTTGAAGAAAATAGATAAAAATGTTAAATCAATAAATATAGACAGTATTGCAGCCTTAGAACAGTATCTTCAGCTTACTTATGCTTAAAATGAAAAGGGACACATCTCTTTATATCAGGGAAAGTCTTTGAGGATAGGAGGAATGTCCCCGTTAGAGGAGGAGAAATATGAAAACGGCGATTATTACCGGTGCTTCTAAAGGTATTGGTGCAGTTATTGCTTCAAGATTAAATGAACTTGGTTATAACTTGGTTTTAAATTACAGAAGCAATACGAGCTCCATGGAAGAGTTAGTAAATAATTTTGCAAACAAAGAAACTGAGAATATTATAGTCAAATGTGATGTTTCCAGTTATGACGATGCAAAAAAATTGATTGATGAAGCATATGATAGCTTTGGATCTGTAGATGTATTAGTGAATAATGCAGGTATTACCAAGGATAATATTCTTCCGCTGATGTCAGAGGAAGAATTTGATCAGGTAATCGACATTAATTTAAAGGGAACATTTAATTGCTGCAAGCACATAGCTAAAAGAATGCTCAAACAAAAAAATGGAAGAATTATTAATATATCATCCGTTGTGGGACTTGCGGGAAATGCGGGACAGGTAAATTATTCTGCTTCTAAAGCAGGTATTATTGGTATGACAAAATCTATGGCAAGAGAGCTGGGGAAAAAAAATATACTTGTAAATGCCATAGCGCCCGGATTTATTCAAACGGACATGACGGATAAAATTCCGGAAGAGATAAGAAATGAAATGATGAAAAACATTCCTCTGCAACGTCTGGGTCAACCTGATGATATTGCAGATGCGGTAGAATTTTTGATTTCTGATAAAGCGTCGTATATAACGGGGCAGATATTGTCTGTTAACGGCGGATTTTATATGTAGGAGGATTTATGAAAAAGAGAGTAGTAATAACCGGTATTGGGGTTGTAAGCCCTATTGGCTCCGGTGATTTGTTTTGGGAAAATGTAAAGTTGGGTAAATGCGGTATCAGTCCGATTGAATCTTTTGATACAGCAGATTTCAGTGTTAAATTAGCGGCTGAAATAAAAGATTTTGACCCGACAGAATATATGGATAAAAAAGAATCAAAAAGGATGGACAGATTCAGCCAATTTGCTCTTGCTGCAGCTGATATGGCTGTAAAGAGTTCGGGACTTGATGTGGAAAGCTTGGACAGCAAAAGATTTGGTTGTGTTGTAGGAAGCGCAGTGGGTGGTATTCATACTATAGAAGCAGAGCATGAAAAGCTTCTTACTAAAGGACCAAATAAAGTTTCAACATTTTTTATTCCAATGATGTTATCTAATATGGCATCCGGCCTTGTAGCTATCAAGTATAAAGCAAAAGCGATTAACTATTCACCTGTTACAGCGTGTGCTACGGGAGCAAATGCCATAGGAGAATCATATAAAAGAATTCAGGACGGAATTTGTGATGTAATGATAGCAGGAGGTTCAGAAGCTGCTATAACACCTTGTTCAATAGCAGGGTTCTCAGCTCTGACTACACTTTCAACTACAGATGATGTTAACAGGGCCTCTATTCCCTTTGATGCTGAAAGACACGGTTTTGTAATGGGAGAAGGTGCCGGAATAATGATTCTTGAGGAATATGAGCATGCAGTTAAAAGAGGAGCAAAAATATATGCGGAAATAATAGGATATGGTGCTACCTGTGATGCATATCACATGACTTCACCGGATCCCAGTTCAGAAGGTCAATCTGCCGTAATGTTAAATGCAATTGAAGATGCTGGATTGAATCCTGAAGATATAACCTATATAAATGCTCATGGAACGAGCACCTTATATAATGATAAATTTGAAACACAGGCAATAAAAAATATATTCAAGGATAGCGCCAATGAATTGTTGATCAGTTCAACTAAGTCAATGACAGGTCACTTGCTGGGAGCAGCAGGTGCGGTAGAAGCAATAATATGTGCTAAAGCCCTTGAGGACGGTTTTATACCTGCAACAATTAATCATAAGGTGACTGATCCTGAATTAGGATTGAACTTTGTTCCAAATGAAGGCATTAAAAAAGAATTTGATTATGCTCTGTCAAATGCCTTTGGTTTTGGCGGACATAACGCCGCTTTAATTTTGAAAAAACACAAGGGACAGTAATCTATGATTTATGATACTAAGGATATACAAAAAATAATACCTCACAGATATCCCATGCTTTTAATTGACAAAATAATCGAGCTTACAGAAGGAGAAATGGCGGTCGGCCTAAAAAATGTAACCTTTAACGAGGAATTTTTTCAAGGTCACTTTCCGGGAAATCCTGTGATGCCAGGTGTTCTTATTATTGAAGCGCTGGCACAGACAGGTGCAGTAGCAATTTTATCGTTGGATAAGTTTAAAGGTAAGACAGTATACTTCGGGGGAATTAAAAGTGCCAAATTTAAAAGGAAGGTATGTCCGGGAGACACTCTAAAATTAGTTACAGAAATATCAAAGTTAAAGGGAAGCTTCGGTATCGGAAACGCAATAGCGTATGTTGACGATGAAATTGCTGCGGAAGCGGAGCTGATATTTTCTGTGGGTTAAATAAGCAGATGACCCAAATTTTAATTTGGTGTCAGTCGCTTATGCTGTAAGTGAAAGCAGATGACCCAAATTTTAATTTGGTGTCAGTCGCTTATGCTGTAATTGAAATATTAAAAAATGCGCCATTAATTATGGTGCTTTTTTTATACAACTGAAAGTTTTCTTTCTATCAGTGGGGGCAGACACCAACTCTTTTAATATATATATATTTTTATATAGCCAAAAAAGCAAGAGTGTGATAATATATTAACATACTAAAGAAATGTTTTCACAGACTATTGTATTTAAAAGGCTTGTATGATATAATTACATCATATATACTATTTAGTAGTATAGCATCATTTTAGATACTTAAAATAATGAGGTGATATTTTGTATAGGGAATCAGAAAGCCATAACAGTTGTTATTTGAGTGATAAGTGTATAAGATACAAGGTTTGTCCAATGGTCTTGGTTCAGCAATTGTTGTCAGGTAAAAGAAAGATATTGATTTTATGGTATCTGAGCGGAAAAATACTAAGATTTAATGATATTAAGAGAAGGCTTCCGGATGTAACTCAAAAAATGCTTACCCAACAGCTCAGAAGCTTAGAGGAAGATAACCTTATATTTAGAAAGGTATATCCTGTTGTACCTCCTAAGGTTGAATATGGGCTGACGGATCTTGGGGAAAAAATTATTCCTATTTTGGAAATGATGCATGGGTTTGGATCAGAATATTTAGAGAGTAATGCATATAAAAAGAATACAATTCAAGATAATGTTGCAACAAGTATGGAATAATATACTAAGTAACTTTTTTGATACTAAAGTACTAAAAAGTGCGCTCTTGATAAAAAAATAACTTATTATTATACTGTTAAAGTAATTATTATAATGGGGGAGATTTTTTATTTTCAGACATTTCCTGTGACATATGTTACGGAATTTATAAATTATTATTATGAATATTTAAATATTACTGACTAAAAAACGTGAATAGCCAAATAATTATATGGATATAGTTATTCTATTGACATTTTAGCATGTATTATTTATAGTAGTAAGTAATGTGAATATGTTTTCCTGAAAAACAATAAAAGGTGGTGATATAGTGTCGATTGAGGTTATTAAGGTAATAAAGGAGGCAGAAGAAAACGCGGAAAGAATTAAGAAAGAAGCTTCTCTGAAGGCCAAACAAATTATTACTAATGCTAATGCAAAAGCATCACAAATTTTGGAGGAAGCGTATAAAAGTGCTGAGTCGAAAAGTTCTGATGCAACAAAGGCTGCGGAATCTGAAGGACAGATTTTATATGATAACATAATAAAAAAAGCATCAATGGAATGTGAAAACATTCTCTCCGATGCCGGGAGCAAAATGGATAATGCAGCTTCAATAATACTGGAAAGGATAGTGAACGCCGGTGTCAATAGTTAAGATGAATAAAATCAGCATCATTGGTCTGAATGCTCACAAGCCATCTGTTATAAAAGAAATAATGGACTTAGGTGTTGTGGAAATAAGCTCACAGGAATTTAAGCTGACAGATCCTGAATGGATTTCAATCGTCAAAAAAGATGGCAATGAAAATGAAGTGTTAGACTATGATGCTAAGATTTCCAAAATTAATGATGTTTTAATAAACTTGGAAAGCCATGATAAAAGTAAAAAACCACTATTCAGTACGAGACGTACAATAACATTAAATGAATTTGAAGATAAGATGCTGAATAAGGAAGGTACTGAGGAGGTTGTTTCAAAATTACTTGAATTAAACAAGGCATACAATGATTTAAGCTCAGAGGAAAATAAAATTGAAGCATCAATTGTGAGCTTAAAGCCGTGGATAAAATATGAACTTCCCCTTGAACTTAATGAAACAAGGTATACAAGTATATTTATCGGAGTTTTTCCTGATGTAATAGATATAGAAAAATTGAAAAACGATTTGAAGGATAAGACAGATAAATGTTATGTAGATTTGATTGAAAGTGATAAAGAACAACATTACTTTTCAATAATTTGCTTGATAAGTGAAAAAGATATTGTTTATGAAACCTTAAAGCAATTTGGTTTTAATACTGTGAACTTCAAGGAGCTTACTGATACAGCAGCAGAAAATATAACACAATATGAGAAAAAGCTGAAAGAAATTTCAGATAAAAAAGAAGCTATTGAAAAAAGCATTTCAGATTATCTGCCATACAAAGAGGAAATTCAAATATATTATGATTATCTTGTAATTGAAAGAGATAAAAATAAAATATTAAGCAATATTCTTAAAACAGAGACTACATTTTATATTCAGGGATGGAATCCGGTAGTCAGCAATGATAAGGTAGAACAAATATTAAAGAAATATGAATGCTGGTATGAAATTTCAGAGCCGGAGGACGGAGAACAATATCCTATTTTATTGGATAACAAGTCTTTCTCACAGCCCTTTGAGGCAATTACAGAGCTATACAGCTTGCCTTCATCATCAAATATTGACCCAACAGCGGTAATGGCTCCTTTTTATGCGATATTTTTCGGACTTATGCTTGCTGATGTTGGATATGGTTTAGTTATGGCTGTACTTTGCTTCCTGCTGACTAAGAAATTCAGCTTAGAAGGTACAATAGGAAAAATGATTAAGTTGTTTTTCTATTGCGGTTTGGCCACAGCATTCTGGGGAGTTATGTTCGGCAGCTGGTTCGGTGATGCCATACCTGCGGCAGCAAAGCTTATATTTGATTCTGACTTTACAATAAAGCCTGCCTGGATTAATCCAATGGAACAGCCCATGACGTTATTAATCTTTTCATTTATATTCGGTGTAATCCATCTGTTTACGGGTATGGCTATACAGGCATATATGCTGATCAGAGACGGAGATACAAAAGCCGCAGTATTTGACATAGGCTTTTGGTACGGCTTTATTATAGGTATTGCACTGTGGTTATTCGGCAATACTATAATACCGGGATCTGCTGAGGTTGGAAAATGGATGACTATTGCTTTTGCCGTAGGATTAGTTTTAACACAGGGCAGAAGCAAGGATAATATAGTAGGTAAATTGACAAGCGGTGTTTTAAGCTTGTACAATATCACAAGTTACTTAAGTGATATTCTTTCGTACTCAAGACTGCTTGCACTTGGATTAGCAACAAGCGTTGTATCCTCGGTTGTAAGTATTTTGGGAAGCATGGGAGGCAGAAATATATTCGGAATTTTGCTTTTCGTAGTGGTTTTATTAGTTGGTCATGTTTTCAACTTTGCCATCAATGCTCTCGGAGCATTCGTACATGCAGCAAGGTTACAATATGTTGAATTTTTTGGAAAATTTTATGAAGGCGGAGGAGAATCCTTTAATCCTTTAGCCAAAAAAACTAAATATAATAAGATTATCAAGGAGGAAATTTAAATGAACAACATATTAACAAACGGAAATTTTTTAGCAATTTTGGGTGCTTCAATTGCAGCCTTAGCAGGTATAGGAAGTGCTATAGGTGTTGGTATTGCCGGTCAATCCGCATCAGGAGTTGTAGCTGAGGATCCTAAGAAATTCGGTGCTACATTGATTTTACAAGCATTACCCGGAACTCAGGGTATTTACGGTCTTCTTATTGCCTTTATAATACTTAACAAAATAGGATTATTGGGCGGCAGTATGGCTGCATTAACGGCTGCACAGGGTGGTTTTTTCTTAGCTGCTTCACTTCCTATGGGTATAGTCGGTACTATTTCAGCAATTAATCAGGGAAAGGTTGCTGCGTCAGGTATTATGTTAGTGGGTAAAAGACCTGAGGAGATTGCAAAGGCAATGGTTTATGCGGCGATGGTTGAAACATACGCGGTATTGGCACTTCTTATTTCTTTCCTTATGATAAATGGTATTGCAATATAACGTGTATATTAAAATTATAATAAGGATGTGAGGAAATGAGCATTGAAAATATAACGGCTGCTATTATAAACGATGCTAAATTAGTTGAAGAAACCTCTGTTAAGAATGCGGAGAAAACAATGGAGGAAATTATAGGCAAAGCTAAGATAGAAGCTGAAGAAATAATGAAGCAAACAGCAGAAAGATGTACAAAGGATGCTGAAAGCTTAAAAAGTAGAAAGGTATCGGCTGCGGAGCTTCAAGCGAGAAAAATGATTCTTGGCGCAAAGCAGGAAGCTATTCAGAAAAGCTTTGATTTAGCACTTGAGAAGTTAAGATCAATGCCCGAAGATAAGTATTTAAACTATTTGACAGAAGAAATAATCAAAATTTCCGTAAATGAAGGAATAATAGTCTTAAATCAAGCAGACAGGGATAAAATAGGCGAAAAATTAATAAAAGCAGTTAATCAAAGATTAAACACTCAAAGATATAAATTGAGTGATAAAACCATAAATACAAGCGGCGGATTTTTGTTAAGAAGCGGCAATATAGAAATTAACAATACCTTTGAAACATTGCTGAATTCAATAAAGGATGATTTGACTTCCGAAGTTGCAAATGCACTTTTTAATTAATTTTCCTGCCTGAAAGGAGGAATGGCTTTGGCAAAAATTAAGGATACAGATTATTTGTTTTCCACTGCAAGAGTCAGAAGTGTTGAAAAATACATGCTTACTCGCGAAAGAGCAGAGAAAATGATTGATGCAAAGACCACATTAGACAGCTTAAGAGTTTTAAATGATATAAATTACGGACATGGTAATGAAATTATTGATCCGAATAATTACGAAAAGCTTTTAAGTGAAGAGCATAAAAAAACATATGACTTTATATCATCTATCGCACCTGAGTTAGATTACTTCAATATGTTTTTATATCCATACGATTATCATAATTTGAAGGTTATTATGAAGTCAGAATATTTATCTTTTGATTCTTCTGATATTTTGGTTGATACAGGCTCGATTGATTTAAAAACACTTAAATATGCTGTTAAAGAGAGAGAGTTTTCATCTCTGACAGAAAGTATGGGTAAGGCATTGGACGAGGTAATTGAAACATTTCCAAAAACCAATGATCCTCAACAGATAGATATTATCTTTGATAAATATTGCTATGAGGAAATGTTAAATGCTGCGAGAGAAACCAAAAATGATTTTATAATTGACTATATTAAATTACAGATTGATGTAATCAATATAAAAACCTACGTAAGATTGAAGAAAATGGATAAATCCTGGGACTTTTTTACCAAGGTTTTTATAGGCGGCGGAGATATAAGCGAACAGATATTCATAAAAAATTATGACGATTCATTCGAAAAGTTTGCTGAACAGCTGTCGGCATACGGCTTCAGGGATTTATTCCTTGAAGGAACCGAGGAATTGACCGAAACGGGTAAATTCACAACCTTAGAAAAGCTTCTGGACAATAAATTGATTGAATATGTTAAGTCGGCTAAATATATTCCTTTTGGCATAGAACCTCTTGCGGGATATTTGATAGCAAAGGATAATGAGATAAAAATTGCAAGAATAATTCTGGCAGGCAAGCTTGCAGGTATCTCTCCTGAACTTATAAGAGAAAGGTTGAGGGAAACGTATGTATAAGATAGGTGTTATCGGTGATAAACAAAGTGTCCAAGGATTTAAGGCGGTTGGGTTAGATGTATATGATTGTACATCAAAGGAAGATGCAAAGCATAAATTGCAGAAAATCGCCAAAGATGATTACGCTATTATTTATATAACGGAAAACTTCTATGCCGAAATAACGGATGCCGTATATGAATATAACGAAGAACGCCTGCCGGCAATAATTCCTATACCGGGTATGAACGGTTCAATGGGAATCGGATTTGATAATATTAAAAAGGCTGTGGAAAAAGCAGTTGGTGCGGATATATTGTTTAACAACGATTAATTTTGTTATAAAAAATGAAAGCAGGTGATTATTTTAATGAGCCAAGGAAGAGTAGTAAAAATATCCGGTCCGTTGGTTATAGCTGAAGGTATGAAGGATGCAGACATGTTTGACGTTGTACGTGTCAGCGAGCAGGGACTTATAGGCGAAATTATAGAGATGCGCGGTGACAGAGCATCGATTCAGGTATATGAGGAAACAGCAGGATTAGCTCCGGGAGCACCTGTAGCTACAACCGGAGCACAGCTGTCGGTTGAGCTTGGACCCGGGCTTATAGAAACCATATATGACGGAATTCAAAGACCGTTGGAAGAAATAAGAAAAATGGCAGGACCAAACATTGCCAGAGGTATAAACGTTCCGTCACTTAACAGAGAAAAAAAGTGGGAATTTGTGCCTGTTATTAAGGCAGGTGACAAGGTTCAGGCAGGAGATATTATCGGAACAGTTCAGGAGACGATAGTTGTTCAGCAGAAAATAATGGTTCCCTATGGTGTAAGCGGAACTGTGCAGGAAATAAAATCAGGAAGCTTTACGGTTGAAGAAACAGTATGCACCGTTTTAAAAGAGAATGGTGAAAATGTTAATTTAACAATGATGCAGAAATGGCCTGTAAGAAGAGGAAGACCGTATAAGGAAAAGTTGGTTCCAAATACCCCCTTGGTTACAGGACAAAGGGTTATAGATACTATGTTCCCTATTTCCAAGGGTGGTGTTGCAGCCGTTCCGGGACCATTCGGAAGCGGTAAGACAGTTGTTCAGCATCAGCTGGCTAAGTGGGCCGATGCGGAAATAGTTGTTTATATAGGATGCGGTGAACGCGGTAACGAAATGACGGACGTTCTGATGGAATTCCCCGAATTAAAGGATCCGAGAACAGGCGAATCATTGATGAAGCGTACGGTATTAATTGCCAACACATCAGATATGCCGGTTGCGGCACGTGAGGCAAGTATTTATACAGGTATTACAATTGCAGAATATTTTAGAGATATGGGTTATTCGGTTGCATTAATGGCTGACTCCACATCAAGATGGGCAGAGGCACTCCGTGAAATGTCCGGACGTCTTGAGGAAATGCCCGGAGAAGAAGGTTATCCCGCATATCTTGCATCTCGTCTTGCACAATTCTATGAAAGAGCAGGAAGAGTTATAAGCTTGGGAGCTGAAGGAAGAGAAGGAGCATTGTCTGCTATCGGAGCAGTTTCACCTCCGGGCGGAGATATTTCAGAACCGGTATCTCAGGCAACACTTCGTATAGTAAAGGTATTCTGGGCTCTTGACGCACAGCTTGCATACAGACGTCACTTCCCGGCAATTAACTGGTTAAGCAGTTATTCATTGTATGTTGACAGGTTGGGAAGCTGGTTTGATGAAACAGTTGCAAGAGATTGGACTTCAATGCGTTCGGAAACTATGAGACTGTTGCAGGAAGAAGCCGAATTAAACGAAATAGTTCAGCTTGTAGGTGTAGATTCTCTTTCGGTAGGGGACAGATTGAAGCTTGAAGCGACACGTTCCATAAGAGAGGACTACCTGCATCAAAATGCGTTCCATGATGTAGATACCTATACATCCCTTGAAAAACAGCACAAATTGTTGACATTAATCTTAAAATATTTCCATGACGGCATGGATGCATTGGGAGACGGTGCCGAATTTAGAAAATTATCCGATCTTCCTGTAAGAGAAAGAATAGGAAGATTCAAATATACAGAAGAAAAAGATATTCAAGAAAGTTTTGACAGTATTTATAAACAAATAGAAGCAGAAGTTTCAGCTTTAATTGCAGGCAAGGAGGTTGAATAGTATGATAAGAGAGTATAAGACGATATCAGAGGTAGCAGGACCTTTAATGCTTGTTAAAAATGTTGAAAATGTATCATACGATGAACTTGGTGTTATTGAGCTTCCTAACGGCGAAACAAGAAGCTGCAGGGTTCTTGAAATTAACGGCAGCAATGCATTGGTACAGCTTTTTGAAAGCTCCGCAGGAATAAACCTTGCGGAAAGCAAGGTGAAATTCTTAGGCAGAGGAATGGAATTAGCAGTTTCATACGATATGTTAGGACGTGTATTTGATGGTCTTGGAAGACCTATTGATAACGGTCCTGCTATAATTCCGGAGAAAAGACTGGATATTGCGGGACTTCCTATGAATCCGTCAGCTCGTGACTATCCGGATGAATTTATACAAACAGGTGTATCTGCAATAGACGGATTAAACACATTGGTTAGAGGACAAAAGCTTCCTATATTCTCCGGATCAGGTTTGCCACATGCCGATTTAGCAGCGCAAATTGCACGTCAGTCAAAGGTTTTAGGTACTGACTCCAAGTTTGCGGTTGTATTTGCGGCTATAGGTATAACATACGAAGAAGCAGACTTCTTTATTTCAGATTTCAGAAAAACAGGCGCTATTGACAGAACGGTATTGTTTATGAACTTGGCAGATGATCCTGCAATCGAGCGTATATCCACTCCTCGTATGGCACTTACAGCAGCAGAGTATCTTGCCTTTGATAAGGGTATGCATGTGCTTGTTATATTGACAGATATAACAAACTATGCGGAGGCATTGCGTGAGGTATCCGCTGCACGTAAAGAAGTACCCGGAAGACGTGGATACCCGGGTTACTTATATACTGACTTGGCGACACTGTATGAGAGAGCAGGCAGAAAGAGAGATACGGAGGGTTCAATTACGATGATTCCTATCTTAACAATGCCTGAAGACGATAAAACACATCCTATACCGGACTTGACAGGATACATTACAGAAGGTCAGATAATTCTTTCCCGTGAATTATACAGAAAGAATATTAAGCCACCTATAGATGTTCTTCCATCCTTGTCACGTTTAAAGGATAAGGGTATAGGAAGAGGAAAGACCAGAGAAGATCATTCGGACGTATTAAACCAGCTTTTTGCGGCATATGCGAGAGGTAAAGAAGCAAAAGAACTTATGGCTATACTTGGTGAGGCAGCTCTTTCCGATGCAGATAAATTCTATGCAAAATTTGCTGACGAATTTGAAAGAAAATATGTTTCTCAAGGCTATGAAACAAACAGGTCAATTGAAGAAACATTGACTATAGGCTGGGATTTATTGACGCTTTTACCAAAGAGCGAATTAAAACGTATAAGAGACGAATATCTTGAAAAATACTATCCCAAAAATGAATAAAACGAGGGGTGAAAAGTTATGGCAAGGTTAAATGTAAATCCGACCAGAATGGTATTAACCTCTCTGAAAAAGCGTTTGAAGGTGGCTGTCAAGGGTCATAAAATGCTTAAGGATAAACGTGATGAGCTTATGAAACAATTTTTGGAGCTTGCCAGAGAAAACAAAAGCTTGCGTGAACAGGTGGAATCTTATTTGAACAATGTTTATTCAAACTTTGTAATTGCAAGTGCAGTCATGTCAACGGAAGTTTTAGAGGAAGCGCTGATGTACCCTAAGCAAGGAGTGGCAATTGACGTAAAAAACAAAAATGTTATGAGCGTTGATGTTCCGGTATTTGACTTTAAAACTACAACCGATGATGCTTCAAATATTTATCCTTATGGTTTTGCCAATACTTCAGCTGAGCTTGATAATGCTATTGAAAATCAATTTAAAATTTTTCCTGAACTGTTGAAATTAGCTGCAGTGGAAAAGGAAGTACAGCTTCTTGCGGCAGAGATAGAAAAAACAAGGAGAAGGGTTAATGCCCTCGAATACGTTATGATTCCTCAATTCCAGGAAACAATCAAGTATATTCAAATGAAGCTTGACGAAAATGAAAGAGGTAATCAGACGAGATTAATGAAGGTCAAGGACATGATGCTCAAGGAAATCATTGAGGAAAAACAGGCAAATACCAATGCCGCCCTCGATGAGTACAGTCAGAATCATTAAAAGTAATAAAGCCGCTTTGCAGTTGCAAAGCGGCTTTAGTTGGTTCTTACTCATGTTTCTGAAGTTTTTGCATACAATCGGGGCAAAGTCCCTCAAATACAGTTCGGTGAATATCAATTTTAAATCCGGTATACTCTTCTATTAAGTTATCCAGCTCAGCCTTATATGGTAACGGTGAATCACACAGCGCACCGCAATTGGTACACATGATGTGGTCATGAGGGTCGGTCCGCCAGTCAAACCGATCGGCTCCGGTTGTTTTGAGATGCTTAATCTCGTTTCCTTCTGCCAATATATTCAGGTTGCGGTAAACGGTTCCGCGGCTTATTTTTGGATTTTCAGCTCTCAAATCCAGATATAGCCTGTCTGCGGTGGGATGGTCCTTTCGTCCTAACACGGCATTCAATACAGTCTGTCTTTGCTTTGTATTTCTTAATTGCTTCATGAAGAATACTACCTTCCTTAATTATTTAAATTACATGTTTTCTGACATTGCAGCTTCGCCCATATCCTCTGACATTGTAGCTTCAATCAGGCCACGATTGTCAAGCTTTGAAAGCTCTTTAACCTTTTCAATATCAAGATCGAGGGCATCTGTCATTCGCTGTCCGTATTCCATGTCTGCCAGATAGCAATGAACGGCATGACGATACTTGATATTTTTTGTTGCCGGAGCTATGTCTGCCGCAGTATTGCCTATAAGCAGCTGCTTTTTATCTTCTGCAAGAATTCTCCATAGATTTCCTCCGGCTCTGAAATTATCGTCGGTAGGATCATCCTTAGGATCGTATCTCCACATAGCACCATCCATTTCTAAAGGCGGCTCAGATACCTCGGGTTGGGCAGTCCAATAGCCGTAGCTGTTTGGGTGATATGCCGGTGCGCTTCCGTAGTTTCCGTCCGTGCGCATAGCTCCGTCTCGGTGATATTCGTTAACCTTAACATGCGCACGGTTAACGGGTATGTGGTTGTGGTTTACGCCGAGGCGATAACGCTGTGCATCTCCGTAAGAAAACAGTCTTCCCTGAAGGAAACGGTCCGGAGAGAAGCCGATGCCCGGAACAACGTGGGCAGGAGTGAAAGCAGCCTGCTCTACCTCTGCAAAATAGTTTTCAGGATTACGATTAAGTTCAAGAACACCTACTTCGATCAGAGGGAATTCCTTATGAGGCCATATTTTTGTAATGTCAAATGGGTTTTCATAGTGATTTTTAGCCTGTTCCTCTGTCATTATCTGTACATACATTGTCCAGCGCGGATAATCTTTGCTTTCGATGGCTTCGTACAGGTCTTTTCCGTGATGCTCTCTGTCCATTCCGTTAATTTTTGCCGCTTCTTCATTTGTCAGGCACTTGATTCCCTGCTGAGTGTGAAGATGGAATTTACACCATACTCTTTCGTTTTTAGCATTGTAAAAGCTGAAGGTATGCTCGCCGTATACGTGCATATTTCGGAAGGAAGCAGGAATTCCGCGATCTGACATAGTTATGGTACGCTGATGGAAGGATTCAGGTAATAATGTCCAGTAATCCCAGTTATTCTGTGCGGAGCGTCTTCCTGTACGAGGGTCACGCTTAACAGCTCTGTTTAAGTCCGAGAAGTTCTGTACATCGCGTATGAAAAATGTAGGGGTATTATTTCCTACCAAATCCCAGTTTCCTTCTTCAGTATAAAATTTGCACGCAAATCCGCGGATATCTCTCTCACAGTCAGCTGCGCCGCGTTCACCGGCAACGGTTGAAAAACGTACAAAGGTGTCTGTCTTTGCTCCCGGTTGAAGCACCTTAGCCTTGGTAAATTTTGAAATGTCGCCTGTTACAGTAAAATTACCGTAAGCTCCCCAGCCCTTGGCATGCATTCTGCGTTCGGGAATAACCTCGCGGTTGAAGTGGGCCATTTTTTCCATCAGCCACACATCCTGCATAACCACGGGACCTCTGGGGCCGGCAGTTATGGAATTTTCATTGTCGGCAACAGGAGCACCGACTTCATTTGTTAATTTTTTGTATTGATCCATAATATACTCCTTTCTGTTTTTTATTATCAATCGCGAAAACGCGTATGATTCATAGATTCATAAACATAATAAGCATCCATAAATAAGCACATGTTTTAGGCAGCATCAGCATTCCGATTTTTGGGTTGATATTGGACCACATTACAACAGGAATATAAAATGCAAAGCTCAGTGCTATGGCAAGCCACATATTGCTGAGGACCGAAACTGATACAGCGTTTGAGCCAAAAAGTATCATAACTGCAGCACCGAGCATCAGGAATGGGATGTTTCTGTAAATTCCCCAAATTACCGGAGGGTGTTCATAAATCCAGCGATTTTGTGGGAAAAGACACAGCAGTATGCGAGTAGTTGCAAGTCCGTAAATAACGTATTTCCAGATTGGGCTTATATGAGGAGAAAATAGTATAATTCCTATTTCCCAAAGCAAAATATAGAAAATTGTCATTGTAACAGAGGTTATTAATTTTCCGATTCCCATGGCACGGACAAATTTATGTTCCTGAGCTGTAAGGATGGCAACTATTCTCGGTATAAGATGAAAAGCATCTCCGCCCACCAGAAGCAAGGATGTAATTCCGGTAAGAAATTTCACCTGAGAGTGTCCTGTACTGACAAGATATATGCCTATTGACAGTGCTGACGACATGTAGATAATATCAAAATACACCTCTACCAGACCAAAGACACGTTTACGCTCTTTCATGGATTATAATCTCCCTTTGGTTTTGATATTGCTAATATATGTAAGGTCACGCAAATGCCTATAACTGTTTCTAAAATCACAAGCCAGAGCTTTCCTACTATGAACATGGAAATAATCAGCATGCTCCACAAATAGGTCAGACTTGAAATAACAGTTTTGCGAGATAAGCCCTGTCGACTTTTGTAATTTTCGAAATATTCACGGAATACACGTATTTTTAGAACTTGTGCCCTGAGCTTAGGGGTACCGGACAAACACCCTATGCCTGCCAGTACAAAAGGAGTGGTGGGCAATACCGGTAGAAATATACCGATAAATCCAAGCAACAGAAGCATGAGACCGAATATTGTAAGTAAAATAACACGTATTTGCATATACCAACCTCGTAATCGATAATAGGATTAATTACTAATAAGAATATCATATAAAATTATTATGCATTTGTCAATAATAATTTTCAAAGTAATTTTTCGCTTGACAAATTTAACGCTTATCTATATACTTTGAATATCAAATAAATTGATTTATAAAGCATTGGAGAAAAAATGGAACTGAAAGAATTAAGAATAGGTGATTTAATTGCTAAGATTCCAATTATCCAAGGAGGTATGGGTATTGGTGTATCCTTATCAAGCTTAGCATCTGCCGTAGCTAATGAAGGTGGTATAGGAACCATATCAGGAGTACAGATCGGATTCAGAGAACCGGATTTTGCAACGAATCCGCTAGATGCAAATTTAAGAGCTATTGGCAAGGAAATACGAAAGGCAAGAGAAAAAACGAAGGGAATTATAGCCATGAACATAATGGCTGCCATTACCAATTATGAACTTTATGTAAAAAAAGCAGTAGAAGAAAAGATAGATTTAATCATTTCCGGGGCAGGACTTCCTTTGGCACTGCCTAAATTGGTTAAAGGAACATCAACTAAAATTGTTCCTATAGTATCATCTGCAAAGGCAGCAAAGGTAATAATAAAAAGCTATTTAAAGCACGACAGATTACCTGACGCTATCGTAGTTGAGGGACCGTTAGCAGGCGGCCATTTAGGATTTAAAATGGATGAAATGCTTGAAAATAAGTGTATGGCTTTGAAGGATATTGTAAAGGAAGTTAAGGAATTAATCGGAAGCTTTGAAGCGGAATATAATTTTAAAATTCCTGTGATTGCAGCAGGAGGAATCAGATCAAAAGAAGATTTAAAAGAGCTCAGTGAGGTAGGTGCCGATGGATTTCAAGTTGCAAGCCTGTTTGTACCTACGGTGGAATGTGATGCTGATGACAAATTCAAATTGGCCTATATTAATGCTGCTGAAGATGATGAAATGATTATAAAAAGTCCGGTGGGAATGCCTGCCAGAGCAATCAGGACAAATT
Organism: Sedimentibacter hydroxybenzoicus DSM 7310; assembly: GCF_013403245.1. GTDB lineage: Bacteria > Bacillota > Clostridia > Tissierellales > Sedimentibacteraceae > Sedimentibacter > Sedimentibacter hydroxybenzoicus. The sequence continues at coordinate 32,872 of NZ_JACBNQ010000011.1, read as the reverse complement.
TTCTTACAGAATCAATGGTTAGTGGAAACAAGGCAAGTAAGTGCTACAGATGTTTACCGGGATGTAATCCCGCATCCATTCCTTACTGTATATCATCCGGCTTAATAGATGCGGTAGAAGGAAGAGACGGGTTGATATTTGCAGGTGCTAACTTAAAAGGTGTAAATAAGTTAACAACAGTTAAGGAAGTAATTAACAATTTAATAGGATAAAATGTAAGACGGATGTGTATATTAATACATATCTGTCTTTTATTTGCAGACAGATATGTATTAACGAATAATGTTTAAATTTGAAGATTGTTAATAAAGTGACAACGTTAACATTTTTACATTTATCGCTATTATTTATGCTTGACTTTATGTAATTCTGCAATTATACTTATATAAATATCTTGCCGAAAAAAAGGCTGGAAAATATATAAGGAGGTTGGTTAATGAGTGGAGAAACCTTACAAGTATTTATAACCATGGTAATTTACATGTCAGTAGTAATCGTCATCGGATTGTATTTTGCAAAGCGCTCAAATGAAAGCAGTGATAACTTCTTCTTAGGGGGAAGAACTATAGGTCCTTGGGTATCTGCGTTAAGCGCTGCGTCCTCTGACATGAGTGGATGGCTGTTAATGGGGCTTCCAGGCGTAGCATATTGGTACGGTCTTAGTGATGCTGTCTGGACAGCTATTGGTCTTGCAGCAGGAACAATTATTAACTGGATATGGGTTGCGAAGAGACTTCGAAGATATTCTGTAATAGCCGGTAATTCAATTACATTGCCGGAATTTTTCAGCAATCGTTTTAAGGATACAAAAAAAGTACTTTTAACTCTTACTGCACTATGGATTTTAGTATTCTTCGTTGTTTATGCAGCCAGCTGTTTTGTAACAGTTGGTAAGCTCTTTAGTACATTATTTGGATTTTCATACATTTCAATGATGATTTTAGGTGCGGTATTCGTTTTATTCTACACAACTGTTGGTGGTTTTTTAGCAGAAACTGCATCTGATACTATGCAAGCCAGTATAATGATTTTAGCATTGTCTACGGTTTTAATAGTGGGTACATCAGCAGCAGGAGGCATGTCTGAAGTTATAAATAACGCAAAATCAATTCCCGGTTTCTTTGAATTCTTCGGCATTGCATCGCCTGCAGTAGGTTCTGACGGTACTCAGCTGGTCGTAAACGGAGTACCACAGTTTGGTGCAGCAGGTAAATATGGGTTCTACACCATTTTGTCAACCTTAGCATGGGGACTTGGTTATTTTGGAATGCCACATGTATTGCTAAGATTTATGGCTATAAGAGATGAAAAGGAAGTTAGAATTTCTGCTACAATAGCCGGAGTATGGGTTGTAATTTCTTTATTTGCTGCGGTTATGATAGGAATTATAGGAAGAGCATTATTCCCAACGGCTTTAACAACTGCCGGAGCAGCTGAAACTGTATTTATAGTAACAGCGCAAACGTTATTCAATCCAATTTTTGCGGGTCTTGCTATGGCAGGTATTCTTGCGGCAACTATCAGTTCTGCCGACTCATATTTGCTTATAGGAGCATCAGCATTTTCTAAAAATATTTATCAAGGACTTTTCAAAGAAGAAGCTACAGATAAACAGGTTATGATAATGACAAGAATAATACTTTTTACAATAACTATAATTGGTATTATTGTAGCACTTAATGAAAACAGTGTTATTTTCACAATAGTGTCTTTTGCATGGGCAGGATTAGGAGCTACATTTGGTCCTGTTATGTTATTCTCCTTGTTCTGGAAGAGAACGACAAGAGAAGGGGCTATCGCAGGTATGCTGGCAGGCGGTATTACAGTATTTGTCTGGAAGCTTTTACTTAAGCCCATGGGTGGTTTATTCGGGGTTTATGAGCTTCTTCCGGCATTTATAATTTCATGTATTTTTATTTATGCAATATCAAAAATGACAGCTGAGCCATCAGCTGAAATTCAAGAAGAATTTGAAATGGCAAAAAATAAATAGGAATATTAAATTGATATGCTCTCCTCATGGTAGACAGCAGCACTGTCTATCGTAAGGAGAGTTATTTTTATATAATTATTTATCCTCCAAGGCATCGAGAAAAAGGTTAAGGATACGGTATTGGTTGGGACGCAGACACCGATAACGGTTCACTAACGTCTGCTCATCCGAGCTAAGATCATATTCTTTTACCGCCTTCGGCTTATGGCGAATATCGGTGCGACCGAGCAAAAAATCTACCGACACATCAAAATAATCTGCGTATTTGTGCAGTGTTTCAATATTAGGTTGGTAACCGCCCGTTTCATAATTTTGAATTTGTGATTGTGCGATATCAAATTCATCTGCCAGCTTTTGCTGACTCAATTTTCTTTCCTCACGCAATAAGCGAAGATTATACATTTCATATACCTCCTGTTAATATATTTTAACAAGTTTATCTTATAATATACAAAAAGCTGGACTTATTATTTATAATAAGGTAAACTTATTTTTAGTAAAAAGATAATCTGATTAAGATATTGAAATTTTAAAATGGTGATTTTCCATGGGAATGGAGGAATTTAATGCGGAAAAAATCAGACAAACAGCAAAAATATTATTTTTCGGACAGGCTTAAAAGACGGCTTGCTCAAATATCACATCATCCTTTGACTGTTGTTGCTGCACCGTCTGGTTTTGGAAAAACCACTGCAGTAAGAGAATATTTAAAAGAAAATCTTCCTGACGGTGCATGTGAATACTGGTACACTTGCTTAGGTGAGTCAGCTTCTATATTTTGGAGGGGTATTTGCGATGTGATATCAAATTTAAATAAAAAGGTCGCGGATGATTTAAAAAATCTTAAGATACCAACTAAGGATACATTGTTTTATATGATATCCTATCTTAAGAATATTTGTTGTCATAGGGAAACATATATTGTAATCGATAATTATCAGCTTGTGGATTTAGATATTTTTCGTGAGTTAGTTACTGCTTTTTCTATGCATGGAAACTCTGTATTGCATATGATATTTATTACTCAGCGGATGGATGACATACAACAAATTTCAATTTGTAATGATAATATATATGTAATTGACTCATCTGCTTTTCTGTTTGATAGAGAAGGTATCAAAAAACTATTTCGTATGAAGAGTATCAGGCTGACGGACGATGAAGCGGAAAGAATGTTTATTGGCACGGAAGGCTGGATTGCGGCTATTCGTTTACAAATGATCAGCTTTATAGAAACCGGTTCATTTACACTTGCCGCGGATATTGATTATCTGGTAGAACATGCCATATGGAATCATTTTGATTTGGAAGAAAAAGAATTTTTGCTATCAATTTCGGTATTGGATGGCTTTACAATACGTCAGGCCACAGTTATGATGAACAAGAATATTCTGCCAAGCAAAATTCGCAAATTCCTTAAAAACAATGACTTCATAAGATATATGCCGGATAAGCTTATATACAGTATTCACAGCATTTTACGGCATTATCTCAGAAGCTGTTTTTATAATCAGACTTCCAAAGATTATCAGAATCAGGTATATCGAAAATTGGGAGAGGCCTGTGCCGCTGACTTAAAATATTGCCTTGCTGCAGAATTTTATTATAAGATTGAAGATTTTGATGCAATTTTATCTATGCCTTTTACACGCGAGCATTTGGAAGAGCAAAAAGAAAAGTTTTATTCCGGATTTTGCGCAATGCTGATTAAAGAGTGTCCAAATGAAATATTATGCAAGTACCCTTTTACCATGATAGTATTTGGATATATGACCCTGATGAATGGATACTATGATGAGTATGAAAAGCTGTGCAGACTTTTGTGTTATGTAATTCAAAACGGAGAAGGTTACAGTCAGAAGCAATTGATGAAAGCAGAGGCTGAATATACTCTTTTGGAGAGTTTAGGTAAGTTTAATGATATTACTAAGATGAAAGAGGGTCAAAATAAATATCGGAAGCTTTCGGGTACATCCGTTGATATGATTAAAGTAAGTATACCTTGGCTATTTGGCAGTGTTTCCGTACTGAATATGCTTTGGCGCGAAGAAGGCAAGCTAAAAGACGTATTACAACAAATTCAGGAAGGTAAATTTTTATATCATAGATTAGCCAGAGGACATGGAGCCGGAACCTATTATACGATGCAGGCAGAAATGATGCTTATGAGAGGCGACGATAATGAAGCTGAAATTTTAAGCTACAAGGCTCTGCATGAAGCACGCAGCTATAAACAGACCGATATTTGTCTTTGTATAGAACTGATTCTTGCTCGTATTGCTATCCTGCGAGGAGACGTGGAAGCTTATTTCAATTCAATTAAGAGAATCAAAGATTATTCAGGTAAAGATTCCAGGCTTTATATAATACGGATGATTGAGCACTGTATGTCAATTATAAGTTTTGTTCTGGATGATGAAGAGTATGTCTCTCCGTGGTTTTATGACATGGAGAATATTAAAAAAACGGTATATGCTCCTGTTGTTCCTCACGCACAATTACTTCATTTATGGCTTCTTCTAAGGAAAAAGCGTTATAATGAATTTTATGCTATATGTGAGTATGCTTTAAACATGTCCGGTAATTCTACGGGAAATATAAAATATGTAATGCCTCAAGTGTATCAGCTCATTTTTCTTTCCATGGCAAAACGAAACAATGGAAGATATCTTGAAGCACAGGAATATCTGAAAGAAGCGCTTACCATTGCGTTGCAGGATCAAATTTACCTTCCCTTTGCCCAGCAGGGATGTATGACGGACTTTCTTCCTGAACTGAGTGTATGTTTTTATGATTGCATTAAGACACAAGGGAAAAATAGTTTTACCGGCTTAATGGAGCTTTGCAAACGTCAGAAAAGAGGCGTAAGCATTATAAGAAGGGCTATAGTTCAATACAAGTCTCCCCTCACACCTAGAGAAAGGGAAATTGCCCTGCTTGCAAAGGAGCGTTTAAGTTCTAAAGAAATTGCTGCCAAGCTTTATATATCTGAGATGACTGTCAGAGCTACTCTCAGAAGTGTATACAGCAAGCTTGACATTCATTCAAGAGCGGAACTGTATTTAAAAGAATTTTGACGAAAAATGTCGATTTACCACATATTGAGGTATGAATAAAAAATTATCTGCTGTATGGTTATATTATAGCAGATAATTTTTTGTACATGGATTTATTTTATTTTTAATGCTTTATAGTAATGCTAACATTGTTTGTTCATTATTTAACAATTTATTATTAAAATCATAAGCACAAGGAATTTTTTATTGAAGGAATGAGATGCTTTTAAGTTGTAAATATAAAAATTAAAGGAGGACAATTCAGTGACAGAAACAAATTTGTTAAATCTGGCAGAAATGGAGGATGAGGACACATTGAGAGGAAAATATCTTATCTTTACTATGGGAAACGAGTTATATGGTATGGAGATACGATATATTACCGAAATAATCAGTATTCAACCCATTACGGAAGTTCCTGAAATGCCTGAATATGTAAAAGGCATTACAAATCTTCGCGGGAAAATAATACCTGTTATGGACGCACGTCTGCGTTTTAAAAAGGCTGTCAGAGAATATGACGGCAGAACATGCATTATTGTAATTGACACCATCGGTACTTCCATCGGACTGATTGTGGACAGCGTAGCAGAGGTACTTACCATGAATGATGAAGATATCACGACTTTACCGGAGATGGGCAAAGGCGGACACAAGTACATCAAAGGAATCGGGAAGACAGGCGGAAATATCAACCTGCTGCTGGATTGTCAAAAGCTGCTGACAGGCGATGAGCTTGACATGCTAGGCGCGATGGCCTGAGCTATTGACGTTATTCTTAAAAATCTTATATAGGCTTCACAGATCTTAGCTATAGGAATTCAGAGTATAAGACGTGAGTAACGCTTTAATAATATTAAGAAAAGAGGATATCAAATGATAAAATCGATTAAAAAGTCAATTAAAACACAGTTATTATTTCTATTTGCGATCATATTTGTATTTAATGCCATCGCTGTTACTGTTTTAATAACCGGATGGTTACAAAACAGAGCTTGTGAAGCCGATGTAGAACATAAGATTGAACAGAGCCAGGAGATTTCAAGTATAACAGCCGCACATATTTTATGGGTAGACAATTTAAGAAATCATTTGGATAAAGGTACGGATTTTACCGGAAGTCTTGACCCTCATACCTGCTCTTTTGGTACATGGATGGACACATTAAATGATGAACTGAAAAACGATGCGATTATATCATCTGCAATATCAGGCATTATAGAGCCACATAATACAATTCACGGACGGGCAGGAGATATTATAGAGCTTAATAAGACCAACCCTGCAGCGGCAAAAGAGCTTCTGAACAGTGTAATTTTACCGAATGTAATGACTATCATCAGCGGCCTTAACGGCATTGCCGACAGATGCAATGAATTGGCTGCTTACAGCATGACTGTATCGGCTTCAACATTACAGACAAATTCGATTATACAACTCATCATTATAAGTATGGTATTGATTGTGTCAGTGATTATAGCATTATTTATTATCAGAATTACCGTTAAACCAACCATGAAGATAACTAAGGCTGCCGAGAAGCTTGCGAAAGGCGAACTCAATATCCGGATTGACCTCGAAAGTCAAAATGAAATGGGTAAGATGGCGGATGCTCTTAATAAGGCAATCAGCATCATAAACGGATATATACGTGACATATCGGATAAGCTTGGTCAGCTATCCAAAGGTGATATGTGCATTAGTGTGGACATGGATTATATTGGTGACTTTGCTGCTATCAAGCAGGCAATTCAGAGTACGGCTTCGGCGTTGAACAATACACTGCAGACCATAAATTCCGCAGCCGAACAGGTAAGTATCGGAGCTTCTCAGGTTTCAAGCGGGGCGCAGGAACTTGCGGCAGGTTCTGCGGAACAGGCATCCTCGGTTGAGGAGCTGAATGCTTCTGTTACACAAATTGCAGAGCAGGCAGCAGAAAACTCTTCCAACGTCAAATCAGCAGCACATTATATAGATGAGGCAGGTGCAGGGGTAGATGCAGGAAACGAGCATATGAAGCAGCTCACAGCGGCTATGGAGGAAATAGGCTCCGCATCCAATCAGATTGCTAATATTACGAAGGTAATTGAGGACATCGCGTTCCAGACAAACATACTTGCATTGAATGCTGCAATTGAAGCAGCACGTGCAGGGGCTGCGGGCAAGGGCTTTGCGGTTGTAGCGGATGAGGTGCGCAGTCTGGCTGCAAAATCTGCGGAGGCTGCAAAGCAGACGTCAGATTTAATTCATAATTCTGTTGATACCGTATCCAAAGGCACACAAATAACCGTACAAACTGCGCAGGTATTGCAGGATGTAGGGAAAAGTGCTCTAAAGGTTACCGAAAGCTTTGCTAAGATTGAACAGGCATCTTATGAACAAACCAAGGCTATAGAACAGATTAAACAAGGAATTGAGCAGGTTTCCGATGTTGTACAGACGAATGCTGCTACGGCTGAAGAAAATTCGGCCACAAGCGAAGAAATGTCTGCACAGGCGGGTGCACTTCGCGAAGAGGTTGGAAGATTCAAGCTTTGTGAGGAAATAATGCAGGAGGACATGTAGACAATCATGTAGACATGTGCCGGAAAGGGTGGTAAGTATGAAAGCTGATAATTTTCGAAATATGCCGGATGACCCTCCTTTTGGCATCGGCTATCTGAGACTATTTTTGAATAAACGTAACAAAGCTGTAGATTATATGTTCACTGACATCAACTACGCTTTTGAAAAGCTGACAGGCTGGAGCAGAGAGGATATCTTACATAAAAAAGTATCCGGACTTACAGGATTTGCAAAGTCCGAGGGGCTATTCTGGCTCTCTTATTATGAAGATGTTGCCCGGTTGGGAAGGACTCAGGAAACGACGCAATGGTTTGAAGCTTTAAAGAGGTATTTTATGATTACAGTCGTCCCTTTGGGCAAAGAATCCCTGATGCTGGTCGTACGGGACGCAGACGGGGAGTTAGGATGGCATGGACATGATGAGGATTTGGATATTGTTTTCAACAAAACCCATGATGCGATCAGTCTCGTTGAATACAGCAGAGGTGGATTCAGATATATCCGCAATAACGCTGTGCATCAGGCATTAACCGGTTTCAGCAATATTAATGGAATGGCACCCATCCAACTTCTTGGTTATGAGGTGGGTTCAAAGCTGCAGGAATACTATGAGGAATGCATGCGGACAGGCCGTCCCATCAGCTATGAACAGAATTTCAACTTTGCACCGGGAAAGCGGGTTTGGCAGACAGAAGTAACTCCGGTATTTGGGAAGGATGGGATACGCTATCTCCTATGTTCCAGCAAGGATGTTTCAGAGCTTAAAGAAGCCCAGGATGAAAATGAGGTGCTGGCTCAGAGACTACAGTCAATGTTTGATTATCATGACGCTGTTATGTTGATAATTGAGCCGATTTCAGGAAGAATTGTTGATGCAAACCCTGCGGCTTGCGAGTTTTACGGTTATTCTAAGGAGGAGCTTCAAAGTCTTTTAATCCGCGACATCAACATGCTGCCGCCTGATGAAGTGGAAAAATATCGTCTGATGACGTATAAAAAAAAGCAGCGCTTCTTTATTTTTCCCCATCGTTTGAAAAGCGGGGATATCAGGATAGTGGATGTCTATTCCTGTCCTATCTCGGATGGAAAAAACACATTGCTTTATTCTATTATTTTTGACGTCACGGATCGGGAAGATTATAAGAAAGAACTTTATATGGAAAAGGAAATACTGCTCACGACGTTGCAATCTATAGGCGATGGTGTGGTTACAACAGATAATAACGGTATAATTACCGGCTTGAACAGTGTTGCTGAAAATCTGACAGGCTGGGATAAGAATACTGCGGTGGGAAGATATTTTACTGAAGTGTTTGTTCTTCAGAATGAAGAAACCGGACAATTAGTGGAAAATCCTATACTAAAGGTTTTGGAAACCGGGCGGATTGTAGGACTTGCAAATCATACCGAATTGGTAACGCGCCAGGGAAGGTATATACCAATTGCAGACAGTGCGGCGCCCATCAAAACTGAAGGCGGACGAACCTTCGGTGTTGTGATGGTATTCCGTGATGTCAGTGACGAAAAGAACCATAGAAAACAAATTGAGTTTTTAAGCTACCGCGATCATTTGACCGGTCTATATAACCGTCGTTACATTGAGGAAAAAATATCTGTATTGGATAAAGATGAGCACTTGCCTATTTCAGTGATTATGGCAGATGTTAATGGTCTCAAAATAACAAATGATGTATTCGGACATAAGGCCGGAGACACTTTACTTAAAAATGTAGCCGAGATTATGCAAAAGTTCTGTAAAGAAGATGATTTGATTGCTCGTTGGGGTGGAGATGAATTTGTTATAATCATGACCGGGAAACCGCTTGAATCGGCAGAAGAGGTTATCCAAAAAATTAAGGACGTCCATATTGCAATAGAAGGCAGTAGTTTATCTCTTAGCTTGTCACTTGGATGCGCATGTAAGCATACGGGAGAAAACAGTATCCAGCAAGCAATTCAACAAGCAGAAAAATATATGTATCAACAAAAGCTGTTGGATGGAAAGAGCTATAGGAATGCTATTATAAGTACACTGCTTGCCACCCTTTATGAAAAAAGCAACGAAACAGAGGAACATTCAAAACGGATTGAAACATACTGTCACGCCATAGGAAGAGAGCTTCAGCTTTCATCCAAGGAAATGGACGAGCTCTCCCTGCTGGCTCTTCTGCATGATATCGGAAAGGTCAGCATTGATCCGAATATTCTGCAAAAACCTGGATCTCTTACTCCTGAAGAATGGGAAGAGATGAAACAGCATCCTCAAATCGGTTATCGTATTGCTCAGGCAACACCGGAGCTTGCTGTTGTGGCGGATTTGATATTGTCACACCACGAGCGCTGGGACGGCAGTGGATATCCACGAGAGTTAAAAGGAACGGAAATTCCCCTTTCATGTCGTATTCTTGCGGTGGCTGACGCATACGATGCTATGACCAGTGACAGGGTATATAGAAATGCTATGAGCAGTGAAGATGCTGTTTGCGAGCTGCAAAGAAATGCGGGAACACAATTTGAGCCGAGTATTGTATGCCTATTTATTAAAATTCTGCAATAGAGGGCTAATAATCAGCCCTCAGGATGTTTTTATGAGCTCTTGTATAATTTTTTCTGCAATATCAATAAATTCTCTATCATTAATTATTTCAATATCACAATATTTTTTATATAAAGTTATTCTTTCATCATAAAGCTTATATACATTGTTGATATCATTACACAGTAAAGGTCGCTTTTGAATATCAACATCGTTTACAATGTTATCAGGATGCCTGTTTATAAAAACCACAATAGAATTATTTTTTAAATAATCAATATTTTCTTTCCTTTTAACGATTCCTCCGCCCGCAGAAATAACTAAGGAGTTTTTATGTCTTAATTCTTCTGCACAGTCGGTTTCTAAGTTTCTGAAATATTTTTCTCCAATTTTAAATATTTCCGTAATACTTTTACCTTCTTTTGCTTCGATCATTTCATCCATATCGACAAAACTCATATTTAACTTTTTGGCTAGTTCTTTTCCTATTGCAGTCTTACCGCTGCCTGGCATTCCTATTAATACGATGTTTTTTCTCATAGCTGTAATTCCTTACTTGAGTTCATAATCTGCATATATATATATTCTATATGACTGGCATAATTCTTATTGTTTAAATAACCTATGCAGCTTTCTATTACCTTTTTTTCTCTGACTTCATCATATACAGGCAGATTGTTTTCTTTTTTATATTTGCCTATTTCTACGGCTAAATTAAATCTTTTTTCCATACAGGCAACTATTTCTTTGTCTATTTTATTTATTTCAATTCTTACAGAATTTAAATCCATAGTTCACCGTCTCTTTCTAAAATCAAATCAAGAATCACTAATGCAGAAGCACCATTTATCACGGGTATAACCCTCGGAACTATGCACGGGTCGTGTCGTCCGGTAACATTAATTTCGGTTTCCTTCATTTCATGTAAATCTACTGTACGCTGAGATATACCTATTGAGGAGGTTGGTTTTATGGCAGATCTGAAAACAATGGGCATGCCGTTAGTTATTCCGCCTAATATTCCGCCGTTATTATTTGTCTTTGTCATTACTTTATTTTCGGTTATAATGAATTCATCATTTGCATTGCAGCCTGCAAGTGTAGTTATATTAAATCCAGCACCAAATTCTATGCCCTTAACCGCAGGTATTGAAAACATCATATGAGATAATTTACTTTCAACCGAATCAAAAAACGGCTCTCCATAACCGGCAGGTACGTTTACTATATAAGTTTCAATTATCCCTCCGACTGAATTGTTGTTTTCTTTTGCTTCTGTTATTTTCTCCTGCATCAGGCTCAGTTTATCCGGAGAAAGTACGGGGAAATTCATTTTTGATAATCTGTCAATTTCATTTTCCTGTAAATTTATTTCAATATCGTCTGTTATATCTTTTATACTTTTTATTCTGCTTACTATATGTATATTTTTGCTTTGAAGTATTTGCATGGCAATGGCACCGGCGAAGGTTAAGGGGGCCGTCAATCTGCCCGAGAAATGACCGCCTCCTCTGTAGTCATTGAATCCCTTGTATTTAACAAATCCGGTATAATCTCCATGACCGGGGCGTATTTTTGATTTTATTTCGCTGTAATCCCCAGGTTTTATATTTTCATTCCTGATTAGAGCACAAAGTGGGGTACCTGTAGTTTTTCCCTGGAAATAACCGCTTACTATGTCGTATTTATCTTTTTCTATGCGAGGAGTTGATAATACGCTTTGTCCGGGTGATCTTTTTTTCATATGCTCGTCTATATATTCTAAATTCAACTCTACTCCAGGGGGCAAACCGTCAATTACTATTCCTGTCGCCTCACCATGTGATTCACCAAATAAACTTATTTTCAATTTATTACCTATTATTGAGCTCATTGATTTCACCTCCTAAATATTTATAATCGTCCCAAAAGGTGGGATAAGATTTATTAACCGCTTGGCAATTTTCAAGTATTATTTCTTTTTCACAGTTTGTTGCGGCAATAGCTAATGACATTGCTATACGATGGTCATTCCAGCTGCTTACTTTGGTTCCGCCCGATAATTTTTCTACTCCGTTGATAATTAATCCGTCCTCAGTTTCATTAATATCAGCGCCGATTTTTTTCATTTCTGTTGAAATTGCTTTTAATCTGTCCGATTCCTTTATACGAAGGCGTCCGGCATTTATTATTTTAGTTGTTAAGCCATTTTTTAAAGATGCAAGCACAGATATTATCGGAACTAAGTCAGGTATTTGGGATGCATCAATTACAATTTCTCTTTCTGCGCTTTTGTATCTTTTTATTATATCGACTATTTCCTTATCACCCTGTAAAGAAGTATCATTTAATCCTAAACAATCAATATTATTTCCTAATTCATTTGCCGCTAAAAAGAAGCTTGCCTGAGAATAGTCGGCTTCTATAGTATAAGAGCTGCTTATATAATTCTGATTACCCCTGATATAAAATTCATTTGCATTCATTTGTTTTATTATAACTCCAAATTTCTCCATTACATCAATTGTCATATTTACATAGCTTCTAGATTCCAAGCTGTCCGAAATTATGATATTAGAATCACCGGATAGAAGAGGAAGGGCAAAGAATAAACCTGAAATAAACTGGGAGCTGATTTTACCTGATATTTTATATGTACCAGCTTTCAAATTTCCTTTAACATATAATGGGACATCCTTAGATGTTTTATAAGTAATATTCTGCTCATTAAAAATATCGAAATATATATCCAAGGGTCGCTCAAACAACCTTGGGCTTCCTTTAAATCTGCATTGATTGTTTAAGACAATGGAAATGGGAATTAAAAATCTGAGAGTTGAGCCGGATTCCTTACAATCAATCACCAGATTATGAATATGCTTGTCGATTAGCCGTTTCATGCCTTCCACTGTTGCTTTTATGTCTTCGGATAAAATGAGATTCTTGATTATGCTTTCTCCACCTTTGCATAAAGAAGCGCAGATAACAGCCCTGTGGCTTAAGCTTTTTGAAGGAGGTATATTTAATTTTCCTTTGAGCTTTGTCGGCTTAATTAAAATATCCATAATTTCTTGTCTCCTGTCTCATGTCATTACGGGGTTATGAATTCATCAATTAAATTAATTGGTACATTGCGTACAAAGCTTTCGCCAATTTTCTTCAGTAAGATTAAATTTATATTATTATTCAAATTTTTTTTATCGGATAAAATATATTTTTTAATTTCCTCTTTATTATAATCGTCTAAATTGTATTGAATATTAAAATTATCCAATACAGCTTTTAGTTTTTCGTATGTTCCGATTTCCGTATATCCTATTCTTTCACTATTTTTTGTTATTATCAGCATGCCAGCGGATACTGCTTCTCCGTGAGCTATTTGGAAGCCTGAATATTTTTCAATGGCATGACCTATTGTATGACCGAAGTTTAAGAGCATTCTCATACCGTTATCCTTTTCATCAGATTCAATCAACTGTTTTTTTATGCTTAAGCATGTGTGCACGATTTCTTCTATATCCTCAAAAAGATCCTGTTTTGATTTAATATTCATTAAAATTTGAAACAATGATAAATCTTTTATACAGGCATATTTTATAATTTCACCCATACCGTCTTTTATATGCTTATCACTTAAGGTTAATAAAAAATCAGTATCAATCAATACTGCTTTTGGGTGGTAGAAGCTTCCGGCCAAATTCTTTCCCTGTGTTAAATTAACTGCCGTCTTACCTCCGATACATGAATCTGTTTGGGCAATAAGCGATGTGGGTATTTGTATATAATCTATGCCTCTTAAATATGTGGAAGCCGCAAATCCGGTTAAATCACCTACAACACCTCCGCCAAATGCAATTATCAAATCGCTTCTTTGAATATTATATTCTGAAAGTTTCGCATAAACAAATTCTAAAACATTGAGTGTCTTACTGTTTTCACCCGGCTTTATTACAATAAAGCTGATATAAAACTGCTCGTGTAAACTGCTTTCCAATTTGCTTCCGTACAGTTCAAATATATTTTCATCTGTTAGGACAGCTATCTTTTTGCCGGTATAAACATTTCTAATTTCCTCTGACAGATTTTGAATTAAAGCATTTTTTATTATTACTTCGTACTTCATCGTGTTTTTTTCTATATAAATATCTAATTTCATATATCTCTTCCCACTGCTTTTGCAATAAGTTTTAATTTTTCCATAAGCTGCTTTAATTTATCCGGTTTTATCGATTGATTCCCGTCACACAGTGCATTTTCAGGATCGTTATGGACCTCAATTATTAAACCATCGGCTCCTGCCGCGATAGAAGCAAGTGCCATTGGTTCTACCATCCACCATCTGCCCGTTGCGTGGCTGGGGTCAACTATAACAGGAAGGTGGCTTAATTTTTTTATTACGGGAATCGCGCTTAGGTCTAAAGTATTTCTCGTATAGCTTTCAAACGTCCTTATTCCTCTTTCACACAATATAACATTTTCGTTTCCACCAAGCAGTATGTACTCTGCTGACATTAACAGTTCTTCAACCGTCGAGGACGGTCCCCTTTTTAATAATATGGGCTTGTTAATTTTTCCAAGTTGTTTTAACATTTCATAGTTTTGCATGTTACGTGCGCCAACTTGTATAATATCCACACTATCAACATATTCATCCAAGAAATCCAAGGATGTTAATTCAGTTACTATGGGAAGTCCTGTATATTGTTTGGCAAGCTTTAAAAGTTCTAATCCCTCAAGTTTTAACCCTTGAAAGCTGTATGGAGATGTCCTTGGCTTGAATGCTCCTCCCCTTAAGAATTTAGCACCGTATTTTTTAACATCATCGGCAATACTTAATATTTGCTTCTGATTTTCTACGGAACAGGGGCCTGCTATTATATTTATTTTATTTCCGCCGATGATTTCATTGTTAACTTTAATTTCAGTATTGTTGGGGTGCAGCAGACGATTTGCTTTTTTATACGGCTCCTGAACAAATATTACCTTGTCAATAGCTTTATAAGCTTCAAAAATACCGGGATCAAGTTTGCTGACATCGCCGATTAAACCAAGTATGTGATAGTTTAATTCCTTGATTTCGTTAACCTCTAACCCTAATTTATTTATTTTACCTTTTATTATAGATATCTCTTTATTATCAGCATTTTTATTTAAAATTAAAAGCATATGGCACTCCAATTATTTGTCATGATTAAAATTTATCATAAATTAATGATATGTCAATAGTAAAATTGAATTGTCGAATTAAGAATTAATTGCGGGAATGATTGTTTTGTGATATAATTTTTAAAAATATGGGTATAGGAGGCACTATGAAAAAGGTTATATTGCTGGTAATTGTTCTTTCTTTAGTCCTTTCAATGACAGTAAATGCGGTAACATTCACAGACATTTCAAATCATTGGGCTAAAGGATACATAGAGAGAGTTGCAAACAACGGTTTGGTTGCCGGTTATGATGATAAAACATTTAAACCGGATAACAATGTTACGGTTTTAGAAGCATTGATAATGATGTCAAGATTATATGACATTGAGGAGGATTTAAGAGAACAAATAATTGAAGAATATGAATCAAGCTTTGATCGTATGCTTAATACGAAAGGTTATGATTGGTCATTCGAATATTTATCGATAATAATTGAATTGGGAGTTGTTTCTGAAAAAGGTATTGAAGATATGTTCTCTAAAAAAACAATTTTTCAGGATGCATCGAGAGAAGAAATAGCTGTACTTTTAACTAAAGCAATGCTATTAGGAAAAGAAGCGCAGGATTTGAAGGTGTATTCTCTTCCATTTACCGATGCGGCCAAAATATCTGCTTCAGCAAGACCGTATGTATACGTAATGTATGATAAAGAAATAATGCAGGGAGACGATAAAAAGAATGTTAATCCTACCAACAAAATAACAAGGGCTGAGGTAGCAACCGTTATAGATAAAGCCTACGATTATTTACAGGATAATGACGTGTATCCCGAATTTGAGAATTTTGCAAAAACAACGGTCGAAAGCGGCATAATCTCTCAGCTTTCATCATCTAAAAATGAAACATACATATATATCAAAAATGAAAGCGGAAAAGAAAATATTGTAAGAATAGATGACGATACAAAGATAACCATAAATAAGAGATCAAGAGACTTTTCTGATTTAAAAAAAGACATGATTGTAAACTGCAAGATAGACGAGGACAGATTAGCTATAAGCATTGAGGTAGATAACTCGAAAGAGGTTAAAATCGGCAGAATATCCATAGTTGCCTATGCATCACCTGCATCCTTGACAATAATTGATGATGATAAGGATAAGCTGCAATATAGAATACCTTCGGATGCTAAGGTTTATCTTGACGGCAAAGAGGTTGAACTGCGAAAACTAAATAAGAATGATGAAGTTACACTTCTGCTGGATGATGGAAAGGTTTATCAGGTTAATGCTGTCAGCCGCATTAAAGAATATGAAGGCGTAATTTCCAAAATAGATTATTCTAAGTATCCTATTACGATTTCTGTAAAGATGGAGAAGGATGAAGTAAAAACATTTAAATTTAACAGTGATGTAGAAGTTACGAGGAATGATAAAGCATCAAGCTTCGATCAGGTAAGGGTTGGGGATGAAGTCATCGTTACGACTGAGTATGATGATATGATTGAAATTAACACTGTTGCCAAGGAAGCTGAAATGAGCGGAATCATAAAAGAGATTATATTAGGCTCGGAAAGCAAATTGAAAATTACCGACGAGGATGGAGATGTTGAACAATACTCCATAAGCAAAAATGTTATTGTAACACTTGGAAATAAAACTGCATCCATTAATGATCTGAGAGTAGGATACGATGTCAATATCAATACCTCCGGAGGTGAAATTGTTACAATTGAGGCATCAGAGCTTCAGTCTGTAACGAATTTTTCCGGTAAGGTAATTTTTGTTAATACAAAAGATAAAATAATAATGATGCAAAATACAAGTACAGGAAGCGGTCAACCTGAACTCGTATATTTAAATGTAACAGACAGCACGAAAATAATTAATATATCAGGCAATACAAGGTATTTAAGAAACCTAGAGGAAGGACAATATATATCCAGCACCGCTACTTCTCAGAACGGAGAATATGTGGCTGTAACCATAATAATATCAGAATGATATACGATGTAATAATAATAGGAGCAGGAGCGGCAGGATTATTCAGCGCACTTTCTGTTAAATTCAAAAAAGTTTTATTAATTGAAAAAAATACTGCACCGGGTCAAAAGCTTCTCATATCGGGTGCAGGTCAGTGCAACTATACAAATAATTGTAATTTGGACGAGTTTTTAAAAAGATATGGCAATAGGGGCAGGTTTTTAAAATCTGCTCTTTTTAACTTGTCGAATATTGACACGATAGAATTTTTTGATAAGCATGGTGTTAAAAGCTTCATAAGAGAAGACGAAAAGGTATTTCCGGAATCATTAAAAGCTGAGGATATATTAAACACATTAATTTTTTGCTGCAGAAAAAGCGGCGTGGAATTTATATATGATTCAACCGTAGAAAACGTAATGTATCATGAAAATAAATTTTTCACTGTGAAAACTTCAAAATCTTCCTTTAGCGGTCATAATGTAATAATTGCCACAGGAGGGAAGTCATATCCAAACACCGGTTCAACAGGTGACGGATATAAGCTCGCTCAAAACTTGGGTCATAAAATTGAAAAGCCGACGGAAAGCTTGACTCCTGTTTACACGGACAACTATGGTTTTAAGGATATACCGGGAATTTCATTCAAAAATATAAGTGTGACATTATGGAGAAACAATAAAAAAATAAATGAATTCAGAGGCGATTTTCTGTTTACCCACGTGAGCATATCAGGTCCTGTTATTTTGAATAATTCAAGGTATATGGAAAAGGGAGATATATTGAAAATTAATTTTACGACCTTTAAAAACAGTGAAGAATTTAAAAAGGATTTTGAGAATTTAATTTTAGCGTCAGGTAAAATTAATATTAAAACTGCTTTAAGAAAATATGATTTACCAAAACGTTTCATTGAAAAGATTATGGGGCTGGTAAATGCTGATGAAGAAATAAAATGCAGCCAGTTAGATAAAAACAAAAGAAAGAAATTAATCGAGCTGATTTCAAATTACCCTTTCAAGATTGAAAAGTTAGGCGGTTTCCATGTATCCATGGTTACAAAGGGTGGAGTATCAACAGAAGAAATTAATACGAAAACCATGGAGTCAAAAATAATACCCCACCTTTATTTTGCAGGTGAGGTAATTGATTACGACGGTGATACGGGTGGTTTTAACATTCAGGCAGCATTTTCAACAGCAAAATTGGCGGCGGATGCAATTAATAAAAATTTGGGTTAGGATTTCTCTAACTTTTTAAATGCATTCAATATTGCCACTATTATTATTGAATACAAAGGTATCATAAAGAAGTTTGTTAACACTCTTGCCGGCAGCCATGCCATTATTCCCTTTCCGTATAAAATAGTTAAAAAGTAAGTATTCAATATAATTGAGGTTATCAATTGTGTAACACTGACAGTAAAAACAATTTTATTCATATTGTAATCACTGTGCTTGGATGTTATTTTTATGGGAATAATTAAATAAATTAACACTAAAGCAAAAAATCCTGCTATATAAATAGGATTCAAAGAGTTTCCGTTATACATTATACCGTTATCAAAGGTTAACAGACCTTGATAAATGAATATTGATACGAAGCTAACAGATAAAAGCGATATAAAAATTGTATTTAAAAAATTATAATTTATATCTTTTTTTGTATACTTATAAATCAAGCCGGGCAATAATCCGGTTAAACCGCTGGCTAATGTAAAACCGGGGAAAAACGGACCGCCGGGTTTAACCATAAAATTAATCAAGTCTGCTGACGCACCTGCCAGGAATCCGGTTGCCGGACCTAACACTATTCCTGATAACATTAAGGGTATAGATGCGAAGTTTATACGCAGCGCCGGAATTCCCCCAAGTGGTATATAAACCTCAAACATAACCTTAAGAACTAAGCTCATGGCTATAAAAAGCCCGGCTCTCACAATCTTTAATGATGTGAATTTTTGTGCTGTATTATTTCTCATATTATCCTCCTTCTTGAGCAATAATACCTCCGCACAATATAGGAGGATAACACTGTAATTATCCTCAAATACAGCGGAAGCGACAAGATACCGCAGCGTAAAGCTTTCGTTTAAGGGCGACATCCCATCCCCTAACACTTAACGCACCTTGCCTACTCTGTTAAATATTAAATAAATTGTATTTTATACTATCATACTTTATAATATAATACAAATATATTTTTTATAAATATTATAAAAACGATAACATTTTTTAGGAGGAGCAATGCCAGATAAATTTTTAAGTGATATTGAAATTGCACAGCAAGCAACTATGCAGGTAATTAACAACATAGCTGAAAAAATAGGTATACCCGATCAGTATGTAGAAAATTACGGTAAATATAAAGCTAAAATAGACTTTAGATATTTACAAAACGAATTAAAAGATAACGAAGATGCTAAGCTTATATTAGTTTCAGCCATTAATCCCACTCCTGCAGGCGAAGGTAAAACAACAACAACCATCGGTTTGGGGGACTCACTTTCAAGTTTAGGACAAAAAACAATAATAGCACTTCGTGAACCATCCTTAGGACCTGTATTCGGTGTCAAAGGCGGAGCAGCAGGCGGAGGATATGCTCAGGTCGTTCCTATGGAAGATATTAACCTTCACTTTACAGGTGATTTCCATGCAATAGGTGCGGCAAACAATCTTCTTGCGGCAATGATTGATAACCATATCCATCAAGGCAATGAGCTGGATATAGATACAAGAAGAATTGTATGGAGAAGAGCTGTTGATATGAATGACAGACAGCTGAGAAGAATAGTTGACGGCCTTGGCGGAAAAACAGAGGGAGTAGTAAGAGAGGATGGATTTGATATTACCGTTGCCTCTGAAGTAATGGCCATTTTCTGCTTATCTAATGATATACTGGAATTAAAAGAAAATTTATCAAAAATAGTTGTTGCATACAGCAGAAGCGGTGAAGCAGTTACAGCAGGTCAGTTAAAGGCAGAGGGTGCTATGGCTGCACTACTGAAGGATGCATTAAAACCAAATTTAGTTCAGACATTGGAAGGTACTGCCGCATTTATACACGGAGGACCCTTTGCAAATATAGCTCACGGCTGTAACAGTGTTATTGCTACAAAAATGGCAAGTAAAATTGCTGATTATGTAGTTACTGAGGCAGGCTTTGGAGCGGATTTGGGAGCCGAAAAATTTATAGATATAAAATGCCGTAAAACAGGTTTAAAACCAAGTGCCGTAGTTATCGTTGCTACAGTAAAAGCTTTGAAATATAATGGTGGAGTTGCAAAAGCGGATTTAGGTGCGGAAAATTTAGCTGCATTAGAAAAAGGACTTCCAAATTTACTGAAGCATGTTGAAAATATTACTCAGGTATTTAAGCTTCCTGCGGTTGTCGCTATAAATAAATTCCCGACAGATACAGATGAAGAACTTAACTTAATTAAAGAAAAATGCAAGGAATTAGGTGTAAATGTTGCATTGTCCGAGGTTTGGGGCAAGGGAAGCAAGGGCGGTCAGGAGCTTGCTAATGAGGTTATAAGATTAACTGAAAAGCCGGGTGAGTTAGAATTTGCATATGACTTAAATCTATCTGTAAAAGAAAAAATTAAATCAATAGCAACTAAGCTTTACGGTGCATATGATGTAGAATTTGCTCCGAAAGCAAATAAGGAAATAGCAAATATTGAAAAGCTTGGATTTAGTAATATGCCAATATGTATGGCTAAAAATCAGTATTCATTGACTGATGATCCTAAAGTATTGGGAAGACCGACTAATTTTAAAATTACAATAAGAGATATTACAATATCTGCAGGAGCAGGATTTTTGGTAGCACTTACAGGAGATATAATGAAAATGCCGGGACTTCCTAAGGTTCCTGCAGCAGAAACCATAGATGTTGATGTAGACGGAAAGATAAAGGGACTGTTTTAGACAGTATTTATTATTCAAACATCTGAATACAGCCGACACTAAATAATTGTGTCGGCTGTCTCATTTCAATAAGGAGAACAAGGATGGAGTTTGTATTTGACAAAGAAAAAAACAAAGAAAAAATTGAAAGCTTCAAAATGTTCATACAAGATCATAGGGAAATCCCCGGAGCGCTTATGCCGGTATTGCAGGAGGCACAGGAGCTTTTTGGTTATTTGCCTAGAGAAATCATGCAATTAATATCAAGAACTTTAAAAATTCCAATGGCTGAAATTTATGGAGTTGCTACATTCTATTCACAATTTTCTTTTATACCTAAAGGAAAAAACATTATAAGCGTATGTCTTGGTACAGCTTGCTATGTAAAGGGTGCACAAGCTATATTGGAGGAGATTGAAACGATCCTCGGTATAAAGGCAGGAAGTACTACACTCGATCTGAAATTTTCAATTGATTCTACGAGATGTGTCGGTGACTGCAGCCTCGCACCTGTTATAGTCATCAATGATGACGTATACGCTAAGGTTACGAAGAATAAGGTAAAAGAATTGATTGAAAAGTATAGAAATGGGGTGTAGAAAAGTGCTAACACTTGAAAGATTGCAGCAAATACGTAAGGAGCATAGACCAATCCTTGAAGCACGCGTCGGCGAGGCAGGAAATGCAGACATAAATGAGGATGGCTCTATCGTTTTAAACGGAGATTATTATAAAAAACAGGTAAGAATTGCACTTAAGAACTGCGGGATTATAAATCCTTTGATGATTGAGGATTATATAGCAGTAGACGGTTATTCGGCACTGGCAAATATATTATTTAATAAAAGCAGCGGTGAAATTATAGATGATATGATGGCTTCAAATCTCAGAGGCAGGGGCGGTGCAGGATTTCCGACGGGCAGAAAATGGAATGAGGCCTTTAAATATGATGCTGATCAAAAGTTCATGATTTGCAATGCAGACGAGGGCGACCCCGGTGCATTTATGGACAGGTCTATTTTGGAGAATGACCCTCATTCAGTGCTGGAGGGAATGGCGATAGGAGGCTATGCTGTCGGTGCTGATAAAGGCTTTATATATGTACGAGCAGAGTATCCCATAGCTGTAAAAAGGCTCAGGACTGCAATAGAGCAAGCGAAAGAGCTTGGAATACTCGGTAACAACATTTTAGGAACAGGCTTCAGCTTTGATATAGAGTTGCGCCTTGGCTCTGGTGCCTTTGTTTGTGGAGAAGGTACGGCTCTTATAGAATCTATTGAAGGTAAAAGAGGTATGCCGAGAACCAAGATTCACAGAACAGCACATAAGGGTTTGTGGCAGAAGCCTACTATAATAAATAATGTTGAAACCTATGCAAATGTGCCTGTAATATTTCAAAAGGGTGTTGACTGGTTCAGAAGTATAGGGACTGAAAAATCTCCCGGAACAAAGGTGTTTTCCTTAGTGGGAAAGGTTCAGAATGCAGGGCTTGTTGAGGTTCCAATGGGTACACCCCTCAGGGAAATTGTTTATGATATCGGTGGTGGAGTACAGGACGGAAAAGGCTTTAAGGCAGTTCAGACAGGAGGTCCTTCAGGAGGATGCATACCTGCACATCTGATTGATACACCTGTTGATTTTGAATCCCTGGGGAAAATAGGCTCCATCATGGGTTCAGGCGGTATGGTAGTTATGGATGAAGATACCTGCATGGTAGATGTAGCAAGATTTTTCTTGGAATTTACGGTTGACGAGTCTTGTGGGAAATGCGTACCATGCAGAGAGGGTACAAAGAGAATGCTTGAAATTCTCGAGAGAATAGTATCGGGTCATGGTGAAGACGGAGATATTGAGCTGATGGAAGACCTTTCCGAGACGATAAGCAAAGCATCATTGTGCGGGCTTGGACAGACCGCATCTAATCCGGTAGTTACTACAATAAAATATTTCAGAGATGAATATGAGGCGCACATTAATGAGAAAAAATGTCCTTCCGGCTCTTGCCGGCCTTTGATAAAATATTTCATAACAGAGGCTTGTATAGGGTGTACCAGATGTGCTAAAAGCTGCCCTGTTGATTCTTGCATTACGGGAAAGGTAAAGGAAAGACACGTGATAAATCAAGATGTCTGTATTAAGTGTGGTACCTGCTATGAGGTATGTCCTGTTAAGCCGGTAAAGGCAGTGGTGAAAGGATAGGTATTGAGATGGCAAATGTTAAAATTATAATAGATGGTCAAAAGATTACGGTACCTAATAATATTTCTATATTGGAAGCTGCAAAAAAGCTTGATATTGAAATACCCGCTCTTTGTTATGATCCCAACCTTGATGTGGTGGCTGCCTGCCGCCTGTGTGTTGTTGAAATAGAAGGCAGCAATAAGCTTGAAACATCCTGTTCTACAAGAGTCAGAGATGGAATGGTAATTCATACTAAAAGTGATTTGGTTGTAAAGACAAGAAAGGATATATTACAGTTATTATTGGACAGCCATCCGAACGATTGTCTTACATGCCAGAAGGCGGGAGATTGCTATTTACAAAAATACGCTTATGAATATGGACTGAAATTCAGAGACCATAGTGGTTCTATGCGACCGCAGCTGTTGGATACTTCAAGTCCGTACATTCTTAAGGATAATGCGAAATGCATCCTGTGCGGTAAATGCGTAAGGACCTGTTCCCAGGTGAGCGACAGAATGGTTCTATCCTTCTCTGAGAGGGGATATAGTACCAAAATAATTGCAGATTTTGACCAGACACTTGAAGAATCAAGCTGTGTATCCTGCAACAGATGCGTCACGGTATGTCCTGTAGGTGCATTAGTTGATAAGAGAGCCATGGGAAAAATAAGAGCATGGGACGGAGCATCAAAAGTAATAAAATGTAAATCCTGTCAGTATGGCTGCGAATTTGAAATAAAATCAAAAGGAACAGTGAATGTGGCTGTTGTGGCCAAGCCCCCTGCCAATGGTCGTCCGCTATGCTTAAAGGGTCGTCTTACGACTGAGCTTTTATATGTTGATAAACCGGAAGCTCCGTACAGAAAGATAAACGGACAATTTATCGAAACTAATTGGACGAAGATGCTGGGTATCGAAGATATATTAGAAAGAATTGATAAAATAAATGCAGAAAAGGAAAGAGAAGGGAAGGAGTGATAGAGTGAATATTACTATAGACGGCATTCAGTATGAGATAAAAAAGAATACTACAATTTTACAAGCATGTAAGGATGCCGGCATAAACATTCCTACTTTGTGTCATGATGAAAGACTTAATCCTTCCTCATCGTGTAGATTATGTTTAGTTGAAGTGGAGGGAACTAAGAATCCGGTTACCTCATGCAGTACCATGGTAAGGGATAACATGGTAGTGAATACAAAATCTAAGGATGTTATAAAAGCAAGAAAAGATGTGCTTAATTTAATAATATCAAATCATCCGATGGAGTGCTTAACCTGCGATAAATCCGGAAATTGCAAGCTTCAGGACTACAGCTACGAATACGGTGTTGCTGAAGGGACCTTTAAGGGAGCAAAGAGAACACCAAAGACAGATACATCCAATCCATTTTATGATTATGATGCAAGAAAGTGTATACTTTGCGGACTTTGTGTAAGAGTTTGTGACGAATTACAGGGAACTGCAGCCATCGGAATAGAAAACAGAGGATTCGATGCGGTTGTTACCACTCCCTATAATGAAGGTCTGATTAATTCAAAGTGTGTTTCCTGCGGAAATTGTGTATCGGTTTGTCCTGTGGGAGCATTAAGTCCCAAGAGACAGAAATACAGATATTGGGAGAACAAGAAGATAAGAACTACCTGCTCCTACTGCGGTGTCGGCTGTCAGATGGATTTAGTCGTAAAGGGAGATAAAGTAGTTGACGTTGAGCCTGCAAAGGATGCGTTGAATAACGGACTTCTTTGTGTAAAGGGTAAATTTGCATATAAATTTATTAATCATCCCGACAGGTTGAAGACACCTCTTATAAAGATAAACGGCAGGTTTGAAGAAGCTACATGGGATGAGGCATATAGGTATATCAGAAAAAAGGTAAACGAGCTTAAGCCGGAATATGGAGCTGATAGCTTTGCAGGACTGACCTCGGCGAGATGTACCAATGAAGAAAATTATTTATTTCAAAAGCTGTTCAGAGCAGTTATAGGTACAAATAATGTTGATCACTGCGCACGCCTCTGACATTCCTCTACAGTTGCAGGTCTTGCAACTACATTAGGCAGTGGTGCCATGACGAACAGTATAGAGGAAATAACAGATACTGATGCCATGTTTGTAATCGGCTCGAACACTACAGAAAATCATCCCATCATCGGCGCAAGAATGAAGCAGGCTGTAAGAAACGGCTCTAAGCTCATAGTAGCTGATCCGAGAAGGATTGAGCTTGCTGATTATGCAGATGTATATTTACAGCTTAAGCCCGGAACAAATATTGCTTTGTTAAATGGTATGATGAATGTAATACTTGAGAATGGATTGTATGATAAGAAGTATATAGATGAACGATGTGAAAACTTTGATGAATTAGTCAATATAATTAAGGAATACACACCTGAAAGAGCAGCAGAAATTTGTGGTGTCAAATCAGAAGATATAATAAAAGCAGCGACAATTTACGGAGAAGCGGATAAAGCCGGCATTTATTATACAATGGGTGTAACTCAGCACACTACGGGAACAAATGCGGTTATGAGTATTTCCAATTTAGCAATGTTGTGCGGAAATATCGGTAAGGAAAGTGCAGGAGTAAATCCCCTGAGAGGGCAAAACAATGTGCAGGGTGCCTGTGATATGGGCGGACTGCCGGCAGATTTACCGGGATACCAGAAGGTTTTCAAGCCGGAGGTAATAGAGAAATTTGAAAATGCCTGGAGAGTGAAGCTTTCACCAAAACCGGGGCTGACTATACCGGAAATATTTAACGGTGTTCATGACGGCTCAATAAAGTTCTTGTATATTATGGGGGAAAACCCGATGGTTTCCGACCCGGATATAAATCATGTAAAGGAAGTCTTGGAGCATGTGGACTTTCTTGTAGTCCAGGATATATTTATGACGGAGACGGCGGAATATGCAGATGTAGTACTTCCTGCAGCATCCTTCGCAGAAAAGGACGGAACCTTTTCAAATACAGAAAGAAGGGTACAAAGAGTGAGAAAGGCAATTCAACCCGTTGGAGAATCGAAGCCGGATTGGCAGATTCTTATGGAATTAATGAATTATCTAGGATTTGAAAAGAAATATTTACATCCGGAAAAGATAATGGAAGAAATAAGCTCATTAACTCCCTCCTATGGCGGAATTACCTATGATCGGATAAATAATGGCGGAATTCAATGGCCTTGTCCTGATAAGCATCATCCCGGAACAAAGTATCTGCATAAGGGAATGATGGCAAGAGGAAGAGGATTGTTCATGCCTGCCGAATATGTCGAAAGTGCGGAAATGCCGGACAGTGAATATCCGTATATATTTACTACAGGAAGGATTCTATATCACTACCATACAAGAACTATGACAGGGAGGGTTGAGGGAATAAATGAAATTGCTCCTTCATCCTATGTTGAAATAAATGAAGTGAATGCCAATAAGCTTGGGATTAGAAATGGTGACAGAGTTAAGTTAACTTCAAGAAGAGGACAGATTGAAACCACTGCAAAAATTTCTGAAATAATCGATGAAAATGTATTGTTTATGCCATTCCATTTTGCGGATGGAGCCGCCAATTATCTTACTAATTCCGCAACCGACCCCATAGCAAAGATTTCAGAGCTGAAGGTAGCGGCAGTCAGAATAGAGAAGGCAAAGTAATTAACACAGTTGAATGCTTAAGGAACGGTGATTAAAATGAAAAAATTCGGAACAGCAATTATATTGGCCGGAGGTAAAAGCTCCAGAATGGGCTTTGACAAGCAGCTTCTTAAAATAAATGAAAGAAGCCTGATGGATAGGATGATTCAAAAGCTGAGCCGTGAGTTTGAGGAAATAATAATTGTGACCAATAAACCGGAGTTATATATCGGTTTATCACACAAAATTACAAAGGATATACTTAAGGACATGGGAGCTCTCGGAGGTATACATGCGGGGTTAAGCCATTCTTCAAGTAGTCTTGCCTTTGTAGCTGCATGTGATATGCCAAATATAAATATGGAATATGTACGCTATTTGAAGGATAGGTTGAATGATAATAATTCCCTTGGCTGTGTTACTAAATTCGGAGATTGGATTGAACCGTTCTGCAGCTTCTATTCGGTTGAGCTTATAAAAAACATTGGGAAATACCTTGAATCCGGAAGACGATCTGTTCATGGATTAATTAAGGATGTTAATATATCTTATATAGAAGAAAAAGATGCACGTAAGTTCAGTCCTAACTGGGATATGTTTCTTAATTTAAACACGAGAGAGGATTTAAACAAATTCCTGTTAAATGCAGGTGGTTGGAGTAACTGATGGATACAACAAAGAAATATGAAATAATAAAAATTAAAGGTGATATTTCAGATAAATTTGATGATGAGGTAATAATTGAATACCCCTTTACCATATTTATAGATGATGAAGAAATAATTACGCTCTTGTGCACTCCTAAGTCCTTAGAGGAGCTTGCTGTAGGATTTTTATATTCTGAAGGATATATTAACTCCTTGGATGCGGTAGAAAAGGTTCTGCTTAATGAAGAAAAGGGAAGGGCATACGTATATTTAAAATACAGAAAAATGCTAAATGAAAATCTGTCAGGTAAGCGGGCCATAACCTCCGGATGCGGGAAGGGAACGGTATTTTATAATGTTATTGATTCCATAAAATGTAGGAAGATTGAGAAAACGGTAAATATCAGCAAAGGTACGGTAATACAATTAAGCAAATTATTCAATCAGAAGTCGGAGCTTTTCCTGAACACGGGAGGAGTTCATAGCTGCGGACTGTGTGATAATGAGAAAATACTGTATTTTGAAGAGGATATAGGAAGACACAATGCATTGGACAAAATTTTAGGAATCAGCTTAATTGAGGGAATCGATTTGTCAGATAAAATTGTAATAACAAGCGGAAGAATATCCTCTGAGATGCTTATAAAAACGGCAAAGAGAGGAATATCTACTATTATTTCACGGTCGGCTCCAACCAGCCTGGCTATTGATATGGCCAAAGAGCTGAATATATTATTGATTGGCTTTGCAAGAGGAGAAAAAATGAATGTCTATACATGCTTTCAAAGCATAAATTAAAATCTTATCTGATTCTGATTATTACACACTTATTTCAGTATCATTTTAAAACAGAAGTCGGTCTCAATGTATGACCGATTTTTTTATGCATATAGGAAAGTTTTTCCTATATGCATAAAAAACGAGGATTGCAAAGGACGGGACGTCCTTGCCGTTAAGGGGGGGGCTCAGTAAAATGCTCGCATTTTACGCCGAAGGGGGACATAGGTCCCCTTAGCGGAATTTGCGAAGCAAATTTTTTTACATATAATTACCTATTAGAAAACTATTTACAACAGCAAATTTATATGTTATATTATTATCAAAGTTCTAAGGATTTTTAAAAAGGTTGCTTATGAATTTTTTTAATGACTATTAATGACCGTGTGGTCATTAATTTACAGGAGGTTAGAATGGCAAGATATTCAGCGTTAGACCCTGAGAAGTATATTAAAATAAGAGATTCTGCAATTTTGTTATTTTTTGGACAAGGAGTCGAAAATACCACTATGCAGCAAATTGCTAAGAATGCGGGTATTGCAAAGGGAACAGTGTATTTGTATTTTAAAGGCAGGGAAGAACTTGAAAAATATATTTTTGATTATTGCTTTGATCTTCATCTGAAAGCCTCCGTTAAGGATGTTGATGATGAAAAATGCTTTACTGAGAAGTTAAAGAAAAGAATTAAGAACATATTAATGTGGAATGCAGAATTTCCTAAAGAATCCTCCATTATACGTTCTTTTTACACACCAGTTAATTATTCCGACACAGAGGACGGATTATTTTCTAAATCTTATGAAATAAATAGAGCTTATATTGAAGCCGGTATGAAAAATGGAGAATTTAAAAATCTTCCTATAGAGTTTTTATGTAAAATAGTTTTCAGCTCTGTGGAAGGAATTTCAACATACATAAAGCAAAATTCCGATGCTTTGTACGATGAGGATTTATTAAACCAATTGATTGAAACAGTTATTGACGGTATTAAAAATCATTGATAAGAATGGGCTTTGCCTGCTTATATAAAAATATTAAAAGGGAGAAAGATATGAAAAAATTAAAGAAAATTATTTCGCTTGTGCTTATTGCTGTATTCGTACTCAGTCTTGCCGGCTGCAGCAGCAACACTTCACCACCTGCAACAGTAGATAAAGAAGGAATCTTCGAGGCAGGAATCTATACCGCAAAATCAAAAGGTATGAATGGGGATGTAGAAGTTGAAGTTGTGGTTAGTAATGAATTGATTGAATCTATAAGAGTGTTAGGCCATAATGAAACGGCAGGTATATCTGATCCGGCTATTGAAAAAATACCGACAGATATATTAAGTGCACAGGGCTTAAAAATTGATGTGATATCAGGTGCAACTATTACAAGTAACGCTATAATTGCTGCAGCAACAGATTGCTTGCAGCAGGCAGGAGCGAATATTGAAGAGCTTAAGCAAAAAGGAATAGAAGCAGTTGTATTGAATGATGAGATTATCGATGCGGATGTCGTTGTAATAGGTGCAGGAATAGCTGGTCTTTCTGCAGCTGTAACTGCTTCTGAAGAAGGAGCAAAGGTTGTTCTTTTAGAAAAAATGGGAAATGTCGGCGGTGCATCTATAGTTTGTGGAGGCGAAATACTTGCAGCAGGAACTGAAATGCAGGAAAGCCAAGGTATCAAGGATTCTTCTGAAGCTTTAAAACAATATTGGTTTGAAGTAGGAGAAGGGAAGATAAATGAAGAAATAGTAGGATATATTGCTGATAACAGCAGTAACACGGTAGAGTGGCTGAAGGATAGAGGAGTAACATTTGGTGATGTTACATTTTCATATAATTATCCGGCACAGGATCCTTACAGGAACCATTCAACTGCCAGCGAATCAGGAACAGACTTCATTTTACCATTGTATGAAACCGCTCAAAAAAACGGTGTAGATGTCAGGCTTGAAACTCCTGCTATATCTTTGATTAATGAAAATGGAGTTATTAAAGGTGTTATTGCGGAAAACAAAGGAAGAAAAGTGATCGTAAATGCAGAAAGCACTATACTTGCAACAGGCGGTTATGCAAATAATGAAGAGCTTATGAAGCAGTATAGTCCGGCCATTAATGCTTATGGTACATTTCTTGGAGAAGCTCATCAGGGCGACGGTTTAATTATGGCAAGAGACGCAGGGGCTGAAATTGTTGCAGGGGGTGGAGCAATTGCTAATCCCATGGATATGGGAGCTACAAGTTTTGCCGATGCAGGAGGAGTGTTTCTGAATGTAACGCCATCAGGCAAGAGATTTGGAAATGAAAATGAATACTGGTTTAAAAGATCAGCTGATTTGTATTTTAATGAAGAAGTAAATTACTATTATGGTATAATGGACTCCAAAATTGAAAATGAAGGATTTGAAGAGGCGATAAAAAATAGAACAGCATTCAAGGCAGATACTATAGAGGAACTTGCCGAGATGTTGGGAATGGAACCAAATGTACTTGCAGATACAGTATCTCGTTACAATGAAATATGCGATGTCCAGATTGATACAGATTTTGGTAAGCCTGCAGTTGGAAAAGTCGGCAGCAGAATGGCTAATTTAAAAGAAGTAAATTTACTGAATTCGATAGATCAGGCTCCGTACTATGCGGTAATATTCTCTACAAATGGTGTAACAGGAACGTTCGGAGGACCTAAAACAACTATAGACGGTGAAGTAGTTTCAACTGAAGGTGATTTAATACCTGGCTTGTATGCAGCAGGAGAGGTTGCGAACGGTGAATTATTTTATAGACGATATCCATGCTCAGGTTCGGCAATTCAAATGAGTGCCACTATGGGTATTCAAGCTGGAAAAGCTGCCGCAGCTTCAGCAAAATAAATATAAAGGTTTCAGATGTTAAACACCTGAAACCTTTAATTCTCGATTTTTTTATCCTTAACTATTGATACAATCAATACTCCCGCTAATATCAATATACATGCTATTATATTCCGAGTGGTTAATGGCTCTTTTAAAAATATAATTCCAAGTATAATGCTTGTTATGGGCTCAAACATACCTACTATGGATGTAATAGTGGGTCCTGCGTGTTTTACGCCGATTAGTATGAAGGAATTTGCTAAGAACGATGCAAAAAAAGCAACTGATAGTGTAAATAACCAACCTACAGGGGTTATATCAAATACTAATGTCTTACTTAATATGCCGAATAAAAATAAATAAACAGATGAAAATATGGACAGATAAAAGGTTATTTTAAAGGGATACATAGAATTTAATCCGCTTTTATCGATATAAATCAAATGTGCTGCAAATATTACACCTGAAGCAAATGAAAGGAATACACCAAGCAAGCTGAAATTTCCTTCTAAAAACATCATTACTCCTATAGTTGAAAGGATTAATGCAATAATTATTTCTTTACTGACTTTCTCCTTAAATATCATAATGCATGCGGCAGTAACCAGCACAGGATAAATATAATGAATGGTGGTAGACATGCCAACCGATATATAGTTGAATGAGCCGTAAAGGGTAAGTGCTGTCAATGTAGGGCCTAGAGAGCTTAAAACTGCTAATTTTTTTGTTTCTACCTTGTTTATTTTTACAGAAATGTTATTGAATTTCAGCATAAAAAAAAGAAGGGGAATAGAAAGGAAGTTTCTATAAAAGGTAAGGGATAAAGAATTGCTTCCTTCCATATATGACATTTTGCCGAGAATCGGCGTAAATCCATAAATAAAAGCTGCCATTATTCCAAAAAATATGCCCTTTGTTCTGTTCATTCATTTATCCCTCAATTTTGTGGTTATTTACCACAGCATTTTTTATATTTTTTACCTGAACCGCATGGACATGGGTCATTTCTTCCAATTTTATTTTCATTTATAACTATTTTTGATCTGTTATAATCTTTCTTAATCTGCTTTCTTTTTTCTTCGTCAAAAATATTGTTCCATTCATCCATTCCATAAAGCCATTCAGCTTTTGCATCATGCATGTTCCATAATAGTTTTTCAAAATCAAGTTCTGCTTTAATTTCCGAGTCTTCAGTTAAATCCTCCAATACCAGTAATTCTTTAAAGCTGTTGTTAGCTCCATCGAGAAAACCGATAAATTGAACTGCAGTCATATCATTCTTTTCTGCTAAATCCTTAATTATCCCTTCAACAACAGGGTTTTTATTTCCAAGAATATTTTTATAGCATTCAGCCTCTTTTCCCATATAATCCTTGAAAAAATCATTATATTCTTGTTGAGTTTTAATATTCTCTAAATTTTCAGTCCATTCTGTATATAAACTCATAAAATCCTCCATTAAATTTAATAGCCTCTAACTGTATTTTAACAGCATTATTTTAAAAATTCAAGGAAAATTGAATTAAAAAAGCCGCTTTTAAGCGGCTCAGGTTATTGACAAACCCGCTAAAAATTAGCGGGTTTTCATAATAATTAAGGAAAGACACATGAAAAATCAATCT
>NZ_JACBNQ010000010.1 GCF_013403245.1 Sedimentibacter hydroxybenzoicus DSM 7310 | reverse complement strand
ATCTTCCTGCAAGTATCCTTTTATCCACATTTCCAATGGTACTTGTTTTGTATCATCTGGTACTTGCGGTGCTCTTTGCGATGGCTCTAAAACATTTCTGTGTATTAGTACCCATTCACCTTTTTTTATCATTTCTACACTTCCTTTATATATTTTAATCAAACAAGCATATGTGTTTGCATATGCTTGTTATTATCACTAATTGTTATGCATTTTTTACTTTTTTTATTTTATCCATATTGTCATTTTGTCCAATACCCATGAATATAGTTGCGAACATAACAACTAACATAGCATAAGCATAGAATACAAACGGTGCTATATCTAAAGCACCTAGCGGAGCAGAACTATCTGCTGCAAACCCTAATGTATATATAATAGCAGGAGTCCAAGGCAGACTATAAACGAATGTATTTGATTGTGCATCCATTAAGTTTGCAACTCTGTATGGACTTATGCCATGTTTTTGTCCTAATGGTTTAGCGAACGAAGCACCAACTGCCAATATCGCAGGAGCATTTAATCCCATCAATGCTGAAAGTGTAATTATCATTACAGAAATTGTTATTTCAGCGCCGACTCTGGTGTCTGTAACTTTGTTCAGCGCATTTAATAGTTTAACATCTCCTTGACCGTTTCTCATTATTGCTATTGAACCGAAAAGCAATAAAGCTAAGAGAATAACCTGAATCATACTACTTAAACCTGTTTGTATAACTCCGCCGATTGTACGGTCAAGACCTTCACCATAAACGCTGAATATTGCAGGTTTAGCAGCATTAATAACATCAATTTGTACAAAATCAAACAAGCCTACAGTTACACCTGTAATAACTCCAACTACCGATCCGATGATAGTAGCTATAATTATGTCTCCTGTTTTTACTGCTACAATTATAGTAACTATAACAGGTATAAACATGAATAATGTATTTGGATTGTACTCTATTGCACCTACAGAAGAGCCGGAAGTTGCATTGGCAGGTCCAAATATCAAAATACAAACTATTGTTATAATTCCAGCCGTAATTGCATATTTTAGTCTTGAACGAACAACACCCGGTACATCTACCCCTTGTGAAGTGGCTGAGCATATAGTTGTATCCGAAACCGGTGCTAAGTTATCTCCAAAGGCTCCGCCTGAAATAATTGCTCCCGCAACCAATGGCGGATATGCTCCTAGAGCAACTGCCGCAGGATATAAAACTCCCATTCCTGTTGCGATGGTACCAAAGCCTGTGCCAGTTGCAGATGCAAATATTGCACATGCAATAAATGATATAATGGTAAATGCCGTGCTTCCCACTCCCATATTAGCCGCAATACCAGCTATACCTAAAGCTAAACCTGAATCTCTCAATATTCTTGAGAAAACACCGGCAAATAACCAGCATACAACCGGAATTAAGGCTTCCTTACTTGCCATACCTTCAATTATAGTATTTGAGTAATCTTTTTTATTCTTTGCAAAGAAAAACCCTACTATAATTGCCATAAATGCAGGTATCCACAAAGCTCCATCCGAAATTGATCCAAACTTGAATGTGGTTGTGATTATTAATACCAAGAATACAAGGAATGGAATAAATGATATCCATTCACCACCGTAAAATTCCAATTTCTTTTGATTAATTTCCATATAATCCTCCATATAATAATTTTTAAAAGATACTACAATATATGCAAAAGCCATGCCAATATAATTGTTTGCCATAATGCTGATATAAAGCCAACAAAATAAAAAAAGCGCTTGGAAAATACTTTCGCTTGGAAATATTTTTCATAGCACTTTTTTTCCTATCTGTTAATTTGTATCATTAGAATACTCTTTAAGGTCATATTCAACTATTTTATTGAAAAGTTGCCTTCTGCTGATATCCATTTGCTTAGCAGCATGCGTAATGTTATTGTTGCAGCTTTTTAACACCTCTTTGATGTATTCAATTTCAAAATTCTTTTTAGCTTCTTTATAGCTGCTTAATTTATTATTGGTTTCTTTCTCCTCCGTGTCATTGTTTAATAATCTTGAGCTTTTAAACAATTCATCCTTTAATGTGTTACCTCTTGATAATACGACTAACCTTTCGATAATGTTTTTTAACTCTCTGATATTACCTGGATAATTATAATTTAATAACTGTTGTTTTGTGTTTTCATCTATATCAGTAATACCCTTCCCCATTTCCTTATTGTATCTGTTTAATAGAAAATATATTAAATCTTCAATATCTTCTTTCCTTTGTCTTAATGGAGGAATATTAATTTCTATAGTATTAATTCTAAAAAATAAATCTTCACGGAATTTACCGTCTGCAACAGCTTTCACTAAATCTTTATTTGTGGCAGATACTAATCTGAAGTCAACATCTATAAGCTTATTAGAGCCGATACGCTCTATCTGTCTTGTTTCCAGAACCCTAAGCAGTTTCACCTGAGTTCCTTCTTCCATATCACCTATTTCGTCTAAAAAAACCGTACCCTCATTAGCTTCCTCAAGATGCCCGATTCTTCTTGTGGTAGCCCCTGTAAATGCACCCTTTTCATGTCCGAAAAGCTCAGACTCTATTAAACCGGTAGAAAAATATCCGCAATTTATTGGAATAAACGGCTTATTTGATCTGCCGCTTTTATCGTGAATCATGTTAGCGATTATTTCCTTTCCGACTCCGGATTCTCCCGTTATCAACACATTTGAATTACTTTCCGCAACCTGTTCTACCATTTCATAAACTCTTTGCATCTGTTTATTCTTGCTGGTATAAAGATATCGGCTTTTCTTGCTATTTTTATTAATTTCATTAACATTCTGGAGCGAAAATATTTTATGCACCTTTTCTATTTCAAGTATCAGCTCTTCCGGATTATGACTTTTAATAAAATATCCAAATGCACCCAATTTCATCGTTTGTACAGCGGTTTCAACACTTCCGTATCCTGTAACCATTATTACTTCTATACTTTTACTATACTTATCCTTTACTTCCTTTAAAAATTCAACACCACTGACTCCGGGCATCATAATGTCACTGATAATTAACGGATAAAATTCCCTGTCCATTAACTTATATGCTTCTTCAGCAGAAGATGCAACAGCAATTATATATCCTTTCTTGACTAATAGCATCCTGTATGTTTCTCTGTAATCAGCATCATCATCCACAATTAAAATTTTAAATAAGCCTGTCATCAACTTTTCTTCCTTTCAAAAGGTATCGTAATTATAAATGTTGTACCTTCTCCTAATTTGCTTTTCACATCAATTTTTCCGCCTAATTTTTCAACCTCCGAATATACAATAAACAGCCCGAGACCTGTGCCTTTACCTAATTCTTTTGTTGTAAAAAAAGGATCAAATATATTGTTAATGTTATGCTCATCTATTCCACATCCATTATCTTCACATATTATTGTAAAAATATTATCTTCAACCTTTGTTTTTAATCCTAATATTCCGCCATCATTCATGGCGTCAATCGAATTAGATATTAAATTCAATATAATATGTTCAACACTTTCAACATTTAATTGTATTTGTTCCTTAATATTACTTTCTACATTGACAATAATCCTGTATTTTTTTATAGCTTCATTGTGTATTTCAATTAATCTTTCAATCAATTGATTCACATCAATTAACTTCTCTGCCTTGCTTGAAAATCTTGAAAAGCTTAAAATATTATCGATTATCTTACTTGCTCTTTTTACAGCCACATCTATATAATCCAAAGATTTGTATGCTGCATCATCTATTTTTTCATTAATTCTCAACAGATAGCTCTGAGTCCTGATTATACCCAACGGATTTCTGATTTCGTGAGCTAATCCGGCCGCCAATTGACCTACAGCTATCATTTTGTTTGTCTGGAGCATTTTATTTCGGTTAATTTTATCAAGTGTTATGTTTTTAATTGTAATGAGGACAGTATTGTTAGCATCCTTTAAAGGTTGAAAATTCATTTCAAAGACATCGTGTCCAGCCGTGACTTCTTTATTAATATTCTTTTCCTGTTTATATGCATCATCAAGCAGGCAATTGGTGCAGTCACTGCAAAATTTGTTTATATATTCGGTACATTTAGCATTTCTATCCATGAATCCATTATTCACAGCATAATCATTAAAGCTCTTGTTAATTTTCAATACATTTTTATCCTTGTCGATAACCAGCATGAAATCAGATATACCGTCAAATATTATTTGAAGTTCGTTTCTGCTGTTTTCTAATTCCGTCGTCCTTTTTTTCACCAACCTTTGCAATGAAAAATTATTGAATATAATTAAAACAAATATACCTCCCACTACTATTGAGGCAATTACAAAGGATATTACCATAGTTTTAATTAATTCGGATGAATTATCCGTATCAATCAGCGGGGTAGATATCCCGAACCATTTCTGCTGAATTTTTTCTAACTGTCCCTTACTTTTGAGCTGAGGAATCGCTTTATTTAAAATCTGCACCAGTTCAGGCTTATCTTTAGCTACCGCAAATACAACCTCCTGTTGATACAGAATTATATTACTGTATTTAGGATTAAGATTTTCATTCTTTTCTACCAATAGAAAAGTTATGATAGGTTCGTCTCCTATAACTGCATCGACTGTTCCATTTAAAAACAGCTCAAGCCCTTCTTCAACATTATGTGTGTATATTAATTCGGCATCAGGATAATTCTCGATTAAATAACTGTTAGCATAGTCACCTAATTCCGTTGCAATTTTCATACTATTAATATTTCCTGTATCAAAATTATCATCCGCCCTTGTCAATAAGACAGTTCTTAAATTATATATTGGATCTGTAAATAAGTAATTCTGGCTTCTTTCCCTATTTATAAACATGTCGCACATTTGTGTGCGACCTTCTTTTAATGACAATAATGCATCATCCCATTTCATCGGTACAGTCTGTATATCTATTCCCAGTTCCAATGACAGCTGATTTACAACATCAACAACGACTCCCTTATACTGGTTATCTATTTCATCAACAAAGCGCAGCGGCGGAGCATTTTCATTGGCAGCATAAATTATGGCTTCCTGCTCCTTAAGCCACTTGATTTCATCTTTGGTTAAATATTTTTCATTATTAGTTATAAAAAATTGAATTATCAAAATAAGCATAAAAAATGTGATAATAACTATAGCATTCTTTTTTTTCATATGTGTTCTTCTCCAATAAGGTCATCCGTTTTATCTAAAGTAAACCAATATCAGTATAATTAAAACAAGGAGGAAAAGCAAATATAAAACACTAAATACAAGAAATTTACAGAATTAACAGAATAATATTGAAAGATTAATGAAATCCCTATAACAAAACATTGTGCCTTGGTTTACCGCCAAGACACAATGTCTAATAAGCTTTTATTTTTTCCAATAAACACTCTATAAAATTTGGTTGGCTTAGTACAGCCCTTCCTAGAGCTATAAAATCAACCTCACCTTTTCCAACCATATCTGCCGCTATTTCAATATCTTCTAATTCACCTGCCCCAATAACCGGAACATCCACTCTTGATTTTACGGTTTTTATCATATCTCTTAGCATCGCCGGTCCTTTTAATACTAACGGCGGAAGCATACCCGATGAAGTGTCAAGAATATCTATTCCTGCTTCAACAAGCTTCTCCGCCACCCGGCATCCTTCTTCAAGAGTTAACCCTCCCGGTAAAAGGTCATCCAGCCCAAGACGAACCAGCAATAAAAAATCATCACCTACGACCTTTCTTATATCTTTTGTTATTTCTAATAAAAGACGGCTTCTGTTTTCCAAACTCCCGCCATATTCATCTGTTCTTAAATTAGTTAAGGTCGATAAAAATTGTGTCAATAAAAATCCATGACAATTATGTATTTCTACACCATCAAAGCCTGCTTTTTTTACTCTCAGCGCAGCTTTTACAAAATCTTCTTTTATTTCATGAATTTCTGCTACAGTTAACGCCCTTGGCAGTGTACGTTCAAATGCAGGGTTTACAACAGCAGATGGAGCCACAGCTTCCATTCCTGTAAGTTCAACATCCGCAGCACTACCGGCATGATTTATCTGAACAACTCCTACTTGGTTATTCTTATGTATAATATCTGCAAGTCTTGATAATCCTTCAATACATTCATCTCTATCCACAAATATAAGCTTATCTCTGTACTGTCCTGCACGCGCTATGGCTGCCTGTTCAACAATTATAAGAGATGGACCCTTTCTCTGCTCATAAATTGAAAGCAATTCCTCAGTTATCAATCCGTCTTCAGTTGCTTTAGCTATATCAAACGGAGCACAGGCATATCTGTTTGGAAAATTAAAACCTTTAACTCTAATATTACTTATTAAAATTGATACCTTGGACATTTTCCCACTCCCTAACAATTATTCTAAAATATTATTTGCATTTATTATTAATTAATTCTATGTTATTTACTCCCGGTCATTCATGAATAATACTTCTGGTATTTACTCTTTGGTTTATCTGGCAAAGTCATTTTAATTTTCCCACTATTAATCAACGGATAGATATACGTTTTTATAAAATAACTCGGTGCTTCAAAGCCAAATTTATAAGCGAGTTCTTCTCTGGTTCGTGGTGTAATGCAATAATTTAAAATCTCCTGTTCAAAATCAATATTTTTATCTTGTACGATTGTCTTCTTGTAAAATATTACTTTAAATACTCCTCGTCTGTCTATAAATACAGGAGCAGGCATATCGGCTTTTTTATGTTCAGCTATAACAGTAGGAATACCAGAAAATCGATTTTCTGTATCAATCATAATCTCCAACGCTCCTGCTAAGTATGGATTCCTGGTGTCTGCGGCTACTTTACCTAAATCATCTACAGTTATTCTGCCATATAGACCTCCCGGATTCTCCAGCTCCAATCTGTCTTCATACATGATTAATCTGACAGGTGAACGTTCTGTATGGACACTGTAATCTCTATGTATAAGTGCATTTAGTATAATCTCCCTGACTGCCTTTATTGGGTATTCCGGTTTATCAGCACGAGTACCATCTTCTGTGACTATAGTTTTAACCCTCATATTTCTTCGTACAAAAGCTAACGTACCCTCAAGCATCTGAGATATGGTTCCTTCAACCCGTTTATTGTCTACAAAGCGTTCCCCGTCTTCTCCAAGTTCACCTATCTCTTTTCCCTGTACCACCATTGCCGTTACGCTTAGTTGAGGATAAAATTCTTGTGGATATTCACCAAGAAGCATCAATCCCGCCAAAGTGGGTAATCCATCCTGACTTATACCTTGAGTTTCCAGTATTCGTTTATCATCAAGGTTTGCTAAATTAACCTTTTGTCTGCGCAGTTTTAAAAGATATTCAATAATATTGTCCTTTTTCAAATATTCCATTGTGGCTCTATCGACAATCCGAAGTTCATCATGGATTCTTCTTTTAAATGCTTCATAGCTGTATATTTCATATTCTGTCATAGGATGATCAGAATCACCAACACGTATGTAAGACCCCCTTATTCTCCCGGCACCTTTATAAAAGCATGGCTTATCATAAATGTCACACTCTGAAATTTCTGCACTAACAACTACCTTACCATCTACCTGAGCAACTGTAAATAATGGTCTTACTACAGGATCCATTTGCAGAGACTGTTCCACTACCTTCTTTTGAAGGTCTTGGGCATCATAAACACCTACAACTTTATACCCAGCTCCTTCATCAATTCCGAAGATAATGATTCCTCCACCTACTTGATTAGAAAAACTAGATAAAGTATCGTAAAGTTTAGTTGGTGTTCCTCCTGATGCTTTCTTAAGCTCTATATACTGTTTTTCACATTTTTCAGAAATGATTTTTTTAACTAATTGCACTAATTCTTCTTCTAACATAGGAACTACCTCCTTCCTACCTTAAATTATACTATAATTTTACGCAAATATCAATATTTTATACAAATATTTTGTATTTTAGTGAAAATTTAGTAGTTTTAAATAAATATTTATAAGGCTTTATAAAATTGTTTCTCTAATTTTTTTATTTTTAATAAAAATTCCGTCAAAAGCCTTGAAGCTGTTTGCATAAAGGTTTTAACATCTACTTTAACGCTGGAATATAAAAATATTCAAATAATATTGCAGACCTATCAAGATAAAATAATCGAAAGTAATGTTGCAGTAACAAAATCCTCTGATACTGAACATTTTAGCTTTACATTCAAACTATAGCAAGTATTATATTGCACTTAAAAATGAAGATAATACTCCTGATACAAATAGAAAACTTATCAAAAGCAACAACAATCCAAACCCTATATAAGAACTCATTGAACTGCAGGTTTTTACAGTCTTTCTATATATATACCTCCAAAGTTTTGTTAACCGATTTTCCAGTGTCAAATTTATCATAGATAAAATATGTAATGTACTAATCAACGTAAAGAACATAAATCCAAAGAGAACTATTACCCCTAAAGCTTGATATAACAAAAAACCGTATGCGTTTATATTTAATAGAATAGAAAAGAGTCCGTCTTTTTCTATTAAACTTAAAATTTCACCTTTATTAACAAATTCACCTGTTATAGGATTTTTCATCAAGTACAATAAAATAGGAAAGCAAATAGTGGCAATAATATTGAACACTAATATAGTCTTTATTGACAAATCAATATAATTTTTTTTTGTTACTAAATAAGCAGTAGTTAAAAATGCAGTTTCTAAAAAAACTGTCATTATCAAAATTAACCTACTAATTTGAGGTTCAAATTTTAAAAAACCATAAATCAACAATAAAGAACCAACAATATATGCAATGAGTATTTCTTCACTACTCATGCCTTGTGTCTTTTCCTTACCATGGGTAATTGTATTTTGTGTATAATTATTATAAATATATTTATTTTGTTCAAAATGTATCTGAGAAAAATTCAGTTGTTTATTAACAGAACAACTAGTTTCACTACTTTTCAACAATTTAGGTATAATTACACCAAAAATTGCTCCTACGATTGCTGAAAAAAATGCAATTAAAATATCATATAAAAAATCATCTATTGGAATCACCTCCATATATCTAACTATGTAGTTTAGTTTTTAAAAGCATTTAATTTTTACAGTTAAAACCCTATCTATACAATTCCGGATTTATATCATATTTGTCACCATACTTTGCCTTATATTAAGTATCAATTTTTCTGATAATGTCAGCAATGCAAGTTTATTTCATATTACAAAGTCTTTGAAATGGTCTGAATTAACTATTTCATTTTCAAGATATCTTATTTCAATAAACCCCAAGAACAGGACCGCCTATACCTATCTATCATACAAAACACTTTACTCCTTTTCTCATCATATAATAAAATCTATCGACTAATTGTTAATATAACATAATAAACGTTTGTTCCATTATCAACTTCTTTTTTATGCTTATCAAGAATTTAATCCCGAATAAACAAATGCCTTGTCCACTACGTTGCAAACTGCTCCCGCAGGTATATCATGCTCTCATGTGTACTGCCTAATAAATACCTACCAAAGCTTTATACAAGTTCTTGGCATAAGAATCTGTCATTCCACTTATGAAATCCGTAACGAGCAGTAACCTCAGGTATAAATTATATGAATCATCATCAGTTTTATGTAATTTATAACACCTTTTATAGTTTTCAGAAATTAAATCCGTTAATTTTCGTTCACCTTTTGATTGTTCGTAATCTTCATTATCTTCATCGTATTCAAGCACAGCAGGACAAATTTTTCCAACAATGAGTTAATAATGGTTTGAGTCGCAAATTCCGGTTTCAGTATTGAAGCATCAGAATATACATACTTGATCATTACTTTCTTTTTCATAATTTCTATTGAATATTGATGAAATGTACCGTATAGGATATCATTAGTATATTTTCCATCCATTATTTCATCATAATTGTCTGTAAAGCCAAAAGCTGCAGAATATAAAAGCCATTGTCTAGAAAACTGCACCCATTCATGAAAAGCAGTGTGTTCCGACGAATGTATTGCTTTCAGTTTGGTTAATTCATCAATTAATAGTTTAGACTTACTGTAAAAAATAGTATTTTGCACATAAATTATATCGGCGTAATTTGGTGAATGTTTATATATATACTATTACTTGAGTAGTTTTTTAAAGAACAGTTGACTTATATCCACCCCACTATATAAATAACTTGGGGCATTGCGCAAAGCTTTATTGGACACAAGAGATCCATCCGAAAGAGAGTATTTTCTCACCCGGTTGTTATATACAAAAATGATTTCATTAGCAGTTAGGAAAACACAACGTAATCGACGGTTAATCAAACTTTGATTTTGAATGCTTTCAAGTTCATTAATAAATCTCCAATGATTATCAATGATTCGGAAAAGGAAGACCCCTGAATCGACGCCACGAATGACAGCAAACATATATTTTCCGGACAGAACGAAAAAGGCATCACTTACAGATGACGAAAATACCGTTTCATAATCAACTGCATGGCTTTCCTGATTAACAATCTTAAGCGATAGAGCTGACGTCTTTACCAACCACCTGCCATCAGAAGAGGTACACAGCTTTTTTTCAACCGGCAACTTTTTCAGCGTTCCAGTCAATATGTTATCTTTCAGAGGAGTCACAGCAATATCGTCCGTGCGGAAAACAGATACAGCTGACTGATTAATTCCAAGCTTCACAAGCAGCTTTTCAAGATTATCCAGATCACGCATTCCATGGCATCCAAAATACCAGCGAGCATCTTTGATGTTAGAAATCCTTGATGCAATCTCCAAAAAATAGTCCCAGTCAACAGGTGACAGGGAGTGACCGATTGTAATAATGTCCTCTATTTCATTTAAGCCTGCAAAAAATGTCCCTTTAGCAGAGATGATATCACCACAATTCTTTGTCAGCACCTCATCGCTTTCCCCAATCAGTTGAATAGCATAATCCTGTGCCGCATCAATCATTGAGAGTTTAAAAGGATTTTTGGGACCCACAGGAGAAACATC
Organism: Sedimentibacter hydroxybenzoicus DSM 7310; assembly: GCF_013403245.1. Taxonomy (GTDB): domain Bacteria; phylum Bacillota; class Clostridia; order Tissierellales; family Sedimentibacteraceae; genus Sedimentibacter; species Sedimentibacter hydroxybenzoicus. Next base: position 106,417 of record NZ_JACBNQ010000010.1, on the reverse strand, counting down.
ATCAAAGTCATATGTGTTTGTATCTTCGCAGGGCATATGTCCTAAGACCAACCTTTCCTTTGGACAATATTTCTTTTTTCTTCGACAGCCGTGGATATAACAGATGTTATCCTCAGAAACTCCATAAAGCGTTTCGACAAACTCTGTATAATTAAAGCAAAGCACCTTGCCGTTCTGCCGGAACATATTTTGCAGCGGCCGGTCATCGGTTCCGATTGAAAGTGTTTCAATCCACATGCGAAAGCGTCGCGGTAGTTCATGTACAGCTGTCAAAATGGGATTTGCCGCTGCTTCACCTGCTTGATAGAATTCGGATTCACCCGCATCTTTGTCATACGCACCAAGTATATCGAGCCAACTGTCAACAACGAAACCGTTGCTCATGGCTTTTATATCAAAGTGGGCAAGGGCTTCCTCAAAATCTGCCCAGATATCCTCTGATGTCAAAAAATTCTCAAAAGCGTGGAGGAGCGCACTGTTTCTCCCAAGGGAATCTCGAAATGCATAATAACTTGAGCTTACCCCATGCATCAGGTCAAACCCATTTCCGATTACATAAAGAACGTGACCGTCAGCCGGATGAATATCATCCTTTGCAACAACCCTCCACTCGTTCAATCGAATATCAAATATCTTTTTCTCTTCTTCCTTTTTTTGTTGCCATCTTTCACTTTCTATCCGTTCTATTTCTTGCTTACGCAGTTCCTGTGCAGCTTTACGGCATAACGGGCAGTGTTTAGGCTTTTCCAAACCCCGTTGGGCAAAGCGTTCCTTTTCATAATTTCTGAAAATAAATGTCCTGCCGCATGTTTCGCAAGAAAGTTCTTGAGTATAATAAATTAGCATCCTGTTACCATCACCCTTTTAATTAATTTTCCATATTATCTCCCGTTGCCTTAATCTCCTATATTCATTAGCCGGAAAATAATCACCAGCTAAAAGAGCCTTTTTATTTCATACTTGTCCAATTTCCATATACCCTTTTCACATTAAACTGTGAATAGTGAGTGACTTTAACTCAGCTGGCAATCCGGGCAATAGAAGCATTTGCGAGAATTAAGTTCTATTTTGACAATGATTCCTCCACATCGTAAGCATTTCTCTCCTTCTCTGTCATATACCAGTATGTGATTATTATATCCTCCAGTGTGCTGATCCCCCAGAAATAAAGGGATCTCCATATATCCGCCAAGATTAACAGCATTCCGCAAAACAGTATGTATTGAATTGTATACAGAAAACATACTATCGCCGTCAAGAGAATTTACTGTCACAGTTGGCCTAATTTTCGCCTCAAAGCAAATCTCATCCGAATATAAATTACCAATACCTGATATTGTTTTTTGATCTGTGAGAGTCATTTTTAACCTTCCACGTTTAGACTGTAACATATCTTGAAAAGCATCAAATGTAAAGTCCGATTCCAAAGGTTCAGGACCTAAATCAGAAAACTTTTGCTGCAGATCCTGCTCATCCAATAGGTGAAGATAACCCAATCGCAGACCAATGAAATATAGATTCATATCACCAAAGGATAAAACGACTTGCTTCGTACGTTCAGGATTGTCATGTTCATTCCCAAGATACATCCACCCTCCAAGCATTAAATGCAATAAAAGGTGTTTCCCGGAATTTAAACTAAAAATTAAGTGTTTAGCCCTGCGATCTATTTTTACAATCTGTTTTCCTTTAATTTCTTGAACAAATTCTAAACTTGATACATTAATCGACTTCTCTCTGTTAACTTCAATATCTGTGATAGTCTTTCCGAGAATTTTTTCAGCAAGTAATTTTTTGTATGTTTCCATTTCAGGAAGCTCCGGCATAGTGTTATCCTCCTTTGAGATAATCTGGTATTAAGTATATAGTTTATGCTTAAATAAAACTTTTCATCTATTCGGTACAACTGTATATAATCTCATTATGGCAATCCACACACAAATTATACGTATTGTCAGTACAATATCATCATCATTTTTCTTGAATTATTCTCATTTTATTTTATCGCCATATTATAAGCATTTGTAAGCAACAATAGTAACCGTTCCCTTACCTCTATACCTTTTTATTTCATATTTATCCGGATATGCCTCTATTAAATCCGGCAATTTCAAATAGCCGTAAGAACGCAAATCAAAATCTGGTTTTGTTCTCTTAATAAACGTTCCTGCAGAACTAACGTTTACATAACCGTCATCATCCTGATACTTTTCAAATGCAATTTTTAATAAACTATGAATTTCATTGATATTTGCATCAGAATCATTATCATATTCAATATCTGTGTCATCAGCTTTAGATAACTCTTTTTCTGATAAATTTTCTAAATAAATAAATTCATCACAAGAATTCCTGAAGGCTTCGGGAGTTTTCTTTTCACCTACCCCTATAACGTATACACCAGATTCATGTAGTTTTATTGCAATAGGGGTATAGTCACTGTCACTTGCAACAATAACAAAAGCATCATATATACCTGTATGTAACAAATCTACAGCATCTATAACCATAGCCATATCTGTTACATTTTTCCCGGATACATAATCAAATTGCTGCACTGCCTTGATTGCTAAACGTTTCACCTCATCTTCCCAATTTTTGAGGTTTTCTTTCTTCCAATTTCCATAAGCCCTTTTTACGATAATACGACCATACGTAGAAATTTCACGCATCACATTATCCATTTTGGAAAGCTGCGTATTATCCGCATCAATCAGTACTACTATTTTTTGTAGGTTTTCCATCTTCTTCTCCTGGTTTTATTTTTGTTAACTCAAATATACTAAATTACATCCCTTGAGCCATCCGAACTATTAGTATCAGTCACCGGTATTCTGTTACCATCACAAAAATTGCTTTAGCACAATAGTTGTAATAAACGCAATTGATACGCTAGTCAAGGTCCCCACCAAATATCTCTCAGCAAAATTTTTATCTTCAAGTTGCTTGTAACGAGCAATGCTTTTTGCAGTCAACACAAAGCCAATTGCCCCAAATTGATTGCATAAGATTAAAACTGAAACAATAATTCGTTCAAGCTTTCCAATTACACGCCCTATTTGAGGATCATTTTCCTCCTGAGCACAACTATTTCCATCAATAATATACGAGAATAGCTTCTTTATAAAAACCGCTGCAGGATCCCATATTATCACAAATATCAAAGAGTAAATAATCAAACTATTAAAATGTGGCAATTGTTGTATATATCCGTATATTGAGGTTGTTTCTGAACCTATATCAAAAGCATAATATAAAATGGCAAGAATCAAAATGTGTAAAATTTGATCCATAATAAAAGAGGCAAATATAATCGCTTTACTACTAAATTTCTTATCCACAGATGTTCTTGTCCAATCAATAAAAAAGTGTGAGCTTATAATAATTATGTAGAGTAAAATGGCCTTTCCGAATTTCACCCAAGGGAAAATTGCCATCAAAAATATGACAGCATAAATCAATATGTGGAAAAGAAAATATTTAAAGCTATTACGTTTTTGCTGTGCCAATTTTGTAGTCTGAAAGGTAAAATCGGCAAGAAGGTGGGCTATAAGCAAGATATATATAATCATATTTACCTCTTATAAATACTCATCCATAAATCTTAATGCGACAATAGTTGAATTTCTAGCTTCGTATATATTGGCCACCTTAAAGGTTTTTTCAATACTTTGTCTGCTTATATTTAAAATTTCGGATAACTGTGTAATCATTCCTCTTTTCTTCCCGCCGGAAACATAAAAGGTGCTATCATCATTAGCCGCATCTATTGGAAAAGATTCAAAGCTTATATACTCAATCTTGTCGAAGGGATATTTTTTTACTGATTTACTTTTCTTATAATACGTATAATAATTAAGTTTGTTTTTTGAAGTTATAAGTTTTGAAATCAAGCTAATTTTATTATGACCAATCACTTGGTAGTAATCAATGGGGTAAAGCAATTCCGAAAGTAGCATAAGTTCATTTTGGTATTCACTGTGGTTATTAGTTAATGCAAAAGATGTATTAATTACAGCATTTAAAAACAAATCAACCTTGCTCCCTGAATAAAGAAGCACAGAATACCCTATCGCATCCTTTAAATTATCAATAGCGTAGCGTGCATTGTGATATACCGGACCATCCTGAGCTGTGGTGCTTGCATTTTCAACTTTTACATTCCACTCTCCCACGCCAATTCCTGCTCTGATTTCAACAGGAGAAATTAGCATACTAAACATTCTAAAATATAGATATGCCGATTCCGGAGAAACGAATAAACCTTGCACCTCATCTCCTGCACTAAATTCGACATCCCTGGACAAAGAACTCGAAAACACTTCATTCAAATTTTGAATTACAGTAATAATGTAGTTCTGTATAGAATTTCTATCTTCGACTGAATATGATCGAGAGCTTTTCAGATCTATTATTAATGCAGTGTAACTCTTCATAACATCACCCCTAACAATTATTATAACACAACGGAGAAAAAAGGCAACCAATATTGGTTGCTTTATTAAAAAGAAACTTAAATAAGTTGCACAAAAGCAGCGTTATTTTCAAAGCGTTATAATTTGTAACAGTTTCATTTCCTTTATCCCATACAGTATGAATTTTTTTGTTTTCAAATACCTTAGTTTTCTAAATTATTGACTTCTTAAAACAGCCTCATTTGCTCTACTTCTTCTGTTTTTACCCGTGAAGTAACCATGACTTCTATATCTTCACCTTTTGCATGGTGACCTTTCAGGTATTGTGTTCCCTTTCTGAGACTTGAAGGAACTAAATTTAAAACATATATATTTTCAAAAGAATTATATATTGACTCTCCGCTAAGCCCCGTAAAAGAAATTAATTGAGTATTACTCTTCCTTGCAACATCTATTAAAGGTCTCAATAAATGGGCAGAATATGTTTGTGCAAAAGGATTATCCATTATGAGGACTTTCCCCTCTTCTAATTCAGCAAATATATCTGTCTCGTCCCTTCTCATAAAGGACAGTAAGCTTGATAATATTACGAATGCAGATAAGAAACCTTCCCCTCCTGAATTCATTGATACTTCAGCCCAATCAATTGGATACTGCCTTTCAGCCTCTATCTTATATAGCTTAATTATAATATTGTTAATTCCAACAACTGAATTGTATAAATTCTTTGTAGTTATTACAGGGCTGATTACTTCTTCTATGTTTTCATTGTTTTCCAACCGGCTGATTCCGCTTTGTGTCAGGTCTTCGACTATATCTTGCAGTCTGTTCCTATATTGGTTTTCTTCTGCATCCCAATCCGGTAGATCCATACGCAGCATCTTTACGGATTTCTCTCTGATTTTTATGGTAGAGTTTTTATCTATTTTACTTAAGTTCTTATGAATATCACTGATATATTCCAATAATATCTGCAATATCCTTTCCTTTTCCTTATCTACCAGGGCAATATCTACCTCTAATTTAGCCATTAAATCATCGTAGGCTTTAATTGTAGTCATTAACTGCTCAATAAATTCTATTGGCGTCTCTATCAACGAATGCAGCATATTCAATGGTCTGCCGAAAAAATCTTCCTGGAAAGCATCATTTCTCAACAATTTATCAATCGATGCCGATAGTTTGTTTTTCAACTCATTAATGTGCCCGATTATTTGTCTGTAATCTCTTACCATTACTCCTCTGAATCGGTCTGAAGAATCCTTATCCATTAGCGCAATATCCTGAGAAAACTCTATTTCCTCTATTACAGGTAATTCGTAATATTCTGCTAATGCGGAAAGATTGTTATCACAATAACCTATACGACTGATAATGTTGTTTAATTTAATATTTAACTTGTTAAGTTCATGCTTTTTCTCTGAAATTCGTGTTTTAAAATCAGTTGATACTATCTCAGCCTTTGGCATTAGCTGCTCTTTATTATGAGCTTCCTTTAGTTTCTTGTACTCCGTGTCTATTTGATTTTCCTTAACTGCAATTTTACTTTTTAATTCCGAATAATACTCTGACAAGTTTTTTATTTCATCCTCTATATTCAGCAAATCATTTTCTATTGAGCTTAAAGTAAAGCTGTCGTATATTACCTCTCCAAACTCTTCTTCCTTAATTTTTAATCGACTGTAAGTTTCTATTAAGTATTTTTCCATGTCGTTGTATTTTTTAAAGGCCCTGTCCAAAGATTCTTCAACATCTTTTAACTCACCGGTTATTTCCTTTGTCAATGCTTCATATCTTGCCTCAATGTCTTCAATATCTTTTTGAACTAATTCCTTTTTATCATACTTTAAATATTTTTGCAGCTTTTCTTCCGAAGTCTTCTTTTTGCCTGAATATACTCGTCCGGAATCCAATTTATCATTTTGTGTTTGTTTTAGACTTCTGATTTCATCTCTGATGCGCTTACTGTCTGATACGATTTTTGAGATGCTTTCTCTGACTTCAATTCTCTCCTTCATAAGAAATAAATACTCTTTATATTCTTCCATTAAGTCTATTAAATCTTTATTCTTGCGATTTAATCCATCTAATTCCTTTTCACCTTGTTTGATAGTTTCTTTCAATTTTTCCTGTTCTTCTCTTAAATTATTTTCTTTTTCTCTGAGAGAATTCAAATCAACCTCAATGGAGCTCTTGATTTTAAGATTGGATTCAAGACTGTTTTTTACATCTCTATAGTTTTTTTCTGTCAACTCTTGATAAAATATCTTATTATATTTTTGTTGGTATTCTTCTAAATCCTCATTTCGTCTTTTCAGAGATTCTTTGATATTTTGAATTTCTTCCTCTTTTGCAAGCAGAATCTTAGCCAGCTCCTCCTCATCTAGCAAATTATTATTGAACAGAACATAGAAGTTAACTTTTCCCCCTGCATATATAGAGGATGCATTTCCTTCAATATTTTTCTCTATATTCTCTCTTATAACTATCGGAATAGGGAATGATGTATATATACCTAAATTACTTGCCTTTAACCGTTCTATATCTCGTTGTGTCAATATTAGTCCATAGGGTATAAAGGGATTGTTTTTTACTGTTTTATTGTTTGCATCAAGACTTTTATTGTTTTTCTTCAGCCATTCCATTCCGTATACATAATTTATCCCCTCTGCATCCAGTGCTTCTTTAATGTTGGCCGGAAGCTCTAATACCTTGCCTGACTTTATGTTATTATACTCTTTTTCCATGTCCCTAAGATTAATTTCAATATGCTTTACAGATTCCTGAACCTGGGTTATTCTCCTTTGGAATTCCTTTAATATCTCTTCCGTATCAAAAATCCTTTCTTCACCGAAGCCTATATGCTTTATTATTGATTTCCTGACTTCAATTTTAGAATCCAGGGCTTCCAGTTTTTCTTCTATTCCTGTAATTTTCTGAGATATTGTAGCACGCTCATCAATCTTGTCCTGCAATTGTCTTCCGTATACTTTCAGACTTTCATCATTCTCAGAACTTGCTTTCTTTAATCTGACAATCTCTGTACTTAACTGTCCTATTGATTCCTTCAATCTTTTGATTCTTATTTCTAAGCTGCCTTCTTCATATTCATTAAGAATATTTCTTCTTAGGTCCTCCCTATATAATTCATTAAAACTCTTCTCTACCTTGTCAAAGCTTGATATATTTGCATTGATTTCAGCTAAGTATGCATTCTCTTGTACTTCCCTCTTCCTAAGCTTCTCTGCTTCCTTATTAAGCCGCTCGTCATTTTCTTCAAGTTCCTTAAGCTCTTTTTTTATATTAAGCAATATATCTTCTAACATTTTTACTTCATTTTCGTAATGATACCTTAAAGCATATCCCAAGGACTCTCTTTCAGGAGCCCGATCCTTTTCCTTATGCTTTATTAATTCAAGTTTATTCTCTAATAATTGAACTTCCTGAGATGCATCTCTGTATTGTTCATTTATCTTTGCACAAAGTTGGATGTTTTTAAGTTTTTCACAAGTTTTTTTATCCTCTTCTTTTTTCTTAATTAAGGTACTTGCTTCCGAAAACTTATCTGCCAATACTTCTTTCTCGTCTTCCAGACCATATATGTCAAAGGATATTTCCTCGTATTTAATACGATTGATCTCTTCATTTAAAATAAACTCTTTCTCTTCCAGACTTATTTTATCCGAATCAAGACTAAGCTTAAGCTCTCTTAACTTATTAATTAAATTTGCTATTTTATTTTCTAAACTGCTTTTTCCCTCTATGGAATCTTTAAGATTTTCAGCTATATCTAAAACTTCGGATGTTTCCTCTTTGAACAACAAAATAGTATTCTTTTTATCTATTTTTTCTTTATTGTCCTTATACTGCTTTATATATTTACTTAAAATATCTCTGAATTCTTCAATTCTATTTTTATCCTTGTTTAATTTATCCTCAACTGCAGGTAAAAACCATGTTTCTATTAATCCTGCTTCATCTTTTGCTTTTGTAAAAAGCTCCGACAGCCCCGACTCTTTAAGATTTATTTTTTTAACGATGGATTCCCATTCTTTGTAATAGATTTGGTATTCTTCCAACTTATTAAAATAGTTCTTCAACTGGCTGCTGTTACTCATATCATATAAAGAAAAACTGTAGTCATCAGATACCTTTAGTGCTTCCAAAAGCTTCTTACAATCACTATACTTCATAAGAGTTTTACCTTCATCATCAGCCTTTATGAAGGGGATATTGTGAATACTATATTGATTTTGCCCTTTATACTCATGGATAAACTGCAGTATGTCCAAATCCCTTTGGGCTTGTTCCTCGTTTACTTCCTGATTCTTCCTGACCATCATTCCTGTCAGCACATATCCTGCGTTACCGTCTAATTTCCACTCTACTAATATGAAGCTTGGCTTATTTGTAGTAAAGTAGCCGGAAAATTTTCTATCATTAGTATCTCTGTATCTTTTATGTACAAATGGAGCTATAAGCATCTGTACAAGCACAGACTTTCCGCCGCCATTTCTAAGAGAAAGAAGGGTGCTCTCACTATTCAGATGAAATGTTTCATCATCAACGCGAATTCCATTGTAATTATAATTAATATTTATCAGCCTGATAGCATTTATTTTACTCATTTTCCACCACTCCTAAAACTCTCAGAACTCTCCTGTAGTTCTTTTTGTTTAAAAGATTATAGTCCATAAATTGATCTAACTTCTTTGTAGTCTTTACCATTTCATCTTCTTCTATGAAATCAACTAAATCCTGATTTTGCAAAAACTTTAATATATTGTAAACAAAGCCTTCCTTCGTAGTCTTAGCTCTGGAGCCTTTCTCTTCGCTTCTTAGTGCTTCAAAGGCTTCTAACATATTAGAAAAAGCCAATCCATCAATATCTTGGGATTCTTCGTCCGAACTTTCTATCCCCTCTTTTAACCTTTCTGACACACTGTTTAAAAGATCTCCTACCCTCAGATAATCCCTCGCTTTACTGCTGCTTCCCTGCCCATCATAGAATTCTACTAATAATGTTAATATAACAAACTGAGACAAGTAATAGTCTTTATCCGTTGCTGTTGATTTACACAGTATTGATTTCAGATTCTGCTTTGAAAATCCTAAGTACGTATTATCTTCGTTGGGAATTAAATATATTATATTTCCATATCGTTCAATTAAACTTTCGGCTATAATTCCTTGTCTTTTTACTAAATCCATTATATTATCATTTTCCGTATACGCTTTATATAATGAAATATTATCTTCTTCTCTTAACTCCCTGTGTTCAATTAAGTAATAAAAAATACTCTGGCTTAGAGTTATTTCTTCTAATTCGTAACCCATAACTACCTCCTGTTCATCTATTGGTTTAAATCGAAATAGATATTAGAACAATAAATGCGCTTAATCTTACCGGTGTTGCTATTGAGATTTTCAAATATAACCAGATCCTCATCATCAAGCCTGAATGTACTTATCTTTTTTATACCTTCTAAACTATGATTATTCTCTATTAAATCCAAAATACTTTCATTTAATTGAAATTCTAAAGTTGTATTTTCTGCTATATGCTCTGAACGCTCCTTTTTTAATTCTTGTATATCAATATTTGAATTCCTGAGAAGTTCAATTACGATTTCTTTAAATATTTCTACGTTAGGAATCAATTCTGAATAATCCTCATTTAGACTTTCCTTTAAATCCTTAAGACTTATTCCATTATGTTCGTAAGCGTAAGTAAGTATCGACAAAAGAGAACGATTATATAGCTTTACTTTTTCTTTTTGCTTAGCTGCTTGCTCCTCCTGCCATTTCTCATCATCAAATTCCAGTACTTCTTCTTCATCATCCCTAAGCTTAGTCCGGATTGGTTTTTGTATTTCCACTGACTTATTTATATTGTAGACCTTATCCACCTCTTGATTTAACAAAGGTCGGATAAAATATTCAATATTTCTTAGGTTGTCAGGATTCTCCAATATTTTATCGTACAACTCACTCCTTATATTAAACCTTTTTATCAAGGTCATCTGAGATAGATCCTCTAATTCTTTGCTATATAACGAGTTAAGCTCAAAATGACTTTTTAATATTTGTTGGTGCTCATCTATTGCCCTGCCCAGATAATTTTCAATTATTTTTAAATTCATAAGATTCTTGGTATCTTCTTTGTCCAGTTTTTGAATATTTATGTCTTTTTCTTCTAACTCTCTTACTCTTTCCCTTATATTCTCCCTGTACCCTGAAAATTTCCTGCTTGTATCCCCTATTGTCTCAAGATTCTCCTCCAACAATATCTTGTAATCCAATACTGAGTAATTCAGTGCATTTTGCTTTATCTTTCTCATAGCTTCCCTTATACGCTGATATTGTATACGCAGCTGATTGAATATATTCTTAATATCATCTACAGCCTTATCATAGGATGCTTTTTCTATATGAAGCTTGAAAATCATTTCATGAATAGTTAACAGCATATTGCTTTCCATTTCTAACGTGGATAACATTAAATTATATCCATCATCTGTCAGGTGATATGATGTCCTTCTGATTTCATCATCAATATACACAGGCTTGTTGTTGATAAAACTTATATGTATATTTTTGTACTCTTCATCCTGAAAATCATACCCCCTAAAATACATAACCTTTCCTTGATTTCCTAAGATTACATTTATAATAAAATCACCTAACTCCTTGCATTCTTCATAGGAAATAGGTTTCTTAAAATTTTCCATATTTACCATGTCTATAAACCCGCCAATATCGTCCATGGTACATGGCTCATCTTTTAACGATTGCTCCATAATAAAAAGCATTACTATGAACACCATGTTGGTCTGTTCATAAAAGTCTTCAAAACCGTATTGCTTCCACGTGGTCTTAGACATACTATTTTTAAATAAAAAAGCATAGGAGCCTACATTTTTCATTCGTTTCGGAAAATTGTTCAAAAAAGAAACCATACGTCCTCCTAAAAGTCCCTGATACTTAATATTTCCTGAGGTATATACTTGTTATTCCTTAATATTTCTAAAATTTCAACTCTAACATTATCATTGAATGAGTTCAAAAAAAGGCTGCCTATTTTTTTGTTTTGTCCTTCCTTCATTTCAGGCAAAATAACACTCTTTGCCTTTTCTAACATATACACATACGCTTCACCGAATGGTCTGATGGGTATACTGTCCATGAAGACAGCAGATAACTGTTCATATATTAATATACCTTCATAATCTAAATCCCCTAAATAAAGTATTTGATTAGACTGGTCGCTCAAATACGGTTCAACACAGAATGTAAAATCCTTAAAGGACTTGAATATTCCTTTTCCTTTACCATATACTAAACTTCCTATAGGTAATCCGAGTATGGTTCTGCCGGTATTTATTAAATATCTTCTCATACTGTAGAATGTATCCTTATTTTCTAAAATTAATATATTTTGTGGGATGTCTTTATGATGTGAATAATACGACAGCGGCTCTGTAGTTTCATAGATATTTAAATCATGTAATGAAAATCCGACGTTTTTTAAAATTCTTAAGCCGCCTTCTTTATACAGAAATTTCTCTCTGTTCCAAATTTCAAAGCTTCTTTCATTTATTGATACAGAATCATTTAAAAGTTCTTTATGCTTAGATATGTAATTACTAAGCTGCAAAATATATTTTCTGTCTTCTTTATATTGAATAATATTTTTCAGGTAATAATCTATCTTCAAAGAAGGATGAATATTAAACATAAGCTCATTCTCATACTCTGTATTATCAACCTTTAAATCTTTAATTCTATATTTATTATACAATGCAGGAGTCTTACCATTAGTCCCTGAGCTTTTTACAGGCTCAATAAGTTCAGATTCTATTTTATCCATTATAAAATCCACTAAGGAATGGTAGTCCCTTAATTTATACACTTTTGATATTTCATCAAGGGTTATTGTCTTCTTACCGCTGTTTCTTATGGATTTCATCCTAAGCCTCCACGTTATTGTATAATTAATATTTATTTAATAATTGATGTAAAATTATAAAAGACATGATAGAGTAAAATATCAGTATCATGATTAGCCACATATTCAGATTTATATGTATAGTCGTAACTTGATGATATCTCTATATGGGAAATAGGGCTTTTTACATTTATTTCTTCATAATCACATGATATTAATCCATTAATTTCATCAGTATTTTTTTCTATATCTATATCTTCCACAACAAAAGAAAACAAACAGTTCATACCAAAAAAAGATGAATACAATGGCTGCTTTCCAAGAAATCTTTTTATTCCATTTTCAATATAATATCTATTTAAAGTTTTTTTACCATTAATTCGTTTACATTCTATGGTAAAATACTGCTTTCTATGTTTAAACATATCTATGCTGAAAACATGTAAATCTGTTCTGCCTTTAGGTTTGTTATTTTGATAATTTTCAGGTACTTCCGAATAAAATCTGAATTCATCCAAGCCAACTTTCTCCATAATATCATCATCATTTAAGTAGTTTACATATAGATAATCCCTTATATCTTCTTCTAAGTTATTAATTTTCAAGCTGTTTTTTATACAGTCATCAAGCATTAAATCACAGCAAATCAATAATTTTGATATAATATTCTTTAATATTCCTTGTGATATACTTCTATTTAAAGAAATATTATTCCTAAATCCACTCATCTCAATTCCTCCTTTTGAGATAAAATTGAATTAAGTATATCACTGAGATCAAGTTCAGCAATTGCCTCATGCCAATTTTTCACATCATTCGTTTTCAATATATAAAATGAATTTTCCTCAAAATTAATAATATCTTTAATCTGAAAAAACATGTCATTTGTTTTTCCAATCATAAACTTACTAAACAGTTCTAAGTTATCTCTTTTTTCATTTTCTACAAAATTCACTTTTTTCATAGGCTCATCATTAACTATTGTAAATTCCACTGCTGAATAATGAGACATAATTTTTTTATAAACTCTTGCTTCTATAAATTGATTATTTTCTTTCAAAATATCATCAAAATAATCTGTTATAACTTCAGAATATACTTTTAATTGTTCATCCGACACTTCCTTATATGTATTGCCACCTGACAGAAGTGGAATTTGAATATTCAAAACATAATCAATAGAACTATTGTTTTCTAAGTTAAAACATTTTAATACATATTCATCAAGAGCTCTTATTTTTTCCTCTTTGTCTTCATTAAAGCCAACTTGCATAATATGATCATTGCTGAGCAAATCAACAATGGATTCCGTAAGATTAGCAATTTCACTGTCAACAAGAGCCGGAAATTTTAATATATCTGTAGGAAACCCCTGTTCACGCTCTATCCCTGCTGAAGTTCCTAACATTAAATTAAAGTAAGCATACAAAGAAGAGTTTATAAGTCCCATTAACGAAAGAAAAAGATTTTTATCTTTACCCACAATTCCGGTTATTGCATCACTATACAAGAACTCCTCTTCTGAATATGCAGCCTTCAATTTGTATGTTTTAATATTAAATCCCTTTTTTATTAATACGTAAGGAGGCTCAAATAATTTTTCGTTCCTTATCCTGTGTATTGACCTTTTATTAAAAACTGTATACTTGCTTGTATCCACGTAAAAAGATGTTATTCCTTTGGGGTCAATGATCTTTTTTCCCAATAAATGTGATGCATCCTTTTTTCCATCTTGTGTTTGAATACCTGTCCCATATAATAAATTATTATTTTCAATATGCATTTTAAGATTTTTGTATTTGCTTTTCATCTTTTTCAATAATAAAAAGTCTTTTGAAGTACCAAATACTATTGTTTTCCATGCCCAATCATTATCGAATAATATAATCTGCTTAATATATTTATAATTTATCTTTTCAACTACAATAATATTAAAAAGGCTGAAAAATACGTTTGGCATAAGAACAATGTGAGTAATATCATTTGAAAGATTCTTGTTTTTTTCTTCTGAGAATGTATAAAAGACTACCGCAGCCGGTCCTTTAGCGTGCTTGAAAACCAACTCTCTTACCGCAGACAGTTCTATAAATTTCATAATTTTTGAATTTGTCAAAAGCCATTCTCTGAATTTAACAGCCGGATTTTGAGAATTATAAAATATTTTAGAAGTAACTATTAAACAACATTTTGTTTTGTCACAACAAAAATCCTTTGTTCTATATATAAAGCTTCTTGATATTTCATTGTTTTGTACTTCATATTTATTTTTTCTGCAGTAATCAATATGCAATCCACCATCTATTCTACCCCAAGGCGGATTCCCTATTATAAAGTCAAACTTTACACCTTTAAAGACTTCCTCAATACCATCATCAAAAAAATCATTTTCAAAAAAATTAGTTTCTTTTAAGTAAGGTAACTTGAAATTTTTTAGAGATTTAGGATCCTTGTAATCAAGTATTGTTACATACATTGAAAAAATCGCAACATCAATAGCCTCTCCATTCTTATCAATGCCAAAGATATTATTTTTAATAAGTTCTATTAATTTTTCATCATCATTTATATATGAATCCTCAGATATATTAGCTTCAATTATAGAACGCAATGTTTCCACTAAAAAAATTCCTGATCCACAAGCAGGATCCAAAACCTTACAAGATTTGTGATCATTCAGGTAAGGTTTTATTGTTTGATTCAAAATATAATCTACTAAATAAGGAGGTGTATAAAATGCACTATCCTCTTTTTGTCTTTTTTCTCCTAAAAATCTCTCATATATATTACTTATAAGTTCAATCGGAATAATATTAAAATCATACAGAGGAAACAAGGACCATTGATTAGTCCTGATTTCCAATTGTCCTGACATTAAATCATAGAGCAATCCCATAACAGAATCCTCCATAATTTCCTCTTCACTTTGTCCTGCTCCGTTCACATACAGTTCAAATAAATTTCCGTTAAACTTATCCTTTAAATAGATAAATAAATTATATAAACAATTTTTTGACTGAAGGATCTTTAATAATGATTCCTTAGAGCTCTCAATAGATTCATTAAAGCCCGGATAATCTAAATCAACGCCTCTATCAATTAAAAACCTTATAAAAATCAATCTTAATACCAATTTAACAGCAAAATCTTTACATGATGATTTTTTGAGAAGATCAGTTATATATTTAATATTATCAAGCATTACACTATCAATTTTAGGTGCATCAAATGATTTTTTGTATTTCAGCCAAAAGCTTTCATTTGTTACATTCCAAAATGAAAAATCACTAAATTCATTAATCGCATCGCTTTGCAAACTATCAACATTCATTAACTCATGTGTATCCAATTTTAATGAACAACCATTATATATTTCAATTCGATCTTCATAATTAAAAAAGACTACCGGAATTTGAGCATTCCAGATTTTCTTAAATAAAGATTTTTTATGCTCATTATTACTTATATCAAAAAAAACAATAAAGGGCTTATTATCAGCACAATAAACTGCATCAGGATTTATCTCTGTTATTATCCTATACATTTGTGAAGTAAGGTGCTTTTTTATACCAGAATCTCTAAAAATATTATCTCTATAGAATAAAGATTCAGAATATTTATATCCTAAAATATCTATAATATTCTCTATTGTTTTCATGGTAAACCCCTTTTTTTTGGAAAATTATTTTTATTATAGTATATCAGAGAATTGTATTTTTTGCAACCATTTTCGAACTTTTGTTCGCTCGATGGCGGATTGTTATTTTTATGACTCAAACTTAAAGCTTCGTTTTATAAGGTTGCTGTCACAAAAATTGCTTTAGCACAATAGTTGTATATATCAGTATAGTGAGGTTGTTTCTGAGCCTATATCAAAAGCATAATATAAAATGCATAATTGTATTACTTCCCGCAGCATTTTTTGTATTTTTTACCACTACCGCAGGGACACGGATCGTTGCGGCCAATCTTATTTTGCGTTGGCATTTCAATTACATTATTTGGGGGTGAAGAAGCTTTGAACAATTCTCCGGGTGTATGTCCCTTTAGTGCCCATTGACGCGTATTGTTGTACAGCTCCGTTACTTTAGTGGTTAAAATTTGCAAATACTCAAAAGAAGGTATCTCAATCCATGTTTCTAAATATTCGATAATTACCGATGGATTCAATCCCGTATTTATAATATTGATTAATTGATCCGATATTTCATATATTCCATCCTTTGGTATGTCATAATTCAACAGGAGAAAGTCTGTAAAGCTTTTCATTTCCGATGACAAGCTTCTATTATTTCGATCACCTGTCTTTAAGAGATATTTTTTTGTAAATGGATAATAATCAACATCATGTCGTTTGTTATGCTCTGCAATTATTGCTCTGCTGTCATGCACTCTGCTATCTCTGTAACCGTAATCAGTCATATCCATATACTCATAAAAATAGCAAGAAAAAGATAACACATCTATAAATTCATCAATATTAACTTTTTGATCAACATATTTTTCAACATTTTTAATTAAACGCCATGCATCCATTACACCATAGTAATAAAGCATGCCCTGCACTAAAAGTATCCATTCTGTATTTCGTTGAATTACCCTTTCAGTTTCAATAATATTTAATAAATTATATTGATTTATTAATTCTTCAGGCATAAAAAGAACCTTTTGCTTGTCCAGTTTTACCGGAAAGGCAATGCCATACCTCATTAACTTTTCAACATCTGAAAGTTCCATATCTGCACATGGTATTGCCCCGGAATTATGAACTATTGATGTTATTAAGTCAAATAAGCTACGGTCAAATTTACGTATTGTATATTCAAAAAATATCGGTAGTAATTTAGTCAGCTCCGAGGCTAAATCATCTTTATTTAGGGAGCTTAAATATTTTATCCCTAAATTTTGGCGGATGTCAGTCATTTCACTTTTTTTCAATCCATGAATTATATCCCCCAAATTACACGGCATTTTAATTTCTTTCCAGAGACTTTTATCTCTTTTTTCATGCAACTCACGACTAAGTGCTTTCGCACTCTCCATAACTTCATACAATATTTTTGCAGTTTTTTCATCTTTTTTTCTGTTCATTTTATACCTTCGTCATCTCAAACAAATCTATGTTAGGCATTTTCTTTCTGATCATTCCTAAACCATGGTTCTAAATATAGTACTAACAAGATTTGTTCCGTATTTTTAATTTAAATTCATATTTTTCGCGAGAATAGCTTCAATTACAAGTTTTTGCAATATTAGCTTTTTTGCAGGGGGATTAAATAACAAATGCTTTGCCAAAAATATTTGGATAATTATAATCACAACTATACTTATTAATGCAGAATATTGCATCATCAAAATATTTACATCGTATATTTCCATTGAAATGTCTTTTACAAATAAAGCATTTATAAACCCCATAGTGCTTGTAGTTAATAAAAATAACGTTGGAACTATATACTTATCCCAAAATCTACGCTTATTGCTATCATATATTTCTTGTTCTATTAAAATCAGCTCACGTCTTAAATCATCAATACTATATTTGTTAAAAATCTCTTCATAAAAATAAACATCCTTATGCAAATACATAACACCTTTTGTTTCAATTAATTCTACATCATCTTTCACAAACTTAACATTTAGTGAATTTCTTTTTCCAAAGTATATTTTCCATAATTTTTTTATATCGTTTAAATGAAATAATGAACCAAATATTAGCCCAATTATTATCAATAAAAATAAATAATCTAAATCTAACTTTAAAACAAACCCTAAAACTGTTACAAATAGCATTAGTACCGATATAACGAGAACTTTTGATGCCCAAATAAGTGCATCCGCGATTTTTCTTTGTATTATTACATTATTATATTCAATTCGAGGCA
Organism: Sedimentibacter hydroxybenzoicus DSM 7310; assembly: GCF_013403245.1. GTDB lineage: Bacteria > Bacillota > Clostridia > Tissierellales > Sedimentibacteraceae > Sedimentibacter > Sedimentibacter hydroxybenzoicus. The sequence goes on along the minus strand of NZ_JACBNQ010000010.1, from coordinate 88,172 downwards.
ATCCAAATCTATTAAATACAAGTTTAACATTATATTCTTTATATATACTGCTCTTTAAATCAACAAATTTAGATACATATACACTCATAAAAAAACTTGCACAAAATACTATTGCCGGAAAAAAGTCCATAATTTGTCTACTAATAAAATAAAGTAGACTTATGATTAATATTATACTTATAATACATCTTTTCATACTTTCTCCAATATTATTTAGTTTTTGAACTTTGATTAATTTTTAAATTATATACAAATCCTTTGAAAAGATTTTCAAACAAAATCAATATCTTGTTAATTCATTAAAAATCTTTATATCATATTGATCCAATCTCATGTTTTTCGTCAATTCCGTATATACTCAACAAATGCTCCATTAATCTTACATCTGTTTTTTCACCTTCCACAATGACAAGAATTTTAGATCTTTCTTTATTCATCAAATTCACCACTTATATATAGCTTCTCTAAATTGTGACCCTCTCTAAGTTCTCGATTTGTAGCATTTGCAAAAGATGTTAACTTGTTGTCTGTGAGTATAAAATAACAGTCTGGTCGCATAATACGATTTGATAAAAGGTTTGTATTGTGTGAAGTAAGAATAACTTGTGTATTTTTCATTTTTTCAATTATACTGACTATACTTTCTGATAGTTCATAATAATAAAAGGCATCAAACTCATCAATAAACATTAAAGAAACTTCTTCTGCAGTCTTATACCAATAGAAGAAATTATATAGTGTTTTTGTGCCACTTGAAGCAACTCTAAAGAAAGGTAATGGAGTCTTTCCAGTAAAATATAGCCGTTTTATACCATCACTATCCTTTATTGCTTTCAAATTTTCTTTAATGCCAGCCGAATGAAGAAAATCTTCGAATTCTTTAAGATAATTTTTTTCAAAAATGAAATCAAAATAGTCATTAATTTTATTTTTATATCCTATGTATCTGTTTTCGTCCGAGCTCCTGAACCACAGCATATTCGAAACAAAACGCATCAGCTGTCTAATTGGATGAGAATCATCAAGTATTGTATTATTGATAACATATTTCAAAATAGAATCTGAATCCTGAAATATCCAGTTAAGCGAAGGAACTATATCCCTAATACCGTCTATATTACCTGTTTTATTTTCAAATTCATATTCAAACAACACCTTATTATCTAATAATAATTTTTCATATATCAATATTTGTTTTTCATTTTTTTTATAATTGTAATCAAGTATTTGGTCTCCAAATTTAAAAATATAGTGGAATTCCGCAAACTTATTAAAATTATTCGCATTCAAATAATAATCATACATTCCTGTGGTAATGTTTCTATTCGTCAAGTGTGAAACAATATCAAAAATAGCCAGCCCAAAGTTTGATTTTCCGGTAGAATTCTTGCCATAAATAATAGCCTTGCTTATTAATCCATTTGTAATACAATCAGAGTTAAACTTATAGTCCCTTACATCAGAAAAGTTTAATATAATCTTATCCTTAAAATTTTTAAAACCTGAAACTTCGAAAATTTTAATCATGATTTTCACCTCTTTAAAACATTATAAATAATTTCCCTCTAAAAAGTCAACACAATCCGTAAATTTTTTACGGATTGTGTTGACTAAATTTCGACAATTTATTTGAATGTTTTCACAAAGCAAGGTGCTCTTGCAGGTCGCATCTTAGAAGATGGTTAGCATTTCTTAAAGCTTCCGTTGAAAATCCGTTTGACATATATCCTCCATCAATAAGTCCAAAAATTTCGTTCTCCCGTATTTGAACAAAGGTTGTCATGTTGGCTTTTCTTAATTTACCATAAGCTTCATCATCAATCTCTTCCGATAAACGAATTGCACTCGTAATACGATTTTTTTCAATAAGGTGTGACCAATTATCATAAATTATCCTTACCATATCTTCCGTTGAGTAAAGATTCTTTTTATTATGGCTATATACTTGAATGAAGTAAGTGGTATCTTCTGTAAGATAGACAAATAATTCATAATTACTTCTTTTTGCAAAACCATCTGTCCTAAATTGCTTTGTTAGGTGTAAATGATAAATATTCCAATCATATAATAATCCATCATTAAAATCGGTTTTAAGAATACTGTCACTCATGAACGGAACTAAATTATCACCTCTTTCCCGCAATACATTTTATTTTATTTCAGTAATCAAATGTCGAGTATTATTACCGGTCATAAGTCGGAACTAGTTATCTTGAAGTTCTTCATCGAAAAACAATAAAGGATAATTTGGATCTTCCGAAACGTCATGAATAATTGCATTAATAAAGGCATCTTCATCATAATGGGCATTCTCAAAATCCTCAATTATAATATGGCTATCGGTAAAGTCAACACCATAAATTTCAGCATTGTCAAAACTAACGCATCTTAAATCTGCCCCTCGAAAACTCGCTCCATTTAATATAGTTTCTCTAAAATCAGAGAACCTAAAATCAGAACCGTCAAACACATATCCTCTAAGATCGTTCTTCCAGAAATCTGCAAACTTAAATCTCATTTTGCAGAAGCGCTGACCGCTACTTGAAATAGAAGTGCAGCTTGAGGATGTAAAATCTGCTGAAGTTAAATCATTGTCAATAAAATGTGTTTCTCCAAAGTCAGTCTTCTCAAGAAAAATATTACTCAAATCTAAATGTGAAAGAAAAAGAACATCCTCTGCATTTTTCAACTTTAATAAAAATCGAATAGCATCATAATTCAACTTTACCCAATGAGCATTTTTATCTATCTCAAACATACCAAAAATGATGTTAAAAGAGTTAAAAGTCCACAAAAGCATATTTTTCATCTGTATAAAGTATGGGATTCCACTACTGTCATTTCCCTCGCAGATATTGGAACATAAAAGATTATTCAGCAAATTTGAAGTGTTGTACAGAAGGTTTTCATCCCTAAAAATAGATGTAAAATACTCTTTATTTATATTATGCATTACATAATAGAAAACATTTCGGTCAAAGTGCATTGTGTTAAAAGTTTTGTTCAATTCTACAATTACTTGTTCTAAAGACCAACTTTCGTGTAGGTGTCCTATGATTATTTCTCTCAATTTTTTACAGATCCACTTAGCGGCAAAATATTCATAAATACTTGTGTGTACAAAAGTAAAAATGTTGTTCTGAGCACCTTTCAAAAATATTTCTACTCCAAAACGATTTTTCAAAACCTCTTTACTGGATGCACTGATTTTCATATTGTAAATATGGGAAATGATATCATTTTCACTTATGTATAAATCATTTTTAAAATATATGGTTCTTGCTATTTGCAATGCTAACTCATATGTTTCACTCCATATAGATTGTGATACAGACTTCCTTTCCTTACCTCTAGTATTCAACGCACCTTTTCCATCAGGTCCGAATATGACTTCATAAAGATTAAATCTATCTTCAATTTCATTAATGTTAACCATCCGCACTGAAATTATATACAACAGCATTGGGATTGATAAAATCTCATTTATCTGATCCTGATACTGTATGTCTTCCTGAGTTAATTCTTCAATGAAATTTCTTGGTAATTTATCAGCCTCATCTCGTTTTGAGTTATATTTCTCTAAAAATACTCTGCGTTGTTCCGGATAAAAGCCACGCATTTTCACAGTTTCACCAACAAAATGTTTTATGTATTTAGGTCGAGAAGTTATAATCAAAACAGCATTGTCAAATGCTCTAACTAGGCGATTCATATATTCTTGATTTCGCTCCACACTTTCGGATACATAGGAAATTTCATCATATGCATCTAAAAAGATAATAGAATTATCCAAAGCATCTGTTGTTTTAATCCTAGTTATCTTAAGGATATCCTCAATAGGATTTCCATCTGATTGCCGAATTTCCTTGCCACGTATAAAAAACACATTCATATCCTGAAAAATATCGTTGCTTAAATAACTCATAGCAACTTTCATTGCAAGTGAAGATTTTCCTATACCTGGATCTCCCTCAATTAAAATACAGGACATTTCTTTACAAGATTTATATAACTCATCAAAATCGGAATATTCATATCCGCTTGAAGGAACAAAGATAGAATCTACGTAAACATCACGCAAACGAATCGATTTCTCAAATTGATGTTCAGCAAAAAGCGGTTCATTAAAAGCTTTAGCAAAACTTTCTGCAGTTTGCCTTGCTTTCTTATAATTTTCCATATCAGTATATTCTTCTTTAGCATAGTAGCTTCCCATTTTTGATGTCAAAATGGAAAGGATGATATCTAATTTACTCAGTATCTCTTTGGAATTTATTAGCGTAGACAGGCCCGTAAGTTCGTGATTGTCTTGTATAGCTTTTTCTACATGACTAATCATCTTAGCGACCATATTATCAATTGGAAGAGTTTTGATATCACATTCCGATGATTGTGCACAAATATCGGAAATAGTTTGCGTAAACAGTTCCACCGGAGAATCAGATTGAATGTACTGTAATGCTTTTTGAATAGAGAATGCCTCTTTTCGTAATTCTTCTTTACAAACATCCGGAAGTTCATAATCAGGTGAAGAAATAATCTCATTCAGCGCATGATCTATGGTATCCATGAGTTTTTCCGAAACGGATTGGGGCTCATTTTTTAAGCCAAATCCTTTTACGGCTCCTTCTAAAATACTTCCCGAAAATTCTGCATCTTGAATTTGCATGCCACCATGCAGAGCTGTAACAATAGTTATTCGACGAGCAATTGCAGCTATCATTTCTTTGGTAGTAAATGTTATTTTCATCACCAGTTACCCCCTAACAATTTTCTAATTAGTTTTAACATAAGAATTATATAGATTTATTATCTGTATCAACTGTTTTTTACGCATTACATAATATGTCTTACTATACCTACAATTCCCTTAATCCGGTTAAATTGATGGGAAGTATAGCTGTTAAATCATCTGAGAGTTTTATAACTTTATCGTTCAGCAGATTAGAGTATTTGGCATAATTATATCCGTTAAATCTACTTTCAATAAGTCCACCAAAGGGTATCTGCACATCTAAGTATTCATCATTGATTGACGATTTTCCGTTATCAAAAAAACCATAATGCATCATGCAGTTACGGAACACCGAATCAAATATACCCTCTTTAAATGATATGAAATTTTTAAGTTCCATTGCTAATTCTTTCTCTTTATTATTGGCATCTAAAATGAAAACAAGTTTATCAATACTTTTTACTGCGTAATATAATGTTATATACATTACCCTTAACCGCCAAGGGTTAGTATAATCAGCTATATTCATTATTACATAACGCAAAAAATTAATATAAGTAAGAATATGAAGTAATCGTAATGTAACTTCCTTTCCGTTTTTAATTTGTGGAAACAGGTTGAATCTGTGATTAGTATTAAAATCTTTATAACTGATTTTAAATTTTCTGCTATTAATGTTAACACAATAATCCGGTAAAAAATCCTTTAGTCCTGAACATGTCGAACTGATAACAGTACCGATAGCTTGACCAAATTCTCTCAATTCGTTCGGATCCTCTAACGATTTTGAAAATAATTTATCTTGAAATAGAAAGTATATATATTGGGTATTACCAATAATATGTCCCTCCTCATCGCAAAAAACTCCTAGATTATAGTGAATATTTAGACCTCTTGTCCAAGGGAAACGCAGTCTGTCTCTGAATTTTTGATCTTGCAAATCATCTGACAATAGTATCTGTTTTTTTGCTTTACTATATCTTTCATCAAATAATTTCAACTTGCTTCTCATATCTGAAATGGAAAAAGGTGAATCATTTTCAATAGCAGTATAAGCAATATTTCTATTGATATATTCCTGTACAGAGTTACAAAACAATGATAGATATGGCAACATACCTAAAATAATTATAGGTTGAGAAATAACAGGAGCTAACGCCTTAAGAGTTTCACAATCATTTTTTATATGCATTGTCGAAAGCATATTATAATATTCTTCTTTTTCTATCGATGTATGATTCCAATTCATTTTATATCCTCAACACTGTGTACTATTAAGTCTGTTTATATTTTTATCCGGATATGCTTCTATTAAATCCGGCAATTTCAAATATCCATAAGAATGCAAATCAAAATCCGGTTTTGTTCTCTTAATAAATGTTCCTGCGAAACTAACGTTAACATAACCGTCGTCATCCTGATACTTCTCAAATGCAATTTTTAATAAACTATGAATTTCATTGATATTTGTATCAGAATTATTATTATATTTTGAAAAATAAAAAAGTGTTGTCGGGCCAACTCCGAAAATCACTCTTTCACGACTTAAACTAAAATTTATGTTATCTGCTCTGTAATTCAAACGTCTTTATTTTTTCAATCCAGTCAGAAAAATGTTTACATTCCTCTATTAGTCTATCAATGCCTATTTCTTTGGATATGATTGTACCATTTCTTATTTTAGAATAGTTAGGTATTAGTTTTTCTAATCGCTTTGATGGTGCGGTCTCTACGGAATTGTTTATATGCTCAGGAGAATCAAACGAATCCCTGATATCTTGTATAATATTGGTAGTATTAATATCAGTTATTAACTCAAATGACTGTGGCGAAGAAAAAAGCAGTCCTTCAAACTCGTGAAGCATTAACCCGAAAAAACAATTAGAGTGATTAATATCTTCGGTAATTTTATTTTCTATATACTCAATCTGTTTATATATATCTGAATCTTTATGATGAATTTCCGGAGTATTATCCGGCATTGCATAATAATCAAACATCGTTGTTACAATTTCGTTTTTGTGCTGCTTACATAAAATTTTCAGTTCAGTTTTAATTTTATTATAATCAGATACTCCACCTTTGTGCTTTTTAGCTATAGTTCTTTTTGTTGTGCATATTATTGGTCTTATATAAATACCAATATTTAAAAAATACGGATATATAACTTCATTGATAAAGGACTCTTCCGTTTGCCCCTCACATAAAATATACACATTTTTCATTTTGAGAGTCTACCTCCCAGCACATTCTTTTTCCACAAATCACCTAACGCATAGTCATACTCCAACCACTCTTTTAACTCTTCTTCGCTCAGACGTTTAAATATTGAACCTGACTCATCCCTATCAACAACAATGATATCCTCAATATCAAATTCATTAAGAAGCTCTACAGACTGTGTTGAAATAATTATTTGTTTTTCATCGGATAATTGTCTGACCATTTCAGAAAATATAGTAATGGCATACGGATGAAGTCCAAGCTCCGGTTCATCAACTATTATAGTTTCTGGTTGTAGTTCATGAGGCTGCAGCAATAAAGTTGCAAGACAAACAAATCTCAATGTACCATCAGATAGCTGAGAAGCATTAAATATATCTTCGCATCCTTTCTGCCTCCATCTGAGAATTATTAATTCATTATTACCCTCATTCGGCTCCAATTCAAAGTTATCAAAATATGGAGCTATCAGCCTTATAGTTTTAACAATTTCATCGTATGAATTTTTGTAATGGTTTCGTAATCTATACAAGAATGCACCGAGATTCGAAGCATCATAAAGTAATACTTTATTATTTGAAATATTATGCTCTTGTTTTACCTTTGCGCTCTTTCCTGTATCATGAAAATGATACACTCTCCAATTTTGTTTGTCTAATATTGGAGCAACATAATCCTGAATTTTATTTCCTGTTCCTGTTTCCCACCTTGATTCACTATGACCGCTGGATACAAAACTCTCATAATTATAATTTCCGTAATATCCGAAATACTCTTTTTTAAAAATCAGTCTGTTATCTTCAGTTGGTACAAGTGTAAATCCGTAAGAATTATTCCCGAAAAAAACTTCAAATTCTATTTCCTCGGTTATCTTTCTGCCGTTAAAAAACAAGGAGTTAATACCGCTTTGTGCAACCGTTAATTGTAAGTTTTTTATTAAAATATTTTGAAGCAAAGAAAATGCAGAAATAAAGTTAGATTTACCTGCACCGTTACTGCCTATTAATACATTAATTTTATTAAATTTAATTTCACATTCCTTAATTGACTTAAATCCTCTAATGCGAATTTTGCTTAACTGACCTCGACTTAACCTTGGCATTTTCCACACATCCTTAAACAAAATATATTTAATAACCTTACAAATATTGTTATTTTACTATACCACAATATAGCCTTTCGTTCAATATTTTTCTGTTTGTTTTACCACCTCACTTCAACTTGAAAACAGCTATGAAAGATAGGTTCAACCTTATAAACACTTCCTCTGAAATTAATTCATCGATTAATAATTTCGACTTTTTTATTGCTCTGTGCCCATACTGCCATTTAACTTATATTCTTCTATTTGATCATTAAAAAAGCTTTCAAACTCTTGCAAAGAGAAAAGACCTTTTTTATGTGCATCTTCGAGATCTGCTGTTGCGTAGGCAATATCATCAGCAGCCTCCAGAATATATGTCAACGGATGCCTTGCAATATCTGAATTAAAATTAGTGGTTGTCAACATTGTAATTCTGTCAAACTCATCCTGTTCAAAAAAATAATATCCCAGTTTATGGTTTTTAATATCCGCATCCTTACTATTAAAATTCATTGAATCTTTAGGATATTTGACAAGGGTATTCAGTAATGCTGCGGTCAGATTCATACTATATTTATCTATAGAAGGATGAAGTTTGGTTAAAATCCTCAATGTATGCGCATTGCCCTCAAAATTTGTAACAACAGCAGCATAGCTGAATATAATGATAACAGGGCATATTACATTCAGCAGTAGTATATATGTATGGGATAATAGTGTATAAATCCATACGATTTTATACATTATTTTGAAAATTATTTCTTGAAAAAACCCTAAGTTGTATTAAACAAATTGACAAAGCTCTCAAAAAACCTTTTTTCAATAATTAAAATAGCCTTAAAATCATCACATTTCTTAAAAACAGAAGCATTCAATAATAATCATGCAATATTTATGTATAAATGCATAAATGCCGTCCATTTTTGACGTCATATTCAAGTATTATTTTACATATTTTTCAACATCTCAACAATCTTATCCTCATGCTTCAACAATATCTCTGCTGATTTTATTTTACTTTATACGTTACAGCAACACCGCTACCTGTTTTTTCTATTATATTTTTTTCAATAAGATTATTTATAACTCTGAGAGTTTTTGACTTGTCAAATCCTGTTTTTGAATCTATTTCCTTTCTTGTAAGCTCAACTTCTTCTTTTAACAGACCATAAACAAGCACTTCTTCCTTTGACAAATCTAATTTATCAAACTCAGTAACCGGCAATATTATTCTGATTCTATTTTCACTTATATCAAAATTTGGTTTTGATATACTATGGATATATTCCTCATTTATTCTTGCTATCCCTGTTCCAAACTTCTCTATAATATTTAATCTGTAAAAAACTCCTGCAATTATGGGATTTCTTAAGACAGAAATATTTCCATTCAAATATTCTTCCTTTGAAATACCTGCCGGTAATCCTCCAGGTGAATTTATTTCAATCCTTTCCTCGTACATTGATATCTGAATATATGAGTTTATGTCCCACACCCTATGCACTATCGCATTTGCCAAAGCTTCCCTGAATGCTTCTTTAGGAATTAATTCTCTTTTTATTCTGTCATATCCATCTATCTCTTCATATTGATAATACTGCTCAAAAATTTTTATTGCCCTGTCAAATTGCACTAATAAAGATTCATTAGCGATTGTTTCTCTGTAAAGAATCTTATTGATGTTCTTACCGAATTTAATTATATCAATTCCTGAAAAATCGACTTCATTTTTATCTGCCAGCAATTCTCCTGCTATGTTGTAGTATCCTTCTTTGCTGAATAAATTTAAAGTTCTCAAAATATCCAAATTTATTTTCTCTATTCCAACCTTTTCCTTTAGCAATTCTTCCAATGCAGCGAAACTTAAATTCTGAGAAGATGCTTTTCTCTCTTCGTAATCTACGTTTAATCCCTCCATAGATAGTCTTCTAAGTTCAAATCTATCAACCTCAACAGTAGAAGTATTAGCACGCTTATATGCTTTTCCTTGATAATAAAAAGGAGTATCCTTGCCTTTTTTGACTTCCAAAACAATAATCTTATTATTATCTGCTTTCTTAATCTTAATTTCAAAAATAGGAACCGGAACAATGGAGTCATTAACCATATTTTCAATTCTTAAAGACTCTTCCGTGGCATTTTCGATACCGATAATTTCGCCATCATCATCAACACCAAACACTATTACCCCATCGTTATAGTTTGCATACGCGCTGACGGTCTTCAAAAATGTTTTAGAAACCTCTAACTTAAATTCTAAATTAAACTTTTCTTTATTTTCCACAATACCACCTCCTATTGTATTAGTAATAAGATTTTACCACACTTACTGTAATTTTGCAACAATAATCATATCGTTACATTTATCGTTGCATTTTGAAACGATTTTTGTTTTATCGTTTCAAAATGATTTGTAACGATAAGCAAGCCGAAATCATTAATATTATACCTACATCACCGCATTCTTCACCCGCATCTTCATCATACGCACCAACTATATCAAGCCAATTGTCAATAACGAAACCGTTGCAAATCCATTTCCGATTATATAAAGAACATTGTCGTTAGACGGATGAATACTATCCTTTCGTAACAACCTTCCACTCGTTCAATCGAATATCAAATAGTTTTTTATCTTCTGCCTTTTTTTGCTGCCATATTTCATTTTCTATTCGCCTTGTATCTTCTTTCCTAAGATCATGCGCAGCTTTACGGCACAACGGGCAATGTTTTGACTTTGCCAATCCCTGCTTTGCTAAGCGTTCCTTCTCATAATTTCTGAAGACAAATGGCCTTCCGCATGTTTCGCAAGAAAGTTCCTGAGTATAATAATCTTGCATCCTGTTACCATCACCTTTTCATATAAAAGATAGCATCTTCACAACAACATAACAATTATTAGAAATACTATCTATTATTGTATTTTCTTAATTAAGCCTCGCTGCTGCCGAAGCTATATGCCCGGCAAAAGAAGTAACAAATACTTTTATATCTGTCATATTCGAAATATGAGTGTACCTACCGTCCTTAATGGCTGTTCGAGGTGATGCTATTACAACTGCCGTCGTATAAAGTTGTTCTCTTACTAGTTTTTTACATAAAATATCATATCTCTTCAAATAAGAAGCATTTTCAAATTCCTTGAAAATTGAAAAATGTGGTGAAGAACATAATACCGGAGCTCTTGATTCGATAGCATCTTCAACCAACATTATCCAACCTACAAATGGCTTAGGCTGTTCACAAAAGCGCCTTCTCTATATGCTGTCCAAAAATCATGAGAACTTCCGATTGCTTCTTCTGCTCTGTTATTAAAATTATTCCCAAACGATGGACCTGCTTGACTTTTTAATTCTATGGCAGCAATTAACTCGCCCTTGTGTATAACAATAATATCCCAAAGTTTAGTCGGTCGAAAATATCCAGGAAGAGAAAGTACAGATCTGTTTTTATAAATTTCAGCATTTCCAAGTCCGTTAGCCTTAATAATATCAATAATCAAGTCTACGAAGCTATCCATATTTTTCCCTGCGGTTACTCCTGCACGCTCTCCTTGATCAGCATTACCTGATTCAACTTGCTTTTGTTTTGCAATATACCTGCTACTCCAGAATACCTGAACTGCTTTTTTAACCTTTTCTTCATAATCCACTAAATCAATTGTCATTTATTCACCATCCTTTACTAAGACCGAGCGTTCCTCTTTGTTCAATCTATATAATTCAAATACCGCATTATTACACATATCTATGTTCCTTTCCTTTGTTGCATTAATTAATTCCACTCTTACTTTTTCACTAACATTCTCCCATCTTGGTATTCGAATTCTTCTCAAATACTGAGCCTGAAAGCGTAAATATTCTCCTCGCATTTTAATTGAATATTTGTTAATAAAGAGCTTTGTAATATTTGATAAAAGAACTGCCTGTAATGCTCTAATATCCCATTCCTCAGAAGTTATATAATATAAATTATGATGAGGATAATATTCTCCGGAGTCATATACTATATGGGGCTCACCTTTAATATCTGGTATCAGTAATTTTTTCTTATTCAATAACTCAGGCCATACCTTATCTATTGTCCGAAACCATTTGTTTGGATTTTTTTTTGCTATATATCTATCTCTAATAACTTTCTCATTGTCTTCGAGAAATTTCTTCAACTTAGGATAAGAGTCTAACTTAATAATACAACCATTATCGTCAAATGTATTAATTACTCCTTGCCCATACCAATTAATTTCACCATTATAGATATCTTGTGTAGTAACTAAACGTAATTTTCTGTCTTCTTCAACATCCAGACTGTCATAGTCTTGAATGAATATTCTGTCAGCACCCGTCGCTATACCAATACCAACCTTACACCCTACATCTTCAAGCAGTGGATATTCTGATTCAATTTTTCTTAACAAATTGAGTTTGTATGTAGACTCCATCAACCAAGGCTCTGTGCCATTGACAATTCCTGATAGTTCTTTTACTGAATTAAATTTTATAAGTTTTTTAGAAGTCAATTCCGATGAGAGACATTCTAAAATATCTCTGTCAACTTTGGGACGATAAGCTATTCTGGTTACGCCTTGACTTTCTCTACTTATAATTGTAATAGCAGGGTAAGCGGACACATCAGTGCAAAAAGCATCTGTTTCAAACATATCAACATATACTTTAAAATTAAAGTTCTTAGATATATAATTTCTTAGCGGTCCTCCATAGCGATTCTTCATCCACCTATCGGAACAGATAAAACCTAAATTGCCTTTATCATTCAATAGAGACAAGGTTCTTTCAATAAAGGCAATGTAAATATCAGCCCTGTCAAACATTGTTTTATATCGCAAACGATATTCCTTGAGAAGTGCTTGCGGGATATATTCTTGTCTTAAATAAGGGGGATTACCAACTATAAAATCAAACTTCTCTGTTTGATCTTCTAATAAAAAGTCCCCTTGAATTAACCATAATTCTGCTAATTGTTTTGCTTCAGCATTAGAAATACCCTCATCATTTAATCTTTTAACAACTAATTCTCTCGTATTATAAAATGTTTCTTTATGTAATTCAACAGCACATATCGAGTCCTTAAGAACTTCAACTATTGATGAAGCTTGATCACTGTATTTCCTCCAAGAGGATATCAGACGTTCAATAATTGTCAATAAAAAATAACCTTCTCCAAAAGACGGTTCTAATATTTTTTTATTATAGAGTTTTTCATCATCTTTATAACCTACCAAATCTAAAATAAATTCTACGACTTCAACCCGTGTATATACAGCACCTCTGGCATCACGTTCATTAGTTGAAGCTAACTTTTCAACTGCTTCAACAATTTGAGAATTATTTGACAAGGCATGAATCCCAAAATATCCGTCCAACGACATTTGTTCTACATTTTCCATACAAACTCCTACTTTCTATATCCTTCAGATAGTTATTTTCTGCACTTGATAAATGTACAATTATTATATTAACATTTTAAACTTTTAATTATATATTGCCAAGAGTTTTTGCGAACATTTGTTCTTTGCCTATTCATATTTTCCGCAGTATCCTGTCATTCAATTGCAATAACATTCTCAAAATCTAAAAAAGAATTAAATTTAGTGCTTACCACCCTTAAATACCTTTTTATCATTCATCTTCAGCACTCTTTCTTTCTACATCCGCATCAATTTTGTAATGCTCACTTAAAGAGTTTATTTTACTAGTGTTCTTAAATATTCTTTTCATATGAGAGTTAGTTTGCCATCACAATTAGAACACTTTTCTTTGCTGTTTATTTCGAATTCAACAACTTCCCTCTTAATACTTCTTGCCTTATCTCTGGTTTCCGAACACCACTTAACTGCCGTTTGTCCACTGTTTCTGCATTCTTTTACTATCTGTGACCATTTCTGCAATCATTTATATTAGAAGCCCTAGTCTACTTTGTTTTTTTCTTTATAGCTTGCCATAATCCAAAAATATGGTTCTTTTTCCGCTCTTTTTTGAAGCTTTGTCATTGATTTATCGATATTGCCACAGGCTAAGCTAATCATATTTGAGCGAAACTCATATCCTGTATCTTTATCGTTTTTGTTTTCTTCAAGATATTCTTCTCCATCATTTTTCTTCGAAGATTCATACCGCTTATCAGTTACCTCAAAATAATTTCTAAATATATGACGATCCATGAATATTGCTTTTTCAATAATAGATTTCAGATATTCTGGGGCTTCGTCGTAAAAGAATGAGTCCCTTTCTTTATTCTCATATTTCTTTGCCTCTTTTTCAAGAAACTTTAAAAGAGAACTAATTGCTTCATCAGTATTCTCACTATCGTCATTAAATTCATGAGCTTTAACTTGTTCCGCAGGTTTGCCTTTAAATTCGGTCTGATCCTCAGTTTCATCAACTATCAAGCCTAAAAAATATTCAAACGATTTATAATGAATAATATTAAGTAAGTCATCATACTCATATAGGATATCGTCTATCTCTTCTATTTCCTTTTGGTATAGGTAATCCCTATTATTAAGTGCTTCTTTAAGCTTAGGAACGATTTTATATAACTGACAAAATATAGCGTAAGACCTTCCATTTCCTAATATGTTTTCATACCTATCATTTGTCTTAATAATTGAATCTATATTAACTTTATAGTTAGCAACAACTCTAAAGAATTCTCTTAACTCTCTCTGACGCTTAACATTGAACCGATAATTATTATATAATTCCATCATAATGGCAATCAGAAGGGATGCTGTAACTCCTGTTAAAATAGCTAAAAGTACTTGATATGCTTTTGTGCTTTCATCTATGTTGAATAGGATAAAAACTAGTAACGCAAAACTCATAGCTAAAAACACAAGGCTAACTGCCACTGGAGCTATTGGTCGGAATAAAAATTTTATGCTATATATAAAATTCTTAAGATTATATTTAAGTTTCGCCATAGTCTTACGCTCCTTCATTGACATCGCTCATTTAGATAAAATTGGAATATCCTATTTAATAGCTCCTTGAGCTAAAAGTTCAGCAAATACCCTTGCTCTCTCAGAATGTTCTCCGACTACAATTCTTGATGGATATAGATTGTCATATAATGCTTTCCCTTCTCTCAAGAACTCCGGTGAAAAAATAATATTAATTGCTACATCTAAGGACCTTCCTGCCGGAATCTTCACTTCTGCAAATACCGGTACTGCTTTATTTCCATTTGCTATTGCTAACTCATTACATACCGCATTGTATACTCTTCTTTGCCAGTAGTAATATGTTTTTATATTATTTGAAAAATAAAAAAGTGTTGTCGGACCAACTCCGAAAATCACTCTTTCACGACCTAAACTAAAATTTATGTTATCTGCTCTGTAATTCAAACGTCTTTATTTTTTCAATCCAGTCAGAAAAATGTTTACATTCCTCCATTAGTCTATCAATCCCTATTTCTTTGGATATGATTGTACCATTTCTTATTTTAGAATAGTTAGGTATTAGTTTTTCTAATCGCTTTGATGGTGCGGTCTCTACGGAATTGTTTATATGCTCAGGAGAATCAAACGAATCCCTGATATCTTGTATAATATTGGTAGTATTAATATCAGTTATTAACTCAAATGACTGTGGCGAAGAAAAAAGCAATCCTTCAAACTCGTGAAGCATTAACCCGAAAAAACAATTAGAGTGATTAATATCTTCGGTAATTTTATTTTCTATATACTCAATCTGTTTATATATATCTGAATCTTTATGATGAATTTCCGGAGTATTATCCGGCATCGCATAATAATCAAACATCGTTGTTACAATTTCGTTTTTGTGCTGCTTACATAAAATTTTCAGTTCAGTTTTAATTTTATTATAATCAGATACTCCACCTTTGTGCTTTTTAGCTATAGTTCTTTTTGTTGCGCATATTATTGGTCTTATATAAATACCAATATTTAAAAAATACGGATATATAACTTCATTGATAAAAGACTCTTCCGTTTGCCCCTCACATAAAATATACACATTTTTCATTTTGAGAGTCTACCCCCCAGCACATTCTTTTTCCACAAATCACCTAACGCATAGTCATACTCCAACCACTCTTTTAACTCTTCTTCGCTCAGACGTTTAAATATTGAACCTGACTCATCCCTGTCAACAACAATGATATCCTCAATATCAAATTCATTAAGAAGCTCTACAGACTGTGTTGAAATAATTATTTGTTTTTCATCGGATAATTGTCTGACCATTTCAGAAAATATAGTAATGGCATACGGATGAAGTCCAAGCTCCGGTTCATCAACTATTATAGTTTCTGGTTGTAGTTCATGAGGCTGCAGCAATAAAGTTGCAAGACAAATAAATCTCAATGTACCATCAGATAGCTGAGAAGCATTAAATATATCTTCGCATCCTTTCTGCCTCCATCTGAGAATTATTAATTCATTATTACCCTCATTCGGCTCCAATTCAAAGTTATCAAAATATGGAGCTATCAGCCTTATAGTTTTAACGATTTCATCGTATGAATTTTTGTAATGGTTTCGTAATCTATACAAGAATGCACCGAGATTCGAAGCATCATAAAGTAATACTTTATTATTTGAAATATTATGCTCTTGTTTTACCTTTGCGCTCTTTCCTGTATCATGAAAATGATACACTCTCCAATTTTGTTTGTCTAATATTGGAGCAACATAATCCTGAATTTTATTTCCTGTTCCTGTTTCCCACCTTGCCTCACTATGGCCGCTGGATACAAAACTCTGTGTATTAAACGTTCCGTAATATCCGAAATACTCTTTTTTAAAAATCAGTCTGTTATCTTCGGTTGGTACAAGTGTAAATCCATAAGAATTATTCCCGAAAAAAACTTCAAATTCTATTTCCTCGGTTATCTTTCTGCCGTTAAAAAACAAGGAGTTAATACCGCTTTGCGCAACCGTTAATTGTAAGTTTTTTATTAAAATATTTTGAAGCAAAGAAAATGCAGAAATAAAGTTAGATTTACCTGCACCGTTACTGCCTATTAATACATTAATTTTATTAAATTTAATTTCACATTCCTTAATTGACTTAAATCCTCTAATGCGAATTTTGCTTAACTGACCTCGACTTAACCTTGGCATTTTCCACACATCCTTAAACAAAATATATTTAATAACCTTACAAATATTGTTATTTCACTATACCACAATATAGCCTTTCGTTCAATATTTTTCTATTTGTTTTATCACCTCACTTTAACTTGAAAACAGCTATGAAAGATAGGGAATTGCCGTCTAAAATAATCTGCGTAATTCTTCAGTTTCAAACTGCTGAACTTCGAATTTGTATCCTTCAGGCCCTGTAAATAAAAATGAATTTAGACTAATATCTTCAAAAAACTTTATTTCCGTCATATCCTTCAAATCGTATTTCTTTAGTTTCTCATACACTTCTTCTATATTTTCAACTGTAAAACTGATCAACACTCCACCTCTGTTTGTTACTTCTATAGACCCTTCCTTGACATCAACTCCACCGATAAAAGAATCTTTTCCTATTCTCCATACACATGCCCATTTTGGATCAAACACCTTCTCGAGCTCAAGTACATCTTCAAAGAATGTTCTTGCCTCATCTAATTTTTCAAAATATAAAAAAGTTATTTGTGATGATAATTTCATAATACCCATCTAAAAATCTCCTTTTTTGTATGATTATATTGTTTAAAGTATAATATCATGTTTTTTACAAAATTTCTCTATCAATGGACGCGTAACGCTTTCTCTGTAAGGTTCATCCTTAACTTCATAAAATACTAAGAACGCTATAATATCCTCCTTGACAGCACGATTAAGCTTGTTAAAGCTGTCATTTTTAATATAATTGTTCATTCTGTTAACTGCTTCCTCAATATCAGAATATTTACTCATATGTTTCAAATCAACATTCCATAATTCATAAACAATATTACCGGCACCTTTTCCGTGACTGGTTAACGAAGAAATTAACCTAGCCAAATCATCGTCCGTTTGAATTATATGATTCATATAATTATGGAATTTACTCTTCAATGTCTCATTTTCAGAATTTTCAACAAACCACTCAACACTTGAAAAACCTTTTATATTTATTAAATTATCATTATTGATAAGCTCTTCTATATAATGAAAGCATATTTCTTCTAACATTAAAACGTGTTCCAAGCTTAAAATATATTCATCCGGTGTCCGGTCCTTATTATCGTCTCCCGAGTAACGATTGTATTCTCGTTCAAAACTTGATAAGATTGTTAGCTTCACATATAAGCTAATATTTGTATTATTGAACATATTCAATATGACTGAAAACCTATCCGCTTCTTCAGAAAAAGTCTTTAAAGAATGGTCCACGGCATTCATTAATCGCCAGACCCACGGAAATGAAAAAAATTGTCTTTCATCAACATCATGTAAATTATCCCAATTTTCTAAAATTGAGCTTAGTACTATATCAATTCTATTTCTATACTCATCTGATTTTTTCAATTTTCTCATAGCTGAATTAAAATAATTCAAGAAAATATTAGTTTGATTTCTTTCATCTATCTTTAGTAATAATTTATTTAACTCTTTCCTGTTCTCCTCTTTAAAGATAATGTGCTCTGCTTCCTGTAAAGATAAGCTCTCACTGAAAGACAGTGAAAAGTATCTGTCAAAATAATCCTTGTTACATATACTTCCTAATAACATTGAGTTGTTACTGTCATAGTTATAATTTGAAAAATTATTCTTTACAATACTATTTACTTTAGGAAATAGCAATGAAAGAATTTCTGAAATATTTTTTCTTTCAATCTCATCCTGATTATTAATAATAGATTCATACAACTCTCCGAATTCATTTTTTTCATTGTCATTATTTGAATAATAAGAAAATTCCCCACAAAAATTATCCTTATAGTGTTGTAACCGTTCGTAAATACTCGGTGCAAAAACTTGAATTGTAGTTATTCCTATTAAATCAATTATATTTACTTCATCCTTTAAAAAACTATACTTTAATGAAATTGTATTATTTAACCGCACAACATCCCTGATAGTCTTTATGTAATTCTTGATGCCATATAAAAACAATAGCGACCATCTTTCTTTATCAAACTTTTCATCCGGTATTTCAGCTATAATATTGTTTAATCCATTAAAAAATAAACCTATGAGCTGTTGTTCATTTATTTTAGGCAATTGGAATGGAACCTGAATAATTTTCTCCAAGTATTTTTGTCCATCAGTGTTTTGCACCTCTCCAAGTGCTCTTGTAACAATCTCATAATCAAAAGCGAGTAAATATATTGTATTTGGAAAATCGGCAATCGATTTAACAAGCTGAAAAACAGACCGTATTTCTTCATTTGACAATCTGTCTATATCGTCTATAATAATTATTGTTTTAACTTCTTTTTCCTTTAAATTGTCTGCTATTTCATTTTTCAGATTCTGTATATCAGGAGATAATGTTTTACCCGACAGTCCCTTTCCTATTCCTTCAACTATCTTTGCCACCACTCCTCCGGATGTACCGACTAAAGGAACGAAGCTTGTAAGTTCAAACGCCGCGCCTAATGCCTCCATTGCTGTTCCAACAGCTTGTACTGCAGATGATCTTTTAAAAGCAGATGAAAGCTGTTTAAAAAATTGAATTGTAAGCTGCGTCTGGTCAGAAAAAAGCCACGGATTGAACCTTATAATTACAGGTTTTTCTTGTTGCTCACTTGTAAATGATATTATACTTTCCTCAACCATGTTAATTACAGATGTTTTTCCGGAACCCCACTCTCCATATAATCCAATATTAAAGCTGTTAGATTGATTATAAGATAGTACAGCCTGTGCCAACTGCTTTGCAAATTTATCCCTATTCAGCAAGTCATCCTTCATGGTAGTTATAGGTGAGTCTGTGTTAAACATATTTATTCTCCAATAATTATACTTTTGTAATTACATTAAATCTTTTGAATTCCATAAGCATCTCTAATCGCAGTAAATCAAATTTATATATATAATTATATATACTCTCTGCATATAAATCAACATTGAATGGCAAATTATGTAACAAGGCATTTGTTTGCGTATTAAAGCTACGATCATGCTAATAATAAGGGTAAAAAGGAGAGCAAAATGGAAAGTAATAATACTGTAGATTTTTTATCTGAAATTTATCGAGGAGCTAAAATGGGTGTTGAAACAATAAATACACTATTAAAAAAGGTTAAAGATAATAAAATATATGATGAACTTAAATATCAGCTTAGAAGCTATGACGAAATTGCTAATGAAGCATACGAAGAGCTGTTAAAAAGAAATCATGAACCTAAAGACATTTCAGCAATGACTAAGTTTAGCTCAAGAATGGGCTTAGAAATTAATACTCTAATCAGTAACAGTCCATCTCATGTTGCCGATATGCTTATTAAGGGAAATACCATGGGAGTTACAGGTATAACAAAAACATTAAATTCCCATCAAAACTCCGACCCGCAAATTCAGGTATTGGCAAGTAGATTTATTGAATTGGAACAGGATAATATTGAAAGATTAATGAAATTCCTATAACAACATATTGTGCCTGGCTCAATGCCAGGTACAAGTTCTAATAATCTATTCTAATACATCAATTTAAATGCTTATCAATAGTCAGTCTTTACAACAATTCTATATTTGGATCCAATTTATATATTACATTTTTACGTTCAACGATTATAGTAGCTTTTTTACTTAATTCTTCATCCTCTCTTATAGATAGCAACAAGTCTATGTTTGGATTAATTGCAACCGGATTACCAATCATTTTAAGCATCGAAAAATCTCCTGTTGTGTCACCATAAGCGTAGCTGTTTTCTAAATCAACATCATATACTTTAATCAGATTGTTAAGCTCTCTCTGTTTGCTTTCAGAATCCCACATTTTCACTATTTCACCAGTAAACCTATTTTGTGAATCAACCTTATAAATACTTCCTCTGAAATCTGTTGCCTTATACTTTTCTGCCATTTTTGATACAAGAAAATCAGGACTGCCGGATATGAAAAAAACTTTATGATTTTGCTTTTTATGATATTCAATTTGATTTCTAGAATACTTATAGATCATGTCACCATTGGATTTAATAACATGATCAGCAATATATTCGATATAAGATTTATCGAAACCCTTTAGCTCATCTAAGTAAACACCAGCTAAAATTTCTAAATATTCCTCAAAATCACCATATCTTTTCTCCCATTCTAAGTATACCCTTTTTACCTTAGTATACCAAACTTCGGGATCTATCACTTCAAAGGTTATAAGCTTTTGAAAATGTTCACTATATTTCTGCATCCCAACTAGAAAACCATTTTTTCAATGCAGGTGATTGCTCTAAAACTACTTTATCATTACCTTGAGGTGTTTTAATAAACAGAATAGATGTATCCTCTAATGATTTTTGCGCATATTCTGTTCCCGGATCTATTCTGTAAAAATCTCCGGCAGCATAATAAAATTCTTCTCCACTATGCAAATCAAGATACTTCGTCTCTCCACTAATAATATATTGATATTCAAAAGCCATCTTATGTTTATGAGGTAATTCAATGTTATATTCTTTATAAGAGGTTAATCCAATCTCAATATTATCATCGTCAATATGAGAGAGAATCTGTGGTAGTTTTAATTTTCCTATCAGATACTGACGGTGGCTTACTTCAAGGGAAGCAGAAATGTCTTCTGCACTAATTTTCTTAAACATAAAAATCCTCCTTATAAAAACTCAAAATGAAAAACATGCAACTCACCATTCTTGGTTTGTTCAATGTACTTACTTATTTTAGTATATCCCATTCTTTTAGATTCCAGCGACAAATGATCAAGCATAGCTATGTTCTGAGCATTTCCTGAAATTAGTAAAAGTCGTTGAATAGCATAGCTTGCATTAATTATCCCCCACTTCTGCTCAACATCATTATATATACATAAAGCTTTTTCATAAAATTCCTTAGCAAGATCATAATTACCTAAATCGGCATAACAGTTTCCTAACGATAAATTTATATGACCAATCCATCCCTTTATTCCAAGTGAAGTTGCAACAGGCAAAGCATCATCAAAAATTTTTATAGATTCATTAACTAACCCATTTAAACGATTAATTTCCCCTAATACGCAATTTAAATATAACTCATATCTGGTCAATGAATTTTTATCTGCGATTTCAATAGCAGTTTTGCATATTCTTTCTGCTGCATCAAGCTTTCCTTTTGCACAAAGCAACTCCGAATATTTACGTAAACCCCTGCAGATGAGATTGTTTGAGCCAATAGCCCTAGCAATACAAATTGATTTATTAAGACAAGACTTAGCATTTTCAAAATCCCCTAGTGGCAAATATATATGAGCCCCCATCATAAAAAGAATTTCACAATACTGAATCCGGAGATTTTCTTGTTCTGAAAACACATTCATCACTTTATCCATTTCATATTTTAATGTTTTAAGTGGAGTATAAAACATCATGTGATGTACTTTACGAATAAACAGATCCAAACGATATGATGAATTTACTATATCCTTAAGACTAAAGGAACCCAAATAGTCAGATATTATTTGTACGGCTTCACTATATTTCCCGGATAAATGAATCATATCAATCATTATTGAGAAAAATTCGGTTCCCTCTATAGTGGATTTGTTTGTATAAAATAAATCTAAAAATTGATCAAGCAGATAACTTGTTTCACCAGAAAATTGAAGTTTTTTAATAATTTGCAGCTGATTGTTTTCAATATAATTCACAAGATCCTGGTCTGTACATGAATCCTTTAAATGATATAGTAATTCTGCAAATAAGTATTTGATATCATCAACAAAAATATCTCTATCAGATAGTTTGTTTTCATAATAGGACACCATTTTTGCATTAACTGATGTCTTCAATTGTTCAGACATATGGCTTTTTATTTCATCTCTCATTAATACGTGTATAAAATACTTATTGTTTTTGTCACGCTTTACAAATGAAAAGGAATTAAAACTCTCCATATTTATAACAGAATAACCCGTTTGAAAGGTATTTATTAAAAGTTCAAATATTATGTTATCATAAAAACGAGGAATTACAAGAACTCTAAGTGTATTAATTTCACTATCTGATAAGTTCTTAAGAAAGCATTCCTGAATTTCTATTCTTCCTCGACCAAAAGAATCAACACTAATTTGTCTATCTGTATTCAACAATTTATAATATGTATCTACACAAAGATCTAAATAATACGGATGTCCTTTAGCAGAATCAATAATTTTAGATTGGATTTTTTCATCCTTGATTTCACAAATATCCAAATATTTTACAGCAAAATCTCTTCTTAGCACATCCAGAGAGACGTAACTTATATTTGTTGACCATTGCTCATCCTCGAGTTCCCACTGAATCTTTTCTCTCCCTGAAATAACAAAAATTGCATTTGGGATATTTAAAACAAGCCTCCTGATCCAAGAATCGTTTTTAAGTCTATTTGATTCATTTCTACCCTTGTCCCATAATGACTCATAAGTATCAAAAAAGAAAACACAATTATCTCTATTTTCCTTATATAAGAATTTGATAACATCATATGCAAAATAGTCGGGCAATTCCTTTTCAATCTCATTTGAACTTTTTCCTTTAAGAATTTCAAGATGTTTTTTTATTTCCTTATTTAGCTTGATTTTATCTGCATATTTATCGTATATAACTTCTGTCAATCCAAGAATAGAAGTTAAAATTCCAGTTTGTTCTAATGACGACATTGATTTCATGATTTTTATTGCATTTCCCTCAAATAATGATTTATCATTAAACTTCAATTCTGGATTTCTTTTGATGAAACACAAAGCCGCGGCAACATCAAAATGTGGCATTGGAATATTCAGATTTTTTTTCAATTCAATGAGTGCCTTAAATGGTAAGCGAAATGCGGGATCATCAAAATCAACAAAAGAATATAATATATTTTTTTTATTTGCATAGTCTTTCAGATTTTTGATGAGGCTTGACTTACCAATTCCTCCAATTCCATAGTACATTATTACATTCTTCTTCAGTGTATTAGAATTGTCTATTGCAGAATAAAATATATTTCTTGGTGTTTCTCTATTAATGAATTCTTTAGCCGGAATGTGCGATTTGAATAAACTACTGTCATTAAATAACACCATATCTCTTCCCCTTATTATAGTTGTATTATTTTTGTTGAAAACTAATTTATACAATATCTATCTTGCTTCTTTCAAAATAATTTTATATCCGTTTGTTAATTTTCATTTTATTATCAAAATTAATCCCTGCTAAACAAATCCCTCGTATATACCTTGTCCACTACATCTTTAATTTCGTCAGATAATCTGTTTGCTACAATAACATCAGAGATTTTCTTAAATTCATCAAAATTCTTAATGATTCTTGA
This sequence comes from Sedimentibacter hydroxybenzoicus DSM 7310, assembly GCF_013403245.1. Taxonomy (GTDB): domain Bacteria; phylum Bacillota; class Clostridia; order Tissierellales; family Sedimentibacteraceae; genus Sedimentibacter; species Sedimentibacter hydroxybenzoicus. The sequence goes on along the minus strand of NZ_JACBNQ010000010.1, from coordinate 63,704 downwards.
ATTATAGAATTCATCCTCTTTAAGTGCAGGCTCATAAACCACAACCTCTATACCCTTTGCTTTAATACGTTTCATAACACCTTGGATTGCTGACTGTCTGAAGTTATCCGAATCCATCTTCATCGTTAACCTATATATACCAACAACCTTCGGATTTCTCTTAATAATCATATCTGATATATGGTCTTTTCTCGTCCTGTTTGCGTCAACAATAGCTGACATTATATTTTGCGGTACATCCGCATAGTTTGCTAACAACTGTTTTGTATCCTTTGGCAAGCAGTATCCACCATATCCAAAAGATGGATTATTGTAATGTGTTCCTATACGTGGGTCCAATCCGACACCTTCAATAATTTGCTGCGTATTAAGTCCCCTTATTTCTGCATAAGAATCAAGTTCATTAAAATATGCTACACGAAGTGCAAGATACGTATTAGCAAATAATTTAATTGCTTCTGCCTCAGTTGAACCTGTATATAAAATTGGAATATCTTTTTTGATTGCACCTTCAGCTAAAAGTTCAGCGAAAACTTTTGCTCTCTCAGACTGCTCTCCTACTACAATTCTTGATGGATAGAGATTGTCATATAGTGCTTTTCCTTCTCTTAAGAACTCCGGTGAAAAGATAATATTATCCGTATCAAATTTCTCTTTTATTGATTCAGTATATCCTACCGGTACTGTAGATTTGATAATCATAACAGCATCAGGTTTAATAGAAAGAACATTAGCTATAACAGCTTCGACAGTCCTTGTGTTGAAATAATTTTTCTCCGGATCATAATTTGTTGGTGTAGAAATAATTACATATTCAGCATCCTTATAAGCTTCATAATTATCTGTAGTTGCTCTTAAATTAAGATTTTTCGATGCTAAATATTCTTCTATCTCCTGGTCAATTATCGGAGATTTCTTATTATTTATCATTTCAACTTTTTCTTTAATTATATCGAGTGCTATGACTTCGTTGTGCTGTGCTAAAAGTATAGCATTGGACAATCCAACGTAACCTGTTCCGGCAATTGTTATTTTCATGGTTTACCCCCTATAGGTACTTATATTATCTTATCTTATCTTATCTTCTATGTTAATATTTTATTCTCCAACCTTATAATACTTTTTATACCAGTCTACAAACTTCTTAAGACCCTCTTCTATATTTGTTGATGGCTTAAAATTAATGTCTCTTTCAAGATCTGATACATCTGCATATGTTCTAAGTACATCCCCCGGCTGCATATCCATATAAACTTTCTTTGCTTCTTTTCCGAGAGCAGATTCTAAGGCATTTATAAATCTCATAAGTGGTACAGGATTGTTATTACCAATATTATATATTTTGTAAGGCGCAAAGCTTGTACTTAAATCATCCTTGCTTTCATCCCATTCTTTATTTGCAACAGGAGCTTTATCAATGAGCTTGATTATTCCTTCAACAATATCATCTATATACGTAAAATCTCTTTCCATCTTTCCATGATTGAATACCTTTATAGGCTTCCCGGCAAGTATATCTTTTGTAAACGAAAAGTATGCCATGTCCGGTCTGCCCCAAGGACCGTAAACTGTAAAAAATCTCAATCCCGTTGTAGGTATGCCATATAAATGACTATATGTGTGAGCCATTAACTCATTAGACTTCTTCGTTGCTGCATAAAGCGACACAGGATGATCTACATTGTGATTTGTAGAAAATGGCGCTACTTTATTGCCTCCATAAACTGAACTAGAAGAAGCATATATAAGATGCTCAACAGGATAATTTCTACAAGCTTCAAGTATATTCATAAAACCAATTAGATTAGAATCAACATAAGCATAGGGATTTTCAATAGAATATCGCACTCCTGCTTGAGCCGCTAAGTTTATAACATAAGTTGGTTTGTATGTCTCAAATATCTTGTCAACAGCATCCTTGTCCTTAAGATATACCTTGAAGAAATTAAAGTTATTATATTTCTCCAATTCTTCAAGCCTTGATTGCTTAAGGTTAGGATCATAATAATCGTTAATGTTATCAATTCCTATTATTTGATAAGAATTGTCTAGTAGTTTTTTTGATAGGTGGAAGCCTATGAAGCCAGCTACACCTGTTATTATTATTTTCATAAGCACAAACCTTTCTATATCTTTGTAGCTTTACGCTATAGATATTCTATTACTCATTCATACTTTTTTATTTTTCTTCCATTATACGCTGTGCAAAAATATACGTAATAAAATAGAAAGTCATAGTTATAATTGAATATACTAAAACAGCAATATTAGGCTGTAACCCTAATCTGTTTGAAAGGATAAATCCTACCGTAATAGATCCAAATCTACCTAAATCTATTAAAAGTTTCAATCGTTGCTTTTCAAAAACTCCATAAATTCTACTTATAGGATGAAATATTAAGTTAGAAAAAACCCCCAATGAAAGCATTTGAGCATATACACCTGCATCATACCAATTACTACCGAACACGAAAGAGAAAATTTGCGCTCCACCGATTCCTAAAATTAGAAATGGTATACTTCCTAAAAGAATTATTTTTTTTAATAGTTTATTTGATAACTCTTTGAGACCATTAGGGTCTTTTTTACCCGTTGCGGCTGCTTCAGCATAAAATACTTCACCAATTGATATCCCTATTAATGAAACTGGTAGTTTAATAATGGAGTTTGCCAATCCATAGTAACCAACAATTTCACTCCCGTATATTGCAGTCAAAAAAAATACAGGTATTTGAGTTGTAAAGCTTAATATTACTGCATTAGGCAATGAATACCAAAAGAAGTTAATGTATCTTTTTGCACACCATAGCATTTCCTTTAAATTTACAAATTTAATCAAGCTTCTTTTTAGGATGTTTAACGAAAGGACTGTTACTCCAGCACTCTGATTAGATATATTACCTAGGAGTAGTCCTAGTGGTCCAAAGTTCAATACTCCTAATAAAATTTTTATTAAATTCCCAGTAATACTTTGGCTAATTTTTGATCTGAAAATGCTTTTATAGTTCCTTTCACGAAGTGCCCATTTCATTAAAATATTGTATAGACCTACGGTAAATACGCCTATCGGTATTAAGTACCAATAATTAGTTAGTGCATTCGCATTAATTAATCCAAGTATATTAGCACCTAAGAAGTACAATGTAATGCTAATAAATAATACTACTGCTACAAGAATTAGAACACATAAACTTAAAACATTAATAGCTTTTTCTTCAGTTTCTGCAATCGGTATAGCTGATTCATAATAAAATGAGCCTAATACTATAAGAATAGACATTACAGATGTATAAAGTGTTAATATACCAAACTCTTCTGGAGTATAAATTCTCGTAATTACAGGAGATAGAAGCATATTAAATACCTGAACAAAAGCTGTTCCTCCTGATATCATTAAGAAACCTTTTATTAAATTATTTTGGAGAATTTTTTTATATTTATTCATAGTTGTTCTCCAATTTTGCTGACCAATATTCAGGCTTTATTTCAATGTTTTTCAAGTTGATTGATTCGTATAATCTTGATGATAGAATGTTTTGGTCTATTGTATTCCTATTCATTAAATTATTATTAAAATCGTAATAACCAGAAATTTGAAGGCTTAACCACTTCTCGGTTTTTTCGCTTGTATCCTTAATAGAAATATATTTGTCAAAAACTTGAGTAGCATATGCCATTTCTATTCCTACTGGGTTATAAGCCCATCTAAACCCTTTGTCTGATTCTAAATAGCCGAATGGAAACCTGTTATCCAAAAAGTTGTATGCCTGTTTTATAATATTATATAAACTTGCATCCTGCCAAAAACTATATTCAGAGCAATAATCATAGGCTAAAGCAAAACCATGTAGAATAAATGATAAGTATCCGTTTGAAAGAACTTGCATTTCCTTTGTAGAAGCTTTCACTTTTTCTTTTAGCACAGCTTTCTTAATTATATTTTTAAGGAAATTATCTCTTTTATTAGTTGTATGCTTAATTAACCCCTCATATTCAAGCCATTCAATATTTCTAGAAAGTCCTAAAAAGAAATTGGTTGAATTATTAATAAGTGTATCATCTTTTAAGTAGTCACCTAAAATCAAACTCATAACAGAAATCCAAAGCTGTTGATTAATTGTTCGATGGCAACCTCTATTTGTATCATCAACATCAATTGTTTCCCATAAATATTGTTCTTTGTTAAATGGAATTCTCTCTAGTAAATTTTTTGAAATATTTATATATTCATCCTTTTTTTCCTTTATACCTATCTGTATTAATGGTTCTAAAGTCCAAGCTTGACCTATCAAACCGTTACAATTATCTTTTGTATCACTAATTCGGCATAAGAATGTAAAATTATTGGGTCTATTTTCATCATCTATTAAGTAATTACATGCCCTTAATGCTCCCCTTAAATATTTATCTTCAGTTGTTATCAAATATGCTTTATACAGTAATTGTGCCCAGTGTGCTGTTGTTCTCATGTATGTGTCGTTATCTTTCCAAGGTCCATTTTTCCCTTTTGGAAAGCTCCCATTTTTATATTGTAATTCTAATCCCCTAGTAGCACTATTAACAATAAGATCATATAATTTCACTTCAATCACCTATTCTTGTTGTTTTTAATAAATTTCTTAATCTTTGAAAAATAAGATATTCCTGGTATTGTTGAAGGAAATCCGTTAGTAAAAACACCAACCTTTTCCATCACGGGAGCAGATTTGCTCAGTATATTATATACTTTTTTATTTCTAAAAAACATAAACATCTTGTGCTTGAATAAAAATATTTTTTTTGTCCTGGGTTTTAAGTCACCTAAATATATTACTGGTTCATAATCGTATGTTGGCGCTGGTAATTTTTTCTTCCTTGTATATTCAATATATATCAAGGCTGATTTAAATTTGGTTAATGTTACACAGAACTCGTTTGAACTCTTTCCCATTACCCTCTTATTTATCACACCATCTGTACAGGCTTGATTTAGTAAATCATACCCCTTTTTGGTCCTTACTATAATGACAGTTTCATCCGTATATCCTTTATGATTGTCAGCAAGTGATATATCAGCTAACCAATTCTCTCTAGAAGGACACATTAAACACCTATTAAGAGTATAAAATGTCCTTGATAAGCCTAACCATTTCTGTAGCTCTTTTCCAACTATTGATCCATCCTTAAGTCTAAAGGAAGCTTTTCCTGGCCATTTTCCATATCTCCAACCTATGAATTCACATTCATTTATATTTTTTATATTTAAATTTTTTGAAATATAATAAACAGATTTATAATCTTTTACATCACCACAAAATAAACCAATAGCATAAATTAAATCTCTACTAATATTACGTCTCAACTTAATTGCGTTTTCTAATGCTGCCATTTGACAGGGAGTAACTGTTATAGCTATTTTCCGAGGTCGATTACTTAACTCTCGAAGAACTTCTTTCATTACTGGCACAGGGCTATACTTACTTCCACTTGCTGCCTTTATTTCATATGGATCATTTGTAAATAAGACCTTTGGTATTCCCTTTTCTAATGTTATTACAACTACTTCTTCCACTATTTTCTTATCAAGTAAATATAATAATAATGCAGTTCCAATTCCTCCGGATGCGCCAGACAGATGTACTGATGAATCTGTAGCCTTACCTAAGTAATAATCTACAACTGGTCCATATTTTAAATCCATATTTATATTTTCTCTAATACACATCTCATTTGCTTTTTCAACAGGATTCCATCCCTTTCCAGGACAAACTTCGTAACACAAATTACATTGAATACATTTTTCTTCATTCAATACTGGTTTATGAGATACTTTACTATTAATATCTAAAGCATGTACTGGACATATACCAGCACATGCTCCACATCCCGAACATAGATCCCCATCTATAACTTCAATTAATTTTATATATTTATTCATAGTTAATACTCCTAATATGCTAACTTATTTAGTCATAAATCTTTTATTAATTATATTTTTCCTATAATATTTTAGCATTTTTTTAAATAGCTCTATAGGATTCAAGTATATAAATCTAGAAATATTAATTTTAATATTATTTCTTTTAAATACTAAATATGTATCAAAAACTTTCTTTACTCCTAACTTATATTCTAACGCTAATGGTAAGTATCTGTTTCCAGTTAACTCTAATATATTAAATTTATCTTCTTCTAAATTGCTCTTAAGAAATATATAGTATTCAATAAACACATCTCTCCTAGTATTAAAAATGTCTTCTCTAATTTTTGTAGTTAAACTACCTCTTCTTTTTGTTACACAATATATAATTTGACTGTCAACATAAAAGCTTTTCATATAATAACCAACTTTGGTTGAAAACATAATATCATTAGAAGCAATCACTTGGTCAAACTCTATATTATACTTCTTTAAAAATTTAGTGTTTATTAACTTTGACCATGGCACCACTATACCAAATCTCATATCTAACTCAGTTTTAATGTTCTTATCATTTATATAAGAAGTCATAATTTTTTTATATAATATATGTCTATCTGATTGTTTACCTGACTCTACATCCTTACTCGTAGGGATAAAAAACACAGCCTCATATTCAGAATTAAAATATTTAGTAATTATTTCATAAAATCCCTCAATAAAATAGTCATCCGAATCCGCAAAAATCACCCATTTTCCTTTTGCATTTTTCAGACCAATATTTCTACAAGTTCCTGCTCCCTTATTTTCTGTTGTATTATTGTATAGTATAATATTTTTATGCTTATCTCTTTTTATAAATCTTTTCAAACTATCTAGATGTAATTCATCACTTTTATCGTCAATAATTATTACTTCTATATCATCAATACTTGGAATTGTATCAATGAGAACCTTTAAAGAACTAACCGAATTAAAATGGGGTACAATAATAGATAAATTCATTAACTCACTCCTATTAAAAATCTGTTATAAGCGGATTAAAATTATCCTAAAACATAACTATGATTCAATTAAAGTAATGTAGCTGTTTGTAGCTCTTTCGACAGAAAACTCATTAGCCCTATTAATTAAAGCTTCTTTATCCCAAGTTTTATCTAAAGCCTCAATTATTCCTTTTGCTAATAATTTTGCATTTCCAACAGGCACTAAAATTCCATATTCTCCATTATTTAAAATCTCATTAGGTCCACTAGGACAATCTGTGGAAACTATTGGTGTGCCAACTGCCAATGATTCGACTATAACATTGCCAAAACCTTCCCACTTTGAAGATAACACAAACAAGTCAGCCGCTCTCATATATGGATATGGATTTGTAACATTTCCCTTTAAATATACAAAATCTTCTAAATTAAGCTTATGAATCATATCTTCAATTTTTTTTCTTTGATCTCCTTCTCCCAAAATTATTAGTTTAACATTTTTATATATTTTAACAATTTCCATCGCATTAAGTAAAGTAGGATAATCTTTTTGAGTGGTTAATCTACCTGCACATACTAGCATTGCTTCATTATCATTTTTGTTTTCAATATCGACATGTAACTTTTTCCTTTTCTTTATTTCTTCATCAACTATTGGATTATAAATTACATTGATTGTATTTGAATCAACTCCTATTATAGAAGCTAAATCATTTGCTACTCCTTTAGATACTGCTACTAGGTGAGTGGCAAAGGGGTATGTTATTTTCATCAGTAACTTATTGATAATTCTATTAAATCTCTTTTGTGTATTAAGTTCAATTGAAACCTGCGTTCTTGTACTTATTATTGTTTTTGTTTTAGTTCCTGAAAGTACGTTAGCTAAAATAACAATAATATTAATATAATCTTTTGCCGAAATAAATGCATCTGGTCTATTTTCCTTTAAATAATTAGAAATTTTTATAATAGAATGCGAGATTTTTTTATTGTTTAAATAAATTATATTAGTTCTTTTATCTAACTGCTCTCTATATACTCCTTCATTTCTAACAACTAATAAATCCACCTGATAACCTTTATCTAAAAGTTTTTTAATTAATCTCAATGTATTCTTTTCTACCCCGCCGACATTTAAACTAGCGAGAATAAAGCATATTTTTTTCAAATTAGTTCCTCTTTCTAGCATTTTTATTTCATAATAATCTAAATTGAAATGGCAATTAAAAAATTTTAAAATTGAATTGATACGGAAGCATATTATTACTCATAAAAATAGTTAATGTAAAATATAATAATGAGAATATGTAAATTATGGACTTTACAAAAATTTTTTCCCTAAATTTATTAGCAATAATTGGAGTCAATATTAAATATGAGTAAAAAAAATAATTATTAAATCTCATAAAAACTACATTACTCACATTATCAGTAAATAAAGCTAGCAAAATTAGCATTAATGAACTTATACTCATATTGTAATACATTTCCTTTTCTTTAGATATTCCATATCTTTCTACAATATAAATTACACAAATCCCTATAAAAACAAAAAGTAAAAGTGTTTTATCTATGTCATATTCTCCGTAATTAATATATTTGCCATACGAAAACAAATCCATAATCCAAAAAATTATTTTTGAACGCATTATTATAAAAACACTAAAAAAGGCAATAATTAATGTTTTTAATTCATATCGTCTTTTCATCGCTATAGCTATAGGTAAAATAATAAATGCACTTGAATGAAATAGTCCTGCTAATATAATCCAAAAAATTACTTTAACATATTTATTCTTTCTTATAAATTTCAACGAATATGCAACTATTGAAATAGCTAGTGCTTGACGCACACCATTCATCGAACTAAGGTAAAACGGTCCAATAAGTAAATATAGAATTGAAGACATAACATAATCTACTGATTCTTCCTTAATAAATTTATAAGTAAAGAAAACAGTTAATGAGCTCATTATTAAAAAAACAAGTTGATAAGTCCCTCCAATTTTACTTATAAATAAAATCAGATATTCATAACCTTTTTCAATTTTCCATGGATAGACTCCACTAGCTACATCGTTAAAAATACTTGCATAATTAAAATAATCTGTTCCTACTCCATATCTAAATCCACTAAATAAAGCCAAAATCACATAAGGTAAAATCCTCAACCATTTATTTTTTTTTGTAAAAATAATCAAATAAGAATATACTGTAAATACAAAGTAATATACTGAAGCTCCCAACCATTCACCTCCTTATAATGTTGAATAATTTAATGCTCAATCTATTTTTTTAGATATTAAGTTCTTTGCGTACGCAATCATAACTATTACCCAATATAAATTCAATTTAGCAATAGGAATTAACACTTTTACTCTTTTTTCTAAGCTATCATAGTCTATATCATACTCGTATTCATCTCTAAAATTTTTAATTGCTTCCTTAGCATACTTGTTAGCTTTTTTTACTCCGTAATATGCAACATGTCTGTATATGGACACTATTACAGATGTATAAACAAAACTATTATACGTACGCGAATAATATTCATAAACATTCATTTCATCAAGCACTTTTTTTAACTTTAAATATATAGGCTTATAAGGATCTTCATTAAAAGATCTTGATTGACTATCTCTATGTACTACATAATGATAATTAGTATCTTTACAGAAAGAAATTCTTTTAGCTGTATGAAGAAGCTTAAAACTATAAATAGCCTCCTCCCCAATACTATCATTTGTATATCTGATATTTTTGGATTCTATGTGATCTACCGATACTACTTTTCTAACACCACCCCATGGAATCTTTCCTGTCATCTGATATCTAATTATTGTATCTTTATCTTTTCCCTTATATAATGACATATTTTGATTTTTAATGAAATTACCATTATCATTCTCCTGTATTACATCTATAAATATAACTTCCGGCTTATTTATTATAATATTCTTTGCTAAAGTTTCCAAATAATTTTTATCAACCCAATCATCTGAATCCAAAAATACAATATAGTTAAAACTTCTATTTCTATCATAGTTATTTACAACATGCTCTATAGCATTATTACGTGTTATTCCTGGCCCTTGATTTACAGAATTGGCAAACACTTTAAACCTTTGATCTTTCTTAGAATAATCCTTTAACACTTTAAAACTTCCATCTTTAGAATTATCATCAACAATAATTGCTTCCCAATTTGTATATGTTTGAAATAATATACTTTCTAAACATTTCTCTAAATACAGTTCTGAATTATATACAGGCACTATAATATAAAATTTAACACTTATATCATTCATTAATAAACAAACACCACCCAATTTTATACTAATAAATTACTTACTACTCTCTTATCTCTTAATTTTTGGTACTTCTTAAATACTTATTCAAAATTTTCTTAAGAAATCTAATCGGAACTAGAAATATTACCAATTGTCCAATAGTAACAAATACTAAATCCTCAATACTACAGTGACCTCTCTTCCAAATTTCAAACTGAACATTAATGTAACTCTTACAATATGACCAACTTTTTCTACGTTTAAAGTTATCTTCATTCGATCTAAACAACAAAAGTGATTGATTTATGTTTTGTGCAATACATCCATTATTAATCATTCTAGAAAAAAGATCTAAATCTTGTTTTCTTCTCATTTTACCATATCCACCACATCTAATTACTTCAGATTTTTTATACATAACAGTTGGATGATTAAATGGACTTCGACGCTTCATGAATTTATATATTTCATCATTTGTCGTTGGTACAATCCTAGAGGAAATTATATTACTAGGGCTATCATAAAATTCATCAATCATTGTTCCAACAATACATAAATCTGGATTATTAATGAATTGCTTGATTTGCAATTCACAACGTTCTGGTAATGAAATATCGTCGGTATCCATCCTTGCCACGAGCTCATTTCTACTATGTCTAATTCCTTCATCCAATGCTCGACCTAACCCAATATTCTCTTTAAGTGATACAATATTAAACAATTTAGGATATTTATCTATATAACAATCAATTACATCTTCTAATTCATCTGTCAATTCTCCATCCTTAACAATCACAATTTCATCTGGCTTAAGAGTCTGGTTAATCATGCTCTCTAAACTTTCAACAAAATACTCAGGTTTTTCTTTTATATATATTGACATTAATACACTATACTTTGCTTCCATCAGTCTAAACGCTCCGTTAATTCAATAGATTCTTTTAATGATATATTTTGGTAACTAGCTTTAGCATAATTGCTCATAGAATGCTCATAAACCAAATTACCAAATACCTTACCCACAATTCCTATTCCAAACATTAATCTTACTATTGGATTAAACACCTTAGTTAATCTTATCTTCTTTCCATGCACTTCAGCAATCAGTTTAACAATCTCACTAGTATTTACATACTCTTTATTTTGTGGGAAATACAATCCACTCTCTTCATTATCAATAATTAACTTAATAAATTCACATAAATTATCTATATAAAGTATGCTGCGTTCATTATTAATATCAGGAAATATTAATATTCTCTTGGCAAATCTTGCAAGTCTTGTATAATTTCCTTTAGACCCTTTACCATAAATCATTGGTGGTCTAATTATAACTATTTTAAAATTATCACTTTCAATTAATCTAATATGCTCTTCTGCTTGAAGTTTACTTTTTCCATAAAAGTTACTTGGTATTGGAACTGTATTTTTATCAATAACTCCTTTACTGCTTCTACTATCACCATACACAATTATACTACTCATAAAAACAAACTGTTTAACGCCTTCTTCTTTAGCCTTTTTAGCAGTTTCAATTACAAGATCTCTATTTACTTTATAATATAGGGCTTCCATCTTCGGAGCAGATGATACATGCGCTATCCCAGCAACATGAAACACAACATCATACTGAGAGAAATCTTTCTCCTTCCATGTTTCATCTTTCATATCAATCGTATTTACTTTATATTTATTAGGCTCTCTCATAAGCCAATTTTCTAGAGAATTACCTATATAACTATCTTTACCAGTTATTAATATGTTTTTCATTTTATCTATATCTCCTCAGACTTGGAATTATTAGTAATTTTTATCAGTTCTCTTCACTTTAGCTCCAATTCCACCTTCAACAACACCTTCGCCTCTTAGTACACTAAATATCGTCACAAAGAAACATTTGACATCCATAACTAATCCAATCTTCTTAGCATATTCCCCATCTAACTTTGCCTTTACATCAATCTCAAGCTCATCTCTACCATTTATTTGCGCCCATCCCGTAAGACCTACAGGCACATCATTGGCACCATATTTATCTCTTTCTTTAATAAGATCATACTGATTCCATAGTGCTGGTCTCGGACCAACGATACTCATCTCTCCCTTAAAAATATTGATAATTTGTGGCAGCTCATCTAAAGAAGTTCTACGCAAGAATTTACCTACACTCGTAATCCATTGATCCGGATTTTCTAAAAGATGCGTCGGGATATCTTTCGGGGTATCAATGCACATGGTTCTAAACTTTAATATGTGAAAATGACTCTTATGAATCCCGACTCTCTTTTGTTTAAAGAAAATTGGTCCTTTAGAGTCAAGTTTAATGGCAATAATTATTATTAAAAAAACAGGTGATAATATGATAAGCCCTGATAACGATAAGATAATATCAATTATTCTTTTTATATATTTATACATTTTTACCACCTTACTATGATAGCTTTTGTAACACCTAGAAACATAAAAAATTTGCAAGATTCCTAACCAATATTCGAAATAACATAAAAAATACTGTGCGTTTATTCATGGCAAATTACATTAAGCACAACTGATTTTCGTTGTTTTGTCATTCTTTGTTCTCTTGTACGTTGGGACCAATCTTTCAATTAAAAGTATTATTGTTTCTATATCCAAATCATAAGCTGCTTTTTCCAATTGTACTATCAGTTCAAACAGTTCCTGTTCATCAAATTCTGTTGGTCTTTCTATAAATACCTTATCTATATTTGTTTTAATCTGATTTTTGTCTTGGCTTATAAGCAGTTCTTCATAAAGTTTCTCTCCAGGTCTTAACCCTGTATATTGGATATTTATATCAACTTCCGGCTCCAGTCCTGACAGTCTGATTAAATTATAGGCAAGTTCTTTAATTTTAACTGGCTGACCCATGTCCAATACAAATATTTCACCGCCCTCAGCCATCGAAGAGGCTCGAAGAACCAACTGCACTGCTTCTGGTATAGTCATGAAATATCTGGTTATTTCTTCATGTGTTATTGTTACAGGGCCGCCTGCTTTAATCTGCTCTTTAAACAGGGGGATGACAGAACCATTACTGCCTAATACATTTCCAAATCGAACTGCTACAAATTCTGTTTTACTATGTTTGTTATAAGACTGAATTATCATTTCCGCAATTCTTTTTGTTGCACCCATAATATTTGTAGGATTAACTGCCTTGTCTGTTGAAATGAGCACAAATTTTTCTATTTTATACTCATGAGCTACTTGCACTAAATTGTATGTTCCTATTACGTTATTCTTTATTGCTTCCTCAGGATTTTTTTCCATGAGGGGCACATGCTTATGAGCCGCCGCATGAAATACGATATCTATATTTTTTGATTCAAATAATTTATTCAATTTATTCTTATCTCTTACGGAAGCAATCTCAACCTCCATAGTCAAGTCACCACCGTATGTTCTTAACAATTCTTGTTGAATGCTATATGCATTGTTTTCATATATATCCAAAATTATTAATTTTTCTGGTGAATATGAAGCAATCTGCCTACACAATTCTGAACCGATGGAACCCCCTCCACCTGTTACAAGGACGGTTTTTTCCTGAATATATTCTTTAGTCATTGAGCAATCCAAAGCAATTGGATCTCTGCCTAATAGATCCTCTACCTGAACCTCTCTTATTTTGTTCATTATTTCATTATCATTCGTCAGTAGACTGTATACCTCTGGCAGAATTTTTAATTTACATTTAGTATTTGCACAAATGTCAAGTACTCGTTTCTTGTTTTCTTTATCTATAGAAGGTATGGATAGTATTATTTCCTCTATATCATATTTTTTTACCATTGTAGGAATTTCTTCTGTTGAAGAAACAACAGGCACAGAACTTATATTCCTGCCTATCTTTGTTTTATCATCATCAACTATACATCTAACCATGTAATTATTAGGATTGTTCCTGCTTATTTCACTCAATATAGACACCGTAGCCTGTCCTGCTCCTACTATCATAATATTTGTGTAATGAGATAATTTTTTTGATCCCTTTTCACCTACAATAAGAACAGCTCTGTAAATAACTCTTATAGCCATTGTTCCAAAGCTTGTGACTATAAATGATACCAAGTAAACATAGTATCTGACAAATATATTAGAAGACTTCGTGAATATTAAAAATATTAAATTAGCTATAACGGAAGCTTTTAGACATTTATATATGTCCTGTATTCCTGCATATCGCCATATATTTTTATAAACGCCCATAACAACAAATGTTACCATGTATATTAATGTATAGATGTACCATGTATTCTCAAACCAATCTATTTTAGTAGGGTGAACACCACTTATGATATGTGGTGACAAGTATGAGATTATAACAATGAATGTATCTATAAGTATTAATACATATTTACGATATTTATTTAATAATTTATATATATTATTGTATAAATTTGACATTATTCTCCTCTTAATAAAATTAGGATATATTATTCTTCAACCTTATGTTAATACTCATGCCTAATCCCAGTATAATCCAAAACATTGGAGCAACACTAATTATACTATCATTAAATATTCCTGCTACTAAGTATCCTATAATGCTTACTACGCAGGATGCTCCTATGAATTTATCTAATGAATCAAAGGTTATTTTACTATATAACTTTAGGCTGCTAATAATATACATGATCCATATTGCTAATAATGGTATAAGGGATAGTATCCCTGTATTAGTTGCAATTTGAAGAAATAAGTTATGAGGTTTATCTACTACTATGACTGGATCGTTAAATGTATTTATTTTAGCTACTATATCGTCTTGGGGAAATGCCATAGGAAAGTTATCAGGTCCCGAACCTTTTATAATATATTTATTTAGTAAAATTATAGTTCGTCCCCAAATATACCCCCTGTTAGATCCTATTCTTTCTAATCCATCTAATGGTGTAAAAGTCTCAGCTATTATAGGGTCTATGATTCTACTGCCAGAACCTAATATCTTTATTACTCCATCAGATATATAAAAATTAACAGATGTCCAATTCCAATATGTTGCTCTTGAAATAGATACTCCTGGATAATTATTGGGGATTGTTATCCTATAATCTTTATACTTACGATCTTTAATGGTAAGTTTATTTCCATTGTTTTGGATTTCCAATTCGTTAAAGTCTTCATCTAGAAAAAATATTTTATTCTCATTCACTCTTAAATTTAGTGTTTCTCTATTTGTTTTTATGGAAAATTTATCTTTATTTAAATATATCTCTTCAAATTTTAATACATTATCATTATTTTCTTTAATTATTTCTATTTGCTTTTTAATATTAAATACTTCCAACCTATCAAATATCCTACCACCCGAAGCTTTATTTAATCCAAATAAAACCAACATAAAGGACATTAATAATACTGCAGATCCAATCCAATATTTCCTTATAACCTTCCTAAATAGCCACAAAGTAAACGGAACTGATACCGCTACTCCCAGATATCCAGCCCTTGAATTACATCCAATCCATATAAATATCATCAATACTACAGCTATTCCTGTAATTATTCTCTGCTTTTTAGTATTTGCTCCTAATAGGAATGCAACTGATAGCGGCAACATCAATGTAGCGAAGCTGCCGACAAAATTCGTATTAAACAATGTACCGTATATAGTTTTCGGTCCGAAGGAAAATGATAGGTCCTCTACAACTAAGTTACCCGGTATGATTAAGGATTTACCAATGCTTGTCTGGAAAAAATCAAAACCAAAATATTGTCCTACCCCTATGATTCCTTCTACTATCATAAGGAATAAGAAGGCATTTACAAAGAGATTTACATCTCTTTTGTTGTTAACAAAGTTGATTGTCAGAAATGTGATGGTAACATAGCTTAACAACACAAACATACCCTGGTACATATCCACAAACCCCCATAGAGCTGTTGGCTTGTCTATTGCAAACATGGTTGATATTATAACGAATAGTGCATAGATACCGAGAGGTATATAGTACTGTTTTAAGTTCTTAAGGGGCAGTTTTTTTTGCACATATAAGATAATATAAAATACTAGTGCAACTGCTGTCAGTGCGACTACCCACCATGATTTCCAATAGCTGAAGAAATCCAGGTACTGTTGCTGACCTGTCCAATATAATGATTGAGTTGTACCTGTAAGGTCAACATATTTTGCATATACTATTAAAGGTACAAAGCCTGCTATTAGTAATAGTGGTAGAAAATAAAAAACCGATAATTTTTTGTTTTCGTAATCTATAGTAATTGTATTCTTTTGCTTATTTTTGTTATCATTTTTAAATTTCACAGTATTACCCCGCATATGGTCTTTATTTGTCGTATAATATTGTAACACTATATGGATTGTGGCGCAATGGTTATTTATAGTATATGTGAAAGTATATATAGGGGCTGAGATTCTTCGCTATCGCTCTGAATGACAAAACCTAAGATCCTTCGCTATCGCTCTTAATGACACAAAAGAGGAGATCCTTCGCTATCGCTCATGGTGACAGGATCAAGAGATGAGATTCTTCACCTTCGGTTCAGAATGACATAATAGGGCTGTTATATGAGTTACCCTCCAAATATGCTTACAGCTCCAAAGCTTAAAGTCATTATGAATATGGAGGCAACGAGATTTCCGATTACAATTGTGGGAAAGGCATACTTAAATCTCAAATCAAGGAGTGAGGCAATGAGGCTTCCGGTCCATACTCCGGTGCCCGGCAGTGGGATTGCAACAAAAATAAACAGTCCCCAGTATCCGTACTTCTTGACATTGCCGCTTTTGTTCAAGGATCTGTGAATGAGCTTATGGATGATTTTTTTGAAGGTAACTGTTTCCTTTAAATAATTGAAAATGGGTCTTATTGTAAATAAAATTATAGGTACCGGCAGGATGCTTCCCAAAAAAGCAAGTATGGTAGCATGGATTGGTGACATACCCAAGGCTATCCCTACCGGAATTGCTCCCTTTACCTCCACTATGGGAAGTGCTGCGGTAAGTAATACTTTAAATTCGTTTAGTATAAGCATTTATGTCTCCGTTCTTCATTGCAGGTCTTCAATTGCATTTTACCATAATTTCATTTTGTGTACAAGGTCTCTTCTATTAATAAAGATGAGATCCTTCGCTACGCTCAGGATGACAAGGCACTCGGTATGACTTAATAACCTATATACTCCTTCAACAATTCCCTGTTTTTGGGTAAATCGGGAACAAGTACCGACATATCACGAATTGTGTCAGGGGTGAATGCACCGTCTGCCGGTATGCGGTATGTTTCTATATCTGAAACACCCATGAGTATAATATTTGATGTGAGTCCTAATATTTGCGTGCTTGACAAATTGGTTGTTACAAGAGGTAAAATATCGTCTGTAATATCCAATAAGGTTTTTATATTTGAATTCTTCAGCTTGTTAAATACTGCTACAAGCACTTTTCTTTGACGCTCTGTGCGTTCGTAATCATCATGTCCTACATATCTGATTCTGACATGTTTTAAAGCGGTTTCTCCCGTCAGATTGTTTGTTCCTGTCTTGAAATTTACACCGCTTATGCTGCTCAGATAATATGCTTCGTCTACGTTTAAGTCTATATCTACTCCGCCTATTTTATCTATTATTTTCTCAAAGCCGGAAAAGTCTACTTCTACACATCCGTCAATTCCTACATGGAAGTTTTGTGCTACGGTTGCAGTCAGGAGGTCCATTCCGCCGAAGGCATAGGCGGCATTGATTCTGTTGTCAATGTAGCCGGGAATTTCCACATACATGTCTCTCATAAGTGATGTTAGTTTTATGGAATTACTTTTTTTGTTAACTGTAGCAATAATCATTGAATCAGACCGAGAGTTTTCTTCCTCTGAGCTTATGTCCTTACCTATTAAAAGGATATTGATTATTTCTTTGTCGTCTTCGGTAAATATATCATCGATATCAACTCGCGGTTCACCGTGTCTGCTTGCTATTATACCATTGTCTTCTGAATTTACAGCAGGCGGTTTTTCGTGGCGATTGATTTTGTTTAACAATGAATTTACATACATGCTGCTTATTATCAATATTATTATTAAAATTGAAACAGACACCGACATTATTTTTTTATTTAACATAATCTTCTTTAATTTTTCCATTTCTCACTGCACCCTTACTTTATAGTCATTTATTATATTATTTGAAAGATATATATTCAACTGTTTTTTGTCGTGAATTCATTATATTATCCTCCAAAAATGGGAGAAGACCATTTGCACTCAAATGCAAGTGGTCCATATCTAATATTTTAGCTTGAAAAGCATTTACTAAATACCATAATTAATTTGCTTACCTTTAAATATATTTTCTGTCCTTATAACTCCATTTATTAAAAAATTCATCCTCTTTAATTATTGAATCATAAGGTGGTAATATTAAATCAAGAATTATCAACTATAGTTCTCATCATTGTTCTTTCCACTTTTCTACATTGCTGTCCCATTTTTGCTGCCACTCGCTTTCATTTATAATTGCATTATACACCGGTTCAAGAAATATTTGTATTTTCTGTATAACAACATTAAAGTTTAACGAATCATTTTTTATGTTCTTCAAAAAAAATCTCCATTTAATTTGCATATCAGGATCATTTGCAAGATCGACTACACGCTGAAAGCTACTTTTTTCGTATGGTGTACCTCGATTTTGCAATGTTTCAAATATTGCCGTCTGCAATGTTGTTCCATCAAAATCAAATGTCATAGACAGATAGTAAATATCATAAAAATCTTTCATACGTCCCGTCAACTCATAACGCTGAAGAATTGCATCGAATTAGTTTGATGCCTAAGTAGGAAATCCACATCAATCGTTGCACGGCTTTCAAAATTAGTAAGAGTATAAATGAACAGTCCCCCTTTAAGAATAAAACTATTAGTATACTGTGACTTTGACAGCTTACGCAGAAATTCCTCCTGCATAAAAAGCTGCAAGCACTGCTGATAACTAATATTGGAAGCTTTTGCTTTGTTTTTAAGTTTGGCAAGAACAGATGCTGCAATATCAACCATTACAACCACACTCCAATCAAATCTTTCACTTTTCTTTGAACCCGAAGTTCCTTTGCATACTGCATCAGGTTAGGAATATTCTTTTTTGTGTCTTTAACATAGCCCTGAATTGCTTTATTGAACACTTCTTTATCCATACGATTCATATTTTTCAGGCAGTCACAGATGGTACGGTCCTTGTCATAAATACGCACAGGTGTTTCGTCTATGGTCCCTGTACTTTCACCTATATGCAGCAGGTAAGGCTCTGTACGATATGCCTTTATAAACGGATAGTCGATTTTTACACGCTGCTTAGAAACATTTTTATCTATGGCAAAATGCCATTCAACAGGATTTCTGTCACTATACCCATAATAGAAAAGTGCTGTGTCCATGCAAAGAATTGCATCAGGAAACAGGCTGTTAATAATAACAACCTCACTGCTGTTAGATTCATCAATCCAATGATAATATCCACGTTTTACTTTCTCAATAAATCCTTCACTCAATAGCCTTTGGATATCCGCATAATATATTTTATAAGAAGTCAATTCAGCAGTAGTAAGTACATTTCCGTGTTCTTTAAACGTTTCTTTAATTTTATCTATCTTTGTCATATGTTATCCTCTACTAAACCACGTGGTTTTAAGCCAATCGATGGGTGCTTTAATATAGTATATTCGATTTGTCGACCAAAGTCAATTTATTAAATCAATCTTATTATTCTTATCTATTTTTGACGCTTAAGATAACAGATGGTTTAATGACATGAATCGCAGAGAGATTCCTCGCTTGCACTCGGAATGATACAACAAGATGAGATCCTTCGCTTTGCTCAGGATGACATGTTTTCAGGATGACTCTTCGCTTTGGCTGACATACTCCTCTAACTCCTCCGGCGGGAGAGGTTTGGCATAGTAGAATCCTTGTATCATGTCACAGTCAACAATTTTGAGGATTTCTATTTGTTCTATCATTTCGACGCCTTCCGCAACTACTTTTATGCCGAGGCGGTGGGCGGCGCTGATGATATAATCTACTATGATTAGTTTCTCGTCCTTTATGATTTTGTCTATGAAAATTTTATCAATTTTAAGATAATCGAATTTATCTGCAAAATCAACCAGATTCTTTAATGAATTGTATCCGGTACCATAGTCATCAAGGGATATCTTTATACCCATATGCTTTAAGCTTTTAAGGGTTTTAGCAGCGGTTTCTCCGTCATTTATGATGGAGCGTTCTGTTAATTCAAATTGTATGTTTTTAGGTTTTATGTTGTTTGATGATATACAATCCTTTACATAATCTATGAATGTTTCATCTGATAAATCTCTGGCTGAAACGTTTATTGAAACGGGTATTTCTATACCCTTATCATTCCATATTTTTATTTGATCTATTACATTTTTTATAACCCACTTGGTTATTTCATTGATGAAGCCGGCATCTTCTGCTATTTTAATCAGTTCTGCTATTGACATATTGTTGTGATTAGTGTCATTCCATTTAAGCAATGCTTCTACACTTACAACCTGATTTGTTTTAACGTTTACTATGGGTTGGTAATGCATTTTAAACATGTTGTCTTTCAATGCATGATACAATGAAACAAGGTCCTGATAGTATCTGTCTTTTTCTTTTTCTGCCATATCGTCATAAATCATTACGTCATTGTGGGTCATATCAGATAGCTTCAAAGACTTGTCGAGCATAACGATTATATTGTCAACGTCTGTTTCGTGCAACGGATAATTAACTATGCCTGCCTTAATAACAGGTGAAATAGGTAAATCATCTATGTATATGGGATTCTTCGTTTGCTGTATAAATTTCTTGGCTGAGTTATATGCCTCATTTATATTATACCCCGGCAGCATTATAACTATTTTGTTCCCATAGGCAGAATAAACGCATTTATTGCAAAAGAATTCTCCCGCAATTTCATGCAGCCTTATGTATGATTTGTCACCTACTTCAAAATCTACGTACTGCCTGATCATATCCATATTTTCAAATTTAAACGATATTATGGATATATTTGAGTATTTTTTGCTGCTGATTTCTTTGTTTAAATCAACCTTCAGCTTATTTAAATTGTGATACCCTGTTGTAATATCCTCATATGCCTTTTTCTTTTCTAACTCGTTAAATTTGTTTAATTTCTCCGATAACTTTCCCACAATAAAAACAATCACTATGGATATAATAATTCTCAATACCCACAATGAAGTTGGCTGCATGGTGTTTGTCGCCGCATAAGGCATAAAAGGTCCCACAGCTAAACCGGCAATAACCGCAATCGCAATTCCATACCTTATACCGAATTTAATAACTATAATTAATATGGGAATATACAGCATCTGAACAACGGATGATGCGCCGCCCGTAATATACACAAGATAAGTTATTACAGCAATTTGTAATGCTACAAAGCTCATCCATACAACTATATTGTCTTTTTTTATACTATTCTCCACGAATTCCGATAACTTCTTATACATATACATTCCCCCTATACACCGCTCATATATATTTCGGCAAATATAACAAAAAGTTCGGGGCTTATGCCAAATTTATTATAAATTTAGCTTAAACCCCAATTGTTTAATTATGAAAAGATGAGATTCTTCACTTCGTTCAGGATGACAAAAGTGTCAGAATGACAAAGTCAATATATTTTACAATTTGCTTGCCGCTTCTTTGTCAATAATGACTGTTACATCATCATGCATTTGCAATATGGATGCAGGTACCTGGGGAGTTATTTTTCCTTTAACCGCTTTAGCTATTGCGGTTGCTTTTGCAGAGCCTGTTGCGATTAAAACGATTTTCCTGGCGGAGGAAATTGTTTTTACACCCATTGTGATTGCCTTTGTCGGAACATCTTCAATTTTCTCAAAAAACCTTGCGTTTGCTTCAATTGTATCTTGAGTTAAATTAACCTCGTGTGTAAATGGTTCAAAATATTCATTTGGTTCATTAAAACCGATATGTCCGTTATTGCCGATACCTAAAAACATGATATCCATAGGTCCTTCGGCTTTTAATTTATTTTCATATCTGATTGACTCCTGATTTATATCTTTTGCCATACCGTTTGGTATGTTAATATTTTCGGGTTTTAAATTTACATGAGAATAAAGATTTTCATTCATAAAATAATAATAGCTTTGGTCGTTACTTCTGTCTAATCCCATGTACTCATCTAAATTAAATGTTTTTACATTTTCAAATGAAACATTGTTATTCTTGTATTCGTCAACTACAATTTTGTACATTCCTGTTGGTGAACTGCCTGTTGGTAGTCCTAATACTGCGTTTGGCTTGTTTTTTACTACATTTAACAAATATTCTGCTGCTGCATCACTTACTTCCTGATAATTATTTTTGATAATTACTTCCATTTATGCTCCTTTAATATATTAAATTTAAGCGGTATGGGGACACACCCTGATATCCTTCGCTGACGCTCAGGATGACCCAACCGAAGAATTACTTAATTATTTATTTAAAATCTGAGGTTGTTTTTCTTGAATTTCCATAGGCCACACTAATTCATATTTCCCATCCTGTATCTGAACCATAAATGATATGGTCTGAGAATTCTGGCCGTTTTCATTAAACTCAATACTTCTTGATATGAAATATGGTGTTTGAAAGCTTTTGGTTTTTAAAACTTCAACAATTTCATCGCCGTTTGTTGAACCGGCAGTATTGATTGCATCGGCAATTATCATGGCTGAGCTGAATTCCTCCAATGCCGGACCGTCAATGTCTTCACCTGATTTTTTCTTGTAGAACTCATTGATTCGATTTTCTGATTCGCTGTTTTTAAATATTGCGGGCATGCTTGCGCTTGAACCGGAAAAATAATTGCCGTCATCTCCTAAATTGTCTATAAATACAGGGTCCTGGAAACCTCCGCAATAGTTTAAAACGGCTTTTGGAACTATGTTGTTTTCCTTATACTTTTTCACAAACTGCGTTACATCCTCGATATATGATGCTTGAAATATAACGTCAGGATTTGCTTCCTTTATTTTATTGATACCGTCGTCTATGTCTAATAAATCTTCTGAGTATATTACCTTGACAGCTATTTCAAAACCTTGTTCCCCATACTTTTCATCAAGCCACTTATCTACCATTTCAGCAGCATGAATTCCATATTCATTGTCTATATATACTATCCCTATGGTTTTTATGCCTGCGTCGAATCTCTTGTTAAGATATGTTATGTACTCAAAGAAAAATTCCGTTTCCATATCGTCATTGGGAGCAATTCTATAAAAATAGTCATAACCCCTGTTTGTTAAGGATGCGGAGCTTGATGAGCCGGCGAGAAAAGGTATCTTATACTCTTCCGCCACCTGACTTGCCGTCTTGGTTGCGGAACTGTGGTACGCACCTATCAACGCGGCAACATTCTCTTCTTTTATTAGTCTTTCAGCTTCAATCCTTGCTGTTTCGGGATTTGCTTTATGATCTGTATATATGAATTCTATTTTTTTATTATTAAGATTAGGAAGACCTTCTGTAGTACCTAAGGCAAAGTCTACATCGTGTTTACCGTTTATTATTTCCTCCGCCACTTCGATAGCATATTTAAGCTTTGTACCTGTCGGTTCTGCAGGTCCCGTCAAAGGAAGCAAGACACCGATTTTAACAGTTTCGTCCTTTACATCGGCAATGATATCAAGCCCTTTGATACTTTTAAATGCTATTAAAAAAATGATTGCTATAATTATTATTACACTTATTTTAATATTTTTCATTATGACGTCTCTCCTTGCAACTTGCTAACGACATAAACCGACTTACTAAGATTTTGTTTCATTAACGGTATTCATTATAACATAGCGTATTGAAATTGGAAAGAAAAATGTTTTCCATACATTTGCTTTGTGGTATAATTGAATCGTAATAATATGTCTGTATTTGTCATCCTGAGCGATAGCGAAGGATGACAGAACCGAAGGACGGAATACCAAAGAGGTTTATTATGAAAAAGTATAATATAATGCCTGCTAAACACAGTTTAAAATATAATATCTGGTTTTACTTTGTTTTTTTAATAATTTTCATTGCTGTACTTATGTGGTTGTTTCAGATTGTGTTCTTTAACCAATTTTATTTAAAATTTAAAGAACGTGAAATAAGAAATATAGGTAATGCATTGGTTTCCGAATACAAGGCCGAAGATTTCCACGGAAATATTTACAGGAAAACCAACTATGACAGCATGCCTGTTCGTATATTTAACAGGGACGGCATTGCTAATTTGGCTTCGTCCTTATTGCAGCTTTCCAATCCGGACCCCATTGATATAATATTGTTTTCTGAGCCCTACGGAGAAACCTACACTAACGAAATTTTCAAGGTGTTGGACAACCCAAGCACTTCCGGTTCTCAATACATGGTTTACGGCATGTTTTTGAAAGAAGGCGAAACCGAAAGTAAGGATATTTACATATATATCTTTTCTCAGCTTGCTTCAATGGATAACACTGCTTCGGTTTTAAAGGAGCAATTAGTGCTAATCACAATAATATCTTTAGTA
Organism: Sedimentibacter hydroxybenzoicus DSM 7310; assembly: GCF_013403245.1. Taxonomy (GTDB): domain Bacteria; phylum Bacillota; class Clostridia; order Tissierellales; family Sedimentibacteraceae; genus Sedimentibacter; species Sedimentibacter hydroxybenzoicus. Next base: position 38,949 of record NZ_JACBNQ010000010.1, on the reverse strand, counting down.
TTTGCTGTTGTATTATCGCTGGTTATTTCATTCAGATTAGCTAAACCGATATCTCAGCTTACGGATACTGCCGGTCAGTTAGCTACGGGGAACTATGATATAACCTTTGAAGGGGGTGTTTACGCTGAAATTGATAAATTAGCCGATTCTTTAAACTACGCCACAAATGAACTGTCTAAAACAGACAGGCTCAGGAGAGAATTAATATCCAATGTTTCTCATGAGCTTCGTACACCTCTTACATTGATAAAATCATATGCTGAAATGATAAGAGATCTGTCCGGCTCTAACCCGGCAAAGCGGGAACAGCATCTTGATGTTATAATTAATGAATCAAATCGCCTCACTGATTTAGTTAATGATATATTGGATTTATCTAAATACGAATCGGGTACAAGCCAATTGGAATTTTCCTCTGTAAATATAACTAAGGTAACTAAAAATATAATTAAAACATTCAGCGAAATGTATTCCAAGGATGGCTATGATTTTATACTGCACTGTGAAGAAAATTTAGAAGCTTCGGTTGATGATAAAAAATTCAATCAAATACTTTACAATCTCATTTCCAATGCCGTTAATTATACAGGAGATGATAAAAAAGTATTCATATCAGTTAAAAAAACAGATGGTAAAATCAGGTTCGAAATTACCGACTCAGGCGATGGAATACCGTCAGATCAAGAAGATAAAATTTGGGATAGATTTTACAGGGCAAATGAATACAAGTCCCGCCCTGTTGCAGGCACGGGACTTGGTCTGTCAATAGTTAAAAGCATTTTAAAGCTTCACAATGCTGAATACGGTATAGTAAACAGCCCAGGCAACGGTTGTACGTTCTGGTTTGAAATATGACAAAAGATGAGATCCTTCGCTGCCGCTCAGGATGACATAATGGCTGCCGCTCAGAATAACATTAAAGACCTAAGTATGCTTTTTTAACTATGTCTGTTTCCATCAGTTCTTCGCCCGTACCTTCAATTACCATTCTGCCGTTTTGAATTACATATCCTCTATCGGCTATTTCCAAGGCCTCCTGAACCTTCTGTTCAACCAACAGAACTGTAAGGCCCGTGGAACTTACATATTTTAATGCCTGCATAACTGTTTCCACCATCAGGGGAGCAAGTCCCAGAGACATTTCATCCACCATCAGCAGCTTTGGATTTGACATAAGCCCTCTGGCTATGGCAAGCATCTGCTGTTCCCCGCCGCTCAATGTTTCTGCCTTTTGATTTTCCCTTTCTTTAAGCTTCGGAAATATTTCATATACCTCAGACAGTTTTTTATTTTTTTCTGCTTCTGACTTTATGATGTATGCGCCCATCATTAAATTATCTTTTATGCTCAGCTTACCGAAAACGTGTCTGCCCTCAGGCACATGAGATATTCCTCTTTCAACTATTTTATTCGGCCTGAGACCATCTATCCTTTCACCGAAAAACTCTATTTCTCCGTTCATCGGCTTCAGCAGTCCTGAAACCGTCCTTAAAATAGTTGATTTGCCGGCTCCGTTTGAGCCAACAATCGAGACTACTTCTTTTTCTCTTACTTCAAAGGATACATCAAAGATAACAGGAACATTATCATATCCAACTTTAAGATTTTTGACTTTTAGCATGATATTTATCCCCCAAATAAGCTTTTATTACGTCGTCGTTATTGACGATGTCCGAAGGTACACCCTCGGCAATTTTTTTACCGGCATTTAAAACCACAATATTGTCTGATATAGGCATTATTGCTTCCATTATGTGTTCAACTATCAACAGTGAAAGCCCGCTTTCTTTAAGCTTTAAGCAAAGGTTCATTACATCCTTGATTTCTGTTTGGTTAAGCCCCGCCATACACTCATCCAGCATGAGTATTTGCGGTTTAGTTGCTAAGGATCTGGCTATTTCAACTCTTTTTTTATCAACTATGGTAAGACTTCCTCCAAGAATACTTTTCTTTTTGGTAAGATCGGTCAACTCCATAATTTCTGATGTAATTGCTTCAGCCTCTTTTCTGCTCTTTGTATTAAGAAATGCTCCTGTCATTATATTTTCTTCAACAGTCATTTCCTTTAACGTCTGAACTATCTGAAATGTCCTTGTTATTCCTAATCTGCATATTTTATATGCCGTAAAACCGGTGATATCCATGTCCTTGTATGTAACCTTTCCGCTGAAAGGCTGATAATATCCCGTTATACAATTAAAAAGCGTGGTTTTTCCGGCTCCGTTAGGTCCTATCAAGCTTACTATTTCATTTTCATTAATGGTAAAGGACACATTTTCATTAGCAACCAGGCTGCCGAATTTCATAGTTATATTATCTATGTTAAGAATTTGCTTCAACATTTCCTTCACCTTCCTTTTTAAATTTCTTCGCTACCTTATTTACCAATCCGATAATTCCTTTCGGCTGATAGCATGCTACAAGAATTACAAGCAAACCAAATATCATCAAATCTATTCCTCTGCCTGTACCTCCTAATTGCACTCTGGTGATTTCTGATAAAGGTATGAGTATGGAGGCTCCGATTAACGGTCCGTAAATATTGCCTATACCTCCCAGAACAGTCAACAAAACAATCTTAATCGATATGTCCAATGTGAAAATCATGAACGGATCTATATACAATACGTACTGAGCGTACAATGAGCCGGCAAATGCAGAAATGAATGCACTTATAACCATTGCCAGCGTCTTATAATTTGTTGTATTAATTCCTATGGATTCGGCTACCTCATGACTTTCTCTGATAGCTTTCAAGTAAAATCCTGTCTTTGAATTTTCAATGTAGTTGCATACAAATATCACGATTGCAAACAGTCCCAGTGCAATATAGATGTATGGCAGCTTTGTGGTGTGAAATTCCATACAAAGCCAGCTGTCATCAACTATGGGAAGTGAAATACCGGTTGCACCCTCTACAAACTTCCAGCTTACGAATAATTGCTTAATGATTTCGGCAACAGCCAAGGTCGCTATTGCAAAATAACTCCCTTTTAATCTGAATGTCGGATAGCTTATAATTAATGCGACCATAGCTGCAAATATTCCTCCTAAAACCATACCGACCCACGGACTTATATCAAATCTGTAAAAAAGAACCGACGAGGTGTACGCACCTATACCAAAAAATGCCGCATGTCCAAATGATATCTGACCCGCGAAACCGGTAATAATGTTCCATGCTTCCCCAAGTGTGGCATATATAAGCAGCAGCACCATAATATTATGGAAGCTGTCCGATTTGAAAATTAAAGGCAGTGCTGCTAATACAGCTATAATTATGATTAATGTCTTCTTATTCTTTACCATCCGAACAACCCCTTTGGTCTCACTTGTATAACTATTAAATAAATCAAGAATACAAGAGCATATTTAAATTGTGTTCCTAAGAAATATCCACCCACAGCTTCCGTCAATCCGATTATTAAGCCGGCAAACAATGCACCTTTGATATTTCCGAAACCTCCCAGTGCCACTATAACAAAGGCAAGTATGCTGTAAAGTGCTCCTGATTGAGGATATATGGGAAAAAACGATGACATTAAAGCTCCTGCCACTCCAACACATGCACCTGAAAGTCCAAAGGTTATTGCATAAATTTTACCGGTATCAATTCCCATGAGTGAAGCAGTATCTCTGTTCAGAGCAGTTGCCTGAATTGCTTTTCCTGTCTTCGTTTTATTCATAAAATATATTACAATCAGGGTCATTGCGATGCTTCCGATCGCTGCCACAACCTGAGGCATACCCAATATTATATTTCCAATAACTATTTTATTATCAGTTACTATTGCACCGTTAATATATCTGTAATTTGGAGTCCACAAATATTGTACTAAATTCTTTAAAAACATACTTAATCCGAATGTAGCAAGAAGAGCCGTAAGACCGGTTCCTCCCAATACTTTTTTAATTATCAGCTTATATATTAATATTCCTAATACAAATATAACCGCTGCACTTATAGGTATTGATAACAGCGGATCTATTGAATATAACTGAAACATCCAGAATGCAGAATACATGCCAAGCATTAACATTTCACCGTGAGCAAAATTTGTAATATCCATAACGCCCCAGGTCAAGGTTAAGCCCACGGCAACTAAGCTATATATGAATCCCATTAATAATCCGTTGCTTATGATTTGCCCTAACATAATTCCTCCTTTATTTTTGTCATCGATTGTCGTCCGTTTTTCGTCATTCCGAGCACAAGCGAGGAATCTCAGACTTTCAAATGCTGAGATCCTTCGCTACGCTCAGGATGACGAATACAGAAATATTTATTTCATTAATTAGGATGACTCTTATTTACGTTCTGTCCATGTCGGGAACGGAGCAATCGGTTTAGCCGTCTGAATTTCTACCGGGAATACTGCTTCATACTCTGCACCTTGAGTTTGAACTATAAATGATGCTGAATAAAAATTCTGACCTTTTTCATCAAATTGTATTGCACCTGTAGAGAAATATGGAGCATCAAATTTTGCAGTTCTTATAACTTCCATTATCGCATCACCGTTTGTGGATTTAGCTTGATTGATAGCGTCAGCTACAACCATTAGGGAAGCAAATTCTTCTAATGCAGGACCGTCAATATTTTCTCCGCCTGATTTAACCTTAAATAATTCGTTGATTTTATCTGCAACTTCCATTGTACTGAACAATGTAGGTGCACACGCCGCTCCACCTGAGAAGAAATCTCCGTCCTTATCAAGATTTACCACAAATTGCGTATCCTGGAATCCTCCGCAATAGTTTACGACTGCTTTTGGCGAAAATTCAAATTCTTTATATTTCTTAACGAATTGAGTTATATCACCTATGTATGAAGCGTGGAACAATACGTCCGGATTAGCTGCCTTGATTTGTTGAACTTCAGTATCAACGCTTGTTACGTCTGTAGGATACTTAACCGCAACAACTTTTTCAAAACCGTCGGCAGCATATTTTTCCTCTAACCATTTATCAACCATTTCAGCTGCGTGCACGCCATACTCATTGTCTATAAATACGACTCCTATTGTTTTAATATCGGCATTAGTTTCTTCATTCAAATATTTTAAATATTCGAAAAATACTTCCGTTTCCATATCATCGTTAGGAGCTATACGTGTGAAATAATTAAGTCCTCTTTCAGTTAGGGCTGCTGAACTTGATGATCCTGCAACGAAAGGTACTTTAAATCTTTCTGCCGATTGGCTTGCGGGTTTTGTTGCAGAACTTTGATATGCTCCAACCAATGCAGCCACTTTTTCATTCTGAATCAATCTTTCTGCTTCAGTCTTTGCTATTTCAGGATTTCCCTGATGGTCTGAAAATACCACCTGTATAGGTGCATTTCCTAAGTTGGGAAGTCCCATAGTTTCAGCTAACGGTAAAGCAATATCAGGATGTTCGCCATTTATGATTTCTTGTGCCACTTCAATTGCATATTTCAGTTTAACACCTGTTGCCGCAGCTGAACCGGATAATGGCAATATTGCGCCAACCTTGACAGGCTCACCTGCTGCCGGCCCTTCAGGCTCATTTGCCGGATCCTCTGTCTTCGGCGGTTCTGCCGGCGCCTGAGTCTGGCTGCTTGTACAGCCTGTTGCCATAGTTGAAATTAACATAATTAACACTAAAAACAAAGCTAATTTTGATTTCATTATACTCCTCCTATTCAAAATGTAATCGTTTTCATTTTACATCCTGATTGTGTTGAACAAATGAATGAATTATGATAGTTTTGTGAAAATTGAAAGATTGATCATTAATATTGCATTTTTTGTTTTGTTATTTATTTTTTTATGCTATACTTTTAGTAAGATACCTTTAGGGAGTGAATGCCTTGTATAAAATTCTTATAGTTGATGATGAAAGCAAAATTCGTGAGGTTATAAGAGAATATGCTGAATTTGAGGGTTACTGTGTCAGCGAGGCAAACGATGGCATGACTGCTGTAAACCTTTGCAAGGAAAATGATTATGATATTATAATCATGGATATTATGATGCCAAAAATCGACGGATATCATGCAGCAAGGGAAATACGAAAGCTTAAGGAAGTACCTATTGTAATGCTGTCAGCCCGCGGAGAAGAATATGACAAGTTGTTCGGATTTGAAATAGGAATCGATGACTATGTTGTTAAACCGTTTTCTCCAAAGGAATTAATGGCAAGGATTAATGCTGTTTTAAAGAGAAACCACAAAAAAGATTCCGAACCTATAATGAAAAGCTTCAAATTTAAAGGTCTTGAAATTAATATGTCCGGCAGGTGCGTCTATGTGGAAGGAGAAAAGGTCGATCTTACTCCAAAGGAATATGAACTGTTATTTTATTTAATAAAAAATAAAAATGTGGCTCTTTCCAGAGAAAAAATTTTATCGGATGTCTGGGGATATGATTTCTTCGGATTTGACAGAACTGTTGATACACATATAAAAATGCTTAGGAATAACCTCGGGAAATACAGATATATAATTTCTACCATACGAGGCATAGGATACAAATTAGAAGCGTAAAAAAATTATTTTTTATATGTTTAAAGCTGCACTTAGGGGGTATATTATTAATACAACTTAAGTTAAACTAAAATCTTACAGAAACACAAAATCTATCAGTAATTTGAGGACACACTGCAAAAGTATTGCACAGGAGCATTCTATAGGAAAAGCTCAAAGTTGCAGTAATGGATAAGATGAATCAAATGAATATAGACTTGTAAGAGTATAGATTAGCCGGTTGATAATATAGATAGATATTGATGAAGGAGGTGGTTCCAACAGGCATGATAAAAGAAAACCCAAATAGATAGCACCCAATTTTCGAATTGAAAAGAAATTGGGTGCTATTTATATCTATGATATTTTAGCTTCACTAGGATAAAGAAGCTAAATTTTTATTCTGATAGTTCTTTTAATTTATTAGCATTTTCAGGATCTACTTTTAAAGCGCTTTCCCAACCTTTTTCATAAGCTAATTTATAATAAGCATCCGCTACTTCTGGTGTTAAAGTAAGCTCTTCCATGCCTTCTGCTTTTAAAACATCATTCTCATCAGCAATTGCTTTTACATAGTATTCATTCGAGGCTGCCTCAACTTCTCTTCCCGCTTCCATTATTGCTTGCTGCTGACTTTCACTCAATTTATTCCAGGCTTTATCGCTCATCATAATACATACGTCTACATTGTAGAAAGCCGGTTGTATTATATATTTAGACACTTCCTGCCATCCGAAATCTTTTACACCAACGCTTGGCCAACCATAACCTTGTATTACATTACGTTCTAACGCTTGATACGCCTCGCCCGGGGCAGTATTAACAACACCTGCGCCTAATGCTTCAACAAACGCCTGATAAGCAGGAGTAGCCCTGATAGTCAACCCATCAAAATCTTCAAGCTCATTAACTTCATTCTTTGTGTACAGGTTATATGTCAAACCGTTTGTAGTTGCTGCTATATAGTGAGAATTTAGTTTCTCTTTATATAACTCTTTCACAAGATCAAATCCGCCTGTTTCTCTCAGCTTTACAGCATCGGTTAACTTCATTGCTTCCATAACGGGCACGTGGGAAACATTGTAAGTATGTGATGTCCAGGCTATATCGATTATGCCGTTTCTTAAAGCTTCCACAAGCTGGTATGTCGGTATTGCTTCAGGACCTCCTCCCCATACAACTTCAACCGTACCATTTGTTTTTTCAGATACTTTTTTTGCAAAATCATCCATACCATACAGCATACTATTGCCTTCAGCCCATGCAGCTGTAACCGAAAGTGTTACCTTTTTATCTGAATCTTGGTCACCTGAAGATTGTGCCGGTGTATCATTTTTTCCGCATCCAACAACACCAAAAATTAATGTGACAATTAATAAAAATAGTAAACCTTTTTTAAAAGACATTTTATTACCTCCTATTTTTTGTTTTTATTTTTTATTAATGAACAAATTAATAACGTTTGTTTAATATAAGCTTGGCAACCAAGTGATGATTGATGGGATTGCCGCCATTACGACTAATGCTAATATATCCATTGTAACAAATGGTATTGCTCCATCATATACATCACGCATAGTCACTTCCGGTGGGGATACACCCTTCATAGTAAACAGTGCTAGTCCAACCGGTGGAGTAAGCTGACCTATCTGTAAGCATATCAGATAAAGAACTGCAAACCAGATCTGATTAGTACCTAAATTTATTATTACCGGCATCATAATAGGTAAAGTAATCATCATGATAGCTGTTTGTTCCATAAAGAAGCCAAGAGCTATTATGATAATGAGCATTGTAGAAATAATTATAAAAGGAGATGCTGACATTCCCATTATAGCTACAACTGCTTCCCTGCTTGCGCCCGTCATTGCCAATATTTGACTGAATCCTGCTGATCCTGCTATAATAATTAAAACCATAGATGTTACTTTTAACGAATCCACCAATGTTTTGTAAACTAACTTCCAAGAAAATTTTTTATAAAAAATCGTTAAAATGTAAGAACTTAAGGCTCCAATTGCCGCCGCCTCTGTTGGTGTTCCGATCCCGGTAAAGATAATTCCCATTACTACAAGGAATATAAAGAATAAAGGTACAATATCCTTCAATGCTCCTAATATCATTTCCTTCAAGGTAGATTCTTCAACGTCGTATGATGGTGCCAAATCAGGATTAATAATACAAGCCACCATAATATAACCAATATATATAACCATTAATAATACTCCCGGAAGTATTGCACCTATTAATATCTTACCTACTGAAATCCCTGCTATACTTCCTAATAAAACAGCTAGCGCACTTGGTGGTATTACCATTGCAAGAGCACCCGAAGCCATTATTGAACCGGTTATTAAACTCTTTGAATAACCTCTTTTCATCATTTCAGGAAGCATAAGAGAACCAAACATTGCTGTGTTTGCAACAACTGAACCGGATAGCGCTGCAAATATACCCCCTCCAAGCAAAGTAATAATACTTAATCTTCCCGGAACCTTTTTAACGAATTTTGCCAGTGAATCCAGCGTCCGTGACACCAATCCGGATTGATAAAACACTTCACCCATTATCATAAAAAATGGTATGGGAGTCAGTGAAAACTGTGCTACCTGATCATACATACCCAGTACGAGTTGGCGAATCCCAAATGCTCCTTGCATATTAAATATGATAACTGAAGATACAAGGATAAAACTAAAGGCAATAGGTAATCCGGTCAACATTATAAACAACAGAACAGAGAAAACAGATAATAATACTATATACCACTCCACTTTTATCACCTCTCCTTAGACTACTTTTTTGTATTTCTTAAATTCATCATAATCATTAAAGAAATTTCTTATAAATTGTATAGCGAGAAAGAACATACCCACAGGGATAACAATTGTAAGCAGCCACATCGGCGTTCCCATTGAATCCATTACCTTAATATTAAAATTATAATTATCAGTTACCACTAATAATCCAAAATAGAAAATGCATGCGCATATAATCGCTCCAACAACATCAATACATAAAGATAAAATATTATTAACCTTTGAAGGCAATGCATTTGTTACTATATCTAAATTTATGTGACCCTTATTTTTCAATATCTGCGGTGCGCCTAAGAATGTAACGTACAGCAAACTGTATGTCGAATACTCAACTAAGTTTGAAAGCGGCTTATTAAATGCAACTCTTGAAAAAGTTGAATAACATATACCTACCAATAAAAACGCCAATGCTATTGCAGCAATTCCGGATAGAGCAGCTATACAAATATCAATTACTCGATTAATCGTTTTCATATCTTCACCCTTTCATTTTTCTATTCCGCACAAAGCTTCTTAAGGTTATCCCACTTCTCATTAATAAATTCCTGCAATTCTGCTATTTGCTCCTCACTGACATGTTTGTATTTCTTCATTGATGACAGGTAATCCTTTAACGGAATAGGGTTCTTAACATCAATATTTAACTTGTACTTACCGTTTTCAAACTCATAAATCGGCATAAATCTTGATTGAACACCTTTTCTGACAATTTCTATACTCTTTTCAGAGTCATATCCCCAGCCTGTTGAACAGCTGTTATATATGTGGATATAAGCTAATCCATTTTTTACATTTTTAGCTTTTTCAAGCTTTTTTATTAAATCAGGCATATAGGCCGGTGATGCTGTCGCCATATATGGTATGCCATGAGCAGCCATTATTAAAGGCATATCTTTTTTATGGGATGATTTACCTTTACTTTTTTCTCCAACCGGAGTAGTTGATGTCCAGGAACCTAAAGATGTTGAACTGCTTCTTTGAAATCCGGTGTTCATATACCCTTCATTATCGTAGCAAATATAGATTATGTTATCTCCTCTTTCTGCTGCTCCCGATAATGCCTGAAAGCCGGCGTCCAAGGTTGCTCCGTCTCCCGCAAATGCAACTGCATTCACATCTCTTCCGATACGCTCATAGTATTTCTTTATTCCTGTGAGCATTGATGCTGTATTGTCAAGGAGCGGAAAGAAAACAGGGATCTTCATGCCGGTCTTATCCGCCCAGCCTACGCTTTGTACTCCTCCCATACATCCCGGCGGGATTGCAACTATTGTATTATGTCCTAAAACTTGTAACGCCGTTCTCATTGAAAGCTCGACATTACATCCTAAACAGGCAGTTATGCCGGGACCTACCATATCCTCATATGACGCTATTTTTTCTGCTATAGACATATTTATCTCCCCTTTCTGTTAATCAGCCAATGGGCTTCATTATCAATTTGTTTATTTTCTCCGGCTTTGATAACACAATCTAATGCTTCAACCATCAAATCAGTAGTTAAGTCTTCTCCGCCTAATCCGCCTATAAAAGGTACAGTCGGAACAGCATCTAAATTACTTATGGCTGATTTTATTTCCTGATAAATAATACCTGTATGCCAGCCGAAGCTTACATTACGGTCTATTACTCCGATTGCTTTGGCTTTTTTCAGTAATTCCCTCACTTCATCTTTTGGGAAAGGTCTGAGTGATCTTATTTTTATAAGTCCGCATTTAATACCCTTTTCTCTCGCCATGTCAACAGCTATCCTTGCTGCTCCTGTCAAAGAACCTAATGTTACAAGAACATATTCGGCATCTTCCATCCTGTACGGCTCAACAAGTCCAAAATAATCTCTTCCGAATTTTTCGGCAAATTCATCATTTACTTCCTTAATGATTTTTTTTGCATTATCCATTGCTTGCATATGAAGCTCCCTGTAATATTGCAGATAGTTTCCGGGGGTTAACGGGTCAACAGCCATTGGAGTTTCCGGATCCAGCTTCACATGAGTCGGTTTATAAGGTGGTAAAAATCCATTGACTTCTTCTTGTAACGGAACTTCTACACCTTCTGTCATATGTGACAGATAGAATCCGTCATAGCATATATTAATAGGCAATAAAACGTCCTTATTTTCTGCTATCTTAAATGCTTGGATTGTCATATCCAGGATCTCCTGGTTATCCTCAACATAAATCTGTATCCATCCTGCATCTCTGACCGTCAGAGAATCCTGAGGTCCTCCCCAGACTGATTGAGGCGATATCATTTCTCTGTTCACAATATTCATTACTATGGGTAACCTCATCGTGGATGCCCTGAAATACGGTTCATACATTAATGCCAGTCCCTGTGAAGATGTAGCTGTAAAAGTTCTCGCTCCAGCAAGAGAAGCTCCTGTTAAAACACTCATAGCCGAATGTTCTGATTCCGGCTCAACGATTGTAGAATTCATTACACCATCCGCAACGTATTGACTGAAATGCTGCACCAACGGAGTTTGAGGTGTTATGGGGTAAGCAGCTACAACATCAGGCTTTGAAAGAATTGCGCCTATAGCTGCTGCATGGTTTCCGTCTAGAACTTTAATATTTTTCATTTCTGCTCATCCTCCTTAATAAATTTAATAGCTTTTGCAGGACATTCATTAATACATACTCCGCATCCCTTACAAAAATCTAATTTTATATAATAGCTACCGTCGATTAACTTAACGGAATTAGTTGGACAATACAACAAACACATTCCACATTTTTTACATTTATCTTGTTGTATAACAGGAGGATAAACCTGCCAGCTTCCTGTATCGATAATGTTCAATTCTTTTCCTACAGCACATATAAAATCAGTCTTAGTCATGAATTATCCCTCCCTTAACTTCCTTTATGACAACATTGTTATATCCAAACTCCAATGCTTCAATATTTTTAGGTCCCCATATTTCCTGAGTTTTCTCACTGACCTTATCAAAGCTCACCCAATTCGTAGCTTTAACAAACGCACCCAATACAATAGTGTTTGGTAACAGCTTTCCGAATATATCCATCGAAGCTGCATTTGCGTCTACGTAAGCTACTTTAGTAATATTTCCAGGAATTTCTATACCTTCAATTGTCTTGGTATTAATAACAAGTATAGCGTTTTCTTTGGCACCGACAAATACATCTACACTGTTAAGCAGCGTGGGGTCAATCACCATTATACAATCCGGGTTATATACCTGGCTTTTTTCTCTGATTTTATTTTCGTCAATCCTTACGAAGGCACTAACCGGACCACCTTTTTTTTCAAATCCGAAATAAGGGAAACAAGCTCCGTATTTACCGTCCTGAACTGCTGCATAGACAATTATCTCTGATGTAGTTACGGCTCCTTGTCCTCCTCTTCCGTGAATTCTAATTTCTTTCATTAAATTTCACTCTCCTTTTCTGTCACAATATCAATACAAATCTTGCGAATTTTTATATATTTATACAAAATAGTCTGTATCTCACGTTTTGGGTATAAACCTTATAAGTACTTTAGATATTTTGAACAACATTCTTTATGTATATTATTTTATTGTTTGACTATACAGATTTATATCATATAATAAATGTAAGCTCATATGTAAACAGGAGGTTTATCTATGCTTAATAACTCACTTTTTATTATTGAAGATGAAAGTATCCAAAATAAAGTTATGGAATATTCTAAAAATATCCGCTACTACCGCAAGGGTAGCTTAATTTACCAGCAAGAGGATAAGAGAGATTTCTTATACTTCCTTACTGAAGGCAGCGTTCGGGTCAGCATTTCAAACTCTAACGGTTCTGAAAAAACGCTGGCAATCAATGAGCCCGCTTCATTCTTTGGTGAAACAGCCTTTTTCGATGAATTTCCGAGCTTTTCACGTGCTGAAGCCCTTAAAGACTCTACCGTGGTTCTTTTAAATAAAGAACAAATTACAAATATGATAAAAGATTATCCTGATCTTGCATTCTATATATTCAATTCCATGAGCCGAAAAATCCGTCTGCTGTCATTTCAGGTGGAATATCTCTCCTTTATGAAAATCGAGGAAAGATTAGTATCATTGCTATTAACACTGTTCTTTACCTTTGGTGTAAAGTGCTCAAATGATAATATAAGTAAAGAAAAACCTTGTAAGCTTAAAGATGCATGTCCTAACGGTCAATTCTTAAATTTGACAATTACAGACCAGGAAATCGGTGACATGATCAGCGCCCGCAGAGAAGCTATAACCAAAGCCCTCAACAATTTAAAAAGTCAAAAATTAATTTATAAAAACAAGCGAACTATATGTTGTCCCGATCTTTCAATTTTAGAAGATATACTCTCTAATTTGGATTGATTCATATCGTATATACATAATGACATACTTTTTTTCACAAAACTGTGCTAATTAACACAGTTTTGTTTTTTTATTTATAATAAATTATTTTTAGATAAATTAATTAATCTTTGAAGGGAGATCTTGTCTATGGATAATTTATTATTAATAATGAACCTTGGCAGCACATCGACAAAAGTTGCAATTTATAAAAATAAAGAATGTCTTCATCAGGATACTATTCGTCATGATAAGGATACTTCATTTCGTGCATTAAATGATATTTGGGAGCAGTACGATTTTAGGAAAAACATTATTACAGATTTCGTACATCAATGCAAATACAAGCTGTCAGACTTTAACTATATAATATCCAGAGGTGCACCGGTTAAAGCTATGAACAGCGGCACATACAGGATCAATGAAGCCATGGTAAATGATGCAAAAAGCAGACTTTATGGAAATCATCCCTGTGGTGTGGGGTGCGCTATTGCTTTAGATTTAGCTGATGAATTGAATATAACGGCTTTAACTGTAGATGCACCTTGCATTGATGAATTCATACCTCAATCACGATATACCGGTTGGAAGGATGTTTATCGTAAAAGCTTCTACCAGGCTTTAAATCAAAAAGCTGTAGGCAGAAAATTGGCGAATGAACTTAACAAGGACTATAATGACTTAAATGCCATAATAGTACACATGGGAGGCGGTATGTCCATAGCCGCTCATCATAAGGGGAAGGTTGAGGATGTTAATAACGGATTGGATGGTGATGGTCCTATGGCACCCGAAAGAGCGGGAACTTTACCCGCAGGTGAAGTGCTAAGATATGCATACTCCGATAAATATACTTATGAGCAGTTATATAGAATGATTAACGGAAAAGGCGGCCTGTTTTCATTATTAGGAACTACTGATTGCAAAGAAATAGAACAAATGATAGCTGATGGAGATAAAAATGCAAAAGAAATATACGATGCTATGATTTATCAAATAGCGAAAAGTATTGGCTCAGCTACGATTACTCTCAAGGGTGAAGTGGATGCAATTGCCTTTACTGGAGGATTAGCTTACTCAGAATATATTGTTAATGAAATTTCCGAATGGTGCAGCTTTATTGCTCCGATTCATTTATTTCCCGGGGAAAACGAAATAGAATCTCTTGCAGAAGGTGCTTTGTTAGCAATAAGCGGTGAGCTGCCAATTCAAAATTATAAATAAAAAATATCAAAGGAGCTTTTTATGATTAAATCATTGGATGATGCACTACACATAGTTTCAAAACGTCCGAAAAAAACCATAGCAGTTGCACAGGCAGCGGATAAAGATGTACTTCAGGTTGCTGATATTGCAATAAAGAAAAATTTAGCCAACTTTATTTTTGTCGGAAATAAAGAAACTATCACAAATATGATTGAAGAAGGTAATTACGATCTTACCGATGTAGAAATAATTGATGCCGGTAACGAAACTCTATGTGCTGTAAAGACTGTAGAATTGGTTAAAAAAGGTATGGCTGATATGCCTATGAAAGGATTATTGCCAACAGCAACTTTTATGAAAGCGGTTTTAGATAAAGAAAGGGGACTTCGTTCAGATAAATTAGTATCTCAAATAACTGTAACAGATAATATTTCCGGAACAGGACTAAACTTTATAACCGACTGCGCAATGAATATTTCACCGGACCTTAATACTAAAAAAGAAATACTTCAAAATGCAGTTTATTTAGCAAAAAAAATGGGATTTGAATGCCCGAAGGTTGCAGTTTTAACAGCGGTTGAAACAGTAAACCAGGCTATGCCAGAAACTATAGATGCGGCAATACTGAGTAAAATGAATGAACGGGGACAAATAAAAGATTGTATTGTGGACGGTCCTTTTGCCCTTGACAATGCAATTTCTGCAGAGTCCGCAATGCATAAGGGAATAAAAAGCGTGGTCGCGGGAAATGCCGATATACTCTTAGTTTCGGATATCAGAATGGGCAATGTGCTGCATAAAGCAATAACATATTACGCCGATAAAAGAATTGGTTCAGTAATAATTGGTACAACCGTCCCGTTAGTTATGACATCACGTTCAGACTCAGTTGAAGATAAGCTAATATCAATTGCACTTTCCAGTTTCCTTGTAGAATAAAATAAAATAAATATCAGCAATTTTCGAATTGAAAAGAAATTGCTGATATTTATTTTTATTATTTTATTGAATTTAATTAAAAACCATGATATATTATTAAAATATTCGTTTTAAAAACACTTGTATATAAATTAAATACATTAACGGAGGACAAAATGGAATCAATAAACTTAGGAATATTGGGGATGGGAACTGTTGCATCAGGACTTATAAATATTATTGAGCTTAACAATACAAAGGTTGTTGGAAGTATAAATAAGCAATTAGTTGTCAGCAAGGTTCTGGTAAAGGACGTGAATAAAAAAAGAAATGTAAATTTATCGGCAGATGTCTATACAACAGACGCTTATGAAATCATAAATAATGCGGATATCCAAATTGTTGTTGAATTGATCGGAGGTATAAATCCGGCTTATGAATATATAAAAGATGCGTTGAACGGTAAAAAGCATGTTGTAACCGCCAATAAGGCTCTTATAGCGACTCGCGGCGAAGAGCTGGAACAATTAGCACGTATAAACGGTGTAAGATTATTGTATGAGGCCAGCGTCGGCGGTGGTATTCCCATAATTAATACTATTACAGAAAATCTTTCCGCAAATGAATTCGAACAAATAACCGGAATAATTAACGGAACTACTAATTATATTCTGACACAAATGACGGAAAATGGTCTTGAATATGAGCAAGCTGTCAAGGAAGCACAACGACTGGGATTCGCCGAGGCTGATCCTTCTTCGGATGTGGACGGCGACGATGCCGCATATAAAATAGCTATACTATCTTCAATTGCATTTAATCAGAGGATTAATGTTAATGATATCCCAAAGGAAGGTATCACTAAAATCTCTAAAGAGGATATCGTTTATGCAAAGGAATTAGGTTACAATATTAAGCTTTTGGCTTCTGCTTCCAAGACAAACGACGAAATAGAATTAAGGGTTCATCCTGCATTTATCCCTTCGGATCATCCCTTATCTACTGTAAAAAACGAATTTAACGCCGTGTTTTTAAAGGGTAACGCCGCAGGAGAAATAATGCTTTATGGCAAGGGAGCCGGTTCGCTTCCTACAGGTAGTGCTGTATTAAATGATATAGTATCCATTATTAAAAATGAATGCAGAAAATATAATGATGGAATTATAAATGCCGATAAATACAAAATAGTTAACAGGGCATATAAAAAATATTACATCAGATTTGAAGTTATAGATAAGCCGGGAGTATTGGCAAGAATAGCAAATGTATTTGGCAAAAATAACATATCCTTGAATTCAGTTGTCCAAAGACAAAAAAATGGCAACAACACGGCGCCATTGGTATTCATTACTCATGATATTGAAAGAAAAAATATTGATACTGCCTTAAAAGAAATCGGTAATTTTGACTCTGTAATTCAAATTGCCAGCATTATAGTAGTTGAAAATTTTTAGGGAGAATTTCATTGCAGAAAATTTCTGCCATTATTTCATTGCCACGTTCATTAAAGTGCAGGCCGTCTATGTAAATCTCATCGCCTGCCTTTTTTATTTTTTCATAAAAATCGATGTACTTTATATTAAAACTTTTGCAGAAATCAAATATCCATTGACGGTATATTTTAATTTCTCCCGATATTTTATTAAAATCGGTAAGTTCATACCATTCTTTAATTATACTGTTTACTTGTATATCTACAGGAATTCCTATAATTGGTTCAATGTGTTTTGCTGCAGATTGATGTGCCATTGACATAATATTTGCTTTAACCACACCCAAATCAGCCCCTGCAATTAAGTCGTTGACTCCACCCATTATAAATACCGCATCCGGTTTTTGCATGTGTACGCAACTATGAAGTCTGCTTAACATGCCTCCTGACGTATCACCGGATATTCCTTCATTGACTATTTCAATACCTAGCTTATCTTGTGCTAACTTAGTCCAGATCTTCGACCTTCTCACTCCGTATCCATAGGTTAAACTGTCACCTAAACAAATAATTTTTTTCATAGTAATTACCTCCAGACTCTTTTTGTTCTTATTTTATACTGCTTGGAATGATAACAATATTAATCATACTGAACGCAGTGAGGAATCTCTCTTTTTTAATTGCTCAACTTC
The DNA here is from genome assembly GCF_013403245.1 of Sedimentibacter hydroxybenzoicus DSM 7310. Lineage (GTDB taxonomy): Bacteria > Bacillota > Clostridia > Tissierellales > Sedimentibacteraceae > Sedimentibacter > Sedimentibacter hydroxybenzoicus. The sequence continues at coordinate 21,077 of NZ_JACBNQ010000010.1, read as the reverse complement.
ATCATCCGTCAGGTGCCTGTATTCTCCTGATTGTAACCCTTCATCCAATTTCAAGGGACCCATTGATAATCTCTTTAAATATATTACCTCATTGCTTACAGCATTAAACATTCTTTTTACCTGATGAAACTTGCCTTCTTTTATGGTTACATAGCATAATGACGGATATCCGGATTCAATTATTTGAAGCTTGGCAGGCAGAGTTTTATAATTTTCATTGGTTAGTATAACTCCTTCGGCAAATGCTTTTACATCCTTCTCCGTTATTTCCTCCTCAACCTCAGCATAATAGGTTTTATCAACGTGTTTCCTTGGTGAAAGCAGGTCGTGGGCAAGTTGACCGTCGTTTGTAATCAACAAAAGACCCTCTGTATCCTTATCTAAACGTCCCACGGGGAACGGGTTGTATGCTTTGTCATCTTCATTCAATAGATCTATAACTGTTTTGTCAAAATTGTCTTCTGTTGCCGAAACAACTCCGCTTGGTTTATTCATCATCAAGTATATATACTGAACATATTTTACTATTTCATTTTTGTATTTTACTTGGTCAGTGTCGGTGTCTACAATTTTTGAGCTGTCTTTTATAACCTCATCATTTATTTTAATATGTCCCTTTTTTGCATCCTGCTTTATTTGCTTTCTTGAGCCGATTCCTATATTAGAAAGAAATTTATCTATTCTCAGTTTCATAATTACCCCTATTATGACAGCCATTGTTTTAATTCATTATAACATTTGTATCTGATGTGTCAACGGATGTTTTGGAAATACTTTGCTATCGCTCAACATGACCGAAATATGACATTCATTGACATTATTGTGATAAAGTAATATTATTTATGCAGGCGAAAAATTTAATCAAGAGAGGTATTTTATGATTCAGACAATTATAAAAGGATTTACCGTTGGTATCGCATACGTTGCTCCGATAGGCATGCAAAATATGTATGTAATCAACACGGCAATGACCCAGCCAAAATCAAGGCTGTACATGGTTGCACTCATAACCATATTTTTTGATATTTCATTGGCTCTTGCCTGCTTTTTCGGAATGGGTGCATTGATCGAAGCAGTTCCCATTGTAAAAACATTGCTTTTAGGTTTAGGCTCCGTTGCAATAATTTGGATTGGTATCGGGCTGATACGTTCTGCCCCAAAGTTGGACAATACGGTAGAAACCAAGAAAACCTTCGCTCAAGTTGCATTAGCCTGCTTTTTTGTAACCTGGGCAAATCCTCAGGCACTCATAGACGGAACAATGCTTTTCGGTGGATTCAGAGCTTCACTTTCTGCAGATATGGCAAAATACTTTATAATTGGAGCTTCATTGGCATCATTAACATGGTTTTTATCACTTGGAACAATTGTAAGTGTATTTAAGAAGGCATTTAATGAAAAGGCGTTAAAAATAATTAACGTAGTATGCGGCGCGGTTATAATTTATTATGGTATAAAATTAGGAATAAGCTTTTTTGAGATAATATAAGCAGCAGACAAAAAGATGAGATCCTTCGGGCAAAGCCTTCAGAATGACAGATGCGTCATCCTGAGCGATAGCAAAAAATCTCATCTTTTTAATTACAACCTATCATTACCCATAGGTATAAAATCATTGCTTTCTCTGAACTTTTTCAATCGTTCAACCAGCATATCTTTGTCTTTGTTCAAGACACCTGCTTGGTTAAGATAATTTGAAACGTGGTTTGCTCTGAATATACAGTCAGTTAACTCCATATTTTCAAGCATGAGTATATTTTCGTCCAATATCCGGATCGGATTCAGCAATTTAAACTTACCCTGTCTTACGTCATCTGCAAGCTCTGATTCTTCTTCAACAACTAACCTCAACAATGAAAAGTAATGGGGATTTATTGCCGAAATAACTTTCGCGGATTCTACGGCATGCTCTTCCATAAGCCCTTCTCCGCCAAGTCCCGAAATAATCATGCATGAAAGCTTAAATCCTGCTTTTACCGCCTTTTGACCTGCTTCAATCATCTCACGCTGATTAACGCCCTTTTCCATCATTGAAAGAACTTTATCAGAACCGCTTTCAACCCCGAGATACAAAAACTCTAAGCCATGTTCTCTTATTAGTTTTAATTCTTCATCTGTTTTTCTTATTAAATCCAATGGTCCCGAATAAGAGCTGATTCTCTGAGCCGATGGAAACTCAGTCTTTATATAATTTAATAGGCTGACTAATTTATCGGTTTTTAAGCATAATACATTTCCGTCTGCTAAAAAAATCCTGTCCGGGTTTTTATAATACGCCTTCAATTCATTTATGTGCTCTTTTATTTCATCATCCGATTTTAATCTGAATTGCTTGCATTTATACATGTAGCAGAACCTGCATTTATTGTGTGAACAGCCCTCAGTTATTTGGATTATTAAACTTCTTGCCTCACTGGGCGGTCTGTATAGTGGCATTGAATACATCGTCATTCCTCGTAATGTATGTTAGCTCCGATATTTTGAAGCTTTTCTATAATATTTGCATAGCCTCTTTTTATATGATAAACTTCCGTGATTTCTGTTTCACCATCGGCTATAAGTCCTTCAATTATTAAAGCTGCTCCGGCTCTTAAATCTGTTGCTTTAACCTTCGCGCCGCTTAATTTGCTGCTTCCTTTTAAAATTGCGCTGCTTCCTTCAATTTTCACATTTGCTCCCATTCTGGACAGCTCGCTCGCATGCATGAACCTGTTTTCAAAAATAGTTTCATGTATGATACTTGTACCCTCCGCTATGGCAAGCATAGCCATAAATTGCGCCTGCATATCCGTAGGGAATCCCGGGTATGGAAGTGTTTTAATATCTACTGGCTTGATATTGCCGTTAGATACAACCTTTATTTTATCATCATATTCTTCTACGATTGCTCCTGCTTCTCTTAGCTTTGCAATAACCGGCTGAAGGTGACTGGAAACAACATTTTCTATTGTTACATTCCCCCCCGTTGCAGCTGCTAAAACCATATATGTACCTGCTTCTATTCTGTCCGGTATTATCGTATGTTCTGTCTTATGAAGCTTATTTACTCCCTTTATACGTATTGTCTTTGTTCCGGCTCCAATAATGTTGGCACCCATACTGTTCAGGAAGTTTGCCAAGTCTACAATTTCCGGCTCCTCTGCGGCATTTTCCAGAATTGTTTCTCCGACCGCAAGCGAAGCAGCCATTATAATATTTTCCGTAGCCCCTACGCTGGGAAAATCTAAATAAATATCATTACCGGTCAACTTCTCGGTCACAGCATTAACATAGCCGCTTTCTGACTTTACCTCAGCACCTAAATATTTAAAACCCTTTAAATGTAAGTCAATAGGTCTTGTCCCAATAGCACACCCACCGGGCATATAAACCTTTGCACTATTGCATCTTGCCAATAAAGGACCCATTACTAAAAATGATGCTCTCATTTTACTGATTAATTCATACGGTGCTTCACATGTTTTTATATTTTTAACTGAAATTTTCAAAGTGTTTTCTGTTTTTTCTACATTTGCTCCCAAACTTTCAAGCAGTTTACACATAACCTGAACGTCTTCTAAATATGGTACGTCATGAATTATACATTCTTCATCGGTCAACAGTGTCGCTGCCAATATAGGCAGTATTGCATTTTTGGAACCGTCAACTCTTATATTTCCATTAAGCCCTAAGCTTTTTCTTACTATTATTTTTTCCATGTTTCTCCCTTAATAGCTTGCTGTTTTTATATTCATATATAATAACATTTTTCGCAAAAAATTTCAATAAAAAAAAGAAAAAAGCGTATGATTAAAATAAAGGGGGACGTTATATTTAAAAGTTACACGCTGTTTTCTTTTTTAGTATTATGAGCGATTAATTATTTTTTATTCATGGTTTCCAAAAAATTATTTATAAAAAAGGAATTTGCTAATTATTATCTACTTATTAACAACGTCTTTAATATCTTTTACATCTCTTTCTATAACCGTTAATTTCTGCTCATAGCCTTCTAATACATCTGCAAATTTATCAATGCTTGTTTGGAATCTGCCAAGCATTTCATAATTTCGTTCTTCTCTTTTTTTATTTTCCTCTGTACTGTTAAAATACATTTTGTATATAAACCAGCCACATCCTATTACGCAAGAAACTGGAAAACCAAAATTCTGAATTAAATTATTTATATCCATGTTAATTGCTCCTTTAAAAAAAAGAAAGCATATGCTTTCTATAAATATTATATGCACTAAGTTAGTGTTTGTCTCAGCGTTTTAAACAGTTTAAGCCGGCTCCCATTTTTTCAGTATTACTTCTGCTGTAAACAAGTCTGCATCAATGCTGATTTCCAAAATACCTTCCTGAATTTCCATCAGTGACTTTGCTATTGCGAGACCCAGACCACTTCCTTCAGAGCTCCTTGACTCGTCTCCTCTTTTGAATCTTTCCATCAATTCCTCCGCAGGAATATTTAATTCGTAGGCCGAAACATTTTTAAAACTTACTTTTGCTTCTTTTTCTGTTCCCGTAATATTTATATAAACTCTTGAGCCTTTTATGGCATACTTAAAAATATTAGACAACAAATTTTCCATAACTCTGCTTAACAATCTGCCGTCTGCCCATGCATATACTTTTTCCTCCGTTGCGGTTACCTTAAATGTCAATTCTGATTCATTAATCTTTTCGTCTAATTCTCCTAAGATTTGTGAGACCAATGCGTTTACATTAACCTTCACAAATTTCGGCTCAATGCTTCCGCTTGTTGCCTTTGCCGCTTCAAACAAATCTTCGGTAAGTGTTTTTAACCTTTTAGATTTTCTGTCTAAAACCTCTAAATACTTTGGAGCATCATCAGAGCAAAGACCTTCTCTTTTTAATAAATCAATATAAGACATTATCGAGGTAAGCGGTGTTTTTATGTCGTGGGAAACGTTGGTTATTAATTCGGTTTTTAATTTTTCGCTTTTTACCTCGTTTTGAACCGCCGTTTTCAGACCGCTTGTCATCTCATTTATATTTTCTGCAAGCTGTGAAAATTCCCCTGTTCCTTCTACGGTTATCTTGTTGTCATAATCACCATTTTTTGCAACTTGTAAGCCTGCCTGGATAGTTTCAAATTTTTTGACCTTTATATATACAAGATAGACGGAAGTTAAAGCAATAATTACCAATAGAGGAGGGTTGTTTAAACTGTATGCCGATATTCCTATTAAGAGTAGTATTGCTCCTATTGATTTTAACATCAAAGGTCCGCTTGCAACGATTTTTAATATACTGTTAATTAAAGCTTTAAATAATAAATAAAGCAATGAATGTTTTATAAATGCTCTTTTCTTTATTTGTCTTACAATAGAAAAAAACAATGATAATAATATCAGTACAAATATCACTGCTGAAGATATCATTGCAAATCTCAGTAAATTTATGTTTACAAACCGAAGATCCAACAAACTGTTAAAATTAAAATATCCAAATGCAACAATACCGGCTATCAATATTAAATTTAAGTCGGTAGGTAATTCGTCTATTTTATATAAATTAACTTCTTCGTTATTTACTGTCCTGCCTGCAACTGAAGAAAGATAAACAAAGCATGTTAGTATGATACACAAGCATAATGCTATAACTGCTGTGTTTTTAATCAATATTTGTCTGTCCGAATTCCATCTGTTTACCCGCAGCAAAAGACCATCATCAATTAAGCTTGCATAGATGGATGTTTTATCTCTTTGTTTCTCTAATTTTTCAAATGTATCGGTCAAGGATGGGGAAAACTCTCCATATCCGTTATTTGGGACTATTTCAATGGATTTATTATCTATTACAATGTATACGTTAAATTGCTTATAATAGTTTTTATCCGGTCTTTCTGTATTGGTTATTACATTTTTACCATCAGTAGCATAATAAATCATCCCCTTTGGATTGTTCAGATTATCTAATATCTGATGGTAGGTTTTCAAATCAGAATTCAATATTATTTCTTTTAATTGATCTATTTCCTTACTTTTTTCCTTCCAAAAAAACTCTCTGGATTGCTGATTGTTTTCATAACCCATTTCGGTAATATAATTGTTGTATAAGTTAGTAAGCTGCCAGCTGTCCTCTATTTCTAAATCTTCGACCGTTCCTCCTTCGAGTATATAATCTTCACTTTTATAAACACTCAAAACATGTTCTAGTCGATTCGCCGCATAACGAAGCTCGTTGCTTAATGTATTGCTGTTCAAATAATTCTTTTCAGATATACTTTCATAATTCTCTACATTAAGATAAATATTTAATCCGGATGATACACCTATCATAATGCATATCACCAGCAAAATAAAAGCAGCTGTTTTGGTAATTCTTTTTCTTTTATAAATCTTCCACTTTGTAACCAACACCCCACACCACCTTCAGGTATCTTGGATTTTTCGGGTCTATCTCTATTTTTTCTCTTATCCTTCTGATATGGACTGCCACAGTGTTCTCGGGATTAAAAGAAGGTTCGTTCCATACCTCCTGATAAATTTCGTCGATGGAAAACACCTTGCCTTTATTTTTTGTAAGCAATAACAATATTTTATATTCAACCGGGGTCAGCTTCACTGATTCCCCGTCAACAGTAACTATTTTCCTTTCATCATCCATGAACAAGCTGCCCGTTTTATAACAGTTGCTTCTTTCTACCTCTCCGGCTCCGCCTAACGTAGTATATCTTCGAAGCTGTGACTTAACTCTTGCCAACAGCTCCAACGGATTAAACGGTTTCGTAATATAATCGTCGGCTCCCATATTAAGACCGAATACGATATCTGTTTCTTCTGATTTGGCGGACAGCATAATTACAGGAATATTTTTTATTTCCCTGATTTTTGATGTGGCTCTTATTCCGTCCATTTCAGGCATCATTATATCCATAATAATTAAATGCACTTCATTGTATTTAATCATTTCTATAGCCTCTAAACCCGAGTAGCTCTTCAAGATATTATATCCCTCATTTTTTAAATATATTTCTATTGCATCAACTATTTCTTTGTCATCGTCACAAACTAAAATGTTCATAATTTACTCCTATTTTAATCTTTCAAGACCGGTACGAACCGCATCTATAACATCCTGCTCCTGGTCTATACGATAATTTCTTGAAACCGGTTTTTCCGGCTTTGTCATGTCGTAATCCTGACCGTTCCATAAAACTGCAAGCTTAATTCTGTCGTATTGAGTGATTCTGTTAAACATATCCTCAAACCACGCGCTTTTATTGCCTCCCAATGAAGCGCCGGAAAATTCCGTTATCATCATAGGATGTTCAAAACGCTTAACATAGTCATAATAGAAATGGTCATAGCTTTCCGCAAAACTTCTCCACGTTTCTCCAATGTAATAGTTACCTGTATTGTATGACGTGAGTCCTACTATATTTACGTATTCATCACCCGGATAATAATTTAAATAATGGTTATATGCATAGCCGGGAAATGATTTTTCATTAGGATTCCACACGAAAAGCAGGTTATCTACTCCATGCTCCTTAAATTTATTATAGATGTATCTCCAGCATTCAATAAATAAATCTGTGTCCTTGCCAACCAGGTGTGCCGAATACCAAACCCATTCTCCGTTCATCTCATTGTTTAATCTGAATAAAACAGGATAATCATATTCATTGAAGCTTTGCGCCAGACGATCTAAATAATCATCATATTTTCCTTCGATTATATCAAGGGTTATGTCTACTTCCCTGCCATCAATAAAGTCGGTTGTATATAGTCCGTATTCAACAACTTTTCCTTGTTCCTTTGCCAAATTCATATAATCTGTTTTGAAAGGAAGCACAAATGAATTATATAGCAGAACAACCGGAAATTCATAATCAAACATTTGCTCAAGCTGCTTTAACCTATAATCATACGTAGGATACGTCGGTTCAAATATACCAAAATCTATTTTTTCATTATTGATAAAATAATTATCAAAAAACACTGAAGTTTTTTCATCGAACTTTTTCTGTACCGGTTTAAAAATTACATCCTCTTTCATAGTTCCTGCTTTATTTGTTAATTTAAAGCTTGGCATAATATAATCTATATATATAGGGTGTGCAGATTTAATAAACACCGTTATTACTTCTTTGTTGTGTCTCGGAAATGCAATCATAGCATAATAATTACGATCCGGCACATCACTTTTTACCTTTCTTCTTTCAAACAGCGTAATGTGACTGTTGGTTCCATTAAAATTATGATTGTATTCCCTCGTTATTACAAAATCAGGGTTTCTTAATATTCCTTTATTCCCGTAATTTATATATGTAGTAATATTATCTAAAGAGTTCTCAAAATTATCATACAAAATATCAACTACTACATTTTCAGATTCAAATCTGCTTTTTACACTTACGATGTCTTCCTTTAATTCAAGAGCATCCAAAAGAATAATTTCATATCCGTAAGGATTATTTGTATATTTATTGTAACCTGAGGAGTATGGAGTTAAAATTGTTGAATTTTCTTCTGCAAATGCAAAATTGATTGATAATATCAACAGTGAAAATGTAATAGCAAATATTTTTTTAAGGCTCATAAATTTCTCCCTTTTCTCTTAAATTTTCTGTCATTTACAATTTTACCAAGACATAATAAGGTTGTCAAATTAATAGAGATAAAAATATACATTGTTAATAAAAAGCAACTGTGTTATAACTATATTAGAATATCCCTCTGTACTGTGTAAAAAGGGATGCTTAATAACAGGAGGATAAAAATGATTACTATAGATACATTTAAAAGGGGGTTAACCAATGGTATTGCCACCCTTTTAGATTTAATGAAAATACTGGTCCCTGTCTACATAATTGTGCAGGTTTTATCATTATCCGGATTATTAAACATAATTGCTGAATTCTTTGCGCCGGTTATGTCAGTATTCGGACTGCCCGGTGAGGCATCATTAATAATGATATTAAGTTATTTTTCCGGAACGTATGCAGCATTGGGTGCCTTAGCAGCAATAGAATTGACAGGTTTTCAAATAAGCACAATAGCAATAATGAGTTCCATAGCACATAATTTAATAACCGAAGGCGCCGTTGTTAAAAAGCTAGGAGTCAGCACATTCGCCAGTACTTCAGTTCGTTTATTTTTTTCATTGCTGATGGGATTTTTATTTTATAGGATATTTGGGTGATGTTATGAATGCAATAATTGATATAATAATTAATTTGATTTCATTTATATGGAGTATAACAAAGGTTTTAATACCCATAATGATTACAATTGAAATATTCAAGGATACTCAATTAATAGACAAATTATCTAAAGCAATTAAACCGATTTCCAACTTTTTTACTATAAGTGAAAAATCCGGCGTATCATTGCTGTTCGGGATGACTTTCGGTTTGACTATCGGCGCGGGAGCAATTATACAAAGTGTTAAAGATTACGATGTTGATAAAAGAAGTATTTTCCTGATTACAATGTTTTTATCCGTTTGCCACGCTGTGATTGAAGATTCGATGATTTTTGCAGGTGTAGGAGCAAATATAGCGGCATTGTTAGGTGCACGTTTTATTTCAGCTATACTGATAACATTTATATTATCAAAATTTATTAAAAAAGATGCATTTGAAACAGAGAAGTAAGCAGATGACCCAAATCTGTGATTTGGTGTCAGTCGCTTATCCTGAGCGAAAGCGAAGGATCTCGTTGTACAAAAGATGAGATTCTTCGGGCAAACCCTCAGAATGACATGGCTAATATTGTTCGAATGTTCCAGATGACCCAAATTTTAATTTGGTGTCAGTTGCTTATCCTGAGCAACAGCAAAGGATCTCGTTGGTCAAAAGATGAGATTCTTCACTGCGTTCAGAATGACAAGACAATTGTGTCATCTTGAATGCAGTGAAGAATCTATCTCTTTATATTTACGATAATTCTTTAATTTCCATTTCCTCTTTGTCGTATACAGCAAATTTATTAAATCCATACTCTGTAAATTGATTCAATTGTTTGCCAAGCTTTTTAGCCTTTTCGTAAGTCGATACCGAATATCCTTTATTTCTTAATTCATCGGCTTTTCTCATAACATCTACATAATTGTCCGATGTTTCAAACAGCAAAACTAATTTTTCCTGATTAGGAACCTTGAACCTTTCTTCCATCAATTGATTTACTAATCTTTCAAATCCGATCGAAAAGCCCGTTGCGGGTATTCTTTCACCTATGAAATTACCAACCATTTCATCGTATCTTCCGCCGCCTGCTATAGAATATCCCAAATCCTTATATGCAATTTCAAATATCGAGCCGGTATAATATCCCAGACCTCTTATTAAAGTAAAATCATATTCTATATCGTACTTATTTTGTGCGTATTCTCTTGATAATTCGAGAATTTCTTCCACTTCTTTTACAACTTCTTCAGGCACTCCGTAATTTTTCAGGCAATTGGTTTTTTCTTTATTGATATTTTCAAGTGCTTCAATTAATTTGGTTATGGAGACTTCCGAATATTCCTTAGCTTTTAACTCCTTTTCCACTCCCGGCAATCCGATTTTATCTAACTTGTCAACAATTATGCACACATTGTCAAATTCTTCTTCGGCAAATCCACAGTTTAATATTACGGATTTTAATACTCTTCTGTCATTGAACCTTACCATAAAATCGGTTACACCCAATGAAGTCAGCGCTTTTGCAGTAGTGGCAATAAGCTCAAGCTCAGCCTTATTCGTGCTGTCACCGATTATATCTATATCACATTGCTTGAAGCTTCTGTATCTTCCTTTTTGTGCTCTTTCGGCTCTGAATACATTGCCTACCTGCAAAGCTTTAAAAACTGAAGGTAATTTTGCTTTGTTGTTGCAGTAGAAACGGCTGAGAGGAACAGTAAGATCATATCTGAGTCCTAAATCAGCTAAATCCTCCTCTGTCAGTGTCTCTTTTGAAAAGTCAAGCTTATCTCCTCTTTTTAATATTCTATATATTAATTTAAGGTTTTCTCCGCCTTTACTTTCTATCAGATTTTCAATATTTTCTACCATCGGAGTTTCTATAAGTTCAAATCCGTTTTGCTTGTATGTATTAATTATAACACCCTCAACGTAATCTCTTATTTCTTTTTCCTGTGGTATTATGTCTCTCATCCCCTTAGCAGGGTTTAAATTTGCTTTCATGTCTCCTCCTCTTGACAGACAAAAGGGACGGTTCTGTCTGCACTTTTATTTGTTTTGTTTTATGTTAGCAAAATATTACTTTATTATCAATGTTTTTTTGTAAATACTTGGGAAATCTCATTGGTCCAGTAAGAACCGTCCCCTCTGGGTCTTTACAGGTAGGTATTCAGGAACTCTTTGTTTATCTCTTCCGGTACTAAGCTTCCTCCCGTTGCCCACACTATATGAGTTGCATTTTTCATTTTACCTTTCAATTGATGCTTGTTTATATAATCTTTTTCTGCTTCAGATTTTTCTATTTTTATTACCCCTTCAAATCCGGCGCATGCCGACGGTTCAATATCTATATTTTCAGAAGTTTTCAGCATTCTCATATTATCATATAATTTATAATCCTCTATGGTGAAAACTCCTCCTAACAAATAATCCATCATCTTACCCACAAGCTTAGAAGGTCTTCCCACCGCTAATCCGTCTGCATGAGTTTTTCCATCTATACCAAGATCCTGAACACTTATATCGTTATGAAGTCCGGTTACCATACCTATCAGCATTGCAGGTGCATGAGTCGGCTCCACAAAGAAGCAGTGAACATCATCCTTATAAATTGATTTCAGTCCGTAAGTTATTCCTCCCGGTGCTCCTCCTACTCCGCAAGGAAGGTAAACAAACAACGGATTATCCTTATTTACCGTAATATTCATATCATCTAATTGTTTTTTCAATCTTCTTGCAGCAACTGCGTAGCCTAAGAATAAATTCATTGAATTCTCATCATCTACAAAGTAACTCATAGGATCTTGATCGGACATTTTTCTTCCTTCTTCCACCGCTTTGGAAAAATCGCCGTCATATTCTAAGACCTGTGCACCCTTGGATCTCAGCAAATCTTTTTTCCACTGCTTTGCATCGGATGACATATGTACCATTACATTAAACCCTAATGTCGCTGAGGTAATGCCTATACTGAGTCCTAAGTTACCTGTTGAACCTACCTGAACTTTATGCTGGCCAAAAAAATCCTTAAATCTTTTTTCTGCCATAATTGAATAATCGTCGTCTTCCTTTAAAATATTATTTTTTAAAGCGAGAGTTTCAGCATATTTAAGAACTTCGTATATTCCTCCTCTTGCCTTGACGGAGCCGGCTATAGCCAAATGACTGTCCATTTTAAGAAGCAGCTTTCCGGAAATCTGAGTATCGTATGATGATATTAATTCCTGCTTCATATTATCTATTCCTCTTAATGGTGACTCTATAATTCCATGGGATTTTTGCGTTTCGGGGAAGAGAATTTCTATAAGAGGTGCAAATTTGTTTAAACGTCTTTCGGCATCATCTATCAATGATGTATCAAGATTTATTGTTTTTGCGGCTTCTTCGTACTTCATATTTTTAGGATTAATCCATAAAACTTCTTTTAATTGAGATACATCTTTTAGAGTTTTGTTACTGTTTGTAATTTCTCCTTTATTTATCATTGAATCCTCCTGTCTTTCATTTTTCATTGTTCATTTTTCACTATTCACTGTTCATTATTATACGCAGGGCGGTTATCCGCCCTACGTATGATTATATCACAGTATTACCAAAATCTATATTAAAATTTCTTCGGTTGTAGATATTATTTCAGCAGACTTTATTTCGAACAAATCGCCTTTTTTGGTTTCGAATATATTTTTTGCGATTATATTGTCCATAACCTCTCTTACCTCAGCTTCTGTCAATCCGTCTCTCGGTTCATCAACTGTTAATGAAGTTGTTGCCCCGTCCAAGGTTTTAAACGTCATCAATAACCTTTTTGCCATATTATCACCCCTTTATAATATAGTTTCGTCATTCCGAGGACTTTAGTACTAAGAATATCACCATGAGTAACACAGGAGATCTTTTACTACGTCCATGATGACACATACTTAGTCTTCAATATCATTTAATAGCTGATACTCTTCCAAACGAACAAGATTTACTAACGGGTATTCCTGAAGCTGTGACAGTTCAACACCTAAGTTGTATACATCATCGTTAGTCACTGCTGCTTTAATGTTTGAATAGGTCTTATTCTTAATGATGTCTTTATCATTTTCGTCCGTACCTGCGTTGAAGAATAATTTCAATTTAGAATTAGATTGATTAACTATAATTGCCATATTATCACCCCCACATGTACTATATAGCATTTTATAGCCGATTATATTGATTTTGTTTTAAAAAAATGATAAGATATGCAAAACAAGGCAACTCAAGAGGTACTGATGAACAAGTCATTGGCAAAAGGAATAGTTTCGATTATAAAAGAAATGGAATACGCGGATTATATATGCAGCGTTAAATATGTGATTTTTTTTGTATCAAAAATCCTTTATGATATAAAGACTTCAGGAAGAGATATTTTAACCCAAGGTTACACAAGATACAGAAGTACCCCAAATTTTTACGGTGATGAACCGAATGTATTTAAGGAACATATAAAGTTTAACTTAAATGACAAAAATACCGAAGAAAAAATATTCAATTTAATTTCATTAAGCATTGATAAAAACCCAATGTACAGCCCTGCTGAGCTATATGAGATCTTGCTGACTTCCAGGGAAAAGAAAGTGCTGGGACAAGTGTATACACCCTATGAATTGATTGATAAGATGCTTTCTCAGGTATTTCGTATTAAAGGAATAAACAAAAAATTAAAAATTCTTGATCCGTCCTGTGGAGGAGGCTACTTTCTTGCAGAAAGTTTTAGAAGGATTAAAAGTAAATTAAATGATGTAGACGACAAATATATAATTGAAAACATGCTTTATGGTATTGATATAGATGATTTTTCCATATTTTTAACAAAAATGAGTATCCTTTTCATCAGTGACAGCTATGATGTGCACTTTAACATATATAATCTGGATTTTCTTACCGATGATATAAACATAGGAAATTTTGATATTATAATAGGAAATCCCCCCTATGTAGGACATAAAAATACTTCTGCTGAATACAAAAAAATTTTGTATGAAAAATATACAGATGTTTTTTATGATAAAGCTGATATTTCTTACTGCTTTTTTCAAAAAAGCAAGAAATTATTAAAATATAACGGTATACTATCCTTTATTACCTCTAGGTATTTTTTGGAAGCACTTTATGCCGATAAATTGAGAGAATATTTAAAGGAAAATTTCAGCATTGTATCTCTGTCTGATTTCAGCGGGAAAACAACCTTTAAAAATGCTATGGTAAGCCCGGCTGTCATAACATTATTTAATTTAGTCGGGAACAATAATCAATTTCCTTACGTCAAATATATTAACGATAAAATTGAAAGCTTCCGCTATGATCAGGATAAGCTTAAAAGCACAGGCTGGATTATTTTAAAGGATGCGGATGAACAGCTGTTCAATAGAATTAATGCAATTTCCAATACTTTTATAAAGGATATATGTAACATAAAGCAGGGAATAATAACCGGTTTAGACAAAGCTTTCATTGTGAATGAGGAAATTATCAAAAATTATAATATAGAAGAAAATTTGCTCAGGAAATGGATTAAAAACAGTAACATATCAAAATCAGATATTAAATATAATAACTTATACTTAATATACACAAATTTAATAGATGACGAAGAAAAATATCCAAATACAATCAATTACTTGTTACAGTTTAGGGATAAGCTGTCAAACAGACGAGAATGCAAAAATGGATATCGTAAATGGTATGAGCTCCAGTGGAGCCGTATTCAATCTGATTTTGAGAATCCAAAAATAATTTTCCCATATAAGTCTAAAGGCAATAATTTCTGTTATGACGAAAAAGGTTATTTCTGCAGCGCAGATATTTACTTTATAAATAATTTAAGAGATAATATCAATTATGAGTATTTGTTGAACTATTTAAATTCTAATATATTTGAATTTTATTTCAAATGTATTGCAAAAAAAGTAGGAAACGGATTATATGAATATTATCCCAACAAATTGAATAATGCAAAAATATATTTACCCACTGAAAAACAAACTCAAAATATATCTGATTTAGGAAAAATTAGTATTGAATTATTCCTTAAAAAGATGTTTAATATAACTGATGAGGAGGTAAATATAATTTATAAGTATAATGAAAAAGGGTGATGATGCATATTGAACAAATTTATTAAGCTATTATTATTAATTACTATTTTTAATGTGTTATCCATTCAACCCGCATTGGCAAAAACAGTGTATTATGATACATATAATCACTGGGCGGCAAGCGATATTGATTTTGCTTCTAACACCTTAAAAGTTTTTAAAGGATATGGTGATTTTACTTTCAGACCTGAAAACAATATCACCAGAGCTGAATTTATAACCATTTTAGCGAAAACTGCTTATGGACAAAAACAAATGAATGAGGTTTACACAAGTGACATGTCTTATAACGATATGTCAGATAGGCATTGGGCTTATACATTCGTAATATCAATGTATGAACGCTTGAAACCAAATAAGGATTATTCATTCTACGACATTTTCAGAGGTTCTGATTTTTATCCGGACAGACCGATTACCAGAGAAGAATCCGTGGCTCTTCTGGCGGTCTTCAGCAATGATGCAATATATGATAACAATCTTAATTTTAAAGATGTAAGCGCTAATAACAGATATTATAATGAAATAAAAAGACTTTACAATTCGGAAATCATTTCGGGATACGAAGACGGAACCTTTAAAGGAAGCAACAATATTACGAGAGCAGAAGCAGCAGCATTGATAAACAGAGTTTATCGTGATATTAAAACAAGCGACAGCAGCAAGTATTTAAATAAAATTGAGTTCATGCCTATCAAGGGTGAAGACATGTACTCATATTTTCAAACATATAACTGGAGTAATGCTACCGCTGACGACAGGAAATTTATAAAAGCAAAGGACACCTTAGAATATGTATCCTACGGCGGATTAATTTTCCCTGAAGATGCTCATCTTTATGATTTAAATGCAGTTGAAACAATGACTGAATTACGCTCAAAAGGCTATTACAATGTAGTAGGCACAAATTTTTACATGATTACCTTCGGTAAATATTCAGATGAGGAAAAATCTAAACTTGCAGATGAATTATTGGCAAGCATTATGGCAAGAAACGATCTGAATGACTCTGAACTTATGCAGATTTTTACTCTTTTAAGCAAGTACAGCGTTTCAGAAGAGCTATACATGGGAGCATTAGAAAAGTGGTATAATTTAACCGAAAACAACAATGCCAAAATAAACATTTTATTTTACAGATATACTTATTATATTAAAAACAACAATAAAGAAATGCTCAGGGCTTTAGTGTTTGATGATTTGAAAAAATCAAACGACATACCTTCTCTTTTAAATATAAACTGGGACCTGACAGCAGATTCTGAATTGATTGATTTCAAAGACTACAGCTTCGGTAAGTACAGCTATTCACTTTACAGGGATACAAATTTTCTCAGGTATACATCGGGGATTAATTCATTAAACAAAAATCTCAGAATTGTCGAGCTTGTAAATTTGTTGATGATTGAAAAAGCAGAAAAACCTTCGACACCTGACTTGATTGAATACGAAGGAATTTTCAGCAAATACTCTTTAAATCGTCTTTACGTGCTGAATTTTATAGGCGAATCGGAAAGAGCATTTGTGGAAGGTATCAATGATTATGATATCATCAAAACATTTAATGGTTACAAAACAAATAAAAGTTCGATTGATGATACGTATATCGGTATATTGAAAAAGGTTAAAAAATAAGCAGATGACCCAAATTTTAATTTGGTGTCAGTCGCTTATCCTGAGCGTATAGAAGGATCTCGTTGTACTAAAGATGAGATCCTTCACTGCGTTCGGGATGACAACTCCGTCATTCAGAGCGTAATGAGGGAGTTCTTTTATTTTACATTCAATTTTACTATTTCAATTAAAAGCTCAACCACCTTTTCCATTGACTGTATAGGTATATACTCATATCTGCCATGGAAATTATGCCCGCCTGTACAGAGATTAGGACACGGCAAACCCATATAGGATAATCTAGCTCCGTCTGTTCCTCCCCTTATAGGTACTATAATCGGTTCAATATTTAGATTTTCCATAGCCTTTTTTGCAGTTTCAATTATATGCATATGCGGCGATATTTTTTCTTTCATATTGTAGTAGGAATCCGTCATTTTAACTTTGACAGTGCCCACACCGTATTTTTCATTTAGGTAAGACGCAATTTTTTCAATTCTTTCTTTTTTCCTATTAAATTTTTCAAGATTATGATCTCTTATTATATAATCTAATTTAGTTTTTTCCACTTCACCGTGTATATCGGTTAAATGATAAAAGCCCTCGTATCCATCAGTATTTTCCGGCGTTTCTCTCACGGGAAGCATGTTTTGAAACTCTATGGCTATTAATATGGAGTTTATCATTTTATCTTTGGCAGAACCGGGATGAATATTAACTCCGCTTATTTCTATTTTAGCACTTGCTGCATTAAAATTTTCGTATTCTAATTCTCCTAATTTGCCTCCATCAACAGTATAAGCAAAATCCGCTCCAAATCCTTTTACATTAAATAAATCTGCTCCGTTTCCCACTTCTTCATCAGGAGTAAAGCCAATTTTTATATCTCCATGCTCTATATCCGGATTGTTTATAAAAATTTCAGCCATGGACATTATTTCGGCAATACCTGCTTTATCGTCCGCTCCTAACAAAGTAGTACCGTCGGTAACTATCAAATCATTACCTATATAATCTGTTAAATGCTCAAACATTTCTGTTTTCATAACAATATTTTTCTCTTCGTTTAATACAATATTTTTACCATCATAATTATATACTATTTTAGGTTTTATATCATTTCCCGGCATATCCGGAGCCGTATCCATGTGGGCAATAAATCCGATAACCGGTATATCTTTATCCGTATTTTTCGGTACTGTTCCGTAAACGTATCCGTTTTCATCCATGCGGGCATCTTTGATACCCATCGCTTTCATTTCTTCAACCAAGCAGCTGGCCAAATCCTTTTGCTTTTCACTGCTTGGTATTTTATCAACATCAGGAACGGATTGTGTATCATATTTTACGTAGTTTAAAAATTTTTCGTGTACTTTCATTGTGTATTCCTTTCTTTTTTGGGATCGTACTTATTGTTTCACCCCTCAACTCTTGAATTTATATTAACTATATTATATAATTAATGGGATAATAAAACAATTAAAACATTAGGGAGGATAATATGGATTTCACAAGAGAAGGATACAGGGTTAAAGCTTCAACTATAATCAAGAATCTTCAGAAAAGATTTATGGAAGGTTACTATGTTGATACGAAAGAGGAAGCAATAGAAAAAGTGATGTCATTGATTAAACAGGAGGACATTGTCGGCTGGGGCGGTACTTATACCATAGATGAATTAGGTATAAAGAAGCTTCTTGAGGAAAAGCAAATTTCAGTTATAGACAGAGATAAGGCAAAATCTCCCGAAGAAAGAGTTAAGCTTATGAAACAGGCATTAACTTCGGATGTTTTCTTAATGAGTGCCAATGCTGTAACGATGGACGGAGAACTGGTAAATATAGATGGTAACGGCAACAGGGTAGCTGCTCTATGTTACGGTCCTGACAGCGTAATCGTTGTTGCGGGTATGAACAAGGTCGTAACAGAATTAGATATGGCTGTAAGAAAAATACGCCTTGATGCAACAGTTCCTAATGCTTTCAGAACAAATACGCAGCCGCCATGCCGCATAACAGGCAAATGTTCAGAATGCACTATGCAGGACACATTGTGCGGTCAGATAGTAATCACAAGAATGTGCAAACCGAAAAACAGGATCAAGGTTATATTGGTAGGAGAACACCTAGGATTTTAAGCAATAGACATTTTGGGGACGGTCCTTTTTGGTTCCTTGGGGTTCAGGAACCAAAAAGGACCGTCCCCAAAATGCAAAATGTCCACAAAATGTCCAAAATGTCTTGTTCTATTGTTTCTCCGGTTCTGAGTAGGTTTCTCCGAAAGTGTCTACTGTTACTTTTTTTAATTTAACCTCATTAACGGGTTTGTCTCTGTAATCTGTTTCTGTATTGGCAATTTTATCTACTACATCAAGTCCTTCAATAACTTTACCGAAGGAAGCATATTGACCGTCTAAGTGCGGAGATTTTTTATGCATTATGAAAAATTGTGATCCTGCCGAGTTAGGATTCATGGCTCTCGCCATTGAAAGAACACCTGCATCATGCTTCAAGTCATTTTTAAATCCATTGGATGTAAACTCTCCATTTATGGAATAGCCGGGTCCGCCTGCTCCTGTTCCGTTAGGGTCTCCTCCCTGAATCATAAACCCATTGATAACTCTGTGAAATATTAACCCGTCATAATAATTTTTATTAATTAACGAAATAAAATTTCTCACCGTATTAGGAGCAATTTCAGGATAAAGCTCTGCCTTTATTATATCTCCGTTTTCAAATTCAAATGTTGCTATTGGTAATTTCATATATCCTCCTTTTTATATTAGTAAATTTAGGGGCATTTCTCCTATCCGCAAAGACTTTCTCTGACATAAAGAGATGTGTCCCTTTTCCTCTGACGACATCCTCCTATCCCACAGAGATTCGCCCTGTTAAAAAGAGGTGTGTCGCCCTTCCTTATATAATGTACTTATATACTTTACACTAATATATAAATAAATTCAAGGATATTAAGAAGTTATAAAACAAAATGTTTTTTTAATATATGCAGTTGTAACAAGTATCGCATATACGAATATATTAAAGTAAGTTATAGAAATAATAGGGAGGTTATATAAGCATGAGATGCTCAAATAAAAATGATGTGTTAGGAACAGGCGGTATAGCGGAAAGATGCTGTGTCGGTCAATCCGGATGCGATTGGGATGGTACTTTAAGAAACGTAGTAACCGAACCAATTTACGTACAAAAAGTTTATGATGCTGTATTGTTTAACCTGCAAGGATTAAAAACAGCTCCTAACACTTGTTTTGAACCTAATTTAGGATGTGGAGTCAACATTATAAGAATAGCTGATATCAGATGCAGAAAAT
Source organism: Sedimentibacter hydroxybenzoicus DSM 7310 (assembly GCF_013403245.1). Taxonomy (GTDB): domain Bacteria; phylum Bacillota; class Clostridia; order Tissierellales; family Sedimentibacteraceae; genus Sedimentibacter; species Sedimentibacter hydroxybenzoicus. The sequence goes on along the minus strand of NZ_JACBNQ010000010.1, from coordinate 868 downwards.
TTTTCAATCCTGATAACATTAATGATGACTGCAACTTAAGAATTAACCCGGATACAACAATATCCGGCGGACAATTTGTTAAAAAAGAAGACGGCTGCGACTACAAGGTAGTTGGACCGGACGGTACATTAAGCGAAAAATTAATTTGGGTTGATACAGAATTATGTGATGATGAAGATCGCGGAACTCCTGTATTCGGCACACAAAATGTAGAAGTTTCAGGATGTATAGAAATAGAAATGGATTTGGTTGTAACACCGTGCAATTCTGATAATGAAAGTATAATTACATTATCAGCAATGGTTGAAATAGCAGACAAATGCAATCCATTAATATTAACTAACTTCTTTGAAATTTGTGTTCCATCAGTATTTGATACAGCATTCTTACCGAGATTTACCGAATTCTGCAACCTGGATTGCGTGGTTAGACTTGCTACTAACAGTATTCAAAGAGACTTTACTCTTGATCCGAGAACAGGTGAATTGTCAGTTAACCTAATAATTTCATTATGTATTTCTTGCGAGAAGAAAATAGTTGTTCCGGTTCAATTGTGTGTTCTAAGCACCGGCTTTACAGAGATATCTCCTGAACAAACGAGTCTATGCCAGACATTCCCAAGATTATTCCCAAGACAGATTGATGAAAACTCTGTTGGCGGAGCAGGTGGCGGCAGCGGATGCAGACCAAGAGCTCAATCTATGGAAGATTAAGCAGATGACCCAAATTTTTAATTTGGTGACAGTCACTTATACTGGAAGTACAACAAAAAAACCTGCGTAATGCAGGTTTCAGGTTATTGACAAACCCGCTAAAAATTAGCGGGTTTTCATAATAATTAAGGAAAGACACATGAAAAATCAATCTT
>NZ_JACBNQ010000001.1 GCF_013403245.1 Sedimentibacter hydroxybenzoicus DSM 7310 | reverse complement strand
AAGATTGATTTTTCATGTGTCTTTCCTTAATTATTATGAAAACCCGCTAATTTTTAGCGGGTTTGTCAATAACCTGAGGTAAGCAGCCTGCTTATCTTCTTTTAATTTATATAATTTCCACTTGAGCTGAAACGTCAAACAAATACAGATAGCAGGCCCTTACCTTTTTGCCGGTTATTTTTTCCACTGCTTCCTTATATGATAAAATTTGAGGTCTATACTCCTCGGTTGCATACTTTAAATCGTCATCACTGTTAATTTCATCGGTTTTATAGTCTATTATAACCACTTGATCATCCTCATGGAAATAACAGTCGATAATTCCCTGAATAAGAATTATATCATTTTCATTAAGTGAACCGATTATTTCATTGGCATGCTTTTTAATAACAAATGGAACCTCTCTTTTTACTAAGTCAGAAGACATCATTCTTACTCCTATATCAGATTTAAAGAAATCCATCAATATCTTGACATCAACAACTTCGGCTTCTTTTTCCGTCAGAAGCTTTTTTCGTACCATTTCATTTATTTGCTCGTTTATGTTATCCTTTGATATATTTTGATTAAGATCTAAGCGCTGCATTACAAAGTGGACGATGGTGCCAACTTCAGCCTTAGTAAAGTCACTCTCATCATTGAATTGAGGTAAGTCCCTTAAAACAGGAATTTTATATTTAACTCTTTCTATTGTTTCATGTTTCAACACCTTTATATCGGTAACCGAAAGCTTAGTAGGCACATTGACAGAGCTTATAAATTCATATTTATATTTTAAGCGTCTTTCTATTTCACCCTTTAACAAACTGTTGTTTTGATTTTTAAACTCATGAATAGATTGAATTCTTTTTGCCTTATCGTTGTCAGCTTCCTGTTTGTTCAGGTTTATCTGAGATAAGGAAATTGTATTAACCTGCCACACATCTGAGCCATTATTAAAACAGGAACATATCCAATCAAGATACGAATCACTGTTGTATACATTGTATAGAGTAACTCCCTTATTCCACCTTTTTACTTTATTCTCTAACTTATCAACGGTCCCTATCATTATCAGCCTGTCAATGGCTCTTGTCATTGCAACGTAAAGCACTCTCATTTCTTCCGAAAGATTTTCAATTTTTATAACTCCCTTCAAGCTTGCTCTTGCAATAGTTTCTCTGTATATTCGGTCATCAGGATTTATGTATTTAGGTGCAAGACCATAATCCTTATGCTTTAATATCGGCTTTGAGCTGTCGGCTTTATTGAATCTTTTGCTTAGACCGCACAATATAACGACAGGAAATTCCAATCCCTTGCTTTTATGCACCGACATTAACCTTACAACATTATCATTTTCACCCAATGTTTTTGCGCTCCCGGAATCACCGGACGAGGCCCTTAATTTTTCCACATATCTTAAAAAGTTAAACAGTCCGCTCATAGAGGTTTTTTCAAAGTCATAGGCTTTATCTGTCAGCAAGTGCAAATTTGCCTGTCTTATTTTACCGTTTGGAAGAAGTCCTACAAAATAATAATAATTTGTTTCCATTAACACTTCCCAAATTAAGTCATTCAAATGAATGTATCTGCTTCTTTTTTTCCAGAGCTCAATTTTTTCGGTAAATAATCTTAATTTTAAAGAAAGCTCGTCATCGAATTTATTTTTATAATTGTATAATGCATCAATAAAAGAACACTTAGGACTGTTAACTCTTATCTCTACAAGCTCTTCTGTGGTGAAGGAACCAATAGGTGACCTCATGACGCTTAAAAGCGGAACATCCTGCCTTATGTTATCTATGATTCTAAGTAAATTTAGAATTACCTGAATTTCAATTGTTTCATAGTATCCTAGACCTCCATCAAAATAAAAAGGAATACCTTCATTATTGAAAATTTCTTCAAATATACCGGCACTTTTTGAAACCGAACGCATTAAAATTACAATATCCTTATATTGCAGCTTTTCAGGAATTGCTTCTATTATCTCGTTATTATTTCTATTTATAGGTAGGTTATTGTCCTTATGTAAAAGCTCTTTGATTTTTTGAACCGATAATGCAGCTTCAAGCTCAGCCTGCTTCATTTCTAAAATTTCTTCACTTATATTATCAGCTTCATCCTTATTTTTATCAATGATCGTAAGCTCTGTGAAGCAATCTCCGCTTTCTTTAAATTCTGCTCCCGGATTGAGATATACATCACTGGTGTAATCAACTTCACCTATTTCCTTGTTCATAATTTTATTAAAAATAAAGTTGATTCCATTGAGTATTTCTTTCCTGCTCCTGAAATTTTGAGTTAAATCAACCCTTCTGTCCGGGCTGTTATCGTCACTGCTCGGATAGCTGTCACATTTTTCGTTGAAAATCGTCGGGTCGGCTAGTCTGAACCGGTAAATACTTTGCTTGACATCACCGACCATAAACAAATTGTTGTTTCGTTTTATTGAATTTAACAATTCCTCCTGAAGACGGTTGCTGTCCTGGTATTCGTCGATAAATACATATTTATATTTATTTCTGTATCTTTCTCCCACATCCTCATTCTTAAGTATCTGAAGCGCATAATGCTCAACATCGTTAAAATCTGCAATGGACTTATCGATTTTTCGTAATTTAAATTCCCTGTCAATATCAAAAATCAGTTGATACAGGGTATGCATGGGCTGATACATATAGTTTATATCGGAAACAAATTCACCTAAATCTTTGTTAGGCACTGTCTTTTTCATGCTGTTTATAATTTTTTTATACTCTTCCCTTAATTGCTTTACATCCTCCTGCTTCTCAGGACTCACATCATCCTTCTGCTTGCCTCTTAAAGATTTGAGAGAAGAAAATGATACCGAATATAAAATATATATAAATTCCTGAAAATCCTTACATAAAGCTTCCTTTAAGCTTATTACATTATTTAAATCCTCTAAAAGAGTTTCCTTGTAAACAAAGGGGCCGTCAACTTCATCACATAAGCTTGAAGCCCATTGAACCTTCTCTTCTGCACCGTTAAGCAAGATGATCATATTCGCTTTGACCGCTTTGAGCCATGCCGAAGCCTTAAAATCATCTACAGACAAATTATGTTCTTCAACTTTTTCATTTAACCATTCAAATGGTTCCGGATTACTTAATATGAATCTGTAAATATCTTTAACAATATCTGTTAATTCACTGTCTCCCCTGTTGCTTGTAAAGCTTTCCACAAGCTTTACGAAGCCCTGAGATTTCGATGCGTAATAATTCTCTAAAACATCATCTATAGTTTCATTCAACAGTATTTCAACCTCATTTACATCGCCTATTCTGAAATTAGGGTCTATGCCTATAAGGTGGAATTTTTTTCTCACAACGTCGATACAAAAAGCATGTATTGTAGAAATGCTGGCTCTGCTTAAATTATTAAGCTGATTTTTTAAATGCTCTTTATTTTCGCTTTTCTGAACTTTCTTAATCAAAGCTTTGTGTATTTTTTGTTTCATACCGCTTGCTGCGGCATTAGTAAAGGTTACAATTAAGAAGCTGTCTATATTTTCCTTTTCTTCCGTAATCAGTTTGATTATTCTTTCAACTAAGACAGTGGTTTTCCCCGAGCCGGCCGCCGCCGATACCAATATATTCTTATTTCTAAGGTCAATAACTTCTCTTTGCTTAGGACTGAATTTCATCAACGCCGCCGCCTTCCTGCATTATTTCTCTTAAAACATCTTCTTTCTTGAGCTTATTTATTCTCCTGTAATTATTACCGTCTACAGAAGGATCAAATTGACACACAGATATAAATTCACAATAACTGCATGGAGTTTTCCCGCCATTAACCTTCCTGTAAGGCTTTATATCTATATTTCCTTTTAACACTTCTTCAGCCGTTTGTTTTGCAACACTGTCAATTTTATCAAGAAGCATTTTAAATTCCTTGTCAGTCAATGTTTTTGATGATTTAGAGGTGCTTCCGTCTTTATTTAACGAAACAGGAATAATATCAGATTTTCTGTTGTTATTAATATCCTTGTCCATATTAAAAATAATATCTTCATTCTCCACTGCATAACCCTTTAAAGAGAGTTTATTGATAATTTCCGCTTCTACATCATTTACGGATACCTCATCTGAATCAATCATAGGGTCATCTATTACAAAATAATAAATACCCCCAACTTCCGGTTTTGAGCAAAACAATTTTTCTCCATTTTTGATTATGGCGGACATATACACCAAAAGCTGCAGCTGGAGACCTTGCAATGCATCTGATAAATCAATATCCTTAAAGGAAGATTTATAGTCAATAATATTAATGTAGGTTTTATCATCTTTTTTTAATATGTCTACACGGTCAATTCTCCCTTGAAAATATACACTTGTTTCATCGTCTATTTTAATTTTTACGGGAGAAATTTTAAATTCACAAGCATCGTTTCCTATAATCAGTTCCGTATATGCAGGTCTGAAATTACCTCTTTGCAATTGATTTACAATTGTGGAAGCAGCTCTGTTTACCAATCTCTTTATTTTTTCCTTCATATATTTATTGCGTTCATTGGCATCCAAAGCTAAGTAGTCAGATCCATTATCAACAAGCACCTTTTCCGTAACAGAAACAGATAAATCGTCAATTTTTTCCTTATCCAAGTCCATAATATCTAAATTGTTCAGTGATTTCGTGAATTCCTCAACCGACGCATGATAAATATTTCCTAGGTCATAAAATTCCACCTTCTGTACAATTCTTGGCTGTGGATTTATAACACTGTCCATAAAAAATTTAAAGGGACAGGAAGCGAAGTTCTCTATTTTAGATACTGATATAGTCGTTGGCTCATGGTATATTTTTTTTAAATTTTCATCCTTTATTTTTTCTGCCCTATTTTCATAAGACATTCCTTGATTGATAATTTTTATAATATTTTCATCATTTACTTCGTACCATGAATAAGCGTCCTTCCAAACATGACCAATATTGTCTCCTTCAATGTAATTTCTGATGCTGCCTATTAAATAATCTACGGTGCCTTTATTGTTTGATATTTTTTCATCTTCTGAAGCTTCAATTAAATCAGACTCTTCCTTTACTAAAGGAAATAACTGTTTCATTCTGTCCGCATACAATGAAGGCTGCACAGATTTTCCATCCGTGGTTCCAAGGCAATAGCTTAAAAAAAGCTCATGTGATGCATTTGTAAACAGCTTGTACAGCAGGTGCTTTTCCTTGTAAATGTAATAATTTGAATCAATCAACAGTTTTAAGCCGGATTTTGAAAGCAAATCTCTTTCATCATCAAGCAACAGGCCCTTTTCATTGTTTTTAGAATCCAATTTCCCTTCATTGGCACCGATTATAAACAGAACCTTAGTCGGTTTAACTGAAATCTTATCGATATCAGATACTGTAACCTTGTCCAAAGAAGGAGGAATAATGCTTATCATTACTTCTCTGAAGCCGGATTCCAACATTTTTTTATATTCAACGGTCGTAATTGACGTATCGGCTCCGGCTAAGGTAATTTGTTCAAATATGTCAATTACATGATTCCATATCTGAGCATTTTCCCCGGACATTTCGTACATCTCGGATTTTTTGAATATATTGACCTGCTTTTCAATCTTTTCCTGAACCTTGTACAGCTTTAAAACGTCATATAAAAATAATGTTATATCAAGGGCATTGTTAAGTTCACTGTATTCCTTTCTATACTCTTTTAAATTTTTTGCAAGACGTTCTCTCAGCTCTTCGAAATAATCTATTTGATTTACATTGAATTTAAAGGGCTTGAACCATTTGCTTCCTTCAATGCCATATTGCAATGCGAAATTTTCAAGCTTACTTATTTCATCGTAATCCAAAGAAGTAAAACCGGTTTTTAAAAATTCGAACACGCTGTCATGCCTGAAATTATAGTTAAACATATCAAGAAGCGACAAAATAAATTTTGTCAACGGATTACCCATAATATCCCTTTTCGCATCTAAAAAGCAAGGAATTTCAAACCGGGTAAAAATCTTTTTAATATTAATAACGTAGCTGTCCATATCGCTTACGGCAACTGAAATGTCTTTCCATCTGTAATCATAATCCCGAACCAAGGACACTATTTTCACCGCAATTTTCTCAACCTCAGAATATGGATTAAGTGATGAAATTATGTGAATATTTTGGGTCAAACCCGAATATTCTTCCGTATTTACAGTAAACATACTTCGTTCTATTGTTTTTATTTCATCACTGAATCTGTTTTCATTAACCGTTATAATTTTTATATCGCAGTCAAGATCCTTAACCAAAGTGCTGTATGTAATATATACGTTCTTAAATACTTCCCAATCTTCATAACTATGAAATGACTTTAAGTATGAAGCTTCCATGTTTAATGAAATGGTTACCGACCTTGCATTTTTTATTAATTCCTTAATAAGATTATGTCTTTGCATGTCGAAGCTTTCAAAGCCGTCAATCCATATTATTGAGTTCTTAATGTAATCTGATTTCTCAACAGCCGATATTAAAAGCTCCGTTTTGTCTTCTTCATCATAAAACCTATCATGTGTTCTTTTTAGTATTTCTTTATAAATTACAGCAATATCTTTTAGCTTTTTATTAAGAAACTGGTTTTCTTCATCCTTAATATTGTATTTAGCTATTTGTTCAAGGAATTCTGCACTTATGCAATTTTGCTTAAGCTCACTTATTAAAGCATCGAACTCCCTGAGGAAGCCTTCCTGCTTTACGGATTTTGTAAATATGTTCAGATTATCCATATTCTCTTCGAATATCTGCTTTAAAAGCATAACCTTTCCATAATTGTTGATTTCCTGAACCTTAAGCCCCCCAACCTCTTCAAGCACTTTGTATCCCAGTCTTTTTATGCTTAAAATCTCAGCGGCCATAATTCCCTGATTGTCTATTCTGTCAATTATTTCATACTCAGCCTGATATGTCATCTGCTCGGGAACAATGAGCAATAAGTTGGTATTGTCGTTTTTTTCAATATTCTTTTTTATATCATCATAAATATATGTGGATTTACCCGACTTGGCTCGTCCAAAGACTAAACTTAGTCCCATTGCCTCCTCCTTTAAAGAAAGAATTTAGCATAAGCTAAATTCTTCATTAACTGTTCATTGTTCATTATTCATTGTTCATTGGTTTATAAAGGTTCCTGTTATCCAACAGCCATATTTTATCAGTAAACTGCCCCGGATCGATACCCTCCAGGCTATGCTCAAAATCGAACATTCTCGCGTCGATTATATCTAAGAAATGAAGAAGCTCAGCTTCCGGAGTCATCGGTTTTTTAGGACTTCCAAATTCCGGTTCATAATGATGGGATAGAACCATATGCTGCAAAAGTATACTTTTTTCCCTATCGATGCCTATTTTTTCTCCTTCAGTTTCTATTTCCTTAATTCCCTGAATTATATGACCTAACAGCTTGCCTTCCATCGTATAGTCGGATACGACCCCGTACGTATCCGCATCCATTTCAAGAATTTTGCATATATCGTGAAGCATTACTCCTGCGTATACATAATCCATATTTATAAAACCATACACCTGACCAAGTTTTTCTCCGGCTTGCATCATACGAAGCATATGGTATAAAAGACCTCCCAGATACGAATGATGGTTTTTCTTTGCAGCCGGATAATATAAAAGCCTATCCTTATACTTATTTATTATGGTATCGACCAATGACCTGATTTCCTCGTCCTTGATTTTTTTTATATATGACTCCAAAGCATTCATCATTTCTTCGTTTTCAATAGGTGCAGATGGTATTAATTCAGATATTTTTATATCATCATTCGGCAGCTTTCCTCTGATTTTATTAACCTTTAATTGCTTGGTTCCGTTCCATTCCAATACTTCCCCACGAACCTTTACTATTGAATTATCGGTTGCAACCTCTTCATTTTCCTTGGTATAGTCCCAAATCTTTGCATTTATTGAACCTGTCTTATCTACTAATTCTATATCAATGTACTGCTTTCCGTTAGTTGTCTTTTTTACCTCAAAATTTTTAATGAGATAAAACCCCTCTGACTTTTCTCCCGGTCTCAGCTCCGAAATATTTTTATTTATTTTAGTCATACTTTTCATTTGCTCTCTTGCTTTATCATTTAACAAGTCACCTATACTTGCCTGACCCATATTTTTTGCCTCACTTTGCTTTTAATATAACTATTATAGCATAACAAGCGAAAAAAATAAATAAGCAGATGACCCAAATTTTAATTTGGTGTCAGTCGCTTATGCTGTATGCAAAAATATTATACCATTTAATAAGAAAAAGCAAAGAATTCTGAATTCTCGCTCTAATATTGCATTAGTTATGCTTAAGTGCTATAATACATGAAAATTTACCGGGATTTCATGTATTATGGTTTTTCACAAACGTTTGTTTCAATATAAAACAGGGAGGTAAAAATGATTGATGAAATGAATTTTACAGCTTGTATTGATGTGATAAAAAATACATGCAATGGTCACACGGCCATGGATTACATCAGAAAAATTAAGGAGTTTCATAGAATTCAAGCCTCCGAGGGTTATAGAAATTCAGCAAAATGCGTAGCCGATTTGCTGCGAAGCAATGGAGTGCATGTAAGCATTTCAAAATATCCCGCAGATGGACAAACACTTTGTTTCACCCAGAAGCTTTTTAAGGAATGGAATTGTCAGGAAGGGTGGCTTGAAATTACAGCCCCTTGGCAACAGAGACTTTCTGACTTCAATCAAGAAGAAATGTCGATTATACAGCGCAGCTCCTTCAGAGATTTTTCCAATAAAGACGTTCCCATAATATATGCAGATTATAAAAGTAATCCCGATGATTTTGATATTTCACTTGAAGGTGCGTTGCTTTTTGTCGAAAATTCCTTTGAAAGTTGGATAGAACGCTCCACAGAGCTTGGAGCTGCAGGAATTATAACGGTATCTATGCCGGAGATTGCACCAGTAAGAATAAATATGAGCGAAGATATACAGATGTCACATGCACATGCTAATTTAAGCTTCCATATTTTAAGTAAGTACCAAGAGGATAAATTATGCGGCTTTGCCATATCTCCTTTAAACGGCAAGAGGCTGCGGGAAGCCTGCATAAAATTGAAAGATGAAGGAAAAAGACCCACTGCACGATTTAAAGTTTCCTCTGTTCTAAAAGAAGGAGCTTTTGAAAATGTCGATGCGGTTATTCCGGGCTTCACAGATGAGGAAATATTGATGGTTGCACATTTGTGCCATCCGCGTTCCAGTGTAAATGACAATGCTTCAGGTGTTGCAGCAGCTGTTGAAGCTATGTGCAGCCTAAATAATCTTATTGAAAACGGTAAGCTTCCACGCCCCAAAAGGAGTATACGCTTACTTTTGATACCGGAATTTACAGGCTTATATGCATATTTAAATGAAAGAGAAAACAATCTTTCAAATATAGTTTCAGGAATTAATTTAGATATGGTGGGAGCTTATCAAAATAAAGATGCCGGTGGTCTCATTATTGTGGACACTCCCGATTGTGCCCGCTCCTTTTCGGGAGATATTGCAACTAATATAGTTGATGAATTATTAAAGGAATGTAAATTTGGGAGAAATGGTATATATGCTCCGTTGTTTCTCAGCACGAAAGTTCCATTTGTAGGTGGAAGCGATCATTATATTTTATCAGATCCGGCTATAGGAATTCCATCCATTGCAGTCACTCAGTGGCCTGATAAAACTTACCATACAAGTGTTGACAGCATTGAGCATATTGACCCAAACATGCTTCAAAGAGCAGCTGTTTTATCCGCGGCATATTGTTACATTTATTCGAGATTTAATTTATCTGATGCAGAGATGGTTGTAGAAAAGGTTTCAGAACGATTTTTACATCGTTTTATGAGCATTCGCCAAAAAGGGTCTGATGCTGAAATAAAAGAGCATTCCAATTATATAAAAGGAATTTATTATTCTACCTTAGATAATATTTTATGCCTTATGGATGAGGACTGTGTGGGAGATGTTTTACAAATTATAAAAAAAGAAAAGGAATTATTTTCTAAGCTTCAGAAGTGTTTCGTAAAAGATGCTGAAGCAGCCGAAATAAATAAAACAAAGGATAGTTCTTCTTCAAAGGTTCCTGTAAGATTGTTTAAAGCTCCGATAGCTATGAGAAGTGTATTATCGGACATGACAGCTAAGCAAAGGAATGAAATTAAAGCCTTGCGTAAAAGGTTCCCTGAATTTGGTTATTTAGATGACTATATAATTTTCGAAATTGATGGCAAGAAAACTTCCGGGCAAATTTCGAGATGCATTTATTTCCAGACAGGAACCGAGTGTGAGGATTATGTTGAAGAGTTTTTAAAAATATTTTTTAATCTTAAATATATTGGATTTAAGTTTTAACTATTAAGGAGAGACAGTAAATGATTACAGGAAAAATGATATCTGCTTTTCAAAAAGCAAACGGAGGACTGTTTTGCGAAGTAGAAAAAGCTGATGTAGGAGATGTGGAGATTAAACTTAAAGAAAGAGGAGTTGCACTGATGGCATGGGCGGATCCGTTTTATCCCAACCCATCTGTTCCGCAGCATGTAGCAGAGGCTATGAAAAACTCTATTGACAGTGGATTTGCAAGCCATTATACAGTACCTATAGGTAACGGCGATTTGAAGGTTGAAATATCTAAAAAACTAAAAAAAATAAACAATTTAGATGTGGATGCACAAAGAAATATACTCATTACACCAGGCTCGGATTCGGGATTGTTTTTTGCAATGCTGCCCTTCATTGAAAATGATGATGAGGTAATGATTGTAGACCCAAGCTACCCCAATAATTTCCAAAACACAGAAATATTGGGTGGCAAGATAGTACGGATACCTGTTTACAGGGAGGATGGATATCAGTTTAAAATTGAAGAGTTTGAAAAACAGCTTACAGATAAAACGAAAATGATAATTTTGACGAATCCTAACAATCCTACAACTACTGTATATCACAGGGAAAAGTTAATGGAGCTTGCAAATTTTGCCACTAGGAATGATTTGATTGTAGTAGTTGACCAAGCCTTTGAACAACCGTGCTTTGATGGCAGAGAAATGGTTTCCGTTGCAAGCCTGCCGGGAATGTGGGAACGTACGGTTTCGGTATTTTCAATTTCTAAAGGAATGGGACTAAGCGGACTTAGGGTGGGATATATTGTTGCTGATGACATAATTATCGATAAAATGTACGCAACTGTAGTTTCAGTGTTAGGTGCAACGAATACATCTGCACAAGCGGGAGCAATTGCTGCTTTAAAGGATGACAGTTTTATGCAGCTATATTTTGAAATTTTTAATAACCGCCGAAAATTAGTTTATGATTACCTTCATGATATACCGGGTGTTTCCATGTTAATGCCTGAATCAGGTTTTTTATCTTGGATTGATGTTTCGAAGCTTGGATCTGAGGATGAAATAGTGTCATATTTAAATGAAGATGCTCTTGTTGCAGTTAATTCCGGTGCGAACTACGGTCTGCAAGGCAAAGGGCACATACGGATAGTACAGGGTGCCTTAGATGAAGAAAAACTTAAAGAATCATTATACAGAATGAGAAATTCACTGATTAAGCTTTCAAAGGAAAAATTAAAGTAATCCATATTGTAAGATACTATTTTGTAATATGGGTAAAAAATAAAGGAGTGAAGAAATTGGCTAAGTATATCGGCAAGAGACTTTTAATGATGATACCTGTTCTTTTGGGAGTTATTATTGTTATTTTTTCTATTATGTATATGACGCCCGGTGATCCTGCAAGGATGATTCTTGGTGAAGCGGCGTCTGCTTCTGCTGTTGAAGAGCTTAGAGAAAGCTTAGGGCTCAACGATTCGTATATAACGCAATTATTAAGATATATAACAAATGTAGTTTTTAAGTTTGACTTAGGAAATTCTTATTCATCTCACAAGCCTGTTGTAGATGAAATATTAGAACGGTTCCCCACAACTATTTTGCTTGCAGCTATAAGTGTAACTATTTCCGTGATAGTAGGAGTAATCATGGGGATAATTTCAGCTACCAGACAATATTCCATTTTTGATAAATTAGCAACAAGCTTTTCACTGCTTGGTGTATCTATGCCTACATTTTGGGCGGGATTGATGGCGGTAATTGTTTTTTCCGTACATCTCAGATGGCTGCCTGCTTCCGGATCTTATGGATGGAAATATTGGATTTTACCATCCTTTACATTAGGGTTATCCAGCTCGGCAACTATTATGAGAATGACAAGGTCTAGCATGCTTGAAGTAATTCGTCAGGATTATATACGTACGGCCAGAGCAAAGGGTCAAAGTGAAAATATGATTATAATATATCATGCACTGAAAAATGCAATGATACCTGTAGTAACTGTAATCGGAATGCGTTTTGGAGGACTTTTGGGAGGATCTGTATTAATTGAATCGGTATTTGCCATTCCGGGGTTAGGGAAGTTTATTATTGACAGCATCAATATGAGGGATAATCTCGTGGTTCAAGGTGGTGTGCTGTTTTTGGCATTATCCTTTAGCGTATGCAATCTTTTTGTTGATATATTATATGGATTTATAGATCCTCGAATAAAATCTCAATACAAATCTTCGAGTAAGAGGAGGATAAAAAAAGATGAAGCCACTAATTGAAAGAAAAAATAAAAACGGCTTTTGGGGTGATGCATGGTGTCGTCTGAAAAAAAACAAAGGTGCGATGTTCGCTTTGGCAATAATATTAATCATGATATTTTGTGCAGTGTTTGCAGATCGTTTAGCACCATATCCATATGATCTGCAGGATTACAACCATACTTTTGAAACTCCAAACAGACAGCATCTTTTAGGTACGGATAATTTCGGCAGAGATATTTTAAGCCGTATAATTCATGGGAGCAGAATTTCACTTTTGGTTGGCTTTTCCTCCATTATCGTGGCAATTATTTTAGGAGGATTGCTTGGAGCTGTATCCGGCTATTACGGTGGCAGGGTTGACAATCTCTTTATGAGAGCTATGGATATATTGATGGCTATACCGGGTATGCTTTTGGCGATATCTCTTGCAGCTGTTCTCAAGCCCGGACTTTTGAATTTGGTAATAGCTATTGCTGTCGCAGATATACCCGGATATGCAAGAGTAGTTCGCGCATCTGTACTGTCTATAAAGGATCAGGAATTTATAGAGGCAGCACAATGTGTCGGAGCCTCTGATTCAAGAATTATTTTTAAACATATAATTCCTAATTGTCTTGCTCCTATTATTGTTCAAGCTACATTAGGCATGGCTGGTGCTATACTTTCCGCATCATCTCTTAGCTTTCTTGGACTTGGAATACAGCCGCCTACGCCGGAATGGGGCTCCATGCTATCCTCAGCAAGACAGTATATAATGTCATATTCACATATGACAACATTCCCCGGAATTGCCATTATGATAACTATCTTTGGTTTAAACATACTTGGGGATGGTCTTAGGGATGCATTGGATCCTCGCCTTAAAAATTGAGGAGGAAATAAATGGAGAAAATTCTTGAAATTAAAAACTTAAAAATCGAATATAAAAGCAATGAACGCACAGTTGAAGCTGTTAATAATTTGAATCTTTTGCTTAATAAGGGTGAGAGCTTAGGTATAGTTGGTGAAACCGGAGCCGGAAAAACTACAACGGCATTGGGTATTATGGGATTAATTCCTGATCCTCCGGGAAAAATTGTAAATGGAGAAATTATTTTTGAAGGACATGACATTTTAAAACTCAGCAAAAATAAACTGAGAGCAGTGCGTGGCAAAAAGATATCCATGATATTTCAGGACCCTATGACTTCTTTAAATCCGGTTATCACAGTTGGGGATCAAATAGCAGAAAGCATCCGAATACACGAGAAATTATCAAGGGCGGATGCTGTGTTGAAGGCTAAGGAAATGTTAGAACTTGTAGGAATACCTGAAGAACGCTATGCTGAATATCCTCATCAGTTTTCGGGTGGGATGAAGCAGCGTGTAATAATTGCCATAGCACTTTCCTGTAACCCTGAATTGATTTTAGCAGATGAACCTACAACTGCATTAGATGTTACAATTCAGGCACAGGTTCTTGATTTAATATTAAAGCTGAAAAGAGAAAAGAATACATCTATGATACTCATAACTCATGATTTAGGTGTAGTCGTAGAAATATGTGAGAAGGTTGCCATAATGTATGCGGGAGAAATAGTTGAATATGGTACAACTGAACAAATTTATGAAAATACTTCTCATCCGTATACCAGGGGACTTTTTGATTCAATTCCCGATATAGATGCTAAGGAAGACAGGTTGATTCCTATACAAGGACTCATGCCTGACCCGGCAGATTTACCCAAGGGCTGTAGCTTTGAGCCAAGATGCAGATACTCCACCGAAAAATGTAAGGAATCAAATCCGGATACACAGGAAATAGGAAATGGGCATTTTGTCAAATGCTATAATTATATTAAAAGAGGTGAGCAATAATGTCAGAGCTGTTGAAAATTCAAAACCTCAAAAAATATTTCAAAACTCCCAAGGGAGACCTGCATGCTGTAGATGGTGTTTCGTTTACTGTAAAAAAAGGAGAAACATTAGGAGTTGTAGGAGAATCCGGCTGTGGGAAATCTACACTTGGACGTTGTATAGTTCATCTTCTCGATACTACAGATGGTAAAATTTATTTTGAGGACAAGAATATCACCAATGTAAGCGGAAATGAACTAAAAGAATTGAGGAAAGATTTACAAATGATTTTCCAGGATCCTTTTTCATCTATAAATCCTCGTATGACGGTAAAAAGTATAATTATTGAACCTATACAAATACACCATATGTATGAAGGGAATAAAGAAAAACAAGAAAAAGCAGTTTTGGAAATAATGGATACGGTAGGTCTTGCAAGGCGACTTGCAGATTCATATCCCCATGAACTTGATGGAGGAAGACGCCAAAGAATAGGCATAGCAAGAGCACTTGCTTTAAACCCTAAGTTTATTGTATGTGATGAGCCGGTTTCTGCTCTGGATGTTTCTATACAAGCACAAATATTAAATCTTATGCAAGATTTGCAAGAAGAAAAGGGATTGACATACATTTTTATAACTCATGATCTTTCGGTTGTTAAGCATATTTCAGATAATATATGCGTTATGTACCTGGGTACACTTGTGGAAAAATGTTCTTCGGAGCTTCTTTTTAAAAAACAGCTGCACCCATACACCCAGGCTCTTCTTTCAGCTATTCCTGTCGCAAAGATTAATTCCAAGAAAAACAGAATTATTTTAAAGGGAGAAATAGTTTCACCGATTTCTCCGGCACCCGGATGCAGATTTGCTCCACGCTGCTTGTATGCAAAGGATGAATGCTTTATATTATCCCCTGAGCTGAAGGAATTCGAGCCGGAGCACTTTGTGGCATGCCACTTATATTAATTCGTAATTCGGTACATTGTACTGAAATATATATTATAAGGAGGATTTAAGAAATGAACACGTTAAAAAAAGTATTATCAATATTTTTAGTTATGGCATTGGTATTGGTATCAGGTTGCAGTCAACAGCCTAAATCGTCTGACCCCAATTCTTCAACGCCAGACAATAAGAAAAATACAATTGTAATAGCCCAAGGGTCAGATGCAAAATCACTTGATCCTTACGGAACAACAGATTCACCGGCCGGTGTAGTTGCTAACACCATATTTGACACTCTTGTAATGTTGGATAAAGATGGTAATGTTATACCCGGACTTGCAGAAAGTTGGGATATCGTAGATGACAGTACCTATGTTTTTCATTTGAGAAAAGGTGTAAAATTTCATAATGGAGAAGAATTTACAGCAAATGATGTTGCATTTTCTTTCTCTAAAATTGCAGAATCTCCCCATGCAGAGTCTGTAAGAGCAACAATTGACTTTGAAAATTCAAAAGTCATTGATGAGTATACCTATGAAATGAAAATGACAGATCCATTCGGTCCTATTTTAAATCACCTCAACCACGGCGTAATGGCAATAGTAAATGAAAAAGCATATACAGAAGCAGGTGAAATGGTTGGACAAAAACCTGTAGGTACAGGACCGTACAAATTTATAAGCTGGGTAGCAGGAGACAGAATTGAGCTTGTTGCAAATGAAGATTATTGGAATGGTGCTCCCAAAATTGAAAACTTAATATTCAGATCTATACCTGAAGTTGCAAATCGTACAATTGAAGTTGAAACAGGCGGAGTAGATATATCCATAGATGCCCAGACAATTGAGATAAAAAAACTTGAAGCAAGCGACAATGTAGAGGTTTTCAGACGTAAGGCTCCAAGAGTTGACTTCATGGGCTTTAACACAAGCAAAGCTCCATTTGATAATGTTAAGTTAAGACAAGCGATAAATATGGCAGTAAACAAAGAAGCTATATACAATGTTGTATACCAAGGTATAGGAGAAATCGCAGGTTCATCTATGAGCAGTGTTGTATGGGCATACAATGACAAGCTTGAGCCTCATGAATACAATGTAGAAAAAGCCAAACAATTGTTAGCGGAAGCAGGATATCCCAATGGGATTGAAATAACTATTTCATGTGACCAAAACCAAGAACGTCTTGATACAGCTGAAATGCTGCAATCACAATTAGCAGATATCGGAGTTACTGTTAAAATAGAAACCCTTGAAAGAGGTGCCTTTATTGATAGTGTAATCGATGGTACACTACAGATGTTTGGTCTCGGTTGGACATCTGATACCGGAGATCCGGATTATTCACTTTTTGCTTCATTCCATTCATCTATGCATGGTGCAGGAGGAAATATGTCATTTTATACAAATGATAAAGTTGATGAGCTTTTAGAATTAGGACGTTCTTCAACAGATCCTGAAACCAGAAAAAATGCATACCTTGAAGCTCAGGAAATTATATGGGAAGAAGTTCCTTGTGTATTCATACATTCACCTGAAAATATTATAGTTTACAACTCTGACTTAAAGGGCTTTGAAATTCAGGGAGATGGACAAATTGCAGTAAATAATCTATATTATTAAGCTTAAAATAGTTATTCGGATCTCGCTTTTGCAGGAGCCGAATAACTGCATTATATGAGATGTTTTACATAAAAAATAATGAGAGGTGATTAAATGCACAGTGCTTTTATTAATAATTTAGAATCTATGATGAAGGCCGCAGGATTGCTGCCTATAAAAAATCAGGCAGAATTGAATATAAGAATTTTAAAAGAAAGACTCAATTTAATTTTACCCTGGGCTATGGCAGAATCAGATATAGACTGCTGGCTTGTAGTATCAAGAGAAGCTTGCAAGGATCCGATGCTTAAAACTCTGTATCCTTGGGATATGTACGATGTCAGACGAGTCGGAATGCTGATTTTTTGCAGAAATAACAGTGGGGAAATAAGAAGGATTGCCTTGGGATCTTGCTCACCTGAAATGGAAGATATATACGAACAGGTTCAAAATAAGGATGAAGATATCTGGCATGCTTTAAGCAGAATTATCGTAGAATTAAATCCAAACAAAATAGCTGTTAACAGAAATACAGAAGATGGATTTTGCGATGGTCTTTCATCCACATTGTATGAAAACATCAGGGAAACATTAGGTGATTATAGCAAGAAAATATGTGACGGAGGACCTCTTACTGTCAGATGGCTCCAACGAGTTACCCCACTGGAAAAACAAACTATGAAAACACTTGTCAATATAACTCATCAAATTGTAAATTATGCGTTTTCCAAACAGTTTATAAAGGTAGGAGAAACAACAACAACACATATTGAATGGTTTATGAGAGATGTTATTAACAGACTTGGATATCTGTATTGGTTCGGACCTGATATTGATTTGCAGCGAAAGGGCAGCAATGTGGCAAGAATGTTCAATGAAGTAATTTTGCCTGGTGATTTAATTCATTGTGATGTAGGAATGAACGGAGTTTATGTTCAATTGCACACAGACATGCAGTGGATTGCATACATATTAAAGGATGATGAAACACAAGCTCCCGAAGAATTTATTTCACTATTCAAAAAAGCAAATAAGCTTCAAGATATAGTAATGGAAAATATTAAAGATTACACTACCGGAAATGATGTACTTAAAAAATCCCTGAACAAAGCAAAAAATATAGGAATTAATCCAATGATATACACACATCCGTTAGGAACCTTCGGTCATGGCTCCGGACCAAGAATAGGACAATTTGACAATCAAGAATTCAATCCTATAGTTGGTGAAAGATTTGTTGAAGATAAAACCTGCTATGCATTGGAATTAAATGTTTATGAAAAAATTAAAATATGGGATGATCAAGTTGTTTACATGTTTGTAGAGGAAGATATCTGCAAAGATACTACCGTTGAGTTTATCGACGGAAGACAGGAAAAATTAATGCTTATATAATGAAATTAGGATCTCGTGCTTAAAATCAAAAAAGATGAGATCCCTTTCTATGCTCAAAATTCATACATATTCCCTATATCAGGATAAATTTATTCGCAGCAAACTTAATAGTTTATACGAGGATTTTTATCAAATTTATCTAACTCATTTCTGATGTTTTCGTTAAGTATTTTTATTTGCTTACCCTTTACACCTCTTGATTTTGTAAATATCAACGAAGCTAATTCTGCTTTTTTAAGCACACTTGATACAGTGGACGGTGTAGTATATGTCTTACTTGCAATTGAATTCAAAAATATTTCTCCTACATTTCCGTCAATTTCATCCAAAATTGCCTTTAATGCCTTTTTTTCACTGAATGTCAAAGAATCAACAGCTACCTTAGCCTTTGCCATATCCATAGAAATCTGCTGAATTTTTTCCTGCTCCTGTCTTAAAATTTCAATTAAAACAATTGCACGGGTATATTCACATAAAACCATATCTGACTCTGAAAATGGTTCCTCATATTTTATAAATAATATCCCCCCTACTTTTTTATATGCAGAAAAAATAGGATATATAGAATAATATCTGTTCTTGAAAAGACATTTATCTACATCCGGATAAGTGCACTTTGGATTTTTTTCATACATATCTAAAACACTTATATTACTTTGTAAAAACATTTTTAAATAGTACTGAGGAAGCCTTTTATTTTCTAAGGAACAAGCTGTATATTTGCATGAAAATTTTTCCGCTATAGCATAAGCGCGTATATTTCCACTAACATCAAACAGATAAATATTGCAATTAATTATATCACATAATTCATCACATAATGCATCAATTGGTATAAGCGTAGTGGCTGATTTATTAAATACAGAATTTAACCGGTGTATTTTAATCACTATATTATCCAAGCTCTCTCCACTCCTTTAAGATAATTAATATTAGTATATTATCATTAATTATTTGTCAATACAAGAAATAAATAAATGGACCAGCTAAGCCTGTCAACTAAGCCTATCTGAAATCCTCAACAACTATAATACTGGCAATTTGAACAACGCAGTCAAAATTACTTATTTCCTTTAAAGCTATCATAACAAGCAAAAAAAATAAATAAGCAGATGACCCAAATTTTAATTTGGTGTCAGTCGCTTATACTGTAAGTGAAAGCAGATGACCCAAATTTTAATTTGGTGTCAGTCGCTTATCCTGAGTAGCAACGAAGGATCTCATAAGCCAAAAGCTGAGATCCTTCACTATGTTCAGGATGACACAAACAAAGTATGTCAACATCCTCTTTATATTTTTTTCTTCCAATATTTTTTTATCCTGAACAGCAATATTATAAATATTATTGCTGCAGGTACAACGATGGGTGCTGCCGATATAATGCTTACAATGAAATTTCCGAATCCTCTTACGATTGAATTAACCGTATTTATAAAGCCTTCTCTTGCTCTTTCCCAGACACTCTTTTCACCTTTTATGGTAAAAGCTGCTCCCTTTACTTCCTCAACCTCTAAATTTATAGTGGACATTGCCGCTCTGTCGTTAATATCAGCCAAGCTTATGTTCAAAGCATCAATTTCGGTTCTTATCCTTCGCAGTTCATTTTCTATCTGAAGCATTTCTTCTACAGTCTGAGCTTTTTCAAACAAATCTCTTAAATGCTGCTCCTGAATTTCAAGATTTTTAACCTTATTGTCCTTTTCATAATATTCTTTCGTTACATCATTTTCGCTTACATTTTTTCTTCTGACTTCCGTAAAGCTTTCTAAATAACTTATTAATTCATAGAAGCTTTCCTGAGGTATCCTCAGCTTTAAATTTCCGTACATAAGCTTATTATCATTATGAACCTGATATACTTCCGTATTGTTGTTTTCTATGAAGCCTCCTAATGAACTTATCTTATCCTCTAAATCCTTCAGGAAGTTATCGTAATCCTCCGTCTGTGCATAAATTGTTCCGGATTTTATGATTTTCATTTCTCTCGTATCTAGGGACATCGTACTTATTTTATCTTTTACACCGGCATAACCGCTTTCCTCTGAAGCTATCCGTTCCTGATTGTTATAATCTTGATCAGCAAATTCATTTCCTCTGACACTATACGATTTAAGCTCTGCCGGGGACTCCGCTCTCGGTGCCGCCTGAGGTGCAGAAGGCTCCGCACTGTCGTATGCAATGTTGTTTTCTGTAGATTTCATACCTGACAACTTCAGGTTATTTATTGCAGCTACCGTAAAGACCAACACCACTGCCGCTGCGAGACTGGCGTATTTCACCCATCCATATTTGCTTTTTCTTTTTTTAGGTGTATTGCTTTCTATAACTGATTCATCCTTAAATACAGTCACTTTAGAATTCAAAAGTTTTTCATGCAGCCTTTTACAATATCCTGCCGGTGGCTCCTCATCAGGCAAATCATTTAATGCTTTAATTATCTTTCTATATTCTTCTAATTCTTTTTTGCATTCATCACAATTTTCTATATGCTCTTCTATTAAGAGCTTTTCATCCTCATCTGCTTCGTTGTCAATATATGAGAATATTAAATTTCTTATTTCATCACAATTCATTTCGTCACCACCTAACATTGAATTCTTAATTCATTTTCAAGTATTTCTTTTAAGTTTTTTCTTGCTCTGTTCAATCTCGATTTTACGGTTCCCATATTACAGGTTAAAATCTCTGATATTTCACTGTAAGAAAATCCCTGTATATCCCTCAATATAATAATAGTCTTATAGTCATCTTCTAATTTATTAACAGCATCATTTATCAGCTTATTATCAAAATGTTTTTCAATCAATATATCCGGATTATTAGAGTCATCTGCAATTTCCCTATGAATCTGAACACTTCCACCTAAATCTATTGTTTCATCAATAGAAACAACATTAAGGTTTTTCTTTCTTTTAAAATCTATACACGTATTTACAACTATTCTGTACATCCACACCTTAAAAGTGGATTGCATGTTGAAATTTTGAATATTTTTGAATACTTTAATTAAAGCTTCCTGAGAAGCATCTTCCGCATCCTCTACATTTCTGAGCACTCTCAGCGCTATATTGTATGCAATTTTCTTATAATCCTTTATAAGCTCTTCAAAAGCATCTACATCTCCTTGCCGGCTTCGTTCAATCAACGATAGTTCATTGCTTTGCATTGTTTCACCCCGTTCGGTTATTATATATGACGTTAATTTTTTTTATTTGTTCCTGAAATTCTATTATATTTATTTCTTTTAAAAAATATGTACTCCATAATTATATCATTTGCAAATTTTTATGGCAAATAAAAAAACGTTTCGTAGCATATAAATTACGAAACGCCGTTTTATTTTAAAATTTTATTTCTCCTATACCTTTTTCACATACATCTATAATTGTTCCGTCGATTATTAATTCTTCACATTTATTTATATCTTCATATAGAGGTCTGTCTTCTTTTAACACCGGTACATATTCTCTAACCTTATTATAAACAGGTGCCGTTCCTGCTCCCAATCCATTATTCGTTCTTAAATCTATTCCCTGACAAGCACACATAATTTCCATCGCAAGCACTCTTCTTACATTTTCCATTATTTCCTTTGCCTTTCTTGCTGCTATAGTCCCCATGGAAACATGATCCTCCTGATTAGCAGATGAAGGTATGCTGTCAACGGAAGCCGGATGCGCCAATACCTTGTTTTCCGAAACCAATGCTGCCGCAGAATATTGAACAATCATAAAGCCGGAATTTAAGCCGCCATGTTCAACTAAAAATGCGGGTAATCCGCTTAAAGCAGGATTTACTAACCTTTCTAATCTTCTTTCAGAAATATTTGCAAGCTCTGCCAGGGCAATACCTAAGAAGTCAAAGCTTAATGCCATCGGCTGCCCGTGGAAGTTCCCCCCCGATATCCCTTCTCTCGTTTCAGGGAATATAATTGGATTGTCGGTAACAGAATTTATTTCTATTTCAACTCTTTCTTTAACATAATTTATTGCATCCTTGCTGGCACCATGAACCTGTGGCGTACATCTCAGAGAATAAGCATCCTGCACTCTTCTTTCTCCTTGCTTCGTTGTCATTTTACTTCCCGACAAAAGCTTAAGAAGTATTTTTGCTGTATCCATTTGGCCCTTATGAGGTCTTACCTCATGAACCTTATGGTCCAGAGCATCAACGACACCATTATGTGCCTCAAAGCTTAAAGCAGCAGCAATATCAGATGTTTTAATTAAATTCAATGCATCGTAAACTGTCAGGCAGCCCACAGAGGTCATTACCTGCGTTCCATTAATCAGTGCAAGACCTTCCTTAGAGGTAAGCGTAACAACTGGTAATCCTGCTGCCTTCATTGCTTCCGCACCGGACATAGTCACACCGTTATATTCTGCCGAACCTAAACCAATCATCGGAAGAACCATGTGTGATAATGGAGCTAGGTCGCCGCTTGCACCCAATGAGCCCTTTTGAGGAACTATCGGATGGACTCTTTTATTCAGCATGTTAATCATTGTGTGCAAGGTTTCAAGCTTCACACCCGAATAACCTTTTGCAAGATTGTTAATTCTTAAAAGCATTATTCCTCTGACTACTTCTGTTTCAAAGGGATTACCCGCACCCACCGCATGGGTAACTATTAAGTTTTTCTGTAAAAGCTCTGATTCATCCTTTGAAATTGAAACATCACTGAATTTTCCAAAGCCGGTTGTTATGCCGTAAACAACGTCTCCGTTTTCCACAAAATCATCTACTATTTTTCTTGAGCTTTTCACTTTTTCCATTGCAGTTTCCGACAGTTCAACCTCGTAATAATTCCTGCAAACTGATACAACCTCTTCTATAGTCAAATTATTTCCCGTAATTATTACCTTACTCATATTATCCTCCTAATTTTTTATGTGATTTAAGATATCACAGCGAAATCGCAGCTTAATCACAAATTTGTTCATCGCTGTAGCTCCAACAAATGGTGGTAGCACCATAAAAAAAGAACAAATTTCAGCATACACAAAATATACTAAAATTTGTCCCCTCACATCTTATATCTTTAGCCAAATTTTATTAATTTAATTATAATATAATAAATCTTCATTGTCAAGAAACGTTAACATTATTATCGTTATTAGCTTGCAATAATCTTAACTTTATGCTATATTTAAAATAATTGTAAACTAAAACCATAAAATATAGAGGTATAATATGGATTCATTAGATATGCAAATTTTACAAAACATTGAAAAAGAAGGACGTATATCACACGAAGAACTGTCAAAGCGCTTAAACTTGTCGAGACCGGCAATACACAACAGGGTAACCAAATTGGAGGAACATGGTGTAATTTCGGGATACAGGACGAAAATCGACTGGGTCAAGCTCGGGTATACTACAAATGCCCTTATTTCTCTGAGAGTAAGAACCACTAATTATGACAAGCTGCTTGAACAGTTGAAAACTCTTGAAATAAATAATTTGGTAATAGAAGAATGCCACATTGTTACCGGAACATGGTGTATTATAATGAAAATAAGATGCAAGACACCTATTGAATTGAAAGCTTTACAGGATCAGCTTCATACAATAGACAGTATAAAAGAATCATCAACATCATTGATATTATCATCTCTATATGATTAAATGCTTAAAAAAACCAGCCCATGCTGGTTTTTTCGTATATACTTCTCTTTTGTAAATTTTTACTTTCTTCCTTCTAATGCTTTATCTACCGCTTCCTTTATGGCATTACTTGTAACAGTTGCACCTGATATTGCTTCTACATCTGTAGAATCAGCTTCTTCTATTTTTTCCGGAAGCTGTTCAATGGCATTTGTTCCTACACCCGGAGTTTCTTTTTCTCCCATGACCTCAACAGATACAATATCTTCACCGTTAACCATTACCGTAACCGTGACTTCTCCTCCATAACCTTGAGCAGATCCCTTTAATGTTTCCGTATCTCCTCCTAAATCCCCATTTTCCGGCAAATCCACTCCCGTATTTCCATTCAGGTTATTTTCACCATTGCCCGGTGTTTCTTCTCCGGGAGTGTTTGTTCCCGGATTATTGGTATCCGGATTATTGGTACCAGGATTATTATTGTTATCTGTACATGCAGCCATGCTAAAAAGCATTAAAAAACTAATTATTAAAGCTAATTTTTTCATATAGCCCTCCATAAAATATATTTTTAATAGTATAACCAATATTATTTTTTAATATTATAAAAAGCTCTTTAATCAATTAATTAAAGAGCTTTTCGTAAATTCAATAAATATTTATTTAACTGTTAAATCAATTTCCACACGATTTTCAAAAGCTTTTTTGATTGCTCCGACCAAGTCACCATGACCGTCATTCAAGCTCATAGTAGCTGCTGATGTTACATCTGCAAGCATTGCTTTTTCATCGTCGCTTAACGCATCATATTTTTCTTTGTCTTCAGGTTTGTCAGAACCATCCTTTAACGGTCTTCCGTTTAAGTCAGAACAGTATTTTTCAAACCATTCTTCAACTTCGTCAGCTGTTTTACCTATGAATAATTCTTCAAATTTATCCATTTGAGCTTCCCAAGTACCTGTGCCCATTACATAACCTTCGCCACGGTCTCTCTTAGTTACCCAGCCTTTAATTTCATCCAAGAAGCTGTCATCAGTAACTGTGATAGTACCATCAACTTTTTCGTCGTGGTTTTCATCATTGTTGTATGACTGTCCCGGAAATCCTGTAAAGTGAGGCATTGAAGCTCCATCATAGTTTGGAGTTGCCACTTCTAACTGATCAACATATAAAGCTGCTATTTTACCCTGTCCGTCAAACAAAGCATTGGCAAAAACTTTATTTATACTATAAACCGAAACACCTGTATCATCTTTGCCCGGTCCTAAACGATGCAATGGTAATACTGCGGTTCCCATTGATGCAACTTCTCTGACTTCTTCTAACGGCACTCTGTTTTCAAATGATCTTTTAATAGCTGTAACAATATCACCGTGAGGATCTTTTAAGCTCATAGTAGCCCCGGAAGTAACATCTGCAAGCATTGCTTTTTCTTCAGCAGTTAAAGCATCATATTTGGCTTTGTCTTCAGGCTTATCAGAACCGTCCTTTAACGGTCTCCCGTTCAAATCGGAACAGTATTTTTCAAACCATTCCTCAACTTCTTCAACAGTCATGCCAACAAATGTTTCTTCAAATTTATCCATTTGTTCCGACCATGAACCGGCTCCCATCACATAAGAAGCACCGCGGTCTCTCTTCGATACCCAGCTGTTAATTTCAGCTATGAAGTTTTCTTCTGTATCCTCTGTTTTTCCGTCAACCTTTTCATCATGGTTTGAATCATTATTGTATCCGCCTTGTCCCGGGAAGCCGCTGAAGTGAGGCATTCCCTCTCCGTCATAATTCGGAGTTGCAACTTCTAACACATCAACTGTCATCGCAAGAATTCTTCCTTCCTGATCAAATAACGTATGTGCAAATACATCATTAAAACTGAATACAGGTGTATCTGTATCATCTTTTCCCGGTCCTAAACGACCCTCACTTGCAAAACCAAATCCCTGATATACTTCTGCAGCTACTACAGCTTCAGGTTTTTTGTCTTCTTTAACTGCTGCTGTCGGAGCCGGATATTTAGCGGGATCTAACGCATTGTTTACCGCATAAACAATTGCTTCACTTGTAACTGTCGCTCCTGCTACAGCTTCAACATCCGTTGAATTAGCATCTACAATTTTAGCAGGAATTTCATCAACTGCTTTTGTACCTATTCCATTTGTTTCGGTATGGCTGTCAACCACAACATTCGTAATCTTGTCCCCTTCTTTTGTAACGGTAACCTTTACTTCACCGGCAAAGCCCTTTCCTACTCCGGTTAATGTTTCAGCTTGTCCGGCAGGCGCCTGAGTTTCTTTAGTACAAGCCGCTACACTCAGAATCATTAGCATACATAATACTATAGATAATATTCTTTTCATTTTACCCTCCAAGTATGTTAATTCTTGTATTAAGTTGCACTGAACACCATAACAATTTTGCAAAACACATAGTCGTTTGTTAAATAAAATGCATATTTTATTACGATGCTGCAACTTGACTTCATCATAATAGCATCAAAAAATATTAAAGTCAATATAACTTTATTAATATTATTTAACATTTGTTATTATTGTTGTTAAATAAATAATTAACCTTTATATTTATATTTTTATTATCTAATCAATTTATTCACCGGCTTGTAATAATATAATTTTTTTGATATAGTATAATAAATATATATCAGGAGGAAGAAATGAAGGTAGTTGCATTTAACGGAAGTCCTAAAAAGGAAGGAAATACATATGAAGCAATTAAACTGGTTGCAGAGCAATTGGAAAAAGAAAATATAGAAGTTGAAATAATTCAAACCGGAAGCAAAAAAATACTGGGCTGCACTGCGTGCAATTCATGTTTTAAGATGCGTAACGAAAGATGTATCATTGATGATGAAGTAAATGAATGGATACAAAAAATGAAGGAAGCAGATGGAATAATATTTGGTTCTCCTGTTCATTTTGCTTCAATAACAGCTACTATGAAAGCTTTTCTTGACAGATCAACTTATGTGGGAAGTGCAAACGGCGGATTATACCGACATAAGGCAGGTGCCGGAATAACAGCGGTAAGACGTGCCGGGGGATTACCTGCTTATCATCAGTTGATAAATTATATAGGTTATTCGGAAATGTTAATGCCTACATCAAACTATTGGAATGTTATCTTCGGTCAAAAGCCCGGAGAAGCTGTCCAGGATGATGAGGGAGTTCAAATAATGCGCGTGCTTGGAAAAAACATGGCATACTTATTGAAATTGAAAGAACTTGGCGAAGGAAAAATTGAAAAGCCAGAACCGGAAAAAAAGGTATATAAAAATTTAGTTTAATCATATCAATGCACGTACTGACCTAATATCATTTTTTTATGATATTAGGTCATCTTTTTTCCCGCAAACATTACAATTTGGGTTTTTTTCTAAATTTATTATATTAAACTCCATTTCCAAGCCATCAAACATCAATATTTTATTTTTAAGAGTAACTCCGATGTTTGCAATAACCTTTACAAGCTCTATCGCTTCGATAAATCCCATCACTCCGGGTATTGCCCCTAAAATACCCGCTTCAGTGCAGGTCGTACCCCTTGTATTCACATCAGGATACAGACATCTGTAGCAATGTCCTTCACCTGGAATGATTGTAGTGTTAGTTCCGTCAAAACTTAATACCCCTGACTCGATAACAGGTTTTTTCAACAAATAACTCGTATCATTAATTATATATCGTGTCTGAATATTATCAACGGCGGCTATTACCGCATCATATTCTCTTATTGTATCTTCGGCATTTTCTAAGTTCAATTCCAAAACATGAGTAATTATATTAGTGTTATGGTTAATGTTTGAAATAAAAAATTTTGCAGATTCAGCTTTAGGGGCTCCGATTCTTGAAACCGAATGTAATATTTGTCTGTTCAGATTACTTGATTCGACTTTATCCGAATCCAATAAACCTATTGTACCAATCCCTGATACGGCAAGGCCAATAGCTGCCGGAGATCCTAATCCGCCGGTGCCGACAATTAAAACCTTTGAGTTGTTAAGCTTTCTAATTATTTCTTTTTTACTCAATGATATATTATTTTCTATATTGAATTCACAAATTGCCGCTTCGTACCGGTCTTGATTAAAGTTGCTGAATTCCATCGTAAGCAAATCAAACATTAATAAGTTTTCATGAATTTTACCGATATTAAGTATGAGCTTAACACATTCAACCGAGCACAATGCACCGGAAAAGGAAGCTATAAGTAAATTTTTCTCTTTATTATAACATTTCCCGCCGCCTGCAAATTGTATATATTCATTTAAACGCTCCGGCTCGATGAAGGCTTGAAGAGTTCCCTTCCATTCATTAACCCCATTAACCATAGATATAATAGTTGGGACAAATTCATTTTTATTAATAACATCCTTGATAAAGCTTATGCTGCCGATTATAACTCTGGCATCTGCGTTATCTGCAGAAAAATTCTCATTGATAATTTCTATTGAAACGTCATTGTTTAAATCCTCAGCATTATAAAATAAAGAGTCATATCCCAAATCATCTTTTAAATGGCATAATATTTTACCTATTCCCATTGCCGAAAGGTACAATACCGCAGTCGTGAGATTATCTGTATTTTCTCCATACACCGATACGGTAGATTCAAGTAATTTCTCCTGACCCTTCACATTTATTTCCGGCATGACGATGTGTCTGATGTAACGATTTATTTGCTCTTTTGATAAAATCATGAACCACCTCTGCACTATTATATATCTAAATTATATTATTCATATCTTAAAGCATTAATAGGATCTGCTTTTGCAGCTTTTTTTGCAGGGTAATATCCGAAGAATACTCCTATAATCATAGAAAAGGCTACTGCTATAATTATGGAAATCGGGTTAACTACTATGGGCAGCGATATTATGGAACCGCCTAACATTACTAATCCGATTCCGGACATTGTTCCGACTACGCCACCGATTGCCGAAAGTGTTGCGGATTCTATCAGGAACTGAAACAGAACATCCTTAGTTCTTGCACCAAGTGATTTCTTTATACCAATTTCCCTGGTTCTCTCAGTGACAGAAACCAGCATAATATTCATAATTCCTATTCCACCTACCAAAAGCGATATTGCGGCAATACAGGCCACGGCTATTGACATACCGCCAACAATGCCGTTCAACGTCTCCTGGTCTTCCTCAACGGTATAAAACATATAATTTTCATTGCTTCTGTTTTTAAGCTTTGCAATATAGGATACTATTTCATTTCCGACATCGCTTACTGGTTGATTTTCCGCTATAAATATATCTAATCCGTAAAATCCATAGTTTGAAGGAAACGCCATCGTATACGGCACATAGCTTTCTTCATACGGACTTTGTCCCTGCAGAAGAGATAACACCGGCGATTCTTCATTTTTATACACACCGACTATCAGCAAATCCTCCATGTAATTATTTATTTTAACTCTGATAACCTCTCCTGTTGCATTTTCTCTGTTAAACAACTGCAAGGCTGCCTTTTGCTCCAACACTATAACCTTGCTTTTTCTGTCCACATCACTTTTATTTATCATTCTGCCGTACAGCATTTTGACATGCTGCACCTTATCAAATCCGCTGTCAACACATATCATGTTTAATTTAACGGTGTTCTTCTTGACAGATACGTCACTTCTCAATGATTCGGAAGGACCTAAGTATGTAATTTTATCTCCGAATCTTTCTTTAACAACTTCCAAATCATCCATAAAGAAAAAGTCCGTTGAACGAAATTCCTCTATATTATAAACATACATATATGCTCTGTTCTTTCCGATATCCTTATAGATATCATCCATAACACCTTTCATGCTGTCACCGATCGATACGATTGCTATTACGGAGCTTATGCCTATGATTATTCCCAACATAGTAAGAAGAGAACGCATTTTATTTGATAAAATTGATTGAAATGCAATCTTAATATTTTCTAACCAAATTATTTTAAAACACCTTCTTTCTGACTATCTTCTATTATTGCACCATCCCTGAATACAATCACCCTGTCAGCAAACCTTGCTATTTCAGGCTCGTGTGTAACTAAAATTACACTTGTTCCATCGTTATTTAATGATTTGAAGATTTCCATTATATCTTCTGATGATTGGGTATCTAAGTTACCTGTTGGCTCATCCGCTAAAATTATCGGAGGAGTATTGGCTAAAGCTCTTGCTATTGCCACTCTTTGCTTTTGTCCACCCGACAACTCGTTAGGCAGATGATTAACTCTGTCACCAAGTCCCACTTTTTCTAAAAGTTCCATGCTTCGCTGCTTTCGTTTAGATGATTTCACCTTGGCATAAATCATGGGCAGTTCAACATTTCTTAAAATATTAGTTCGGGGTATAAGATTAAATGCTTGAAAAACAAAGCCAATTTTTTTGTTTCTGATTAATGACAAATCATCCTGCTCCTGCTTGCTTATGTCTATTCCATCCAATAGATATTCTCCGGACGTAGGTCTGTCCAAGCATCCTATTATATTCATAAGTGTAGATTTTCCGGAACCGGATTGACCCATAATCGCAATAAATTCGCCATGCTCTATTTCTAAGTTTACATCTTTCAATGCATGAACTTCAACAGAGCCGTTTTTATAAATTTTATTTAAATTCTTTATCGATATCATTTTACTCATATTTACCCTATTCTGCTTCTTTATTTGGTGTTACTGTCATGCCATCCATGTAGCTTAAGTCTGGATTAACAACAACATTCATTCCTTCAGTAAGATCCGCACCATCTATTACTGTTTCCAAATCGGTTTCAAGACCGGTTTCTACAATCACTGATTTTAAAGTGTTATCCTCGTTTAATGTAAATAATTTAAATTTATCATTTTCATCCTGAAGCAATGCTCCCGACGGCACGGCAAATACATTTTCTTCTCTGCCAACCTTAATTCTTGCCGAGGCAATAACCCCTGCTATTAAGTTGTCAGGTTTTTCAGTAATGTCTATAACCACAGGTATAACTCTTTCCATTGCATTATTATCCTTTTGCTCTGCGGTCGGTGATATTCTTGCAACAACCCCTTTGGCAATACCATCTTTTAAAACGTCGGAGTATATTTCAACTTCCTGGCCTATATGTACTTTCTCTATATCATATTCGCTTATTGATACCTTCATCTGCAGCTTATCTAAATTTTCAACCACGAACATAGCTTTTTCGTTTTCGGTATCTCTCGCGTATCTGCCTAAATTTACATTTACTCTCGTTACCGTTCCATCTATGGGACTCTTTATAAATACTTTTTCTAAATCCTTCTTTTTCTTTTCTAACTCTTGCTTTTGAATTTCTAAGCGTTTCGATTCTGACGGAGATGATACAATTTTACCGTCAATCGCATTATAGCTTTCCAAATTCTTTTTAGCATCATTTAAGCTGCTTTCTATTTTGTCAAAGCTTTCCTGTGTAATAATTTCATTCTCTAATAATTCCTTGTTAACATTGTAGCTGTCTTCAAGCTCTTTTATTTTAAGCAGTGCTTTATCATACTCTATCTGCATTGTTTTAAGCTTATCCTGTAATTCTAATTCAGCTAAAGCAATTTGATTTTCTTCTGATGTAATCTGTTCCTTTAATTCTTCACTGTCTAAAACGACTAGTACTTGATCCTTAAGAACAACGTCGCCTTCCTTTACCTTTATGTCTATAATTTCATAATTTAAAGGCGATACAACATCAGCTTTTTCAATACCTTCCAATGGCGCTTTTACAGATATTGTCTGCTCGATTGATTTTCTTTCTAAGGATACGGCATTTACAAAGACCTCTGCAGCTCCTTTGTTTTTATTCAGCGAAATTATAATCGGAACAGCTAAAATCACAATAAAAATAATTATAAATCTTTTCTTTTTAAAAATTTTCTTCATTTCCATCTCCTAAAAATAAATTCAATTCAATACTATCAGAATAATTCAATAAGTACCATATGTCTGTCTTACACTTTATCATCTAATCTTACATTTCTGTAAGGTTAAAGTAAATGCTTGGCAAGTTAAACACATTATACCTTATTATAACACGATTTTATATTAACCGTATATTATAAAAAGCTTAAATTTTAATTAAAAAAGCAAGGTTACCCTTGCCAAGGCTCTTGAAAAGGCTCACCTTCTGTTATGAAGATACCTTTTCTTGTATTTAATTGAAGCGTATTCACTGATTTTGTTGATTATTTTATAATTTGTTATACTTCCTAAAACTCCGACAACAGGAATACCCTGGATAAATTTTGAGGTAAGCATTGATTCGGATATTATTCTTGCGGTATGTATTATTTCTCTGTCCAAATCATAAATAATATTTATATGATTATCAATTTTATCTGCTAATTTATCAACCTTTAAATTATATTTTTGCTGAGTTTCACCGGATGTAAGTGCTCCCTTTATTATGTTTAACACATAAACCTTCTCTTCTTCCATTTCGTACATAAATCCATAACTTAAGGATATTTCATATATTGTTTTTAATATCATAGCTGTAAACAATGGTATGTCAGGCAATCCTATGCCCAGAAATCCCAATCCTGCACCTTCGATGGTCGATATTGAAGTGTTTAAAAATTTGCTTTTTTGAGCATGCTTATCTATTTTCTTTAATGCACTTTTATCCGGTCTTTTCGATACATGATAATCATTGACATTGTGGTTAAACTGTATTTTATTTTTATTATACAGCTTTTCTATATATCTAGTTCCCTTTTCAAAAACAATCTTAAAGCTTTTATAAAAAGCTGTGTCAAGAGTATCCTTCAATGACTTTGGAACTTTCGATTCAACTTTATCAACTAAAGGCTCCAATTTTTCTTCAATGATATTCTGTTTTCTATTTAAGATTTTTTGTTCTTTTTTGTTCAACCTATTTAAATGCTTTTTAATTATATCCATTAACAATCTCCGATAATTTATGATTGTTCGGCAAATTGCACCTTGTATCCGTTAGGATCTAAAAATATAAAATATTTGACATTTGGATTCGGTTGTAACGGTTCGTGAACTATCTCATAACCCCTTTCCTTAACCATATTATAAGCTTCATCCAAAGATTCAACCTTAAATCCCATAGATACACCATTTCCGGGATTAAAGCCTTTAAATTTTTCACTGCATATAATTTCCAGCTTGGTTTCACCTTCGCCTAAAAAAGATATTTCCATACCGGGTCCGGCATTAAACCTATCTGACAGCTTAAGCCCAACCACTTCCTGATAAAATTTTAATGATTCCTCCATATTTCTTACATGAATTGTAGTCCACAAAAATTTCATACTTTTCCTCCTAATTATTATCATCCTCTAAATTTTCATTTGGCATATTTATTTCATACCCCATTGTCCCGTTATCAAAAATCTTTTTTATTCTTCTGATAACAGTAATATAATAAATGCGTACTATTAAATAATAGACGACTATTATCAATGCAATAGCTGAATTGGATATATTGAATATATTAAATGTAATCGACATAAAAAATAAAGCAATAATGCATAAATAAGTATAGTTTCTCTGAATTTTATACGTTTCTTCTTCATCCTCCAATTTTTCCATATCCTTAAATATTGAAGCAGTTCCTGATAAAATATTAAATTCCATCACTAAATTTGCTGCACTTACCAACAAAGCAATTCCAATATTAAAAACATTATTATTAAATATTTCGTAGCTTCCGCCGCTTACGAATGCGAGAATTGAAGTTATTAAGGTGTATGCTCCTAATATGTTTGCAATGACGGCGGCTAATTTAAACGAATCATGCTCGTATTCATTTTGAATTGCACTTAATCCTATGCTTATTAAAAAATATCCCAAAAAATCTGGCAAAATATTTACAGGTCCGAGATTTATGTTGAAAACAACAAATATTAATCCCCAGAAAACTTTATTATATCCCTTCATTATTTCACCCCTCTGTATCTAAGGTAGTCAATAATTTCTTTTTCAGAAGATATAACCCCTATAGGCTCGTAGTCAAGATTGTATAACAGTTCATAGCCTTTATTGCCTTCCGAGTCTGTAATACTGATTATCTTTATCACATCGTACACATTGTACCTTCTCATGTCATTCAAATCATCATATATGTAATTGCTGTTAAAGTTTATATACTCCCTGGAATTAAAACTCATGGGATATTGTATATCTTGTTGTTTCAAATTATTCACTGTCATTTCAAGGAAACCTTCAAGCTCATCATCAAAGCTAGATTCAATATTATTAATATAGATATCCTTTAAAACTCGTGTGTACAGCTTTGAAGAAAAATCACTGGATGAGGACGAAGAACTGTCATAAAAGAACTCGTTTAGCTTGAAATTCTTATGCAGAACAATTTTTCCTATATCCACATACTGAACATCGCCGTTCATATATCTTATTTCTGCTTTATCTAATACAATACTTTCTTCTTCTCCGCTAGATAAATCTTCATCCACATTAATGAACTCAAAGTATAATATTTTATAATCATAGTGAGCAAATTCATTTGTTCTGTCATAACCGTTATCATTATTCCATACATTTCTTAAAGACACATATGCAAAGTTCTCAGGCAATTGGGGGAACTCTATTCCTGTAATTTGTCTGTCATCATTGGAATTTGTAATTAAATGTATAGACTTAACTGACCTTCTATGTATATGCGACTCATAATAATGTTTTAAAAAAACAGGTTCTTTCAGCACTAAACTCATAGAATACAACGCACCGACTACGTAGGATATAATAATAAGTATTAAACCAAGCTTTAATATAGAAGCATTTTTTATATTTTTCACTGACTGAAGCCCTCCGATTAACATATATTTATTTTATCATATATTCAGAGAATTTACAGTAAAACTTTGAAATTAGATTTTATTACTTATTTTCCGGCTTCTAAAAGTATTTTATTCCTTGAGAAAAATACGGTTAAAATGACTAACAATGATCCTGTTCCTATCATCAGCCATTCAATTCTTACGAAATCGGATACAGGACCGAAAATCAACATTCCAAAAGGCATCATAATACTTGTAATCATACTTAATATGCTGAATACTCTTCCCAAATAATCGCCCTCCACTTTTTCCTGCAGAAGCACTATGGCAGGAGTATTAAGGATAGGCATTACAACCCCGAATATCCCCATTACAAAGATATAAGGCCAGAAGCTTGGAATTACACCGAACAAAACGGTACAAAAACTCATAACATAACATGATAAAGCCATGGTATTAATTTTATTTTTGAAACCTCCCCATGATGCCATAAATATTCCGCCTGCCATCATTCCTACAGAAAATACTACCTCAAGTGCAGTTAACCTCCAGACGTCATCTCCGAAGCTTCTTGCAACCTGCAAAGGTGTTAAAAATGCAGGAGGTGCCAATAAAACATAAAAAACTGCTAAATAAGCAAAGTATACTTTAAGAAATGCATGTTCCCTTAAATATCTTAATCCGTCATATATGTCCTTAATATAACTTGTTTCCTGTTTTTCCAAGGCTCTTGAATGAGGATTAACCTTTAGGAAAAATATCATTATCATAACTGCAATTGCTGCCGTAACCACATCTATAAAAAATATTATCTCTAAGCTCGTTATTGACAGCAGTGCCCCGCTTACCATGGGAGACAGTAATGTTACCATTGATTGAATGCTCCCATTTGTAGCATTGACCTTCGTAAGCTTTTCCTCCGGAACTATCTGAGGAATAAATGCATTAACGGCAGGCGCTTGAATTGCTGAGCCAAGTGCCCTGACTGCAGATGCAACAAACAAAAGCCAGATAAAGTCGTGTCCGGCATAAAACAACATGGCTAATATAAAAGTTGCTGTTGCAATAAAAGAATCTGCTATGACTATCAAATTCTTTCTGTTATAACGGTCTGCCCACACACCGCCAAAAGGAGACAGTAAAAACATCGGAAGAAAACCGCATATTATGGAAATTGTCATCATGAATCCCGATTGTGTCTTTAATGTAATGTGCCACATAATTGCGTATTGTACCAAGGAAGTTCCAAACAAAGAAATTGTTTGGCTTGCCAAAAACAATACTATATTTTTCTTCCAACTGTTATTCATAAAACCTCCAAGAAATATAAGTCATTTTGATTCTTATTATTATTCTTATCTAATATAATATATATATTAATTTCATGCAATATTTTTCTGTTGATGGCAGCATTTATAAACCGGCATATAATATAAAGAAAAAATAATGAAAGGGGTTTATAAATGGTCAGACGTTATAATGATAATGTACATAACAAAACAATGACCCTTACCGGTCAGGGGCAAGTAACGGCAGTTCCGGATATTGCCGTAATTCGCTTAGGAGTACAGACAACAGGAGAAAACATAACAGGCATCCAAACAGATAATGCAAGAATGACACAATCCATAATTCAAGCTTTGCAGCGTATGGGAGTGAACAATATAAAAACATACCAATACACAATTGATAAACTATATGATTATGAAAACGGAAGGCAAATTGACAGGGGGTTTTCAGTAAGAAATATACTTGAAATCAGAACGAATAATCTGGATATGGCAGGAAGCATTATTGACACCGCAGTTAATTTAGGAGCAAATGTTGTAGAACTGATATCCTTTGATGTTTCTAACAGAGAGTATTATTACCAGCAGGCATTAAACGCAGCGATAAGAGATGCAATTCAGAAATCAAAGTCAATAGCCATGAGTTTAAACAGTTCATCTGAACCAATTCCTGTAAACATTGTGGAAAACAGTATTATGCCAATACAGCCCTTCAGATATGAGTTTGCAGCCTCTACTCCCATAATGCCGGGAAACATGCTTGTAGAAGCAAATGTGACGGTTGATTTCGAGTATTGATACTAAAAAAATTTGCTACGCAAATTCCGCTAGGGGGACCTATGTCCCCCTTCGGCGTAAAAATGCCGCTGCATTTTTACTGAGCACCCCCCTTAACGGCAAGGACGTCCCGTCCTTTGCAATCCTCGTTTTTCATACAATAGGAAAGAGAACTTTCCTATTGTATGAAAAATCCGGGATTTACATCCCGGATTTTATAATATTCGCAACCAATATTTCGTCTATTTTATCTCTGTCTTCAGCGTTTACCCTTAGCTTTTTATCTACGTTTAAATCATATAGCTTTGGCAGATTAACAGTTAAATCGTAATACGCTTTATTTTCTTTTTCGTGCAGTTCGCCCCAGTCAAAGCCTAAAATACCATCCCATTTATACAATGTACTGTTTACAAATATCCCATCCTCATAAATTATATTTTGCTTAAATCCAACGTAAAAATAATATATTGAAAATGAAATCATAAAAACAGCAAGAAACACATGCTGGGGTATATCCATTAAGTATTGAACCGTTACTAAAAGCTGCCCTACCATATTATTATTCAGAAAATATTCCCTTAAGCTATCGATATAAGCATCATCAAATATTTGAAAAAAGCTGTCAATATATTTACCTTTAAACGGTATATACGATTTCGATATAGCTCCATAAAGAAGATAAACCACTAATATACCCAAAATCAAGAACGATGCTGCAAACAAAATATTCATGTTGATATTAACTTTAAAATTTAACCTGATAAGCTCCTTATCTTTTCTTCGTTTTTCTTTTAATCTTATACTGTAAATTAAATAAAAAACGAAGACGATTACTATAACCGAAAGACTTAAATAAATAATTGAGTACATTGTTACACCTCCTCCATTATTATGCTATGAAATTTTAAAAGTAATATAAGAAACTTTTATTGTATTACTTTATTTACTTGCTCTATTATTTTTAGCAAGGAAGCATAGCATTTATTGAAATCTTCTGCGTTTGCAGTGAAGAAGTCACTTCCGGGATACTTGGCATCGAAATAATAATCCGTAAGATTTGCAAGTTCTTCTTCTGGTAGGATGAAATCAGGTATGTATCTGTGAATTGCTCTGTAAATAGTTCTTAGCGAATGAGATTTCAATATTTTATCCTTATCATCCTCAATATAAGACAGAGTAATTATGTGCTTTAATAATTTCTCTCCTATTTGCTGGCACGCTATGCAATGCTGGTTATAGTACGGTAAATCTTTAACTGCATTTAAATATTCAAAATCGTTCATTGCTATGTGATAATAATCATTTTGTATCATCTCTACCCCTCCTCCATAAAACAATTCTTCCTTCCAATATATTTTTTACTAATAAATCAGGTGCTTCTTCGTTAAAATCATTCATAGTTAAAAATACAATATCACAATTGTTTTCTTCCGCAATTGACCTAAGACCGCCTTTTACTCTCCTGTCAGGAATTTCATTTTCAAAAAGAAGATAAATATCGGTATCACTGCTGCAAGTAAATTTATCCTTTACTACGCTTCCAAATAAACCGATTTCAATCAAATCATCCATCTCCGCATTTAATACTTCCTGCAATACCGCTTCAGCATTTTGTAACAGCTTACTACGCAAATTTTCTCTTGCCTTTTTTAAATCCCTGTGCATATTTATCCTCCTTTCAATTACTATCTATATTATAATATTTTTTACAGATTTATACAACAGATATTCCGGTTAATAGTGTCTTCGACAATTATTAATTGCTTACAGGCAGATTAATACGGATTGGTTTATCCAAAGGCGTTTTGGGAGTTAATGTCCTTCTTAAAATAACCCTGCCGTCTTCCGGGTATTTTACGGTAATTAATGTTTCCATATGAGAATTGTACGATGAAGTACCTTCGCCGTCTAATCTGTATGAATTTCCGGCTGTATCCTTATAATAATAAAAAAAGGGCTTTGCAACCCTTAAATAATTTCTATTATAGATATTTGTATATATCCCCTCTGTTTCCAATGTTAAATACAATTATCTTATCGGAATTAATTGAATATATTATTCGTACATCACCTACTCTTAATCGATATAATCCTTCATATCCAACTAATCTTATAATATCTCCATTTGGAATTTTATATATGGCTTTTAACATTCTCTTTTGCTGTTCAATATTTTGTTTCTTCAAAAACTTAGATGCCTTGTTTCTAAACTCAATCTTGTAGTTCATTAGCATCTATCCCCAATTCTTCAATGAGATCTTCTATTGTCATTGTATCTTCATTGTTTGTTTGAGATTCCTTAATAAGAAACATATCAAGTTCATCCGGTTCTCCGCTGGGTATGCTTAAACCCTTAATTCCTTCAATAATTTTTACTAAATATGCAACCTGATCTTCCGGTAATTTGTCGATTAAATAATGTGCCTTTTTTCGTATATTTAACACCTGATCACCTTCATTCTTTTTCTTTAATTATATCTTATCTTTAATAATGAATCAATGCTTTATTACTTCACCATTAAATTCAACTACAATCAATTCCGGTCGGTTGAAAATTCTAAGCGGAAAAATACTGTTTCCCAGCCCT
Organism: Sedimentibacter hydroxybenzoicus DSM 7310; assembly: GCF_013403245.1. GTDB lineage: Bacteria > Bacillota > Clostridia > Tissierellales > Sedimentibacteraceae > Sedimentibacter > Sedimentibacter hydroxybenzoicus. Next base: position 484,557 of record NZ_JACBNQ010000001.1, on the reverse strand, counting down.
CTGCTTACAACCAGAGTTGTATTATCTTCCGTAATCATACCTTCCGAATATTTAGGAAAAAAGCCCTGATTCGGAGAGAGAATACCACCTATAAATGGAATTCTTATCTGACCTCCGTGAGCATGACCGCTGAAAACCAGGTCGATATTTATGTTTTTATATACTTCGAACAGTTCAGGTCTGTGAGAAAGAAGAATGTTGAATTCTGTGACTGAATTTTCATATAACCTTTTTAAATTGTTTTCAGCATAAATGCGATTTCTGTCGTTATTGTTATTTCCCTCAGTATACATCAAAGCAGGGTCTGCCAAACCCATAATACCTATTCTTTCTCCATTATGATTAAGCACCATATATTCATTATCCAAAATATGCACATCAAGCTTTACAAGCTCTTCTTTCAGATCATCATAGGATGTTGAAAGCTGTTCATGATTTCCAGATACATAATATACGGGAGCAACATTTACTATCTGACTTACAAAATCTACAGCTATATCGACTCTTGTACGCCTTCTGTCAATCAAATCTCCCGTAATAATTATTATATCGGGATTAATATCTTTAATTTTCTTATATAGGCTTTCATGAAAATTTTTGTTGTGCAAATCTGAGATATGTAAAATTTTGAAGCCATTGAAATTTATTGATAGCTTTGAATTTTTATATTCATATTTGGATACAACCACAGAGCTGTTTTGCCAAATAAAGAAAACTATCATAGCAAATATAAAAATTATAATAAATAAACAGTTGTTTTTCATATATTGTTGTTTTTACTCCCTAATGTTTTGAATTAATTTTATGTATCAAATTCTATATAATACAGTATATTTTCATCCATATCGTACAATGCCAAAGTAAAATTAAAAGAATGTCTGTTAAATAAATCTGTATCATCATAATTATCAATACTTTTACTGTGCCTGTCGACAAAAAGCCAGTAACCATTTTCAATATGGGGAATTTTAAATTTATCTGCTAAATTATATGAATACTCAATATTATTCTTAATTCCTCCATACATTATCAAATTAAGATTCTCTGATAACGGTAACATCCTCCAGCTATTCTTAATTTCAAGAATGGATTTTTCAGCACCTTTTCCATCAAGCTTAATTTTAGCATATGTACCTCCGTCACCATGAAATCCACCGTGAGAATCCTCATACTCTATGATTGAAGCAGCAGGTATTTCTATTTTCAAGGATTTTGAAATTTGTGTGTTAACAGACTTCGGTGAATAACATGATACTGACATTATAAAAATCATTAATAATATAATAAATAAGACAGCATATTTAAGATACTTGTTAACATGTTTAAAACTAATCGTTGTTAAGATTAGTCCTGCTGATAAGAGTCCCGCATATAAATATAATTGCACAGGTCCGCTTCCAAAATTATTGAACGGAAAACTGCCATTTATAATCCATATATAACGTTCATAGCTGCCATGAATAAACCAATACATTACGACGGGGCTGAATACTAAAATACCTCCAAGACAAAATATAACGTGCCATAATATTCTTTTCAATGTCAATACCCCCTTAATATCAGTTAAATTCATAAATTTGATTCTCGCTTCCTTTAATAAGCATAATACACTTATTATTGTTTGTCAATTATAATTTATCGTTTTGCGATAAATTATAATTGCATGCAGATTAGTATAATAAGATTGGTAAAATAGAAAAACCGCTGAAAGTCAACGGTTATATAGAAATTATTTATCCACTATACTATCTATATTTTTTAATATTATAGAAATTGTTCCATCGTGATTCGTTATAAATTCAACCTTTTCTTTATTGCTCAATATTTCATAGGGTATGTTTATTTCTATTCCTTCATCGGTAATTAATTTCTGCTTTGTTTTTATTTTGTTTGCATAATTGAAATTTACTTTAACTTCCGGTTCTTTTATACCCTTCATTTTTATTTCTTCGTTGTATATTTGTTTTGCTTCATTATCTTTAAATACCTTTTCTGATATTTCTTCAACATTGATATTTAATGATTCCTCCACGTTTTCTCTGATGATATTTTTCACCTGGCTTTTCATAAACATATCGTCATCATAATACTCTTTAATTATTTTATCGGTAGTTTCAGTAATTATTTTTACCTTTTCCTTGTCGGGTTTTTCTTCCTTGCATTCAAGCAAATGCTTTGAAATATAATAACATGGCTCATTATAAACCTGACACTTCTTCTCTTTTACAAATATATTGAGACTATTTAAATCCACAAATATAAATTCATCGATTTTTTGTGTTGCGGCAGGCAATGAACAAGGTTGTTCTATGATTATATTTTTAGTGCTCTCCTCTTGCTTTGTAAAATGAATGTACCCTTTTTTATAGTTAAGCTTAAGTATTATCATATAGTCCTTATTAAATACATTTGCCCGAACAAATAAAAGATCGCATGGTTTTATGTCAGGATTTTCAGATGATAGCTTAAAGAAAGCTTCTGACACAGAATTGGTAAATTTAATAAAATCATCTGTATTTAAATATTCCTTGACAGATGTTAAAAAGAACCCATCTTCATTGGTAAATTTGGTTTTCTTCAAATCCGCATCGTTGTAGCATTTAATTATATGCTTTTCTGTGTACTCTTTCATTTCATCATTAAATGACATCAGATTTTCAGAAAGAACCGGTATTCCTAAGCTTGTGTCAAGAATGTGTAATATTGCTTTAGTTATTGAAACGCTCATTTTGTCCCCTTAATATTATAATTTGGCATAAGAATCATCCAGCTTACAGGAAGTGCTATGATTAAAACACCAACATAAATCCATATATTAATTTTGCTGAATATAACATGTGGTGCTACAAAGCAGCCTACAATTGCTATAGAACCGATAAATCTGCCGAAATTTTTTGATTGATTGGATGCATCAATTTCTTTAGAAAACGGCAGTTCCTCAAACACAATTCTGTATATTACCGGTAAAATCACTAAGCTTGCCAGCATTATTACAAGTATATCATTTATAAACAAACCTTTAAATATAAATATATAAATAGCACCGCTGGCAAGCAATAGAGGTATAAACAATCTAAGTGTAACAGCCAGCAAAAGACCTGAATTTAATTCCTTAGTATTTTGAAACCCTGAGCTGTAATAAATGTATGCGCCTTTCCACGCTGATGAGTATTTGATTAACTCCAAGACTGACGGAAAAACCGTAAAGGTAAAGTACAAATACAAGTATTCATATCCACCTGCCGTGTTATCCCCTCTCACTCTCATATTGAACAGCATTATGACGGGGAATAAAACTCCGACAGATAATGCAGGATATATTTTTAACTTCAGGCTGCGGTCGCTTCTTAAAACCGCACATGCAAAATGATATGCCTGTCTTTTTATATTATTCCAAGCAAATAATTTCCCCATTAAAAATTCAACTCTGTGTTTAGCTCGTCTTTCCTTGCCTTCACCCTCTAATTTTAATAATAAAGATTCCATTCTTTTACTTAAGCTCAGGTATATTATAAAACAAACTATCGGTATTACGATGGACAATATGGTAAATATATATAAATACAATTCTCTTCCGCCGTTAAATAAAATTTCAAAAGGTGCCCCAAACCATAATATAGGATTAAAGTAATTATGCGGTTCAAATTTATATGCGATATTCTGAATTTCGGTAAAATCAATCATCCTTATTGCTATCTGATATCCTACGGTTACTAAAATAGTAAGCATTATTTGAATTAAATTAATGATGTTTCTTAGCAGTTCACCATCAAAAAATCTCAATATTAATAAATATATAAAAGCGGTTACCAAGAAAATCAGTAAATCCATCATCAGAATTTCTAAAATAAATATCGGAGCTGCAATGAATCCGTTCAACCGCACAATTGCCAACAAAGATGGACCGGCTAAAAACAAGTTGAGGCGAAACATGTAAATCAGTACATGCAGTACCTTTGACATTGTAACAACCTTGCTGTCTATGGGTTTTGGCAGCAATATTTTTTTATCCTTAGTATCCAATATTACATATGAAAAGTCTGAAATAAGATACATTGATGTCATAAAAAAGAAAGCCCCTGAAAAATATATCATTCGTATCATTTCATCTTTTATAAAATAAATTAAAAACGCTAATAAAGCACCAAAAATCAAATGCAGAAGATACCTTCTAATAAAAGATGTATTTTCTTGAGCATTTTCTTTCTTTTTTTGATTTTCAATAACAGGTGCAGATCTTGAATCTAATACTAATTTTGTTCTTAAAATAATTCGCATTACCTTATAATCAATGCCTATTTTTTCAAACAATCCTTGGAACTTGTCGAGTATTTTTAATGAAAGAAAATTATCCGTATTATTCATATACTGTCACCCCTAACTCATAAAGCTTGCTATAAACCTGTCTGCAAGCTCTTTATGGTCATTAAATCCGGTAACTTCATTAAAAATTGTTTCCAAGGTAGAATCGGATCGTTTTTTCCTTACATCCTCCATTGTTCCATCCATAACAATTTCACCTGCGTTTAAAAGCAATATCCTGTCACTTAACCTTTCAACCACCTCTAATATATGTGATGAATAAAATATGGTTTTTCCCATGGTTTTTAAGCCCTGCATTATTTCCTTAAATACAAGGACACTGTTGGCATCAATACCGCCCAACGGCTCATCTAAAAACAAAATATCAGGATTATGAAGCATACCTGTAACTATGGAAAGCTTTTGTCTCATTCCTTTGGAAAATGTATGAATTCTCCCGTAGAGCGCATCACTTATACCGAAAACCTCCATCATTTCCTTTGCTTTTGATACTGCTTTTTCCGAATCAATGCCGTAAAGCATACCGATAAAGCTTATATACTCATATGCAGTTAAATTGTCGTACATATCCGATACCTCAGGTACATATCCTATTCTTCTCTTGTAATCAATAGTACCCTTTGCCTTTTCACCGAATACATAGACATCTCCGTCATATTCGTCGATAAGCCCAAGGATGATTTTTATGGTTGTACTTTTACCTGCACCGTTTGAACCGATATAGCCGATAATTTCTCCGCTGTCGACACTGAAATTAATATCTCTTAAAACTTGCTTCTCTCCGAAGCTCTTGCTCACATGTTCTAATCTTAATACTTCTGTCATACTACCCCCAATTGGTAAATTATTTTTAGTTACAAATATAAATCCATCAAAATTTCATTGCGGTATGTACCGTCTACATTCGAAAAGTTTTTATGCTCACCGACTCTTACAAAGCCTAATTTTTCATAAAGCTTGATTGCATTGTCGTTGCCTTCTATGACACCCAAAAATATATTTTTTATCCCTTTATTTTTAGCAAAGGATATAAGCTCCTTCATCCCCGCTGTTGCGATTCCCATATGCCAATATTCCTTTTTTACAGAAATTGCTATTTCGGCATTGTGTGCAATTCTTTCTCTCGTTGAGCTGCTGATATGAGACATGCTGACAATATTATCGTCAATAAAGCCCAGGAGCATCAGCATATCAGGGTTTTCCTTTGCGTTTTTCAGATATTCTCTCTCCTGCTCCAAGGTTAAATGAAATCCATCTTTTCCAAATAAAAGATTATCACTTTCACCGCCTACGGCATTCAGATAAACAATCATTTTCTCCGCATCGGATTCCGCCGGATTTCTCAGCAATAACTCTTTTCCGTTTTTTAGCTTTATCACTTTTTTATAAACTGCCATAATATCCTTCCCCTCTCGTTATAATTATATTACACCGCTTTCCAATATTGAAAAAATGCTTTCTTCACAGTTGATTTCCGCCAACGCTCCGTAGGGTATCACCGTCATAGGCAGGGTATGCCCAAAGCTCACGTTGTAAAGAACAGGAAGCTCATTTAATTTCAATTCTCTTAAAATCTTATAAATGACCTCTTTGTATTCGTCATAGTATTTGTTGTTGTACGGTTTGCCCCAGATAATTCCGTTTATTTTATTTAAGATTCCCTGTGTCCCGTAATTTCTGAGCCAATATTCAACATAGGTCGGCTCCGGCATATCCTCGGATGTTTCTAAGAATAATACAGCACCCTTCCACACATCATCGCTTGGCCATAACGAAGTTTGTTTTGCCATTTCCAGCACTTCGACACATCCGCCTATTAATCTGCCCTGAGCAATACCGGTTCCCTGCAATAGTTCATATCCCGTATTTGGCTGCATTTTTCTCTCTGTGTATTTATTTTCTATAAGCCAGGGCACTCTTTCGCTGGTCCAGTATTCTGGGCTCTCAATTTTGCCTATGGGTTCATTTGAAAACAAAGTTTTATTAACATATTTTACTGTGTAGTCATGCATCCTTACATTTTCGGCAAATTCGTTCAGAACCGAAGCTCCGTAAAACGATGATAATCCTGCCTTCAAGCATATAAGATGCGTAGTTGTTGAATCAGAATAACCGATAAAAACCTTAGGATTGCTTCCTATTATATTAAAATCAATGTAAGGGAGCATTCTGATACTTTCTTCTCCCCCAATGCAAGAAAAAATACCCTTTATTGATTTATCGGAAAAAGCCATCATTAAATCTTCAGCTCTCTTCTTAGGATTGTTGTAAATAAATTCCGATCCCTTGAGTGTATGGGGCATTTCTACCACTTCAAGACCGAATATATTTTGTAGTCGTTCCTTTCCCTGCTCATATCTCCATAATATTTCATCATCACCGGCTCCTCCCCATGATAAGCTTACCGTCGCAACCTTATCACCCTTATTAAGCTTCATTGGTTTAATTAATTTAAAAGACATTTTTTCACTCCCTTTATTATTTTATTTTTATATTATATATTAATCATATTGCTGCTAAAAGCAATATCAGAAACAATAATCTTTAATATTATATAGACGAATTATAACATATTTTGTTCCTGCTTGCTTATAATTATGATAATATGATACAATTAACATACAATAGAATTAATAGAGGAGGATAATAATGCTGAGAGATTATATTGAAATAAAGCCTGAGGAATTAAATAAAAGCGCCTTTCAAATGATAGGAAGTGACTGGATGCTCATAACCGCAGAAAAAGATAATAAGGCAAATACAATGACTGCATCATGGGGTGGACTTGGTGTAATGTGGCATAAAAATGTTTCATACATTGTTTTAAGACCCCAAAGATACACAAAGGAATTCATAGACAGTACGGATACATTTTCTTTATGCTTTTTTGACAGTAAGTATAAAAAGGAGCTATCTTATCTCGGTTCAGTTTCCGGAAGAGACGAAGATAAGATGAGCAAAACAGCCTTAACATTAAATCATTTCGACAATATACCGTATTTTGAAGAAGCAGATATAATAATAACCTGCAAAAAGATGTTTGCTCAAGAATTTAACCCCGATTCATTTATTGAAAAAAATCTTGTAGAAAAAAATTATCCCAACAAAGATTTTCATACCATGTATATTTCGGAAATACTGAAGATGCTGGTAAGGAAACAGTAAATAAAAATTGCCTATTTTACAGCCGGTGAGAACCGCTCCTATGTCTGTTTGACAACTTATTTACATTGTGATATCATACATGATAATTTAACCGGAGGTAGGACATGGCTTTTTTAGAAGAAATAAGATTTAAGGCAAGATCTTTATCAATTTTTCGAAAATTATTAGATGATCAGGTTGTACACGCCTTTATTGAAATGATAGATGCAAACGAAAGTGATACTGCTTCAAAAATTGATAAGTATTCCCGCTTCACATATTTATTGTTCCAATCAAGCGAGAATTTTACTGAATATGTTTGGCAGCTTATAGCTTTTGATGAAAACACATATATACGTAAATGTTCAAATAAACAAATCATTTCACCTATGCTGAAGCAAACACTTGAACACGAACTTAAAACATTGCAGACAATTTCGCAACTAACATCCCAGGATATCAAAAATGAAATTAAGTATGATATTTTTTTACCTGAATGGGAAACAAATGCAGAATATGATTTTAATAAAATGTATAAAGAACGGATAAACAACTTGTTTTCGTTGGGATATGGTATCTATGCAAATTATACAATGTTTACATACAGTAAAGAAAAAATTGTGCCTGTAAAGTATCCTGACAGCGTCAGCCTTTCAAATCTTACAGGGTATGAAAGAGAGCGAAAAAAAATAACAGACAACACAATTGCCTTTATAGAAAATAAGCCTGCCGCAAATACTCTTTTATATGGTGATGCCGGAACGGGTAAATCTTCGACAGTTAAGGCTGTTGTCAATGAATTTTCAAACCGAGGTTTACGGATGATTGAAGTCAGAAAAGCAGATTTGCTCAAAATACCGGATATAATTGAACAGCTTGCCGATAATCCTTTAAAATTCATTTTATTTATTGATGATTTATCATTTTTAAATCATAATGAAGAAATTGGTGCTTTAAAAGCCATATTGGAGGGGTCGGTTTCTGTCAGAACCTCTAACGTAATAATCTACACTACAAGTAATCGCAGACATTTAATTAATGAAAAATTTGAAGACCGTGAAGGAAGTGATATACATCGGAATGAAACAATTCAAGAGCAAACATCATTATCAGATCGTTTCGGACTCTCTGTCTTGTTTACTAAACCTGATAAAGACAAATATTTGCAGATTATCCATTCCCTCATAAAACAGTATAAAATCAGCAATGTGGAAAACATTGATTTACTTGCTGAGCGCTATGCTATGGAACGTGGCGGACGCTCCGGGAGAACAGCACGTCAGTTTGTAGAAAGTTTACTTTCCACATAGTTACAGACCTGTTGAAAGAGTGATAAATCATGACCACCGGCTCAGCCGGTGGTTTGCTCTTGCCCTATAAGGGCATGGTACCTGCTTGAGCCTTAAGGCTCACTGAATAGTTTGCCAACCGCATGTATTTACTCGCTACCGCTAAAGCGGTTGGTTATTTGCTTTTATTTGCCTGCTCACCCGTAAACGGGTCCATGTACTCTTTCAAACTTATTTGATCATTTGCTATATCTTCATGCAATTGGTTCCTTATGTATTCTTCTATCTTCTTTGCATTTTTCCCCACTGTATCTACATAATATCCTCTGCACCAGAAATGCCTATTCCCATATTTATATTTTAGGTTGGCATGTCTATCAAATATCATCAAAGAACTCTTCCCTTTCAGATATCCCATTATTTCTGATACGCTGTATTTTGGTGGTATTCTTACAAGCATATGTACATGGTCTTTGCATAACTCTGCTTCGATTATTTCTATTCCTTTTCTTTCACACCGTTCTCTTAATATTTTTCCTAAATCTGTTTTTATTTTTCCATATATCACTTGTCTTCTGTACTTTGGTGCAAATATTAAATGGTATTTACATTCCCATGTTGTGTGTGATAAAGTATTCTTATCCAATTGGATCCTCCTCTGTTTCTAATGTGGTTGGCATACCTACATTATTTTAACATTGGAGGTTTTCTTTTTCTACTTGAAGCTAAAGCTTTTTGGCTCCCCCGGCAGAGCCGGGGGTTTATTGTTGTTTACAAAGAGGTCAGTACGTCAAATAAACGTACTGACCTTTCTTCTTATATAATATCTAAAAGGCATTATATGCTGTTGCCCTTCGTCCATTATACATTTGAGGCATATTTTAAAATTAAATATAAGCATTTTACATATTTAAATTTAAATAATATAATGGAAACATCAAAAATAAGGAGAATTTAAAAATGGAAGAAAAATTGAACTTAATTGAAGAGTGGGATAAAACATTCCATAAAAGTGTTAATGTTAATCATCGTAAAATTACTTTTCATAATCGCTATGGCATAACATTGGCTGCCGATTTATATGTGCCTAAGAATGCAGCAGGAAGACTGTCTGCTATCGCAGTAAGCGGACCATTTGGGGCAGTAAAGGAACAATCCTCCGGTTTATACGCACAAGCTCTGGCAGAAAGAGGGTTCCTGACGATTGCCTTTGACCCTTCATTCACAGGCGAAAGCGGCGGAAATCCAAGATACGTAGCTTCACCTGACATCAATACAGAGGATTTTCAGGCAGCTGTAGATTTTTTGTCTGTCCAGGACAATGTTGATCCGGAAAAAATCGGAATTGTAGGTATATGCGGCTGGGGCGGCATGGCGTTAAATGCCGCAGCTATTGATACCAGAATCAAGGCAACTGTTGCTTCAACCATGTATGATATGACACGCGTAAATGCAAAGGGATATTTCGATGCAGAAGACAGTAAAGATGCACGATATGAAAAGCGCAAAGTGCTGAATGCACAGAGAATTGTTGACTATAAAAACGGAGATTATGCAAGAGCCGGTGGTGTTGTTGACCCTCTGCCGGAGGATGCACCTGAATTTGTAAAGGATTATTATGATTACTATAAGACCCCTCGCGGATATCACAAGAGATCCCTGAATTCAAATGACGGCTGGAACATTACCTCAAGCTTATCATTTCTGAATATGCCTATTTTACAGTACAGCAGTGAAATACGCAGTGCAGTCCTGCTTATTCACGGGGATAAGGCACATTCCTGTTACTTCAGCAAGGATGCCTTTGAAAAGCTGACAGGTGGTAACAAGGAATTGGTGATTATCCCGGGAGCATCCCATACTGATTTGTATGATCAGGCAGACATAATTCCATTTGACAAAATCGAGAAATTTTTTACCGAAAATTTAAAATGATATTAAAGCCGGATTATGCAGCATCTGCGTAATCCGGCTTTAATAATATTATTTAGTTGTTTTTATTCTTCAATTTTCTTGATTAGTCTGGCAGGAACTCCTCCTACCACCGTATTTGACTGAACATCCTTTGTTACCACAGCACCGGCTGCAATAACAGCACCGTCTCCTATGCTTACTCCTGCAAGAATGGTAGCATTTGCACCAATCCACACACTTTTCCCTATTACAATGGGAGCAGGATGCATATCTCTGCGTTTATCCGGTGAAAGATCATGATTTAAGGTAGCCATGACCACATTATGTCCAATCAGTGAGCCGTCACCAATTGTAATTCCGCCTTGATCCTGAAACCTGCACCCCGAGTTTATGAATACATTTTTTCCAATTGAAATATTTTTCCCGCAATCAGTATAAAATGGCGGAAACATAGCAAATGACTCATCCACAGGTTTTCCAATCAACTCTGACATCAAGCTGCGTACTTCCTCCTGAGTACGGTATGAATTATTTAATTCAGCTGTAATACGCAATGCCTCCTGACTTACTTTATGCATAAAAAGATGGATTTCCGACCCGCCGGTAACAGACAGCCCATTATTCAAATGCTCCAAAAAATCTTTTAATTCCATGTCTCATCCTCATTTCTTACACTTTTATAGCTATCATTATACAAAACATATTTAATTATGTACAATGCTTATATTGCATACGGGTATATACCTGAAAAGCATCATTTTATGCAATAGAAGGCTCTGTTCCCGGCAAGGGATATGAACCTTCTATTATTACCTATCTGATTATATTATAATTTTCTTGCAACCTGATAAGCCTCCGCAGTAGCAGTACGAATATTTCCTACCCCCGTACCGTCTCCTACTTCATAAACTTCTATTCCTGTTCCCAACAGATCCTTGGCTATTGATTTTTTCGGTCTGAGACCTATTGCGAAAATTACATTGTCAGCCTCAATCAGATGCTCTTTGCCACTTTGATCCAATACCACAGCTCCATCATCCGTTACAGCAGCAATCTTATGTTTGGTTTGTATATTGATACTAACATTATCGATAAGATCTGTAAGCATCATTTTTACAGATTTTTGGATCGGTGTCCCGGCTGATAGGATATTATCTAATGCTTCGACAATCGTTACATCTTTCTTTTTGAATGCAGCAAGTTCATATGCCAGCTCACTTCCGGTCAGTCCGCCCCCGACGATTACAACTTTTTGTCCGAGCTCCACTTTATCCATCAATGCATCATAGCATTCTACAGATTTTGCGTGATCGTATCCTGGAATCGGCGGCACAAAGTGATCAGACCCAACGGCGAGTATCGCAACGTCTGCACCTGATTTTTTGATATCTTCCGCTGTCATTTCGGTATTCAGATGTACGGTAATTCCTAAAACATCCATTTCTCTTTGATACCATTTGTTCAATTTTGCAACGCTGTCTTTGAACGGATGGTTTCCGGCTTCATTTAAATGACCACCCATCATATTGCTTTTTTCGTAGATTTCTACATCATGTCCTGCAATTTTTGCAGTACGAGCTGCTTCCATTCCTGCGACACCGCCGCCGACTATGATTACTTTCTTTGTTATCAGTGCTTTTGGCACACCGTAATTCAATTCTCTCATCGCCGCCGGATTTGCTGAACACATAGGTACTCCGCCTGCCAGTGTACTGTCAATACAGTTGGTACATCTTATACATGGTCTGATGCTTTCAGTCTTGCCTTCTGCAACCTTTTTAGGGTAATGTCCATCTACGAGAGATGCACGTGCGATTGTAACACCGTCAATTTTTCCTTCTGCGATTGCTTTTTCGCACAGATCCGGATCGTCCATTTCTCCCGCAACAAATATTGGTATATTCACAGCATCTTTCAATTGTTTTGCCAAATCAATGTTGTATCCGTACGGCATGTAGTATGGAGATACACAGTAATAGAAAGAATCATATGTCCCGGAGTTTACATTCATCAAATCTACACCATATTGCTCAAATCGTTTTGCAATTTCAACAGCTTCTTCTATCGTTCTGCCTACCTCTTCTTCTCCTGTGAGTGAAGATTCGTTGTAATCAGCCATAAATGTTTTCATACACATTCTGACAGATACAGGAAAATTCTCTCCGCATGCTTCTTTGACCCCTCGGATAATTTTGCGAATTACAGTAAGCCGTCCGTCTAAATCTCCCCCGTATTCATCTGTACGTTTGTTGGTATATGCCATTGCAAACTGATCAAGCAGATACCCCCAGTGCATCCCATGAATCTCAACGCCATCATATCCACAGGTTTGTGCAAATTGTGCAATACGAATCATCGCATCGATTTTTGTTTCGATTTCTTCTTTTGTCAGCTCTGTTGTCATTTTGTCCGGTTGCTTGTAATAAGGAATACTTGAAGGTGTTTTTCCGTCTCTCATCCGACCCGGTCCCATAGAAATTTGCATGAATATTTTGCTTCCATACGTATGAATTCTTTCAACCATCGTTCGTGCACCATGACTAAAGATCGTTTTTGCATACATCGGATTAGGGTTTCCGTTGATTGGATCAAAAGGGTCAACCGTTAAATCCGCAACATTTGATCCTGTCACGATAAGACCAAATCCACCTCTTGCTCTGTCTACAAAATAGTCAATTCCGTTTTCGCTGTATTCTCCTTTTGTTCCATAGATGAAATGTCTTCCACCCATCGGACCAACGGCATATCTGTTTTTTACTGTAATGCTCCCGATTTTGATTGGTTCCATCAAATGTTCATATTTGTAACTCATTATGTTCCTCCTGAAAAATTGTTCTATCATTCTGCTGTTCCGATTAGTAATATACGATTGCTATCATTATACAAGTTATAATCATACAGATAACATTTACAAGACCACCCATTTTTAAATAGTCTTTGAATCTATATCCGGCAACCCCGATTTGTGTCATTGGTGCTACAGAAATTGGTGTTGCAATTCCTACTTTCGTACCTGAGCATGCTGCTAAGAATAGCGGTGTGGGATTCAGTCCCATTGCATGCGCGATGGACATTGCTATCGGCAGTACAATCGCAACGGTGGCATTGTCGGACATAACATTGGATATGAGCGATGAAACAAAGAATATAATTATACACATTCCGATACCACTTTGTCCAAGTGGTCCTGAAATTTGCATAAAGAAGTTTGCAATAACGTCCCCTGCACCACTCGCTTGAATCCCTTTAGAAAAGCCGATTGCTCCCGCAACAACGATTACGGTACCCCAGCTGATGCTGCTGAATGCTTGTTTTTCGCTGATACATCCCGTTATCATCAGAACGCTCGCACCCATCAATGCTGCCATTCCATAGTTCACACCCATAATCAATGCTATGATTACAACGACGAGCACAATTCCAACTAAAGCCTGTTTCCAGACTGGGTGTTCTGCATTATTGTCTTGCTTGGACGCTCCGGATGCAATCGGTACCTCTTCAAAATCAAACCATTTGTCCTGTAATTTTTTTCCGACAGTAACATACATGAGGAAAACTACCAGCACAGCAGGTGCATTCACGATGAATGGAGTAAACAAACTCATTTCGCCGTACCCGTTTTCTGCAAGTATACTTACCGCTGTAAGCATTGATGTTGCGCCAATTGTCAGCAGGTTATTACCTAAAACAGACGAGATTCCCAGTACCATATAAGTACCTTTTCTGCTTATTTTTCCATTGGATTGCATTACAACTGCATCAATGATAGGGAATAGAATTGCCACCGTCAATGATGCATTTACAAATGCCGATGCAAAAGCTGATACGATAAATAGAATTGCAATGAAAGCTTTTTCGTTATTTCCGGCCTTTGTTTTTGTCAGAACATTTCCAAATTTCTGTGCAAGGCCTGTCGTTACTGTTGCCTGCCCGACAACCATCAGTCCCGCAATAAGGAAAATTACACTGTTTCCAAATCCTGAATAGGCAGTGTTGTAGTCGATGATTCCAAACATTGCCATAAAGAGCATTGCCAGGATCGTTGTAACAGATAACGGCATCTTCGGAATCCCATAAAGAATCATTGCCACAACAAGTATTATTATTGCTATTGTACTTTGAGCCATGAATTAATCCTCTCTTCCTTCTTTTTTTTATTTAATATAATCCGCCAGGGAATCACGATATATTCTGTATATTTCATCACGGTTTATTGGCTCCGGATGGCGTGCCAAACGAAAATCAAGAGATGCAAATTCGTCAGCCCAATCACTGAGTTCCTTTTCGGAAACCTCTATATTCACATCACGGTTTGTAATTGTTTTTACATATTCGGCAAACTCTTCAACAGTTCTGAATCCACACATTTCCACAATCGGCTGAACAATAGAACGATCCTTAAATGAGCGAATGTATTCACCCAAAAATATAGCGCATCCCAGTCCATGATTAACTCCCTTGTGATGACTTAAAGGATAGCTCATTCCATGAGGCAATGTTGTTCCTGCCTGCATAAATGCCATACCCTGAACAGTTGACGCTAACATCATTCTTTCATAGTCCTCACCATCCATAGTCTTATTAAGAAGTTTGTCCTTAAACTCGGAAAAAAGCTTGAAGCCTATTTCTGCAACCGCACGATTTAAATAACTGCTTTTTACATTTACATATGTCTCCATTCCATGTGCAAGTGCATCCATTGCACCTGTATCTAACAAGAAGTAAGGTGATTCCTTAATATATCTCGCATCAAGGAATGCTGCTTCAGATACCAGGAATTGAGCAGTAGTAAGCTTAGTATCTGTATCTGCTCTTGTCAGAACAGCATTTCCCGTTACCTCAGCGCCTGTTCCGGCAGTTGTCGGGATAGAGAACACAGGAATACTGCATTCATTTTTTGTACTTCCATATGAGACCCACTCTCCGAAAAATACCTTGTATGGATCTTCGCCCTCATGCGGTAACAGACAACTCACTGCCTTGGCGGCGTCTATTACAGAACCTCCTCCTACTGCAACGATAAAGTCAGGGTTAAACTTTCTCACGGCTTCAGTTATATGTGCAACATTTTCCACTGTAGGATTTTCTATAACCTCATCGTTTACGGCATATTCGATATTTTCGCTCTTAAGTGCTTCTTCCGTTTCCGCAAGTGCAAGGTTTTTATATCCTGCAATAAACTTGCTGGTAATTATGAACCCCTTATTTCCACTTCCCTTAAATACCCCACCATTATTCTTGACACAATTTTCACCAAAATAAATTGGTACAGGTGAACCGAATCTGAATTGTTTAATCATAGTTACACTCTCCTATATTATTAATTTTTTGAATTATTTGTTATATTTTTAATTATATCGGAGCAATAAAATAAATGGAAATATACGTTTTCTATTAATCTGATAAATAAAAGATATCAGAAAAATTTAAGCTGTGCTTTTATTGACATTTTTACGACAATGCGTTATCCTTACCTTATTAAATTGCAAAAAATATATTATTTGCTACGGAGGTACAGTATGACATTTCAGCAATTGGAATATTTTATTGAGGTGGCCCGTACCAAGCACTTTACGCAGGCGGCGCAGAATCTTTATGTGTCTCAGCCTTCTCTCAGTCATTCTATTCAGGTGCTTGAGCGTGAGCTTGGTGTCCCTCTGTTCATTCGTTCCAGCGGAAAAAAGGTAAGCCTCACAAGCTATGGGAAAGCATTCCTTCCATATTGTAAAAGTATGATGAAACAGCTTAAAGATGGTCAACAGATCTTGGAGCAGATGCATAAGCCAATGAGCGGCGTGGTTACAATTGCTTATTCGTATGTTAACTGCTCCTCACTGATACCGGAAATGTTTAACCGCTTTTATGAAGAAAACAGTTATAATGATACCTCTGTGCAGTTTATAGTAAATCATGAACAGGCTGTGTTCGAGCAAGATGTGGTTTCCGGAAAGGTCGACCTGGCTTTTGCCTGCACAAAATCCTTCGATGGATTAGAAACAATGCCAATTTATAGTCAGGAGCTTGTGCTGATGATTCCGGCAAATCACCCTTTAGCACATAAAGAAAAGCTGTCATTATATGATATAAAAGATGAGCAATTATTACACTATTATGCCGGCTCTAATTTGTATAACTGGATAAACGAAATGTTTCAGATGTGCTCTTTAAAACCCTCCATATCTACGGGCTTTAAAGATTGGTCAGCCTGCATATCATATGTATCTCTCGGTCTCGGTCTGGCGATTTCACCAAGGCTTCCGGTTGATACAAATCTTATATCGGTTGTTAAAATTGACCATCCTATGAATCACCGCAATGTTTACATGCTTTGGTCAAAAGCAAAGGAGCTTTCTCCAGCTGCTGAACATGTGAGGCAATATTGCATAGAATATTCAAGCAAGCATTTTAACCTGCTTGGGGAATAAATAAAGAAGCTGCCTTAAACAAAATAACAGGCAGCTTCTTTATTTTTAATTTTTAAGAAAAATATACAAATTTTATAGCTATACAGGTTACAATCATTGATACAATATTTATAAGCCCGCCTATACGTAAATAGTCCTTAAATCGGTATCCTGGAATCTGTATCATTGTCATTGGTGCGACACTTATAGGTGTTGCAACGGCAACCTTTATCCCCGATGCTGCAGCAAGCACTACCGGTATAGGAGATATCCCGACGGTTTCTGCCATAACTATTGCTATGGGAACAAGTAATGCTACAGTTGCATTGTCAGACATAAGGTTTGATAAAACAGATCCGATAATAAAAAGTATTACACACATACCCAATGCAGACTGACCGACCGGACCACATAAATTAATTATAAAACTTGCTATCAGCTTACCTGCTCCACTTGAATCAAGTCCTTTAGACACACCTATGGCTCCGGCAACAATTACAATTGTACACCAGCTTATACTATCAAATGCTTCTTTCTCGCTTATGCAGCCTGCAAAAATAAGTATTGCTGACCCGGCAAGAGCAACTGCTCCATAATTTATACCCATAACTAATGCCATAACAGCTACAAGCATAACGATACCTGTAAGTACCATTTTCCATACAGGACAATCCCTTTCATTACCGTCACAGATATTTTTATCATTCAGATTAACTTCCTCAAAATCAAACCATTTCTTCTGAAGACTGTATCCAAAAGATATATATATTATTATAACGACAATAAGTGCAGGTAAGTTGACAATTGTAGGAGCAAAAATACTGAGCTCACCGTATCCCGCCGCTGAAATGAGTCCCGATGCAGTTATCATTGAAGTAGCACTTATAGTTGTCAGATTATTTCCTATTGTTGCGGCAATTCCTAAAGGGAAGTAAGTCTGCTTCCTTGAAATTTTACCATCAGACTGCGAAACAACACTGTTGATTATGGGCATAAGCATGGCCACGACAAGTGCGCCATTCAGGAAGATAGCAAGTCCTGAGGAAATATATATAACTGCTGTAACAAATTTCTTCTCATCAGCTCCTGTGTATTTATATAGAAGATTGCCTATTTTCTGAGCAAGTCCCGAGGTGAAAAAACTTTGTCCGATAATCATCATTCCTGCAATAAGCATAACTGAAGGACTCGCAAAGCCGATGAACGCATCTTCAAACGAAATAATTCCCGTAAACGCCATTGTAAGTACAGCAAATATTGTAGTTACGGACAGTGGTATTTTGGGTATGGCATACATTATTAACATCAATACCATAACTATTATCGCAATTGTACTTTGATACATTATTATCTTCCTCCGATAGTCATTTTACATTTTTAATTGTTATATTATTAACTATATCAGGCATTGATGTTAATAGGAAATATTTATTTTTTATTATCTCAATAGATAAATTATATCATCAATTTTGTTTTTATCATTCCTGTAAGCTATGATAAACATTCATAATAAGCATTTGTTATCAGGTAATTTTTTTATTATAATAAATCCGGAAGGAGAAATAGATATGATTGATAAGTCAGAAACAGAAGAATCTATAATTTGCAACCTGAAGGATGCAGGTTGCCTTGATAATATAATAAAACAATTTATGGATTTTTATAAAGAGAATAATACTCCTGAACTGAAACGAATTTTATCAGGTCAAAGACACCTGTTGTTGGATGAGGTACACGACAGCCAACGAAGACTGTATTGCCTTGATTATTTAATTTATACACTTAAAAACAAAAGATAATAGCAATATAAATAATATTATAAAAAGTGAAAGGATGAAAAACAAAATGAATACACAAAATTTTATTAATATCTTTCCTATGGGAGAAAAGAACGAAGCTTATGCACAATACTTTGCAGGACAGAGTTACCTGAATATGCTTTCTACAACAGGTGTTACAATTGGCAATGTAACCTTTGAGCCGGGATGCCGCAATAACTGGCACATTCATCACAAGGGTGGTCAGATTTTGCTTGTTACGGCAGGGCGAGGATATTATCAGGAATGGGGAAAATCGGCACAAGAGCTGAATCCCGGTGATGTAGTAAATATCCCTCCGGAAACCAGGCATTGGCATGGTGCATCCCCCAATAGTTGGTTTGCACATCTTGCCGTTGAAGTTCCGGCGGAAGGAGCATCCAATGAATGGCTGGAGCCTGTATCCGAAGAAGATTATAACAAGCTTAAATAAGGAGAGGTTATGAAAAAAAATTTATTTTACTCATTCGGTTTATTTTTGATAATGATAATATCATTTAGTATAGTTAATACTGCTTTTGCAGACCAATATAATGATGTTGAAACTGATGCATGGTATGCTGATGCCGTGAATTATGTGACAGAAAACAATTTGATGACTGGTACAGACGGCGGTGGATTTTCACCCGATATTCCTGTTACTCGCGGAATGATGGTTACAGTTCTGCATAGAATGGAGGATATGCCAACTGTATCTGTCAATAGTAGTTTTTCAGATGTTCCGGAAAATAGTTATTATGCTGTTGCTATAGCATGGGCAGCAGAAAATAACATCACATCCGGAACAAGTACAGACAAATTTTCACCGGATGATCAAATCAGTCGTGAGCAGTTTGCAGCATTGCTGTACCGTTATGCTTATATGAAGAAATATGATGTTTCTGCTTATGCCGGGTTTGATGGATTTTCCGATGCGGACCAAATTAGTCCCTTCGCACAAAATGCCATGCATTGGGCTGTGGGAAGCAAGCTTTTAGGTGGAAGCAACGGTAGTCTCTCTCCCAAAGGAGTAACTACACGTGCACAAGCTTCTGAAATATTTATGCGATTTATGCAGAACATATCCGGAGAAGTTCCTGCCGAGGAATCTCAGGGAGATGAAGCCGCACAACCTGCTATGGAGGAAGAAATGAATATTAGAATAACTGCAAATGGTAATACCATAGATTTTAGGCTTAATGAAATTCAGGCTGCCAGAGACCTTTATGCACAGCTGCCTCTTACTGTGGCTGTCGAAAATTATGGCAGAAATGAAAAGATTTTTTATCCGTCGCAAAAGCTTAATACAATAAATGCAACATTGGCTGATGCACAATCAGGCTCCGGTACTCTTGCATATTACTCGCCTTGGGGTAATGTTGTAATATTTTACGGCAGCTCGGATTCGGCAAGTGGCTTATATGAATTAGGTCATGCCATATCAGGCAGTGAACATATAGAGAGTCTGTCAGGTGAAATACAAATAGAAAAAATAGAAACTCAATAAATACGAGGATATCCCTATGACATGGAATAAAAGCAAGATAAATTTCAAGGTCAAATACCTTTTCATTATATTTGCAGTGATTATTTCAATTTTAATATTTACCGCTTGTTCAGATACCGGTAATGATTCTTCGGATACCCCATCTGTTGATATAGATACCGAAGGAGAAGCACAGTCAGAAGAAGCCCCTCCTGTAAAACAGGAAGACGAAAACAATTTAGAGCAGGGCATTAAAATAAAAATGACAGTGGATAATAAAGAAATAATCATAGCAATGTTTGATAACCCCACAAGTCATGACTTAATTTCCCGACTCCCATTAGAGCTTACTTTTGAGGATTATCATGGAATTGAGAAAGTTAGTTATTTAGAAGGGCACGACCCGTTAATTACAGATGGTTCAGAAAGCGGATTTGATCCGTCCGCCGGAGATGTGACCCTATATGCTCCCTGGGGCAATATAGCCATTTTCTACAATGATTTTGGCTACTCTGACGGATTGATTCCATTAGGACATATTGATTCCGGAATAGAAGCATTATCAGAAATCAGCGGTGAATTTACAGTAACCTTGGAACTTATGAAAGATTTATTGCAGCCTCATTAATATGTACCAAATCAGTAACCCTAATTTTCATTATTTATTCTTTACATATCCAGGAATTAGAGCCGGATTATGCAACTTTGCGCAATCCGGCTCTGACAATGCTTCATCAAACACTTCAGTCAATCTTCTTTTTTATTGATTTAATATAAACTAATATACCGACAACAGCAGGGATTATGGACAGGAGATAAATCAACTGATATCCAAGGCTTTCGGCTATAATGCCCCAGATGATTGCACCCGCTCCGATACCAAGATCAAACCCAAGAAAGAAAGTTGCATTGGCAGCACCTCTCCTTGAAGACCCTGCCTTGCTCACGGACATTGCCTGCAATGCCGGCTGTACAGCTCCGAATCCAATTCCATAAATAAATCCTGCTATAAGAAATACCATGAGTGAATCGGCAAAATATATTACCAGCATTGCAATTATTACAAACACTATGCCCGGAAGCACTGCAAAAGAAGTGCCTTTTTTGTCAGTCATACGACCAAAATAAGGACGTGAAATCAGTAAAGCCGCTGCATAGACGGTAAAAAACAATCCTATATTTTCAACCTGTCTTTGTTCCGCATAAAGTGCAATGAACGATACAATCGATCCGTAAGTCATTGTAACAAAGAAAATAACTGTTGCTGGAGTGATTGCCGACTTTTCAAAAATTTTATTCTTTATGTTTGCAGGAAGAGCTTCGGAGTCAGATTTTGTAATCACTTCAGGCTTATGATACTTTATAAGTAAGGAAATAAGTATGCAAATAAACACAAATACTGCCGAAACATTAAAAACCATGTTAAATCCATAGCTGTCAAGAAGCCCAAGTCCCAATGCAGGAGCTACGGCCATAGCCAGTGTGCTTGTCAATCCAAAGTAACCCATCCCCTCCGCTAATCGGGATTTTGGTACAATGTCCGAAGCTATTGTACTGGATGCCGTACTGGATGCTCCCCAGCCAAAACCATGTATAAATCTGATAATCAATAATGCTAAAATTGTTGAAGTCCAGTTATATAAAACCACACATACAAGAAAGACTATTAATCCGATGATAAATACTCCTCTTCTTCCTCGACTGTCCAATAGCATGCCGGAAACAGGTCTCATTATAACCGCAGATACAGTGAAAATTCCCACAACCAGCCCTGCCCACGCATCAGAGCCTCCTATCCTTGCCGAAAACACAGGAAGTACGGGTAAAAGCATCTGAAAACCCAAAGTAACAAACAAGCTTGCTATTGATATTAAAATAAAATCCCGGGTCCATATAGGTTCTTTCTTTTGAAGCTTTGTATTTCTTTCCATTAACAATCCTCCGTCAATCTGTCTGACATGGTGTACCTGCTTTTTTCTTCCTGCAGGTTATTTATTACTTTTTTTAAAACCGATATATTATCCTCAATCACATTTTCAGGAATATCTTTAGAGTAAACATCGAGCATCTCATTAAATACAGATTCAACCACTGATGCTGCTTCTCTTCCTTTCTCTGTTAAATATAGCGAAGAATATCGTTTGTCTTTTTTAACTTGCTTTTTGCAAATATAACCTTTAGTCTCTAATTGTCTGACAGCCTTTGCTGTAGTCGACTTTTCAACATAAAGCCATTCTCCCAGCTCTTTTTGATTTATTCCTTCATTTTTGGCTATGACAAGAAAAAAGTCATATTGGCCGCTGCTGATATCTAAATCTTTCAGCTTGCTGTTGAAAATGCTTTGACCAAGCCTGTAAACAGCAGCACTGTATCTGCCTATACCTTCCATCTCACACTTCCTTTTAATAGTTTCCTTTGAAACTAATTTATCAAATATTAGTTTCATTGTCAACTAATATTTATAATAATAAAGACTCTCATTTTCAGAGAGTCTCAGATTGATGATAGTCTTACTTAATACCAATCATGCTTTTCGCCGCGATCAAGGGAATTTATCCGCTCCATTTCATCCTCAGTCAGTTTAAAATCAAATAATGAGATATTCTCCGAAATATGATCCGGATTACTGGAACCAGGAATAACTACCACACCTTTTTGTAAATTCCACCGAAGAATGACCTGTGCTGCTGATTTTCCGTGAAGCTGAGCAATTGCAACGATGGTTTCATCATTTAAAAGCTCATGTGTATATCCTCTGCCGCCCAGCGGATACCATCCTTCCATTACTATTCCCTTTTCGTGCATATATGGAATAACATCATTTTCCTGGTAATAAGGATGGATTTCATTTTGCACAAGAGCCGGCATAACAGTTATCTGTGGTAAAAACTCCTCCATCTCCTCGATATACCAGTTTGACAAACCGATGGAGCGGATTTTTCCGTCTTTAACGGCCTGCTCCATAGCCTTGTAGGCATCCACATCCCCCTTTCCGGGATGATGCAGCAGCATGAGATCAATATATCCCAAATTAAGCTTTTCCATAGCCTCATCAATTGCCTCTGCAGCGCGGTCAAACTGACTTGGATACAGCTTTGTGGTTACAAAAATTTCTTCCCTTGGTACGCCGGATTCTCTGACAGCTTTACCTACCTCTGCCTCGTTGTGATACATATATGCAGTATCTATTAATCGAACACCACTCTTCAGTGCTGACACAACAGATTCCACGCATGTATCATCGAGCAGGCTGTAGGTGCCTATACCGGCAACAGGCATCCTGTATCCACTGTTCAGTAAGACAGCAGGAGCCTTGCCATTTTCTCCATTGTCCAAATCAAAGGAGCTGACTGATATATCTGATGATGTTTTAAGCACAAGCTCAAGGCTGTTTAACCATTCTGCGACATCCTCTCTGGATGTATCTGATGAAAATCTTTTGCCTTCTTTCCAGCTTGCACTTTCTGAGCATAGCTCACTTAAATTTTTGTCACTTGAGCCTATACCGCTGCTTCCTGACGTACAGAATGGTACAATTGTCTTTCCTGAAAAGTCATAGCTCTCCAAAAACGTGGAAACAATCTTTGACGCCTGTCCCCACCATATAGGATATCCCAAAATCACAATATCATATTTCTCCATATTTTCCACCTGTCCTGAAATCTCAGGTCTTGCAGAGGGATCATTTTGTTCCTTTGATGTTCTGGAAGAAGAATCATTATAGTTCAGATCTTCACTTGTATAGGGTGTCTGTGCCTGAATTTCATACAGATCCGCATTTAAAACATCTGCAGCGCATTCCGCCAAAACCCTAGTATTTCCTGTAGCCGAAAAATAGGCAACAAGTATATTTGCATCCCCTGAATCAGATCCGTCTTCAGAAGGTGTGCTGATTTCAGGTGCTTGCCTGGAAGGAGCAGCATACTGGATTTTTGAACCCGATTCCCCGGTATCACAAGCAGCGAGCGGAAAAAACAATGTAAAGCTTAAGATAAGTGATAATATTTGTTTCATATTCTATTTCCTCCTTTTCAAATTCCTTGGCCAATGCTTCAAAGTTGCTGACCTTGCGGAGACTTGTTGAGATAACAAGAGCTTTCTTACTCAATATTTACCCTCCTGGCAGCTCTTCTCAAATGATTTATTTATTATTATATATAACACAATTTATTATGTAAAATACTTATACCAAATATTGTTTTATGCTTAAAAGGCATTATCAAAGCAAAAAATGCCCGGCATATTCAACTATACCGAGCAATAATCATCTAAATTCTTCCTGCAGCCTTTTTAAGAAAACTTCTGTTGACTTTGAAAAGACCTGATATTTTTTCCAGACTATATGCCATTGAGCTTCAAGTCCTGGCTCCAGCGGTCGGAAGCATAATACGCTTTCCTCCGATGTGCTGACAATTTTATCAAGACACAGGGCACAACAGATATTGTCCTTTACCAAAAGGGATGCATTGTAAAGAAGTGTGTATGTACCTACAATATTCAGCTTTTCATAATCGTCCATCATCCAGTTTGAAAACGCATTGTCAGTTAATCGTTGACTTGAGCTGATAAGAGGTATACCTTGTAAATCACATGCCTCAATGTAATCTTTCTTTGCCAGAGGATGATCCTTACGCATGAGAAGTCCCCATGTATCAGCTTCAGGTAACAAAATTGAATCATACTTTGAGATATTAGACGGTTCAGCAAGGACACCAAAGTCTATCAATCCATTATCCAGTCGCTCGGTCACATTATCTGCATTTCCACTGAAAAAGTGAAAATGAATGTCAGGATGCTCTTCTCTGATATCTTTAATTACCTTGGACAACAGACTGATTACGTGGGTTTCTCCGCTGCCGATATATATGTCACCGCTTATGCTTTCTCCCGGTGCCACAAGCTCTGATTCCGTTTTTTCCACCAGGTCCAGTATTTCTTCTGCCCGCTTACGAAGAAGCATACCTTCTTCTGTCAATGTGATAGATCTGTTACCACTGCTGCGCAGGAACAGCTTTACACCCAATTCTGATTCTAATTCCATTAGCTGTCGTGAAAGTGTAGGCTGGGTTACATGAAGGATTTTCGCAGCATTTGATATATTTTCCTCTCTGGCAACAGCCAGAAAATAACGTAACACTCTTATATCCATAAGTTTTTCCTCCACTAATATATGTTTTATATTACCACAAGCGATAATGCCTTTCAAGCTAATAACGTCACAAATTTGACATATAAAATACCGGCACAAGTTATTTTGTACCGGTGTTTATACATAAATCTCATTATTCGAAATCGAATGCGTCGATTACCCATTTTTCATCGTATTTTTTAATGTTTAATGTTATGGGCTTACCGACCGCTATGCCGCCTTCCTTAAGCTCAGCACTTGTAAGTTCAATTATGTTGCCTTTAACCTCATATTCATCTTCGGATAGTTTTTCAATTTCCAAAATATCTATCCTTTCCGGCCAAGGGCTTGAAAGCAATCTGCCCGGTGCTTTTGCAGGATTATCAAGCCAATCTTCTATAAGCTTTGACGTAACGTATTCACAGTAATATTTCTCCATATTTTCTTTAATTATATCCTCGGGTGCTAATAATGAAACCATTTTTAACTGTCCGCCGAAATTCTGAACTAAATTTATTACTTCATTTCTTTCTGCCTCATCGCTCAGTTCGTTGCCGGACAAATCCCATTGAATGTTCACAATGTTGTTTTTATCAAATTTCAGCATCTTGTTTGGGAATGTCAGTGCCTGTGTCACAATGCTGTCTTTATCAGGTGAATTCAATATTGCATTAATATATGCAGTACCTGGAGTTACTTCGGTGATGCTGTCTATGGACAGGCTATAACCTCCTGTCGGCTTTTCCCCTGCAGATAAAAGAACATACATCCATTCATCATCCATCAGAAAATAAATTCCCTTTGACATGTAATTTTCGTTGTATAGATTTAATAAAAGCTCATTGTTTAATATGGTTTCCCTGTCAACAATTTCAAATTCTATCGGTCTTTCAACTGCCATAACATCACCTTCCTCTTTAACCTGAGCGGCACGCTGCCAATTATCCCACTGTACGTAAAAGCCTAAATTTTCTGCAACAAATCGCAGCGGCACGAAGTATACTGAATCAACATTTACAGGCGGCATATTTATTTCAGCTTCCTTCTCTGTCAATGTACCGCCGTCATTATTAATTACCTTGGCTGTATTTTTGCCTGTCTGCATTTCTATTATAATATCTTCCTTGTATATTTTAATATAACCCGTATTTAAATCTGTTTCAATCCTTGCATCTAATTTTTCTACGAATTCCAAAGGTATCATGATGCGGTCATTTTCAATAAACGGTTCATCCTTCAATTTTATCCATTCATTATTAAGATGTATTTTTATATCCGAATTTATATTTAAGCTATATGATAAGCCGAATACTGTACTTGTTGAAATAGTTATACAACACAATCCTATAACTAATACTCTTTTCATATTCATATTGACCTCCTATATTATAATAATATTAGTTTATTACTTTATTAGACTGATTAATTTAATTTTTGTTCCAATTTTTTTTGCAATATTATTAAGGGAATTTTAGGGGGGGAGCGTTAGGGACGGATTTTAAAATAACTCTAATGTTGCATTTTTTTTGGCTGTTTTTTCTGCGATTTTAATGACAAAATAACTAATTACATAAAATATAATGCCTACAAGCATTTCTTCTAATAATAACCATACGAATTTATATGTATCATATCCACCAAACAGCATATTTGCCGACTCTATGCTTCGTGTCAGAGGTATGATTTTTGATATTACTTGAAGTGTTTGTGGAAGCTGTGTTATAGGGAAATTCGCTCCGCTGAATATTATTAATATATTTGCTACTAAATTTAGTATAAAATGCATGGAATCTGTTATTAAACCAAATGATGATAAAAACAATGAAAATCCGGTCATTGAAAACATTCCTACTATAATTACAAATAAGAACAGCCATAAATTGATTGATGTAAAATCAACATTAAATATCAGGCTTCCTATCATAAACCCGAAAAATACAGTAATAACCGAAATTATCGCCGGAAAAAATCCCTTCTCCAAAACTATTAACAATTTGCTTACCGGAGATATAATTATTGACCTGATTCTGCCGGTATATCTTTCTTCATCAAATGCTGATCCCAAAGCAAATATACATATATTTGTGCATAGTAAAAACGAATTGCCTACAACCCATTTTGCAAGATTATTTGTATTGAAGCTATAAGCTGCCAATATACAGTAAAATGCTAATGTAATCAGCGGATATAAAGATTCAAGCAATAAAAATTCTTCAAAAGAAATTGCTGCATATCTTATTTTAAAGCTTAACCATGCTTGATTTATAAATCTTTTCATATTTACCTCCATTATTTCTTATTGCATTTCCAATGTTCCCAGTTTTCTAACTTGTTTATTTATTATTTTATAAAGTAAAATTACAATAATCACATAAATTCCTGTGATAAAAACAAGTTTATAAAATGTATCTAAGAATATGGATGCTTCAACTTCACCCGCAACACTCATCCTCAGAAGTTTTACAGCCCATGTAGGCGGTAATGAAAAGCTTATTTTCTGAACCCAATTTGGCAATATGTCTACGGGGAAAACAAATCCACAGACTAAAATTACCGGATATTCAATTAAATTCATGTATAATGTTGTCTTTCTTGACAATGTCAGTAAATAAGCTAAAAATATTGCTATAACTGCAAAGCTTAATATCATTGAAATAAAAGAAATAAGGAATTGATAAGCCTGTGGGGCATAGAAATTACCTTTGAAAAACAACCTTGCCGCAGCAAATGAAACAGCAAATGTAATCAGCGATAGAATTGTATTGCCAAGTATCTTTCCAATTATAACTAGTCTGAAATCTGCAGGGGCCGTATAGATTATCGAAAGAGTTCCGTACCATCTTTCTCTGTTGATATCTCCTGCCGATGAAAAGCAGATGCAGCTCCATATACCCATGAGACCGGCTCCAAGTATTACATAATTTATAAAATTAATTTGTCCGGAATTAATAAACATTTCATACAGAAGTATAGTATTTACCAAAGGATTTGCTAATAAGCAAAATCTAAACATAGGGCGAACAAATGAATTTTTCATTTGCAATGTCATGGTTGTCCATAAAACCTTTAAATTTTTCATAATGGCCTCCATTTTATCGTGATGCTTCCACAAGCTTGATATATACATCCTCTAAGGTTAATTCCTTTTGATTGAAAGATAATATTTTCAAGCCGCTTAACGAGTTCAATATATTCCCGCTTATATCTGCATCTTCTAAATATTTTATAATAAGCTTAATGCCCTTGTCTGTATCTGCTTTCTCGACGGAACGAACACTTTCAAGTTTTTCTATAACATCAATTGTCTCATTAGTTACTTTTTCTAAAACTATTTCTATAGTGTTCATTCCACTTATAATATTTCGTAGTTCTTGAGGTGTTCCAAGTGCTACAAGGTGTCCGTTATTTATGATAGCAATTCTATCGCATAACTCATCAGCCTCATAAAGGTAATGTGTTGTAAGCATTATAGTTTTACCATCTGTTTTTAGCTTTCTGATAATATTTCTTAGGATTTTTGCACCTAAGGGATCTAAGCCGATTGTAGGTTCATCCATAAAAATAATCTCAGGATCATTTATAAGGCCTCTTGCTATTTGAAGCCTTTGGACCATTCCTTTAGAGAATGTTTCCACTAATACATCTGCCTTATTTTTTAAATCTACTAATTCCAACAGTTTATCAATCTGCTTATTTGCCTTAGCTTCATCCATATAATATAGATTAGCAAAATATTTCAGATTATCTCTTGCCGACAGCCTTTTATAAACTCCCATTTCGCCGCCGAAGATGAAATTAATTTTATCTCTGAATTCCTTTTCTTCTCCGTATGTGTTATAGCCTAACACTTTACAAGTTCCTGAACTAGGTGCGAGCAGAGTTATAAGCATTTTAATTATAGTGGTTTTTCCGGCTCCATTTTGCCCTAAGAGTCCAAAAATTTCACCTTTTTTTACTTCAAATGAAATGCCGTCTACGGCCTTAACAATTTCTTTTTTCCTCTTAATCCAACCCTTTGTTATAACAAATTCACGCTTCAGGTCTTTTAATTCAATTAAGTTCTGCATTATTATAGATTCCTTCCTGTTGGTATCAAAGGTTAATAAATAGTTTTATATTTCGATATTAATCTAATTAGATAAATATAGTATAATTTTGATTTAATTTTTTGTCAACAAAAAACTACTAAAATTTTTAATTGAATTTTAGTAGTTTTTATTTTAATTATTTAATATTTATTCCTTAAACAATTCACTCAGATACTTAATAAGGTCATCCAAAGAATTTGTATTTATACTATAATATTTGGAATTTTTAACCCTTTCTTCATTTAAAAGGCCTGCTGTACTCAGCTGCTCTATATGATGGGAAAGAGTTGAATTAGCAATATTTAAGTTCTTTGCTAAATCCACTCCAATCATCGGACCGCTTTTTCGTAAAATTTCTATGATTTTTAATCTGCTTTCGTCTGATATAGCTTTTAGTTTATTAATCGCATCAGTATTTGTAAACTCATTTTTTCCAATTGAATAAATTAATGCCTGATAATCATAGAAAAATCTCATGGCTTTATAGGGTGAAAATACACTTGGTATAAATATAAATTTTTTATATGGACCTCTGTTTTTAAAGGTTTTCCCCATAATTTGCTGTGACACCTCTAAAGGTTCTTCTTTTCCTATACTTTTTTCGAATTTCTTTCTTTCATCATCAAAAATATTATTGATATATTCAATTCCATTTTCAAATTCTGTACCTTGCAAAGCTCTGGCACAACTGAAGAAATCTCTTATAAACATTTCTCTGTTATCAATAAGTGTCTTAAGTCCAATAAAGCTCTTAGTTATATAATTGTTTTTTTCGTATAATTCGCTTAACTTATAAGAATCATGTATAGCAGCCTTTATAATGTCTTTATCAATATCCTCTGAAAAAAGTTTATAGAAAAAGATATCAGCTTCCATATCTAAAAGGTATTTTTCATATTCAACTAAATTTTCGAAATCATTTATCGGAAAATTTAGTTTTTGGCTATCATATAAAAAAAATTCTGATTTTGAATCATCATTAAATAAACAATTAATCTCCTGGTTATTATATAAATCTTTTCTATTAAACAAAAACTCTAAAAGCGGCATACCGCTGTATTTTAGTTCATTTAAGATTTCATGCAAAAATCTATATTTTTTTTTAATTTCTTCTATAAATTCTAAGTTATAGAATTCTAAATATCTCTTATTACCTTCATCAAAAAAAATGCTTGAAATTAAGCTAACCATCTCTATGTTTTTCGAATTATATAAATAGCAATCCTTTGTAATTTCAATCAAGCTCATGATTTTTTATTCCTTAATATCAAATTTTCGAGCAGAAGTTAAAAAAACTCTTTATTTATGCTATCGTATTATTTACCTGCTGTCAATAGTATTATGCTGCTAATCCCAGCTCCAAAGAGCGAATTTATTGTATAGTATCTTGTCATAGAAAGGGGGATATTGTTAACCGTAATGAAATTTAGGTTGACAATACTTTATGCTATAATTTATAATAATGTAAGATTAGTACTTTTCAGAAAATAAAAGTTTTTAAAATAGAGGTGTCAATATTGTCTGTTAAAAATGATGTTTTACATATGCTGGAACAAAATAAGGGTAAAAGCATTTCAGGTCAGGAATTGGCAGAAAATCTGGGCGTTTCAAGAACTGCCGTATGGAAAGCAATAAATTTACTGAAGGAAGATGGCTTCCTGATTGAAGGAATATCCAACAAGGGTTATTCCCTGGCCATTTCTTCTGATTTGTTA
Organism: Sedimentibacter hydroxybenzoicus DSM 7310; assembly: GCF_013403245.1. Lineage (GTDB taxonomy): Bacteria > Bacillota > Clostridia > Tissierellales > Sedimentibacteraceae > Sedimentibacter > Sedimentibacter hydroxybenzoicus. Next base: position 453,270 of record NZ_JACBNQ010000001.1, on the reverse strand, counting down.
TCGTCAGAGGGTATTCGTCTTTATCTGAAGGATGAATATAAGGAACTGCCCGTTAAAGTATATAAATCTATAAATTCTACAAATACGGAAGCCAAATTGATGATAATGAATAATGCTGTTCACGGTACTGTTATACTCGCTGAGGAACAGCTGTCCGGCAAGGGACGTATGGGAAGAGGCTTTTATTCTCCTCCAGAATCAGGTATTTACATGAGTATCATATTGAAGCCGAAACTCAATATGAATGATTCTGTACTGATAACTACTGCTGCCGCAGTTGCCGTTTCACTTGCCATAGAAAAAACAACGGGTATTGTAACACAAATCAAATGGGTCAATGACATTTATTTAAATGACAAAAAGATATGCGGAATTTTAACAGAGGCCGTTACAGACATGGAAAGCGGAACTATCGAAAGCGTTGTGGTCGGCATAGGACTAAATATAAAAACAGAATCGTTTCCTGTAGATATAGAAAATACTGCAGGCTCCATATTTAAAATCGGCGAAACAAAATTTATAAGAAATCAATTAAGTGCGGAAATCATAAACAATGTTTTATCTGTCTTAAATGATATTTCCAGCAGAAAATTTATTGAAATATATAAAGAACGGTCCATGATTTTAGGTGAAAGAATAAGATACTTCAGGGATAATCAGTGGTTTGAAGGCTATGCGCAGGATATTGACTCTAATGGTGCACTCATAGTCTTTCACGATAATGGACATAAAGAAATACTAAACTCAGGAGAAATTACCGTAAGGAGAAGCTTATGACAACTATGAAATTAAGTACGAAAGATATTACTCAAATAGGTATGTTTACCGCATTGACGGCAATTGGAGCCTTTGTAAGTATACCGGTGGGACCGGTACCAATAACCTTACAATCTTTCTTTGTATTGTTATCGGGAATTATTTTAGGTTCAAAAAAAGCAATGTATTCACAAATTGCATATTTATTGTTAGGTTTGTCCGGACTTCCTATCTTCTCCAATTTTACCGGTGGATTTCAGGCAGTATTTAAGCCGAGCTTTGGATTTTTAATAGGGTATATCACAATTGCTTTCTTAATCGGAAAAATTACAGAATCAAAATCAAATAATACTAATAATTTAATTCTTGCCGTGTTTTTAGGTACGGTTGTTCTATACATCATAGGTATCCCCTACATGTATTATATTTTAAATATTATGCTTGATAAAAATTTAAATATTATGCAAGTTTTAAATATGGGAATGTTTATGTTTATTCCCGGAGATACAGTCAAAGCTGCTTTGGCAGTTTATGTGGGGAAAAAGATAAAGGGATATAAAGGGATATAAAACGCTTTGTATTCTCAATATAGGTTGTTGAAATAAGTTCATCCTGCTTCGTCGCCGTAACGGTGACGAAGCAGGCGGTCATTTTCAGCGACCTGTTTTTTTTTGCGCTAAACATATTCATACTATCTGCATATAATAAATATTATTATAATACATGATGCTGCAATTAATTTAAGTAGAAGGGTGTGACTATTAAGTTGCGAAAAAGAAATTTAATTTTTTTACATGAATCAAATTTAAATATTTTCCCATTCAGAAAATTAAATACACAATTTCCCGAAGGTGATGCTCCTGCAGTCCCTGCTCCACCTGAGGAAGTACCTGTTCAGGATGTCACGCAAGAAGAAGAAACAGGAGCCGTATCCGTAGGAGTTTATACCGCTTCACGCGCATTACCTGTACAAGATGCGGTAGTAACAGTATTTCATGTGGATGAAAACGGAGATGAGCATGTGCTGGCTCATTATGTAACAGACCGTAACGGACGAATTCCTGATATAATCCTGCCTGTTATTTATAATCCTTCCGATCCTATGGAAAGCACTGAATTTTATTTCAGCACCTATAACCTAAGAGTACAGGCATTTAACTATTATACACAAAATGTGCTGGATATACGGGTTTTTCCGAATACTACCACAAGATTCAACATTGATCTGATACCGGTTGCCGCAGGAGTACCAAGTGATGCAGCTCCTGAACAAACTATTGTTATTCCTCCAAGCCCGGCAGATTTTTCTAATGTAGGAGGTGCTTAATAATGAGTATACAAGTTCCGGGACTTACGGAAGTAGTGATACCAAGTACCATAACAGTTCATTTGGGGCCTCCCGATCAGGAGGCGGAAAATGTTACTGTACCGTTTATAGACTATATTAAAAATGTAGCATCAAGCGAACTGTATCCGACCTGGCCCGAAAATGCATTGCGTGCCAATATTTATGCAATTATATCGGTGGCATTAAATAGGGTTTTTACTGAATGGTACAGGTCGCAGGGATATAATTTTGATATTACGAATACGACTCAATATGATCAGGCCTTTGTAAACAACAGAGGTATCTTTGACAATATTTCCGAAATAGTTGACCAGATATTTGACAGTTACATTGCCAGACAGGGGCAATTAGAGCCGTTATTTGCACAGTTTTGCGACGGGCGAATAGTTCAGTGTCCCGGTTTGTCTCAGTGGGGAACTGTTAATTTAGCGGAACAGAATTTAACACCTTATAACATTCTTCAATATTATTATGGAGAAGATATAAACATAATGACTGACACCCCGTTAGTTGATCTTATAGAAACCTTTCCGGGACCCTTAGTTCTCGGAGACAACAATCCTTATGTATTATCTATGCAAATTTCGCTGAATACTATTGCAACAAACTATCCTGCTTTGCCAAGAATCCCGAATCCAACCGGAACCTTTGATGAAGCGACAGAGGCAGCAGTACGTACATTCCAAAGTATTTTTAACCTTCCGGTTACCGGTGTAGTGGATAAAGCAACCTGGTATCGGATAAGAAGAATATATATAGCCGTTACTAGTTTGGCCGAATTAACCTCAAGAGGAATAGGAATAGGCGAAATACCCGAATTTACTCCCACCCCTATAGAAGGAGTAGTACCGCGAGTCCAGATAGTACAATATTTCCTCAATGTTTTGTCGGCTTTTTATAACACTATACCTTCAGTTGATATAAGCGGTATTCTGGATACTCATACAAGAAATGCGATTATGGAATTCCAAAAAACTTTCAACTTGCCTGTAACCGGAATTGTAGACGAATCAACCTGGAATACAATGTACAACAACGTTATAGGAATATTGGATACGTTACCTCCTTCAGCCATAGCTCTTCCCAGCTTATTATGGCCGGGAACAGTTTACAGCTTAGGTTCCGAAGGACCGGCAGTATATCTTATTCAACAATACTTATCTTATATTGCTTCTGTTTTAGAAGGATTGCCGCCAACAGTTCCGGACGGTATTTACGGTCCTATGACAGAGGAAGCCGTAAGAGCATTCCAGCAATATTTTGGCATCGATGTAACAGGGGTTGTAGACCAATATACCTGGGACAGAATTGTTTTGATTTATCGCCAATTAAGGTTTGGAAACGCTCGGAGTGAAGGTCAATTCCCGGGCAATAATATTGGAGGTTAATATGCACCATAAGCCGTATTATGTAAAAAATTTAATAAAAAAATTGGAAGCAAACGTTGGATATATTGACGTCAATACATCTACAGGATTAGGTGCAATCCCTATAGGCAATGCCGAAGTTTCTGTATACGTATGGAACGAACAGGAAGGGGAAACACTCATAAGGACATTTACCACTGATGAAAGCGGTAAGGCGCCCAGAATTGAACTTCCCGTGCTGCTTTCAAATATAGATTTATCAGGAGAGGGAAGGACGCAATACCATTTAGTTGTTCGTGCACCGAACTATCATACAGTGATAATAATAAATGTTGAAATTTATCCTAACATCGCAAATCAATTCAATGTAAACTTAACCCCGTTAAGACCCGATGAGACCCATCGCGATGAGCGGGTCGATATTCCTATACAAACAAAAAATAAGTAAGGAGGTAAATATGAAAAATAGATTAGCCGCTGCAAATCCTGTTTTAGAAATTCAGCTCTACTTAAATGATATAGCGCAAGTACATCCTGAAATTCCCTTAGTATATCCCACCGGAAGATATGACGACAGAACTCGTAATGCAGTTACAGAATTTCAAAAATTTTTTTCATTGCCTGTGACAGGTGTAGTTGATTTGGAAACATGGAATAAAATTCTCAGTGAGCATAAAAGATGTTCTCATTGTATCAATACTCCAAGCACCGTAGCTTGCTTTCCAAGCAATATAACGGAATTTAAATTGGGAGACCAGAATAATTTTATATATATACTGCAAATTGTGTTAAACAATTTTAAAAGAAAATATGTTAACTATGTGGAGGTTCCTATAACAGGAATTTTCGATGAAAAAACCGAAGAAGCTGTTAAACAGTTTCAACGAATGAGCGATCTTCCTGTTACAGGCGTATTAGACCGGGAAACATGGAATACTTTGAATTTGATAAATAGTACCTGCCGTCTATATGATTAAAGAATAGTCATAAAATTTACTGAGGAGATTATAAGGTGCACATTAAGAAATTGAAAAATAAAAATAAAGTTATACATGCTTTGCAGGAAATAAATATTCCTCCAAGTATACCGGTAATTTCAATACCTACAAATATAACTGTTCATTTAGGTGCGCCAGGAGATGATGCCGAAAATGTAACGGTCCCTTTTATTGATTATATTAAGAATGTGTCTTCGAGCGAATTATATCCTACATGGCCTGATAATTCCTTAATTGCAAATATAATTGCTATTACATCTGTTACATTAAACAGAGTTTATACTGAATGGTACAGATCAAGAGGTTACAATTTTGATATCACTAACGATACCCGTTATGACCAGGCATATGTACATAACAGAGGTATTTTTGACAGTATATCACTTATAACAGATAGAATTTTTAATTATTATATAGCCAGAACAGGGCAAACCTTCCCCATTTATGCAAGATTTTGCGACGGAAGGATATCCGTATGCGATGGATTGCAGCAATGGGGAACGGTGGAATTAGCCGATGCCGGATATATTCCTGAAGAAATACTAAAATACTATTACGGTGAAAATATTGAAATTATAACGAACGCACCTCAAACCGATGTTCCGAGCACCTATCCCGGAGAACCGCTTTCATTAGGTGATTCAAGCTTAAATGTCCTGAAAATGCAAGGTTATTTGGAAAGAATCAGACGTAATTATCCCGCAATATCCGCTATTTCACCAATTGATGGTTTTTTTGGAGAAACGACTGAAGCTGCCGTAAAAACTTTTCAAAATGTTTTTCAATTGCCGCAAACCGGCGTTATAGATGAAGGGACGTGGTACAGAATAATCCGAACTTATACTGCGGTTACCAAATTAGCTGAATTATCAACAGAAGGATTACTGTTTAACGAATTATACGGCATAACATCCGGACAATTTTTAGAAGGTGATGTGAGGCCGGGAGTCGATCTGTTACAATTTGCTTTAAATGTTTTATCGGCATTTTACAACACAATTCCTGCTGTCCCGATTACATCAGTATACGATTATCAAACAAGAGATGCCGTTTTGCAGTATCAAAAAACTATGGACTTAGCACAAACGGGTATTGCCAATGAAGAAACAATAAATTCGATATATAGGACTATAATGGGCATATTGGAAGCAATTCCTCCCGAAGAGGTGTATATTCCTATTTTGCAATGGCCAGGTATAATATATTCATTAGGATATGAATCTCCCGGAGTTTATGTGATTCAAGAAATGTTATCTTATATTTCATTAATAATACCTGCAATCCCTTATATTGAACCCAATGGTATATATGACGAAAATACCCAAAGTGCTGTTACAGTATTTCAAAGCTTAAATGGTTTAGAACCTACCGGAACAGTGGATGAACGAACATGGAATTTAATAGTAAGCGTATACAGACAGCAAAGGTATAGTGGAGTCGCAACTTTACCAACCTTGTAGGCTGAGTGATATTATTATGCTCAAGATGATACAAACGAGCTTTTTCATCAGCCTAAGGGGAGGTTATCAAATCAATAAATACTTCAACTATATCAGGATCAAATTGTGAGCCGGAACACCGTTTTAATTCAGCCGCGGCCTCATCAATACTCATATTTTTCTTATACGGCATACCGTAAATCATATCATCATAAGCTTCAGCTATTGCAATAATTCTTGCCTGAATTGATATTTCCTCACCCTTGAAACCGCCGGGATAACCATTACCATCCCATCTTTCATGATGCTTAAGCACATAATCCGCGATTTCCGAATAATCATTGGACGTACTGAGCATTCTGTACCCGATTTCAGGATGCCTTTTTAGTTCATTGTATTCCTCATAACTTAATCTTTGAGGTTTATTAAGAATATTTTCATCAATTCCCATTTTACCTATATCATGCATTATTCCCGCTAACTTAACTTGTATTGTTTTTTCTTTATCAAAATTAAGCCTTAATGCAATTTTTTCGCAGATTTCACCGACTCTCTTAGAATGGAGCATCTCTCTGTTGCTTTTTTCATACAATGTGTTCATTATAATTTCAATTGTTTTGTTTCGTATGCAGGAGCTTTCATATAGCTTGTGTCTGTACATACGTGCTTCGGCAGATTTAAATACATCATTGAAGCTTTCTTCAATTCTTCTTTTGGTTTTATATCCAAAAGAAATTGAAACGTCAATTCCTCTGACCTTTTCTTTCAGCGCCAGAGAATTTATATTTTTAATAATTTCGACTGCCTTCCATGATTCTGTATTAGGTAAGATTATCAAAAATTCGTCGCCGCCTATCCTCACTAGCTTATCCGTGTTTCTGCAGCAGCCGGCTCTTATTACATCCGTGGCTTTTTTCAATAAATCATCACCTACTGAGTGACCAAACGAATCGTTTGTAAGCTTTAAACCATTCACGTCAGCTAAAATAACCGACATCGGAAGATTTTTTTCGACATCAATTTCTTTAAGATTTTCATCAAAATATCTTCTGTTATAAAATCCTGTCAGCTGGTCACGATAGCTTAAATACAAAACTTCTTCCTGCTTATTCCTTTTTGCGGTTATATCAGTGTGAGTACCGCTGAGCAGTAACGGGCTGCCATCTTCTGTCCATGATATCACCTTGCCTCTGTCTTGTATCCAAACCCAGTGACCGTCTTTATGTCTCATACGGTATTCGTCATCATAGCAATCTATCTTTTTATTATAAAGAAGCATATCCTTGTTCAGCTCCTGTTGTAAATCATCAGGGTGGACCAATCCTATCCATGTATCCTCATTAATTGGAGACAGCTCTTCAAGTGTATATCCCAAAATGCTTGCCCATCTTTCGTTGTAAATACGCTCACCTGTCTGCATATTTAACTCCCATGTACCAATATCAGTTGCCTCAATTATGTTTTCCATACGCCTTCTTGCGTTTTCCAGCTCAATCGTATGAAGTTTCTCTTTTGTTATATCTATTAGATAAGTTACCAAAAATTTTCTGCTAGGTGCTTTTAAATGAATCTTGTACCATTTGTTAACATGTTTATTATATATTTCAAATTCCTGCTGCTTACCCTTGTATATTGCCCTGGCCGCATGCAGCATAAGCTGTTCTGTTTTTTTATTATCAATGCATTCAAAGAATACAGATATATTTTCTCCTATTAATTCCTTTGATTTTAATCCCGACTTCTCTTCAAATATTGAATTAACTTCTATAAATTTATAATCATAAGGTTTATTATTTTCATCATAAATAATTTCAAAAAACGCATATCCGATTGGTAAATCCAAAAATAAGCTTTTGTATGAATTTTCATCAAAGTCGTATTTATTATTTGCTGTATACGTTTGCCGATTTAGCAATGCATTTTTTGTCATTATTCTACCTCCATTAAATTATTAATAATTATCAATATTTAGTATATTGTATCATATTATTCCATATTTTTCAATATTAAGTTATAAAAAAAACCACCTTGTATAAGGTGGAATAGCCCGATTTAAATTTATGGTTCAAAAGCGCTTCTTATCACTAAGACAGGGCTTGGAGCTTCTGCTATTACTCTTTGAGTAACAGACCCGACAAAAAATCTTTTCATTTTAGAAAACCCTCTGCTTCCCATGACTATAAGGTCAAAATTACCACTTTTAGCCTGCTCTATTATTTTTAAATACGGTTCTCCTACCAATACCTCTGTTTCTACCCTGATTCCGTTAAAATCAAGACGTGATATTATCTGGCTCAAAAGCTTTTCCGAGCTTTCAACATAATTGCTTTCCAACTTCTTTTCTAATTCTTCATTGATAATTATTGAGCCATCTACTGCACCCCATAAATTTTCATTTCTGTCTTTTCTTTTGTTTTCAGATGATTTTACCACAGATATCAATTTTATATACGAGTTATTATTTCTTGCTATCTCAATAGCCTTTTTCACGGCAGCAATTGATGCATTAGAACCATCAATAGGAACTAATAACCTTTTCATATGCATCCCTCCTCTTTTTATAATTATATCATAATTATATCCAAATTGGTATTATTTAAACAAAAATCACTCAAAAGAGTAATCAGATTGATGACAAAGTCATCAATCTGATAGGCGAAATTTGCCCTAACCCCGTTTCTCAGAGTCTTTTTTCTGAGAATAGAGGTAGGGCATTCGCAAAGAATTCCCAATGTTTGTAACCAAAGGGAACTAAAACTTTCTTGAGTGCTATTCAACAACCGGCTTGGCAAGATGCTTAAATATAATCCTTACTATATTATATATTGCTATCGTTATTACAACCCACTCTACAAGGAACAGCCAAAAGTAACCCAGTTCAGCCATATACAGCTTAATTCCCGTATATATTGAACCCAAAGCAGTTAATCCATAAACCGATTCGTTATTAAACTGTTTTTTTCTTGCAATAAAAATGTATAATAGAGCTAAAACAAACCATATTACATAATCCCTTATCAATAAAAGTACATATTTTATTTCATCTAAGTTCATTGAATCACTCAAAAGACCGAATATTATGTCTATTATCCAAAATGTTGTTATTATTATGAAAACAAATAATCCTATAGTTAATATATTATTTATCGATTCCTCTTTGTTTAAAGGCTTTAACAGTTTACCGGATAGCTTATTGATTAACTTAGTTTTAAACCTTTTCATTAAAATCCCCCTAATCATATATAAATTTGTCCTTATATAAATATATATTTAATAAGCAATATATATGACTAAATGCAATTTTTTTTTAGAAAACCTAGCTAATTTCTATTTTTACCTTGCTTCCGCCCATGCCTGCTACGGCCGGGGTTACAATAAGCTTAAGAGGTACCCTGCCTTTAATCGACTCAACGTGACTGATAATCCCCACAGACAGCTTATCGTTATGGATTTTTTCAAGTGAATCCATAACCACTTCTAACAGATTGTCATCAAGTGTGCCAAAGCCCTCATCCAAGAAAAAAAGTTCGAGAGGTGCCGTACCCTTTAGCTGAATCTGGGAAGAAAGAGCAAGTGCAAGAGCTAAGGATGCAACAAAGGTTTCTCCGCCCGAAAGTGTCGATGCATCTCTCTGAGCTCCACCATTCTTATAATCCCTGATAAGAAACTTACTATCCTGATCAACCTCTAATCCGTATGTGCCGCCGGAAATTTCTTTTAATCTCCTGCCTGCTTCTATCGACACATATTTAAGCTGATTGGCAGCTACAAATTCAACAAATTTTTTGCCTCTGAATAATTTCTCCAAGTCTCTTAACAAAGCCAATTTATGAGATAAGTCTCCTTTATTTTTTTCAAGTTCTTTTTTGTAAGTTAATTTTTCTGCCGCTTTTTTGGCTTCAGATTCAAGTATTATTTTTTCTTCATTTAATTTATCAAGCATTTCAGCCTTTTCACTTTTCATATTCCGGATATTGACCCACTGCTCTTCTGTCAGGAATCTGCCGTTAAGCTTATTTTTTAAATTTATGGATGCACCTCTTATTTGTGCTAAGGAATTTATATAAGCATCAATTTGCTTTTTGAAATTATCTAATTCGAATTTTTGTACATATTTAATTTTTGCCTCTTCAGCATCCTTTAAGCCCTCTTCCTCCAAGACATTTTTAAGCGAAGAGTTATCCTTTTCGCACCTTTCCTTTAAGCTTATGAGATTCCCCTGTGCTGACATTATTTCATTATTACAATCTTTAAATTGCGTTTCTGCAGCTTCTCTGCTTTTCTCAAGCTTTTCATATTCTTCTGATATCTGATTAATTAAAGCGGATATCTGTTCTTTTGCATCTTCTAAATCCTCGATACCACCGGACTTATTTTTTATACTTTCCGTCTTTTCATCAATGCTTTTATTCTTCTCGTAAATTGTTGTATGCATCTCTTTAAAAAATATTTTGAGCTCATTTAATTTGTTTAATGATTTATCCTTTAATCCAAGTTCTGTTTTTAAACTCTCGCGATGCTCCTTTATTTCCTTTTCAAGCAAGCTGCGTTCATTTTCCTTGTTGTTGATTTCTTCTTTCACTTTTACGAAATCGACAATTTGGAGCTCAGCTTTGACCTTATTCAGTTCTTTTTTCTTTTCCTCAGCTTCATCACTTTTAAGCTTAAGTTCATCCCCCAGCTTTTTTAGCTGAACTCTATTATGGTCTATGGAACTTGTTATCTTATTATATTTCAATAACAATTTGCTTTTTTCTTCCGATAAAGTCCTTATATTTTTTTCAAGCTTAGATTTATCATCGTTGTATCTATTGACTTCTATGATTTGTTTCTGGAAGTCATTTTTTAAATTCTCTAAAGATACTTTTTTATAATCTTCACCCAACTCATTCAACTTAGCTTCGCTTTGTTTTATAATATTTTCTTCTGTAACTAAATTAGTTTGAATTTTGATTATTTCTGCCGTTAATTTCTTTGCTTTTTCTTCTTTGGCATTCAAGCTGTTCCTGTATGTTTCAACATTGAAATCAAATTTTTCTAATTTAATATTTTCCTGATGATGAGATGTTGAACCGCAAACAGGACATACCTCCCCGTCTGAAAGCTCCTGTCTCAATATATGAGCGATATTTTCAGCTTCCTGTCTTTTTAATACGTCCTTTGATGACTCTATTTCTTTACTCAGGACAAGCGCTTCATCTTCCTTAGTTTTTAGCTCGATTTTCAATACATCGGTGTTATTCCTGGCTTTATTGATCAATTCGGTAAATTCCTTATTCTTTTCCCATTTATTTTTTACTTCGTCCAAATTTTCTTTTAATTTTAATAATGTATTTTGGTCTCCGGGACATTTTTCGTTTATGACATTTAGCGCTCTTTCATTACTTTTTAACAATTCATCCTTGTCATTTAATTCTTTGGAGCACATTTCACTTAAAGTTGATTCCTCATTTAGAATATCGCTTATTTCTTTTATTTCTTTGCTTATTTTATTTGTTTGACCGATTAGATTGTCATAGGAGCTTATAAGTAAAAAACCGGCATTAACTTTATCCTTAAATTCTTCAGCTACCTTCAATTGCTCGAATTTGCTTTCCTTGCTGTTAATATTGTCATTTAACTTTAAAATATTATTTTCACTTATCAATAATTGCTGATTTGCATTTTTTATTTCTTCTTCTGTTTTATTTTTAGATTCCTCAAGCCGGAGTTTTTCCGCAGTTAATTTTCCCAGAACACTTTTCTCTTCTATTGCATCAAGGATTTTCTGCTCCTTTACCTTAATAACAGGCAGGTTAATATCTTTTTTATTCTTCGCTTCAACATACAACTGTTCTACACTGTTTTTGTGGTTTTCAATTAATAACGCTTTTTGCTTCAGCTCTGACACTGTTTTAGAAACCGCTTCAATTTGTTTAAGTGTATTTTCGTAAGCTTCGATATAGGGCTTAACCTTGAGTGCACTTTCCCCTTTAATTACTCTGTTGTTAAGTTCTTTAATTTCATTTTCCTGTTCTTTCAGGGATTTTTCCTTCTCATCAATGGATATAAGCTCTTTTTGTAAATCCCATACTTCCTTGCCCTCGTTATATTCTTTTTCGGCCGATGCCAATTCCATAGAAAGATTTTCAATTTGTATTTTTGTTTCATTAAGCAGCTTTTCCGTACTTTCAAGAATTTCATCGCTTACATTCTCAAAGCCCTTCAATTCTCCCTCAAGTACATTCAGGCTTTGTACATCTTTACCGATTCTTAAAGAAAGTTTATTGGAAAGCTTGTCTCCGTATTTTTGAAGATTAAACAATCTCTCAAGCATTTCCCTTCTTTCCTTGCCCTGAAGCTTCAAAAACTCGCTGAAATTACCTTGTGGAAGAACCACCGTTCTCGTAAAGTCGTCTACCTCCAAGCCGATAATTTCCCTGCATTTACTGTCTACCTGCCTTACCATATCTTCCAGAACAATTTCATCCGAAGTAATATCAATAATTTTTGCCGATCGTGTCTTTATACTTCCGGATTTATCTCTTTTAAATTCTCTTTCAACTCTGTAGCGCTTTGCATCCTTTTCTGTTATCTGGAATTCAAAGCATACATTCATAGTATCGCAGTTAATATTCATAAAATTGGAGCTGTCTCTTGGCACGCAGCCGTATAAGCTCAGTATAATACCGTCAAGTATGGTTGATTTACCGCTGCCTGTAGGTCCGAAAATGCCGAATAATCCCCTTTCGGTCAATCTTTCAAAATTGACCTCCTGCAATTCAATAAAACTGTTAAGTCCTTTTATTTTAAGGTTAAGCGGTTTCATTTTCGGATTCCTCCTCATTCAATATTGATAACAATATATCTACCACCTCGTCATCCGGCTCCACATTTCTTTCCTTCATATAAAAACCCCTGAATATTTCTTCGAAAGATTTTTCCATATCAAGGTTGATTTCTTCCATTTCAACAGCTGATATCTTCGGTGCAATTTCAAGAATGTCTTTTTTTAGAACCTTCATCATTTTTATCTCATCTTCTCTTAAGTATCTGTCTGTAGTAATTTCGAGGTAAACCCAGCAATCCTTGTCCTTATTTTCCTCACACATATCTATTGCTTTTTCGATGCTTTCGCATTTCCAGATTTCAATCGGCTTATATATCTTAAATTCCAATTCATCTATACTACATTCTTGCCCTACATGCACATCCAGAACGTAGCATTTTTTCTTAAAGCTTATTTCTTTCTTGTTATAATGAATCGGCGAACCGGCATATCTCGCTTTTTTGTTTGTTCCCGGCACGATCTGAGGTTTATGTATATGACCCAATGCAATGTATTGGGCTTTTTCCGGGAAACAGCTTCCATCAACAATTATGCTTCCTCCAAGCTGTGCATTTCTTTCCGAGCCGGCCTCTTCACTTCCCATTGCAAACAAATGTGACACCGCTATGTTTATGGTATCATCCCTGTATTTTTCGTTAAGCGAGGAAAATAAAAGTTTCATTCTGTCCCCGTAAGATTTTACTCTTTCTTCTTCATTATCCATTGCAGCGTAAAGCACTTCATTTAACCTTTTTTCAGAAGGATACGGAACAGTAATTATAACGGCTTTTTCTCCGTTAATTTCTATCTCCACATAGCCTTCTCCGGCATCAATCACACGATGCTTTCCATATTCACCTATATCAGCTACAGACTTTGGTGTACCAAGCATTATGATCCCGTGGTCTCTTGCAAGAGGTCCTGCCGCAACCAACCTTTCGGGATTATCATGATTGCCCGCAATTACCAAAGTAATTCTTTCTCCGTCAGCCGAAAGCTTTTTCAATGTATCATAAAACATTTTTTCGGCTCTTGCAGGAGGGTTTGCGCTGTCATAAACGTCTCCGGCTATTATAATCATATCTATGTTATGTTCTTTAACTATTTCTATAAAGTCGTTCAAAAAGCTTTCCTGCTCGTCCATTCTGCTCACGCCTTCCAAGCTTTTGCCCAAATGCCAGTCCGAAGTATGCAATATTCTCATTTGTATCCTCCTCGTTTTGTAAATATCGTCATTGTTATGAATAACTCATATCGTCCGCTCATGTCATTGCTATGAATAAACCAATAACGTACATACCTTGTCATTCTGAGCGTTAGCGAAGGATCTCAGATTTTAAAGTTCTGAGATCCTTCGAGCTAAAGCTCTCAGGATGACAAGCCGTAAGATAATCGTAGATAGTATTTAATTTAAAAAGCCTGTCTATTTGCTATATATATAATAGCACATAAACAGGCTTTAAACAATATTTCACTACTCTAATTCAACGGCACCCATATTAAGCTGGTAGTATCTGCCTTTTTGTTCCATTAAATCATCATGGTCTCCTCTTTCGATTATTTCACCATGCTCCAGCACCATAATCGCATTTGAATCGCGGACAGTTGACAACCTGTGTGCTATAACAAAAGTAGTTCTGCCTTCCATCAGCTTATCCATTCCCTCAGAAATCAACTTTTCAGTCCTTGTATCGACTGATGATGTGGCTTCGTCTAATATCAGTATGATAGGATCGGCTACTGCTGCTCTTGCTATTGAGAGAAGCTGTCTTTCTCCCTGCGATAAATTCTGACCGTCGGCAGTAAGCACAGTATTATAACCGTCAGGCAGATTCTTTATAAAATAATGTGCATTTGCAAGCTTGGCAGCCGCTTTAACCTCTGCGTCGGTAGCATCCAGCCTGCCGTATCGTATATTGTCTGCAACAGTTCCTTCAAACAGATGAACATCCTGCAATACTATACTCATTGTACTTCTCAAATCAAATTTATTAATTCTTTTTATATCTATACCATCATAAAGAATTTCTCCGTCATTAATTTCATAAAATCTGTTTATTAAATTGGTAATTGTAGTCTTTCCTGCACCGGTAGAACCTACAAAAGCGATTTTTTGACCCGGCTTAGCATATAAATTAATATTTTTCAAAACCTTTTTATCATGTGTATATCCAAAGTCTACATTTTTAAACGTTATGTACCCCTTTAAAGATACCTTTTCAACTTCACCGTTCTCATTCGGAACAATCCAGCAAAGATTATTCTTGCCTTCACAATCTTCTTGTAATCTTACATCCCCTGTATCTATTTCAGATATTTCATCCAATACATTAAATATTCTTTCAGCTCCCGCCAAAGCAGCAAACAGGGTATTAAGTTGGTTTGATACCATGGTAATAGGTCTTGAAATAGTTCTCGTATATTGCAAGAAGGATGCAATGTTTCCGACGCTGAACCTGTTAAGCATTACCATGTACGCTCCAAGCATTGATATAATCGCATACAATACATATGACAAATTTCCCATAATAGGCATCATCATTACACCGTATGCAGATGCACGAGTACCCGCAATCCTTAAATCCTCGTTCCTTTTATTAAAATTATTTATGACTCGTTCCTCATAATTAAACACCTTAACAACTTTTTGCCCCGTCATTATTTCTTCTATATATCCGTTCATCCCTGCCAAGCTTGCCTGTTGGTAGCGGAAATTGCTTGATGATTTCTGCCCTATTATCTTGATTGCCAAGAACATTACTCCAAGCATTGCTACAACAACCATTGTCATCAAAGGACTTAAAATCAGCATCATTATAAAGGTACCCACAACTGTTATGAATGACATAATGACTTGAGAGGAGCTTTGCTCCAATGACTGGTTAAGCATATCCACATCATTTGTGAATGTTGACATTAAATCACCGTGAGTATGCTTGTCAAAGAAGGAAACAGGAAGCTGTTCCATTTTTGAGAACATTTCTTCACGTATTCTATGCACGGTTTTTTGAGCTAACTTAGCCATGGACAAATTACCTATATATTGGGATATTGCTATAGATACAGCCATTAAAATCATAATAGCTATATACATCAAAAATTTAGACATTACAAAATCGCCGATCAAAGTATCAATAACCGGGCTTAGCATACCATTTATAGCTATTTCAGCCACCGAACCAAGTATAATAAATATAATCCCCGTAAAAAACAATAATTTATTATATTTAAAATAACTGAACAATCTTATCAGTGTTCTTTTAGGATCGGTTGGTCTGAGCTTACCTGAAGCCTTACCGGATGAACTCTTCATTGCTCTCATAGACCTACCACCCCTTTCATCTGTGATTCATATATTTCTTTGTATATCAGAGAAGATTTCATTAATGTATCGTGTTTTCCGATTGATTCTATCTTTCCTTCATTCATAACTACAATTCTGTCTGCATGCTGTATAGATGAAATTCGCTGAGCTATTATGATTGTCGTAACATCGCCGAGCTCATCTTTAAAGCTTTTTTGAATTTTAGCATCTGTTGCCACATCAACCGCACTTGTGGAATCATCTAATATAATTATTTTGGGCGCTTTTAGCAATGCTCTGGCAATAGTCAATCTTTGTTTTTGACCTCCCGAGAAATTATCGCCGCCCTGCTCAACCTTGTGGTCCAATCCGTCACCGTACTTGGAAACAAACTCCCACGCCTGAGATTGCTTCAGTGCATTTATAATTTGTTCATCGGATGCATTTTCATTTCCCCACTGCATATTTTCCCTGATGGTTCCGGAAAATAGTACATTCTTTTGAAGCACAAACGCAATATTGTCTCTCAGCGCTTTTATATTGTAATTTTTTACATCAATACCTCCTACTTTAACTTCTCCTCCCGTTACATCATAAAGTCTGGGTATTAACTGAACCAGCGTTGACTTGGAAGAACCGGTAGAACCAATTATTCCTATTACTTCTCCTGTCTTTATATTCAAATTAATATCTTGCAAGGTTTTTTCCGCACTTCCCGGGTATTTAAAGCTTACATTATTAAAGCTGATTGACCCCTCCGAAATTTCTGAAACAGAATTTTCAATCTCAACAATTTCCGAATCGGTATTTAAAACTTCAACTATTCTGTTTACTGAAGCCGCTCCTCTCATCAGCTGCATGAAAAAGAATGACAGCATCATCAATGACATTAATATTTGAGTTATATATGTTATGAAAGATATTAAATCTCCGCTTCCCATATTTCCTGCAACTATCTGTTTTCCTCCAAACCATAATACCGAAATTATAGTTGAATAAATAATTATTGTTAATGCAGGCATGAAGAAAATAATTATGGATACTGCTTTTAATGCAGTATTTCTTAATGCATCATTTCTTTCTTTAAATTTACCTTCTTCAAACTTCTGTCTGTTAAAGGATTTAACCACTCTGATTCCTATAAGATTTTCTTGAATAATCCCATTAACTTTATCTACCCGAGTTTGCATTTGTAAAAACAAAGGTCTTGCCTTCGATAAAATTATAGTCAGTAAAATTACGGTAACCGGTATGGCAACCATAAAAACCTTAGCTAATGGAGCATTTATCCTCAGTGCCATAATAAGTGCAAATATCATCATAAACGGAGCTCTTACCGCCATTCTCAAGCTCATCATCGTTACCTGCCCCAAAGTGTTGCAGTCGTTGGTCAATCGCGTTATGAGAGATGATACGGAGAACTTATCCAAGTTTGCAAAGGAAAAGCCTTGAACCTTTTTAAAAAGCTCCTTTCTGACCTCAGCAGCAAATCCAAGACCTGCCTTGGCACCGAAGTGTGAGCTTATCACACCTAATATAATACCGAAAACCGCTGCCGAAATCATTATTAGTCCTAGTTTTACTATGTAATTTATATCGTTGTTTGCAATCCCGACATCCACTATCCTCGACATCAGATATGGAATTACAATATCTGCCAATACCTCCAGGATCATTAAAATTGGGCATAGTATTGCGTAAAATAAGTAATTCCTCATAAAAGGTAACAATTTTTTCAATCAATCACATCCTGTCTGTTGTTATTTGTATAAGTATATCATATGCAGTAAATTTGAGCAGTATTAAATATTATCTTCCTCCAATATTAATTTAATCTTAATTTTATCTATTTTGAATTATTTATTTAAAATTATCAAATAATATCCCATAGAAGGAAGTGATAATATGTCGGAAAACAAAAAAAGAGTTATACCATCTAAAGAAGCTAAAATTGCATTAGATCAAATGAAGGCAGAATATGCAAGAGAATTAGCCATTGCAAATCCACAAGCCGAGAACCGCGGTAATCTTACATCAAGGCAAAACGGCTATGTGGGCGGGTATATAAATAAAGATAAGCAGAAAAACAATAAAATAGACCGTATAATATTAGAGTAAAAAGGTTGCAACCTTTTTATTCAGATTTATGACAAAGTCATCAATCTGATAGGCTGTTCAAAAAGTTCATCCTGCAAGGCGCCGGAAGACGGGCAACCGCAGCGTATTCAGACATACGTGAGGATTGACCGGCGCAGCGGCAACGAAGCAGGGGGACTTTTTCAGCAGCCTGAGGTTGCTTGCAACCTTTACTCTAGTATTTTTGCCATATACAGTTCATCATAATATCTTCCATTCATAAATGTAGCTTTTTCTCTTATTCCTTCTATACTAAAACCAACTTTTTTATATAAATTCACCGCTCTTACATTTTCTTTTATTACGGTTAATTCCAGTCTCTTTACATTATTTTCAGCAGCCCAATTTATTATATTTCGAAAAAACATGGAGCCGATGCCCTTGCTGCAATAATCCTCAAGTATACCTATAACTATTGTAGCAACATGTTTTGTCCTGATGAAATTCTCCCTGACGGCAATAGCATACCCAACTATATTTTTATCATCCTTTGCAATATAGCATGCGTCCCCGCTATCTATAACAGCCCCAATATTACCGGAAATTACTTCTTCATCAATATTTCGTTCGCCTTTTTCAACAAGCATGTATTCAGCTTCATTATCAAGCCTATATAAAAACTCACAAAATTCATTAACATCTTCTCTTCTTCTATCACGGATTTCTATTTTCATAACTGTTTCCTTTCTGAATAAAGTTATCTTACTATATATTTTGACATTTTTACACTTACTAAACAATAATCATATACAATTATCGCTTAATAAACTCAGCAAACAGATACAACGGTATATCAGGAATTTTTTCTTCCTCATAAACCTTTGGTTCGAACATATTCTTCAATGAGAATCCTGCGTCTGAAATTTTATTGAAATAATAGGATATCGGTCTGTGATAGTGCATTGTATTGCCCCAAAAAGTTTGCTGCACGGCCTTAGATGTTATATAACCTGATACTTTTTTTGATAATGCAACACCTTCTTCGTTTCGTTCCCAGACAGCCTGATAAAATGCAGGATGAACAATAGAAAAAAAGAATGTACCATCATTTTTAAGAATTCTGTAAAATTCCGAAATAGCATTATCTACAGGGTCAATATCCATTAAAACT
Source organism: Sedimentibacter hydroxybenzoicus DSM 7310 (assembly GCF_013403245.1). Taxonomy (GTDB): domain Bacteria; phylum Bacillota; class Clostridia; order Tissierellales; family Sedimentibacteraceae; genus Sedimentibacter; species Sedimentibacter hydroxybenzoicus. Next base: position 434,003 of record NZ_JACBNQ010000001.1, on the reverse strand, counting down.
AAATTACATAGAACTATGTCAAACTCATTGTTTTGATATGGTATCCGGTTTAAAAGGTTAACATGGTCAAATCTATAAGATTGATACTTAAATTTAGCCAGTTTAAGCATTTCAACCGAACCGTCGCACCCCACTACATGTCCGCCCCTCTGTGACAAAATATGTGTGTGTTCACCATTGCCGCATCCTGCATCCAGTACGTTTTTATTCTTAATATCAAAAAAATAATTTGTAATAAATTCGCGGCAAAAGGCAGCATATTTTGATGCAGCCTCAAATTCAGAATATAATTTAGCAGCCTTGTCCCAATCCTGAATAACTTTATCCAACATATGTACCTCCATTATTATAGGTAATCTCTGTCACTTCTGTTCGTGACATTTTTTAAGAATATATCAAACCCTCCAAATGCCCGGTATCATTAACACACTTCACAATTTGTTTGTTATTTTTGATATCATAATTTACAATACTAATGCTGCAATTATATAATATCTATATGATATTTCTGTATTCTCTTTCCTAATAATTCAGCTTGCTTTCTTCCGAGTTCGTTTAACTCTTTGTCGGTATCTGCATGAAATATTCCGTCTCTGTTAATATTAGTTTGTCCATGCCTTAATAAATAAATATTCATAACCCACCCATATCTATACCTTTAATACTTTAATCACTGTTTTATTGTAACTTATTCCCAATACAAAATCAAATTTTATTCATTAAGCAGATGACGCAAATCTTTTCTTAGAAGTTTCTTGTATTTATATAATGTGCTATAATGAGGGTATGAAGAAAATTTGTATTTTTTGGGGTGAGATAATGACAAATGAATTGATTATCATAAGACCTTCTTATGAATTAAAAGAAGCCATTTGGGAATATCGACAAGAATATTTTGACTTTGGTGAAACTCAGATCAATGGAAGTTGCGGCATAGCTCAAGCTGATAATTTTGATGAATGGCTCAAACTTGTTCTTTCAATTGAAAAAGATAAACTGAGAAAAAATGTCCATGCAAGCACATTTTTTTCCGTCAGAAAAACTGATAATAAGATAATTGGAAGTATTCAATTGCGTCATTCTTTAACTCCCGAATTAGAAAAGCATGGCGGGCATATTGGTTATGGAATTCGTCCATCGGAACGAAGAAAAGGTTATGGGAAACAGCAGCTTTTACTGGCTTTAAATGAAGCATATAATTTAAAGATTCCAAAAGTTATGATTATATGTGATAAAGACAATATTCCTTCGATAAAAACTGCAATTAGCTGCGGTGGTATTTTAACCTGCGAAAATATTTACGAAGGCAAGGCTCAGCAAATCTACTGGATTGATCTCTGCTAATAAGCATTTTCTTCTTTATAATTGTATTACTAATAAATGTTTAGTATATACAGCGATTATTACTTAAAAAAAGCCCGTCATAATCATAAACGGGCTGATGTTGTTTAAAATATGTCTGTTAATTTTAATTCTAATCCATCGAATATTTCGGACTTGGCTGTTTCTGTTTCATCATATACTGTTACTGTTCTTTCCTTGAAGTTGTGTATTGTGACAGTTCTCCCTTTAGGGGAAATTATCCAATACTCATTAACTCCGGATACTTCATACTTATAAAGCTTCGTGAATAAATCCGTATGAGTTGTTGATGGGCTTAATATTTCTAAAACAATCGTCGGAGCACCATTATATCTTTGTTCCGAAAAATTAGAATCATCACAAATTACCGAAATATCAGGAACAAGAATATCTTCCTTCAGTTTTACCTCAATTTCCTGTAATGGTTCACATTCCGTATTGTCAAAATAATCTCCAAACTTTCTGATTATTTTGCCTGAAATTCTTTGATGCTCAATGTTTGGTTTTGACATACAAACTATGCCGTCAATCAATTCATATATGAATCCATCTTCAAAATCAATTTTATAAAATTCATTTATTGTTATATGTTTTTTATCTTGAATTTCAGACATAATTTAATCCCACCCTTCTTTAACACAATTATAGTATAATTTTATATTTTATTCAACCACTACTGCTGTTCCGGATGCGATAATCATCAGCATGTTGTTGGCACTTCCCAATACTTCGTAGTCTACGTCTACTCCTACAACCGCATTGGCACCCATCTGCATCGCTCTGTGCTTCATTTCTTCGATAGCATTTTCTCTGCCCTCTATAAGCTCTCCTTCGTAGGAATTTGATCTTCCGCCGAAAAAGTTTGTAAGACCTGCAGCAAAATCCTTTACAAAATCCACTCCTGAAACTACCTCTCCAAATACTATACCCTTGTACTCTATAATTCTTTTTCCTTCTAAAGTTGGTGTTGTAGATACTATCATTGTAACCTCCATTTTTTATCATTAAATTTTATGTCAGCAACCCCGTCCCCCGCGACACTTCGTCCCCCGCGACACTTTTGTCAGTTAAAGAGGATGCTTTTAGCTGATTCTATGCATTCTTCACCCTTTAAAGCAGTTCCCTGACCTTGTAGTAAGTAGTTGTTGCCTCCTCCCTTGGCATTAATTATGCCTTTGCATTTTTCAAATACTTCCTTTAAAGCAAGGTTTAAATTTTTTGCCTGACCCATAACCAAATTACAAGTGTTATCTTTTTCTGAAACCAATACGGACACATAATTTTCGTCTTCGGTTATTTTAGAACAAATATATCTTAAGTCCTTTATATCACTATTATATTTAGCAAAAACAAATTTAATATTACCTTTTATTACTGCTTCATTTTTTAATTCTCTTGCCTTGTATTCATTAAGTTCATTTGTTAAAAGATTGTAATCCTTTTTAATCATCTTATTTTCTGTCAATATTTTTTCTATATTATCCAAGAGCATATCCGTTCTGCAGGTAAGCATAGATGACAGCTTTGTTAACTCATTATTCTTGTTTATATAATCATCCAAGCCCCTCTTTCCGCATAAAAACTCTATCCTTGTTCCTGATTTATATTTTTCCGTCTTTGTTATTTTTATTATGCCCACTTCACCTGTATTTTTAACATGTGTTCCTCCACAGGCAACCGCATCATAATCTGCAATAGATACTATCCTTAAATTGTCTAATTCGGGTGGCAGTTTTCTTAATTTTAATTCCCGTGCTTCTTTATAATTGTATGTATCTGCTGTCATGGCTTTATTTTCATAAATTATTTTGTTGCTTAACAATTCAGCTTCCACAACCATATCATCAGTAAGTACCTTATCTATATCTATGGTTGTGTAGTTATCGCTCAAATGAAATCCCACTGTCGTTCCGTCATATAACTGTGCAATGGCGTATGACAGTATGTGCTGTCCTGTGTGCTGCTGCATGTAGTCAAATCGGATTCCATAATCTATGGAAAGAGAAGCTCTTCCGCTTACAGGCTCATCGAGCACATGTATTATTTCTTCGCCCCTTTCCTGCACATCAATTACCTTTATACCATTTATGGTTCCCTCATCCTTTGGCTGCCCTCCGGACATGTGAGGATAAAATATCGTTTTGTCTAAAATCACTTCATAATAGTCATCCTTTTGAACACAGCTCACAACCTCTGACTCCATAGATGTGAGATATGAATTTTCTCTATATATTTTTTCACTCGTTTTCAAAGTATTTCTCCAATCGTTTATTCTTTATAGTTATTTTATCAGATTTTAATAAAAAATAAAATTATAAAATTATAAAGAATATTTTATTGTAATTCTATCATTTTAATTATATAATAAGTATAGAATAAGACTATTATTTTGATAGGAGATAATTGTGAAAATAAAACCGTCTACAGCTTTAAGAAATGAATATAACGACATATCCTCATATTGCAAGGAACAGGACCAACCTGTCTATATAACAAAAAATGGTGAAGGCGATTTGGTAGTAATGAGTATAGACTATTACACTCGCAGAGAAGAACAATTGGATTTAAGAGAAAAACTCTTAGAAGCATTGATGAAGAAAATAAGCGGTGAAAAAACTTGTGACTTAGCTGAAGTAGATGAAAGACTGAAGGGTCTCATAGATGGAAATTTATAAAATTACTTTTCTGAAGGATGCATTGTATGACCTTGAAGAAATTATTTTATACATTGCTTCAGACAGCAGGGAAGGAGCTTTAAAGTGGCACAGCATGTTAATGAATAAAATTGATAAGCTTTCGACTTTCCCGAAATGGGTGCTGTTGTACCCGATAAAAAAATATCCGGATTAGGTTTTCGTATGCTGCCTATTGAAAATTATATTATTTTTTATAAAATGTTTGAACAGCATATCCTTAACTTCTTTTGCATATAATATTTCATTGTATTTATAGCACTTTAATTATATAATAAATTATGAAACAAATACATTGTTCAAAAGGAAGGAAGTGAATATATGAATTATAATACAAATATATCTTTTCCGGAGGAGATAGTACTTTCATTAAGGGAAAGTAGCGAAAATATCATTAAGGATATGAAAAGAACGGTAGCTGTAAAATATTATAAGGAAAAAAAATTATCTTTAGGACAATGTTCTGAGCTCGCCGAAATGTCAAAGGAAGACTTCATCCAGTTGCTTGCATCTTATAAAATATCAATATTTAACTTTACAGATGATAACGAATTATTAGAGGATATAAAAAATGCGTAAGATAATAGCTAATTCAACCCCAATAATAGCACTAAATAAGATTGGAAGATTAGATTTGTTGAAGCAGATATATGGAAAAATAATAATACCCTATGCTGTTTATGAAGAGATTATATTAGATTCAAATTTAAAAGAATCTAATGATTTTATTGAAGAAAGTGGCTTTATTAAAATAATTAAGATAAAAAATGAGGAAGCCAAAAAAATATTCGTAGCAAGCCTTCACAAAGGTGAAGTTGAGGTAATGATATTAGCGAAAGAAATAGAAGCTGACTTATGTATAATAGATGATTTGTTAGCCAGAAAATATGCAAGATATTACAAGCTTAATATAACAGGAACTATTGGAGTAATTTTAAAAGCTAAAGAATTAGGTATAGTTACTATAATAAAGCCAATATTAGATGAATTAATCATTTGTGGTATATATATTGATACAAAATTGTATAATAAAGTTTTGGAAATTTCAGGAGAATAATTCCTCCTTTATCTCCCGAATTATCGTAGATACAAAGTTATGAGACCATGTAAATTTACACAATCCCATAACTAATTTTAATTATATTTTTTTCTGTAAATCACATATGAATAAACCATAGGAACTATTACCAACACAGTCACCACCGTAAAAAACAATATCACTTTAAGCTGTGTCGGAAGTATTGCCGAAACCATCATCAATATACCGCCGACAAACCATAGCTTTCCTCCCAGCCTGTGGGTTTTATACCATACATCACTGTCTGCAATAGTCCAGCTCGTGCGTATACCTGCATAGAAGTTTTGTTTAAACTTAGGCATCATGTTACCTATTACGGTAAACAACAGACCTACCCCGAACGGCATAATGGCATTGATATTGAATATTTTCATATTCAGGCTGAATGCTATGGTATATAATTCTATCACCAGCATCAGCAATGAAACTAAAAAGAACAATAAATAATATTGCTTATTAAACTTTTCATATGCGCTTTTCTTTGGATCAATGTTTCTTACGACCTCTGCCAAAATAATCATCATTAAATTTATTGCGGGTGTTAAAAAAATACTTATTCTGTTTGCATAATTATCTACATTTCCGGCTGCATCAAAATGAACAGGTATCATCTCCGGTAAATATCCGTATGAAATAATCGCTATTAAAAGTGATACAACAAAGACTATCCACATTTTAAAGTTATTCTGATTAAATATTTTATTCATTTCTTTCCTCCTTTAGCGAAACCAGCCATGACAAAATTTCTTCGACAACGGATAAATTCAGCTCATAATAAATATACTTCCCCTGTTTATCATCTGTAACCAGACCTGCATTTTTTAATATAGATAAATGGTGGGAAATAGATGCTCCGGTCATATGAAATTTGTCAACTATTTCACCTGCCGTTAATTTTCCGTTTCTTAATAATTCTATAATCTGACGCCTTGTTGGATCTGACAAGGCTTTAAAGCTGTCTTGAAAACTCATTTATCAATCACCGCCCCTTATCATTTAGACATTTGTCTAAATATCTAAATATAGAATACCATTATAATATTAATTTTGTCAATAAAATTTTAAACAATTGACAAACAAAAATAATATGTATATAATATAAATATGATATCAAATTGATATCATAATCTTAATTGAGGTGATTAATATGTCAGAATTAAACAAACAAACTCTCCATAATGAAGAAATAACTCCAAAATCAGAAAACGGAATGATAGTATTAATAGCTAATATAGTGCTTATGATAGCAGCAATTGCTCTGTTTGTTTTTAGTGTCATTTATTTAACCAGACCTGAAAAAACTACTTTTATAGGCGTCACCTTTTTAATTATCGGTGCTCTGTATGCCTTTTTTGCAGGACCCATAATTTTTGGCGGGCTTAAAATTTTAAAGCCTAATGAAGCACTTGTTCTGACTTTATTCGGAAGGTATTACGGAACATTAAAGGGCGAAGGATTTTATTTTGTCAATCCCTTCGTATCTGCAGTAAATAACGGCTCACCGAAGGCAAATACCGCTGCAATCTCGGTTGACACTTCTATACGCGATAAAAGTATGAAAGATGTGAATATACAGCTACCGAACAAAAAAATATCATTGAAAGCAATGACTTTAAATAATGATAAACAAAAAATAAATGATGCATTGGGTAATCCTATAATCATCGGTATAGTAGTTGTCTGGAAGGTTGTTAACACTGCAAAGGCAGTTTTTAACGTAGATAATTATACAGAATTTTTATCGATCCAATGTGATTCTGCTTTAAGAAATATAGTAAGGTTATATCCATATGACACTTTTGGAGATGACAATGAAAAAACACTCAGAGGAAGCAGTCAGGAAATTTCAAGGAAGCTTCAGTATGAAATACAATCAAAGGTAGAAATGGCCGGTTTAGAGATAACTGAAGCAAGAATAACCCATCTGTCATACGCTCCTGAAATTGCTGCGGCAATGCTGCAAAGACAACAGGCATCAGCTATAATTGATGCGAGACAAATGATTGTTGAAGGAGCAGTTGGCATGGTTGAAATGGCTTTGGATAAGCTAAACAAGAACGATATCGTCCAGCTTGATGAGGAAAGAAAGGCGGCAATGGTAAGCAACCTGTTGGTTGTTCTATGCGGAAACAAGGATGCTCAGCCAATAGTAAATTCAGGATCTTTATACTAGGGTTATCGTTTTGGACAAAAAAGATAAAGAAAAAAAGCAATTACTTTTACGGTTATCGCCTACGCTTTGGGAAGAGCTTGCCGCTTGGGCTGAGGATGATTTTCGTTCCATCAACGGACAAATAGAATATTTGCTGAACGAATGCGTAAAGCACAGAAAGCGAACAAATAATAAAAAGAACGCGGAATAAAAAAATCTGGTATCCCCAGATTTTTTTGATTCTTACATTCCTCTTCCAAACATAGGTTGACTTTCTCTTTTTCTTTCAAGAACTTTCTGTAAATGCGACTTTTCTTCCTTTGATATAATTGCCATTTCCTCGGCAGCCATATCAGGATACAATCTTTGTAATTCTGACACAAATAATACTGCATCTCTTTCAGCTTGCTCAGCAATTTCAAATATTTGACTCTTATCCCACATTTTCTTTGCCTTCTCAATCAGCTCATCGTCAAAAGGATTATTAGCTTCAATCAATAAATCCATATACTTAGCATCACTTTCCTCAAGTTCAATTTCAATGTTTTTCTCGAATCTTTTTAACAATGCATTGTAAATTTTTTCGTGTTTTTCTTCATCTTGTGCCAAAAGTTCAAAAAATTTTTCACCAATTCTTGCCTCTTCAGCTATTGCTCTATAAAATTTTGTCGCTCCCGCTTCGTTTTCCGCTATAGTTTTAATTAAATTTGCTCCGTTCCATTTTACTGTCATATTACATCCTCCTTATAAATATTTATAGATTAAATACCCAACTGAGTAAATTTAAAACATAAATATCAATAAAATCAAGATTGATTTTAAAATAACCAAGATTGATTTTTTATAAAAACTATAGTAAAATGTGGATATATTAAATTACAGTTATGGAGGGCGTTATGGAAAAGCAATTGATCAAAAAATTTATTGCCGGTATATTAACTATATGCATAATTACAGCTTTCCTCTTTTCTGTAATCTATATTAATTTACATACATCTCATAGCTGCACCGAGCATGTGTGCTCGATATGCGAAAATCTTAATTTTGTACACAAGATTTTAAAATATGTAGGCATGTCAGTCAGGTCGTTTTATGCAGTCTCTCTCAGCCACATTTTAATTTTATTGTGTAACATACTTTTCTTATACTCAATTAACAAACACACTACATTAGTAAATTTAAAGGTAAGACTTGATAATTAAATCGCCAAATTATTTACAAAGCTTATAACTAAATAATTTGGAGGTTTACAATGAAAAAAATATTAACAGTCGTTTTGGTTATGCTTTTGGTCATAGCCCTATTTGGATGTACCCAAAATCAAAAGGCTTCTGATTTAAATGAAAATGATAATAATAATGAGAAAATAAAAATAGTAACTACACTTTTTCCGCAATATGATTTTGCACGTCAAATCGCAGGAGATAAGGCGGATATTGCTCTGCTGCTTCCTCCCGGAGCGGAAAGTCACTCTTTTGAACCTACTCCCGGTGATATTATAACTATAGGTAATGCTGATATGTTTATTTATACCGGAGAATATATGGAGCCGTGGGCAGACAGGATAATTCAAAGCATCGAAAATGAAAAGCTGAATATTTTGGATGTTTCAAACGGTATAACGCTTGTTAAAGAAGAGCACGACCATGATCATGAAGACGAGGATCATGAACATGAAGATGCTGACCATGAACATGAAGATATTGATCATGAACATGAAGATGAAGACCATGAACATGAAGATATTGATCATGAACATGAAGATGAAGACCATGAACACGAAAACGAAGAACACGGTCATAGCCACGAATATGACCCTCATATATGGACCAGTCCTGTTATAGCAAAGAAAATGGTTGATAACATTGCTGCTTCACTTTGTTATGTAGATCCTGAAAATGCTTCATATTACAAGGAAAATGCAGAAAATTACAAAAAACAACTGGATGAGCTAGATGCTGAATTTTCTGAAATAGTAAAGAATGGCAAGCATAATAAAATCTATTTTGGAGGAAGATTCGCCCTCTACTATTTCACGGAGGAATACGGATTGGAATATATGTCTGCCTATGACAATTGTTCCTCGGAAACCGAACCAAGTGCCCATGATATTGCTAAAATAATTGACGAAATGAAGGAAAATAAAATATCTGTAATATATCATGAAGAGCTTACGGATCCTAAGATTTCAAGAAGTATTTGTGAAGATACCGGAGCTGAAATGCTTTTGTTCCATTCGTGCCACAATGTATCGAAGGACGATTTTAATAAAGGCGTAACTTATTTGGATCTGATGAGTCAAAATGCAGAAAATTTAAGGAAAGGACTTAACTGAAATAACCATGACAAAATTGATTAGATGTGATAATTTGAATTTTTATTATGATAGGCACCAAGCGGTGAAGGATGTAAGTTTTTGTGTTAACGAAGGTGATTATTTATCTATCGTAGGTGAAAACGGCTCCGGGAAAAGCACATTGATGAAAGGACTCTTAGGACTTAAGAGTCCCTCCTCGGGAGAAATTTCATTCAATGAAATCAAGCAAACCCAAATCGGTTATCTTCCTCAACAAAATCCGGTAAAATTTGATTTTCCCGCTTCCGTATATGAGGTTATTCTGTCGGGTTGTCTAAGCTCAAGAGGACTAAAACCATTTTACAGCAGAAAGGATAAGCTAAAAGCCGCTGAAAATATGGAAAAACTGGGGATAAGCAGTTTGTCAAAAGCATCCTACCGTGATTTATCAGGGGGTCAGCAGCAAAGGGTTCTTCTTGCAAGAGCTCTATGTGCTACGGAAAAGCTTTTGTTGCTGGACGAACCTGTTTCAGGACTTGACCCTCTTGTAACCTCAGAGCTGTACCAACTTATATATAAGTTGAATAAGGATTATGGAGTTACAATAATTATGATTTCTCACGATATTTTAAGCTCTGTAAAATACTCAAATGTAATTTTACACATGAATACATCCTCCTTGTTTTTCGGGCACGTTACAGAGTACAAAGAAACAGCTGTTTACAAACGAATGATTGGGGGTAATGAAAATGATTAATATTATTGCCGAGCTGCTGTCATATACTTTTATTACCCGCGCATTGCTGGTTGGGATTTTAGTTTCACTATGTGCAGCCATACTGGGTGTAAGCTTGGTATTAAAAAGATATTCAATGATTGGTGACGGGTTGTCTCATGTAGGATTTGGATCCTTGTCAATAGCAATGGCTTTTAATCTGGCACCTCTTCAGGTTTCAATACCCATTGTGGTGCTTGCAGCTTTTTTTCTTTTGAGAATCAGCGAAAGCAGTAAAATCAAAGGTGATGCCGCGATTGCATTGATTTCCAGCAGTTCATTGGCAATTGGTGTAATTGTTACGTCACTTACCACGGGTATGAATACGGATGTGTGCAATTACATGTTTGGCAGCATTCTTGCGATGCAAAAAAGCGACGTTTATCTAAGTGTAACATTATCAGTTATTGTATTGATTCTATACGGCATATTTTACAACAAAATATTTGCGATTACATTTGATGAAAACTTTGCAAAGGCGACAGGCATCAAGGCGGGAAGATACAATATGCTTGTGGCACTGTTAACTGCACTTACAATTGTTATAGGAATGAGGCTGATGGGTGCATTGCTTATATCCAGCTTAATTATATTTCCTTCATTGACATCTATGAGAATATTCGGAAGCTTTAAGGGTGTAATAATAACCTCCGCCATATTATCGGTTATATGCTTTTTTATCGGTATTGTTATTTCCTTCCAATACAACATACCTGCCGGAGCAAGTGTGGTAGCTGTAAATCTATTGGCATTTATTGCAGCTTCCTGTTTTGTGGCTATAAGAAAGATCGGAGTGAATTCAAAATGAAAATAATATTTTTAACACTTATAACTATTTTTATATTTACAGGCTGCAGCAGCAATAAAACAATTGATGCAGAGCCGCCAATTAACGAACAAAATATTGAAGACAGTTCAAATGATTATAAAACAGCTGTTGAGCACATAATGGATAATGCATTGTTAGATTCCATGAAAAATTCCGAGGATGGTGTGATTACAATAAGGGAAAAGCTGTTTATTGCACAAACCAATGATATTTATCTTAACCCTGAAGATTATATGGACAAAACAATAAAATGGGAAGGAATTTACACCGAAGTCACAAATCCCGTATCAAACCAGGAATATAAATTCGTTATACGATACGGTCCCGGATGCTGCGGATACGACGGAACAGCAGGATTTGAAATATTGTACGACGGCGAGCTTCCCGAAAAAAATGATTGGGTTGAGGCAGTAGGTAAAATTGAAATGGTAGAGGAAAACGGAGAGGAATTTATTGCCATACGTCTTTCTGAGCTTACGATAATGGATGTTCGCGGTCAGGAATTTGTTGCAAATTAATATTTGATGACAATAAGGCTGTTTGAATCCTGAATTATGTGTTAAACTGCTTATTATGGGTAAAATACATGTAAGTTATATGATGGAGGAAGTATGAATACAAAATTGACAAAGCTTTTAAAAATTAAATATCCTATAATTCAAGGGGCCATGGCCTGGGTATCAGATGCGAACTTAGCTGCAGCAGTTTCAAATGCAGGCGGCGCAGGAGTCATTGCTACAGGCGGAAGAAATTTAACCTGGGTTAAGGAGCAGATAGACTTGGCTAAATCATTGACTGATAAACCCTTCGGTGTGAATATAGTGCTCATGGATAATGATAAGGATGATAAAATTGATTTAATCTGCAAAGAAAAAGTTGCCTTTGTTACTTTAGGTGCCGGTAACCCTGTGCCCTACTTTGAAAAATTAAAAGAAGCTGAAATTATAGCAATTCCCGTTGTGCCGAATTTAAAATTAGCTAAACGCGTTGAAGAAAAAGGTGCTGATGCACTGATTATTGAAGGTATGGAAGCAGGAGGGCACATTGGGAAACTTACAACATTATCTCTGATGACGCAGGTTGTACCTGAGATCAATATACCTGTAATTGCTGCGGGAGGTTTTGCAGACGGAAGAGGATTAGCTGCCGCACTAATAATGGGTGCATCAGGAATTCAAGCAGGTACGAGATTTTATGCTTCAAAAGAGTGCAGCGCCCATATAAATGCCAAAAATAAAATTGTTGAGGCCGGTGATACCGATACGGAGATTACAGGTTATCTGCGAGGTCATTCTGTAAGGGGCATAAAAAATAAAATGACTGAAAAATACATAGAGTTAGAAAAAGAACATGCTCCTTATGAGCAATTGCATGACTTAATTGCGGGAACAAGCAGAAAAGCACCTATAGATGGAGATGTTGAATGGGGTCTCGTTCAGGCAGGACAAAGCTTATCGGTTATCAAATCTGTAGACAGCTGTGAAGATATAATTAACAATATGATTAATGATGCTAAAAATGCTTTTTTAAAAATAAAATTCTGAAAAAATTAATATAAAATATAAATCCTGTTATGTCATTCTGAGAGTTTTAGCTCAAAGGATCTCATAACTTCAAAAGCTGAGATTCTTCGCTAACGCTCAGAATGACAGTGTTGTAACTATATTTTTTAATCATTTCGGTTTATTGGAAATAATTTTTAAGGATATAAAAAATCTTTCTGCAAAAAATAAACTCGAGGTGATTAATTTGAAAATGACAAACAGAGTTTGGATCGGAGTAGGTTTAGCAGCTGCGGCAGTCGCAGTTACTCCGGTGGTAAGAAATATGGCAAATAACAAAACCTTAAGCAATGCTTTATCAATGAATCAAAGTAAAAATTCAATCCACTAATCATCTTAAAAGGTAACCCGTTTGGGTTATCTTTTTTGATTTATCTGCTGTTTTATCGATTTTCACGCCTTAATTGCAATTAATCATTCGTTTTATTACGAATAATTTTCAAATATTGCTATTGATTGTTGTCGATTTTTAAGATACAATATTTATGAACTAATCAAAATATTGTAATATTAAAAATCGAAAGGGGAAATATGTTTACCATAGATAAATATGTTGTTGCTGAAAGCTTAGAAGAAGCATATGAATTAAACAAAAGCAAGCGAAATGCTATAATCGGCGGAATGCTGTGGCTCAGGATGGGAAGAAAAAAAATCCGGACTGCCATTGATTTATCTGCTTTAAATCTCAATAAAATAGATGAAGATGACGAAAGCTTCAAAATAGGATGCATGTGCACATTAAGAGATCTGGAAACACACGAAAATCTTAATAAATCATTTAATAATATTTTCCACAAATCATTAAAACACATTGTTGGAGTTCAAATGAGAAACCTTGCTACAATAGGCGGAAGTATTTATTCACGTTTTGGTTTTTCAGACATATTAACAGCACTCCTGTCCTTGGACAGCTATGTTGAATTGTTCAAAGGGGGTATCATTCCTTTAAATGAATATGTCAACATGCCCCTTGACAATGATATTTTAATGAAAATAATTATAAATAAAGACGGAAGAAAAGCTGCATGCAACAGCCATCGTATAAGTGCAACTGATTTCCCTGTTCTTACCTGTGCAGTTGCAAATAAAGAAAATGAATGGTTTGTAGTTGTCGGCGCAAGACCTATGAAAGCTAAGTTAAGTACATTTAATTTAAATAACAATTACGAAAAGGATGACATAGATAACGCAGTGTTAAAGATTATCGATAATATTTCTTTTGGGACAAACATTCGCGGCAGCAAAGAATACAGACAAATACTTGCCGACGCACTTATAAAAAGAAACATTGACGAAATTTTGAACGGAGGATATTATGCAGATTAAATTATGGATAAACGATAAAGAGTATGTAGATGATATATCGCCGGATACAATCCTTCTTGATTTTTTAAGATCAAAGGGATGCCTCAGCGTAAAGCGCGGTTGTGAAACCTCCAACTGCGGACTTTGTACCGTATTACTGCAGGGAAAACCGATTTTATCATGTTCAACATTGGCAGTAAGGGCAAATGGTCTTAAAGTCACTACCATAGAGGGAATACAGGATGAAGCATCAGAGTTTGGCGGATTTTTAGCTGATGAGGGTGCGGAGCAGTGCGGTTTTTGCAGTCCCGGATTTATAATGAACGTAATTGCTATGAAAAACGAATTGAAAAATCCTACCGAGGATGAAATAAAGAATTACCTCGAAGGTAATTTGTGCCGCTGCACCGGATACATGGGACAGCTGAGAGCGGTAAAAAAATACTTGGAAAAATATTCGGATATGAAGAAAGGAGCATAACATGAGGTACGTAAATAAGCCTGTAAGAAAAAAGGACGCAATGTCATTGGTAACAGGAAAACCTGTCTATACTGATGATATAACGCAGGGCAGCAGCCTTGTAGTTAAATTACTCAGAAGCCCTCATGCACATGCTCTCATAGAAGAAATAAATACAGAAAGAGCAAAAAAGGTTTCGGGTATAGAATGTGTTTTAACTTATGAGGATGTTCCCGAATCAAGATTTACTACCGCAGGTCAATCTTATCCTGAACCGAGCCCCTATGATAGATTAATTCTTGATAAAAGATTAAGGTGCGTGGGCGATCCTGTAGCCATAGTTGCTGGATTGGATGAAAAATCGGTTGATAAAGCGCTGTCGTTAATTAAAGTAAAATACAATCTCCTTGAACCGCTTCTTGACTTCAGAAAGGCAAAGGACAATGAAATTTTGATTCATCCCGAAGATAACTTCGTGAGTCTGGTAGAAGTCGGAGCCGATAATAAAAGAAACTTATGCTCCTCCGAAAGCATGAATATAGGAAATGTTGAAGAGGAATTGAAGAAGTGTGCTCATGTAATAGAAGAGACATATCACACAAAGGCCAACAATCAAACTATGATGGAAACTTTCAGAACCTATACGAGCATTGATGCGTATGGAAGGCTGAATGTTATAAGCTCTACCCAGATTCCGTTCCACGTAAGACGTATACTTTCTAATGCCCTGCAGATTCCTAAATCGCAAATACGTGTTATTAAGCCAAGAATCGGCGGCGGTTTCGGTGCAAAGCAATCTGTAGTGAGCGAGTTGTTTCCTGCCATAGTAACATGGATAACAAAAAAACCGGCAAAAATGATTTATTCCCGTAAGGAAAGCTTTACAAACGGAAGCCCCCGTCACGAAGCGGAAATAAAAATACGTCTCGGTGCCGATGAAAACGGCATTATTAAAGCAATACACATGTATTCATTATGGAATGCCGGTGCTTACGGCGACCACGGTCCTACTACAGTCGGATTGTCCGGACACAAGGCAATGACCATATATAATGCAAATGCATATAAATTTGATTTTGACGTTGTTTATTCAAACACCATGGGAGCAGGTGCTTACAGAGGCTACGGAGCAACGCAGGGATTCTTTGCTTTAGAATCTGCCGTAAATGAACTGGCTGCTAAGCTGAATATGGACCCTACGGTTTTAAGAATGAATAACATGCTTACAGAAAGCAGTGTCGGTAAAACAATGCCTACCTATTATAACGAAGAGTTAAAAAGCTGCACCCTGGATAAATGCTTAAAAAAAGCAAAGGAAATGATAAGCTGGGATGAAAAGTACCCCTGCAGAGATATGGGTAACAATAAGGTTCGTTCCGTGGGATGTGCCGTGGCTATGCAAGGTTCGGGAATTTCTTCTGTGGATGTCGGCGCCGTTGAAATAAGATTGAATGATGACGGATTCTACACCTTAATGATTGGTGCTACCGATATGGGTACAGGCTGCGATACAATACTTGCCCAAATGGCTGCTGATTGCATGGACTGCGAATATGACAGCATCGTTGTTCACGGTGTTGATACGGACCTTTCTCCATACGACACCGGCTCATATGCTTCAAGCACCACTTATATAACCGGCATGGCTGTCGTTAAGGCGTGTGAGTCCCTTAAAAATAAAATAATTGATGCAGGAGCAAAAAAACTAGGCTGTTCCGTTGAGTATGCAGATTTTGACGGAAAATCAGTTTGTAACATAAAAAATAACGAAAGTATTTCATTGATACAATTAGCAAACGACAATTATGTAGGATCAAATAATTATTTATCAGCAAGTGAATCTCATTATTCTCCTACTTCTCCGCCCCCTTTCATGGCAGGTTTGGTAGAAATTGAGGTTGATAAGCTTACAGGCAAGGTAGACATAATAGATTATGTAGGAGTTATTGACTGCGGAACCGTTATAAATCCTAATCTTGCGAGGGTTCAGGCAGAGGGCGGAATCGTACAGGCTATGGGTATGGCTATGTATGAAGATATAATTTATGACAGAAACGGCAGGATGCTGAACGATTCGTTCATGCAATACAAAATACCTTCAAGGCTGGATGTTGGAAATATAAGAATTGATTTTGAATCAAGCTATGAACCATCAGGTCCTTTTGGAGCTAAATCAATAGGCGAATTAGTAATAAACACTCCCCCTCCGGCAATAGCAAATGCTGTTTATAATGCAACGAAGGTTAATATCAGAAGCTTACCTATCACCGGCGAAAAGGTTATGATGGGTATGCTGAAAAATGCATAATATATGAAATTCAAAAGATGAGATTCCTCGCTATCTCTCAGGACGACTCATACTGTCATTCCGAGTGTAGCGAGGAATCTCATCTTTTCATCAGCCTATAATTTCTTCTATGCTTAAAATCCCATAAAACCAAAATTTAAATTTAACGGGGAAATCAGGCAGATTGCTTATTTCGACGTTAAAATCCGTACTGATGGATTCGAGAAAATTCACCTTTGCAATCCTTAACAAATTATCATTTAAATCATATAATCTATATTCATGTCTCAAGTCATTTTTAACAGGCATGTTGGAGCTGAAATGCAGTATAAACACATCTTTGTGAAGCAGGCTATCGTATACAATATTGTAATTCTTAATGTAATTCTTGTCATGAAAAAACATTTCAGGCTGAACCTTATACAATTTGTTTTTACCGAATAAATTGCATGCTCTTTTATAATCTGCATTACATCTGAAAATTATATTTTTCAGCTTAATTATAGGAACAGGCTCGTCAATTAACAATTCCATATTTTCCAGGACCGCATCTGCATTGAAAAGGACTGCTAAGTCATTATAAATTAAATCTTCATTAAACAAAAGGTACACGGGTATATTCAGTCGATTCATAATATTGTAATTATTCTTCTCAACAAAATAAAACCGTGTACATCTCTTAATCTTATCAGAAATATTATTAATTTCCTCTTCATCTAAAACATCTTCAAACTCGATGTTATTTGCATAGCATAAGGATCTGCTGCAAAGATAACCAATACTTATAATAGAATTTAAATTTGAAAAGTCAGTAAAATGAAGAGGACCTATAAAATTATATTTATCTTTTACCCTTTTAACCGTTTCACTTATCTGTTCATGATCTTCATTCACAATAATCCCCCCAATATAAACAGTAGCAAATATCTTTTACTATAATTTATATTGGAGAAGGTTTTTATTTATGTGATTAAATAAAATATTATTTAACGGATGATGCAGATAAAACCAAGGATAAATATTTTTCTTCCGTCGTTGCTCCTCTTGATGTTAAAACTATAGGCACTTTTGCACCGACTATCATCCCTGCCATCGTACCGTTGGCAAATTCCAGCAATGCCTTGCTCATTATATTGCCTGTTGTAATATTCGGAGCAATTAATATGTCGGCTTCTCCGGTTACAGGACTTTCATATCCCTTTATTTTAGCTGATTCCTTATTAAATGTTAAATCAACAGATATCGGTCCTTCAACGATGCAATTTTTAATTTCACCGTTCTGATTCATTTTTTTGAGATTGTCTGCATCTACCGCCTCAGGCATTTTGGGGTTAACTGTTTCTACTGCCGCTAAAACCGCTACCTTTGGCGATTCATAGCCCATCGCCAAAAATACATTAACTACATTTTCAATAATTTGTTTCTTTTCATCAAGATTAGGATACATCATCATTCCGCCGTCAGTAACAGCTATTAGCTTATGATAGGCAGGAATTTCTAAAATTGCCACATGGGACATTACGCTTCCTGTCCTCAGTCCTTTTTCTTTATTTACAACAGCCTTTAATAAATCCGCTGTTTGCAGCTTTCCTTTCATAATGAAATCAGCTTTGCCTTCATTTATTAATTCAACGGTTTTTTCTGCAGCTTCCGTATCATCCGATGTATGGATTATTTTATTCTCATCAAAATTAACAGAAAGATTATCAAGCATTTTTACTATTTTTTCCTTGTCGCCTATTAATACAGGCTCAACCAAATTATCATTTACAGCTTTAAATACTGCTTCTAAGGTATGTTCGTCATGTGCTGCTGCTACAGCAACTCTTTTTTTTGTATCGTTATTTTGGACCTTAGCAATTAATTCTTTAAAGTTTTTTAATTCCATACTTCCTCCACAATAGTTAATCTCATATAATCAATGATATTATACCAATAATTATATAATTGTTCAAATAACTTTTGTATGGTTTGCAAAATTAAATGTTCTTTACATTTAATGCCCTGAAAGAATTTAATACGGCTATAAAGGTAACGCCTACATCCGCGAATACCGCAGCCCACATCGAAGCATAACCGGCTGCGCTCAATAAAAGAATAAATGCTTTAATTCCTATTGCGAATACAATGTTTTGAGTAGCGATTCTCAACGTCTTTTTTGAGATATTTATTGCTGTTGCTATTTTAGAGGGCTCATCCGTCATTATAACTATATCAGCTGCTTCTATAGCCGCGTCTGAACCTAATCCACCCATTGCTATGCCTATATCGGCTCTTGCCAATACCGGAGCATCATTTATGCCGTCACCGACGTATGCAACCTTTCCTTTGTTGTTATAAATTATTTCTTCAATTTTTTCCACTTTGTCAACCGGCAGGAGCTCCGTATATACTTTATCTATTCCAAGCTCTTTAGCTGTTTCTTCTCCAATTTGCTTATTGTCACCGGTGAGCATAATTGTTTGCTTTATTTTTAATTCTTTAAGCTTTTTAATCGCCGCTGCGGAATCTTCCTTAACTTCATCCGCTATCAATATATATCCTGCGTAATCACCGTCAATAGCTACATGCACAACGGTTCCGCTTATATTCTCTTTTGAAAAACCGATATTTTCCTTAACCATTAATTTTTCATTGCCCGCAAGAATCTTCTTGCCGCCTACCACGGCAGAAACGCCATGTCCGGGTATTTCTTCAACATCTTTAATTATATCATTTACTATTTCTTTGTTATAAGCACGCTTTAATGATAATGAAATGGGGTGATTCGAATAATTTTCGGCATAAGCAGCATATTTCAAAAGTTCATCCTCACTTATATCCTTTGCATTTACTTCTCTGACGTTGAATACACCCTTCGTTAAAGTGCCCGTTTTATCAAAGACAACAGTTTCTGCCTGCGCCAATGCTTCTAAGTAATTGCTTCCCTTTACCAAGATGCCTTTTTTAGAGCTTCCTCCAATTCCCCCGAAAAAGCTTAAAGGAACTGAAATAACCAATGCACAAGGGCAGGAAACAACTAAAAATGATAAGCTTCTGTATATCCAATCCTTAAATATTTCCCCTTCAATTATAAGAGGGGGGACAATTGCAAGAATAGCGGCAATTATCACGACAGCAGGAGTATAATACCTTGCAAACTTAGTAATAAATCTCTCCGACTTTGATTTTTTGCTGCTTGCATTCTCCACTAAATCAAGAATTTTACTTACTGTCGATTCTCCGAATTCCTTTGTTACCTCAACAGTTATCAAACCATTTACATTAATAAATCCGCTTAAAATGTCACTTCCTGCGATAACTTCTCTCGGAACCGATTCTCCTGTCAGCGCAGATGTGTCCAGCAATGATACTCCTTCTGTAACCTTACCGTCAAGAGGCACCTTTTCCCCCGGCTTAATAACAATAATGTCACCAACCATAACATCGTCAGGGTCTTTTTTAACTAATTCCTCTCCCACCTTTACATTTGCGTAATCGGGGCGAATGTTCATTAAATTAGCTATGGATTTTCTTGATTCTCCCACAGCATAAGCCTGGAATGCTTCTCCTACCTGATAAAACAGCATAACAGCCACACCCTCGGGAGCTTCATTTATTAAAAATGCTCCGATTGAAGCTATTGCCATCAGGAAATTTTCGTCAAATACATTTCCTCTGAAAATATTTCGAATTGCTCTTTTTACAACATCTCCGCCTGCTAAAACATAACTTATTAAAAACAATATCCATTTGAGCACTTCACCTTCTGCGATGAAGCCGGATACAAAAAACAGAGCGCTTATTATCAATCTATAAATTAACTTTTTCATGTTCTCCCCTTATGCGGTCTTGAATATTACATCCGGCTCGTATTTATTTACAATCTTCCTTGCAGTTTCAATTACATCCTGCATTTTATCGTCTTCTGCTTCGATGGTTAATTTTGTTGTCATTAAATTAATTGATGCACTCTCTACTCCGGTAAGCTTATTTATGTCATTTTCAATTTTAGCTGCGCAGTTTGCGCAATCTAATCCTTCAAGTATAATTTTCTTTTTCATAACGTCCTCCCAATTTATATAAACTTAATTTATTCTTTAATATGTTCCATACCTGTTTCAAATATAGCCTTTACGTGATCGTCCTTCAGTGAGTAATATACGACCTTGCCTTCTTTTCTGAACTTAACTAAATTCGCTTGCCGAAGTGACTTAAGCTGATGAGATATTGCCGACTTTGTCATATTTAACAAAACTGCTATATCACATACACACATTTCATTTTCATCCAATGCCCATATGATTCTGACTCTTGTGCTGTCGCCTAAAACCTTAAAAAAATCCGCTAAATCATACAGATCATCTTCATTCGGCATCCTCTTTCTCACTTCTTCCACTACATCAGAGTGCAATACATCACAATCACAAATGATATCTTCTCTATCCATATTTTCCTCCTTTCATTAGTTGAACAGTTGTTCAATCGTTAAATTGATTATAGTTGAATGAGCGCTCAATTGTCAAGAGATATTTTAAAAATATTATGATTTCTGAAAATGTAAAAAGAGCACCTAAGTGCTCTCAGATTGATGACAAAGTCATCAAGATGGTAGGCTGTTGAAAAAGTTCATCCTGCAAGGCGCCGGAAGACGGGCAACCGCAGCGTATTAGACATACGTGAGGATTGACCGACTGAACGGCAACGACGCAGGGGGACTTTTTCAGCAGCCTGAGAGCACCTAAGTGCTCTCAGAATGATAGAATATGAAATTTATTTTTGCAGTAACCTGAGTTTTAACGTCCGGAATTCATCCATCCGGAAAAATCTATTATTTCCGATTGAGATAATATTGCACCGGTTTCTTCGAATTCTACAATTTCATCATCCTCCAACCCTTCTCCCCTAGGCATCTCTTCCGGAGTCGGACTTGATGTTCCTTCATATAAATTCGTTAATGAATCCTTCGCAATATTTCCGCTTTTATCCACTACCCAAAACCTGCTGAACGGTGAAATCCTTCCTGCTTTTAAATTATATTTTTTAATAATTTCTTCATCTAAAGGTATTAACCCATCTTCTGTTTTTAAAAATAATTCCTGCATGCTGCCTCCCATCAATACTATTGCTGTTAGTATTGCCTGAAAAGGCCAAATTCATTAAAAATTATACTATTTCTTCATTATTGTATACTTCACCGCCGGCGTTTGGTAAAATACCGTAAAGTTGTGTCCACAAAGTCTTATATTTAACTGCCTGTGCATGCATTTTGCTGACATCTTCCGAAAGCTGCTTTACCACCTTTCCCGGCATTCCAACAACCAAAGAATGTGGTGGTATCACATCATTTTCTTTTATCAATGCACCTGCTGCAATTATACTGCCTCTGCCTATTTTTGCTCCGCTTAAGACAATGGCTCCCATACCAACCAAGCAGTGATCTCCTACTTCACACCCATGAAGTATGGCACCATGCCCAACCGTCACATAGTCACCGATAAAAACATCTTTTTTATCCTCAACATGCAGAACAGAGTTATCCTGAATGTTTGTATATTTACCTATGTGAATTTTATTAATATCTCCTCTTGCAACTACATTGTGCCATACACTGCTGTATTCTTCCATTACTACGTCACCTACTAACTGTGCTCCCTCTGCTATGTATGATTTTTCGCTTATTACAGGCATTCTGCCTCTAAATTCCTTTAACATATAACTGACTACCTCTCTTTTCTTTTTTACTATTCGTAACGATTTGTCATCCCGAGCGATAGTGATGGATCTCAGGACTTCAAAAACTGAGATTCTTCGCTGACGCTCAGAATGACAGAAAGCACACAATATTCGCATATTCATAAAATTATGATATAAGCTATTGAAGATATGCGATTTCCATTATATAATTGATTATCAAATTATTACATGTCTTATCAGGAGTAATTTATGAATGCTTTAGTTATAAAAATTATTGCTCTTTCCACTATGATAATTGACCACTATGGTGCTGTCTTCCAAAGCGGAATTGATATTTACAGAATAATAGGAAGATTAAGCTTCCCTATTTATTGCTTTTTATTGGTTGAAGGTTATTTCAACACATCCAATGTTAAGAAGTATGCTTTAAGATTATTAATATTTGCTTTTATTTCCGAAATTCCTTTTGACTTGGCATTCTTTAATGAAATAGGCTTCGTTCATCAAAATATATTTTTTACATTATTTTTAGGACTTGTGACTATTTACATAATCGACGATAAAAGCATCAATTTAAAATACGTCAAATATGCTGCAATACCTGTATCTTGTATATTGGCAATAGTCTTAGCCGTAGATTACAATATAATAGGAATTATTTATATATTATCATTTTACTATACAAAAAAACATACAAAATTAAAAAGATTTTCATTAATCGGACTAATTATGGCTTCAGCAAATTTGGGCGCATATATACTTCAGCAATTTTCACTTCTCGCGTTGCCTGTTGTATATTTTTATAACGGAAAACCCGGTCCGAAAAATAGATTTCTGCAAGTGTCTTTTTACGCGGCATATCCATTACATCTGTTGTTATTTTACATAATTAAAAGTCGCTTCCTCTTTTAATTACCTCCTTCATCTTGGCCATTATTCTTTCATAGCTGCCGGATGAGTGAGGAACTAAGCAATTTGAGCAATCCTTTATTCCATGATTTTTAATATAATTTCCTCCGCATTCATCCTTCAGCATGTATAATGGACAATAGCAAAAAAGGCAATTGAAATTTTCTTCGTCATTTGTTTTATGGCACGGGAAATACTCGCATTTGTTATTTTGAAAAAACTTATAATTTTCTGTACTCAACTTATACTCCTATAAATTTTTTTATATATTCTATCATAAGTGCAAGACGCTTATCGTCTTGCTTCACACCGATACAATAAATACATAATCGGACAAAGGCCTAAGTCTTTGTATCCTTGATAATATTTATTATAACACAATAAAAGCTTGAGAGGAATACCCAAGCTTTTATTGCAAACATACTTATTGGATTCATGAAAAAAGATAATTGCAAAACATTATTTATGACCAATAATTTATGTTACCATATATATTATAGTAATATTATTGAATTTTGTCTATGTTAATTATGTAACAAGTTTATGGATATTATTTGAAGAAAGTATAATCAGCTGTACTTAGGCTGATTATACATCTTTGCGATAATATTGAACTTTTAACGCTTCAAGGCAATAGCAGCATTATTTATTTATGACATATGTTACATATGCTTAATATAATTCTTAACAAGGAATCCTTCTTGATTGATAAAAATTAATATATTGAATATTTTTTCAAAAATAGATTCAGGCATTCCGGAGGCGGACTGAAACCCAAATCAGATATTTAACAGAAAATTTTAATTGTATTTATATTTATAATATTGTAGAATAATTGTACATATTAACCGAAAGGAGTGTTGTATTATGAATTACAATAAATTAATGTATAGTGCGGTAACCCCGGAGGTGAATAAAAGCCTCCAATGATGAGTACAAAATTTCAGGAGGATAATAATTGAACAAAATTAATATGAAGGAATACGGACTCAACGAAAGATTTATCAATGAGTCAACTTTATACGAAAATCAAAGTATAGGAAGAATAGTTTCGCAAGACAAGGGTTTATATAAATTAATTTCCGAAAAAGGAGAATTAAGAGCTCAGGTTTCAGGAAAATTTCGCTACAATGCCGCAGGTATATCAGATTATCCGGCTGTAGGCGATTTTGTAATGTTTGACGAAAACGAAGGCGGCAACGCAATAATAAATCATGTCTTGACAAGGAAAAGTGCTTTTATCAGAAAAGCTGCAGGTACATCCAATAATGAACAAATTGTTGCTTCAAATATAGATACTGTCTTTATCTGTATGTCGCTTAATAATGATTTTAACGGCAGAAGATTGGAAAGGTATCTTGGTGTAGCATGGGATAGCGGCGCAACGCCGGTCATTGTTCTTACAAAGGCTGATATATGCAGTAATTATGATGATGCAATTGAAGAACTTGAAGATATTGCATTGGGTGTTGATATAATTGTAACCTCAAGCTTAAATGATGATATTCTATCAGTAAAAAAATATATCGAAGCAGGCAAGACAATAGCCTTTATCGGTTCATCCGGTGTAGGGAAAACAACCCTCATCAACAAGCTTATAGGTGAGGAGATTTTCGAAACACAGGGCTTAAGAAACGATGACAGAGGCAGACATACCACTACATCAAGAGAGTTGATTTTATTGCCTTCAGGCGGTGTTGTAATAGATACGCCGGGTATGAGAGAGCTTGGCTTAGAAGGCGCCGACCTTTCAAAAGCATTCTCTGATATCGATGAACTGTCGAAGGAATGCAAATTCAATGATTGCACTCACACCAAGGAACCGGGATGTGCCGTAAAACAAGCCGTTGAAAACGGACTTTTGTCGGAAGACAGGTTAGCAAGCTATTTTAAGCTTAATAAAGAATTAGGATACGATAACTTGAATTCTAAACAGATAGAGCAAAAGAAGCTCAACGAAATGTTTAAAAGTGTCGGTGGAATGAAAAGTTTCAAAAAAATGATAAAAAATAAAAAAAATATTAAGTAAGAGCATTTTGGGGACATCCCCAAAATGCCTTTGTTTTATATGTTGTATTTTTTCATTTTTCTCCAGAGGGTAGACCTGCTTATACCTAATTCCTCGGCTGCCTTTTGTATTGATAATTCATTATTCTTTAAGGCATTCACTATTCTGTCCGCTTCCCATCTTTCAAGATTTTTATCAGACTGTGCGGCAGTGGCGTTTTCTGCTTCTATCTTGATTTGATTGTTATTATTAAGAAAATCTTCAATAAGCTGGTCGAAATCATATAAGGTTCCCTGATATCGAAGCATAACACAAATTCTTTCAACAAAATTTTGTAATTCTCTTATATTTCCATACCATTGATAATTTTCTACCTTTTTCATAACTTCATAAAATCTGTCTAAATAATTTATATAATCTTTCCCTAGATTTCTTTCAAAGAAAAATCTGCTTAAAAGGATAATATCTCCTTTTCTTTCTCTCAGAGGCGGAATAGATAAATTCAGCACACCTATTCTATAGTATAAATCTTCTCTGAATGTTTTTGCCTTAACAGCCGCAATCAAATCCTTGTTGGTGGCTGTTATCACCCTGACATCAACAGGCAATCTGACCGTTGAACCGACCTTTCTTATTTCCTTTTCCTGCAAAACTCTTAGAAGCTGCGCCTGAATTTCTATAGGAATTTCGCCTATCTCGTCTAAAAATATTGTTCCCTTGTGGGCAAGCTCAAACAATCCCATTTTTCCGCCCTTTACCGCACCGGTAAATGCTCCTTCCACATAACCAAAAAGCTCAGATTCCAATAAATTAGAAGACAATGAGGCACAGTTTATCGCTACAAAGGGTCCATCACAGCGACTGCTTGAATTATGAATGCTTTGAGCAAACAATTCTTTACCTGTCCCCGTTTCTCCCCTGATCAGTATTGTTGAATCAGAAGAAGCATAACTTTTTGCTATTGATATAGTATTATTTAATATACTTGATTCTCCCTTAATATCTTTAAAGCTGTACTTGGCATATAAACCCTTTTCATTCAAACTTCTTCTTATTTTATTTTCACTTTCCTGGATAACTTTAACATCCTGAAAAGTTGCCACAACCCCTTTAACCTCATTATTTACTATTATAGGGATCCTATTGGTTGAAACCAATGTACCGTTCATATCCATCAGCTGGTTTAATTCTTTATCCTTTAAAGATAATGAATTAATCATGTCCGTATTTCGCACTATTTGTTTAATATTCTTGCCTAATGCATATCCCGGGCTGACCTTTGCTATTTTCTCAGCTATATGGTTGATTACATCAATGGTTCCGTTTTCATCAATGGCTATAATAGCATCATGTGTAAAATTAAGAACCGCCTTATATCTTTCAAGCTGTATTTTTAAATCGTTCTGCTTTTGCAATTCTTCTTT
Source organism: Sedimentibacter hydroxybenzoicus DSM 7310 (assembly GCF_013403245.1). Lineage (GTDB taxonomy): Bacteria > Bacillota > Clostridia > Tissierellales > Sedimentibacteraceae > Sedimentibacter > Sedimentibacter hydroxybenzoicus. The sequence goes on along the minus strand of NZ_JACBNQ010000001.1, from coordinate 407,187 downwards.
CTGAATTTGCAGAATTTGCTTTGCCGTATCTATGGCATTATTTATTGCTGCTTCAGAATTCTCAATTGTAATATGCTTCAATTTATAAATATCGGCATATTTTTGTGTCATAACTCCGCCTATGCCTAAAACAGCTCCGTGCTTCAATGCGTTTTTCACCTGAATTTCACAATCCTTATCTGTTTTAAACGTATAAAATTTTGCATCTATATCCAGCATTCTGCATATGCTCTTTACATCTTCGATCATTTCGCCATAAGTAAAAAAAGCTACTACACCATTTGCATTTTTAGCTATTTCTATTGAGTCAATATAATCGGACAGTGAAACATTAATTGCAATAACAGATACATTAAGTTTTGCTTCATTTATTGCAGCAGCTGTACCCTTCCTGCTTATTAATATTCCGGCACCGTTATTTACTAAATTTCCTGCAATATTTATAGCATCACTTAAAGCGTCTTCTTTTGAAACCGGAACAAAGACATTTATATCTTCATTTCTTTGCTTAATAATTTTCAAGGTTCGCTTAGCTAACTGCTCCGTAGGAGCTATCAACGATATTTCCGTAACCTTTTTGGAGCTTTTTTTCTCTTTTTTTGCAGTCAAAACGAACATCCTTTCATACGTTAATAAGTAAATTATAATATAGTTAATTTATTAAGTCCAGCAAATCAGCAGGTAACCAAAATTTTATATTTAGTGTCGGTCTCTTATGCTGTAAGTGAAAGCAAGGGACGAACACCTCGCTGAAAAATCATTCAGCTAAAGGTTCGTCCCCAAAATTCCTATACATCTTTAATTAATACATTGCTGGTCATTTTGAATATTAACTAAATGCCCGCTAAAGTTTCCGTTTATTATACTTTTTTCATACCTTGCAGCTTCAATTAATTTTTCGACATCTATGCCTGTATCATATCCCATATCATTCAGCATATATACCAAATCTTCAGTTGCCGTATTACCTGATGCACCCGGTGCAAACGGACAACCTCCCAATCCTCCCAATGTTGATTGAACTTTTGCTATGCCTGATTCTATGGCAGCCAAGGTGTTCACCATACCCATATTTCTTGTGTCATGAATATGAGCCTGGAATTCTACTTGCGGAAATTCCTTTACTGCAGCTGAAACAATCTCTCTCACTTGTTTCGGATTTGCTACTCCTATAGTATCCGCCAAAGACATTTCCTTTACACCCATATTTGCTACTCTGTCTAAGAATTTTAACACTGTATCTGTTGAATATTTTCCTTCAAAAGGACAGCCAAATACTGTTGCAACATCCACACACACGCTTAAATCCTTGTATGTGTCCATAATTGTTTTCAATTCAGCAAATGATTCATCATGTGTTCTGTTAATATTTGCTTTATTGTGACTTACGCTTAACGAAACAACGTACGAAACCTTTCTAAGTCCCAGTTCGTATGCACTTCTTGCTCCGTAAAGATTCGGAACCAATGCAAAGAAATCAAAATCAGAATATTTTTCTAATAATATTTTCGTTAATTCACCTGAATCTTTCAATTGAGGTATAGCTTTCGGGCTGACGAAGGATGTATGCTGTATGTGCTTAACCCCTGCGTCTATTAAATCTTCTATAACCTTTAATTTTTGCTCAACAGGTATATAATCTTTAAGATTTTGAAACCCGTCCCTTGGTCCAACTTCTACTATTTTAATCTTATTCATAATATACTCCCTTTTTAAATTAGAATACACCTTTTTCAATATATTCTTCTATTAATTCTTTACTTAAACCAATAAAATCTTCATATACATCAAAATTATGCTGACCTAATATTGGTGCAGGAGTTCTTATTTCAGCCTTTCTGTCACTGAATTTAATATGATCACCTGTAAGCGTTGTTTTTCCGGCAACAGGATGTTCTACTTCAACAAACATTTCTCTCGCTACTGCAATATGCGGATCCTTTACTACCCTGTCAATTGTATTTATCGGGCATGACGGAACTCCTACATCTAACAGGTTGTCAACTATTTCATCCACACCGTATTGAATTGTCCATGCTTCAATTAACGGTTTTAATTCCGCATGATTTTTTACTCTTTGAGCATTAGTTGCAAATTTTTCATCTGTTAATAATTCAGGTTGCTGCATAGCGTCAACTAAAAGCTTAAATAACTTGTCATTTCCACATCCTATTATTACATCTCCGTCTTTTGCCTTGAAAGAATCGTATGGATATGCTGATTCATACCTGTTTCCTATTTTTTCGGGTATTCTTCCTGTAGCAAGATAAATTTGAGTTATAATTTCCAATGAAGAAACAACAGAATCAACTAATGCAACATCTACTTTTTGCCCCTCACCTGTTTTTATTTTATTTATAACGGCTGCAAGAACACCTATTGCACAGCCAAGACCGCCTAAAACGTCTCCCATCGCTGTACCTGTTCTTGTAGGTTGACCGCCCGGCCATCCTGTTGTACTCATTAAGCCGCCCATTGCCTGCCCGATTATATCATAGCCTGCTCTTTGACTGTAGGGTCCGTAGTGTCCAAAGCCTGATACACAACCGTAAACAATTCCGGGATTAATTTCTTTTAATGTTTCATAACCTAAGCCAAGCTTCTCCATTGTGCCGGGTCTGTAGTTTTCAATAACAACATCAGCCTTTTTTATCATTTCTTTAAAAACTTCTTTTCCTTCGGGAGTTTTCAAATTTAAAGTAACCCCTAATTTATTTCTGTTTAAATTCATATAGTATGCGCTTTCACCGTTTATAAACGGTCCGAAAGCTCTGCTGTCATCACCTTTTTTTGGTTGTTCTATTTTATATACCGTAGCGCCCATATCTGCAAATAGCATTCCGCAGTAGGGACCTGCCAAAACTCTTGTAAGGTCAAGAACCACGATGCCGTCTAATATACCTTTTTTCATTTTTTCTCCTTTATATCTTTTATTTCAATACTAGTTATCTTAAAATTTTACTTTCTACATTCCTACTCCAAATAAACCAAATGTTATAAAATACATTATTAATGGGAATAGGATTAAGCCAATTATTTTCAATCCAAGTCCTGCCTTCATCAAGTCGGATATTTCAAATGCTCCTGTACTGTAAGCAATTGCATTCGGTGGTGTTGCAGGAGGCAGCATAAATGCAAAATTTGAAGCGACCATGCATGTCAGCATCAGTTGAAGAGGATCCATTCCTATACCTTTTGCAATACCCGCAAGAACAGGAAGGAATGATGCAACAACAACTGCATTTGTCGTAACTTCCGTAAGTATGGCAGTTACCACTCCTACGGCAATAATAATTACTAAAGGAGGCATATTGCTCAGAGCTCCTAAGTTAGAAGCAACCCACTGCGCCACACCGGCGTCCGTAAATGCATTTCCCATAACCATGGAGCCTCCCAAAAGAAGCATTGTACCCCAAGGAGCTTCCGCCAATGCCTGCTTACCTTCAAGAAGATATATTCCCTTTTTATAATCAACCGGAATGATCATTGTTGAAATTGCTATTGCAATTGCTATTGTTTCGTCGGTTGCAAACGGTACAAATCCTTTCCATAAGGAACGTGTAACCCAAAGCAGGACTGAAACCGCAAAAACAACAGATGTTAATTTCTCGCCTTTATTCATAGGCCCCAACGCTTCATATTCCTTGTCAACAACGTCAATTTTTATATCTGCCATTTTGTCTGTCTTGTAAAATTTACGAAGATATATCCACACTATAGGAAGCATTATTGCCGTAAAAGGAACTCCTATCTTCATCCACTCAAGAAAGCTTAGCTCAACACCGATAGTTTCCTGAATTATGCCTATACCCGTAGGATTTGTGGTTGTACCTATTACGGTAGAAAGACCCCCGAGAGTTGCGGCAAAAGGAATTGCAAGAACCAGTGCTTTTTTAAACCCGGTGTTTATCTGGTCACCCATTGTTGCAATTATAGATATTGCAACCGGCAGCATCATCGCTGTAGCCGTTGTATTCGACATCCACATTGATATAAAAGCTGTCGCCAGTATAAAACCTAAAATAATTCTGCTTGGCTTGCTTCCTACCTTTTTTACAATACCAAGCGCCATTCTTCTATGCAGTCCCCATCTCTGCATTGCCGAAGCCATAAATCCAACCCCCAGTACCAGGTACACTGTCGGATATGCATAATGCGTAAAAAGCTCAATTTCATTCTGTCCCTTTGATCCTGTAATTCCAAGCAACGGATATAATAAGATAGGTAACAATGCAGTCATTGGAATTGGTATAGCTTCCGTCATCCAGAAAATTATCATCATAACCGATACTGCCAGAACTTTTTGACCTAAGACAGTCAATCCTTCAGGAGTAGGCATCATTAATAATAAAACACACAAAATTATTCCTACTATAAGTCCTATTTTTCTAACTCTAAACTCACCCATTTAATCCTCCACGTTTTAGTTAATAAATTCCAATTTTTTATAAATGCGCTTTTATAAAATAATATACGAAAAGCCGTACACTTTTAATAAAGCAAGTTCCATGCCAACAACAAAAATATTCGAAATATTTTTTCGTAAAGCCTACAATATCTGTCTATACTTATTTTTAATGTATTTTGTATCTAAAATAAAAAAATATAATTGAATAAATATTTTGTTTTACATTGTTTCAAATCGTTTCATATGTATCACGTTGTTTCTCATCAAAGGAAGTTGCAACAAATTTTTAGAACAAAAAAAGAACCTTTATTCAAGGTTCGGATTTATGACAAAATCATAGGTTAGCAGCAGTCACCTGTAACAATGCGTTTATACTATCAATATCCATAGGTATTCCCAGGAAAAAACCCTGACCGTATTCACATCCTATGCTTATTAAATTTTCAAGCTGTTCCTTTGTTTCTATGCCTTCCGCTACAACCTTAAATCCAAACTCATGAGCTAAGGAAACGACAAATTTAATAATATGAATATCCTTGTCTTCCATATTCTTCATACATACATAACTTTTATCAAGCTTTATTATATCAATCGGGAGCATCATCAGGTAAGTTAAAGATGAAAAGCCTGTACCAAAATCATCTAAAGCAATTTTAAATCCTTTTTCTCTTAAAATATTTAATCTTTCGACTGCTAAATCAATGTTGGAAATTACAGCCGTCTCCGTTATTTCAATAACGATATTTGTATAATCCAAGTCATATTCGGATAATAACTCTTCAATTTGTTCGAATTTTGAATCTCTTATGAGAGATTTACTCGACAAGTTAAAGGATAACTCCAGGTCACTGAAGCCACGTTCTTCCCATTCCTTCTTTTGTGCCAAAACATTTCTGATTATCCTGTTTTCCAGCTCGTAAATTTGTCCCGTTGCTTCAGCCACACGAATAAATTCATTAGGGGGAACAAACCCTTCTCCAAGGTGATTCCATCTGACAAGTGCTTCCATACCGGTTATTTTTCCTGTACGAAGTTCAATTTGCGGTTGGTAAAAAAGTATAAATTCCTTATTGGTTAATCCTTTTTGAATTTTGTTGGACATAAGAATAAAATTATTTGATTTTTCATGGATATTTTTTTCGTAAAACGATATTTTGTTTTTACCTTCAGTCTTGGCATTATACATAGCGACATCTGAGTGTTTAAGAAGTGTATCAAAGTTTTGGCCGTCTTCCGGATAAAACGCTACTCCCATACTGACAGAAACGAAAAAATCTCTTCCTTCGTAATTCCATGTTTCACCCAAAATTCTTATTAAATTATCTAATTTTTTTAACAGCTTTTCTTTAGATTCATAATTTATAACCAACAATGCAAATTCATCTCCGCCAACCCGGGCAACCATATCAGGATGCACTAATTCTTCTGAGATTTTATCTCCCATGTATTTTAAAAATTCATCCCCGACATAATGACCCAATGTATCATTAATAAACTTAAAATTATCTATGTCTATAAATACAACGGCAAATTCCGTTTCAGGATCGTTAGCCATATTTGTAACCGTCTTATAAAACATAGTCCTGTTAGGAAGACCTGTCAATTTATCATAATATGCAATGTGCTCTAATTCTTTTGTTGCAAAATTACATTCATTTATCGCTTTATTACATTCCGTTATTGCATACTTAATTCTTTTTTCCCTGTTATTTATCAGAATATAAATAATAATCATGGTCAAAGCTACATATATCCATCCCTTAAAGGTTTGAATGTTTCTGTATTGCTCCGAATCACCTGCCAAAACATATAAAAAGGAGTCGGACAGTATAATCCACAGAACACCAAAGACACCATACTTTAATACAATGGTTAAGGCACCGTTACTTTTTATAAAGTTATTTAATTCATTAAATAAACCTAAATCCTCATTGCCGTTATTCTTCAATGACCCCACTCCCAACTGCCTTATATAATTTAAAAGTACCCATTAAATTACATTTAAAACAATAATATGACAAAATGATGGTAATTTAAATCAGTCAATAGCTTCAGTAAAACCAGCCGCCAAAAATAATATAAATTTACCCGAACATTCGTTTGACAGAATAGCACAATTATGTTAAAATGCAATTAAGATTTTAATGACTGTGGTGAATTATGAACGATAGTATATTCGAAAAATTAAGAATTTTATCTGATGCCGCAAAATACGATGTATCATGTGTTTCAAGCGGTGTTGAAAGAAAAAATAACAGTGTAGACGGAATCGGCAACGCTTCTGCTGCAGGAATTTGTCATGCATGGTCTGCCGACGGCAGATGTATTTCATTATTGAAAATCTTGCTGACTAACGATTGTATCTATGATTGCAATTATTGCTTAAACAGAGTAACCAATCCCATAAAAAGAGCATCCTTTACACCGGAGGAGGTTGCAGAATTAACCATACAATTTTACAGAAGAAATTACATAGAAGGTTTATTTTTGAGCTCGGCAATAGAAAAAAGCCCGGACAATACTATGGAAAATATCTTGAGAGTGCTTGAACTGTTAAGATATAAATATAATTTTTGGGGCTATGTACATGTAAAGGTAATTCCCGGTGCAAATAACATGCTCATTCAAAAAACCGGAATGCTTGCAGATAGAATGAGTGTAAACATTGAACTTCCTACAAAAGACAGCCTGCGTCTCTTGGCTCCTCAAAAAAGAATTGAAAATATAGTAAGGCCCATGTCTTTAATAAATAACGAAATAACAAGGACTATCGAAGACAAAAAACACTTCGGCAATACTCCCCGTTTTGTTCCGGGAGGTCAGTCAACCCAAATGATTATAGGAGCAACCCCCGACAGTGACAAAACTATATTAAGTGCATCGCAGGGTTTGTATGACAGCTATAGGATGAAGAGAGTTTTTTTCTCAGCATATATTCCTGTTATTTCTTCACCAAATCTTCCTGCAGTAAGCACCATGCCGCCATTATTGAGAGAGCATAGATTGTATCAAGCTGATTGGCTGATGCGATTTTATTATTTTCACAGCAATGAGCTCTTTACCGAAATAGAACATAATCTTGATTTGGAGTTTGACCCTAAAATGATGTATGCTCTGCGAAATATAGATAAATTTCCTATAGAAATCAACAGTGCATCATACGAAGAGCTGTTAAGAATCCCGGGGCTTGGTGTTACGAGTGCACAAAGAATTGTCAGGGAAAGGAAAAATGCTGAATTATCATATGATTCATTGAAAAAAATGAAAACAGTATTAAAAAGAGCTAAATATTTTATTACGGTTAAAGGCAAATATTACGGCAATATAAATATGGAACCAAATTTAATCAGAGAAGAATTGAGATTACGGGAAGCGCAAAAACAACTTTCAATTTTTGAACTTACATAGAGGTAAGTATGGATTATTTATATGACGGTACCTTTGAAGGTCTTTTAACTTGCATTTATTATCATTACAAAAAAGAAAACGCCGATGGTATATATTTATTATCTGAATATCAGCAGACCATACTTAATAATTATTTGACTGTTGATACGGATATTGAAGAGGCAAGAACTGTATCAAATGCAATAATCAATAAAATTTCAAACGAAGCATATATTTATATCTTTTATTGCTATTTATCTGATTTGAAATATAAAGAAAATATTATTCTTGATTTTTTGATATTTGCCTTTAAATACGGAAAGCAAACAATGAATTTCTATACCCATGAAAAGGTCCTTCCCCTTAACGAAGCTTATTCAAGGGTGGCAAAGGAGGTCCACAGGTTTTTAGGTATACTCCGATTTTCTGATGCAGGAGGACTTTTATATTCTAAATTTTCGCCTGACAATGATATTGTTTTATTATTAGCAGATCATTTCGCGGACAGGTATAAATACGAAAAATTTATTATATATGATGAAAAAAGAAAAAAAGGCTTGATATATGCCGATAATTCCTGGGAAATAAAAGAAAATATCAGCATAGATAATATTGAAACATCTCAAAATGAAAAAATTATACAAAGCTTATGGAAGCAATATTTTACTGAATTAGCCATTAAAGAAAGAATTAATAACAATCTTCAGTTTCAGTTCGTACCCGCAAGGTACAGAAAAAATATGGCTGAGTTTAAATGATTACCACCAGCCCCTTGCAATCTTGTTTTTGTAATAAACTTGTAATATATTAATTGTATTTCATAATCGTGTAATAATTATGTCACATTTTCCAGCACAGCAAATAATTGAGGGTTACATTTGATAACTGTATATGCTATACTTCATACACAACGAAACAAGAATGACGTAAAATTCTACTTTCGTTAACGTAAGGGGTATTTTTTTTAAATTTAAAACAAAAGGAGAATATGTTTTATGAAAAACAAAATTATTTCATTAGCTTTAGCAGCTATATTAGCGTTATCTACAACAACTGCTTTTGCAGCAGATATGAATACAGGATTTAACAATTTTAATGGTTTTTATAATTTCTTTAATTCATTTAATACGAATTACACTCAGCCTGCAAGAGATTATAACACTCAGGAAGAGGTTCAGCCTGCACAGACTTCAAGATCTGACAATACTGCGAGAACAACTCGTACAACACCACAAACAGAGACAAACTACGCACAGCCACAGCAAAATGCGGAAACTGCAAGTGCACCTGCCTCTTCAAACACGAGCTATGAAGAAAGAGTCGCTCAATTAGTAAATGCAGAAAGACAAAAGAATGGATTACAACCTCTTACATTTGATAGATCTATTTCTAACGTTGCAAGATTAAAGTCAAAAGATATGGCAGACAATAACTATTTTGCTCACCAATCTTCAAGATACGGCAGTGCCGGCGATATGATGAGAAACCAAGGAATTAACTGGTCCGCATGGGGAGAAAATATTGCCACAGGTCAAAGAAGTCCGGAAGCGGTAGTAACTGCATGGATGAATTCAGAAAGTCATAAATCTAATATTTTATCACCTGATTTCGGTAAAATCGGTGTAGGTTACGTTACAAATTCCAACGGAACTCCATACTGGACACAAATGTTCACAAATTAAGCAGATGACCCAAATCTTTGATTTGGTGTCAGTCGCTTATGCTGTAAGCGAAAGCAGACAACCCAAATTTTAATTTGGTGTCAGTCGCTTATCCTGTAAGTGAAAGCACTACCAAAAAGGGAAGTTCTTCTTATTGAAGCACTTCCCTTTTACTATTTTATCCTTAAAATTTTTCTTGCAATTGTTACAGCAGGTTTAAAAAATGCTCCTTCCATTTCCTTTTTTACTGTTTTTAATTCTTTCCTTATTTCAATATTTTGAGGACAATGCTTTTCACATTTACCGCACTCTTTACAGTTTGATGCAAATGCCGGTTCGGCAGAAAATCCCCCCAATGTCTGAATATACTTCCACTTTGAATTCTTATCCTGCAGCAAATATTTATCATTTATGCTTGAAAAGCATCCGGGTATGTTGACACCGTAAGGACAAGGCATGCAATACCCGCAGCCTGTGCACGAAACCTTGGTTCTATTTATTATAATGTCCTTAACTTCATCAAAAATTTTAAGCTCATCATCAGACAACGAATCCGGTCTTGCATCATTTGCTATCTTTATATTTTCATTTAATTGTTCAAAGCTATTCATTCCTGATAAAATCACGTTGACTTCTTTATGATTCCAAATCCACCTCAGTGCCCATTCGGCGGCCGATCTTTCTTTATCGTAGCAATTAAATCTTTCTAAAACCTTATCCGGCAAATTATTTACTAGCCTGCCACCCCTTAGCGGCTCCATAACAATTACCGGAATGCCCATTGCATGTGCCAGATTCAAGCCGGACTTTGTTGCCTGATTGTTTTCATCTAAATAATTATATTGTATCTGACAGAATTCCCAGGGATATGCTTTAATAATCAATTCAAAATCCTGCTTGCTGCCATGAAAAGAAAACCCAATATTTTTTACGGTTCCTTTTTCTTTTTCTTCCTCCAGCCATTCCATCACACCAAGACTGACCATTTTATCAAACATGGGCTTATCAGTCAGCATATGTATCAGGTAATAATCAATATAGCTTGTTTGTAATCTTGATAACTGCGTTGCGAATATTCTTTTCGCTGCATCCAAGCTATTTACCATATAAGGGGGAAGCTTTGTTGCTATTTTAACTTTTTCCCTATAACCACTGGAAAGTGCATTTCCAAGCACTACTTCATTTCTGCCGGCTTTATAAATGTATGCCGTATCAAAATAATTTACACCCTTTTCTATTGCATCCCTTATCAGTTTTATTGCTGCATCTTCATCTGATGGCAGCCTCATACATCCAAATCCAAGTATGGACAGCTCATCACCGTTTTTTATATTCTTTTTTGTTAACATGCATTTTCCTTTCAATTGCTCTATAACTCATATTATGCAGCAAAAATGTTAGAATTACAATATAAATTTCTTTGCTCTAACAGTTGAACAAATTAAGTTAGGTCATAAATAAAGCCGTGCTGCAAAGCAAAGCACGGCTTTATTTAAAACATTAAGTTGATTATCTGTTTAATACCACTGTCTCCTCTTCGTTTATCTTATCGAGATTATCATCCCACAAATATTCTTTTGTTTCTTTTACTAAGACTCCCGATAGTGCTAACAATGAAATTAAGTTTGGAATAGCCATCAATCCGTTGAACAGATCTGCCAAATCCCATACGAACGATAATGACATAACCGCTCCGAAGTATACCGCTATTGTATAAGCGATTCTATAAGGCAATATTGCTTTCTTTGAATGGAATAAGTATTCAAAGCATTTTTCACCGTAGTATGACCAGCCAAGAATAGTTGAGAATACGAATGTTAACAAACCGATTGTAAGAACTATAGGTCCAACCACAGGAATGTGTGTAAATGCCGCATTAGTTAAATCTCCGCCGTTAAGTCCTGAGTTCCATACTCCTGAGTTAACAATTGTAATACCTGTTATAGCACAAACTATAACCGTATCCCAGAATGTACCCGAAGATGCAACGAGAGCCTGACGAACTGGGTTTCTTGTTTGGGCTGCAGCTGCAACTATAGGAGCACTACCTAAACCGGACTCATTAGAGAACAGCCCCCTCGCGACTCCGAATCTTGCTGCCAGCATGATTGTTGATCCTGCAAATCCGCCTGTTGCCGCAGTTCCTGTAAATGCGTTAGAAACAATTAATCCGATTGTAGCCGGAATAGTTTTAGCAGTCATAACTAATATAATAGTACAACCTATAACATAAAATACTGCCATGAAAGGAACAAGCTTATCGCATACGCTCGCTATTCTCTTAACACCACCGATTATTACTATACCTGTCAATACAGCTAATGCAATACCTGTAATATGAGGTGACAAATCAAATTGATTAAACATCATATTGGAAATTGAATTTGCCTGAACTGTATTACCGATACCAAATGCTGCAACACTGCCGAAAAACGCAAAGGAATATGCTAACGGTTTATTTTTCATACCATACTCTAATACATACATAGGTCCGCCTGCCATAGTACCGTCAGCAGTTTTAACTCTGTATTTTACTGCAAGAAGTGATTCTGCATATTTTGTTGAAATACCGAAAACACCTGTCATCCAGCACCAGAAAACCGCACCGGGTCCACCTAACGCAATAGCCGTTGCAACACCAACTATGTTACCTGTACCTATTGTTGCTGCCAAAGCAGTTGCAAGAGCACTGAACTGACTCACATCGCCTGTTGCAAAATCATCCTTGGTAACTGACAATTTGATTGCCTTGCCGATGTGTCTTTGAATAAATTTAAGACGGAAAGTTAAGAATACATGAGTTCCAAATAGCAGGATTATCAGTGGCCAACCCCAGAGCCATCCATCAATAGTTGATACTAAGTTCGCAATTGCTTCCATTTTTTCCTCCATAATATAATATAATGACTAAAAACGCTCGTCCAAACGTTTTTATAACATTATATTCTTCTCTCCTGAAAATAGCAATGTGCGATTTTACCGAATTATACCAATTATTTGGCGATTATGATATTTTTTTAACCTTTTAATATACTTTACTCGACTCTGTTAGCTCTTAGATTATGTATCGTTACTATCCTATGCAACTGTTGATTTTTGCAAGATTTTCGACATTTTTCTACCATATATTATTAATTTTTAATGTTAAGTATATGTAATATTTATTAGATAATATAAATTTTATTTCACAAAAAAATCATCCTAAACTAAGAAAAGATGAAATTCTTCACTTGCGTTCGGAATGACATAGCGGCAGATTTACGTTTATTCATAGCAATTGATAAAACATTTATCTTATGCAATTATCTTTAACTATCTCTATCCAGCTCAATATATCTTCATATACCTGCTCCCTGTCTAATTCATTCAGGATTTCATGCCTGTACTCTTCATATAATTTAATCGATACATTTTTCATTCCCAAAGCTTTAAATATTTGATAAGATTTATTTACACCTTTTCCAAAATCTCCTACGGGATCCTTCTTTCCGGAAACAAAAAATATCGAAATATCTTCAGGTATATTGCTTAATCTTTCTTTTTCATTCATTTTCATCATAATCTTAAATAAATTATTAAAACCGTTTAATGTAAATATAAAATTTATTCTTTTATCAGCCAAATATTCATCTACGATTTTATCATCCCTTGTCAACCAATCACATTTCGTTCTTGTCGGTTTAAATTCATTGTTATTTGAACCTAATACAAGGTAGTTTACAAATCTGCTCCTATAATTCCACCCTTTCATTTTTGCCATGGCTCCGGTTAAAAACAGACCAAATTTGATTAATCCATTTGACTGCTGTCCGGTTCCCATTATTATTGCACCATCTGTTTTTTCTCCGTAGACGGTAATAAAATATCTCGTTAAAAATGAGCCCATGCTATGTCCAAGCAAAAAATACGGGACATCTTGATATTTCTCTTTGGTTTTCGTCATTAAGCTATGCATGTCCTCAATCAACGCATTGTATCCGTCCATATCACTGAAGAACCCCCTGTCTTCTTCATTATTAACAGAGCTTCCGTGTCCTAAATGATCATTGCCAATTACCAATACGCCATTATCAGCCATATAGCATGCAAATTCATCATACCTCTCCATGTGCTCCAGCATGCCGTGAGAAATTTGAAGAACAGCTTTTATTTCCGTTTCGGGAACCCACTTCAAAGCACGTATCTTGGTTCTGCCATCCTGAGAATTATAATAAAACTCTTCCATTACCATTCCTCCATATTTATTGTGAACAATCAAGCTTGGTGGAAATATTGTTTTAAAGCTTTAAAAAATCCATAAGTCTCTATCCTGATTTAAGACATATTAGTTTAATTATAAACGTCAATTGTTTTTTCGTCAACATAAGCGCAATGAAAAAAACGGCAGATTACTGCCGTTCAGGCTGCTGAAAAAGACTCCCCTGCATCGTTGCCGTTCATCCGGTCAATCCTCACGTATGTCTAATTGTCTGCCATATAAATCTCCCTATCAGCAATGATATGTGTTGTTGCCTCGTGTTACTTATGTGTGTTGCCGCTTTTCTTGCCGATTTATTTTTTAAGTTATTTATATTTTAACCTGAACGGTTTTTTTGATACTGATTTAAATTTTCCAAAGCTTTTATAATTTGCATGACACTAAAATTTAAAATTAAAATTACTTTTATTATTTATTAAATTGCAACAGAAACGTAAACTCAATAGGGGTAATGCACTTCCGTTACGGAAACCTTAACCCATAATTTCAATACATCGGATAATATTAATTTACTTACTGTCAGCTGATATTCTGCTGCATCAAATTTTAAAATTCTCTTGTCGATTACCTGCATCAATATATCTGCATCCAGATTCTTTACTTCCTTTCCCAATAATGATGTAAATTTCTCCTTAATTGCCTTTTCTATGGAAATGCTGTCTATCTTATCTATTTGCTCCATGCTGAAGCTTGAAAAATCCAAATCAATAATAATATCCTTCAAAACAATGCTTGATTGATTAATGGAGTTTTCCAATTTCTCAAGCTTTTTATCCTTATCTGTTATTGTATTTTCCAGATAAGCAATTTCTTCATAAAAACCATCCATCCTATAGCTTATAATTGCACTGATTCCTACTGCTCCTATTATCACGCCCCACAGCATACCCGTTAAAAAGCATATAAAGAACTTATATCCTGTACCTACCTTCCCCATATGTAACCACACCTTTGCAGCAATCTTATAAATTCATATCCAATATTTGCTCCCGACAAAGATATCAATATATAAAGGGCTTGTTTTGCCAAGGTTTTTATTTCACCGTCAAAAATACCTTTTTCTATAACCGCAAAGGAAGAAAATGTACCTCCTAAGGATGCCGCTATTGCCCAGATTTTAATTGAGCTTGCAACCTGCATCATAATTTTATAAGGAGGATGATTGGTTATTATAGCACCAATTCCCGAAAACAAACTGGCACCGATTACAACCCCGAAGCTTATCAAAAAATTTTGCACAATACTCGAATAAAAAGAAGACATTTCATCACCAACCTTCTATAAATGGTATGATTGATGAAATGTCTTTATGATTAAACTTACTGTTCTTTAATTAAGCCTATTCTGTATGCATCCAAAAGCATTTCCAAATCTTTTATTTGTTCGGTTATCTCCTTGCCGTTATCCGTATCTCTCACTCTTTTTCTTTCTAATTCCTTTTCAAGCACCATCGTTGTGGAATGGATATCCTTTTCTTCCTCAATGGCTTTTTGTGTGGATTCAAAAGGATCGTGAGAGACCAATAGCAAGCCGTAAGAATTATATGTCAGGGTATATCCTGCTATACCCGTTGTACCCTGGTAAGCCTTTGAAAAGCCGCCATCTATAACTATAAGCTTTCCGTTTGCTTTTATGGGACTTTCACCGCTTTTGCTTTTAACGGGTACATGACCGTTTATAATATGTGAGGTGTCAGGATTCAATCCGAATTCTTCAAATATTATCCGGCACATTTTTTCACTTTCTTCTAATTTAAAATAATGACTTTTCTTTTCTTTATGAGTTTCTTTGTCATCGATAAAATATCTTTCGAAGGTAGTCATTTTATCCTTGCCAAATAACGGAGAATCGGGACCCGTCCACAAATACCAAGTTATATCCATCCCGTACAGCTTTGCTTCAGGATTATTTTCATGGAAATATCCTTCCCTCACCAAGGTATCAAGCCGGTCAAAATACGCTTTTCCGCTATAGCATTTTCCTGAAGATCCGATTTTAACCTTCTTGAACGTTCCATCCTCATTAACGGGAATGCATCCGTGATACAAAAGATTTGAATTGAATTTCAAATACATACTTCCGTTTGACAACAAAAACCTGATATGCTTCTGCAGCTTTTCACTGTTTAAAAATGAAAACTTTAATTTATCGATTAAATCCCTTTCCTCTTTAGTCAGTTTATAAGGACTCATAGGGTCAACGGTTGGAAAATTTGTATCATTAAGCTTATATATCTTTCCGCTTAATTCAATTGTACCCTCATCGTAATTTATTTTTTCTAAAATCAGCCTGTCTTCCATGCAGAAATGAGGTCTTCTTTTGATGATTTCCCCTTCCAGCTTAAATTGTATAACAGAAATTGCCTTATGCATTTTAGCTATAAGCTTTAAATCATTGTCCGTACAGACTATGCCGTTTTCTAATTTTGGTTTAAACTGTACGCACTCGTCATCACCGTAAAATTCTAAGGCAAAGGTCGCAAGAGGCAGCATATTGATGCCGTATCCATCCTCGATCGTATCTAAATTCGCATACCTTGTGCAAATTCTGATTACTGTGGCAATGCTTGCTTCGCTTCCGGCAGCAGCTGCCATCCACAATACATCATGATTTCCCCATTGGATATCCACAGAGTGATAATTCAAAAGCGTCTCCATTACCTTTTCCGCACCGGGTCCCCTGTCAAATATATCTCCTACAATATGTAATCTGTCTATAACCAGCCTTTGAATAAGCTTTGACATAGCAATTATAAATTCATCGGCTCTGCCAACCCTTATAATTGAATTAATAATTTCGCTGTAATATTCTTCCTTGTCATACTCTTCAGGTCCTCTGTGCATTAATTCTTCTATAATATACGCAAATTCTGCAGGCAGTGCTTTTCTTACCTTCAT
Organism: Sedimentibacter hydroxybenzoicus DSM 7310; assembly: GCF_013403245.1. Taxonomy (GTDB): domain Bacteria; phylum Bacillota; class Clostridia; order Tissierellales; family Sedimentibacteraceae; genus Sedimentibacter; species Sedimentibacter hydroxybenzoicus. Next base: position 390,576 of record NZ_JACBNQ010000001.1, on the reverse strand, counting down.
CCTTGTGTATTTAAATGCTGCTTTTCTACTGACTTCAATAAGGCGGTAAATAGTAATCTTGTACCATTCTTCTATGTTTTCTTCTTGTTTATGAATGATTTCTAATTTTTGCTCCGGATAATAAATGAGCGTTGCGAGAGACTTAATTTCTTTTTCACTCATTATATCTCCGAAAACCTCGGTAATTTTACGTTTTATATTTCCCGAGCCGTTTCTCAGGACATGGTTAAATGATTCGTACTCCCCATGAATATCCGATAAAAAATGCTCTGTGCTTTTAGGAAGATTTAATATTGCCTGCAAATTAATAATTTCCGTACATGCGGAAGCAATTGTAGGGAATTGTTTTGACAGCAGCTTTAAATAACGAAGCTCTTGTTTTAAATCTAATACTGCATCCTCACTTGAATATGGCATGGCACACTCCTTAATTAGAATTCTCCATTAACTGATTATTACTTATACTATATTATAGCATAAATGTTAAAGAAAAAAAGCACCTAGGTGCTTTTTTTCTTTAACATTTATCGCTAAATTGCTGTCCACCCTCCGTCTACCGCAAGGTATTGACCTGTCGTAAAGCTTGATGCATCGGAAGCAAAGTACACTACTGCTCCGTCAAGCTCTCCTTTTTTACCTACTCTGCCCATGGGGCAATAAGCTTTTAATACCGGCTCAAATGTTGGGTCGGATACAATCGCCGATGTCATCTCACTCTCAAAATATGAAGGCCCTATTGTATTTACGGTAATGTTGTATTTTGCCCACTCAACCGCCAGTGCCTTGCTCATAGCCATAACTCCGCCCTTTGCCGTCATGTATGCCGATACGGGGAAGGCATTCATTGCAACCGTGCTGTGAATTGAACCTATGTTTATTATTTTGCCGTATTTTTGCTCAACCATTATCTTACCCACTTCTCTGGCTACGAAATAAACAGCATTCAGGTTGAGTCCGATCATTTTATTCCATTGTTCGTCAGTTTGCAGCTCGGCAGGCTCCGCAAATCCTACTCCGGCGTTATTGACAAGTATATCAATTCTCCCAAAGTGCTCCTTAACATTTTCAACAGCTTTCTTCACCTGCTCCACATCCGTTACGTCACATTGAACGGAAAGAACTCTGACTCCGAGCTTTTCCAGCTCAGACTTTACGTCATTCAGCCTTTCCACTCTCCTTGCAACTATGGCAACATCAGCACCTTCTCTTGCAAGCGCTGTCGCAAATTGTACACCTAACCCTGATGATGCTCCCGTTACAAGAGCAACCTTTCCTTTTAAACTAAATAAATCTGACATGTATAAATCTCCTTTCTCATTAATATCCAATAAGTTGTTAATAAGTATAACTTTATTATACCCTAATTAAGAATGTTAAACTTTTTTCTTCAATTATGCCTTACAACTTCAAACCTCTCCATGGTATAATCTTCATCTGGTTTGATTCCTGCCTTTTTTAAAGCGATGCCTACCTGCTCTTCGGGAGTATCCACACCTTCAAGATTTGGTAAGAGCAGACCGCTTCTTCTTCCCTTTCTTACTATTACACCGTATTTTTTTGTATCGAGCCGGACTATGGATTCGATTGGTTCTGCATCCTTTAAAACATCTACCGAATATTGTATTTTTTTCAGCTCTTTTACTGTCACCGGATTGAATCGAGGGTCCTCCAAGCCTGCACTTATGGCATTTTGTATGATTTCATCCGCTATGCATTCAGTTGTGGAAGAAACAGTTCCTATGCATCCTCTGAGCTGTCCGTCCATCTTCAGTGAGACGAACACACCTGCTTTGTTGTCAAGCATTTCTGCCGGCAAATCATCCGGTCGTTTAATTTTATCCTTATAAAGCACAAAGCTTTCAAGTGTGCTTCTTGCCAGACGAACGTATTCATCTTCATTTTCCCTCAGCAGTCTTAACCATTTTTCCTCTTCCATACTGTATAGCTTACCGAAGCACCTGTTTTCATCATTTCCAGTAACCTCAAAGGATGCGACTGCATAGCCCACACCGTAAGGGCCTTCGTATGACAAAAGCTGAGAGTTAACAGCCTTACCATCCAGGGCTCCTGCCATCATTATGAAGGAACGTAGTCCGCATTCGGCTGCGGCTTCGCAAAATTCTTCGTCGAATGTTAGAAAACGCATAAAATCACCATTGCTCATGGCTTCGGTAACTTCTTTATCAAATGCAGGTCCCTCATCCGAATATCCGTAGGGTCCTTCATCTTTAAGCATGTGAGACAAATCACCGCTTGCAATAAAAACAACATTCCTGTTAAGTTCCTCTGCCGCATCTGCAATGCATCTGCCAAAATCGTAATGTTCTATGGGTGACAGCCCTGAAATACCTATACGTACTAATTTATAGCCGGTATAATGCTTGTTGATGAAATATAAAGGTACCATAGTGCCATGATCTAATGATTTTTTTCTTTCACCCAACGTTCCCGCAGGTATATCCTGCCGTTCAGCCAGCTCCGATAGCTTATGCACAAATTCCGTATCATAATCTACCTCATATTTAACATCCGGTTCGCCAAATTCTCCGAAATCACCCTTTGCTCCCTTTCCCGGTGATATATGTATGTAGTCGGAGTACATGATTGAATGCGGAGTAGCCACAACAATCGTATCAGGTCTTAATTCAGCTATTTTCTTGGCTATCTTATCATAAGCTTTTACTGTTTCTTCGATTTTTATTTCCTGTCCTCTTCCGACCTTCGGAACAATCAATGGTGGGTGAGGAACTATAAAAGTATTTTTTATAGACAATAAAATCACTCCTTGCACAAATTATATGTATCGGCTGCAATTATTTTTTCTTCGTTTGCTTCGACAACTGCTATTTTTACTCTTGAATTATCAGAGCTGATAGTTCCCGCTCCTTTTAATTCAGAGTTTTTATCAGCATCAATTTCAATTCCCATATAATTTAATCCACTGCAGACTTTTTCTCTTATATAGCTTGCATTCTGCCCTACTCCTCCCGAAAATATCAGAACATCAATGCCTTCCATTATTGCACTGTATGCACCGATATATTTTTTAAACCTGTGACAAACTGCATCTATAGTAAGCCTTGCCCTATCGTTTCCATTCTCAGCCGCATTATAAATTTCTCTCATATCATTGCTGATACCGGAAAGTCCTTTCCACCCGCTTTTCTTATTAATTATTTCATCTGCCTGTTCTATTGTTAAGTTCTCTTTTTTCATTAAATAAAGTATTGCGGCAGCGTCAATGTCTCCTGCCCTTGTTGACTGTATCAATCCTTCGTGTGGGGTAAATCCTGTTGATACTTCTACCGATTCTCCGTATTTCAAAGCATTCGCCGTTGTACCGCTTCCAAGCATCATGTTAACAATTTTATAATTTTTGTATGAAGCATTCAATATTTTTTCAGCTTCTTCTGCCATGCTTCTGAAAGCTATACCGTGAAAGCCATATCTTCTTATACGATATTTTTCATAATATTCATAAGGAATTCCATAGGTATATGCTGATTGAGGTAAAGTCATATGAAACCCATTATCAAAAGCAACCACCTGAGGCACACCGGTAAGAAGCTTTTTACAGGCATAAATTCCCGCTAAATGATTTGGATTATGTAAAGGTGCTAAATCCTTTATACTTTCTATATAATTAATTACATTATCATCAACCATTACTGATATGTTTTGTTTATCTCCGCCTTGAACAACCCTGTGCCCTATGGCATTAATATCGTCGGTTCCTATCCCAGCAACTTTATCATTAAAAATAGTTTCAAGAATTAAATTAATACCCTGCTCATGGTTTAGAACAGGAGTAACCAAGGTTTGTTTGTTTTCTTTAACTGTGTATTTGAATTCGGCATCATTATATCCTATTCTTTCAACGCTTCCACTTACTAAAACATCATATTCAGGCATATCAGCTATCTGAAATTTAATTGATGAACTGCCGCAATTAAGTATTAATACTTTCATAAACCCTCCGTTGATTAATATTTTTCGTAATGAACCTTTGATACATCAATGTCATTTTCATCATATGGTCTCATATCATCATTTTTATAGCCTATTGCCAAAATACATACAATTCCGTAACAGTCAGGAATGTTTAAAATGTTCCGCACTTGATTTTCAGCATCTCCATTATCATTAAATCTCTTCCTCATCTGTATCCAGACAGAGCCTAATCCAAGCTCTTCTATTTGCAGCTGCATATATGATGCAGCAATGGATGAATCTTCCACCCACACATCGCTTTTATCACAGTCACAAGCAACAACTATGGCACATGCTGCCGTAGTCAGACCATCTCCACCTTTATTTTTACATTCCTTTAATTTGACTATAGTTTCTTTGTCTTCCACCACTACAAATTCCACCGGTTTTTTATTTTTAGAGGTAGGTGCCAGCAGTCCTGCTTTGAGTATTTCTACTATGATTTCCTTCGGTAGTTTTTCTTCTTTGAATTTTCTTATTGACCTTCTGCTCTTAATAATTTCCAACATATTTATTTCCTCCTATAGATTTTTAACAGGCTTTTGAAAAAGTTCATCCTGCAAGGCGCCGGAAGCCGGGCAACCGCAGCGTATTAGACATACGTGAGGATTGACCGGATGAACGGCAACGACGCGGGGGCTTTTTCATCATCCTATGTACGAATGTACCCATAGTATTTCAACAACATCATCAGACGGATTGTGCCATTTGTGCATTCTGTTTGATTTAAAATGAATGCTGTCACCTTCTTCTATTATAAATTCCGTCGTATTATCCAATGTTACTGTAAGCTTTCCTTTTAATACATGTATAAATTCTTCACCGCTGTGATGGTTGTGAGATTTAAAGTCACCACAATGCGGTTTTACAATAAATTTCACCGATTCAATAGAGCCGTTATCCGAATTAATTAATGACTCTATTGTAACACCCTGCAGTCCTGTTAACAATATTTTTCCTTTACCCTTTCTGATTACTTCACTTTCTTCGTTGTTTTTTACATCAAAAAACCTAAGTGTGCTCTCACCGTAAAAGGCTGCCAACTTGTCAAGTATTTCATATGTTACACCTGTTTTTCCGTTCTCTATACGGCTTAAATACGATGGAGAAATACCAACCGCACCGCTTACCTCTTCTAAGGTATAGCCTTCATCTTCTCTGTATTTTTTTAATTTAGCATGGTAAAATTCCTTGTCGTATACTGATTTTTCTTTACTGTATGAAACATCCTTTGACAACAACTGCTTAATTAATGATAAGCTCATATTTTTCTCATCGGCATATTCTTTTATTTTTTTCAGTATCTCAATATCATTGAAATTATACACCCTGTAATTGTTGCCCTTTCTTTTTGGCTGAATCAATCCTGCTTTTTCCCAATTTCTGACCGTAGCAGGAACAACCCCTACTATTTTTGCCACATCACTTATATTAAAAACAATTTCTTCGTTACTGCCATTAGTTAAATCGTTCATATTCTTCCTCGCAAAAGTTTTTGCATATCCTTGTAAAATAGTATTGACATATTAAGAAAGATATGCTATCTTTATTATATATTAATTGCATAACATTGTAAACTGATTTTAATGTTAAAAAAATAAGGGTGGTGCGTTATGTACAATTTTAATGATGGCTTAGATTTTGCCAGACAAATGGATTTCAATGATGAACTCAAAAATTTTAAGGAAAGATTTTATATCCGAAAAGATGTACTCTATATGGATGGTAATTCTTTAGGATTATGTTCAAAGGATGCTGAAAAGTATGTTTATAAAGCATTGGAAGATTGGAAAACTTACGGTATTGACATCTGGACCGATGAAAATGCAAATTACTTTTTATACCAGGATAAGCTTGGTTCAATGATGGCGCCTTTGATTAATGCGGATGCGGAAGAAGTTACCCTATGCGCAAGTACGACAATAAACATACACCAGGCAATTGCAACCTTTTATCATCCGACAGCAAGCAGAAATAAAATAATCATGGATGATATAAATTTTCCGACAGATAAATATGCCGTATACAGCCAGATTAAGCTTCACGGTTACAATCCGGATGAATGCCTGAAGGTAGTTAAAAGCAGAGACGGTAATTTCATATATGAGGATGATGTAATAGAAGCTATGACAGATGACGTATGCCTAGTACTGTTACCTTCAGCATTGTACAGAAGCTCTCAATTGCCTGATATGAAAAAACTGACAAAGGCTGCTCACGAAAAGGGTATTTATATCGGCTTTGACTTATGTCATTCAATAGGAAGCGTGCCTCACGATTTCAAGGATATTGACTGTGACTTCGCTGTTTGGTGCACTTATAAATATTTGAACGGCGGACCGGGATCAATTGCCGGCTTATATATAAATAAAAAGCATTTTGATATGGAACCCGGACTTGCAGGATGGCAGGGTAATAACAAGGAAACTCAGTTTGATTTAAATCAGGAATTTGAACATGCCAGATATGCAGGAGGATGGCAGACAGGAACTCAATCTATTCTCAGCATGGCTCCCATAGAGGGAAGCTTAAAATTGTTTGAAGAGGCCGGAATAAACAATGTAAGAAAGAAATCCTTAACGCTGACGGCTTATTTGATGTATTTAATAGATACAAAATTAAAAAAATACGGATTCAGCTACTCCAATCCTACGATTGACGAAAGAAGAGGAGGACACGTTGCTTTAGAGCATGATGATGCAATAAGAATCACAAAGGCAATGAAGGAAAATAAAATAGTCCCGGATTTCAGATTTCCTAACATCATCAGATTAGCACCTATTGCTTTATATACTTCTTTTGAGGATGTATATGAAATGGTTGAAAGAATAATGAAAATCATGGATAATAAAGAATATGAAAACTTTGACAGCAACAGAGGAATTGTTGCATAAGTTTAAGCAGATGACCCAAATCTCTGATTTGGTGTCAGTCGCTTATGCTGTAAGTGAAAGCAGATGACCCAAATCTTCCTATTTAGTATCGGTTGCCCATATTGTAAGTAAAAAAAAATCCCGCCTTCAATAAAATGAATCCGGCGGGGTTTTTTATAATATTTTAGCCATATAATACTCATCATAGTATTTGCCGTCAATCAGCGCAGCCATTTTTCTTGTTCCTTCAATTTCAAATCCAAATTTTCTGTATAAATAAATAGCTACTTTATTGTCGGTAATTACTGATAATTCAAGCTTCTTTATATTGCATTCATTTGCCCATTTAATAACATTTTGGTATAACGAATAACCAATTCCCTGATTACTGTATTCATTCAATAATCCTGACATTATTGTTGCTATATGATTATTGCTTGAGGAGTGACCTTTTATTGCAATAACATAACCTATTATCTTATTATTATCTGTAACAACATAACATATATCACCATTTTTTATTGCTTTTTCTATGTTTTGTGCTATTACTTTTTTGTTTACTTTTCTTTCTCCGCATTCAAAAAATATGAACTTGGCTTCACGTTCCAGCTTTTTTAAAAATTCGTAAAATTCATTTACATCATCGATAACTCTTTCCCTGATTATTATGTTCATAAGTATCCTCCATTTCTAAAGCTTTATATTTTTAAAAACCTTACCAATGCTATCATTTATGACCAAGTCAGCTATGCTGTCCATTGATGTAAAGGATTTATTAATCAATATTAATTTATTTCCATTGAAATAATTTATAAGTCCTGCAGCAGGATAAACAACGAGCGATGTTCCTCCGATAATAAGAACATCCGCACTTTTTATATAGCTAATGGATTTTTCTATTACTTCTTCATCAAGACCCTCTCCATACAACACTACATCCGGTTTAATAATTCCGCTGCATGTGCACTTAGGGATACCTCCGTTATTTTCAATATAATTTACTATATAATCTACATTGTAAAATTTGCCGCATTCCATACAATAATTCCTATGAACCGACCCATGTAATTCTAAAACATTTTTACTTCCTGCAGCTTGATGTAAACCGTCAATGTTTTGGGTGATGACGGCTTTAAGTTTGCCTGTAGATTCCATTTGCGCAAGTTTGATATGTGCCATGTTAGGTTTTGCATTTAAAAATATCATTTTATTTAAATAAAAATCGTAAAATTCCTCAGTCTGTCTCATAAAAAAGCTATGTGAAATTATTGTTTCCGGAGGGTATTTATATTTTTCATTATATAAACCGTCAACACTCCTGAAATCGGGAATTCCGCTTTCTGTTGAAACGCCTGCGCCTCCAAAAAAAACGATGTTATCATTACTGGATATAATGTTTTGAAATTCTGTCATCATATTAAGCTCCTTTCCTATAATAATCAGTGACATACTCAATGTTATTACATTTAAGCTTAGTGCTCCCCCATTATAAGATAATGCCTTGTCAATAAAATGTCAATCATAATACGATAAAAGTCCTCAATTTGTTGACTGAGGACTCAGTTTTATGAAAGTGCATCTCTAAGTTTTATTCCGGTATAATAAACAGGGTCTCTCGGTATAGAGTAAGGCGGCGAATAAGAAAGATCGAGATGAATCAAATTTTCCGGCTTTATTTTTAATGTAATGGCTGTAACTAATACATCTAATCTTTTATCAACACCTTCATAGCCTATGACCTGTGCTCCTAACAATGTATTTGTATCTTTATCGGCCACAGCTTTTATTATAATGGGTCTTCCTCCCAAGTACTCCGGTTTGTTCATTTTTTCATCTATAGTCACAACAACATTAAAGCCTTGCTTCTTTGCTTCTTCCTCGGATAATCCCGTTTGCCCCACCGTCATATCAAATATCCTGTAAATCCCTGTTCCCAACACACCCATAAACTCATCATTTCTTCCTGTGATATTGCTTCCTGCAATTGTTCCTGTTTTATTGGCAGTAGAGCCTAAAGGTCTGTACATTGGTTTTCCGGTAATCGTATTATAAACCTCTATACAATCACCACAGCTGTATACATCATCAACATTCGTTCTCATATTTTTATCAACCTTTATTGAATCATTTATACCAAGCTCAACTCCTATTTGCTTAGCAAGCTCTGTATTCGGCTTAATTCCTGCTGCCAGCAATACGATATCTGCCTCTGCTAAGCTGCCATTTCCCAATATTACGCCATTTTCAGTTATTTCCTGCGTGGTTGTATTTGTATAAACCTTTATTCCTTTTTCTTCTAAATACCTTTCAATAAATACAGACATATCCTTATCTATACCTTTTGATAAGGATGACCTCGCAATAATAGTTACATCCATTCCGAGGTTTACAAATCCCTCGCACATTTCCATACCAATGAAGCCGCTTCCTATAATTACCGCCTTTCGAGGCGCTTCTTTCTCTATGAAGCTTTTGATACGATTCATATCATTTATATTTCTCAAAAGAAACACATGGTTCCTGCCGGTACCTTTTATTTCAGGAACTTTTGATGTCGCTCCGGTAGCAATTACAAGCTTGTCGTAATTATCTTCAAATACTTCACCGTCTTTAATGTTTTTTACTGTTACTGTCTTTGTTTTTGAATCGATGGATAAAACCTCGTGCTCTGTTAAAATATCAATATTTCTTTTTGTTTTAAAAAATCCGGCATCCCTGGGCACCAACCCGTTAAAATCATTAAATTCATTACTTATATAAAAAGGCATGCCGCATCCTGCATATGAGATAAATTTATCCTTCTCATATACTATGATTTCTGCATTTTTGTCATTTCTTCTGATTTCGGTAGCAGCTGAAGTACCGGCTGCTACAGCACCTATAATTATTACTCTCATAAATCAACCCCCATGATATATTTTATACTTACATACCCATTATATAAGGTTCTAATCCCTATGTATTTACCTTTTCTCTCCCATAAAAACCATGCAAAGCATATTGGGTCCAGTATGAGAGCCGATTATCGGACCGACATAGTTAATAACAACATCCTTTACATTAACTTCTTTTAAAACCAATTCTCTCAGCTGCTCCGCTTCCTTCATGCAATCACCATGATTTATAAACAAAGTCTGTTCCTGTGGTTCTTTTATGTATTGAAGCACATCCAGTAAAGCTTTTATAGATTTTTTTCTGCCTCTGACTTTTTGCACCACGTTTAATCTGCCTTCATCATCAAGGTTCAGAATAGGCTTTACATCCAATATCGTTCCCACCGCTGCGCTTGCTGCTGATATTCTTCCGCCTCTCTTCAGATGATCTAAGCTATCGATTATAAACCAGTGATTTGATTTAAGCTTATTTTCTTCAACCCAATTTATTATTTCATTCTTTGTCTTACCTTGCTTTAATAACTCATTGGCATAAAACACAATTGCTCCAAGCCCGACAGACGCACTTTTCGTATCAATCAATGTTATGTCAGCTCCGGGTATTTCTTCTTGAATGGTATTCCGAGCAGTTATTGAATTATTAAAAGTCTGGCTCAATGCCGAAGAAAAGCCTAAATATATCACCGAATAACCTTCCGAAACATAATGCTTAAAAATCTTCTCAAAGGTATATACGCTAATCTGAGAGGTAGAAGGCATGCGTCCGCTTCTGAGCTCATTATAGAAATCACTGTAGCTTAATGATTTTCCGAAATCATCTACATATTCATTTCCGTCGATTGAATATGGAAATGGTATTACTTCTAATTTATTTTCTTTAATATAATCATAAGATAAATCGCAGCATGAGTCCGTAATTATTTTAATTTTCATATAACTTCCCCTTAAATAAAACTTCTACACACAATTTTAGCACGAAAAAAGGTTAATAGCAATAACAGGAAATACTAAAAAACAAAACCTCCTATGAAAATGTTACTATTCATAGGAGGTTTTATTAATATTAGGATTTTTTACTAAATTATAAATTTTGATACTAATTTCTGTAAATCCTGCGCCATATTTGTCAACTCTTGGCTTGTAGATGAAATTTCTTCCGCTGATGCAGCCTGTTCCCCTATAGTTGCAGTTGCTTGTTCTGTAGCTGCTGAATTTTCTTCGGCAACTGCAGATAAAGTTTCCATGCTTGACAGTATTTCATCTTTCATTGACTCCATCTTTTCGCTTGCATCATTTAATTGAGTTGCCACCCTTTCGGTTTCTTTCATAGACTGCGCAATTATTGTGTATTTATCCTTACTTTGTCCCACGCTCTTATATTGCTGATCTGTTATAACAGAAACTCTCTCCATTGTTTTAACCGCATTTTCGGAATTATGCTGCAACTCACTTACGATTCCGTCTATTTCTTTTGTCGATAATGATGACTGCTGAGCTAAATTTTTAATTTCTTCGGCAACAACGGCGAATCCTTTACCTGCACTTCCCGCCCTAGCTGCTTCTATTGCCGCATTTAACGCCAATAGATTGGTTTGCTGAGCTATAGATGATATAACATTGCTTGCCTGACCTATCTTAATTGAGCTTTCATTTGTTTGAATAATTACGCTTCTGACTTCATTAGTAGCAGAATTACTTTCTTCTGTAATCTTATGCAAATCTTCTATTTCAGTTAATCCTTCATAAACAATTTTTGATACACTGTTTGACTGTTCACTGAGATTTTTCGTGTACATATGATTTTCTTCCATTATGCGTCCTAATTCATTTGCATTTATTGAGCCTTCCTGAGTATGCTGAGCCTGATCGGCAGCTCCTTTGGCTATTTCCTCGATAGTATGTGAAATTTGAACTGAAGCTGAGGCTGACTGCTGCGAAGCAGAGGACAATTCTTCCGAAGCAGCTGCAACCTGCGCGGAAGTACTGCTGATTTCAGCTATAATTTCCTTTAAGCTGTTTATTATAACTTGCAGAGCATTGGCTAAATCTCCAACCTCATCCTTTCGCTTCATAAATTTTTTCGGGACATCCTGTTTCAAATCCAAGGAAGCAATTTTTTTCGAATGCTGTACGGATAAAACAATTGGATTGGCAATAGATCTGCCAATAATATAAACTAAGACAATACTTAATGCTAAAACAATAATCAGAATTCTGTATATTATTCTTTCCAGCTCCGGTATTGAGGACAATACTTCATCCTTTTCAGCAGTTATAATAAAAAACCAATCGCTGCCTTCTATAGGATAATAGCCGGCATACAGATCCTTACTTTCAAATGAATAATCACTAATCCCCGTTTTTTCGGCTGCAACCTTTTTAAACAAATCAGCCAGTGATGTAAGGCTGCTGTCATTCAAAGATTCTTCAACGGGATTAAATTGATTCATTACTTTTTCCCTGTCCGGATGGGCAACTATTACTCCTTTGCTGTTAATCATATAACCGTAGCCTTTATCGCCATATCCCGTATCGTCGGTAATTACGCTTAAGGTATTACCGTCTCTCCTTGCAATAAGCGCTCCTACCACTCTTCCACTTCTTTCTATAGGTGTTGCATACATTAAGACAGCTTCATTTGTTACTCTGCTTATTATTACGTCAGACACATTCGGCTCTCCGGCTAATGCTTTTTTAACGTATTCTCTGTCACCTAATTGATTAACCGTTCCGTCAGAATACTTTACGTTTCCTCCGGTATCCACAACCCCGATAGCTAAAAAATCGGTTTTACCCAATACATTTTGCAATATAGGTCTTTGCTTTTCCCAATCCATTGTATTCATATCCGGAATCAATGAAATCATATCAAGTGTTTTTTGTTGGACCTCAACTCTGCTTTCCGTTAATTTAGATGAATCCTCAGCTAATAACAAAAGAGCATTTTCAGCTTCCTTAGTTATTATATCAGAAGCTCTGTTTAAAGTAATTATTCCTAAAACTACCGTAGCCACTAAAATCAAAATTGTAAAGTAAATAATCAATTTAAACTTTATACTCCTTATTTTAAATCCTCTCATAGTCTTCCTCCTGCTTTATAGTTAATATAATTAATGATTCTCCCCTTAGTTCAATAATTGCATTGAATGTTAATATATTAACAAGACATTGTCTTCTCATTTATATTTCGACACATATCGACAAAATTTTACTTTTTTTTATAATTGGTGTCAGTCGCTTATGCTTTAAGCAAAAATAAAAAGTCCCCCTGCATCGTTGCCCGGCTTCCGGCGCCTTGCAGGATGAACTTTTTCAAGTAGTCATTATTCTAAATTATAAATCTTGATATTAATTTCTGTAACCCTTGTGCCATGTTAGATAATTCTTCACTTGTAGATGAAATCTCTTCAGCGGACGCGGCTTGCTCCTCTATAGATGCTGTTGCCTGTTGAGTAGCAGCAGAATTTTCTTCAGCAACTGCCGAAAGAGTTTCCATACTTATAAGTATTCGCTCTTTCATAGACTCCATCTTTTCGCTTGCTTCATTTAATTGCTCTACCGCTCTTTCAGTTTCTTTCATGGACTGCGCAATAATCATGTATTTATCTTTACTTTGACCTACGCTCTTATATTGCTGTCCCGTTATAGCGGAAACTCTTTCAATTGTCTTGACCGCATTTTCAGAATTATGCTGTAATTCACTTACAATTTCGTCTATTTCTTTTGTCGAAACGGATGATTGCTGAGCCAGGTTTTTAATTTCTTCCGCAACAACCGCAAATCCTTTGCCCGCACTTCCTGCCCTTGCTGCTTCAATCGATGCATTTAATGCCAATAAGTTGGTTTGCTGAGCTATAGATGATATAACATTGCTTGCTTGTCCTATTTTGATTGAACTGTCATTTGTTTGGATAATTACGTTTCTTACTTCATTAGTAGCTAAATTGCTTTCTTCTGTAATCTTATGTAAATTTTCTATTTCAGTTAAACCATCATAAACAACCTTTGACACACTGTTTGACTGTTCATTGAGATTTCCCATATACGTATGGTTTTCTTCTATGATATGTCCTAATTCATTTGCATTTATTGAGCCATCCTGGGTATGATGCGCTTGGTCTGCAGCACTTTTAGCTATCTCCTCAATAGTTTGCGAAATTTCAGATGAAGCCGAAGCAGATTGCTGTGATGCGGATGATAACTCCTCAGATGCCGCTGCAACCTGTGCGGAAGCACCGATAATTTCAGTTACAATTTCCTTCAGGTTATTTATTATAATTTGAAATGAATTTGCCAGATCTCCGGCTTCATCCTTCCTCTTCATAAATTTTTTCGGTACATCCTGTGTCAAATCTAAAGAAGCGATTTTTTTTGCATGTTGTGCAGCAGCTATTACCGGGTTCGTAATTGAGTTCCCTATTATTAAAACAAATACAATGCTGACTGCTAAAACCATTAATATAATTTTTATCATCAGGGACTGTAATTCCGGTATTGCCGATAATACCTCATCTTGATTAGCCGTTATAATGAAAAACCAATCACTGCCTTCTATGGGAAAATACCCGGCATACAAATTATTGCCTTCAAATGTATAGCTGTTTACACCTGTTTTTTCAGATAATATTTTTTTAAATAAATCAGATACCGATATTAAACTGCTGTTACTTGATGATTCTTCAATAGGATTAAATTGATTCATCACCTTATCTTTGTCAGGATGGGCAATTATTGTTCCATTTTTGTCAATCATATAACCGTAACCACTTTGCCCATAACCTGTATCTCCTGCAATTGAGCTTAAGGAATTTCCATCTCTTCTTCCTAAAAGTGCTCCAACTACTTTTCCATCTCTTTCAATTGGTGTTGCATAAGTTAAAACAATTTCATCAGTTATTCTGCTTACTATTAAGTTTGATACATTAGCTTCACCTGCCAATGCTTTTTTTACATGTTCCCTATCACCTAATTGAGCGGTGGAGCCATCTGAATATTTAGCATTACCGTTAAGGTCGACAACTCCTATATCCAGGAAATTTGTTCTTTGCACTTGATTTTGGAGCATCGGTCGTTGTATCGCCCAGTCCATTGTTTGAATATCCTGACTCATTGCTATCATGTCTAATGTTTTTTGTTGAGTTTCGATTCTGCTTTCTGTTAATTTTGAAGCATCCTTAGCCAATAACACAAGGGAATTTTCTGCTTCACGGGTTATTGTTGCGGCAGCTCTGTTTAATGTTATCATTCCTAAAATTATAGTAGATATTAATATTAAAACCGTAAAATAAATAATTAATTTAAACTTTATACTTCTTAAGTTAAAGCCCTTCATTATTTTCACCTTTATTTACCATCCTTTTTGAAAAATTCTTCAATTTCCTCTACCGTTAACGGCTTACTAAAGATAAATCCTTGACCAAGCTGACATCCCAAGCCTCTTAAATGGCTTAACTGCTCACTCGTTTCAATACCTTCGGCTACGGTTACCAAGTTTAAACTCTTTGCCATCGCTATTATTGATTTGACTAAATTTTGCCTTTTATACACCTGTACAAAATCATCAATAAAAATTTTATCTATTTTCAATTTATCTAACTCAAACAAATCCAATTGCCCGAGAGAAGAAAATCCTGTACCAAAGTCATCCATGGATATTTTTATACCATACCTTTTTAATTCTTTTATATTCTTTACAATTCTGGTAATGTCACCTGAGGATACACTTTCAGTTATTTCAAATTCTATAAATTCAGGAATAATATGCTTATTATTCATTATTTCGATTGCTGCTTTTGCAAAATTGATATTTTCTAACTGTTTTACGGAAATATTAATGGATATCGGAATCAAATCAAACCCCTTATCTTCCCATAGCTTAATTTGATTGCATACTTCCTTTAAAACCCATTCTCCCATAGAAATTATTAACCCTGTTTTTTCGGCAACAGGTATAAATCTTTCAGGCGGAACTTGCCCTAAAACAGCATTATCCCATCTTAATAATGCCTCTGCCCCGACAATTTTTTTATCATTGATATTAAATATAGGCTGATATTTTATGGATAATTCATTGTTTGATATTGCACTGAACAAATAATTTGCAAGAAAAAATTTCTGTTCAATTTTTTCAGAAATTTCATTTATATAGAAACTGATTCTATCGTTTGATTTCATTTTTGCCTGATGCATGGCGGCATCTGCAAATCTTATTAGATTTTCGGAATTAGTGCCGTCTTTAGGAAAGGTGCTGATTCCAACATTGAAATTCAGATAAATTTCAGTTTTTGATATGATATATGGCTTACTTAAAACATTTAAAATCAATTCAGCTAGATTTAACAGCAAATTCCTGTTTGCATTATTGATTAATACTGCAAATTCATCCCCATCTATACGAGATACTATGTAGCTGTCATCTAGTACAAAATTTAACCTTTTTTTAATCTCAATTAAAAACCTGTCCCCGATAATATGACCGAGAGTATCATTGATATTCTTAAATCCCTCAATATCGATAACAATTACAGAAAACATTTCATCGGTTTCAGCATAGTTTTTTATATGCTTATCTACTGATTCAATAAAATAATTTCTGTTATATAAACCTGTTAAGGAATCTCTTAATTTATGTGATATATCAATATATATAATATATACCCCTATAATAGTTTCACGATAAAGAACCGGATATCCGACAAGTTCTACGTCAACTAACTTTCCGTCCTTTCTCCTTCTTTTTACTTCTTGTTGTACAATTTGGCCCTGATATATTATTTCAAGATTTTTATCAATTTGATTTTCACTTTCATAAGAAGATACTAAATTGCCTATTAATTTACCTTCTGTTTCACTAAATGTATACTGAAACAATTTTGTAAAGTTATCATTTATACTTACAATTTTCTGATCTGTATCCAATATAACAACCGCAAAAGGCGAAGCGAGCAAAAGCTGGTCAAACATAAGCTTTTGCTTTACTCTTTCATCTAAAAGCTCTTTAAATTCATATTCATAAAATTTGTTCTTCTCATCCATTTCGTACTCCTTACATACTCAAAATAAAAGAGTTCCAAAACCTGCTCCAGTTCATATCAATTTCATGAGAAGCCGGCTTAATATTATTAGTTACCATATTTATTGTCTGATGCTGTAAGAAGCTTTTATACGAGTATAAGAAGTCATTTATAACCGCATCATTTTTAAGAACAATATCACCCTTGCACTTATAAACCAATTTCATCAACAATGAGTTTTCTTCGTTCTTCCAAAAAATATATCTGTCTTTAATTAAAATATTTATTTCTTCGGCAGGAAACAGATGATACCTCAATAAAAATTTTTCATTTACTATATTTTCCGAATGATAATTCAAAATAATTTTAAATAACTGCTTTAACTTTTTTTCAGCAGAGGCGCTGTCGTTTAATTCAATATTTTCATAAAACTTAATTTTCAGCTTCCATATTTCATCGTATATACTTAAAAATAATTCTTGTTTAGATTTGTAGTAGAAATATAAGGAAGAAGGTTTTATGTCAACCACCTTGCAAATATCTCTGATGTTTGTTGCCTCATATCCTTTTTCTAAAAAGAATACGAAAGATGTGCGTCGTATATTTTCATTTGTTTCATTTATCAATATTTTCAGCTCCCTACCGTACATTTGTTAGGTTGACGTATAATAACTATATCGGCATTAAAATTAAAAAGTTTAATTTAAAAACAGGCTGTTGAAAAAGTTCATCCTGCAAGACGCCGGAAGACGGGCAACCGCAGCGTATTAGACATACGTGAGGATTGACCGGATGAACGGCAACGATGCAGGGGGACTTTTTCAGCAGCCTGATCGGTGCTCGGAGCACCGATTTATATTATTTTATATATTTTTCAATCATATTATACAAGGTATCCACCTCAAAAGGCTTTGGTATATAATCATCCATTCCTGCACTTAAGCATTTTTCTTTATCCTCAAACATAGCGTATGCCGTAATGGCGATTATGGGAATTTTAAACTCGGTGTCATATTTTTGTCTCATAATTTTAGTAGCTTCAAATCCATTCAGTTCAGGTAATTGAATATCCATTAAAATTAAATCAATTTTATTTTCTTTTAGCAATTTAAAAGCTTCATTACCATTGTATGCAGATATGCACCTGTATCCTTTTTTAGTCAATAAATTATGAGTAACTTCCTGATTTATTATATTATCTTCAACGTTTAATATTGTATAATTACTATTTATATTGTCATAGACATTAATATCTGATTTTTCACTTGCTTTTTCCGGGATATTATCCTGCATATATTTTTCAAATTCACAGATAAACGTAAACGTTGAGCCGTGTCCGTCTTTACTTTCAAAAGATATACTTCCATTTAACAACTCTGCAATTTGTTTAGAAATAGCAAGACCTAAGCCGGCTCCATGGTATTTTTTGTTTTGAGATATATTATCCTGACTAAAATACTGAAAAAGGTTATCCTTATAATCTTCACCGATGCCTATACCGGTATCTTTTACACGAAATTCTATTTTTACTTTATTATCATGTTCGGATATAACCTTAGTTCTGAATGAGATATAACCTTCATCCGTAAACTTTACTGCATTACCGGCCAGATTGGCAAGTATTTGTTTTAATCTCAATTCATCACCTAAAACAAAATAATTGATATCAGGATCTAAATAGTAACTTATTTCCAGCCCTTTTGCATTTCCTGCAATCAAAAGCGTATTATATATATTGCTTATTACCTTTTTCAAATCAAAGGGTTCAATATTTATTGACAAATTACCTGATTCAATTTTTGAAATATCTAAAACATTATTTATTATTTTAGAAAGATGATTCAATGAATCCTGCATTAATTTTAAATATCTTTCCTGCTCCTGATCAAGCTTGGTGGATTGAAGCAATTGAGCCATCCCAAAAATGCCGTTCATGGGAGTACGTATTTCATGACTCATATTTGCCAAAAATTGTGATTTTGCTTTATTTGCATTATCAGCTTCTTCTTTTAGTTTTTCTAACTGCCTATACCTTTCTTTTATTTCTTCCGTCAGCTTATTTTCCAAGTTTATTTTCTCGGATATGTCTTTATAAATACCAAGGGCACCCATAAATTCACCCTTACAATCATATATGGGAGATATTATAACGGAAACATCTAAAAGCTTACCATTTTTATCAATTCTTTGAGTCCTGTATCTTTCTATGGTTACACCTTGTTTCAAAATATCAATTTTATGTTCAAACTCATCATATCTGTCTTCAGGAATCAGAAATTTAATGTTTTTCCCATAAATTTCATCTATCGTATATCCAAATTTCTTTTCAGAGCTTTTGCTCCATAAATACACATCTAAATCTTTTGTCAGTACAACAATTGCTTCATCAATAATATCAAGATATTTTGATACAATGTTATTTTCTAAAATTTCTTCAAGCAAACAATATGAGTCCTTAGAAATGCTTACTACGGTATAATCATCACCATGATAGATTGCTTTTACATCTGCAATAAATTTTGAGCCATCCTTTCTGTAATGAAATAAGTTAATTCCTCCTTTACTAATCAGCTCATTTAAATCAAACGGGCTGATTAAATCCGAAAAATTCAGATCAATCAATTCATTACGCGAATATCCATAGAGCTTAATTGCGCTTAAGTTTGCATATATAATTTTTCTATCTCCATTTAAAATTAGAATATTATCTGCAACTTTATCTAATAAATCCAAGCAAAGTTCATTTAAACAATCAATATTTAACATCATGAATGACCCCTTTGACTTTATTTATTTGTTAACAATTTCATTATATATTGATATTTGTTTTTTTTCCATATAAAAATAAATTTATATGCAACTAAGAACATGACCCATTTAAGACATCAAAGATGTCGGACAGGTACACCAGAACTTTGTTGTTCCTACAAAAAAACTTCCTATTAATAATAATTTCATAGAAAGTTGAATTTATGCATTTTATTTGTACTGAATTTTGCTGTTTTGCAGATATATCTTTTGCTGTATGCTTCATTATTTCTTCACAATTTATTTGTATAATAACTTCAGTTTAATTTATGTTCCGCATTAATTAAATAAAAACTTTACCTAAAAAATAAGTCCTTCTTTACGTACGGGTCTTATTTTTTTGTATTCTTTTCTCCAATCGGTGAACTTCATTTCTTATTTGTATCCTTTGCAGAAGTCTGCATCTTTGTGTTTTTTTGTTTGTTCAAATCACAGCAATCCAATCTGTCGTTTCCGAAGCTTTTTTCATTTTCCTTTGCCAATCTGTCCAACCAGTCTTTTATGAATTTAAACATTCATATCACTCCTTTTCACAATAAATACTTTCTCATTATTATAAAGCATAATAATGAAGATATTATGAAAGCAGGAACCGAAAATCACCAATTCCATATACCGTGAGGATGTCTTATTTTCTATTTTACTAAATTCAAAACACTGTTCATAAAGCTGTCAAAGTTTGTTGTAAGTATATAGTTTAAAAACATTACTTCTCCGATATTATTATCCTTAACTAAATCGACTATGCTCTCTTTATAATGCCTTGGGTCAACTACGTATATTTCCTTGTAATGAGGTGTTAAAAACGGAATGAAAGCATTACCGTAGGAATCCTTTATAACCATAATTTTTCTATCTGATTTCGCATTAGTTTTAATAACGCCGAGAGGAAAATCTCCGCCTAAAAAAACACCGTATTTTTGGTCTAAATCTACGTATGTTTTATTGATTACCTTACCGTTATATGATTTCTTTTCCCCCGTTTCCTTGTCATAATAAAAAACCTTCATTTCAGTTATAACGGGTGGATTGTAATAAATTACATTATCCGGGTTATTGTTTACCTTTTCGGACGGATTTACGGTTGAAATATGACCGAGGAATCCCGGAGCTTCACCCTTCTTATAGCTGTCTAAGGGCACAGCTTCATGTCCTGCCTGCTTAGCAAAGCCGGTATATGCATAATATGCCCCAAGAGACGTCCAATGATGATCTGTCCTGTAGTAAACATATTCATCAATATGTTCCTTAATAGGCGTATACGCATCAACTGCAACTATATCCCCGGAAAAATTATTATTGACAAATTCTATGGCGCTATGCTGAGAATCCGATAAATTCTTATATTTTTCATTGTTTATAAATTCTATCTGAATAGGTGCCAGCAAAGAATAAACCGTTACTTCTTCACCTAAGCTGCTGCTGACAGTATTAACCATGTCCGCGTACAGCTTTGATTTATCTTCTTTAAATTTAAACAATTCCATCACGGTATCATTTAAAATCAACAAATTTCCCTTTGTATTTCCCTCGGCAGTATCTTCAGGTTTTTCAGTCTTATCTCCGGTGTCTTCGTTTCCACCCACATTTTGACCGTCAAAGCCAACCAAAAACACTTCCTCTTCCCTTTTTATACCTTTTAAAGACGTTATTCCCTTGCTTATTTTAACTAACTTTTCCCTGTTAAAGAAATGATCGGCAAAAAAATCTTCAAAATCTCTGAAATATTTCCCGGACAATAGATTTTCCACACTGAAAACAGGCTTCTGTGCTAAGGTTCTGTTTTCAACCTCCGAAATTGTTTTATTCTTAGGAGCCATTATATTCAGAATTGCTATTATATAAATTAAAAATATAAATATAAATATATTTAAAAGTGACAATTGATTTTTCTTATTCATCCTTCTGCCTCACTTAAAATCTAAAGTATAAAAACGGATTATAAGTTTGTCCGACTAACAATATGGTACTGATGATTAAAATTAAAGCATTGAATGCTATTACTGTCAACTTGGACGGTCTATAATTGTTAATAACTATAAGCTCATTTAATTTTCTGTATATAACCTTAAATACAGGAGTGCTCGCAAATGCCGCAAATATTAAAAATATAACATTGTTAAAAAACTCAACCTCAAATTTGATGTCATATAAAGGATTGCTGCCATAGCCAAACAATATACCGATAAATTTTAATCCTTCTTTAATATCGATAAAATAGAAAAACACCCATCCGATTATAACTATAAGCATCAAATAAACGTGCTTCAATACAGACGGAATTTTATCCAATATTTTTGATAAAATCATTCTTTCCAGCAATAAGAAAACACCGTAATACAAGCCCCACATAATAAAGTTCCAGCTTGCTCCATGCCAAAATCCGGTTAACATCCAAACTATCATAACGTTGCGGATAAAGTTTTTCCTGTTGCCTCCTAGAGGAATATATACATAATCCCTGAAGAATGAGCTCAAGGAAATATGCCATCTCCTCCAAAAGTCCTGTACACTTTTTGCGATGTATGGATAATTAAAGTTTTCTTTATAGGTAAACCCAAACATCCTGCCGAGTCCTATAGCCATGTCCGAATAGCCTGAAAAATCAAAGTAAATTTGAATTGAATACATTATTATTCCAAGCCAGGCGCCTAAAACTGATATTTCACTCAAATTACTGTCCAAAAACATAGTTGCAACCTGACCCGCCGTATTTGCAATTATTACCTTCTTTAACAGGCCGATTATAAATCTGTTGATTCCATAACTGAACTTATCCGACGGTATAGCTCTGTTATCTATTTCATTAGCCACGTCAATATATCTTACTATGGGTCCCGCTATCAATTGATGGTAGAGTGACATATATAAAAGCAGCTTGTAAAATTTCTTTTGAGCAGGTACGTCCTGTCTGTATACGTCTATAACGTATGAAATTATCTGAAACGTATAAAATGATATACCAATCGGTAATCCGATAGAGCTGAAACCTATATTTGTATTTAAAACAAAGTTTATATTGCTTACAAAGAAATTGTAATACTTAAATATCCCGATCATTGATAAATCAAATATTATTGCCGTGTACAAAAAAATCCTGCTCTTAAATGTACCCTTATGCTTATCTATCAATAAAGCAAAGGAATAATTGACGATTCCGCTTAACAGCAATGCGAAAATAAAAAAAGGTTCGCCCCAAGCATAAAAAAACAAAGAAAAACCCAACAGAATAATATTTCTATATGTGTTGTTTTTACTTATAAAATAAAAAATTAAGTTGATAGGGAAAAACAAATATAAGAAAACTAAACTCGAAAATACCATTTATTCTATTTTATCCTCCAATTTACTACATAATTCTACTTAAATACTATATCATTTGTTTTCAATAAATACAACGGTAATAAACTCTAATGCTGCTATTCACAATCACCTGACAATTCGTCATTCTGAGCGTAAGCGAAGAATTTACCAATATCTTTTACTGAATTTATAAAAATTTTATTGTTTGCTTTCAACTCTTCATATCCCGCACAGTTTCTGCTGCATCCGTTGATTATCAATATGTGATCATAACGGGTATCATGTTTTGCAGGCTCAAATTCTATTTCGGGATACCTGCTCACTATTCGACTGACCGCCTCACTTCTGTTGTAGTTCGGGTTGCACCCTCCGCAGTATTTTATACCTATCTTCATTTATCTTCCTCTTTATTCAATACCTTTCTTGCAAAGTCCAGAGCTCATTATACTATTTTGTCGATTGCTTTTGCAAGTTAATCTTACCATGCCATTTATTCATCAAGGTATAAGACGGTTTTATTGCGTAAAATGTTTCAATATTTCATATGTTTTCTTCTAATCGACACAGTATTGATTTCTTACCGTTTATTTAGTATACTTTAATATGTAACAATATAAATTCAGGAGCAGTATTATGAACAATCCGATTTGATATTCCGATAGTTTTTAAGTGATAAGATGTTTTTTGTCATGCGAAAAATTATTCGGAGGATTAAATTGGATAATAAAAAATCAAATATACGTTTACTCTATGCTATTGCTTTATTGCAAGGCTTAATATTCTATGGTCCCATAGCCACCTTATATCGTCAGATACAGGGACTTTCTGTGTTTGATATCACGTTAATAGAAAGCATATCCTTGATTATTATGATTTTGCTTGAGTTGCCGTGGGGTTATGTATCAGACAAAATTGGCTACAAGAAGACCATACTCATATGTAATATTCTTTACTTCATATCAAAGATAATATTTTGGAAAGCAGACAGCTTTTCATTATTCCTTGCTGAAAGACTTGTTTTGTCAATTGTTAT
The DNA here is from genome assembly GCF_013403245.1 of Sedimentibacter hydroxybenzoicus DSM 7310. Classification (GTDB taxonomy): domain Bacteria; phylum Bacillota; class Clostridia; order Tissierellales; family Sedimentibacteraceae; genus Sedimentibacter; species Sedimentibacter hydroxybenzoicus. Next base: position 366,662 of record NZ_JACBNQ010000001.1, on the reverse strand, counting down.
ATCAGGTCTTTCAGGTTGTGATTCTGCCTATCTGTACATGTGTGTAAACAAAAGGGACAGTCAGAAAGTATTTGGAATATACGAGGCCATGAATACGACAGGCTTGATTTGTGCTTCAGTGATATTTTCTGTCATCATAAAAGATAACTATAGTCTAGCTGCTTTTCTTACCATTATATCTTATGGTACAGCCATGGTACTTTCTCTTTTCCTCAGTGAAGTCAAAATAAATACAACAAGACACATTGGATTTAATGAACAAATAAAAATTATTTTTTCAGCTATTACACAGAACAAATCATTCTTTATGTTTCTGTTTGCTGCTGCTCTCCTTGCAGAAAGCAACCAGACTATTACTGTTTTTCTGAATCAGCTTCAGTATCTGCGCTCGGGAATCGAGCCCCGCTACATGGGATATATATACATCCTGGTTACAATTTCAGGCCTGTTTGCAGCTTATTCCTACAAAATTTCAGAACGTCTGGGTGAAGCTGCTACCGTCAAGCTTCTGTTTTCTGCGGCGTGTCTTGCCTGCATCGTGCTTGCATTGTATTCAAATCCAATTACTTCAGTGATGGGAATATTGATTTTGAGAATATCAGCATCACTTTTCGTACCTATGCGAATGGATATTGAAAATCGGCAAATAAATTTATCCTGCCGTGCCACAATTTTATCCGCATATTCGAGTGCTATGAATTTAATGGCTGTGGGCACAAATCTGATCTTTGGTAAAATGGCAGATATCAACATAAAGTACGCCATGATATCCGGTGCAATTTTTTGCTTCATAGGGCTGATTGTTTATTCTGTATGGAACCTGAAACTCAGAAATACAAAATGATGAAGCAAATACGTAAATATTTTGCTTCATCTATTGAAAAAATCTGCACATAATAATATAATATATGTACTCGATCACATAATCTAAATATCTTAGAATATACTAATCGGGAGGAGTACATGAAATTAAATTATTCTAAAGATGCTATTAAATTTTTAAAAAAACAGAATAAAATAATATCTACACGTATTATTGAATCTATAAATCGCTTACCTTCAGGTGATGTAAAAAAACTTCAAGGTAAAGAAGAATACCGATTACGTGTAGGTAGTTTTCGTATTGTTTTTACTAAAGAAGATAATGAACTATATATAAAGAAAATAGATAACCGAGGTCAAGTTTACAAGTAGGAGGTTAAAGATGAGCAATATTAAAGAAAGAATTTTAGGAGCAATAACTGTTATGACTGATGCTGATGCTAAAAAATTATGGAAGATTATAACGGAACAATTCCCCAATGAATGGGATAATATTGAATCTGTTGAACCAGATGAATGGGATTTGGAACTGATTAAGGATATTGAAAACAACCCGGATTGCAATGAATTTGTCCCTATTGACGATGCAATGAAAGAATTAGGATTATTATAATATTTAATTTTAGGACTCCTGTCGGAGTCCTTGTTTTTTATTTCCTGTATTATTTTAAAAAGTCTGTGTATCTGAATATCTCCTCCAATTTAAAATAGAGATAATTGCTGATTTTTCGGTTCAAACGTCTGAAGATATTCAAATACATCGTCAGTCTTCCAAAGTATGTTGTGCTTCTCACACAGTTCCGTGAAAACAGTCATCAGATGACGGTTGTTTTTGCTGTTACACACATAGGAATTTCCAAAGGCACTTATATACCTTTGCTTCATCCCCGGAAAAAGTCGGTCGAGCTGCTTATAAAAATACTCTCTGTTACCCTCCCGTAATGTCAAGCCGAAACCAAAGCATATAATTCCGTGGACCTTTGCCCGTATACAGTAATCCATTAATCCAAGAAGATTCTCTTCCGTGTCATTGATAAAGGGCAGAACGGGGTCAAGCCATACGACGGTTGGTATTCCGTTATCACGCATGACCTCAAGAACATGGAACCTCTCCAATGTTGTGGAAACATTGGGTTCAAGTTTTCTGCATAAGTTCTCATCATAAGTAGTCAATGTCATCTGAACAACACATTTCGTTTTTTCGTTTATGGCTTTCAGCAAATCTAAATCACGAAGAATCCGAGATGACTTTGTCAGAATTGCAAGCCCGAAGCCGTATCGCTCAATAAGAGCAAGACACTGCCTTGTAAACTGTAATTCTTCTTCAATATGTACATAAGGGTCGGTCATTGCTCCCGTGCTTATCATACAAGGATTTCTTTTACGACGAAGCTGCTCTTCCAAAATCAACGGAGCGTTTCTCTTAACCTCTATATCCTCAAAGATATGATTGATTTGATAACACAAGCTTCGGCTGTCACAATAAATACAACCATGAGAGCAGCCCCGATACAGATTCATACCGTTTTTCGGCGAAAGTATGGTTTTATAATCGGCATAATGCATAGTCTTCTTCCTTTCGGATTATGTGATACAATCATCATACAACATATATCGTGACAACAGTATGTCATATTTACATATACATTATAATTTTACAGCAAACAAAACTCAAGCCAAGAAATATTATTATTATCTATTTTTTATTAATTAAATTAACTTTCATGACGATAAATATATTACTAAAAGTATAGGACGGTAAATATGAACGAAAGAAATCATTTAAATGTATTGAATACATTATATAAAAAATCTTTGTCATTCAGGGGAAAAATACTGTATCTCCCTCTTGGTATCGTATTTCTGGCGATAGTAACCATTACCGGAATCTCATCTTACTTTACAAAAGAAGCTATGCTTAATAATATGAAAACTCACGGGTTTCATATTGCACAGCAGTTTATTGGACGCCTGAAATCCAACGAAGCAGCAGAAGATGTGTTAAACGACATGATCGAAGACCGCATCCGTGCAGTATGCAATATAGTTATAAAAAACAAAGGCATTTTGAGCAATGATTATTTAAATGAATTGTCTGAAGATTTTGATATTGACGAAATTTATTGGTTTGATAAGGATGGAGAAATCATTTATGCGACCGTGCCGGGATATTTGGGCTGGAGACCGGACAGTAATCATCCCCTGAGCACAATTATGCAGGGACAGTCGGAATTAATGGAGGATATAAGGAAGGATGCGGAATTCGGTAATTATGTAAAATACGGTGCTGTAAGAAGTGCTGACGGCACATTCGTACAGGCAGGAATTTCTGCAGATAAAATATACGAGCTGACAAATCAATTCAGTTATCAAACAATTGTGGAGGATATGGCATCAAATGAGGATATTTCATACATTCATGTCGTAGACAATAATAATGTTGTTATTGCATGCAGCAACCCGGAAGATATCGGAATGCAAAAAAGCATTGAAAACTTCATTTCCGTTGTTCAAAACAGAGCTCCTCATGCTTCGGAATATTATTCGGCCTCACTGGGCGAAAGTATCTACGATGTAGTATATCCCATTATTATTGACGAAAATTTTATCGGTTTTGTCAATATAGGTTATAAGATGGAAGATGCACAGGCAGCCATATCAGGCATCATTAGATTAATTTTGGTTGTAGCAGCCGTAGTATTTGCCGCACTTATTTTAATATTGAACAGAATATCTGACGGAGTAATAAAATCAATTGAAAATATCAAAAATCAGCTTGGGATTATGGCAGCCGGAAACTTCGACAATGAGGTTCCTGAAAGCTTAATTAATAAAAAAGATGAGTTTGGTGATATTGCCAAATCTCTTAATACTACTCAGAAATCCATTAAAAATATCATCACTGACCACCAAATGCTTGTAGAAAAAATGCAGTTTGGACTGGCTGTTCATGAAATTATTACGGATGAAAAAGGTACGCCTGTTGACTACCGCTTCCTGAGTGCAAATAGCAGCTTTGAAAAATTAACAGGTTTAAAGCCTGAAGAAATAGTAGGAAAAAGAGCTTTGGAGGTACTGCCTCATTTAGAACCCTACTGGTTAAACACATACGGCGAGGTTGCACTGACAGGTGATTCTCAGGAGTTCGAAAACTATGCCGATGAGCTTGGCAGATGGTACCAGGTTGTTGCCTATTCACCCGGCAATAATCAGTTTGCAGTTATTATTGATGATATTTCCAACCGTAAAAGGATGGAAGAGCTTCTGTATATGGAAAAGGAAAACTTCAGGACAACATTGCTGTCCATAGGTGACGGCGTAATTTCAACCGACAATAAGGGAAAGATTATATTGATGAATGTAATTGCCGAACAGCTTACAGGCTGGAAGGAAGAGGAAGCTATAGGCAGTGATTTTGCCGAAGTCTTTACAATAGTTCATGAATATACAATGGAACCTTGCAGAAATTTAGTTGAGGATGTCCTTAGAACCGGTGAAATCAAGGAACTTGCAAATCATACCGCTTTGATACGAAGAAACGGTACTCTGCTTCCGATAGAAGACAGCGCTGCCCCGATTTGGAGCAAAAACGGAAAAATAACAGGTGTTGTAATTGTTTTCAGGGATTTTACCGAAAAGAGAGAAAAGCACAATCAAATAGAATATCTCAGCTATCATGATTATCTCACTGGATTATATAACCGAAGATATATGGAGGAAGCAATGAAACGCATGGATACGGTTGAAAACCTTCCTGTCTCCATAATGGTGCTTGACATAAACGGATTAAAGCTTACAAACGATGCATTTGGTCATGAAATGGGAGATAAGCTTCTTAAAAAAGTGGCAGGTATATTGAAGAAAACGTGTCGTCCTCAGGATGTCATAGCCCGCATGGGCGGTGATGAATTTTCTATATTAATGCCGAATACAAACTCTGAGCAGGCACTGAATATAAGAGATTCCATTATTAAAGAAACCTCCAAAATTGAGCTTGAATCTGTTATCGTCTCCATTGCTGCCGGTTATGACATAAAGACCGATACAAGTCAGGACATAGATGTAATTATTAAAAATGCCGAAAACTCCATGTATGAAGGAAAAATGAAGTACGGCAGAGCAATGAGAAGTCAGGTCATAGAAAATGTGCTCCGCAGCATTAATCTGAAATACGATAACGAGCAGATACATACCGAAAGAGTTGCGGAATATTGCGAGCTTATGGCAAGGGAAATGAATTTCAGCGAAAGAGAAATCTATACCATAAAGCATGCCGGCATACTGCATGATATAGGAAAAATAATAATTCCTCCCGAGCTTTTGAACAAGAAAGAAACATTGACAAATGATGAATTTGATATAATTAAAAAGCATTCAGAAACAGGATACCACATACTCAGAAACACATATGAATATGCCGGATTAGCAAAAATTGTGAGGCATCACCATGAAATGTTTGACGGCAACGGATACCCCGACAAGCTGAAAGGTCATGAAATTCCGTTAGAATCAAGAATTATAGCCATTGCGGACGCTTATGAAGCAATGACGGCCAACCGACCATACCAAGTAGCAAAAAGTAAGGAAGAAGCGCTCTTGGAAATAAAACGATGCTCCGGAACACAATTTGATCCTGAAATAGCAGAAATATTTTTAAAGATTATGTAGAAAAATGGCTTCAAGGGCCCCATATCGGCCCTTGTTTTTTTATTGCATAAACAACTGACAATAAGGCCATCTGATTGATTTTACATTATCAATATGGTACAATTTAACAAACATTGATTATGAGGGATATAAGTATGTTACCGTTTGTCTGCTTAGGTATTGGTATAATGTTAGGAGTGACTATAAAAAACGAAAGGTTTTTTATATATTCCGAAAAAGCATCGACTGTTGCTTTGATATTATTGATGCTTTTTATCGGTTTGGGTATCGGCCTTGATAAATCCATCTCAGATAATTTTATAAAGATAGGTATAAACTGCGTAATTATTGCATTCTCAGCCATTGCATTCAGTGTGTTTTTTACATTTATTGCAGAAAAGACCGTACTTCCATTAAGTAAGCTTTCTTTTGCTTTAACAGAAAGCAATGCGCAACTGAATGATTTGAATAAAGAAGAACAAAAGAAAAGCAATCTTGTGTGGGTAATGCCTGTCAGTATTATTTCAGGGCTTGCAACAGGTATATTGCTGAGACCCGTAATTCCTGTCTCGTATACAGATTCATTTTTTACTTTTGCATTAATAGTTTTGTATATTTGTGTGGGAATTTCTCAGGGCGCTAACAAGAAAGTATTCTCTTATTTTAAGCTTATCGGATTCAAAGTTATTTTGATTCCGATTGCCATCTTATTGGGAAGCTTAATCGGAGGCATAGTCTCGGGACTTATATTAAATTTACCGTTATATATTTCCGTAACATCATCTGCAGGTATGAGTTTTTACAGCTTAACAGGCGCATATATGACGCAGCAACACGGCGTGGAAACAGGAACATACGGATTTATAGTAAATGTAATGCGTGAGTTCTTTACTATACTTACCATGCCATTGTTAATCAAAATAAGTCCCGGAGCACCAATTGCCGGAGGTGCAGCAGGAAATATGGATACGATGCTTGCACCGATAACAAAATTCGTAGGCATAAATTTAAGTCTGGTTACATTGTTGACAGGAGTGATTCTTACATTTATAGTACCGTTTCTTCTGCCTGTTATTTCCTTATTTTTTCAGTAATGTTTCTTCTATAGCTTCAAATGATCTATTTCTTCAATGAAATTTTTAGTTGCAATAAAAAAACATTTGACTGTGAACATACTTGATGGTTTATCATTAATATAATAAATGACAGAGGGTGAATGATATGATGATAAAAGAAATTGAAAAGTTATCCGGTATGGACCGGGCAAATATACGATTTTATGAATCAGAGGGGCTTATTGCACCAAGACGTATGGACAACGGATACAGAGATTACTCAGAGGATGATCTCCAAATTCTATTACGTATTAAATTGCTGCGAAGCCTTCATATTTCTTTGGATGAAATTATGGATCTGAAAAACGGAAGCAAGGATCTGATGGATACTCTTTCTAATCAAATAATCAGGTTAGAACAGGAAAAGCAGGATGTCTCATATGCTAAGGATATGTGTCATGCCATGCAGGAAGACAGGGTGTCTTTTGCAGATTTGGATGCCAAAAAATATATAGATGGTATTAACCAAGCAATAAAAGCAACAGGCAGCACGTATTTTTCTGTAAAGGGTGATGAATATCCCCAGGTATATTACCCATGGCGCAGATATTTAGCAAGGGCTCTTGACATATTTATATACGGCGTAATATGGTCAGCCTTTCTTGCATTTGTATTTCATGTAAACGTGTTGGAAAGAAGTACTCCGGAAAACATACTTGACACATTAATAGAGTTTATTATGATGTTGTTTTTAGAGCCGCTATGGCTCCGTTTATTTGGCACTACACCCGGAAAATTTATCTTCGGACTGAGGATAGAAAACCCCGATGGCGGGCATCTTTCCTATACGGAGGGTTTGGAGCGAACGCTGGGAGTAATAGCTAACGGCATGGGATACAATATACCGATTTATAACATTATCCGCCTTTGGAAAAGCTACAATCTCTGTATCGAGAAGGAGGTGCAGCCATGGGATGAATCAGTATCATATACCATCAAGGACACAAAATGGTATAGAGGTGTAATATATATTGCTGCATCTGCAATGATGTTTTTTGTTATGCTTATAATATCATCTGCACAGATGCTTCCTCCCAACAAGGGTGATTTGACTGTAGCAGAATTTGCCGACAACTATAATTATTACGCTAAGCTTTTCGAAATCGATTTGGGTGATGAATACATGAGCGAAACAGGAAAATGGGATAAGAAAAAAACCGATGGATCTGTAATATATATTGGCTTTGCTGAAAAACCGGAGTATCATTTTACAACAGAAGACGGATATGTTACCGGAGTTTCATTTGCAATTGAAGTCGTAAATAACGAGAGCTTCATTACTTCCTATCGCCATCAGATGTTTTTAGCTTCTCTTGCATTTGCAGGTGCACAGGATGAAATTAGAATATTTTCAAAGATACCTAAACGAATAGAGGACCAAATCAGTAACAACCTCTTCAAAGACTATAGCTTTGAAGAGGCAGGAATCACCTTTATATGTGACGTTGAATATTCCGGCTACAGAGGTACTCAATCTCAGTTACTGTTTCCGTCAAATGAGGATGAAAATTATTTCAGCCTGAAATTTTCAATGAACCTCCTCAGGTAAGAGCGATAACCTTCCCCTCATATATCTGCCACATTTACACCATGGGATTCGGGCAGTATTGGACTTCCACCACCGGGTTATCGCCCATGCTGGGCGCACGCACAAATGGGAATAGTTCCGTAAAAAACTGTCCCCATCTATGTTAAAACTGACTTTTTGAATATCGTACCGTAACAACAAGAACCATCTTTTTTTCTTCTTCAACACGATAAATGATAGTAAAATTACCCACAAAAAGCTGACGATATCCTTTATTTGCATAAGCACCAGTTTTTCTTAATGCCCCGCGATGCGGCATGCTTTCCAGACTGAAAATGGATTTCTCCAATGATTCCACTAACTTTAAAGCAATTCCGTATTCCATTAGAGTTTCTGTAATATATTTATATATACCATCCAAATCGCGGTATGCACGAGGCAATAATTTTACTGAATATTTATTTTCCAAAGTGTTTCCTCTTTAATTTAGATAGAGCTTCTCTTGCGTCTACAAGCTGCTCATCCGACGTATACTCGGCTTCAGCTTCCGCGATAGCCATATCGAGTTCACGATCTTCCAGAATGGAATCAAAAGTTTCAATACTCATAATAACTAAGTCACCATAGCCATTTTTTGTTATGAATATAGGTTCTTTTTTAGCATGACATAAATCAGATATTTCATTTGTATTTCTTAAATCAGTGATCGGTCTTATATGGGGCATAATTATCGCCTCCCTTCATGTACATTATTATATCATTATTATGTACATCTTACAAGGAATTATTTTTGAAGATTAAAACCATACTCTCTGTAAATCAAAGGTCCAATGAAAACCTGTTCTTGAAAAGCTTTATGTATCGTAACATATTCCACTCCGTAAACGTCATAAAATAAATATGTCACAGCTACCGAAAGTTACCTTTCAATGACTGTGACATTAATCTTACAATAATCCTTTTACTAACACAAGTAATTATTTTGCTGCATTTTGTCCCGCTATTCTCCCAAATACGGTTATATCTGCAAGAGCATTGCTTCCTAACCTGTTATTTCCCTGAATTCCTCCTGTTACTTCACCTGCTGCAAATAACCCATCTATAACATTTCCTTCTTTATCTAATACCTGAGCGTTTTCGTTAATCTCTATACCACCCATTGTATGGTGAACAGCCGGTGCTGCTTTTAAAATGTAGAATGGTCCCACTTCAATCTTTGATGGCAGGCTCCTCTTATTAAATTCCGGATCATTTCCTGAATCTACGTAGCTGTTATATCTGTCAACTGTATTTTGCAATTCAACTGCATCAATTCCAAAGAAGTCAGCAGCTTCCTCCAAAGTATCTGCTTTAACCAATAATTCATTTTTATATAAATATTCAAGCTCAGGTCCGTGGTTTTCCTGCAATTTGCTTGCAACAAATCCATTTTGATCAAGCAGTTCATAGCACACATTACCTGTCTGAGCTTTGATAGCCATGGACATTTCATCACGTCTTCCCAATTCTTCTACAAACCTTTTGCCTTCTTTGTTGGCAATAATCGTATGTCCGTACAGTCTTGCATCATCATAATAGAGCAATGTTCCTGTTAATGGATCGCATATGGGATATGTCTGGATGTATTCCATACCTAATAAGTTGGCTCCAATTTCTTCTGCCATTACAATTCCGTCTCCGGTACTGCCTGTTGTGTTGGTCGATAAAATAGTTTCATCAATTTCGAAATTATATTTTACTCTCATTTCAACATTTGATCCGAAGCCTCCTGATGCTATAATTACGGCTTTGTTTGTGTTAAATGTATAATTGGTGTCCTCACTTGTTGCCTCCACACCAATTACCTTTCCACTTTCATCGGTAATTAATGCTGTAGCTTTTGTGTTCAGCAAAATAGGAATTTCCAATTCTTCAGCTTTGGCAACCAGCTTAGTTACAATTTCTCTTCCGCTTGCTCCTAATGGTATTAAGCTTCTTTTAACTGAATGTCCGCCAAAAAACATCAATTCATCTTCCCATACCACACCGACCTCATCTCTCAGCCATTCTGCACCGGCAAGAGCATTTTCAGCCATAATTCTTACTAACTCTTCTTTCGCCTTGTAGTCTCCGCCCTTTAACGTATCCTGAACATGAAGTTCGACATTGTCTTCTATCCCTTCCTTTTTTTGCAGCCAGTTGTTGGCAGCTGCATATTCAGCACCTGATATCAAAGTATTTCCGCCTGCCATGGGCATTTTCTCTAAAATTATTACATCTGCACCTGCTTCTTTTGCTTCAATGGCTGCGGTAATACCTGCTCCGCCTGCTCCTATTATTACAATATCATGTTTCTGTGCAACTTCTTTTTTAGCTTCATCTTTAAGTTTTACATCGGTTTTTCTGAGCATATCCTTTGTCGCACCTGCAGAAATCAATGCAGCATTTACCGCCTCTTTTACTCCGTTTGAAGTAAGAGTGCATCCGGAAACTATATCCACATCCGGAGTATTTTCAGAAATTATATTTTCTGTTATGGTTTTAATTGCATTATCAAAACCGGGTGTTTCGTTGTGGCTTACTGTCTTTATGTCAGTAACAGCATCTTCCCGGATAGTTACTTCAACCCTTATTTCTCCGCCCTTACCAAATCCTGTGCCTTCATAAACGCCATCCTTTATCTGTGTTGTTTTTCCACCTGCAATTTCATTTGGACCCGGATCCGGACCTGAACCCTCAGCCGTATTGCATCCCACTAAGCTTAAAGCTAATGCAGCAATTAATAATAATGATATAATCCTTTTCAATTTTTATTCCTCCTGTTTGTTAAATAATTACCTAAGTCTCAGTCAGTTTATCACAATATCTTTAATAAGTATTTGCACTATATAACAATTTTTTTGTACTTTAAGATACTTTGCATATAAAAATGCGTTGAATTTTATTAATCATTTTAATATAATGATTATTGTGCTCAATGAAAAATCAGAAAGGTATAAGGTCATGTCCCTTCGTTTAAAAATTATCATAACCTTTGTTATGTGTATAGCAATTATAATCTTTCCCTTACTTTATGTTCTGGAAACAACCGTAAAGCCCTTTAACATGGAGAATGCGGAAAATCAGACATTACAGCTGGTTGATTCTAAATCAAACGAAATAAGTTTATGGTTAAACCAACGTATAAGCGAAATACGTATAATACATGAATACGCTTTGACTAACGGAATGAATTTGCAATCCTTAAAACCATACCTGACCCGTTTGAACAAAACTCTCAGTACACAGTATGGAAACCTGAATGAAACTTTTGCAATCGGAGCCATTGACGGATACGGCTGGGTAAATGACAGCATTACCATAAATATTTCCGGACGTGATTATTTTGAAAGGGTAATGATGCATGATATGGAATACATCATTTCCAAGCCAATAATTTCTAAGTCCGACGGTGCTTCTGTATTTATCATCTGCTATCCTATTGTTGATAATAATGAAAAAATAGGATTTATTAACGGGGCTGTAAATTTGGATAAAATTTCTGAAATAGCAGGCGGTATTGATGTTTACAACGGCTTCTCATGGATTATGAATAAGGATCTGGACATATATTCTATTGATAAAATTGACTTGACTAAAGAATATATTTCATATGAGGGTTTAGCAAAAATAGTGGACAAGTCAACGGAGAAAAATTTAGGTACAATTCACATAGGAAATAAATCCGGCAATGATTCAACTGTGTTTTTTTCCTCTGTTCCATATACAGAGGACTGGCTTTTATGCACCATGATTGAAAATAAAAATATACATGCTCAAACTAACTACATAATAGAATTGGTGGTAATCATAGGTATAATATTATTAATACTTGCAATTCTGTACGCAGTCATTGTATCAGGAACCATTGTACGACCGATTTATAAGCTAAAGAATCACATGCTGGAGGTTTCCGAAGGCAACCTTGATTCATTCTACGAATACAAGGGCAAGGATGAAATAGCAGTATTGGTTAAAGTGTTCAATCAGATGCTGACTGATATTAAAAAACTGATAACCCAAGTCTACAAGGCGCAGGCACAGAAGAGGACTACTGAACTAAGAGTATTGCAGTCCCAGATAAATCCTCATTTTTTATATAATACTCTTGATACCATTCAATGGAAGGCCCTGGAGCATAATGCTTATGATGCAGCTGACATGCTCAATTTATTGTCGGTATTTTTCAGAACTTCATTAAGTGACGGCAAGGAATTCATAACTGTTGAGGATGAGGTTAAGCATGTGAGAAGCTATCTGGAAATACAGAAAATACGTTACAAGGATAAAGTGAATTATGACATTCATATGGAGGAATCAATCTTTCAGAATTTTGTGCCGAAAATGATAATTCAGCCGTTAGTTGAAAACTCCATTTATCATGGACTTAAGCTTAAGAAACAAGTTGGTTATATTAATATAAATATATTGTCTGAAAATGATTATATAGTTATTGATGTTACAGATAATGGATTGGGCATGAGCGAGGAAAAATTATGTAAGCTCAGGAATGATCTTGCCAATTCAGTTGAATCTGAGCATTATGGATTGTACAATATCAACGAACGCCTGAAGCTTACATTTAAAGACAAATACGATATAAAAATTGAAAGCGAACTCAATAAATGTACAATGGTGTCGCTTAAAATACCAAAGATAAGGGAGGGTTTCCAATGTTCAGAGCAGTTATAGCAGATGATGAAGAAACTATTCGAAATGGCCTGAAAAAGCTGATTGAGTCTTATGATTTGAATTTGACTGTATGTGGAACTGCCAAGGATGGCGAAGAAGCCCTGCAGCTGATAAAGAAATACCAACCCGAAATAATATTGATGGATATTAATATGCCTTTTATGAACGGCCTTGAGGTTATAGAAAAAGTAAAAGAACTGGATTCTGATGCAAAAATAATTATAATATCGGGTTATGATAAATTCAACTATGCACAAAGAGCATTGGAGCTTGGTGTCTACAGCTATCTGCTGAAACCAATACAATTCAGAGAATTTAAAAATATAATTACCAAGGCTATGGATTCCTACAGTAAAAGAATGTGGGAAATAAACAAAATAAAAGAATCCGGCCATGATAATGCAAATCATAAAAATATAGGCTTTCAGGTTTTAAATTATATAAAAGAACATTTTACTCAAAATGATCTGACATTGAACTTAATGTCTGAAAGACTGCATATAAGTCAATCATACATAACAAAAATTGTTAAAGAAAAAACAGGTGCTAACTTCACGGATTACCTTAACAACTTAAGAATCAATATGGCAATTAAAATTCTGCTGGATAAAGACAACGACTATACCATAAATGAAATTGCTGAAATGGCAGGTTACAGCAGTCAGCATTATTTCAGCAGAGCTTTTAAAAATTACACCGGACTTTCACCGCTGCAATATAAAACTAAAAACAAATTATAGCCTGCGTTACCGTCGAATTTATTGATTTTCTGTTCCAGCCCCGGACTTCTCCGAAATCATCCGAACGTCGGCAATTATTTGCGATACTTTCTCAAGTTATCGGTTCTACAACTTTAAATTCTTCTATATCTAATTTTAATATGACGATGATATTTTTTCTAATATTTTAAATTTATCATCATGTCATAAATTATTTTAAATAATTTGTTGATTTTATGACACGGATTGCATATAATAGTAATATAGGAGGAACTATCATGGAAAATTCAATGTTTAAAGTTGGTAAAAATATAAAAACCTTAAGAGAACAAAGCGGTTTCACACAAAGTAACCTTGCTAAATATTTAAATGTTGATCAGAGTTTAATATCGAAAATTGAGAAAAACGAACGATCTATTACGTCAGATATGCTCGACAAGCTGTCTGCGCTATTTGGAGTAGCAACAGATAGCCTCAATAAAGAATCAATATTGGAAAATCAAATTTCAATTGCTCTCAGAGCCAGCGAGATTAATGAAGGCGATTTAGAAACAATCGGTGCCATAAATCGAATTGCTTTAAATTTAAATTTTATGACACAATTGTTGGGAGGTCGGGAAATTGATAGATAAATTAGACCTTTGTACAAAAGCTTTGGGCTTGCGAAAAGAATTAGGAGAAGATACTACATCACCAATTGATATTTTTTCTCTTGCTCATACAATCGCAAAACTAACTATAGTTTTTTATCCAATGGGTGACCATTTAAGCGGAATGTGTATTAAGAATGGTGGCAATCCAGTAATTGCCGTCAATTCTTCCATGTCTGTTGGCAGACAGCGTTTTTCAATGGCTCATGAACTATATCACTTATATTTTGATGAAAACAAACAAACGACGGTAAGCGCAATAAAAATAGGTATCGGTGATGATACCGAAAAGGCTGCCGATCGATTTGCTTCCTATTTTCTCATGCCACCGGTTGCTTTGTCTGAATCAATAAAAAAAATGCACAATATTTCAACAGAAATTTTAGGAATAAAAGAAATTGTCAAGCTTGAGCAATATTTCGGGGTAAGCAGACAAGCTCTTCTGTATAGGTTGATAGAAGATAATAAATTGACCATTCAGCAAGCTGATCAATTTCGCCAAGGAGTAATTCGTTCAGCCGTTAATTTAGGTTATGACGACTCTCTTTACAAACCTCTTCCGGAGGATAAGCAATACAAAACATATGGATATTATATTCAACAAGCCGAAGAGCTGCTTCAAAAAGACCTTATTTCAATCGGTAAATACGAGCAACTATTATTGACTGCATTTAGACCCGATCTTGTTTATGGAGATGAATTTGAAGGAGGCGAATTAAATGATTGATTCGCTTTTCTTTGATAGTGATTGTATTTCTGCGTTTTTGTGGGTAAACGAACAAAATTTGTTGACTCTGCTTTATCCGGGAATGGTTATGATTCCAAAGCCAGTATATGACGAATTGTCGTATCCAACTACACCTCATCTAAAACAACGAATTGATTATTTAATTAGTAATAAGCAAGCGAGTTTAGCCACCATAGACGTTGATAGCGATACTTATGCTTTGTATCAGAAACTTACAACCTCCCCAGATAAAGGATATAAGATAATAGGTCCTGGAGAAGCTTCCTCTATTGCATTAGCAAAAACCAATAATGGCATTGTAGCAAGTAATAATTTAAAAGATATCAGCTCATATATTAATGAGTTTGCATTGAAGCACATAACCACAGGAGATATACTAATCAAGGCTTTGGAAAAAGGCTATATTACGGAGAATGATGGAAATACTATTTGGTCTTCAATGCTTGCAAAACGTCGAAGGTTAGGAGCATCATCATTTTCTGAGTATATAAAAACTAAGAATAAATGACAAAGAATATCAAGCATGAAAGAAAAATCAGTATCCAGAAGTAAATGTAATCCCAAATAAAGTTGTAAACCAAAAGAAAAGTATGTTAGGCGCCAAGGTAATAGAAATAATAGAAAAGGGATGTGTGGTTTGTTATGGCTTATATAGGAAAAAAAATGAGTGAAAATGCATATCAGGCTCATAAAGATGGATTATTGGTAAAATCTCAAGTGGATTCAAGGTTGTTGAAAAAATATGGTTTTAAATATTCTGTGGGCTTTTTCAGATGGTTGTGTGATAAAAAATATATAAAACCTGTAGCATTTCATCATACATCAGCCTCTTGTAAATTGACACCGTTCTATTCCCCCAAAGCTATTAGCTTTATGCAAAATTATTGCAATCTTGACATTTTGTATAAGCAATATTTGAATAAAACAACGAGAGAAGAAATAAAAAAGCAATTAGGAATTAAGTATGCAAAAGCCTACGTTTCAGCAGATGTGCTAGGTATAAAATGCGATCCTATTGAATTTCATTGTGTAAAATATAAAAATTTATTATTCTGGTCCACAGAAACTGCTTTTCATCACAAATCAAACAAAGTAAAAGTAATAGAAGTTTTTGATGATAGACCTTCAAATAACTGGAATAACAAAAACACAAGGAAAATTATTAATAAAATAATTTTATATAAGAATCCGGATGTAAAAGTAATGGGGTGAAAATATTTTCCGGATATTTCTTTAGTACAACCATACCAAGAATTAGTCCAGCCTTTAGCGCCTTATTGATAATAAATGATGGGTAGGGGTGGATAGAGTACGTATTACCAGTTTGCGATGCATCTCCTTCAAAGTAAATAGATGTATATTTTTCTTAAACAATAATTAGTCTTTCAATATAATCCATCTTTCTTTATAATCCGTAATATGAAATCATATCAAGTGTATGCTGCATTACATCGTCATTTATCCATATATCCGGTGAAAATCCGGTTTCTTCGGTAAACACGGTATCATCATAATAAAAGCCTAATCCGGTGCCGCATTGGATGTTGATTCTTGAATCGGGAAGTACAACATTAATAGAGCTATCGCTCATCAAGCCTCCACCGCTGTTGGTTCCGACAAAAATTACGTTGTCCTTATTACGCAAAGCTGCAATAAGCCATTCTCCGGCGGAAAATGTATAATTGTCAACAAGAACAAATAATAAATTACTGTTTTCACTTCGCACAAAAGCCGATGCTTCACTTATTCCCCAACCATTACTTCCCGAGCGGTAGTTATTCAGTAACTGTTCTGTTTCCTGATCTGAAAAATATTCCCCAAGATTTTTGTATTTCAGGTAATCCGCAGCCCTACTCATCCGATATGCGTGCACATTGCCTGTGGCATATTTTGACAGCACCGGATCATATATATCCAGCCAGTCTATAACATATTTGGACATTCCTCCGCAGTTTCCACGCACGTCCAAAACTGAAACCTTACTATTTTTTACAGTCTCTGCCGATTTTACAAATCTTCTGCCGTCATGTTCATGCATGAATGAACTTATAGAAATAACGGGAACACCGTTTACTTTATAGTCGGAATAATATGTACCGTTATCTGTATAATTTTCTAATTTTGGAGGCACCAATACAAATTTTTTGATCCTGTTATTAAGCACAACCTCCACCATTCCTCTTACATCCGTAGAAAGCATGCCAATCTTATAGACAAGCATCCCTTTATCATTTATGGAACGCTTCATGTATTTTTCAATCTCATGGCTGCCGTCTACCATGGACACATAGCTTCTCTTTCCATCTTCCTCAACATAGTATCCCTTTTCATCCTTAAAAAATGCCGTTTCTTCATTAGAGTAATACACTGCTTTTTCTAAAACAGTCTCATTGCCAATGCGAAAGTGACCATCCTTTACAAAACTGAGATTCCTTTTAAGCGATTCACGTAAAATACCGACAGATAACCTCGCTCCCGCATCCTTACAATCGGAGAGGACATTCTCTTTTGCTCTTTCAAAGGCCTCATCTCCCCCGAAATAGAAGTATGCCCCATAGCAATCTTTCAGGACTCTGAATATAAGGTCTGCATCATCCTCTGCTTCTTCATATGTAAGACGGCTTGCACTTCCCCTGAACTTGCTGTATTCAGTCATACTTTCAAGCTCTTCGGCGGTAAAACCTACTTCAAATGCTTTCACGTCAGGTGTATAAGCCTTAATATCAACGTCAGGTATACGCACGGTTTCAAGCGCATGCTGCTCATTAATCATTTTCATCTCACTATAAAAATCATCCTGCCCATTATAGCCATATACAGGAACAACCAGCATTAACAAACTTATCACAGCACACAATATCTTTATCATTACTATATTTCCTTTCATCACAAAATATCTTTCTTATAAAAAATTCATTTATTTTACCATGTTTATAAATCATAACACAATATTACATTAAACTCCAATACATTTATATTGTGGATTTTTTAATCACCGCATTCAACATAAAACAATACAATCAGCTTGATGTTTTGAACGAATAAGGTCAAATATCAGATTATGCAAGTATATATATTGTTGACTTTTTATCATTATCTTTTTAATTTCTACACATTCTACCAATTTTCTTTGCATTGTCATATATCTCTTCCAAAGTCATTTCGTACTTTTACCATAGTGTATATATTATGAATTGTACATTTAGACATAGATGTAGATGATGATTACGAAGCTGTTATAAGTAAATTAGGAACACCCTATTATGATAATTCAGAATCTTCTCCTCCTTCAATTGTTTATTTAAGAATGGATAAAACATATGCAGAGATTTTCTTTAACGAAGAAACCGGGAAAATATCTTATGTTTCTTGTTTTAAAGAATAATGCCATAACATATAGATCGGTACCACCAACTTTTCGTCGTTTCCGTATAAGGCAATTTCCTGTTGATTTTCCTTAAGGGGGGTTATATACATTCATCATCTTATGCCCAAAAGGCATTATTGAAATAAAAAAACGCCCGGTATGTTCAAAACATACCAAGCAATAATTACCTGAATTCCTCCTGCAGCCTTTTTAAGAAAACTTCTGTTGACTTTGAAAAGATCTGATATTTTTTCCAGACTATATGCCACCTAGCTTCGAGTTGTGGCTTCAACGGTCTGAAGCATAAACCGCTATCCTCTGATGTGCTTACAATCTTATCAAGACACAGCGCACAGCCTATATTGTCCTTTACTAAAAGAGATGCATTGTAAAGAAGTGTGTATGTACCTACAATATTCAGCTTTTCATAATCATCCTTCAGCCATTTTGAAAACGCATTGTTGGTTAATCGTTGACTTGAGCTGATAAGAGGAATACCATGCAAATCGCTTGCCTCAATATAATTTTTCTTTGCCAGTGGATGCTCCTTACGCATGAGAAGTCCCCATGTATCAGTTTCAGGTAAGGAAATTGAATCATACTTTGAAATATTAGATGGTTCAGCCAAGACACCAAAGTCTATCAATCCATTATCCAGTCGCTCGGTTACATTGTCTGCATTTCCACTGAAAAAGTGAAAATGCATGTCAGGATGCTCATCTCTTATACCTTTGATTACCTTGGACAACAGACTGATTACGTGGGTTTCTCCGCTGCCTATATATATGTCACCGCTGATGCTTTCTCCCGGTGCAACAAGCTCTGATTCTGTTTTTTCTACCAAGTCCAGTATCTCTTCAGCTCGCTTACGAAGCAGCATGCCCTCTTCTGTCAATGTGATAGATCTGTTACCACTGCTGCGCAAGAACAGCTTTACACCTAATTCTGATTCCAAGTCCATAAGCTGTCGTGAAAGTGTGGGCTGAGTTACATGAAGGATTTTCGCAGCATTTGATATGTTTTCTTCTCTGGCAACAGCCAAAAAGTAACGCAACACTCTTATATCCATAAGTTTTCCTCCCCTAATATATTATATGATAACACAAGTAATAATGCCTTTCAAGCATAATTAATTATTAAATATAAGTATTTTATATGTTTATGCTTTAGCGATATAATAAGGGCATAAAAAAGTTAAAAGGAGATAAATTAATGCGAAATATATTGGTTGTTGTAGGAAGTGGTATGAAATCCGGAAACACCTATCGGTTAACTGACGCTTTCTGCAAGGGAGCTGAAGAAGCAGGTCATGTGGTCAACAAAGTATTCCTTGGCGACAAGAAAATTGTAGGATGCAGCGGCTGCGGTGCATGTCAGAAAAATGGTAACAAATGTTCAATACAGGACTCTATGCAGGATATTTACCCTTCGTTTACACAATGTGATACGCTGCTGCTTGCATCTCCCCTGTATTTCTGGTCAGTTTCTGCCCAGACAAAAGCGTTTATTGAGCGCCTATATGCTATATCTAAAGAAGACAGCTATCCTCATAGAGACACATTGTTATTAATGACTGCAGGAGATGATAATTTCTGGACCTTTGAGCAGCCTGTTTCTTACTACAGATTTTTTACCAAAGCTTTGGGATGGACAGATGTAGGAATATACACAGCCGGTGGATGTGACGGTTGTGAAGGAAATAGACATATTGACGAAAAGCATTTGACAGCGGCATACAAAATGGGGCTATCACTTTCATAAGGAGGCACAGCTATGACAAATGTCAACAAAGAGAATATATACAGAAACCTTTTGGATGCAGGGTGCAGCCGGGATTTCGCAGATGATTTCATACATCTTGAGGATAAACAAAAGAAAATGAAGCTGCTGTCATGCCACAGATGTTCTCTCCTGGATAAAATCCACGAATATCAGAAGCAGCTGGACTGTCTGGACTATTTAATTTATTCAACAAAAAACAAGTAATACTATGAAATGAAAAGGAGTAAACAAAATGCAATATGTGAATTTAGGAAAATCAAGAGTCCCCGGCAGCAGTTGCCCTTGCATGGTTACTTCACAATCCTTCTGTAACCGCACCAATTATGGGACCGGAAACAGCAGAACAACTAAACCAGAATATTTCAAGCGCTGAATATTAGGTTATCTGACGAAACTCTCCATGAACTTGATGAAATCTGGCCCGGACCAGGTGGAGAAGCACCTCAGGCTTACGCTTGGTAGGAGGATTTAAATGAAGAAGAAAATTTCAATATTGATACTTGCATTATTTTTGATTACCCTTTTGGATAATTTCCGTATCTCCGTTTGTCAGATGTATTATAGTTTTTTTGTTATCACTTTGGAGGGAATCTATTTCTTCATAGGGAATTTTACGTGTTAAACCACGGTGAGTTACGGTATATTCTCCGTGAGAGTAAAAGCTTGCCAGCTCCGGATTTCTCATTAGCTTCTCATCTATTTCCTCATGAGTTGGCGGAAAACTCATAGTGCCTGTAACAACATGCAAAACAGGCATGCAGCTGTCTTTAATTACATAAGAGGTACTGCCGTCCAGACACACCACAATAAGTCTGTAGCTGCTGTTAAGCAGATAATTCTTCATGAGCTGCTGAGGATTTGATAAATAGTGAACATCGAAGGAAATGTTTTTTTCCTAAGAGGCTTCTGCAATGCTTCTTCCAGTATCTTACGCTCCTGTATGCTGCCGTACAATAGTATTTTAAGCATGAATACCACTCCTGTATAATATTGTTATCATTATATTCTCCAATACATACAGTTGTTACAGCTTGTTTTATCCTCTCCCTGAACAATTTCTCAAAACTTTCATTTAAAAAAATCAACACGTATTATTTATCCGTGTTGATTCTTTATCTGTATTTTCAATTTCTACATATTATCCCAATGTTTCTTTGCCTTGTTATATATTTCTTCCAAAGACATTTCATCAAATATTTCATCATCTATCTTTAAATAATCTTCTTTGCTTATGCCCTCCGACTGACGTATAAATCTTAAGAATCCCGAATACCCCAATTCTTTTATCAATGCTCTGGAACCTTTTTCTATTATTTCTCTGTCCGTATATTTACTTCTTTCATTCAATAACATCTATATCCATCTCCTTCCTGAGAAAATCTATGGGATTATATAGTTTAATATCCTTAATTACATCTTTAAGTTGATCTTTGTTATTTTCTATTGCTTTTATAAATTTATCATCACAAGTTATGAAATAATTACAATTCGCAAATGCTGCAGATGCAAGATGAAGTGCATCTTTATTTTTAATTTTTATTATATCTTTTGAAATTAATAAGATATTATCATCCGGATTCACTGATTCTTCACATATAGTTGAGATATTTCTAATATGCAGTTTTCTTTCTACAAATGGATTCATATTGTTTTCATATTCCAAAATAAAAGACCATATTAATTCATATTTCCCATGTTCAATCAATTCAAATAAAATATCTATTGCCATAGATTCAAATTTTATTCTCATTTGAGATTGATCATCAAATATTCTGTTGTATATATTCATATCAAAATATATCTTCATATTTATATCTCAACTCTCATATGTGGTATGATATATGTATTATATCACAATACGAATTTATTACAATAAAAAACAAAAAACCTACATGGAGAACCGCCCCTTATGACAGTCCCTATGACACCATGCTCAGAGAAATGCGTTGTAAAAGTCAGGCTTTTACCAAGTAAAATTTGCTACAATATTAGCCACAGAGTTTATTAATGCATGAGTAATCATACTCGTGCCTATGCTTTTGGAACGCCATGCTACTAAACCAAGGATTAATGCTGAGACAGGAACAATAATAAAGAAAGAATAATTATATTTCCCCAAATAATAAATATGGGCTAACATGAATAGCGCCGCCTGAAATATACATATCCACGAATTTCTCCAGTTCGCTTTTTTTAAGAATCCCCACAAAAAGCCTCTGAAAAGAGGTTCTTCAGTAACGGCAGCATTACTTAACTGAATAAAAAACGAACCCAAAACATAATAGATTGAAGGGTGATTTGGATTTCTTCCTCCGCCTTGGATGCTTGATACGAGCCCCAGCAGTACACCAACGCACATACCTGCAATAACCGCAATCAATAACCATAGCAATATCTCTTTGATGTCTTTTTTTTGTAATTTAGACCGGGCGAGAAGTAATGTAAGTAATAATAAAACGGAAATTACAATTTTAAAAATACTGGGATGTATCGTACCTGTTATTGCGGCTTTAGATAATAAATACGCACTCATGATTTGGGCAACAGGTGCAATAATTAATACGAAAAGCGAAAAAATATCTATATTATAATCAGACAAAGAATCGCGTTTTAGTATAATTAAAGCAGCGGTTATCAAGTATGTCCCGTTATAATATATATCATGAGCTACGCTGACTAAGATTCTAATTTTGTGATAAGACACTGAAATAATAAACGGGAAACGTAAAAAAATAAGCACCGATAGCAGTAATAAGAAAATATATTTTGATATTCTGTCTTTAGCAGGTATTGTATTCATAATACTTTTTTCCTTTCGAAGAAAAGGGTGTCCTTATGAATTATAAATGGTTCTCAATAAATAATTTGTCGCAAATAGTTATACTACTACCTGCCACGTCCTTCATTTGCATTTTACGATCCGATGCTTTCATTTTCAAAGCGTTGCAATTTGTATCACTTTCATTTCCTTCGTCTTTCATTCTTTTTTTCATTACACTACAATAAACTTGAGGATTCTCACTATCTATCAAAACGGACTCAACAAAATTGTCAGAGCGCCTACTCATCAAGCATTGGCAATTCTTTCTTTTCCTTCAGCTTCTTGAGCTGTTCTCTACCGATTTCTTCAATACTTTTTTCCGGAGTAGGTAAATCCTCCGGCATTGTACCTTCATTTTCTGCAATAGCTTTTCGTACAGTCTTTCCAACTTGATAATGAATACCACTTGCTTTTTCCAATCCCTTTGGCTCCTCACGTCGGAGTTTTGCATCGGTCTGTGTTATACGGAACAGATTTGCACCCAACTCTTCACTACCCATATGATCAAGAATTTTTTCATTTCTTTTGAGATTTTTCCGTTTATGAATATCTGCAGCGGTTAGTCCACCATATAATCCCATATAGCCTGCATTTTGAAATTGAGCATATTCCACTTGATCTGTAATACCTGCCTTATGTGCTGCCTCTGCAAGCATGTTATTCCAACTTGACACCTCTCCTCGTATAACAAGTCTTTTTTCATCCTCACCAAGTTCATTAAATCTGTCCGCAATTTCCTGTCTGCGAGTCTGGATAGCAAAATATGTTTGACCAAGAGCAATCGGTCCCTTTCGGGGATCTCCGTTCTGGACAATAAGATAGCAGGCATAACGCGAAAGCTCATAGTCTGCAATTTTTCTTTTTGCTCCTTTTGCTGCAGTTATCATTTTGCTGACCTCAGCAAAATGATCCGCACACTCAAAACCACTGTTATGGCAGGCAAGCATAGCCTTATCAATAACCTTTGTAAAATTTCGCCATTGGGTATATTCAAGAACATCGGAAAGCTCACGAGCATACCAAAACTCAATACCATTTTCATTGACGTGCTTTATGTTTTCAAACTGTTCATATTCTGATGCAATTAGTGTTGCCAATTTTCTAACCACCTTTCAATAATTTCTTACAAAGTTTATTATATCGAATATATGTTCTGTTTTTATTTTACTATAATTTGTAAATTATTGCAAGAAAAAGAGTTAAAGAAACAATATTCATTTTTCTTCAGACCGTCTTTTATATTAAATGCGTCTGTAATAATCCCATCCTAAAAAACACAAAAAATGCTCTGTCACCAGACCGAGCATTTTTTTAATTATAGCAGATAATAAAAATCTTTCTGTGATTTATAATTATATTGAATTTAGGAAATATCCCGAATAAATATTAATATTTCCTCCGACATCCCTACTAATGAATGACCTTTTTCCGGTAGTTCTACCACTTGACACTGTGGGATTTTTTTCAAAGCACGCGCGGCTGTTTCATCTGATTTAAGAATAACATCATTATTTCCAACAAATATCAGGCACGGCATAGAAAGTCTTTTGAGTTCTTCATCAGAAAGTACGGGAATAACTTCCTGCCGCACATTAAAAACTGACATAATTAACTTTTGATAATTCAGTCGAATTTCCGGAATTGGCATACCACCGTTTAGTTGTATTAATAGCTCGTTTATTCCGCTTTCACCTTTTGGAAGCAGTTCCATTGCAAGCAAACCAAAAGCCGGATTTTGTGAGCCGATACCCGCCGGTGCAAGCAGTACAAGTTTCTTTACTCTTTCCGGATATAGTGTTGAGAAACGTAAGGCTAACCAACCTCCCAATGAATTTCCTACAAGGTATGTGTCTTTAATGTTAAGTACATTAAGAACATCTAAAAGCCATTCGGCATAATCGTTACTATCAAGCGGAAGTTGATTTTCGTCACTTTGACCCGGCTCACCCGGTATATCAGGTGCAATAACATGATAATGTGGGGCGAATGCCATAATATCATCTAACCACATGGCAGAACTCATACTACTTCCATGAAGAAGTATAACCGTTGGCTTTTGGGTATCTCCTGCGGACAATGCGAAAGTATTCCCATAGCGTGTATGAACATTTATCCTTTCATAAGGAATGGTCAAATGCTCAAGCAGCATATTATAATAGCTTGTTACAGCGGTCTTACCGCTTTCTGAATTAAATGCTTTTTTCATAATTTCTCTCCAATTTAAATTAGTTTAAATCCTCTGTTACAACAGAGATTATTTCTATCATTTCTTTCATGAAATGAATATTTCCCCATAGAGCTATACGAACTTTATTTTCATGCTCTAAATACTGTATGTGCATTGTAGATTTACCGTATTCCTGTGGTTTACAATTCAATGCTGCTGTGAGCATACTGACAATACGGGTGCTTTCATCGAAATCATCAATTTGAATATCAATTACAGAAGATACGACAGCTTTATCTTGAGGGCGCGTAATAACATCAAGATTACGGTTATCTGTGCTTTCTGCAAAGATACTCAGATCGTGCCCGGTTACGCGCCAGCTTTTACCTATTTTGTTGGCTCGCAATTTTCCCTCTCGAATATAACGCTGTATAGTTTTAGGGTGAATGTTAAGCATTTTGGATATTTGCTCAACTGTATAATATTTTTCAGACATCTCATCACTCCTTATTATATCTTATTAATGTAATAATAAGTCATAATGGGTAACTTGTCAATGGAAAAATTTAAAACTGTTTTAGAAACTTATTAAATAGACATGAACAAAAGCTGAAATGCAGAATTTAATTTTAACAATTCTTAAACATAAATATGTTATAGTATATAGTAATCGTAATTTTCTTTTTTTGGAGGTTCAAATAATGATAAATATATTAGTAGTGGAAGATGATATAAAGCTAAATCAAATTGTATGTGCTTACCTGTCTGATAACGGGTATGCGGCGAAAGGCTGCCTTAATCCCAATGAGGCCTATGACTTAATGTATGGCAGACTGTATGACCTTATTATTTCGGATATCATGATGCCGGAAATTGACGGATTTGAATTTGCAGAAACTGTACGCTCTCTTAATAAAACTATCCCCATCCTCTTTATGACTGCACGTGATGATATATCTGCCAAGCAAAAAGGATTTCGTGCGGGAATAGATGATTACATGGTTAAGCCGGTTAATCTGGATGAACTCGTGTTGAGAGTTGCAGCATTACTCAGACGCGCAAATATTATAGATGAAAAAAGGCTGATGGTTGGTAATCTCACACTGGATGCAGATGCTCTTTCAGCCAGTGTTGATGATGAAGAAATACCGATAACTGTTCGTGAATTTAATATCCTTTTTAAACTGTTATCTTATCCCCAAAAGACATTTTCCCGTGCACAGCTTATGGATGAATTTTGGGGAATAGACAGTGATACAAGCTTGCGCGCCGTGGATGTTTATATTACAAAGCTGCGTGATAAATTTTCTGCTTGTAACGGATTTCAAATCATTACTGTTCACGGGTTAGGCTACAAGGCGGTGCTTAAATGAAAAAAAAGAAAGAACTCCCGGATAAACGTGTAAAATCTGCACATTTTTCCATAAAAGCCTATCTTGTAACTTACTTTGTTTTGCTGGTTCTTTCAGCCGGTCAATTTTTGATTTATGCTGAGTATATAGACTTTGGAACAATGCCCGTAGAATATATTTTGGGTATGCTCGGTTATTGGGGTCTGGTATCCGCTACGTTTATTTTAATTACTCATAGTCAAATACGAAAAAAATTTGATGCACCTATGAGAAAACTAAGTAAGGCGGCAAAGGAAGTAGCTGAGGGTGACTTTTCCGTATATTTGGAGCCGGTTCATACATCAGATAAATATGACTATGTTGATGCTATGTTTATAGATTTCAATAAAATGGTTGAGGAACTTGGAAGTATAGAAACCTTGACAAATGATTTTATCGCCAATGTTTCCCATGAAATTAAAACGCCTCTGTCTGTCATCCAAAATTATGCTGCTGCTCTGCAAAAAGACAATTTATCGGAGGAAGTACGAAAGGAGTACAGTAATACCATCATTACCGCTTCTCGAAAGCTGAATACTCTTGTTGTGAATATCCTTCGTCTTAACAAGCTGGATAATCAGGATATTACATTACCGGAAAAGTCCTATGACATATGTAAGCAATTGTGCGATTGCGCTTTGCAGTTTGAGTACTTATGGGAAGAAAAAAACATTGAATTTACTGCTGACATCGAGGATAAAGCAATGATAAGAGCAGACGAAGGAATGTTGGAAATCGTATGGCAGAATCTCCTTTCCAACGCACTTAAATTCACTGAACCTGGCGGTAAAGTGTCACTCATACAAACTTCCGAAGAAGATTCAATTATTGTTTCAATTATTGATACAGGCTGTGGGATGGATAAGGAAACCATGAAGCGTGCCTTCGACAAATTTTATCAGGGTGATACTTCCCATTCTTCCGAAGGAAACGGTCTTGGTCTTGCTCTTGCCTATAGAGTAATACAAAAAATGGGAGGAACTCTGACAGTAGAAAGTGTGTCGGGCAAAGGAAGCACATTCACCGTTACTATACCCGTTGTGAATTAAGGATTTAGAGCACGGTAGTTTCTAAAAAATATATTAGTTTTATAAATCAAGTCCATTTGATGGGCTTTTTTTATTTTAATATTTCTCAAACAATTCTCAGACATTACACAAACAATCAGATTGTAACATGTATACATCAATAAAAAAAGAGAGGTTAAAACAATGAAAAAAAGTAGTTTCGTCGCAATGATTATGGGAACCATAGGTGGTATTTTATTTGCTATTGGCATGTGCATGTGCCTATTAACAGAATGGAATGCCTTTACTCCAGGTATTGTTATGGGTGGTGTTGGTCTTGCAGTGCTTCTGGCAATGGTGATTGTATGGCGCAGGATGGAAGGCATAGCGCCGATTGAGCTTAACGGGAAAACAATAGGAACTGTGCTGCTTGGCATAATAGGTGCACTGCTGCTTGGTGTTGGAATGTGTCTGACGATGGTATGGAACCAGCTTATATTTGGTATTATTGTTGGTATTGTCGGCATCATCATGCTTCTCAGCCTAATTCCACTCATTAAAGGCTTGAGATAAAATCGACATGATATACCATAGAATTTATTAATTAAAAAAGGAGAAATAAAATGACTAATAAGGATAATTTTGTTGCATATGAGTACAAGAACATTACGGTTGGACGTAATTACGCAGCATTATATACGGATTGCCTGAGCAATTTCGGCTGGATGCTGATTGAAGAATATGAGTATGGTTATCGTCCTGTTTTGACGAACGGAAACACTATTAATAAAAATTTGAATCTTCATATTCATTCTATACAAACACCTCCCGATAAGGTGGATGGTCCGGATATGGTGACATTAAAATTCAAGCGTGATCGCCATATCAACAATAAACTTGAAATTGACAGGCTTGAACGCAAATGCGAAGAGGCATTATCTGCAATTGGTAATATAGAAAGAAGGAACAGCGCTCATACAATGGGCACTTCTTTAGGAGCAGGAATTATCGGCGCAGTATTTATTGGACTCGCAATATACAGCTTTATTTCTTCAAACATAGCTATAGGAGTATTCTTAACAATCATAGGTCTTGTTGGATGGGGAATCGGATTCTTTTCCTACCATAAAATCGGTCAAAAAAAATCCATTCAAACAGAACCGATTATTCAGGAACAATTCGACATCGCATACAGTGCCTGTGAACAGGCTCACACCCTATTAGTTTAACGAGGAGGAATTTTCGTGAACAAATTTATGAAAACAAACAAGAAAATCGAAAAGACTGTAGTTTCCGGATACAAGAATATTGAAAAAGGTGTAGTAGACGGCTATAAAAAAATTGAAGAATCTGTAGTGAATGGCTATAAAAAAATTGAAAACAAGTTCGTTGAAACTTTTCTGACACCATATGTAGATACCTCAGGAGAGAAAGGAGACGACGAAACAATCAGACAAGCCCCTGAAAGGAGTGAAGACGATGAATGAGTCAGCGTCGGGTGAGGGTAATTTTATAGGGTATGAGTATCGTGATGTCACCGTAGACCGCAGCATGGTATCTATGTATGCAGACGGATATCAAAACTTTGGATGGATTTTGGACGGTACATTAACACCACAGACCGGTCTGAACAATATTACCTTGAAATTCAAGCGTGACAGAAAAATCCGGAACAAGGCAGAGCTCACCCGCTTACAGCGTCAATTTGATGCTTGTATAAATGAAATACAGATCATGGAAAAATCCAAGACTGCAAGTGCATCTATTATAGCATTTACTATAGGCTTGGTCGGAACAGCTTTGTTAGCCGGGGCCACCTTCTCTTTTCTTGGAGGGTTAATTGTTCTTTGCATCATTTTGGCGATACCTGGCTTTATCGGCTGGATTCTCCCGTACTTTTTATACAATTCAACTTATGCAAAGAAAGCTGCACAATTCTCACCTTTGATTGACAGCAAGCATGACGAGATTTATGAGATATGTAAACGTGCAAATGAGTTGCTTTCATAATAAAAAATGTTATTGATGTATCACTTGCCACACTGTTGGTTAATGCCGGCAAAGTGACAATGATTCTTTAAAATAAAAATATGTCAATATTAAAAAGAAAGGAGATAATTTTATGAACCCTGTTGTAATCGTGGTTGCACTTGTCGCTGTTGTAGCGGTTGGCATCGGTGTTGTTGTCAAAAGGAATAAATAGATAACTAATGTTTTTTCAACCATAGCGGCTTAAATAATTAATTTTAGCCGCTATTTTATAAAAATTTAATAACACGTCACATATTACAGTATTACAGCTTATCTTTAGAAAACAAGTCATAATTCACATCATCCATGCCTTGAGCAATATATCATTCTGCTATTTCTCTGTTTTCTTATCTTCGGTAATGGCAATTTCTAATACTTTAGTAAAATCAACAGCACTCTTTTCAGTAAGTACTGGCTTACCTGTTGTATCTTCAATTTCTTTACGTGCATTTCCTGCGATAGTGCCGCCCTTTATAGCAACCTGCCTGTTTTCATCAAAATTTTCAGGTTCAACTGATTTTGATAATTCCGTAGTGGTTGCTTCAGCTAACATATTTAACACAATCTCTAAAGTAGACATATTATCTCTCAAATTTTCTTTAGTAAGTCTCTTAAGCTGTTTATACTGTCTGGTATTCAGACCTGCCCACGCTTTTGTAATCTCATCCGTAAGTATCGCATATTCAACACCTTTTTCAACACCTCTGTTTTCCCATTCATCCGTTAATTCCTTACGTACCTGAATTGACTGTAATCTTTGATTTATCCATTCACGGGAATACCCTTTTTTAATATATGTCTCCAATGCCCTGTCAATAGTAAGCTCAGGATCTATAGTCTCGTCTATCCTTTCACTACCAACATATGCCAGCCACATTTTGAACGGTTCTGCTTTAGGTGACGGTATTGATTGAATGATTCGCAAAAGCTGTTCTGTATCTGCCACATCAGTCATTCGCATTTTTCCATCCGATGCCTTCATTTTCAACTGTACGATATTTTCGTACGTTTCATTTCCTTCATTTTTTAATTTATTTTTTAAATCACTCCAATATCGTCTGGGTTCCTTACTATCTGTCAATACAGCTATCACATCAACAATAGAAAAATACAGTACTCCTTTTTTCTCGTCCCATTCCGTACGAATTTTCTTGTTTTCAAATAATTGAATTTTATCTTTTTCATCCAAAACAGTATACCTCCAAAGCTTATTTCGTCGAATATATGTTCTGATTTCATTTTACTATAATATATAAATTTTTGCAAGAAAAAATCAAGGAAATACATGCATTGTTAATTGCACTCTTGAAGATTGCGCTTTACAATGTTAAACTTTTCTATACTACCTTGTAAAACTTTTTTGAAATGGTAGTAAGGAAATTTAGCATTTGGTTATCGAATTTATAGTAGGCGGTGAAATACGAAATGAAATCCATAAACACACAGGGAATTACCCATTTTGAACTTTTAAACGGCAGTTGTGAATGGTATTGGGGAACAGATTATATTCATGGTGACTTGTACGAAGCAGAAGAACTGTTTAAAATGGGACATAAAGTAAAATCAAACAAACTTCTGTTTATTCACTATCCTGACGGAAGCGTCGTCGAGCCTGTCAAGCCGCAAGACGGACAATATTTTGGATGTCCGATATATTGCGACAACCATATTATTATTTTGCTTGTTGATTTTCTTAATAAACAAATAAAACTGGTGCAATATGATGACAAATCAAATAAAACTACTCTTTTAACTGTAATTCCTCTTGTAGATGTGAAGGATCGTTATAATTTATTGTTAAAACAATACCCACTTATGCTGACCCGTCAAGGCAATGAAGGTAAATTTGAAATGATATATCCTGAAAAAATGGAATTTGAAATAACACCTAATGAAAGCTTTTATTTCAGAGAAAATGAAAAATTGTTTTTTTTGGCATGGTATGAGGATCCCGACTACCGGGAGGAAGTTATTGTGCGGGAAATTTTCACAGGGAGAATTTTAGATAAGATTTCGGGGGCTATTCAGTCTATGCCGGATGGTCAAAAGTGGATTTTGAGTTAAGTTAAAATGATTTTATGTTCGTAAAGGGGGGCTTGTCCGCCCCCTTTATTTATAACAATTTATTTGTCGTAATCGTTATGATTTCTGCGGATGCCTTCTCCTTCAGACCGCCTTTTATATCAAATGCGTCTGCAGCAATTATATCATCCATAACAGCACCTACCTGTACTGCCGTCAATTCATCCAATGGATCATCTATATTAACAGGAGAAGGTACCGCCTTCCGCACATTTGAATGACATAGTCAATTTCGTAGACATAGCATCACCCCCTTGCATTCAGGTTCATATTGATTATTGCTCTAAAAGCATATACTCTTCATATTTTATAATATTTGTCAGAGAATGCTTTTGGAGAGAAGCAGCCTTTTTCGCAATGTCAAACAATACTTCATCTTCAGCTTCAGACCTTGCTTTATCCATGGTCTTATATTTTGTAATTTGCTTATTATTATCATCAAGACCTGCGTTCAGCACTAATCTGATCTTACTATTTTTGTGGATTTTAATTATCGCCATAACCTCACATCCTTTCGCCACATTATATACACATACTGAAAAAAAGTGACAAGCAGTGGCAAAACATCAGTAGTTAAACACGTTAACGCCCGCAATTGAAAGAGAAAGCGACTTGAAATACCGCTTTTCTCCGATTCTTGACATTGGGATTTCCGCGCCGGACTTTGTTAAGATAGTTTTATAGTCATC
Source organism: Sedimentibacter hydroxybenzoicus DSM 7310 (assembly GCF_013403245.1). GTDB lineage: Bacteria > Bacillota > Clostridia > Tissierellales > Sedimentibacteraceae > Sedimentibacter > Sedimentibacter hydroxybenzoicus. The sequence continues at coordinate 334,386 of NZ_JACBNQ010000001.1, read as the reverse complement.
ACTTACCTGCTCAATATTAAAAAAATTAACAATAACTCCCTTGCTGCATTTTATAAAATAATTTGCGTCAAGCTCGGCAAATATCCTGGAAATTGAATCCGGTACCTCCATAGTTTCTCCGCTTTGCAGGAAAAACACTGATTTTGTATTGTCCCTATAAATACATTCGATGTCCGAGTGTTGTATCAGTCTGGACATTTTTGCATTTTTTGCCGCATATATACCGTAGGGGCATGAGTGTGACGATTTAACTGCTTCAAGCATATGATCGGAAAGCTCCTTTTGTGTCAAAGGGAAATTCATCTTACCGCAGGCGTAACGTGTAGTCTGTTGGTCAAAGTTTTTATACATTTTCATCATGTATGACACAGTGCCTTTTTCACTCACCATAAAAAGCCGGAAATCATTCTTAATCAAAAATTCCCTAAGGAATTGCTCTGAGTCTGAAATCAGATGTATCTCAAAGGGAATATTATTTTTATTAAAAAGCTTGGTCAATACACCTTCTATTTGTGTTAACTTTTTAGCGGATCCGTACAAAGCAATTTTATTATTCAAATTAATCATTCCTTATATTTTAATATATTTAATTTATACACAAATACTGCATAAATATTTTTGAGATTTTTGTTTTTGGAGAATGTGGTAATTTCAATTAATTTTTAATTTTTTCATCAAGGATTTATGTAGATTTCAGAGCAAATCCCGAAAAAATTTCCATTTTGTTTTTTTTGCATTTGGATATATATACATTTTTTTAATCATCAAGAGTTTTCAGGTCTGCCAGCTTCGAAACCGACATTGAATAGGCATCTGTAAATTTCTTAAAATATCCTTCTGTCATTATGACCTTGGCTCCTGACTTAAGCTCTATAATCCTGCTGCTTTTTTCCAAACGGTGTATTTCATAGATATTTCGTGTATTTACAATAACTCCGATGCAGCATTTAGCAAAATATTTTCTGTTAATTTCGGCATTTACCTTTCCTATACCCTTTTGGATAATTTCCGTATCTCCGTTTGTCAGATGTATTATAGTTTTTTTGTTATCACTTTGGAGGTAATCTATTTCTTCATAGGGAATTTTATGTGTTAAACCACGGTGAGTTACGGTATATTCTCCGTGGGAGTAAAAGCTTGCAAGCTCCGGGTTTCTCATAAGCCTTTCGTCTATTTCCTCAGGAGTCGGAGGAAAACTCATAGTGCCTGTAACAATATGAGAAACAGGCATGCAGCCGTCTTTAATTACATAAGAGGTACTGCAGTCCAGACACGCAACAATAAGTCTGTAGCTGCTGTTAAGAAGATAATTCTTCATGAGCTGCTGAGGGTTTGATAAATAGTGAATATTGAAGGAAATGTTTTTTTCCCTAAGAGGCTTCTGCAATGCGTCCTCCAGTATCTTACGCTCCTGTGTACTGCCGTACAATAGTATTTTAAGCATGAATACCACTCCTGTATAATATTGTTATCATTATATTCTTCAATACATAAAGTTGTTACAGCTTGTTTCATCTTTTCCCTGAACAATTACTCAAAACTTTCATTTTAAAAAAATCAACACGTATTATTTATCCGTGTTGATTTTTTATCAGTATTTTCAATTTCTACATATTATCCCAATGTTTCTTTGCTTTGTTATATATTTCTAATCTACTGTTGGTTAAGTCCTGTTTGCTCCTGAATAGGAACCACAGCTAATGTTTTTCCTAATGGATGTAAAATTTTCAATATTGTTGTTAGCTGTGGGTCCATTCCATTATTTTCAAGTCTTGATATGAAAGTTTGGTTTACCCCGCTTATTGATTCTAATTCTGCCTGTGTAATTCCCTTTTCTTTACGGGCATCTAATATCTGTCCAATGATTTTTACTTTCAGTTCAATTTCATCTCTATCTTCCGGAGTTAATGAGTCGAGGTTCTCATATATCTCATCCCATTTTCTTGTTTTCGCTGCCATATCATTCACTCCTTTCCAAAAAGTCTTTTAAATTTCGCTTTGCCCTATCAATCTCTCTTTGTGGTGTTTTCTGTGTCTTCTTTATAAAGTGATGCAACAACACAAAAACATTATCTTTCCAATATATAAACAATATCCTATCGTTCATCGGTCTAAGCTCCCAAATATCGCCATCTAAATGCTTAGTAGCAGGCAACCCTGCTCTTGTTCCATAAGATTTTAATAATTCTATATATTCAGCTATCTTTTTTAGCCGCAAACGATGCTCCTTACTATTCTTCGCCTTTTTATTTAACTCTTCCAAATAATTAGCTATAGGAGAATCTCCGTTCTTATCTTCGTAAATTTCAATATTATACATAATAGTATTTCCTCTCTACTATATAATATAACTAATTCGTTCTATTTGTCAATGATTTTATATAGTTCACACCAATTACTACTCTCATAATAAATAATATATATTATGAGCTACGCTTACTAAGAAAATCAATCATGCTGCTTTTTCGTAAGAAATATGAATATATTACCTGCCTTTTCGTGCAAAATTTATACTCACCAACTTGCTTTTTCGTGATAGTTCATCTTCCAATATATATGGCAATGTTTCTATAATTGACTTTAAATTTTATTTTGAAGAGGAATATGATGATTTCAATTATCTTTTCAAGTAACATGGTGCCACGCAATTTGCATTAGATTCAGGAAATTAAAAACCTATCTTCATTTTGAACTGAACACCAAAGTTAAGTCGTACATTTAAATCTCTCGCGCAACTTCGAGTCAACTTGACCCGAAGCTACGCGAAACATATGATAACTGTTTACTATCTATGCTTATACAATGTAATTATCAACAAAATATTTTCTCATATCAACCATTTTTTCCGCGCATTCCAACGTCTCGGCATTCGGATTCTTAAATCTCATAGCGAGGTTGTCAGCACCTTTACAAACATTAACAAACTCTTTCCCGAATATTATTTCCGTTTTTCCCGGGTCGCAATCGACATCGTCACAATTTCCGCAGTAAACAACATTTGCCCAGGCGATTTCTTTCGTGCGCTCATCTATCGGAAACCCCTCATATTCGTTACTATAATCGCCCACAGTCCAGATACGCCACATATGCGACTTATCGTTTGGCGTATCTATGTAACACACAAGTTTACCCTTGTAGTGTATTTCATAATCCCCATTATAAACCATTTCATTTGCCCTTAAAAATTCCGCAAAATCCAATGCATTTTTCAATATATCGCCGGTAAAATATTCATTGAAAGCATCTTCAATCCTTTTTTCAGACATTGTTTTTTCCTCCATTTGTTACAAAAGTATCACTTCACATATATTATATAAGTTGACGTAATGTCAATGTCAATACTTTTTGAAAAAATTTACATTATTAATATTTACTAACATCGGACCTAGTGGTGCGATGTTAGATTAAGTTGTGATTTTTATAACTTAATTGTGATTGAACAAGGAGACAAAACTAAATATTTTTGTAGTCCAACATTAAAGTTATAAACTGGAAATAAAATTTGACATTGAATTTTTGCTATTAAGAATTTAGATTCTATAATAAAGTTATATACTAATTAAATAAAACCTATGTAACAGAATGCTTTTTTGTACAATAAAGTTGTAAACTTAACAAATTATTATTAACCCAAACGGAACTTTATTCATTATGCTCAACTCTGATATTAACAAATATACATACAGAATAGTTATATCAGAACAATAATGTGTACATGAATAGAATCTATTATATGATCAAACTCAAAAATTTATTTTACTTATTCTCTGGATGAAATCATATTAAACATTATAAATTCAGCAAGAACTCTGTATAATTGATAATGCTATCTGCTAAAGGACTTCTGTTAAATGGTCTTGCATTATTTTTATTGTATTTAGGATAACATCCATATCTTAACTTATATTTCGAAATCAAATATACTTCTAAAAATTCTGGGTCAAAATTAACATTGCAGCATACTAATATTTTTAATCTATTTCCAGAAATAATATCTTTATCCCAAATTTCTGGAGTATTATTTATATCACGACCTTGCCCATTAGGATACTCTTCAGATTTTACCGGAACCAAATGATCGGATAATCTAGTAAACACATGGGAGGCGTTTTACTCTTTACCTCTCCAAATCTAATTTAATTTCGATGTGTAAAATTAATAAATAGAATAATACACCATTATATATATAATCGGAACTAATATCGAAACAAATGATATCTTAAACCAAAATATAGACTTATTAATTTTTTCAATTTTAAAATTTCTTATTGCACTTACTTTCATCAATTCAATAGAGATCATTTTAATTAAATCATCATTGTTAATGATGTTTATCTTTTTTAAATATTCATCTACACTTATAGAAATTTTATTATCACTACTATTTAATAAGTACCATAAACTCTTCTTGTCGGTATCTTCAAATTTTATAAAATCACATGGATTCTCTAGTGCCTTTAAAGTTTTAAATCCATAAATAGCAGAAATTACAATCGCGATAAGATATAACAATATAGAAAATCCTATTATACATCCATGTATTGGAATACATCTAAAGTGGTTATAAACCAAAAGAGTATCTTTCCCTAAACTAATGAACATTGTTGTTATTAATCCAATGATAACAAATATAGAAGCAACCTTTGTATCTATATATCTTATATTATTTGTTGCATCATCAATTGCCTTATAAATAAATTCTGTTTTGTCTTTAAATTCAATCATATATCCTCCGTTAATTCAATTGTTAATTTCCGTATACTTTTATTAGTAAATAAAAATGCTGATATATCAATCTTGCCTTTGATAAGTAATACTAATTCAGGGAAATCTTCAATTAATTCAATCATAGCCTTCCTGTCAATATTACTAAATACTGTACTAATGCCAATATGTGTATGCCATTCACCTATATAATCGACTTCATAATTGCTTTTTTCAATAATATCAATCATAACATCTTTTATACCTAATATGTTTCTTACATATTTATTTCGACTTAATTTCTCAACATCAACATTAAAAATAATATTTGTTATCAAAATATCTTCATTAACTTTTTTCCCAAGTAATACTCCTCCTATTTCATAAGCTTTATATTCTGCATATAATTTGTTTAAAATTTGAATGTTTGTCATATTTATTAAAATCTTCATTTGTCTTCACCACAAATAGGACAATTATTAACTCGGTCAAATCTTATATCTTTTAATTGAAAAGGTTCACTAAATTCCCACCCTGTTTGGTTCCCCCAAATGTAACTATTGAATTTAAAAACGGGATTAGATTTATTTAATAAAATCTCCAAACACATTTTTGCTGTAATAGCAGCAACCATATTTATATCAACATCAAGTCCTGGAATTCCTGCTTCAGAATAAATGCCATATTTATTTTGATCATTTTCCATGTACATTTCTTGAGTAAATAATTTATATAATTCAGGATCACTTTCTTGCAAAATTTTTATACATTGATAACACGGTGTCTTCCCTATTTCAACTCTATGCATTCTTCCTCCAAATCCATTGCCTAAAATGGCTGTAAATATCGTTGGAACTATCTTATGTTTGCTTAAGTCATTTATAATAAAATTAATATCATATTCAGATTCAGCATCTCCCGTAGAACAGATAATTAGATCTGATTGCTCGAGCAAGCTTAGTACATACCCGTATAATTCGTCATAATAAAGTATGTTTTGAGATAAACTAACAGAATTTACTTTAGCCCAAGGATTGATTTTTTTAATACGATGCTTTATAGCATCTGCTTTATTTAGAAATAAATCTTCTATAGTAAGTATATTTCTTGACAAGTTCTCTGGAGTAAATTGATCATAATCAAATAGTATAAAACTTGAAACACCTGACCTTGCTAACATTTCAACCATCTTAGAACCTAATGAACCAACCCCAAATATTGATACTGTCTTGCTAGCTAACTTGTCTACATCAATTAATCCTTTATTTCTTGCAAAAAATTGATTCTTATTAATTTCAATTACATTTGAAAAAGAAAGTCGCTCATCTATATTTATCACTATTCCTTTTTTATCTCGCCCTGTAAATATAATACATTTGGTCATTTCTAAATCGTAATAACCTTTTACACTTTCTTTCTTAAAAACAAACTTATTTAGATCTATTTTTCTTTTTAAGTGCAATATTGTCTCTATTCTTTCACCATTTAAATATATCCATTTGATAACTTCTTTTTTTATGCAATATCCACTACACTTCATATAGACATTTTCTATAGAATCAATTTCTTCCATGTTAAAATTCATAACTTTCACGGCATAATTAAAATTACTATTAAAAGAAATACTTTCAAACTCTATATATCCCGACTTCATACCATTATCAGGAAACCAGCTAAAATCCAATACGTATTTTGTTGTATCGGTGAGATCTATTAAAGGATCAATTATTGTTTTATGAACGTCTTTATGTTTGCCTTTTTGATGCAAGTATAAAAAGTCTTTTAATCTTTCAATGACATCAACTAACCTATATTCTTTATGCCATGAATTTTCACTACCATCACTAGTATACAAACATAAACTTCTTTTATTTTTATGTGGAGTATCTAAATCATCTATGTTTAAGCTATCATCCAAAATATATACATATGGTCTTGAATTAGGATAGGTATCAGAAAGACAAATACCTACATTATAAGTAATGTTTATTACTTTTATTTTTCCGGACCACCAAATATTTTGTAATTTACCAACTCTGCCTTGGTAAAACTTAAAATCAGGATATTTATCCTTCATAACTTGTTTTTCAAATTCTAAAAGTTTCCTATCTATCATTGTTCATTCCTAATTTAACCAAATATTTTCTCATGATTATTAGGTTTTGACAGTTTATCAATACTTTTTAAAGTCATAGCAGCCTGAGAAAAGACTGTCTCTCCATATCCTAATAGAGGTAGCCTGCTTTTTATAACCTCTCCTATATTATTGTCATGAGATCTAACATATTTCTCCCAATCAAAATAATATCTCTTATATATAATTTCAAGTCCATCAATTGTCCTTTTATAATCATCATATTTTGATGTTAATTCTTTAAATTTTTCTTTACCTTGGTTATAAAGGTCTTCTCCGATTTTTAATTCCCATGAATTCCCTGAAGATAATTTTGCCGCACTATCAACACTAAAACCTACAGCTTTCACTTCACACGAATTCAAGTGTTTAATACTACCCATTTTCGTCCAGATTACACTACCAGTATCAACACCAACTCTTACTTGTATATCCCTATGGCTTGGGTTTTCATCTTTTAATGAAGGATTTAGTATTTCTTTAACGGCATAAATCATAAATATAGCTGCAAGCATAGCTTCATTTATTTGTTCATGCCTTTCTCCAACATTAAAAAATGCCATTATTCCATCACCTGTTATATCATGAATATGACCGTTAAACATTCCCACTGCAACCGCACAACTGTTTATAAATTTCTTCTTTAGAATTGCCAATTCTTTTAGTTTATCAATATCATTTTTAGAGTGTAATGATCTTGCTGTAAAATTAACCAGATCAATAACAAGAGTTGTATTATAACCTTCTGCAATATCGTCATACTCCAAATTATCATATTCTGGACACCCACCAATTCCATTACTATAATCAGCTGTATTAAATTCAAAAGTATTTTCCAAAGCATGTCGAAGCTCAGTATCTCCTACTGCTTCATTCATCATTTTATTAATAACTATTTGTCGATCATAATTATTTAAAAAATTTGAAAAAACAATTTGTCCTAAATTATCGGCTGATAGACTTTTTCTTATTTTGTTTAATTCTGTTCTTTTCATATACTTCTCCCTCTTATTCATTAATGTATGTTTTTTCATAAGTTAATTATTAATATTCACAAAATAAGCATACATCCAAGTGTACTCATAATTTTCTACAAATTGCATTCACACTATATATTGTTGTTTATTTTATAATTACTAATCTTACTTACTATATATTGTATAGAAAATATGTTCTGTTGTCAATATAACTATTTTAAATTTTATATGATCAGTAGAATATTAATCCAAAAAATTAATATATATAACATAATTATGTTATGAATAAAAAAAGACTACCTAATTTCATAAGCAGACAATTTTATATGTTATTTCTCAATTTTTATATTGTTCATATTGTACTTTATTTCCATATTAAAATATAATCCTGCTATATTGCATATCCTTAGAAATATTGTCCTTTATCGTATCTTGATATTTCTTTCTTATTCTAGTTACTTACAAAAGGTAATTCTATTTTTGTAATTGCTTTTATTTAGAAAAATCTGCGGAGACTTCTTGTAACCATAGTTTGTGTCTATGATAAAAACAACATCTTTTATATTAAGGATTACAGAATTATATAACGCATCAACATATTTATACTGACGTGCTTGTAAATCTAAAGCTTTTATTTGTGTGCAATCAATAATTAGTAACACTTAAATAGACTTTGTAATATTTGTGAATTCGGTATTGCTTGCAATCAAACACGTCCATTTTTTCCCTCTTTCATGTACTATTATTGAATTTAAATCAATATAAAAAACGAAAACGATACAGATGAGTGACACACGATAAATTTATAATTTATTCATTATAAAAAGTATGTTCTCTGATTATGGATGGCAACTTCATCTGATTTTCAGCAGCCAGACTATCATAACACATTTAGCACCTTAGCCTCCTATGTTTTACGTCCACGGCTTTATCGGGTTTACCCTTAGCGTTTAGTAACCATTCTGCATAAAGTCTTCTATATCATTCAAAACTTCAGGGTGTACTTTTAGTATTTCATTTAGTTCTTTACAATAATAATTACACTTTTCTTCATATATAATTAAGCCTGTCATATCTAATAATGTCATATTTAATCTTGTAATGTTAATAATCAAATTTGCCTTATCACTTATGCTAAACTCTCTAAACCCTAATACAATTTCGTATTTAGCAATTGTCTCTTCTATAAAATCAATCTTTTCACTTTCGTTGGTAAATTCACAAGTTTCAATTGTAAATTTATAAGCATCCGCTATAATGTTATTTGTATCTACATATATCTTAGGTCTGTTTTCAATAGTACAAATATCAAGTATAAATTTACCAGTATCCATAATTTTAGATAGCAAATTCATATCACCAATTCTTTTCAATGCATTAAAATATAATGACATTAAATTATAATATAAATTTATATATTCATTTTCATATTTATCCTTAACGAAAACTTTTTTACACATCTCATAATTTTTTTCAGATTTAATATAATATGAATATATCTTATCTTTGTCATCATCATTACACATCATAAGTAAATTCAAACTACCAAGATTCTGATATGATCTTGCAAATTCATAGGGATATTTCTCTATATTATAGAACTCCAATGATTTATGCAAATATTTCTCACTATTACTATAATTTTTTTCTCTCTCATTTTTATCGTTTTTATATCTAATAAAATCACTATATATGTTTCCAATATTATTTTGTACTCTCGCAATATTAATAAAATCCTTCATTTCTTCATATATAGATAGAGATTTTTCGGCGTTATTTAATGATAATTGCAAAGTCATACTATTCTTATTCATATTAGCTAACCCTCTATATGTTATAGATAAATTACTATAGACTGTACCATATGTACTAAAATAGTAGCTATTTACTCTATTAATTTTTTTATATGTATCAATTGCTTGCAATGAATACTTTTTAGAACTCCCATAATTGCTCTTAGCATCTCGAATTAATGCCAATTCGTTATAAACAAATCCTAAATTACTACATAGAATTGCATATTGATATTTATATTTAGAAAAAAGCAAACTTTTTCTGGCTTGGTAATTTGGTAATTTTTTTATCAGCTCTTCTTCGTGAACCCTTGCATATTCTAAACTTTTCTCTCTATTTATCATATCATGGTTATATGTTTCATAAAAATTAATCTTTGCATTAATTACTAATCCCTTAAATATTTTCTTATTCTCGTATTCAAAAACTTTATTAAATTCTTTTCTTGCTTCCTCGATCTTATTATTCGATCTATAAAGAATACCCTGACGTATGTTATTATTTATTTTTTCTCTAATTTTTAATGACCTATACATAGTTTGCATTAACGCTATTAAAATCGGGATAACTATTGAAAGTATTACAATAACTCTATCTGGGTTACCTTTTATTATTTGTAGCATATTACCCCCAAAATATTTTATAATATTATCTAAAATTTATATCTTAATTTAATTGTTGATGTAATAATTTATAAATCCATACTGTGTCTGGCAATACTTTATAAACGAAATAAAAATCATAAGAACTTCAATACGTTCCATTTTTGTATCCGATGGATGTGCCAATCCATTTCGTGTTATCCTAGTAAAGTTTGCATACGCCTGAAAAGATACTCTATCCACCAATGGCAACATATCTTTAAATGTCTGATCCGATATATTGTTTTTTATCATGTCAAAATACTTCTTATAACAATTAAATTTAGCAGAAGCAAATCTAATGTTAGACACTTCGGTCTGCATTAGAGAGAATTCATCAGTATAATTCCTATATAAATACCTTAATAACGCATCTATTTGTTCATCTAATATTTTCTCACTAGACAGCCCCAACATAATTACTGCTGCTTCCATACAATTAGCGTTATAACACTGTAATGCCTCTTTGATATAAAATTCAACCCATTTAGAAATGCTAGGTATACTATTAATCCTTCTAAGATAACCATCTACATCATACGGCAAAATCTCATGCTCTTCTAAACATCTAAGCCCATATTTAGTAACATGAAAATCAGGCAAATTCTGACCATAATTTCCTACTGCTCCGGGTGCTATAATTCCTTGATTAAGCAGTAAATGGAACTGTTCATATATATTTTGAATATCGCTGAAACTAAAATTAGTCGTACTTTGTGGATAAAGTATAATACCATCCCCACTCCATGCTGAACCACGTAATGGAATATCCAATTTTAAAAGACCTCTTTTTATTGCCAATCCTTCCATTAGTCGGTATAAGTCAGATTGTGTTCCTTGATATCCATATGATTTAAAAGTCTTACCCTCAGCATCAATATCATCTCCATCATAAGCTAAAGTATCTAACATCAGACTTCTTATTTCAATTGATGATAAATCTCTTGTTTCCATTTCCATAATTTTTATCTCCTCAGACTTTCTTGGGACTATCCAATATCTTATTAATATTAAATATTTTTATCGCCTTTTTTCAGCTCCATTTGTAATGCAATAAGATACTTCAAACCATGATAATATTTTACCATAATTTACAATAAAAGGCTAACAAAAAATACTGCCTATTTACTGCAGTAAAAAATCTATAGTATTTAACAATTGTATACAACTACTATTTCATCAATAAATGCATTTAATTTATTTTCATAATCTTTTCGTATTCCGGAAATTCTAACTAATTCCCATCTTTTAAATCCACCTTTCTTCTCATATAATTGCTCTGCTACTGCTTTTATCCTTCTCATTTGAAACATTTCAAATTGTTTCATATATGAAAGCCAACGGGCTTATTCCTTAAAACAGATTAGTAAACGAACAAAATTTTACAGGTTCATATTCATCAATCAGAGATGCAGTCCGCAGACTTAGAGCTGAGCATGCTGTACCGCCTCAAAGTGATATTCCATTAACATATGATCCTGGCGAAGCAGTCCAATATGATTGGGGCGAAGCTACCGTCTATCTTGACTGTAAAAAGACCAAATTGAATCTGTTTTGTGCAAGACTATGCGACAGTTGTGATATAATAGTTCAAGCCTACCGCACCCAAAACCAAGAGACCTTCTTAGAAGCACAACAAAGAGCATTTGATTTCTTTGGTGGTGTACCCCGCAGAGCCATCTTCGACAATGCAAAAGTCGCTGTAAAAGAAGGGTTTGGACTTTATGCTAAACCACAGGACAAATATTTATCTTACAGTGCTCATTACGCCTTTAGTTTAGATTTTTGCAATCCTGCTAAAGGTAACGAGAAGGGCTTAGTAGAAAATCTTGTTGGTTATGCCAGAAGAAATTTTTTTGTTCCTGTTCCACGTGTTGCTGATATAAAATCTTTGAATGAGCAATTATGGCAGTCATGTTTAAATTATCGGGCTAACCATAAAGTAGCAGGCAGGAATCAATCAGTATCCGAACTTTATGCCATTGAAAAAGAATATTTAAATGCTATACCAAAATTCAGATTTGATACAAGCAAAACTGCTCATCCAAAAGTAGATGATTTTTCAACAGTGTGTTATGATAAAAACAACTACTCCGTTCCTACGAGATATCTTCGGAAAGAAGTTACGGTAAAAGGTTATGCGGATGACTTATGTGTTCTTTATGAAGGCAGTCTTATTGCAACATATCAACGTTCATACGGCAGTGGCAATACTCAATACCGTTTGGAACATTACATTGATTTACTGGAGAGAAAATCCCGTGCAGTTTTTAATGCTAAACCTGTTCGTGATAGTATAACTAAAGAGCTTCTCGATTGGGGTAAAATCCTTCCGGGCGGCAACAAGGAAATGGTAAAATTGCTTCGTCTGTGTCTTGATTATGGAGAAGATAAGATTCTTTCCATTAAACGCAGTATCCAACCGCATATCATACCAACTGTTGATATGGTTATGTCCTACCTGAATGAGCCGGTAGAAATACCTGTAATTTGCCTGAATCAAGACATCGAAATTCTGGAAACAGATTTAACGAAATATGATAGAAAGTTTGGGATGGTTAAGTAATGACTAATAATTTGGAACAATCCATAGAAATGTACTCTAAACGCTTAAAAATACCAACTTTCAATCAATACAAAGATGTAATACGACAGCTTGATAAAAATCAGGGTTATGAAGACTTTTTACTAAGTATTTTAAAGACTGAATATGATTCCCGCACAGAAAAAAGTCAGCAAAGAAAGATCAAGGTTGCCGGTTTCCCTTACATAAAAGCCATAGATGAACTTGATACAAGCCGATTTGAGCATATATCAGAACCATTTGTCAAAGAACTGGCTAGCTGCGATTTCATTAAGAAACGCCAAAACATTGTGATGGTTGGTAATCCGGGTACCGGAAAAACACATCTTTCCATTGCCCTCGGCATAAAAGCCTGCTTGCAGGGATTTAATGTTAAATTCTACACTGCTGCTAATTTAGCCAATGAACTTATTGAAGCTCAGGAATACAAAAAACTAATTCGTTTAGAAAAACAGCTTTCAAAAGCTGAATTACTGATTATTGATGAATTGAGTTACTTAACATTCAATCGGCACCAATCAGAATTATTGTTCAAGGTCATTGCTGACAGAGCCGAAAGACAAAGTGTTATCACTTCAACAAATTTGAAGTTCTCGGATTGGCTATCAATGTTTGAGAACCAAACCATGGTAACTGCATTAATTGACCGCTTAACTTTCAGGTCTCATGTCCTTAACATGAATTCTGAAAATTCTTACCGAGCTGAACATTCTGGCAAGGGGTAATTTTGCGGCCACCGCTCTGTGAATCTTCAGGAGGGCTACGCCCTCCTGAAGATTCACAGAGCGATATGTCATCGAACTAACTTAATTTTATTAAAAGTGGTAAACCTTTTGATTGACATTTACAGTTAATAATCATATTTAACTTATCACTTATGATAAACTCTCTAAACCCTAATACAATTTCGTACTTTGCAATTGTCTCTTCAATAAAATCAATCTTTTCACTTTCGTTAGTAATTTCACAAGTTTCGATTGCAAATTTATATGCATCTGCCATAATGTTATTTGTATCTACATATATCTTAGGTCGGTTTTCAATAGTGCAAATATCAAGTATAAATTTACTATTATCCATAATTTTAGATAGCAAAGTCATATCACCAATTCTTTTCAATTCCTGAAAATATAATGTCATTAAATTATAATATAAATTTATATATTCATTTTCATATTTATCTTTAACAAAAACTTTCTTACACATCTCATAATTTTTTTCAGCTTTAATATAATATGAATATATCTTATCTTTATCATCATCATTACACATCATAAGCAAATTCAAACTACCAAGATTCTGATATGATCTCGCAAATTCATAGGGATATTTTTCTATATTATAGAACTCCAATGATTTGTGCAAATATTCCTCACTTATACTATAATTTTTCTCTCTCTCTTTTTTATCGTTTTTATATCTAATAAAATCACTATATATATTTCCAATATTATTTTGTACTCTCGCAATATTAATAAAATCCTTTATTTCTTCATATATGGATAGAGATTTTTTGGCATTATTTAATGATAATTGGGATGTGATTAGTCCAATTTTTAAGTTTTCAACCAAAGTTAGAAAGGTTATTTACACAACAAATGCCATAGAAAGTTTAAACAGTACCTACCGTAGATTAAATCGACAGAGAAGTGTATTTCCAAATGATATAGCTCTACTCAAGGCTTTGTATTTATCCACTTTTGAAGCTACTAAAAAATGGACAATGCCTTTAAGAAATTGGGGTAAGATCTATGGGGAACTTTCAATTATGTTTGAAGGACGTCTGAAATAGTCCGGTCCAAAAAACTACCACCCTTCTAGAAGTGTGGTAGTTGACATACAATAAATCATAAATTATACTGTTTCTAAGCATATATGCTTATTTATTGTTTGCTTTTATTGGTATATGTGCTTAGAAATTATCATAGAAAGTTATTTTACAGAGTTTATTTCACACTCCCCTTAAAAATTTAATATATCCTTCGATACTATATTTCAATTATTTTATTAGGAAGATTATTTCTCTTCCATCTAAACTCGCAGACATTATCTCCTTCGGATAGACATCTGTCCCTTTTTAATCCTGACATTAGATATTTACTTCGTATAAAATCTATGTCACATACATACTTGGTAAATTGCTCTGCACCTTGTTCTTTAAAAAAATTATATACAGGGCATTGAAATGTGTTTAGACCAAAATCATAACTTTTTTCATCTCCTTCAACAAATTCCACTATAAAATCATCTTTATACATTCTATCTTTAGACCTTATAGCACTTTCTTCTAAATCTTTCTTGTTTTCGTCCGTAAACATTATTTCTCCACAATTCTTCAGTCTATCAATTTCTTCATTATTTGACTCAATATTTTCAATATATCCCTTATGAATAATTCTTCCTATTTTTTCAACCGATATGCCCTCTTCTTTTAGCACTTTATATACAGCCAAATAAATTGTTGCTTCTACAATATTATCGCTTAAAAAATTTTCTCCTCCACCTATATAAGGCATTGCATCTATCAATTCGTCAAAAGCTTTATTAACCTTTTTATTTATTTCTTTACACTTTTCTATTTCATAGTCGCTTTGCATCATCTTTGTAAGGGTTTTATCTATGTAATCATTTAATAAGCTAAATAATTCATCTTGCCCTTCTCTATAATAATTCATTTTTATCATCTATGTTACTCCTACTTATTTTATTATTATTGCTAATAAATATGAAAAATAATGCTATTATCATTGATACAATACTCAATATAAATATAAAATTAAAATGATAACCTCCAACTAATATGCTGGCAGTAAATATGCCTATAGATTCAGACATATTATATGCAGTATTAATTATACCTGTTGTAGTTCCCATAATTTCTCCATCTATATTCTCTAATGAGTAGTTTAAAAACGCTGAGGAAATTACATTAAATAATGAAGATATAAAAATAAATAATATTACTTGTATTATTAAATTCGAAACTAATAATAGTATTATAGTCAAAATAATAACTGACAAGCATAAACATATAATATTTTTTTTGGAACTAATATTCTTTATTAGCTTCGACATGGCATAAACGCATAAACTTATTGAAACCTGTATAACTGCTAATAAATACGATAGTGTTGTTATTGACAAATTGAATCTGTTCTTAAAATACAAATTTGTAAAGGGCAATAACAAAATTGCAAATCCTATGGAAAAAAAAACGCTCGAAAAGATTATGATATTTTTTAAATTTTTCTTCACTAACGTAGTATTGCTTTTCTGCTTTTTGGTGATATAATCAATGTCTTCTGTTTTGTAATTATCTTTTAAAAACGCCAATGGCATCGCCGCTAACATGTAAATAATGGCTGATACTATTAATGCACTTCTATATTCTTGATGTACAAAATAAATCTTAACATTACTTAAATATCCCCCTAACAGTGATCCAACTGTCATAGAAATAAGAGCTATCGCTCTGTTAGAAATTAATAAATTCTTTTCTTTCTCAAACTCTTTAAATTCCATAATATACGGACCTGTTATATTCATAAGTGTAATAAATGAACATCCATATAAAATAGATATTAATATTAATAACTGTTTATCAACTATAATTGATTGCAGTAAAAATAAAAAACCTGCAGTAATAGTAGATACTATTAATAAAGTCTTCTTATTTATCTTATCGACTAATATACCAGCTGGAATACTGCCTACACACATGGATATGTTTCCAGCTGCTAAGAATAATCCTAAAAATTCTGATGAAAACTCCAATTCAATCATATATATATTAAACACCAAAAAAAATATACCTATTGCTATATTTCTAAAAGCAAATGATATAGAAAATAAAAAATAATTTTTCTTCTGTACAGCATACGAATTAAGCATTACAATTCCCTCTCAATTTCAATTATGTAATTTATTGAATTTGCTCATTTAACATTTTACTATTTACTAACTACGGAAAACATTAAAAAGCTAAATCGTGAAAGGATTTCAAGTCTTGTATTAATAAATACATCACCTAAATACATCACCTAAAATCCTAAAATAGTTTCGAATATACTCCATTTTTTTTAGACAAATTGTTACTATAATAATCGGGACACACCCAATAATTGATTTAAAAGCCTGAACATATGCTACAGTAATTAATGTTTATATTTCACTATTGAACCTCCTTGAAAAAATAGATATTTTCCTCATCTTCTCTTTCTATTATGTAGTTATTATTAATGTAAAACTTTTTTGCACCATACCAATTCTTTGTAGTCTCTAAAACAATCTTCGCATATCCTTTTTCGATTGCAATCATATGTAACCTTTTTAGTATTTTTGTTGCTACACCCTTTCTTCTATATTCTTCATCAACTGACATCCTTACGATCCTGCCTACAGAATTAGATTCCTCTATTAATGCACCCGTTCCTATTACCTTATTATTATTTAATGCAATCAAAAATATATTTTTAATTGTCATATAACTGGCTAAAATATCCTCTAAATCTGGGTTCATACATTCAACATACTGATCAAAATATTCGGATAGCCCTTTTACCACTAATAGCTTTGCTGCGTCTACCGTTTCTTCATTTACCGCTGTAATTATAAAATCGTTTATCATACTTCTTACCCATAATTGTATCTAATTTAATGATAACACTTAACCAACCTTCATACACTCACAATCAATCTCTTTTAATAGTAATTCAGCCCTACTTGTAGCCCTATATTCATCAAACATCTTTAAAAATTCATCATTACATTTAGGACAATTTTTCGGTACATCTATAGGTGCTGGAGTATCATGGAAATATGCCAATCTAACATTACCCTGATTTAATTCTATCGACTTTAATAATAAATCCCTTATTGTCCATAAACTTAACGTTTTATATTTTCCCTCCATATATAAATCATACATTTTGGAGTTTTCTACTATATATCCACATTCAAGTTCTACTGCAGTTGCACCATTATCAAAACTATATTTTACTGTATTGTAAGCTTCAGTAAGAGCTTCTTCATCAGTAATGTTTTTAACCGGTGGCTTAACAAAGACATATATTAATGAATTGACTTCCTCTCGCTTTAAAATTTCCATTGCTTTTACAAACAATTCATTTGATACACCTTTATTATGTACCTCATTTCTTATTTTTTCATCGGAAGTTTCCAACCCAATAGCTACAGATAAAACTTTATTGTTTAGTACATTTTTTAACTCTCTTATGTTATCTTCTGTAATTAACTCAGGTCTACTTTCAATATATACTTCTTTGATTTTGGGATAGTTATTTAAATACTCAAATAAACCAATCCTTTCATCTCGTGGAATTTCAAAAAATGACCCAGCTACAAAAAAGCTTAATCTATGAATAGTTTCTGTCTGTTTGTCCAATTCGTACTTTAATATCTCCTGATATGTCATAGATTCATAATTTCCAAGCATATCGTCTACAACTTTTTGATAACCACAATATGAGCATCCACCATTTTTCTTAGCCCAATAACATCCAACTGGCAAAAGAACTATTAATTCGTTCTCTGTCTCATGATTGTTGAAATTTCCCATTTTTCTAATATAACTTAATTCATACCCTTCAACGATTCTTTTCATCTTACACTCCAAAAAATTTATTTTATTTTGCTAAATTATTGACACATACTGATTATAAGAATTAAATCCCATTCTTTTTTTCACATCCATAAGTCCATAACCATTATAGATTTTTTTAACTCCTTTATTTATAGATAATTCAACTAGCTTATAAAGTAAGATAAAATACGCATTTGTCTCCCTTGAGATTATCTCCATTTCACTATTTTTTCCTAACATAGATATTATTGCCGTGTTCCCATCCTCCCAATATCCTACAAACAATATTAAAGAGTCTTTGGAAAATATGCCATACCACGATACATCATTTTCAGGGCATTTTTTTATTTGTTCCCAAAATGCAAATCCTTCGCAAGGC
This sequence comes from Sedimentibacter hydroxybenzoicus DSM 7310, assembly GCF_013403245.1. Classification (GTDB taxonomy): domain Bacteria; phylum Bacillota; class Clostridia; order Tissierellales; family Sedimentibacteraceae; genus Sedimentibacter; species Sedimentibacter hydroxybenzoicus. The sequence continues at coordinate 315,571 of NZ_JACBNQ010000001.1, read as the reverse complement.
TCATCATATTTATCACAAACATATTTATACATTGTATAAATATCTTCTAGTTTTTTTTCTAAATCTATTTTTCTAAACTCTAATTTATTTTCATTAAAACTATTTTTCCATTTATTAATATCATTTCTTCTTTTACTTTTTAATGATTTTTCATATTCTTCTATATTTTTAAAATTCAATTCCATTTCAGTATTATATGAACATATTTTAGTATCCTTTGATACTTTTTGTGCTACATTTAATATTTGTAAATCCTTTTCATTATAGAACAATAAAACCTTAGGTTCTGAAGAATGCTTATATTTTATTTTGATATCTTTACTTATATCCTTTATAACCTTTTTAATTTCATCTTTCATAAAAGCATTAAGTTTTTGGGGAAGAAATACTAAAGCAGCAAACTTATCTCCATCTACATCAAAGTTGCTTAACATAATATTTAAAAAGTCATCCATTATTTCTTTTGATTTACTTGAAGAATCATCGCTATTTATATAAAAAGGAATGATGAGATTATCATAAACTAAAAATTTCATTGCTTCTTCATTAATATTTCCTAGCGCTTCTAAATATCTATAATTAAATTCTCTCCACTCGGTCATTCCGTGCAGGCAGTCCCATTTATCTTTAGTAATCTCTTTGATTTGATATTTGATCATCTTTCTCCCTCCACCTTGGATTATATAATTTAGCATTTACAAATCTATTAATGATTTTCGCTCCTCTTAAGCTCTTTGCTTCTTGACAAGTATAACCTAAGTAATATCTTTTAATCTTTTTTTTAATAACTATATCAATACAAGACGTATAGCTATTTAGTACTCCATTCCATTCCCTGTTGATATTTTCAATAGATGCTATTATTGCACCGTGTCCCAAATTATTACCATATACAATAGTAAGATATTGAATCAGCTTACCTTCTTTGAAAAATCCTAATGTTAAAAATCCATTTTCTGCTTTAACTACACTATCAAGTAAATCTTCTTGAATTGGAAATTTATTTAGTTTATTTATTTCTTTCATGTCGTTTAAATACTCTTGAGAATTTATTTCTTTAACACTTACCCCAAACTTTTCCATCTTTTTTCTATCTAATTTTATAATTCTTCTTTGGTTACATGTTAAGCTTTTCAGAAAATCATCAAATGTTTCATAATCGTCATTGATGTCATAATACATGTATGAAATTTGTAAATCGCTTATATACTGTTCTAACTTATAAGATGTTGTAAAGGCTAATAGTGAAATTTCATCTTTTAAATTGAAAATTTCATGGAGTCTTTTTTCAATTTCATGTGAGTATTTATAAGTCTTTTCCTCGTCTAAATCTGGTAATACCACCAAAAATAATGACTGTAACTCTTTATCATTTTTCTCCATAATTTTATATATACTTTCAGGGAAATATAATTTTATAAAACCTTCTAACCATTCGTTTCCTTCAGCATAAATATCTTCCACCTCAAGTTGATAGAATAATACCATGCTTTTATCTAATCCGTCTTCAATTTCAATATATTTAGGAAGTAAAATACTATTAATTTGCTCACTTATTATTGAATAATGATATAAACCGTCTATACATACATAGTCCAAATTTAACCCATTCCAGTTCTCTTCCCCGATTTCTTCTATTTTATTGAAAACTTTAAAATGCATTTTTTCACTCCTATCATGTGGATAATTATGCTGTATACTAATTGTTTGATTTACAAGGTTTTTAAGCATGTAAGACTATATCCTAATGATTCAGAATCTACATCAAAGCCCTCTTTGCAAAATTTGTAAGGTTTGAAATCGCAGGAATAAAGCATTTTGACTACAGGATCGGTTGATAATCTTTCATCATCAACATTTATAACTACTTCATCAGAATTAGAAAAATAATTGTGAAGTGTAGGGATGCGACTGCATGCATATATTTTCTTAACATTTTTGTATATGCCTTCTTCCATTGACTTTATTCCATTTCCAAATAAATATCTTCCGTGTGTGCTTTTCTTAGAGCCTATTGATACTGCAAATAATGCATCTCCATTAGGATCGTGATTAGTACACCAACCGTTTGCCGAGTAATCAGACCACGAATAATGCTTTTGAGCATCTTCTTCCTTTATTCTAATAAAAAACATATAGGCAGTTACTTCATTATTATCATCTATCAATCGCCATAGTCCATCACTAAATAATTCTAATCTTTTATTGAACTGTTCCATTGTAGCGGCCATGGAGGAATCCCAGCTTTGATATTCAATACTTTCAATATCACTCATAACCTTTGATAATGATTCATTGTTAAGACCTTGCACTACTCTCATAAAAACCTCCTAAATATAATATTGTTATAGTCGTTACGACTTCTGCTTTAATTATATATAACAATTTGTATTTTGTCACTATTTTTTTATATTTTTGTTACTTTTCGTGCTAAGCTGGGTTGCATAAATCAATTATGTTCTTGCAATCTATGGATTAAAAATTTAATCTTCCAAAGTTTATGTGTACTAAATATTTGTTTTGTAAAGTCTGAGGAAAAAAATATTACTTACGTGAATCTGCCACATAAGAATGTCCAAATTAATTATACAATTTTAATTTCATCTTCTATTGTTTTCGCTGAATTAATTGCATCTTCTCTGCTATTTCCCATAGCAATAAAATGTCCTATACGTGAATTTGAATTTATTGTTTTCTCAACAAATTCATTATTCTCTTTATATATTTTATATTCGAGTATTTTTAAACTATTAATATGGTCTATCTTATATGTTAATATACCATTATCTTTAGCTGTTTTAAACCAAATTGCAACAAAATTATTATTGTATATAGGTGTAATGTAATTTTCTAAATTATATCCAATAGCTAAACGAGCCCACAAATCAAATAATTTTATGTTACTCACATGTGATAGTAAAATTGGTATACTATCACCGCCTAATCTAGCATGTGACTCAATAATAATCGGTCCCCTATTACCAACAATTATCTCTGTATGAGAAGGACCAGAATTCATACCTAACGCTGTAAGAACGCTAACAACATAATCTACAATACTATATCTTTCATAATCTTCAAGCTCTGCTGGCATACAATGACCAATTTCAACAAAGTTTTTGTCTTTAAATTTTTCCGTAATCCCCAAAATGTAATGCTTGCCTTCTATTGAAAATGATTCTACACTATATTCTTTACCATCATAATACTCCTCAATTAAGAACTTATCAGGACACTCCTTTTTATTGGTGAATTCAACAAATTTAACGAAATCTTGGGGATTTTTTATTAAGAAAATAAAATTACTACCTGATTGATCAATTGGTTTACATATATATGGATATGATATTTCTATTTTTTCATTATTATTTGTGATGTTAAAAGTATCTATTATCTGGAATTTTAATGAATTAATTTTGTTTCTTTGCAAAACTCCTCGCATTTTATACTTGTTCTTCATATTAATAAGTAGTTCTTTACTATTAAAATATTTTAGTCCCAGTTTTTCTGCTATTTCACATGCGAGTATTTGAAAATAATCAGTAAATGAAATCACAATATCTATTTTATCAATTTCATTTATGGCACTTGCTATTTTAATAAAATTATCATGAGATTCGTTAGAATTGAAACCGATTTGCCTATAATATATTTTACAGCTAACATTTAACATCTCTTTCTCCGTAAAATGGGTAATTCTTGCTCCATATTGGTGTAATCTTTCATGTATTTCTGTATATCCACCAACCACTAATATATGCATTTTATACCTCCACAAGTTTATTTTTAAAAAAAACTATGTTCAAAACGAGCAGCAATGAAGACATAAGAATAAAGAGTATAATAGTCAAACTTTTGCCAAATGTTAACATTAAAAAACTAAACAGTGGTTGACTAATAACTGCAGTTAAAGCCATCAACAAACTTTGAATTGAAATTATGGTACTCCTATACTCTCTTTCTATTAACCCTTGCATAATAGAATATTTAATTGGATTTAAAAGTGCAATAATAATTAAAAGCATCGTATATGATACAAAAATTAATATTCTTTCTTTTGAAATTGCGAAAATTAGTAAAAATAAAAATATAATAAAAGGCAATATATCTATCAATTTATTTCTTCCATAGCTTGCTTGCAAATATTTGCAAAAAAATCCAAAGAATGAACTTATAAAAAATTGACTAAAACTAATAATTCCTATTAAGCTTTCATTTAGACCTTCTCCCTTTAAAATTAAAGAATAATAATCATCTATTGGGATCATAACAAAAGAAATTATAATTGTAATATTCATGCATTTCATTAGATATGGTGAATCAAAAATATTGGCAATACACCTGCTCATGAATTTTTTATTATGATTTTCACGATATAGATCAGCCTTATTAAAATTATCTGTGGTAAATAAAAATACTACAGATGTAAAAAGCGAAAAACATATACTTAGGATAAAAACTAAGTCATATGAAATATTTGATAGAAATCCTCCAAATAAACTACTACATCCAAATGCTATTGATATTAGTAATCTTTCATAAGTCAGGTACCTTTCTACATCATCTTTTTTGCCAGCATCAACTAGTGCATCATATTGCATGGCATCCAAAGCTCCTGACGTTAGTGTTAAAGATATACCTTGTAAAAATGATGCAATAATGAAACTATACAAACTTCTTGTAAAATATGTCATAACTAAAAAGATTACAAACACAAAAAGACCAATACCAACAATCTTTTTTCTGCCAAAATTATCTGCTAAATATCCAGACGGAATTTCGAAAATTATTTTTGCCACATATGAAAATGCTAAAATAGTACCTATCTCCAATAGATTCATACCACTTTTTTGATAAAATAATGTTAATATTATTTTATATAAATTGAATGTCGTAAAAAATTGAACAATTAAAATTAAATAAACATTCCACATCTTTGTCCCTCTACCCTACTTAATTAGATACTATAATCCTGCTTATGTAATCATTAACACTTTTTTCAACAACTGCATGAATATTTCTACAAGTACTTTTATTCTTTTTCCCACCATTTTTCAGTGACGAATAACGGCATCCCCCACCGCAAACAGGCCAGTACATGCATTTGGAGCAATTCTTATTATCTAATACAGTAAATTTTTGCCATTTCATTAGTTCTATTATGTTTATACCATAATACGGAGTATACTCTCCTACAGCATTGTCTAAATCACCTATTGATTGTGGACATACATATAAATTTCCATTAGGATCAAACACATATAGATTTGACGTATTACAATAATTAAACATAGGTAATGTCAATTTATCAGTATTGAAAATACTATTAAGTTTCTCAATTCCTTTAATTTTTATTTTCATTTTTTCTACTATATTTGTTTCATACAAATTGAAAATATCTCCTAAAAAAGACATTAACTGATCATTAGGAATAATATCATTAACTCCAATTTCAGAATTGTCTTCAACCTTACAAAATTGTAACTGAATTGGTTTTTTAAACCACTCCTTTCTAACCATGTAGTCAATTAATTCATTAATACTCAAATAATTCTTTGAATCGATATTAATTCTTATAATAAGCATAATAGATAAATTCTCCGATAGGAACAAGTCAATATTACGTGAAATGATTTCAAAACTTCCTTCTCCAGATTGAAATACTCGTCTTTTATCGTGAATGTTGTTTGGTCCATCAAGAGTAATGCTAATTGTTGAAATATTATTTTCATTTATCCTAAAAAATTCTATAAAATGATTTAGATCCACTCCGTTTGTAATAAAATTTGATTCCATATTTTTTCTCACTAAATTATCCATTATGTAATTTACTGTTATAAAGTTATCCGTTAGTAGCGGTTCCCCTCCGAAGAAAGTTAACTCTCTTTTTTTTATGTTTTCGTGAAGATTGCATAATTTATCTATCGTCATAAACATCTTATCAATTGTCTCTTTAGTCATAACTGATTGTTTTCCAATTTCTTTTTCAAAACAGTAGGAACAAGCTAAATTACATTCCATTGTCACACCACAATAAAAGTGCAAATACTCCTCTTCTGAAGTGATTTTTTTAGAAATTTGTTGCAATTGATCAATTAACTCATTTTCTTCATCTATACTATTATATATATGTCCTCTCTCCATCAAGTAATCTATGGTTTTGGGGTCATAATTATTTATTTCATTAAAGTTCGATAAATTAATATTGTTATTTTCTATTAAATCAACCGCATTATTTAGCATATTAAAAAATAAATGTTTATCATTATTAATTTTTTTATAATATACATATTTACTGAAATACATTTACATCTCCTTATTGCTATGATAGTTGCATATCACCGCGTTCTATATAATAACTAAATCCAAGCTTTAAAAGACTATCAAAGTCAGCACAATTTGGTGTCATTATAGAAAGATTTGCAGACATAGCTTTATTATTGCATCCTCCGCCGCAAATTAAAGAAAACTTGCAATTATAACATCTAGGAATATTTTCCACACATCGTTTTTCCCATAGTTTTTCTATCGATTCATTTATTTGAATATCTGGATAATAAGTTCCTAATGCAAATTTTTGTTCTCCAACACCAAACCAACATTTATATATATTTCCTTCCGCACCCAAAACATATTGCTTTTTATTAGCTGCACAAAATCTATTTTGCGGAAAATAATCATCTGAATTTAGAACGCCCTTAATAAAATTACTGCCATGAAAAACAAGGTCATAAATATCCATGCACTCATTATTTTTTGATAAATCAATTATTTTCTTGACAGCTTCAACTTCAGGTATACAATAATTATCACCTAAACAGCCTCCATCACTTATTACGTATAAGTAAGGTCTTAAATACTTATTTTCGCTCCCATATCTATTTATTAAAAATTTAGCCAAATCTTTTAAATGAGATATATTTTGTACATCTATATTTACTCTTATATACGTTTTTATTTTATTCTTTATTGCCAAGTCAATCCCTTCAATGATATTATCAAATGAACCTTTCTCATCAATTGATATCCTTCTTTTGTCATTAATATTTTTTGGCCCATCAACTGTTATCTGTAATGAAGAAATGTCATACCTTTTCAATATATCTTCATACTGATGTATAGTAGTGCCATTAGTAACAATATCTACTTTATACTTCAATATATTTGCCCAATTCAAAAAGTCTTCAATTATTTGTTTATTTCGTATTAATAGAGGTTCACCTCCCATTAATGTAATTCTAATTTGACTAGAATCATAGTTTTTAGCCTTGTATTCAATAAACCTTTTTACTGCTTCCGCTTGTTCTTCAGACATATCCTTAATATTCCTTTGAACTGTGGTGCTTTCGTAGCAATATACACAGTGCAAGTTACAGTCATACGTTGGCAAAATTACAAAATTTGGTGCTTCGTGTATATCCAATTCATTAATTGAACTTATTAAATCTACAAAGTATTTCTGTTCTTCTATATTATTTTCAAATAAAAATTTATCATTTACTAGCTCTTGAAATACCTCTGGATAGTCATTTCTTAGTTTCTGTAAATCATTTAGTTCTTGATAAATCTCATTATTCAAAATATTAACAGCCCCAGAAAGGAGATTTACTATTATAATTTCATTATCATTTAAAGTTATAGAACTCATCTTTGAAGTTAGTATCATTTTTATAATACCTCTGTCCTTAGTTTATTTGTTGATATAAGCTACTAATAAAATTATTCGTGTATGTGTCTAATTACTTCATGCAATATTGGCAAGCATTTGTTACTTGTAGATTTGAAGATTCTTTTATTGATTTTGCACTCCAAACCTTGGTCGTTAACTTTTTCATGTATTTTTACCTCCTAATATTATTTCTTTAAATTAGTTATAAATTTCTTATTTCATGCAATATTGACAAGCATTTGTTACCTGCTGATTTAATGCCTCTTTTATTGATTTTGCACTCCAAATTTTAACTGTAAGCTTTTTCATTATCTCATCTCCTTCTATAAAATTGTTCATTTATTAGTAGCATATATCATACTTTTATAATTAAATGTTATCCTATAATTATTTCATATTAGTCAAACATTTAATTTAGTAAAAGCAATAAATTGATTATCTTCATATAGTATATCTTAAAATTTATATTTTGTCACTATTTTTTTATTATTATTGTTACTTTTTTTACTCTTGCATGTTTTAAATTAAATAATTGGATATTTAATACTTTCATTTATTTATATTCTATTACTACCATTCAGATTAATTATCTATACTTTTAATGTACACAAGAGTTTAAATTTTTCTTTTTAACAAAAATTTTTGACTAAAAAATAAATTATGATATAATTTAAGAATGTATGTTATTACCTAAACTTTTTAGGAGAGATGAATGCGATGGAATTTTTAACCCCTGGTGAAAGAATTAAAAAAACGAGAAAAATGTTAAAGATGAAACAACTTGATTTGCAAGGCGAAAAAATTAGAAGAAACTATGTAAGTATGTTAGAAACCGGAGAACGCGGATTAACTAAGGATACTGCAAATTATTTAGCCGAAAAGTTCAATAATAAGGCTTATGAATTGGGAATCAATTTAAATATTGATAGTTCCTATTTACTTATGTCCCCTAAAGATGAAGCTCTTAAATACTGTATGGATGCGTTAAATAGTGATATTACTATAGAGCTAATTAATAGCGTTATTGAGATTTCTCATAATTATGATTTAAGTGACATAGAAGGGGAAGCTCTTCTTAAAAAAGGAAACATATATTACGATGAAAGAAAATATTCTCAAGCAGTATTTAACTATATAGATTCTTTAAGTAAATATAGTGAAATTGAAAATAATAAATTTGATGCTTACTTATTTAACAAATTGGGTCTTTGCAAATTAAACGAATTATTTTTTGCAGAAGCGTTGCTCTTTTTTAATAAAGCATATTTTTTGTCCAAAATAAATAATGATTTATATACACAAAAACATTCTGTTTACAATATTTCTTTATGCCAAAGAAAACTTCATGAGTTTGATGAGTCTATTGAATATGCTGATAAATATTTGTTTTTATGCGAGAAAAGCACTGATTTTATAAACTATGTATATGCTAATATAGTTAAAGCTAATTGCTACCGCGATTTAAAAAAATTTGAAGATGCAGAAATAATATATCTTTCTCTTTTAGGAGAATTTAGCAGTTCAAGAGAACCTACGTTAGCTTATGTCTATAATAATTTAGGCTTATTATATGCTGATGTCGAAGAATACGATAAAGCGATAGAGTACCTTGAGCTTTCTCAAAAGATCAGAACTGAAGTAGATATTGCAAATTTAGACTCATCACTTATAAGTAAAGCAGGCATACTAATAAAACTTGGAAGATATAACGAAGCATTGATACTAATCAATTTGGGCATTGATCTCGCTAATAAGTACAGCAATATTGAATATGTGCTAAAAGGCTATTACATGCTTATTGATATATACTCTGAAACTGGAACAATAGCCGAACTAGAGACCGCTTACATTAAGACGCTCAAAATTGCAGAAGAAAAAAGTGACTATAAAGCAATATTAGATATTTATAATAAATTGTGTCTTATGTATTTAAACAACGATATGACAGATAAAGCTATAGAATTTTTAAATAGTCACCTAATACACAAATAATTTGATACATTTCCAAGAAAATATCTTGTTTTTTTAACTCAAGTATGTTATCATTTACATGTGATGCAAAAAATACATAAAAGGATGATATGAATTATGAAAATGCACTTAAAAGAACTAATTATTGGATCATTATTAACCATTCTTTTGATTGGTACAATTATTACTAATCCGCCAACACCTAATCCATGTAATGACCCACCGGGAACAGGCAGCACCATTATTTTAGTTCATCATGCTTAATAACAAAATACACTGTAGTAACTCTTCAGTGTATTTTTTGTTATTATTTTCGATACTGCCACTTCGACAGACTTATCATTTGGTATTTTGTAAGCACATAATAGGGCGGTTACAATCTGAAAAACGATATATTCCAATTTTTGTCAAAACTATTACACGCAACTTATTGTTCACTCCCACAAACTCATTCAAAATTATACCCCCAACTTCTTGAAATTCATTTCCCACCTTCTCCCAATGGAAAGAAGGTCATTCAGAAAAACACCCTTTCCTTTTTTCTCTTTATCCCTTTTTCCAAGAAAAAAATGAAAAAAGTCGTTCAGAAAGTAGAATTTATGGATTATAATTTAGGATTTTTCTGTTTAATTTTTTTATCCCTTTCCCCCAATCTTTTTCCCCTATCATTAACCCTAATCTTTTGACTTTTCAATCCCTTTTCTCAATATTTTTCTTTTCCTTTTTCTATATTTCTTAATTATTAATCAACATTTTTTTCTTTTTTTTTTTATGTTTCCTATCAATAAAAAAGAGAAAAAATCAAGATTAATAGTTCCAATTTTTTCTCGTGGGTTATGAATAACTTTATTTTTATCGGGATAAACTTTATTTTCAGTTGAATGACTTTGGTTTTAAGAAACACTTATATTATATAAACGGGAATCAGTTAGAGTTATTAAAGTGCACACCGAAAACTAAATATTAATTTTAATTTTTTGTGTGCACTATTATATGAATAATCATTCATTTCTCAGTTTATAACTTTATAGCGGAACTACCCCTATTACTATCAGTTTTTATCCCTTATTCCACTGTAACCGACTTTGCAAGATTACGCGGTTTATCGATATCACAGCCTTTAAGCAGTGCTGCATAATAAGCAAGATATTGAGCCGGTATTATGGTTGCCAGAGGTGACAGCAGTTCGTTCGCGTCGTCAATGATTATCTGGTCTGTTTCCTGGCTGATTTTGCGCATTGATATAACCATAGTGGCAGCACCTCTTGCCTTTACTTCCTTGATGTTGCTTCTTGTATTTAAATTGATGTTTTCCTGGGTAATAACCGCTATAACGGGAGTACCTTTTTCTATTAAGGCAATTGTTCCGTGCTTTAATTCTCCCGCTGCAAAGCCCTCAGTCTGGATGTAGGAAATTTCTTTCAGCTTAAGGGATGCTTCCAGGCATAAGAAGTAATCCATACTTCTTCCTATATAGAAGCAGTTCCTTGAATTTACTAAGTATTTATTAGCAAGCTCTTTATATTTTTCCTTATCATCACAGAGGGTTTCCATTATATAAGCAATCTTGCTTAACTCTTTGAATATATTAATATTTTTGTTGTTGTTTACCAAAGCAGCAAGTATCGATAATACCGTTATTTGTGCAGTGTATGCCTTTGTTGAAGCAACTGCTATTTCAGGACCTGCATGCAGAAGCAGCGTGTTATCTGCTTCTCTTGATAAGGTTGAGCCTTTTACATTGGTTAATGTAAGGGTTCTATGGCCCATTTCCTTAACCTTTACAAGTACTGCCCTGCAGTCTGCCGTTTCTCCGCTTTGTGATATAAACATGAACAGCGGTTTTTTCGTCAATAGAGGCATATTATATATAAATTCACTTGCTATAATTACCTCAGTAGGTTTTCCGGATATTTTTTCAAAGAATTGCTTTCCTATAAGTCCCGCATGGTAGCTTGTGCCGCAGGCAATTATATATAATTTATCACAGCCTCGAACTTCTTGGACAATTCCCGGATCCATGAACATATTTCCGTCCTCATCGGAGTATTCCGACATAATTTTTCTTACTACAAAGGGCTGTTCTTCAATTTCTTTCATCATGTAATGAGGATACGTTCCCTTTTCAATATCGGATGCATCTATATCGGCTTTATATGGTTCTCTCACAACCTTATTTCCGTAAATAGAATAAATATCTATACTATCCTTTGTTATTACGAGAAATTCCTTATCCTCTATTTCATAAAATGAATTCGTGTAATTAATCATTGCCATTGCATCGCTGCCAAGCATATTAAATCCACTGCCCCTGCCTGCAAGTAGTGGTGTTTTGTTTTTTGCGGCATACAAGGTATTCATATCTTCATTATCAAGAATCGCAAGAGCATATGAACCTTTTAACTCACTCATAGTGTGTCTTATGGCAAGAGGTACTTCTTCTCCGTCATTTACAAATTTTTCGATGAGCTGTACTATAACCTCTGTATCGGTATCGCTTGTAAATACTGTTCCATTTAAATATTTCTGTCTTAATTCATCTTCATTTTCTATGATACCATTGTGTACCAAGGTGAACCTTTTTGAACTGCTCTGATGAGGATGAGAGTTAATATGGTTCGGAGCACCATGAGTTGCCCATCTTGTATGACCGATACCTAAGTTTCCTGTTATGCTTTTATCTATGCTTTGCCTCAGTTCGTTGATTCTTCCTTTTTCTTTGATTACATTTACGACATTGTTGTTAGCTATGGCAATTCCTGCAGAATCATAGCCCCTGTATTCTAATTTTTCTAAACCGCCTAAAATTATCTCTTTTACGTCTTCAAATCCTATATATCCGACTATTCCACACATATTTCTTCTCCAATCTAATTTTTTTACACAATAAAAAACAGCACTTGAAATTTAATTTTTTTAATCTTTCAAGAAAAACAATTATATGATGACACAAAAACAATGAGATCCTTCACCACGTTCAGGATGACAGTACCGTATGATATTACAATAAAAATGAAATTTCTTCACTGCGTTCAGGATGATAATGATGATATGATTGGGGAATAATATAGAATAATATTATTTTAGTAAGATGTTTAAGCTATTGGTTTTCCTCTGTCGCATCCGTCGCCGGATGTATTTATAAAAACCATATCGATGAAGCTGCACCGCAGAGCGTCCGCCGAATTTTCGATAACTCTGTCCTCGTCAACTTATTAAGTTCTGGCGCTATAATAGTTTTCTTGAACTTCCCCTATTTTACCTCCTTCCTTTTATAATAATAATCTGTTTTTATGAAATCATATTATTAAGTTATGAATTTTTTTTAAATTCGTTACTTGTTTTATATTTTAACACAAATTAAGAATTTAGTATATATCTTTTTTAATTTTGTATACATGGCAAATCTTAACCTTTAGTTGAATTATTTGCCATGTATTATAAAGAAAACGCGGTTAATAATAATGTTAGAAAGTTAATCATTATAACTTTCAAAATTTAATCTTGTAAATTGAATTGACCTGTAGTTTACATATTCGTACACAGGTTGATTGGGCCCAAGGTGTATACATGATTAAATTAAATGACAAAATAATATTTATCTCAAGAAAGGAGAAACAAAATGGCATCAAACAATAGTGGAAGCAACAACATCGTTGTTCCGGAAGCAAAACAGGCATTGAATCAGATGAAGACAGAAATAGCTAACGAATTAGGATTAACAAACTATGAGCAAGTTGATAAAGGAAACCTTACAGCTAGACAAAATGGTTATGTAGGTGGATACATGACTAAGAGATTAGTTGAAATGGCTCAAAGACAAATGAGCGGCGGCGGAATGAAATAAGGCCAATATAAATGTAAATCGGTGAATAGCTCAGCTATTCACCGATTTTATGTTTGATTGTGTCATTCCAAACGTTAGTGAGGAATCTCATCTTTTGTCGTACAAGATCCTTCGCTTTCGCTCAGGATAAGCGACTGACACCAAATCATAGATTTGGGTCATCTGCTTACTTTTTCTTTTTTGAGTTCTTCTATTAAAAGAGGAACTACCTTGAATATATCGCCTACTATTCCTACATCGGCAACATCAAATATAGGAGCTGTTTCATCCTTGTTGATTGCAATGATGAACTCGGATTCTTCCATACCTGCCAAGTGCTGGATTGCTCCGGATATACCGCATGCAATGTACAGATTTGGTCTTACTGTCTTTCCTGTCTGTCCAACCTGTCTGTCCTTTGGAACCCAGCCTGCATCAACTGCCGCTCTTGAAGCGGAAATTGTTCCGCCCAGTAAATCAGCCAGTTCTTCAAGAACCGCATAATTTTCTGATCCGTGCATTCCTCTGCCGCCTGATACCAATATCTTTGCATCTTCTATATTCATTCTTTGCTGAATTATTTTCGTTACTTCCAATATTTCAACATTTTTGCATTCCTTTGGTATGTTGATTTTGTATTCTTCAACATTTACAGGATTTACTTCCGAATATTTAGCTGCCTGCATAACTCCCGGTCTTACGGTAGCCATCTGTGGCCTGTGGTTCGGGCATGCAATTGTAGCCATTATGTTACCGCCGAATGCGGGTCTGGTCATCATAAGATTTAATTTTTCGGGCTCATCGCTGTCAGGCTCTATTGTCAAGCCTGTACAGTCTGCTGTCAAGCCTGTATGAACTCTTGCAGATACTCTCGGGGCTAAATCTCTTCCGATTGCTGTTGCACCGAACAGCATAATTTCAGGCTTCTTATCTATTACGATTTGATTGAGAGCATATACGTATGGTTCAGTCATATATACGTCAAGCATTTCATCATTTACATATATTACATTGTCAGCACCGCAGTAGCACAATCTTTTAGCTTCGTCTTCCATGTCTGTTCCCAAGAGAACTGCCGTTACTGTGGTTTGTAATTCTTTTGCTAATTCCTTGCCCTTGCCTATCAATTCGATGGCAACTTTTTGTACCTTGCGGTCTCTTTGCTCCGCAAATACAAATACACCTTTATATTCTGTATTATTCATTGTCCGCCTCCTACTAAATAATAAACTTTTCTTTCATTTTATCAACTATCAATTCAGCCGATTCCTGTGGTTCAAGATTAAATAGCTTACCTGCGGATTTTGCACCCTTGGTAAATGACTTCTTAACCTTTGTAGGAGAACCCTTAAGTCCGATGTTACTTGTATCCACGGTTAAATCATTCAATGTCCATACTGCTACTTTCTTTTCTCTGAAAGCATCGAATATTCCGCCCGGAGTCATATATCGAGGATCGTTAAGTTCTGTCAATGCTGTTATCAACACAGGCAGCTTTGCCTTGATTAAATGATGTCTGTCCTCATATTGTCTCTTTACTATTATAGAATCGCCTTCTATTTTTATATCTTCTGCATAGCTGATGTTTGGCAGCTTCAGATGCTCTGCAATCTGCGGACCAACCTGAGCTGTGTCACCGTCTATCGCCTGTCTTCCCGTAATTATTAAATCGTATTTCAGATTATTTATTGCTGCAGCCAATGTAGTTGAGGTTGCCCATGTATCTGCACCGCCGAAAGCTCTGTCTGTTACAAGTACCGCTTCGTCTGCTCCCATAGCCAATGCTTCTCGGAGTGCTGCATCTGCCTGAGGCGGTCCCATGGACACAACTGTTACGTGTGCTCCGATTTCATCCTTCAATCTCAATGCTGCTTCTAAACCTGCTTTATCGTCAGGATTAATAATGCTTGGAACACCATCTCTTATAAGTGTGTTTGTCTTTGGGTCCAATCTTACTTCTGTTGTATCCGGCACTTGTTTAATGCATACTACTATATTCACTTTACTACCTCCCTACTTTAACATGCCTGCACTGATAACCATTCTTTGAACCTCTGAGGTTCCTTCGTAGATTTCAGTTATTTTAGCATCTCTCATCATTCTTTCAACAGGATAATCTCTTGTGTATCCGTATCCGCCGTGCAGCTGAACAGCCTTCGTTGTAACATCCATTGCTGTCTGAGAAGCAAACAATTTAGCCATAGCTGCATCCACTCCGTATGGCTGTCCCGCATCCTTACTCAAAGCAGCTCTGTAAACCAATAATCTTGCTGCATCAACTGCAGTCTGCATTTCCGCTAACTGGAATTGAGTGTTCTGGAATTTAGAAATAGTTCTTCCGAACTGTTTTCTTTCCTGTACATATTTGACAGTCTGATCAATAGCACCCTGTGCAATTCCAAGAGCCTGAGCAGCAATACCTATTCTGCCGCCGTCAAGAGTTTTCATGGCTATTTTAAAGCCCTGACCTTCCTTGCCTATCAGATTTTCTTTTGGTACTATACAGTCTTCAAATATCAACTCACATGTAGCTGAACCTCTGATACCCATTTTTAATTCTTTCTTTCCTATTGAAAATCCCGGGAAGTCTTTTTCAACTATAAAAGCAGATATACCTTTTGTGCCTACTGATTTGTCGGTCATTGCCATTACTATATAAACATCCGAATAGGATCCGTTTGTTATAAATATTTTACTTCCGTTCAATACATAGTGATCTCCGTTTAAAACAGCCTTTGTTTGTTGTCCCGCAGCATCCGTACCTGCTCCTGCCTCGGTTAAACCAAAAGCTCCTATTGAATTTGTACAAATCATAGGTAAATATTTTTTCTTTTGTTCCTCTGATCCAAATTCATAGATAGGTGATCCGCACAATGATGTATGCGCAGAAAGTATAACTCCTGTAGTACCGCAAACCTTTGATAATTCTTCTACTGCCATGATATAGGTAAAAATATCACAGCCTTGTCCACCGTATTCCTTTGGAAACGGAATGCCCATAAAACCGTATTTTTGCATCTTTTCAACTGTCTCAAGCGGAAATCTTTCCTCTTCGTCAATTTCCTGAGCTAACGGTTCTACCTCGTTGACAGCGAATTCTCTAAAAAGCTGCCTTGCCATTTCATGTTCCTTACTTAATTGAAAATTCATTATTTCACTCCCTTAAATTTTTTGTCCTTCTACCCTTGTTTGTTACTTTTTTAACCTTGCGTGTCAAAAAAAAAGTTACACAAACAAATAGATTATACTAAATTGTATATAAAATATCAAGTTATATATTATTTAAATTCCGGTTTTCTTTTCTCCAAAAATGCAATCATGCCTTCTCTTTGATCTTCGGAAGCAAAGCATAACCCAAATATATTGGATTCATAAGCAATCCCTGTATCTATATCAGTTTCAATACCTCTGTTCACAGCTTCTTTTGCATATCTTACTGCAACGCCTGAGTTTGATACAATTTTTTCAGCCATCTTATAGGTTTCTTCCATCAGGCTGTCCTTGTCTGTAATTTTATTAACAAGTCCTATTCTGTACGCTTCATCTGCATTTATATGCAACCCCGTAAACATGAGTTCCTTTGCTCTGCCTAAACCAACCAATCTTGCTAATCTTTGTGTTCCTGAGAATCCCGGTATAATTCCGAGCCCTACCTCCGGCTGCCCGAATTTAGCCTTTTCAGAAGCAATCCTGATATCGCAGGCCATAGCCAGCTCACATCCTCCGCCTAATGCAAAACCGTTTACTGCTGCAATTACTACCTTGTTCATTGTTTCAATTTTTCTGAACAATCTTGAGCCGGCTTCTGAAAATTTCTTTGCCTCTGAAGGGCTCAGGTTACTCATGTAAGAAATATCGGCTCCGGCAACAAATGCCTTTCCTTCTCCGGTTAAAACTACAACCGAAACCTCATCGTCATTACTAATTTGGTCAAATGCATATTCAAGCTCATCGAGCATGATAACATTTAACGAATTAAGTGTCTGAGGGCTGTTTAATTTAACCGTGCATATTCCTTTGTCTTTTTCAATAACTAAATTTTTTACCTCCATAAAAAACACCCTTTCTTAAATTTTTTGCAATTTAATTATACCATGTAGTATACCATGAACAAGTCTCAAAAACATATATAATTGATTAAAATTTGTTAACAACTTAACGTTACGCAGCTTAAATACAAGCCGGAACATAATTAATTGCCATGTTTTGAGGAAAACCATTCATTATATTCAAATTTTGTACAGCCTGTCCCGCTGCTCCCTTTATTAAATTATCAATTGCGGCAAATACGATTAATGAATTGTCCTGCTCATCCACCTCAAAATTTATGTGACACATGTTTGAGTTTCTGACCCATTTTGTCTCCACATACATGCCGGGATCCAATATTTGAACAAACGGCTTGCCATTATAATATTTTTGATATAAGACTTCTTATTGCTCGCAACATTTTCCGCTCTTTTGAAAAACCTCGTCCGAGACAGCTTGTCTATAAATATTTTTAAGAATATAGCTGTAAAAAATAAGCTGAAAGCAAAGTATTGTATCATAGAAATATTTCCTCCGAAATGTATGAAGCTGATACCATTATATCATTGTTATGAGGAAAATAAAAGCTGTCCCTTAATAAATTACCTGCTTAAAGCTCCTTAAATATAAAAAATTTTGAGCATATATTAAATAATTAATAGGCTTATTATGAAAGATATGGTCAGAAAGATAAGAAATAAATCAAGGGACGTTACGCATTATACGGTCAAAATTTAAAATATTGGAAAAACTTGGAACTTCCACGTGATTGTGATATAATATTTTATAGGAATTGCCATAACGGATAGGTGGTTGGGTTCCCGAAGAGGGAAGTGTAATATGGTTACATATGAAGCTCTGTTATGTATGTTTACATTCGGAACTTTAATAGTATCAATTATCGCCTTGTCTAAAGACAAGCTTAAGTAGTTTTTATACATAAAAGGGAAACCTGGGGTATAAAAAAATAACCGCCTTATATAGTTTCCAGACTATGCGGTTATTTTTAACCAAATACATGGGATCTGACCGTTTATTCGGCAGTTCCTTTTATTTATCATTATTTTATCATGTATTATTACAAAGGTCAAGTTAATTTCCATTTTTTAGCCCACAGCCGCAAGAACCGTCCCCGTAATTACACTATTTCTTTTATATCTATCATTTTATCCAGAACATATTTTACATTATATTGATTTTTAAGCTCTTCCGATAATTTATGCCATCCGCACAACACCGGGATTACATTGGAGTTTATGGCGCATTCCATATCAAATCTTGAATCACCCACATACAATGTATTTTCTTTTTTGCTGTTTAAAAGCTCCATTGTTTTAATCAGCGGTTCTTTATCAGGCTTATGTTTTTCTACATCGTCTGCAGTGATGATTACATCAAAATATTTTTTTATATTTAAATTGTCAACAGCCGCCAGGGTTGAATTTCTCAGCCTTGAAGTAGCAATTCCCATCTTTATATTTTTGCCCTTTAAATAATCTAAAGCTTCTTTAACGGTTTTGTAGAGACTTACCTCATCATTGAATCTTTCTACCTGGTATTCTCTGTAGCAGGCAATAACATCCTCAAAGCTATGCTCGGAAAAATCTCTTTGCAATGTTAAGGCAAGAGGCTCTCCGAACGTACTCATTACGTAATCTTCATCAAAGCCATCTTTGCCGAATACCGTATATATGTGTTTATATGAATTAATAACCACCTGACTCGTATCTGCAAGCGTACCGTCAAAGTCAAATATTACCGTATCAATCATCTGTATCTCCTGCTTATCTTTTTGTTTTCATGCCATTTGTTTTCATGCTGAGACCTATTCTTTGTCTTTCCTTATCAAGTTTAATGATTGTAACATCTACTACGTCTCCTACCTGTACAACTTCCATAGGATTCTTAATAAATCTATCACTCATTTCCGAAAGATGAACAAGTCCGTCCTGTTTTACTCCTATGTCCACAAAAGCACCGAAGTCAACCACGTTTCTTACTGTTCCCTTCAGCTTCATACCTACTTCCATGTCTTCAAACTTCACGACATCACTTCTCAAAATCACCTTAGGCATTTCGTCTCTAGGATCTCTGCCCGGTTTTTTAAGCTCTTCAATTATGTCCGTAAGTGTGGGAACCCCGATGTTCAGTTCTTCTGCCAACACCTTTATTCTTTCTTTTATTTTTTCTCTTGCAGGCTTTTTTTCTTCCTTAAAGTTAATTTGAGAAAGTGCCTCAAGTCCCTTTAACCTGTTTTTACCTGAAGACATTTGAACCTTTTTTTCTTCCTTAACTTTAATTTTCATTATTCTTTCATTTATATCATTTAAGTTAGTATTTTTTAAATCATTTATATCGTATCCTAATTTATTTAATAAGCTCACCGCTATTTCATAGGATTCAGGATGGACAGCGGTCTTATCAAGCAGATAATCTCCGTCGGAAATTCTTAAAAAGCCGGCACATTGCTCGAATGCTTTGTCTCCAAGCATCTTAACCTTCATAAGCTCGTTTCTGTTTGTAAATTTACCGTTGTCTTCTCTGTATTTAACCATATTTTTAGCAATTGTCTTTGTTATGCCGGATACATATTGCAACAGTGCTGTTGAGGCAGTATTTAAATCAACTCCAACGCTGTTTACACAGTCCTCTACAACCCCGTCAAGCTCCTGACTCAGCTTTGTCTGGTTAACATCATGCTGATATTGACCGACACCTATACTCTTCGGATCTATTTTAACTAATTCAGCTAACGGATCCTGCAACCTTCTGCCTATTGATATAGCGCCTCTTACGGTTACATCCAGGTCAGGATATTCTTCCTGAGCCAATTTTGACGCAGAGTATACGGAAGCCCCTGCTTCTGAAACTATGGTGTACGTAACATCTTTATCAATTTTAGACAGCATATCCGCAACAACCTGCTCAGTTTCTCTTGAAGCAGTACCATTTCCTATAGTTATTACATTAATGTCATATTTATTTATTAATGCTGACATTACCTTTTGAGATTTTTCTACTTCATTTCTTGGTTCACTTGGATAAATAACCGCATCCTCTAAAAATTTACCTGTTCCATCTAATACAGCTAACTTGCATCCTGTTCTGTAGCCGGGGTCTACGGCAAGTATTCTTACATCCTTAACAGGCGGAACCATCAACAGGTTTTTAGTATTTTTTCCGAATACCTTAATTGCCTCATCTTCCGCTCTTTCGGTCAAAATATTCCTTACTTCTCTGTCTATGGAAGGAGCTATCAATCTTTTATAGCCGTCTTCAATTGCAGCACAATAATAATCAGCAGTTATTGCCGATTCATTCTTTATTTCTTTTGATTTTAAATAATTAACTATTTTTTCATCAGGGGTATTCAGCTTGACTTTAAGTTTCTTTTCCTTCTCGCCTCTGTTTATGGCAAGTATTCTGTGATTTGCTATTTTATTTACTGCTTCTTCAAATTTATAGTACATTTCATAAACAGTTTTTTCTTCTTCGTCTGCTGCCTCAGAAGTAATTATACCGTCAGCTATGTAAATTTCTCTTATATGCTTTCTGTAATCTGCGTTGTCAGAAACCATTTCTGCTATTATGTCGCAAGCTCCTTCATAGGCTTCCTTAATGTTTTTTACACCCTTTTCTTCATCTACGAAAGGCAGTGCAAGCTCTTCCAGACTTCCTTCCGTTATGTTTTGTGCCAAGATGATGTCCGCAAGAGGTTCCAGTCCCTTCTCTTTGGCCTTAGAAGCTCGCGTGGACTTTTTCTGTTTGTACGGTCTGTACAAATCTTCTACGCGCTGCATAACATCTGCGCTTAAAATTTCGTTCTTTAATTCATCCGTAAGCTTTCCCTGCTCTTCTATTAATCGGATAACTTCTTCCTTACGGCTTTCAAGATTTCTTAAGTATGTTAATCTTTCGTATAAATCTCTCAATACCACATCGTCTAACGAACCTGTTTGCTCTTTACGATAACGGGCTATAAAAGGAATTGTATTTCCTTCATCAATAAGATTAACCGTGTTTTCCACCTGGAAAGGCTTAATATTAAATTCTTCACATAAAATTTTTAAAATATCTACCATTTATCTCTCCCTTTCAACAATAGCAGAACAATTACCGAACGATAGCACAACAATTGTTCTGCTATGTTGTGCCATTGTTCTCCTATCGTTCTAATGATTTCATCTTTAAATATTCATTCATAAACATATCTAAACTGCCGTCCATTACGGCTTGAACATTGCCGGTTTCCGCATTGGTACGATGATCCTTTACCATGCTGTATGGATGAAATACATATGACCTTATTTGGCTTCCCCATGCAATTTGATTATATTTACCCTGAATATCCTCGATTTTTTCCTTGTTTTCTAATTGCTTAATTTCCAACAGCTTTGATTTAAGCATCTTCAATGCCGTTTCTCTGTTGCTGTGCTGAGACCTTTGATTCTGACATGATACAACTACACCTGTCGGTATATGGGTGATACGAATTGCCGAATCAGTGGTATTGACATGTTGTCCTCCCGCACCGCTGGAACGGTAGGTATCTACGCGTATATCCGATTCATTTATTTCTATATCCACATCGTCTTCTATCTCAGGTGTAACATCAATGGATGCAAAGGAGGTATGCCTTTTTTTTGCAGCATCGAAAGGTGAAATCCTCACTAATCGATGAACTCCCTTTTCGGACTTCAAATATCCGTAAGCATTTTCGCCTTCAACTAACAAAGTAACGCTTTTAATTCCTGCCTCAGTATCAGGAAGTATATCTAATACAGTCATATTGTAGCCGTGAGCTTCAATCCACCTTGTGTACATACGATACAGCATATCCGCCCAGTCCTGAGCTTCCGTTCCTCCCGCACCGGCATGAATGGATAATATTGCATTGTTTTTATCAAATTCGTTACTCAGCAGGGCAACAATACGGGCATTATCAAGAAGCTCAGATACATCACTTATAGTTTCATTAAGCTCATCCAGATGACTTTCATCATTTTCCTCTATAATCATGTCGGCGAAAATTTCTAAATCTTCAACCTGTTGCTTTAAATTTTTGTATTCGTTTATTCTGTTTGTATTTTGCTTTAATTTTTGTGAAACTTTTTGAGCCCTTTCCTGATTGTTCCAAAAATCCGGCTCCTGCATTTCAGATTCTAACAGTATGTTTTCTTCCTCTAACTTGGAGAGGTCAAAGGGAACCACCAACCTCAACTAAAATGTTATTAAACTTCTTTAAATTTTCTTTAATTTCGTATAAATCTATCAAGTAATCACCCTCTCCTATTGATCTTGTCCGCAGCACTTTTTATATTTCTTACCGCTTCCGCACGGGCATGGATCATTTCTGCCCACTCTTTTTTCTTTATTTACTACCGGCTGAGGCTTGCCGCCTAAATCGCCGCCGCTTGTTCCCGTGATTTTAGCAACCTCTTTACGCTGCATTTTTTCCTGAGGTCTTACACGCATCAACATTTTAATTGTATCCTCTTGAATAGATGCCGTCATTTCCTCAAACATATCATATCCTTCAACCTGGTATGCTCTGACCGGATCCTCGTTTCCTATAGCACGAAGTCCGATACCCTGCCTTAACTGATCCATGGCATCAATGTGGTCAATCCATTTCGTGTCAACGCTTCTTAAAAGAACTATTCTCTCCACTTCTCTGAATACATCTTCTCCGAATTCCTCTTCTTGTCTCTTATAGTGTCTTTCTACTGCACTTTGTGCTCTTTCCTTTAATTTTTCCCTTGTTAGATTTTCCTTGTCCTCACCTTCAAAGCTTATCAATACCGAGAAGGTTTCAGCTATATATTTAGAGTATCCCTGAATGTCCCAGTTGTCCGTAAACCTTTCGTCTGTAGTATACATCTGTACACCCCTGTCTACAAGCTGTTCAATCATACTAAGGATATCTTCTTTAAGATTTTCACCCAACAGAACCTTTCTTCTTTCTGAATAGATAACCTCTCTTTGCTTGTTCATGACATTGTCATATTGAAGGACGTGCTTTCTTATTTCAAAGTTTCTTCCTTCCACTCTGCTTTGTGCAGTCTCGATTGTTCTGGTTAGCATTCCTGCCTCTAACGGCTCATCCTCAGGCATCTTCAGAGTTTCTATTATGGTTTTTACTTTGTCGCCGGCAAACAATCTCATTAAATCATCTTCAAGAGATATATAGAAGCGTGTTGAACCGGGGTCCCCTTGTCTTCCCGCACGACCTCTTAGCTGATTGTCTATACGTCTTGATTCATGACGTTCGGTACCTATTATATGAAGTCCGCCTGCTTCTCTGACCTTATCCTGTTCATCCTTAAGTTCACTTTTTGACTGTTCCAGGTATTCCTTATACGTCTTTCTTGCATTTAATACTTCTTCATCGTCAGTGTCATTAAATCCGTCTGCCTGTGCAATCAATTCATCTGTAAAACCTTTTGATTTCATTTTATGCTTAGCAAGAAACTCCGGATTACCACCAAGTACAATGTCGGTACCTCTACCTGCCATATTCGTTGCAATCGTAACGGCACCGAGACGCCCTGCCTGTGCAACTATTTCTGCTTCTTTCGCATGGTGTTTGGCATTTAATACCTCGTGCTTAACTCCTGCTTTCTTCAAAAGCTTACTTAACAATTCCGACTTTTCTATGGAAATTGTACCTACAAGAATCGGTTGACCTGTTTTATGTTTTTCTATAATTTCGTTTATAACCGCAGTGTATTTCCCTGCCTCACCCTTGTAAATAACATCTTCGTGATCATTTCTTATTACTTCCTTATTTGTTGGTATTTCAATAACATCCACACCATATATTTCTCTGAATTCATCCTCTTCGGTCTTTGCAGTACCGGTCATACCGCAGAGCTTTTTATACATTCTGAAATAGTTCTGGAATGTAATTGTAGCCAATGTTTTAGATTCTTTTCTGACTTCAATTCTTTCTTTTGCCTCGATAGCCTGATGCAATCCGTTGGAATATCTTCTCCCGTACATTATACGTCCGGTAAACTCATCAACAATTAAAACCTCACCGTCATTAACAATGTAGTCAATATCCTTCTTCATCGTATTATGAGCTTTTAATGCCTGATTGATATGGTGCGAAATTTCCATATTTTCCTGTTCAGCTAAATTTTCGATGTTAAAAAATCTTTCTGCATTAGTAATACCTCGGGCAGTCAGAGTAACATTTTTACCTTTTTCATCCACTATGAAATCAACAGTGTCATCCTCTTCCACATCTCCCATTATATAATCCATTTTTGATTTCTTTTCTTCGGGAGATTGTATTTTTCCTTTCAGCGGCAAAACAAAGCTGTTTGCCAGCTCATACAAATCTGTGGATTTTTCTCCTTCTCCTGAAATTATCAAAGGAGTTCTTGCCTCATCTATCAAAATAGAGTCGACTTCGTCTATGATGCAATAATTCAAATCTCTTTGAACCATTTCTTCTTTTCTGATTACCATGTTGTCTCTGAGGTAATCAAAACCAAACTCATTGTTTGTTCCGTAAGTTATATCACACCGATATGACCTTATTCTTTCTTCCTTGGTTATACCATGGACTATACAGCCTACCGATAAACCCAAGAAATTATGAACCTTACCCATCCACTCGCAGTCACGCTTTGCAAGATAGTCGTTTACGGTAACTACGTGGACGCCGTTTCCCTCAAGGGCATTTAAATATACAGGCAATGTGGAAACCAATGTCTTACCTTCACCTGTTCTCATTTCCGAAATTCTTCCTTGATGGAGAACCATACCGCCTATTAACTGTACACGGTAATGCTTTTGTCCTAAAACTCTCCATGCTGCTTCCCTCACAACCGCAAATGCTTCCGGCAATATATCATCCTTTGTTTCACCATTATTCAATCTTTCCCTAAATTCGGAAGTCTTTGCTTTAAGCTGGCTGTCGCTTAATTTAGTCATTTCACTTTCTAATGATAGTATTTTATCAACTGTCGGTTCTAATCTTTTAACTTCCTTTTCACTGTATGAGCCAAAAATTTTCTCTATAAATCTTTTCATATCTATTCCCTTTCTTCAATACTCATATTGAACTGTAATATCCTGCCGTATAACCTGAGCTCCATGCCCATTGCAGATTAAATCCTCCGCAGTCTCCATCAACATCAAGAACTTCTCCGCATATATACAAGCCCTTCACCTTAGTTGATTCAAGAGTAACCGGATTTATCTCCGACACATCTATACCACCTGCAGTCGATTGTGCCTGCTGCCAGGTATTGTGACCCGTCACCTCAAACTTCCACTCTTTTAAAATATCTATAATTTTGTAAATTTCTTTTTTGTTTAATTTCCCGCATCTTTTATTCAAGTCATCGAATCCGGCTTCCATTAATATTACGGGTATCAATTTTTTATTTATAAATCCTACCAGACTTTCTTCAAGGGTTTTATATCCTATGTCCGCAAACCTTGACTGCAATAGTTCATAAAGCTGAAGCTTTGTTTTATCAGGAAACATATCAACCGATATATATACATTGTTTCCTTTATTTATTTCTTCAATTACCTTTCTGCTTATTTGCAGGACGGGCGGTCCCGAAATCCCATAATCGGTAAACAGT
Source organism: Sedimentibacter hydroxybenzoicus DSM 7310 (assembly GCF_013403245.1). Lineage (GTDB taxonomy): Bacteria > Bacillota > Clostridia > Tissierellales > Sedimentibacteraceae > Sedimentibacter > Sedimentibacter hydroxybenzoicus. The sequence continues at coordinate 289,470 of NZ_JACBNQ010000001.1, read as the reverse complement.
ATTTCTCCCTCATCTTCCCGTATTAGTTTATTATCCGTTAATCCTTTTACGATTCCGTCAAATCTTATCCCGGATATTCTTTTAAGGTATTTGCTCTTTAATCTGAGTTGAACCAATGCCGGAAACGGCTCAATTATTTTGTGACCGAAGGATTTCGCTATTTCATATCCTTTACCGTCACTTCCCAGCTGCGGAGCTGCCTTACCTCCCGTTGCCAATACTACCTTATCGGCTGAATAGTCTTCATTACCAATAATACTGAATTTGTCTTTACTTTTTCTTAATTCTTTTATTTCACAATCCGTAATCTCTGCAACCTTCAACCTCTTTATTTCATATCTTAAAACGTCCAATATGCTTGATGCCTGCAAGGAGCTGGGATATATTTTGCCGGATTCACCTTCATAGGGATGAATTCCCAAGCTTTCAAAGAATCTGATTGTCTCGTTCAAATCAAAGAATTCCATCGATGCTTTCGCCAGATTAACATTTTTTCCGTGATACCTGTCGATGTTAATATTTAAATTAGTATAATTGCATCTGCCATTACCCGTTGCTAAGATTTTTTTACCGACTCTATTCAATTTTTCGTAAATCGTAACTTCGGCGCCGTTTCTTGCTGCAGCAATTGCCGCAATAAGGCCTGAAGCACCTCCGCCGATAACGGCTATTTTCATGGTATCATTCCTTCTTATTCATTGGTTTATAAAGTTTTATAATTTGTTCTGCTACTTTTAGGCCATCTATTGCGGCAGACATTATTCCTCCCGCATATCCGGAGCCCTCTCCGCAAGGATATATGCCTTTTATATTGCTTTGCAAATCATCATCTCTGTTTATACGCAGAGGTGACGATGTTCTTGTTTCAACACCTGTCAGCACAGCATCGTCTCTGTCAAAGTTTTCGAGCCATTTTCCGAATGCGGTTATTCCTTCAATCAGGCTTTCACACACATAGTCAGGCAAACAATCCCACAGATTAGAAAATGTCGCACCGGGTCTGTAAGTTGGATAAATTTCACCGAAGGATGCAGAAACCCGTTTTTCCTTAAAGTCCTTAAACAGCTGCACGGGAGCGTGATAATTACTTCCGCCTAACTCAAAAGCTTTTCTTTCATATTCTCTTTGAAATTCGATTCCTGCCAACGGATTTTCTTCTCCTCCAAAATCCTCCGGATTAATCTGAACTACAATTGCCGCATTTCCGTTTTCTAAATCCCTGTCATGAAAACTCATGCCATTTGTAACAACATGGTTATTCTCAGAACTAGAAGCGGTAACTACCCCGCCCGGACACATACAAAATGTATATACACTTCTTCCGTTTTTACTTTTATGAACAAATTTATAATCAGCGGGACCTAATTTTGGATGACCTGCAAGATTTCCATACTGTGATTCACTTATCATCCTCTGCGGGTGTTCAATTCTTACACCTATCGCAAACGGTTTTGCTTTCAATTCAACCTTGTCATTCAGCATTTCAAATGTATCTCTTGCACTGTGTCCTATTGCAAGCACCAATACATCAGTATCAATTATATCACTTTCCGTTATAATACGGTACACACTGTTATCTTTGATTTTAATATCTGTCAGCTGTTCTTCAAATCTGAAGGTTCCGCCTAAGCTTATTATTTTCTTTCTTATGTTTACCAGAACGTTTCTTAATAAATCCGTGCCTATGTGGGGCTTGTTTAAATACGTTATTTCATCAGGTGCACCTGCATCGACGAATTCTTCTAAAACCTTTTTTCCCCGTTTAGATCTGTCCTTGATTAATGTATTAAGCTTTCCGTCTGAAAAGGTACCTGCACCGCCTTCGCCGAACTGTATGTTTGACCTTTCGCTCAATGTACCGTCCTTCCAAAACTTATCTATATCTTTAACTCTTTCTTTAACTTTTTTTCCTCTTTCAAGAATAATCGGACTGTAACCCTTTTCTGCAAGCAATAAAGCGCAAAAAAGTCCCGCAGGACCGCTTCCGACAACAACAGGTCTGTTATTAAGCAGCTTCTCACCCGTTGCTTCAACTTCATATATGAATGGTTCAACCACCGTAACATTAGTGTTTCTTTTGGAAATTTTAATATCGTTATAAAGTTCGATATCCAAAGCATAAATAAATAAAATTTCATCCTTTTTTCTTGCATCTATGGATTTTCGAAATATTGATAAGGACTTTATATCCTCCTTTTTAACCTTTAAGCTTTCTGCTGCTTTTATATATAAATCTTCCTGATTATGGTCTATCGGGAGCTTGACTTGCTGTATTCTTAACATTAATTACACCTCTTAAGTTTGAATCTTGCTCATCTTAACTAAATTATCGCTTCAATATTATACCATAAATTAAAAAATAATCTATGTAAAATTGAGCACATTAAATATATTATGATACTCACGGCAAAATTTATGCCCCGGAGAATCAATCAAATCGGCTGGGTCATAAAAAAACAATAAAGCTGCAGCTTTAATGTTTTATCTCCCTACCTGTATTAACGATAATCCTTGCTTTAAATTTCTTTACCTTCTATAGGGCTGGACATTATTATGAATGTTTCTGTGTTCCCAAAAAATTGAACCTTTCCCACAAGCTCCTCCAGGTGATTCATTTCTCTTAAATAAGCTTTCATAATCATGCTGTGGGGACCTGTAACATGGTAACACTCCACAATTTCCTCCGATTTTTTAGCAAACTCTAAAAAACCTTCCTGTTTTTCCGGCTTTATAGAAGCATTAATCAAGACACATATGGGTTTCCCAACCTTTTCATTGTTTACTACCGCTTTATATCTTTCGATAACTCCGTCATCCTCTAATCTCTTAACTCTTTCAGCAACTGCAGGCGGGCTCAAAGATACTTCCTTGCCTAATTCCTTCATAGATATTCTTCCGTCATGTTGCAATATGCTGATTATTTTCAAATCTGTTTGATCCATAATTACCGCCTTATTTAATTAGTTATATTTTGCAAATTGTTTTTTATCTATAAGTATTTTCTTTAACTTTATTATTTAAATTATGTACTTATACTAATATTCATGATATTATACTGATAATTAAAAATATGTTAAAAATACATAAAAGACTTATGTCTATGTATCTTTAACTGTATTTATTATATCACACATATATTATTTATATCAAGAAAAAGCTTAATATAGTATGGATAAATATGTAAAATAGCAATTAAAGAATATAAATTTTTTATAATATGATAATAAATTAAAAAATTATAATGGAGGAGGTACTATGATTAAAATTACTGAAACGTCCTTGAGAGACGGACACCAATCACTAATTGCCACGAGATTGACAACAGACGAAATATTGCCCATTTTATCAGAAATGGATAAAGCCGGATTTCATTCTATGGAGGTCTGGGGAGGTGCCACATTTGATACCTGTCTCAGATTTTTAAACGAAGATCCGTGGGAAAGATTAAGAAAAATAAGAGCCAATGTTAAAAACACTAAGCTTCAGATGCTTTCAAGAGGTCAGAACATCCTTGGATATAAGAATTATCCCGATGACATAGTTGAAAGATTTTTAAAGAATGCAATATTCGAAGGAATTGATATAGTAAGAGTATTCGATGCATTAAATGACATCAGAAACTTGAAAAAATCGATTGAAGTTATAAAAAAAGAGGGTGCGCACTGCCAATGTGCAATTTCTTACACCATAAGCCCGGTTCATACGACAGAATATTATTTGAGCTTAATTAAAAATTTTGAAGATGTAGGTGCTGATTCTATTTGTATAAAGGATATGTCAGGTATACTGCTGCCTTATGAAGCTTACAATTTAGTTAAGGCAATCAAGGGGGTTACCGGTCTTCCTTTAGAATTCCACACGCACTGTACAAGCGGTGTAGCACAAATGGCAATGATGAAAGCAATAGAAGCAGGTATTGACATTGTGGATACTGCAATTTCTCCGCTGTCTTCCGGTACATCACAGCCTGCTACAGAATCCTTGGCATTTACATTACAGGGAACAGAATATGATCCGAAACTGAATGTGGATAGCTTAAACAATACTGCAGAATATTTCAGAGATATTATAAAAAAATATCAGGAGGACGGTACGTACAACATCAAGGTTCTTATGACCGAACCAAATACGTTACAATACCAGATACCCGGCGGAATGCTGTCAAATCTCTTATATCAAATGAAATCATTAAATGCAAGTGATAAGTATGATGCCGTACTGGCTGAGGTTCCTAAAGTCAGAGAGGACTTAGGTTATCCTCCGTTAGTAACTCCGATGAGTCAAATGGTTGGTGCACAGGCGGTTTTCAACGTAATTTCAGGAGCAAGATATAATATTATTCCGACTGAAATTAAAAATTACGTAAAGGGTCTTTACGGTAAACCGGCAGCACCTATCGACGAAGAAATAAAAGAAAAGATAATCGGAAATGAAGAAGTTATAACCGTCAGACCGGCTGACTTATTATCTGACGAATATGATAAATTAAAAGCTGAAATAGGTGACTTAGCAAAATCAGAGCAAGATGTTCTATCATATGCACTATTCCCGCAGGTTGCTAAAGCATATTTTGAAAAAAGAAATTAAAATACAGGGGCTTAGCCCCTGTATTTTAATTTTCTATCTTTGCTATTTTTTTAGCCAATTCTTTTTTGCCGTTAATGTTTCCTTGTCTTGAAATCATAATTCTCTGTGCCTGAGGCGAACCTGCTCCGTGCATTGATTCTGTTCTGTATCCCACAGCCGCCGTTCCAAGTGTTATGTTTTCGATTAATCTTAAAATCTTCAATCTGTCTTCTACAGAAACACCTTCAACGCCTTTTAGATATTTTTCTATATATGGTCCTAATTTCGGGTCCCTCAAATCTTTTTCCGAAGGCGCCGTAACCATTAAACCGCCTGCGATATCTTCTGCCAGTCTTGCTATTTCGTAAGGGAATCTCGTTATATTTTGCTTACACACATTAGCAAGCAGCAAATCGATAATATAGTTTCCTGATTCGGTCTTGCTTCCTTCTGCAGAACAAGCTATGCCGCAGCTGTACAATGTTTCATTTAAATGAGTCATTTCAATCAGCTTATCCTTTACATGAGATGCTTTCTGAGCACCGTTGTAATCTGCAATCAAAGCAGCCGCACCGATTAAAACATCGCCGACTCCTACCTTGCAGCCGCCGTAGCTTTGTCTGTGGTAACCTGCAAATCTTTCTACCATCATACCTGCAAATTCAGTTTCACCGTTTAAAAACAATCTGTCATTCGGTACAAAAACATCTTCAAAAACCATGAGTGCTTCCATGCCGCCATATTCACAATTACCTACATCTAAATTCGAACCTTCTAATTTTCTTGTATCGCAGGATTGTCTTCCGATAATCATGAAGATTCCTTCTGCATCCATAGGAACAGAAAAAGCAATTGCATAATCCTTATCGTCCGGACCTAATGCGATAGTTGGCATTACTAAAACTTCATGTGAATTGCACGCACCTGTCTGATGAGCTTTTGCCCCTCTTACAACGACTCCGTCCTCTCTTCTTTCAACTACACGCAAATACATATCCGGATCAGATTGCTTGCTTGGTGATAATGACCTGTCTCCCTTTGGATCGGTCATTGCCCCGTCAACAGTTAAATCACTCTGCTGTACATACTTCATATACTTTACAAAATTCTCAAAATATTTAGTTCCGAATTTCTTATCTGTTTCATAAGTTGTGCTGTAAACAGCATTGAACGCGTCCATTCCTACGCATCTCTGAAAGCACGAAGCAGTTTTCTGTCCTAACAATCTCTGCATTTTCACTTTCTTTATTAAATCATCGGAATTTTGATGTAAATGTGTAAAGCGATTTATTTTTTCACCTGTCAAAGATGATGTTGCTGTCATTAAATCTTCATATTCCGGCATTTGCGCCAAATCATATGTTGCCTTAACCGAATTAAGAGAAGGTCTTAATATAGGATTGTCAACCGCACTCTCTATTTTTTCACCGAACATGTAAATTTGCATGTTCATCTTTTTTATACTTTCTATATATTGTTCACCTGTCATTAAAGCCATTATATACCTCCTGATAATATGCTTTTTTCTACCAAACAGCAATATGACCGTCTGTTCTTTTTTCTGTTCCTCCGCATAAGGTTCCTTCTTCGGTTCTAAGAATCATCTGACCCCTGCCAAAGGTTGATACCTCCGGCTGAATTTTAACTTCATGCCCTCTGCTGATTAAATCATTTATTATATGATTCGGAACATCCTGCTCTACCTGAATTTGCTTATCTTTTATCCACTGCCACCTCGGAGCATCAATAGCTTCCTGTGGATTCATATTAAAGTCTATAAGATTGGTTACTACCTGCACATGACCTTGTGGTTGCATAAAAGCGCCCATTACCCCGAATGGTCCGACTGCTTTTCCATCTTTCATCAGAAATCCCGGAATTATCGTATGGTATGTTTTCTTATGCGGCAGCAGACAGTTATCATGACAATCGTCAAAGCTGAAATTATGTCCTCTGTTTTGCAGTGCTATACCGGTTTCGGGTATAACCATGCCGGAACCAAAGCCTGAATAATTGCTTTGAATATATGAAACCATGTTTCCTTCATCATCAGCCGTACACAAATAAACTGTTCCGCCGCTGTTCGGGTCTCCTACTTCCGGTGTTAAAGCCGTGTTTTTTATAGATTCTTTTCTTAATCTGCCGTAGCTGTCAGATAATATTTTCTTAATATCTGCTTTCATATGGTTAGCATCTGTAATATACTTTTGTCCGTCGGCAAACGCAAGTTTTATAGCTTCAATTTGTTTATGGTACGTATCACTGTCATCTTTATATTTAAAATCAAAATCTTTTAAAATATTTAGTGCCATTAAAGCCACTAAGCCTTGTCCATTAGGTGGTATTTCTAAAACATCATATCCTTTATAATTAATTGATATCGGTTCTACCCATTCAGGCTTATAATCCATTAAATCTTCTTTAGTTATAAACCCTTTATATTGTTTAAAGAACGAATCAAATTTATCGGCAATGTGCCCCTTATAATATGATTCACCGTAGGTTTCTCCTATTGATTTCAGGGTTTCCGCATGATGCGGCAGCTTCCAAAGTTCTCCGAATTTTGGTGTTGTACCGTTTTTAGTAAACGTATCGAACCAATGCTTAAACTCTTCACCCTTCTCGCTTCTATAAATATGATATGCTTCATCCCATGCCTGCTTAACATTTACGGAAACCGTAAAACCGTATCTTGCATAGTTTATCGCCGGCTGTAACACTTCAATAAGAGACAGCTTCCCAAACTTTTTAGATAGCTCTGACCACGCCGCAGGGGCACCGGGTACCATAACGGGTATTACTCCATATTTAGGTATCTCTTTTAAACCTCTCTCTTTCAGCTTATCTATTGATATGCTATAGGGTGAATATCCGCTGCCGTTTAAGCCATAAATCTTATCCTTAAACCATACTATGGCAAAGGCATCGCTTCCTAATCCGTTTGAAGTAGGTTCTACTACAGTCAGGCAGGCAGCTGTTGCAATCGCAGCATCTACAGCATTTCCACCCTTTTTTAATATTTCCAAACCTGCTTGTGCTGCTAAGGGCTGCGATGTCGCAACCATTCCTTTATGTCCGTATACTACATTACGTTTTGATGAATACTTGTATTCTTCCGGCTTAAAATTCATGCATGCCTCCTGTATTCTGATTGCTCAAGAATTTCCCCAAATATCAGGGAAAATTAATATATATAATCTAAATGCCTCAACTTTGCCCTTTGTTTGTTCAATTTAAATACATATTTATTATTTCTTGATCAATATTAAAAAAGTCTTCTAAATGTTGACACAATATAATTTTTACTCTTTTATAGTCACGTTCAAATAATGCATCAACTATTTCACTATGTTTACTGATTTGATTAATACTGTCCTCAATATTTGTATACTTTGATATCTGAACAATGTGAATTTTCATATATAACTTCTCTTGGCTCTCAATTAACAAATCATTTCTTCCTATTTTAGCAATCTCAAGATGAAATTGTGAATCCAAGGAAATTCGTTCATAAATATCTCCCTTTTCAGCGCTGATCCTGCACTTTTCCGCAATTTCCTTTAATTGAGAAAAGTCAGAATTAGAACCGTTTCTTATAGCTAATTGACACGAAAGGATATCTTGAGATAATCTCAGTTCTCCAATTTTTTTTATGTCATTCTCATTATATTGTTTTACTTCAGAATATCGATTAGGATAAATTGAAACCAGTCCCTCTTCACTGAGCTTTCTGATAGCTTCTCTGACAGGTGTTCTGCTGCATTTAACAATCTCAGTGATTTTCTCTTCGGGTATTTTTTCACCCGGTCGAATTTCTAAATGTAAAATCATATCTTTTATCTTTTCATATACCCTTGTGCTTGTACTTATGCTCATTATTTTATTGCTCGCTTCCATGTCAATCTGCCCCCATTGCCAATTTTTACATAATTATATATTAATTATCTAAATATTTCAATATTTAAATTATCTCTCTGCCAAACGCTTATAATTATTCAACCTCTCATTGGCATCAATTTCGGCTTTCGCGAACAACTCTTTAGCTTTTTCAGGATACTGCTTTAACAAAGAAGAATATCTTACCTCACTCAATAAAAATTCCTCAAAACTTGCCGTTGGTTCACCGCTATCCAAAGTAAACGGATTTTTGCCTTGCTCTTTCAACATTGGGTTGTATCTGTACAGTGACCAATATCCTGCTGCTACTGCACGTTTTTCCTGATTTTGTGTTTTCCCCATTCCATCTTTGATTCCATGATTGACACAAGGTGCATAAGCAATAATCAAAGAAGGTCCCGGATATGCCTCCGCTTCTAAAATTGCCTTAAGTGTTTGGTTTTGATTCGCACCCATGGCTACTTGTGCAACATAAACATATCCATAGCTCATTACCATCATACCCAAGTCTTTTTTCTTTGTTTTTTTACCGGATGCGGCAAATTTAGCAATAGCAGCAGTCGGAGTTGATTTTGATGACTGACCCCCGGTATTTGAATAAACCTCGGTATCAAATACCAATACATTAATGTCTTCACCTGCTGCAAGTACATGGTCTAACCCGCCGTAACCTATGTCATAGGCCCAACCGTCACCGCCGAATATCCAGTTAGATTGTTTGACAAAGACATCTCGTCTTTCATATATTTCTTCATATTCAGGTATTTCTTTATAATTTTCGAGAGCATTAGCAAGCTTTTCCGCTCTTTCACGAGTTCCCGACGATATGGCATAACCCTCTACCCATTCTTTCATTACTTCTTTTAATTCTTCGTCCGCTGCATTCTCAAGAAGAACTTTTACTTTCTTCAGAACAGAATCTCTTATTGTCAATGTGCCTATATGCATTCCATAACCATATTCGGCATTATCTTCGAAAAGTGAGAATCCCCAAGCCGGTCCATATCCTCTTTTGTCCTTTTTAAACGGAATAGATGGAGCTGATCCTCCCCATACCGTAGTGCATCCTGCTGCATTTGAAATAACCATTCTGTCACCAAACAATTGAGTTACCAGTTTGGCATATGGCGTTTCACCGCAACCGGCACATGCACCGGAGAATTCAAAATACGGCATTGCAAATTGACTTCCCTTAACCGTAGATTTTTGCTTGTCTGTAACTTCTGTCAGTTCTAGTTCCTTTGCATAATTCCACATGCTTACAAATTCATCTTTTTTATCTGACAAATTCCTCATTTCAAGTGCTTTTTCCTTAGCGGGACAAACATCTGCACAGTTACCGCAGCCGGTGCAGTCCAAAGCAGACATTGCCATATAAAACTGTTTATCTTTATATCCTATAGCAGTCTTTGTTTCAATTGCTGCAGGTGATGCTTCAACCTGCTCTGCAGATAACAGCATTGGTCTTAACACCGAATGGGGGCAAACAAATGAACATTGATTACATTGAATACATTTTTCTGCATCCCAATAAGGTACATCCACAGCTATTCCACGTTTTTCATACTGAGTTACGTCAGTTGGATAAGTACCGTCTTCTATTCCGTTAAAAGCACTTACCGGTAATGAATCTCCTTTTTGCCTGTTCATAGGAATCATGATGTTTTTTACAAATTCAGGTAATTCCTGAACAATATCTTTATCTTCATCTTTTGATGTTTTCCAGCTATCAGGTACTTCAACCTTTACAATTGCATTAACTCCGGCATCAATTGCACTATTGTTCATATCAATAACATCTTGTCCTTTTCTTCCATAGCTTTCAATTACTGCCTCTTTTAAAAGCTTAACTGAATTTTCTAAAGACATCACATTTGATAATTTGAAAAATGCGGCTTGCATAATCATGTTAATTCTATTGCCAAGTCCTAAATTTCTTGCAATTTCAACTGCATTTATTACATAAAAATCAGCTTTTTTATCTGCCAGCTTCCTCTTAATTGCAGAAGGCAATTCTTTTTCCAGCTCTTTTTTATCCCAAGTGCAGTTTAATAAGAATACTCCGCCCTCTTTTAAATCATCTACCAAATCATATTGATTTACATAGGCAGGATTATGGCAGGCAATAAAATCAGCAGAATTGATTCCATAAGGAGATTGAATTTGATCATCACCAAATCTTAAATGAGAAATTGTAACTCCGCCTGATTTTTTAGAATCATATGCAAAATATGCCTGAACATATTTATCAGTGTTATCACCTATAATTTTTATAGCTGATTTATTAGCACTTACCGTACCGTCCGAACCTAGTCCCCAGAATTTACATGCAATTGTACCTGCAGGAGACGGATTGAATTTTTTGTCGTAAGGAACAAGGGATTTATTTGTTACATCATCTACTATTCCCACAGTAAAACCGTCAACAGGAATCTCCTTCTCCAGGTTTGTGAAAACTTCCATAACATTTGCAGGTGTAAACTCTTTTGATCCAAGACCATAACGACCTCCGACAATTAAAGGAGTATTTTCTTTTCCGTAAAATGCATTTTTAACATCTAAGAAAAGAGGCTCTCCCGAAGCTCCGGGTTCTTTTGTACGATCTAAAACAGCTATGCGCTTTACCGTATCCGGTATTGCTTCTAACATATGTTTTATTGAAAACGGCCTGAATAAATGAACTTCCAACAATCCGTAATTTGAACCGTTCTTATTGAAATATTCAATTGTTTCCCTTATAGTGTCGCAGCCTGATCCCATGGCAATTATTATATTTTCTGCCTTTGAAGAACCGTAATAATTAAATAATTTATAATCCCTGCCGGTTAGTTTGTTAATTTCATCCATATAATATTGAACAGTTTCCGGAACAGGTTCGTAGAATTTATTTATAGCCTCTCTTGTTTGAAAGAAGACATCAGGATTTTGTGTCGTACCGCGAAGAACCGGTCGGTTAGAATTCAAAGAATTATTTCTAAACCTTCTTACAGCATCCATATCTACTAATTTAGCTAATTCATCATATTCTAATATTTCTATCTTTTGCATTTCATGGGATGTCCTGAATCCGTCAAAAAAATGAAGAACAGGAATTCTTGTTTTTATTGCTGCCAAATGAGCTATAGAACCTAGGTCCATACATTGCTGTACACTGCTTGATGCCAGCATGGTAAAACCTGTCTGACGCGTTGACATAACATCCTGATGGTCTCCGAAAATACTAAGTGCATTTGAAGCCAATGAACGCGCACTTACATGGAATACTGCAGGTAATAATTCTCCTGCTATTTTATACATATTTGGTATCATTAACAGCAATCCCTGTGAAGCCGTATAGGTTGTTGATAATGCTCCGCCTTGTAATGATCCGTGCAAAGCGCCGGCAGCACCCCCTTCTGATTGCATTTCCTTTACCACTACTTCGTTACCAAATATATTTTTTACACCGGCAGATGCCCATTCATCAACATGCTCTGCCATTGACGAGGAAGGCGTGATTGGAAATATCGCTGCCATATCTGTAAAGGCATAGGATGCATAGGACGCTGCCATGTTCCCATCCATTGTTTGAGTTTTTCTCTTACTCATTAATTAGCTCCTTTCATTTTTTATAATTTTAAAATTTCATATTGTTTAGTTGAAAGTTTTATAGTGTTTACCATTGTTATCAGACACATATATACCACCCTGACTCATATAACCGCTTCCATCTTCCACGAGGATATATAAATCGGTAATTTCACTAAGTTTATTTATTACTGTATCAATACTATGTTTTTCTTTTTTATATTCTGTTAATATATTCTTTAGCTTTAATCCATCAGAATAAGAGCCTTTAAAAGCAACTCCCGGACCCCCGGGGAATGATATTGAATATATGTCCGTTATTATCTGCTCAATTTCCTCTTGAGCTGATTCATTTTGTTTCCATGGACTTCCTATAATACCGCCTGTCTTATTTTTTATATTGTCAATTGATATAGAAGCACCAACTACCGGTACCCATTCAGGAGATATTTTTTTTATTGCTTCAGCCAATGTGTAATCAATAATATATTCATCAATCGACTGTCCTAACATAAGCTTACTTATCTTTTCATATGTGTTGCTTGCTTCAAGCTTTTTACCTTTTGGGCAGAACCCACCAACAATAATACTAAATTTATCTTTAGTAAGTGTTTTTATTAAAAAAGATTCATATGCAATTGTATTTTTCATTTTACTCCCATAATAGTCAGTTCAGTTATAAAAAGTATTGGGCCTTTACCGCATTTGCCATGTTTATGTTAATTTGCTTTAAATCACTGCTGTTTTCTTCATACGACTTTTTAAAAGCTTCTATAGCAGCACGGGCTTCCTGATATGGTCCCGGAACATTAATAATCATAGTTTTATTTACTTCTCCGCAAATTAACTTACTCCACATGTGACCATTTTTTCCATAGAGTTCAGTTGAATATTTTTCGTCTAATATGGAGTCCAACGAAGTATGAGTATAATCTTTACACAATGTTGAACTATATCTGTGGCCCCCGCCTGATCCGCCTATTAATATAATCAAATCTACATTTTTATTTATGTAGCTCCTGACACAATCAGTTATCATATTTTCAACGTCAGCTATCGGTTCATTTCTTATTACTAAACATTTGTTGTTAATGCTTAATAAAACCTGCATTATCATGGGGCTGTCAGTGTCTAAAATTATACCTGATCTAAGTTCATCTCCGGTTGGGATAATTACAGCCTTGTTAATCAAATATTCTGCCACCTTTCTCCTTTACATCCGCTTTCCGCATATTCCGGTATAGAATCTATATCAACACTCTGAATTTTTTTTACGGAGGACAGGGAAGTAACATCAGATATGGTTATGCCGTCTGCTAAAGCTATGGCTTTAATTAAGCCGGTTTCTTCTCTTAATATGTCTTCTTCTTCAATTCCGTAAATGTCCATCTCTATTGAAGACCCTGACACACCGATAATTCTTATTAAACTTTTTAGTTTGTCTTTTAATATTTCTTCAAGTTGTTGTATGTTTAGCCCTTTGATCTCTAACCCTGTAATTTTAACTACAGTTTTATCAACCTGTACTATGATTTTAGTATCTTCCTGCATACAGTCACCCCATTAATTACATGACGAGAAGTTTCCTTCTCGCCGGTATAGTTTCATTATTTTATACTTCTACATAGTTAACTTGTACTATATCACTAACATTAAACCTGCGTGGATTGTCAATTCCCGGAATAATTTCATGTGCTCTTTCAATTATTTCCTCAGGTGTTAATTCTTCTACATCTGCCTTAATCCATTCCTTGGTACATCCGACGCTTGCTAATTCAGCATAAGCATTTTCTTCTATATTCTCATAATCCGGTTTAATCTTCATATGTCTGGCTATAGATAACACTGACGGAGACGCTCCTATGTCCCTGCCCGGTACAGCACCTGCCTGCAATGCATTAATCATTGATTTTGCAAGTTCGCTTTTATCAGCTGCAATTACAGGAATATGACTTTTTAAAAATTTAGCATATTCACCTGAGTTATGCGCCGTTTTGCCGCATTTCCACTGTCTTCTGGGAACTATACGTCCGTATTCTTCTCCTACAACCATTCCTATGCCGACAGAAATAGTCCAGCCGGTGCCTCCTACTTCCACTTTACCATCTTTCATAATTTCAACCTGGCCTGAAATAGGAAGAAGTAATTCCTCCATATTAATATAATGCATCATTTCAGTTCCTGAGTTGTTATTTCCGGCCCTTCCCGTCAGTACTGCATTATGAATCGGAATCGATTTAGTGTTAGGATTTGGTCCCATAAATAATTTTCTGTCAGGGAATAATTTTTTCCATTGTTTTAAATGAGGCTCTTCTTTTATAAGCTCTTCTGAATATGGGATTTCCACCATTTCAAGATAACCGAAATCTTTGTTAATTTTGCCGTAATCAGATGCTGCCATACAAACCATTGCACCGTCAAGCATGATACCATTACTGTTTGTTGTTGTAGCTGTCATATCAAACATATTTAAACCAGCCGGTCCCGGAATTGTAGCAGCTATTTTTTCGCATGCTTCATACATTGTCAGATTACAAGCTTTAACGTCTGCATAATCTATAAAAACTGCCGTTACCGGTATGTAAATATCATTTAACATTCCTTCGGGAATAATTTTATATTTTAATTTGCTCATTTTATACCTCCATTCTATTTATTAATGTTTTCCGATTGATGGTCTTCTATCTATAATGTCCGGACAGTCATGAATCAAAATATCTTCTGTAGGGTGCAAAATATTAATCGTTTCAAGTATAGCGTGAACAGGATTTCCATCTTTATCAAAGCCACGGATTACAGCGCTATGCATAGACTCGGGAATACGAGGAATAACAGCGACCTCGATTTTGTAAACATCTTCCTTCTTAGCTAAATCTTCCACTGCACGTTCGATTCTGCCTGTTCTGTTAGATTGCATCTTAGCAGTCTTTAAATTTTCCAAGCCTACAACATCGCATTCTTTATAAATTGAACCCATCGTTGCAGCTACAGCCTTCATTTTACGAATGAATTCTGGTAACTTTGTGTGCATTAATTTCATAATACAACCTCCTAGTTTATATTTAATTATAATAACTTTCTGTTTTAAGAACCCATTATCAGATTAAGCGGTGCCATTACTAAAGATGGGAAGAAAGTTAATAGTAACAATATAACTATTTCCACTATCAAGAATGGGATAATTGCTTTAGATAATCTGACAATATCTATCTTTGAAACACCACATCCAACGTATAAAACTGTACCTACCGGCGGTGTAATTAAACCTATGCAGAGATTTAAGCACATAATTAAAGCAAAGAAATACGGATCAATGCCTGCCTGTTGTATAACCGGGAAAAGAACAGGTCCAAATATTAAGATATTTGGAGTTAAATCCATTACCATGCCAAGTACAAATAAAAACATATTAATAATTAATAGTAATAGCATTGGTTTGTCTATAAACGGCATTAACGTTGTAACCATTTGAGCAGGCACCTGAGCCATTGTAATATAGAAGCCTACTGCGTTGGCTGCAGCCACTATCAACATTACTGTTGCTGTACTTTTTGATGCTGCTGAAAATATATCTCCAAATTTATGAAAATCTAATTCTTTATAAACAAACTTGCATACTATTAACGAATATACAACTGCAAAAGCTCCGGCTTCAGTAGGTGTAAAAATACCAAACCTAATACCTCCGACTATTAATACAGGCATCATTAAAGCAGGCATAGAATCTTTAAGAATTGCATTCCTTTCCTCTTTTGTAAAAGTCATTGTATCTGTATAACCATCTTTCCTTACGACGAAAAACCAAACAACCATCAAAGCAAGACCCAGAATTGCACCTGGAATTAATCCTGACATAAAAAGC
This sequence comes from Sedimentibacter hydroxybenzoicus DSM 7310, assembly GCF_013403245.1. Taxonomy (GTDB): domain Bacteria; phylum Bacillota; class Clostridia; order Tissierellales; family Sedimentibacteraceae; genus Sedimentibacter; species Sedimentibacter hydroxybenzoicus. The sequence continues at coordinate 273,578 of NZ_JACBNQ010000001.1, read as the reverse complement.
CTTGTAACTGAAAGATTAGTAGCTGTACCCAACACTATCATCGGAATACTCGGTGGAATAATTGGAGCAATTACTGCACCCGCGCAAATAAACGCTGTCGCTCTGTCAATTTTATAACCATTTTCTCTCATCATGGGAATCAATATACCGCCAAGCGCCGCCGCATCGGCTACCGCACTTCCTGAAAGCCCGGAGAACACAATGCTTGCTAATATAGCAACATATCCTAATCCACCCTTATACCTACCTACCGCCAAATTAGATGCATTAACAATTCTGGCTGATAATCCTCCTTGAGACATAATCTCTCCTGCCAGCATAAAAAAGGGAATTGCCATTAAAGGGAAGCTGTTTGTGCCAGAAACCATTGCTTGAGCAATTGACAGAAGGTCGAACTGTCCTACCAAAACCATTAAAACAATTGAGCATATAACTAAAACCAAAGCTATAGGAATGCCCAAAGACATAAACCCAAATAAAGATACTAAAAAAGCACCTAATGCCATTAATTATTCCCCCTTTCTCATATCTTTTAAATTTTTAACAAAATCTTGCATAATCACTATAGTTGAACCGATAATCATTATTAAAAACCCACTTACTATAATTCCAAAATTAATACCCGTTGCTACCGATTTATAAGTAGAAGCGGAAAGTGTATATTTAACTCCGCCGATTATTAATAAAATCATTGTTATTAAAACTATTAATTGTGCTAAAACATAAACTGCTATTTTAGCTTTGCCCTTTAGATTATCAGTTAAAATGGTTACTGATACATGAGCTTTGTCCTGAAAAGCGGCTATTACGCCAAAAAATACAGTCCACATAAAAAAGAATCTTGCATATTCTTCTGATACCGGAATTGTAGCTTTAAATACATAGCGCATAATGGCATTTATAAAAACCAATACTACCATTGCTGACAAAAACAAAATCATAGAGCCTTGAAATATTTTAATAATTGTACTCTTTTTCTCTTTATCCTTTACCAAAGTTCAATTTCCTCCTTGTATAAACTTATTATCAAGAATTTGGTATAAAGTCATCTAATATTAAATAACTTTATACCAAGATTAAAAGATTTTATTTTACAGCTTCAACCATTTCTGCCCATTCCTTACTTCCCGGATATTCATTATAGAAAAACTCTCTTGAAGGTTCAGCAGCTTCAACAAGTTGTGATTTAAAAGCTTCATCAGGTACTACAATCTTTATTCCCGCATCTTTAAGTATCTGAACTGAATTGTTTTCTTGCTCTATATTAATGTCAAATGTGTATGAAATTGCTTCATTAGCTGCATTAATTACTACTTCCTGTAATTCTTGAGGTAAGCTTTGGAAGAATTTTTCATTCATGTACCAACCATGTGTTGTAAATATATGGTTGGTTTCAAGAATATAATCCTGAATTTCATAGTATTTACTTGTTTCTATTGTCGCATATGGATTTTCTTGAGCTTCAACTACACCTTGTTCCAGAGAACTAAATAACTCAGTTAATGGAAGAGCTACAGGGCTCGTACCAATTGCTTCTGCAAGTTTAATATAAAATGGAATATTTGGTACTCTTATACGCAATCCCTTTAAATCATTCATATTATTAAGTTCTTTATTTGAAGATATAACCCTGAAGCTTCTTGGTGCAAACCCAAGAGTTCTTATACCTAAATTTTCTATCATTCCTTCAGTAAGAACATCTGTCATTTTTTCATCCGTTAATACAGCCTTTGCATGATCCCAATCTCTAAATAAAAATGGCATTTCAGGCGCACCTACAAGGCGTTGAAGCTGAGCCATAACACTTCCGGGTGAAGCCATTTGAATAGTACCCTGTCTTAACGTATCTAAATATGTATCGGCAGAACCTAATTGAGCGTTCGGATATAATTCTACAACTATTTTTCCGTCTGATCTGCTTTCAACCAGTTCTTTAAACTTTTTTAAACCTAATGTTTCGGGATCGTTATCAGCTAATATGCTAGCTACTTTAATTGTATACTCATCTTTTGATCCACCACAACCTGTAAGCATTGTTGCGACTAACATTATTGCCATTAAAATACTTAAAATCTTTTTCATACTAATCTCCCATTTTAAATTATTTGTTATAAATGCTTTAATTACAGAAAATATATCAAATCGAATTTTACACTTTCTCCTCCTTTTAGCAAATTCAATAATTTATCGTATAATTCAACGCATGAACCATATACGCCTTGTTTTGATTGATTGATTTCACTCTTAATTGTATATAATTATATAAAATTGTATACAATTTGTCAAGATATTTACCTTTGTGAATAAAGATTTAAACCGAACATCTATTACCTTGTACAAGTCTTGCTAAAAGATTAATTTACTACCGTTACTTTTATCAGGTTGCCAGGGTTTACAGCTAGGTTTGCCATGGTTTCCGGTAAGTCTCTCAATGCAATTTCCTTACTTAGAATAGGCTCTACATTCAATAATCCATCGTTAAGATATCCAACTACTTCTTTAAATTCATCATATCCGTATAAAAATGAACCTTTAACTTTTAGTTCTCTTGTTACGACTTGCTGCATTTCTAAATCTATATGCTTAGAGCTGATTCCAATCCAGACAGCCGTGCCTCCAAACGCCATTGCATCTATCCCTTGTTTTACGGTTTCGGTAATTCCGACAGCTTCCGCTACTGATTCGACACCCTTATTATTAGTTGCAGCCATAATAATTTCTTGCAAATTGTCTGCAGCAGAGTTAATAACAATATCTGCACCCATCTGTTTTGCAATTTTTAACCGATAATCACTCAAGTCAGAAACAAAGATTCTATTTGGATTTTGCATTTTTACACAAGCTAAAGCCAGTAACCCGATTGTCCCTGCACCTATTATAAGAACATCTTTTCCGCTTAAATCTCCAAGATGCCTTACCGCCCTGTAGGAAACTGCCAACGGCTCCATAAGGCTTCCTACCTTATATGAAATATTATCATTAAGCTTAAAACATACTTTAGATGGTACACAAATATACTCAGCAAAGGCACCGTCAACATCTAAAACGCCAAATGCCCTTTTGTTAAGGCACAAATGCATATCTCTCTTTTTGCACATTTCACATTCACCACAAAAATCCAAAGGGTAAACTGCTACTCTATCACCTGTTTTGAGGTCGTTTACACCTTCTCCAAGCTGTATTATTTCACCGGCAAATTCATGTCCCATAATTACAGGCGGAATTCTTCTGCCTGTAATCCCTAAATATCCATGTATATCGCTTCCGCAAATACCACATGCTCTAATCTTTATTTTTACTTCATTATATTTTGGCGATACATCATCTACATCCTTATAAGTCAGAACATTAGGTCCTTCATATATCACAGCTTTCATTTATCTCGCCCCCTTAGTCATGTATTAATTAATTTTTGCTTAAAATAAGTTTCCTTGTTCATCAAATTCAAAAGATTCAAGATCACTTAATATTTCTATTTTTTCATTGTTCTTTACTTCATTCAGCAAGCTCTCGGAAACAAACATTTCGCTCATGCTTAATGTATCTTTAATTCTCACAATTCTTAAGTTTTCAGGTTCTTCGGAACACACTGCTCTGATAGCCAGCTGTATTGCACGTTTATCGCTGCTCATAGCAATCGGAATTCTCGCACCTATTATAGCTATAGCAGTTACAGCATTTGCATACATTGCATCTGTCTTTAACTTATCGAAAATTCTTTTTGTAGTTACGTCTGAAAGTCCTACACCAAAAGCATTTGATCCTGATTCCTTCGTTGTATCCAGGGTAACAATTTTATTAATTCTTATTTCTTTATTTTTGTAACCAATCATTCCCCTGCCTATTATGTTTGGATCCATACCGTTACCGCTTATGTTTTTTCCTATTTCATCAACAATTAAAACATCAATATCGTTAAAAAGAAACTTAGGAAGCTGTTTCTTGGATTTTATTAATAATTCAGCTTCGGATTCAGCAATTTTTGCTGTTGGTATAAATTCAATATGACTGGTTTCGTCATATGCATTCTCTAAAAGACCTACACCAAATATTATATTTCCATGTTTCAATGCATGTCTTGCGACAGATATTATTCTGGGTGCCGCTTTTCCCAGCCCCAAAGCATGTACTACCTGTGCTCCCAGATGGTTTCCCAAGCCTACAGCTATCATTTTATGAAGACCACTTTCTATTTCTCCGTCTATATCCGTATGTGCTTTTATTCTTCCTAAAACTATAACTCCATCAAGTTCACTGGCAATCTTATCATAATATACCTCCAAACCTGTTTCAGTAGTTCCAAGGTTAATAACTTCCATGCTGGATTTTATTTCTGCTCCTACGTATTCTTCTGTGATACCCAGCCCTCTGATAAAATCTGCCTGTCCTTCTGCAATTGCACCTCCATGGCTTCCCATACTTGGAAGTATAATTGGAGTGGCACCTAAATCTTTGATATTACTGCATAAAAATTTCACTATATCTTTGAGATTTGCAAGACCTCGGCTGCCAACGGTTATACCTATTGTTTGATTTGCTTTTATCGTTCTTTTTATGTCTTCTCTTTGAAATTGTAAGTTAATATGTTTCTCAACATCATCAATCTTAGTTGTATCAAAAAATTGTTTAATGCGAGCAAATTTAGGAACTTCAATATTATCAAGCATGCTTCCTATAACATCCATTGTATAACACCTTCTTTATTTTTATTAATACATATATTTCTAAAAAAACTAAACTATTTACCGTACAGTCTCGGTAAAGTCAGAGAAATTTCAGGGAAAACCGTTATTAATGCTAATGCCACAAGCATACAGATGAAAAATGGTATTACGCCTTTTACTACATCCTCTAATGGTGACTTTGCAACTCCGCATGCAACAAATAAGTTAACTCCCAATGGAGGGGTAATAAATCCTATTGCAAGATTTGTAACCATTATTATACCAAAATGTATTGGATCAACTCCGATAGCTAAAGCTACAGGAAGCAATATCGGTGATAGTATAATAATTGCAGCAGTCGTATCCATAAAACATCCTACAAATAAAAGTAATATGTTTATCAGAAACAGTACTACATATGGATTGCTTGAGAACGAAGAAATAGCATTTGCTATCATAATAGGAATTTGCTCAAGTGTTAATATTCTCCCGAAGGTTGTTGCTGTTCCCACTATTATCATAACCGTTGCAGTCGTTAAAGCTGAACTGGCTATAACTTCAGGCAATTCTGACAGCTTAAGATCTTTATGTACGAATACTCCCACAACAAAACCATATATTACCGCTACTGCTGCTGCCTCCGTCGGAGTAAATATCCCACCGTATATTCCTCCTAATATTATGACAGGAACTAACAATGACCACTTTGCTTCGTAAACTGCATTCCATTTTTCTCTTGCACTGTATATAACCTGATCTCCTTTATATCCCATCTTTTTTGATGTAATATAACTGTAGGCTATAAGAATTGTACCTATTAAAGCTCCCGGAACAAAACCGGCAAGAAACATCGTGCTTATTGACACGCTTGTAGATACTCCATACATTACCATCGGTATACTAGGGGGTATAATAACTCCTATACTTCCTGCCGTAGCATTCAATCCGCTTGAAAAGTTTTTATCATATCCCTTATTAATCATAGCAGGTATCATAATGCCGCCTATTGCCGCCACAGTTGCAGGACCTGAGCCTGAAATAGCCGCAAAGAACATACATACGATTATTGTCACTATTGCTAATCCGCCTGTATACCTTCCGACGAAAACACTGGCAACATCAATTAATCGTTTTGAAATTCCCCCCTTACCCATTAAATCTCCTGCTAAGATAAAAAAGGGTATCGCCATTAACGGAAAGGAATCTGTTGCTGTAACTAAGCTCTGGGAAAGATAAGAAACTAACAAGTCACCGCTGTAAAGTATGGTGCATATTGAAGCAATCCCTAAAGCTATTCCCACCGGTGTATTTAAAATAAGAAATATAACGAACGAACCAAAAAGAATTAATGATGACATTGAATATCTTCTCCTTTCAATAAATTGATATGTTTAATGATATTCTGTACTAATCTTAAGCTAACCATTGCAAATCCTACAAATGGTGCTAAATATACAAGACCCATAGGTAAACCTACAGCCGGAGAAGTTTGTCCGCTCATAATAATCTTACCGCTTACTCCATATGAGGTAACCACAATTATTACTGCGAAAGCTAAAAATAAAATATCACCAATTAAAGATATGTATTTTCTCATCTTTTTAGGAAACATATACATTGCTGCATCAACCTTTATATGCCTGTCGGCTTTTACTCCATAACTGATACCTATATACGTTAACCATACAAACATATACCTTGCAATTTCCTCTGACCATGATAATGATGATTGCAATACGTATCTCATAAATACTTGTAAACCGATAATGACACTTGATGCACCCAGCAAAATAACTAAAATAATTTTTTCTAAATTATCATCTATAAATTTTAGTATTTTCATACAGTGTAACTCCTTCTCTATGTTTTAAGTGGGGTAAACCCCCACTTAATAACCTGTAGCCTCGGTGAAAGCACTAACCATATCTTCTCCTGCTTTTGTTTTAACCAAATCAAGAACAGGTGCCATTTCATTTCTGAAAGCTTGTTTCTCATCACTGGATAAATCTATAACTTCATTAGTGCTTCTCATTTTTTCTTCAAATTCTACATCATTTTTACCTGCTATTTGTCTTTGTTCTGCTGTTGCTTCTTTAATTGAATCCATTATGATTTCTTGATATTCCGTAGATAAATTGTTGAAAAATTCATTATTCATAAGGGGAATATACGCTGAATATATGTGTTGAGTTTTAGTAATATATTTTTGTACTTCCTGGAATTTTGTTGCATAAATTAATTCAAACGGATTTTCCTGTGCATCAACTGTTTTTTGCTGAAGCGCTGTATAAAGTTCTCCGAAAGCCATAGGAGTAGGGTTAGCACCCAGTAACGACCATGCTTTCATATGTATTTCATTTTCCATTGTTCTGACTTTTATACCTGATAATTCTTGTGGTGATCTTACAGGAAGCTTACTGTTTGTAAAGTTTCTGAATCCATTTTCCCAATAACCAAGACCTTTTATATTGTATTCTTTTAAAGTATCTAGCAAGCTTTGTCCAACTTGACTGTCAAGCACCTCATAAACCATATCTCTGTCTGAAAACAAGAAAGGAATATCTAATACAAAAAATGCAGGGTCAAAAGCTGCTAAAGGAGCTGTAGAAGGACTGGTCATAGTAACATTGCCTAATTGAACAGCTTCAACAAGTTCTCTGTCTCCGCCTAATTGCTGATTAGGGAATATCTTTACTATTATCTTTCCGTCAGATTTTTGTTCAACAAGCTCTTTAAATTTTAACCAACCTTGATGCATCGCTGTAGTTTCAGCAACACCATGACCTACCTTAATTTCTAAAACTTCTTCTTTAGGAGCATTCGCACCTTTACTTGAACAACCAACAAATAAACCTAAACATAAAGCAATAACTAAAATTAATGCTAATTTCTTTTTCATTTTAATCTCCTTTTTCTGTCCTCTTTCCTCTTTTTAATACTTAACGTTTTTTCTTAAAAATTGATATTAATTCATGTGAAGACCACTGTTAACATCAAGCTTTTTAACCATAATCACCTCCTGTAACAAGTTAAGTATTAATGCTGTGTAACATATTTTTTTCATGACACATTGTATACAAATTATACTAAATTGTATACAATGTGTCAATGCAATTGTTCTAAAAATAACAAATAAAACTTATAGAAGAAGAAAAATAAAAATTAATAACTAATTGTTTAAGCTTATATAATTGGGTAAAGTGCTTCCACCCGCAGGCATTACTATTATATTTTCTACTTGATTCAGTTCCTTCAGAGCATTATCAACTGCATCTTGTAAAGAATCAAAATAATTAAATCCGATGCGTTCAATAATATCTTTGTTGTAATCTGTCACAATATAAATTTTTGATTTCATTAAAGTCAAGGCGATAGCTGCTGCCTTATGGCCGCCAAGTTTAAAGTTTTCTTTTATTTCTTTAATCATCTGCTCTTTTGTTTTATTCATCATCCAGTCTTCGAATACAGCATTTTCAAAACCCTCTTTACATGATGCACAAAGAATTATAATTCCCCCATCCTTAACAGCATGCTTAGCATTATCTAATGACTTTTGAGCCTGATAAATATTGATGTCCTTTGGATATCCCCCGGAAGATACAATAACTATATCTGCTTTTTCCTTTATATTAATTTTATACATTTTATCTAATGCATTACAGGCTGCTCTGTGAGCATCTATATAATGACCGGCGTATGCTCCGATAATTGTTTTATCTGATGCTTGAAGTACATTTAATATAAAGTCTATTTTAATATATTTTCCTACTTCATCAATATCCTGTCTAACAGGATTTGTGTCTAAATTCCCTGCGTATGCACCTTCTTTAACCATATTGGAATGATTAGCCTGTATAGCTGCATAGCTTGATACTCCGGGCATAATTGCCTTTGCTCCACCTGAATATCCTGCAAAGTAATGATACTCAACATTTCCTATACATATGATTCTGTCAGCATTGGCTACAGGGGTAAATATATCTACGGGAGTACCATTTTTACAAACACCAAGGTTTATACAATCATTCATATCGCTATCTATGATATTTACTTTCCGGTAGACTTCTTCCCCAACTAAATACTTTTTTTCATCCTCCGTATGCTTTCTATGGCTACCCAGAGCTAATACAATAGTTATGTTTTCTGATTTTACATTGCAAGCTGCCAATTCATTAATTATATGCGGTAATATTACATAACTTTTCACAGGCCTTGTTACATCACTTGTAATAATAACTACCTTGTCACCCGGTTCAATTATCTTATTAAGCGGTTTTGAATTAATTGGATATTTTAATGCTTTCTGTATTAATTCATCTTCCGCAGGTACTGTACCAACTTCATTGGAAGTTAAAATATTAATATTATACCTATCGTCTATACAGGCATTTACATATTCTTTATCTTTCTTTAATTTTATCTCCAATATAACCTCCTGATATTTATATACCTAATTTATGTAATGTCTCTATTAATGGATGATTTTGTCTTTTATAAAAAATATTTTATAAAGAAAGCGTCAATATTAAAGATATGCTTAATAATCAACGCTTTCTATATATTTAGTTAATTCTTGATACTCCTGATTCTACCGCAGCATTAAATACTGCTTTTGATACGGCTTCTCCAACCCTGCTGTCAAAAGGAGGAACAATGATATATTCTTCATTTAGTTCTTTTTCATTTACCAAACCTGCAATAGCATTTGCAGCTGCTATTTTCATTTCTTCATTAATATCCGATGCCCTTGCATCCAGCGCTCCTCTGAATATGCCCGGAAAAGCCAGAACATTGTTAATTTGATTTGGGAAATCAGATCTGCCTGTTCCTACAATTCTGGCTCCGGCACTCAATGCAAGTTCCGGCATAATTTCAGGTTCAGGATTAGCCATAGCTAATACTATAGGATTAGCTGCCATTGATTTAACCATTTCTTCAGTAACAATTCCTTTAGCTGAAACGCCTATAAAAACATCTGCGCCTTTCATAGCATCAGCAATATCGCCTTTTCTGTTTTCTTTATTTGTTTTATATGCAATTTCTTGATGTACCCAATTACTATTTTCTTCTTCGGAATTGATTATTCCTTTACTGTTGCACGCAATAATCTTTTCAACTCCGACTGATAACAGCATATTTATAATAGCCGACCCGGCTGCACCGGCACCGCTAACTACTACATTGATGTCTTTCCATTCCTTATTAACTATTTTCAATGCATTAATAAGTGCTGCAATAACTACAACTGCCGTACCGTGCTGGTCATCATGAAATACCGGAATGTTTAACTCCTGTTTTAATCTTCTTTCTATTTCAGCACATCTGGGTGATGAAATATCTTCAAGGTTTATTCCTCCAAATGAAGGCTCTATCATTTTAACAGTTTGAACTATATCTTCTACATTCTTTGAAGCAACACATAACGGAAAAGCATCGACCCCGGCGAATTGTTTAAACAATACAGCTTTTCCTTCCATTACGGGAAGACCTGCTTCCGGTCCTATATCTCCCAGTCCGAGTACAGCACTTCCATCAGTTACTATTGCTACCATATTTCCTTTAGAGGTGTACTTATATACATCATCCTTATTCTCGTGAATCTTTCTGCATGGTTCGGCAACTCCGGGTGTATATGCTACAGATAAGTCATGAGTGGTATTAACAGGAACCTTACTGTTAACTTCAATTTTTCCTTTCCATATTTCATGTAACCTTAAGGCTTCTTCTTTTATATTCATCTAAATCATTTCCTTTCATTAAGAGAATATTGATATTTATAATTATTACGGTATGCTATAAATTATAATTTTACATTATTTCTTTTAATATTGAAACAATATGTTCGGTGCTTTCAGCTATATGAACACCCGCTTGTTTTAACAGCATTTCCTTATTTTCTGCACTTCCTGTACCATCCGCAGATACTATAGCACCTGCATGACCCATACTTTTCCCTTTGGGAGCATTTTTACCCGCTATTAATGCAACAACCGGCTTTGTCATATTATTTTTGATATATTCTGCTGCCAATTCTTCTTCATTTCCACCGATTTCACCTATAATTACTACCGCTTTCGTCTGTGGATCAGCTTCTAACAATGGCAGCAATTCAACAAATGTTGAACCGGGAATCATATCTCCGCCAACTCCTATACAAGTTGATTGTCCTATGTTATTTTTTGTCATCATTGATACTGTTTCGTAACAGTTTGTAGCACTTCTTGACATTACTCCAACTGAGCCCTCTGAAAATATTTTATGAGCCATAAATCCGGCTTTTGATTTTCCCGGAGAAATTATTCCAAATGAATTGGGTCCGATAACCTTACAGTTTTTTCTCTTAGACAAGTGATATATCTCCATCATGTCTTTTACCGGAACATGCTCGGCTATAGTAATTATCAGCTCAACCCCTGCATCTATTGCTTCCTTGACACCATCAGAAGTATACTTAGCAGGTACAAATAAAATTGTTGCATCTGCATCTGTAGCTTCTTTTGCTTCTCTTACCGTATCAAAAACAGGAATACCGCAAATTGTTTGACCGCCTTTACCGGGTGAAACACCTGCAACTACTTTTGTTCCGTATTGTAGCATTTGTTCGGCATGAAAGGTACCTTCTCTTCCGGTAATCCCCTGTATTATTAATTTTGTATTCTCGTTTACCAATATACTCATTATACAGCACCCCTTTCCGCCAAAGCTTTAACTCCATCTACAAGTCCGTCTACAGATACAATATCTAAATTTGAAGAATTCAGTATATTAACTCCCTCTTCTTTGTTTGTACCTTCAAGCCGCACCACTACACATTTGCCTTTTGGTTGTATTTCCATTGCTTCTTTGACACCTTGTGCAACTTCATTACATCTGGTAATTCCGCCGAAAATGTTAATATACAAATATTTTATATCTTCATTTGACAACACAATCCTGACCGCTTCCTTAATTCTGTCAGCAGTTGCCCCGCCGCCTAAATCTAAAGCTGCGCCTACCGTCATGTTTGCTTTTGATATTAAGTCTATACTTGACATAAGCATACCGGAACCATTACTTATAACTGCTATATTTCCTTTTTCTTCAATCGGTATATAAAGAAATCTGAATTTTCTGGCTTCAAGTATCAATTCCTCTTCCTGCAGCTCATCTCTGTATTCTTTAACAATCGGCTGTCTGTAAAGTGCGCTGTCGTCAATGTCAATTTTACCGTCCAAAGCAATTAATGTATTATCTTCGCATATTAATAATGGGTTAATTTCCATCAGCAATGCATCATAATCTAAAAACAGTTTATATAACTGTTTAATAACTTCTAAAAGAGAAGGAGCTATATTTTTACTGATTCCGGATTTATTTATAATATATTGGACCATATACCCTTGCACACCGATGGCAGGATCTATTTTAACCTTTATTATTGAATCCGGGCTTTTAACCGCTGTCTCTTCAATGTCTATTCCACCTTCAGCGCTGAAGATGATCATAGGGCATTTGGTTTGCCTGTCAAGAATAATAGAAAGATAACACTCCTTTATTCCATTAGCTTTTTCTACTATCATCAACTTATTAATTTTATGACCCTTAATTTCTGTAAAAAGAAGTTTATCCGAAATTCTGATTACATCATCGACATTATCGGCAAATTGTATCCCGCCGGCTTTTCCTCTGCCGCCAACCTGAACTTGGGCTTTAACAACCAACGGAAACTTTAAGTCTTTTATTTTTTCCTTTACTTGAGAAACTGAATCAATAACCACACCATTCATTACCGGTATATTATATTTCGCAAATGTTTCTCTGGCTTGATATTCCATAAACTTCATAATTAATTACCCCCAAATCACATCATCCGGAGGTTGAGTTGCTCCGTCAATTACTGATGCAATTCTTGTTATATTTATAAAATGTTTATAATCTAAATTTTCAGATATGCTATTGTTCCCCCATGATCCGCATCCTAATGTAGTTGTGGCTGCTAATCCGTTAACAAAACTGCCTCCGTTCATTGTTGCACATATTTGATTTACTAAAAGTCTGCTTACAGGTAATCTTTCTCCTGCCTTTATCAGGTTGTCTTTATTATTAGAATGTATAGCTACCGAATGACCCTTACCTTCATATTCTAAATTTGCTTCAGCTATATCAAGGGCCTCTTCGAAGCTTTTATATTTTACTATTCCAATTACCGGACACATCTTTTCTTTACATAAAACATCCTCTTTGCCTCTTGCATCAACAGGAACCAATATTACTGAAACATCATCCGGAACTCCGATACCGGCTAATTTACCGATGGCAGCTGCGCTTTTACCTACTGCTTCCCTATTCATAACCCCGTCTTTATCAAACAATACTTTTTTAAGCCTATTCTTATCATCCTCATTGTTTACAAAGTACGCCTTGTTTTTCACTAATTCATTTACAACATTATCATAATCATCATTATGAACGATTACCATTTGTTCCCCTGAACATATAATTCCGTTGTCAAAAGCTCTTCCTGTAATAATTTTAGGTGCTGCTTCAGCAAAATTAACATCCCTGTCAATTATGCACTGCACGTTACCTGCGCCTACTCCATAAGACGGCTTTCCGCTTGAATAAGCGGCTTTTACCATGCCCATGCCGCCTGTAGCAACTATAACATCAACACTTTTCATAAGTTCGTTAGTTAATTCAACAGATGGTTCACTTATTGTCTGTATTAAATTTTTAGGTAGGTTAAACTTTTTTAAATTCTCATTAATTAATTCAAGAGTATAAGATGCGCATTTTTTCGCTCTTGGATGAGGGGCGATAATTATAGCGTTTCTTCCCTTTAGAGCAAACATTATATTACACATAGGTGTTACTATAGGGTTTGTACAAGGTGTTAAAGCTCCGATAACCCCCATCGGTTTTGCAACTTTAATAATACCGCTTTCCAAATCTTCTTCAATTACACCTACGGATTTTTTGCTTTTTAAACTATTCCATATAATTCTTGCTTTGCCGGTATTCTTTGCAACCTTATGTTCATATACTCCCATACCGGTTTCCTCTACTGCCATTTTTGCTAAAGCTTCAGCATTATCAAATATTGTTTTTGCAACAACTTTAACAACGGCATCAATTTGCTCCTGTGTAAAGTTTTCAATTTCTTTTTGCGCTAATCTGGCATTATTAACTAATTCTGATATAGATATGTCAATCATAATTGTCTTCCTTTCTTAATCTTTTTACTATAAATTATGTATAGCAAATCCCGTAACTGCCTCCGAAGCTTCCATCACAGCTTCTGATAATGTTGGATGTGCATGTATTGTATCTGCCAGCTCTTCAGCAGTACATTCCATCTTTATTGCAAGACAAGCCTCTGCAATCAGCTCTGTAGCATGATCTCCGACTATATGAACGCCTAGTATTTCATTATACTTTTCGTCACATATTATTTTCACAAATCCATCTGTTTCACCAATGGTTTTAGCCTTTCCGCTGGCGGCAAAGGGGAATAATCCTACTTTAACAGACTTATAATTAATTTTGGCCTCTTCCTCTGTTAAGCCTACTGATGCAAGCTCCGGATTTGTGTAAATACATGAAGGTATTACATTATAATTCATTTTAATTTCTTTACCTAATATATTTTTAACTGCTACTAATGCTTGGTGTGTTGCTACATGGGCCAGCATTACTTTTCCTGTAACATCACCTATGGCATAAATGTTGGATATGTTTGTTCTCATATATTCATCCACAACGATGCCTTGTTTATCAGTAACTATGGATAATCCATTAATAACATCAATTTCTGATTTTCTTCCGGCTGAAATCAGGACATTTTCTGCAATTATGCTATCCTGTCCATTTTTTGTGTCAAAATTGACCTTCAACATTTCACCGGCCTTTTCTATACCTAACAATTTTGTTTCTGTCAGTATTTTTATGCCGATTTTTTGTAGTGAGTCTTTTACAACCTTTATGGCATCTGCATCTTGTCTTGGCAATATTTCAGGCAGCATCTCTATTATGGTTACATCTACTCCAAATGTTCTGAATACATAGCCCAGCTCAACTCCTATAACTCCACCGCCTATTATAGCCAGTGACTCCGGTAAGTTCTCTAAATCCAATGCTTCATCACTGGTTATAACACCGCCTAAATCTGATCCCTTTACAGGAATGGTTGCCGGTTTTGAGCCTGTAGCAATTACTATATTTGCACCTGTAATTATTTCATTATTGTTTCCTTCTATTTTAACTGTGTTGTTATCAATAAGCTTGCCTTTACCTTTATAGATATCAATTCCATTACTTTTCAATAATGTTTGTACACCATTTGTTAAGCCCCTGACAACCTTATTTTTATTATTAAGAATTTTATCCCATTTAAAGCTTACACCCTCTGTCGTAATGCCAAATTGTTGACTTGACTTTATATCATTGTATAAGCCGGCACTTTTAATAAATGTCTTTGTCGGGATGCAGCCCTTGTTTAAACAAGTACCGCCTAATTCTTCTTTCTCAATTATTGCTACCCTTGCATTATTTTTAGCAGCATATATTGCTGCCGGATATCCTCCTGGACCTCCGCCTATAATAATAATGTCATATTTAAAATTTGTTGGCACTTTATCACCCTACCTTTGTCTTTATTAATCTTTATAATAACAAATATGGATGCATGAGCAATTGTTTTATTCTTTGTAAGAATTGTGCAGCTAATGCACCATCAATTATTCTATGATCATACGTTAAACTTAAAGTCATAATAGGTTTAATTACAATCGTATCATTCTCAACAACAGGAGTATTTTCCACCTTGCCTACTGCCAGAATTCCACTTTCCGGCGGATTGATAATTGCTGTGAATTCGTCAATATCATACATTCCAAGATTTGATAAAGTAAATGTCCCTCCGGAATAATCCTCCTGTGATAAACTGCCATTTAAAGCTTTTTGAATTAATTCTCTTGACTCTGCAGCAATTTCTTCTAAAGATTTCTTATGAGCATTTTTTACATTAGGTACAATTAAACCATTAGAAACAGAAACGGCTAATCCCATATTGACATAATCCTTTAAAAGTATACCTTCACCTGTCAGAGAAGAATTCATATATGGAAATTCAAGTAATGCTTTAGAAACTATTTTAATTAAAATATCATTGTATGAAATATTAATTCCTGATTCCTTAATATTCTTTCTTAACTTAACAGCTTCAGTCATATCAACCTTCATTCTGTGATTTGCCTGAGCCATATTGTGAAGGCTTTCCATCATCCTGTCTGATATTACTTTCCTCATACCTTTAAATGGTACAATCTTTTCTTGCGTATCTGTATTGTTTAGGTTGCTTTGTTCATTTTTTATAATATTTAATACATCCTGCTTAATTACCCTGCCGCTGATACCCGTTCCAACTACTTCGTTTGCATTAAGGTTGTTTTCTTTAATCATTTTTTCAGCAACAGGTGTAACTTTATTTCTATTTTGTACTAATCCTTTTTCACAAGATAAAATATCTTTTTCTATAATAAGTCCCTCCGGACCACTTCCGATAATATCACTGTAATCGATATTTTTATCGGCTGCTATCATTTTAGCTCTTGGAGTTATAAATACTCTATCTGTTTTTTCATTGCTTATACTATTAGATTCAACTACCGCACATTCAGCTTCAGCTTTTACCTCATCAATTTTTGTTTCTGCCGGACTGTCTGCTGTCAGCAAATGAGAAAAATCTTCTCCTTCTTGTCCTATAACAGCAATTATTTCAGTAATGGGAACAGTTTCATCTTCTCCCCTTATTATTTTCAATAATGTTCCTGATGCCGGAGATTCAATTGTTATTGATAATTTATCTGTTTCCATTTCAAATAACGGTTGATTCTCTTCTACTTTTTCGCCTTCGGAAATTAACCATTTAGTTATATATCCTTCGGTCATTAACAGACCTTGTTTTGGCATTATAACCTTTGTTGCCACTTTAAATCACCTACCCTATTTGTAAAGTACAGATTTAACTGCTTTTTCTATATCTTCCTCTTGTGGAACCACCGCATTTTCAAGACCTAAATTAAATGGCAGCGGACAAGCTTTCGCACCTAGTCTCAAAACAGGTGCATCTAAATATTTAAAGGCTTCTTCCATAATTAAAGATGCAATTTCTGCTCCCGGTCCTGCGTTTTTATGAGCTTCATGTACTACGATTGCTCTTCCTGTCTTTTTAACAGAGTTTACTACAGTTTCCGTATCAAATGGTACCAAAGTTCTGGGATCAATAACTTCTGCACATATACCTTCAGATTCAAGTTTATTTGCCACCGTTAAAGCTTTTCCGACATATTGAGAGGTTGCAATAATAGTTACATCATTACCTTCTTTCACTATATTTGCTTTTCCGAATGGAATCACAAAATCAGGATCATCCGGAACTTCACCTTTAACACTATATAATAGCTTATGTTCAAAAAACATAATTGGATTATTATCACGAAGAGCTGTTCTCAATAACCCTGCGGCATCAGCCGGAGTTGAAGGCATTGCAACCTTAAGCCCCGGAATATGCATAAAAATCGCTTCCGTACTTTGTGAGTGAGTTGCAGCATTTCCCCTGCCGATTCCTTGCTGCCCTCTTATTACTAAAGGCAAAGTAGCTTTTCCGCCATACATATATCTAATCTTTGCTGCTTGATTTAAAATCTGATCGGCAGCTACCAAAGAAAAATCCATATACATTAACTCCACTACCGGTTTCATTCCTGCTAATGCAGCTCCGACTCCTGCACCCATAAATCCTGCTTCAGATATAGGTGTATTTCTTACTCTCGATTCTCCAAACTCTTCCAGCAGTCCTCTGGTGCAACCAAAGATACCGCCTTGTTCAGCTATATCTTCACCCATTATAAAAATTCTATCATCGCGTCTCATTTCCTCAGCTAAGACATCTTTAATAGCAATTGCATATGCTTTTCTACTCATATCAAATACTTCCTTTCAAAATTAATTCTCAAAATATACATATTCTAAGGCTTTAGAGGGATCTGGTTCAGGACTCTCTAATGCGAATTTCTCTGCTTCGTCCACTGCAACTAAAACATCCGCTTCAATCTTTTTTAACTCTTCTTCAGTAGAAATTTTATTTTCTATCAAATAATTTTCTAATCTTTTTATAGGACATTTTTCTTTCCATGCCTCAACTTCTTCTTTAGTTCTGTAAATTTGCGGATCACCTGTCCAATGGCCCAGCCATCTATACGTCTTGCATTCTATAAAAGTCGGACCTTGCCCATCCTTTGCTCTTTCAATAGCCTTGCTGACAACTTCATCTATAGCAAATACATCATTTCCATCAACTGTATAGCCAGGCATATCGTACGCAGCACTTCGTACACTTATATCCTTAACAGACGTACTTTGCTTAACCGGTGTTGAAATTCCAAATTCATTGTTTTCACATATGAATATAACGGGAAGCTTCCATACTGATGCTAAATTCATAGCTTCGTGTACTACACCTTCATTAGATGCTCCGTCACCGAAAAATGTAACCGATACCTGATCAGATCCCCTTAATTGTGCAGCTAATGCACCACCTGCAGCTATTGGGACGCCTGCTCCGACTATAGCATTTGCTCCAAGGTTTCCCTTCGTTACATCTGCTATATGCATAGAACCGCCTCTTCCCTGACAATAACCGGTAGATTTGCCCATGAGTTCCGCTAAAGCAGGAGCAAGTTCCGCACCTTTCGCTATACAATGCCCGTGACCTCTATGAGTACTTGTTATATAATCGGAATCCCTCAGAAGCGAACATACCGTTGCTGCAATTGCTTCCTCACCTATATACAAATGAACTGAACCTCTTAATTTGTCTTTTTCAAATAACTGCAACGCTCTTTCTTCAAACTTTCTTATTTCGTGCATCTTTCTATAAATCCATATTAACCTTTCCTTTTCCAATTTCTACACTCCTTATGTTAAATTATGGTTTAGTATACTACAATACTAATTTAAATATTATATAAAATTTTAAGGCAAAAGTACAGCTTTAATTACATTACCTTTAGAAATTTCTTCAAAAATATATTCATATCTTTCTAAAGGCTCTTTGTGACTTATAATGCTGTCTAAATTCAATGCTTTCCTATCAAGCATTGATATGACCCAATTCCAGCTAAGAGGTGAAGAGCTGAATGTACATACTATATTCAGAGCCTTTATCACAGCCTTCTTCCATTCAATATGTATTTTTTCAGGACCGGGTATTCCGATTACACACATTCTTCCTTGCTTTCTGAGCATATTAATTCCTGAATTAATACCCGGTGTAGAACCTGAGCACTCTACAACAACATCTGCTCCGAGTCCTTCAGTCAGCTCATAAATTATATCCGCAGGATCTTCTGCAGAGGCATTGATTATATAATCACAGCCTAAACCCTCAGCTATCTTTAATCTTGAATCTTTATCTATATCCGTTCCAACTATTGCAACCTTTCTTGCACCTTGAATCTTTGCCATTTGTATAGCTAATAATCCTATAGGTCCCGGCCCTATAACTACTACAAAATCTTCAGGCTCTATTTTAGTTCTTTGCAATAAACTATGGGCAACTATAGCTGCCGGTTCAATCACAGCAGCTTCTTCAAAAGATATGTTATCAGATATTTTATGGACAAGTGCAGCAGGCATATTGATATATTCGGTATAAACACCATTAATATGAGTTCCCGGTGCTTTTTTATCTAAGCAAATCTGCGGATTTCCTGTTTTGCAATACCTGCAAACACCACAGCTTTGAACGCTTAATTCACTTATTACCCGTTCTCCGACATTAAAACCCTTGACATTTTTACCTACTTCGGCAATAACTCCGCTAAATTCATGACCAATGATTAAAGGAGGCACAGTATCATACTCATCCGTATAAATGTGATAATCCGTCCCACATACACCTATAGCTTTAATATTAATTAACACCTCATTATCCTGGCAAAGAGGTTTTTCTACTTCATGAATTTCTATATTGTTTTTTCCGCGTTTAACCTTTACAACAGCTTTCATTTAAACACTCCTTAAACTTATTTTAAAAACTAAACTATTTACCGTACAGTCTCGGTAAAGTCAGAGAAATTTCAGGGAAAACCGTTATTAATGCTAATGCCACAAGCATACAGATGAAAAATGGTATTACGCCTTTTACTACATCCTCTAATGGTGACTTTGCAACTCCGCATGCAACAAATAAGTTAACTCCCAATGGAGGGGTAATAAATCCTATTGCAAGATTTGTAACCATTATTATACCAAAATGTATTGGATCAACTCCGATAGCTAAAGCTACAGGAAGCAATATCGGTGATAGTATAATAATTGCAGCAGTCGTATCCATAAAACATCCTACAAATAAAAGTAATATGTTTATCAGAAACAGTACTACATATGGATTGCTTGAGAACGAAGAAATAGCATTTGCTATCATAATAGGAATTTGCTCAAGTGTTAATATTCTCCCGAAGGTTGTTGCTGTTCCCACTATTATCATAACCGTTGCAGTCGTTAAAGCTGAACTGGCTATAACTTCAGGCAATTCTGACAGCTTAAGATCTTTATGTACGAATACTCCCACAACAAAACCATATATTACCGCTACTGCTGCTGCCTCCGTCGGAGTAAATATCCCACCGTATATTCCTCCTAATATTATGACAGGAACTAACAATGACCACTTTGCTTCGTAAACTGCATTCCATTTTTCTCTTGCACTGTATATAACCTGATCTCCTTTATATCCCATCTTTTTTGATGTAATATAACTGTAGGCTATAAGAATTGTACCTATTAAAGCTCCCGGAACAAAACCGGCAAGAAACATCGTGCTTATTGACACGCTTGTAGATACTCCATACATTACCATCGGTATACTAGGGGGTATAATAACTCCTATACTTCCTGCCGTAGCATTCAATCCGCTTGAAAAGTTTTTATCATATCCCTTATTAATCATAGCAGGTATCATAATGCCGCCTATTGCCGCCACAGTTGCAGGACCTGAGCCTGAAATAGCCGCAAAGAACATACATACGATTATTGTCACTATTGCTAATCCGCCTGTATACCTTCCGACGAAAACACTGGCAACATCAATTAATCGTTTTGAAATTCCCCCCTTACCCATTAAATCTCCTGCTAAGATAAAAAAGGGTATCGCCATTAACGGAAAGGAATCTGTTGCTGTAACTAAGCTCTGGGAAAGATAAGAAACTAACAAGTCACCGCTGTAAAGTATGGTGCATATTGAAGCAATCCCTAAAGCTATTCCCACCGGTGTATTTAAAATAAGAAATATAACGAACGAACCAAAAAGAATTAATGATGACATTGAATATCTTCTCCTTTCAATAAATTGATATGTTTAATGATATTCTGTACTAATCTTAAGCTAACCATTGCAAATCCTACAAATGGTGCTAAATATACAAGACCCATAGGTAAACCTACAGCCGGAGAAGTTTGTCCGCTCATAATAATCTTACCGCTTACTCCATA
Organism: Sedimentibacter hydroxybenzoicus DSM 7310; assembly: GCF_013403245.1. GTDB lineage: Bacteria > Bacillota > Clostridia > Tissierellales > Sedimentibacteraceae > Sedimentibacter > Sedimentibacter hydroxybenzoicus. The sequence goes on along the minus strand of NZ_JACBNQ010000001.1, from coordinate 252,381 downwards.
TGAGGTAACCACAATTATTACTGCGAAAGCTAAAAATAAAATATCACCAATTAAAGATATGTATTTTCTCATCTTTTTAGGAAACATATACATTGCTGCATCAACCTTTATATGCCTGTCGGCTTTTACTCCATAACTGATACCTATATACGTTAACCATACAAACATATACCTTGCAATTTCCTCTGACCATGATAATGATGATTGCAATACGTATCTCATAAATACTTGTAAACCGATAATGACACTTGATGCACCCAGCAAAATAACTAAAATAATTTTTTCTAAATTATCATCTATAAATTTTAGTATTTTCATACAGTGTAACTCCTTCTCTATGTTTTAAGTGGGGTAAACCCCCACTTAATAACCTGTAGCCTCGGTGAAAGCACTAACCATATCTTCTCCTGCTTTTGTTTTAACCAAATCAAGAACAGGTGCCATTTCATTTCTGAAAGCTTGTTTCTCATCACCGGATAAATCGATAACTTCATTAGTGCTTCTCATTTTTTCTTCAAATTCTACATCATTTTTACCTGCTATTTGTCTTTGTTCTGCTGTTGCTTCTTTAATTGAATCCATTATGATTTGTTGATATTCACTGGATAAATTGTTGAAAAATTCATTATTCATAAGGGGAATATACGCTGAATATATATGTTGAGTTTTAGTAATATATTTTTGTACTTCATGGAATTTTGTTGCATAAATTAATTCAAACGGATTTTCCTGTGCATCAACTGTTTTTTGCTGAAGCGCTGTATAAAGTTCTCCGAAAGCCATAGGAGTAGGGTTAGCACCCAGTAACGACCATGCTTTCATATGTATTTCATTTTCCATTGTTCTGACTTTTATACCTGATAATTCTTGTGGTGATCTTACAGGAAGCTTACTGTTTGTAAAGTTTCTGAATCCATTTTCCCAATAACCAAGACCTTTTATATTGTATTCTTTTAAAGTATCTAGCAAGCTTTCTCCAACTTGACTGTCAAGCACCTCATAAACCATATCTCTGTCTGAAAACAAGAAAGGAATATCTAATACAAAAAATGCAGGGTCAAAAGCTGCTAAAGGAGCTGTAGAAGGACTGGTCATAGTAACATTGCCTAATTGAACAGCTTCAATAAGTTCTCTGTCTCCGCCTAATTGCTGATTAGGGAATATTTTTACTGTCATCTTTCCGTCAGATTTTTGTTCAACAAGCTCTTTAAATTTTAACCAGCCTTGATGCAATGCTGTAGTTTCAGCCGTACCATGACCTACCTTAATTTCTAAAACTTCTTCTTTAGGAGCATTCGCATCTTTACTTGAACAACCAACAAATAAACCTAAACATAAAGCAACAGCTAAAATTAATGCTAATTTCTTTTTCATTTTAATCTCCTTTTTCTATCCTCGTTTTTATTTTTTTAATACTTAACGTTTTCCTAAACTTATTAATTCATGTGAAGACCGCCGTTAACATCAAGATTAACGCCTGTTAAATATCGAGCATAATCAGAACATAAGAATAAAATAACATCTGATACTTCCTCTGAAGTACCTTTTCTGCCCAAAGGAACCATTCTGACATCTTGATTTAAATCTTTTGTCATTTCAGTATCAATAAAGCCGGGAGATACAGTATTTACATTTATACCATATTTAGCTGCTGATTTTGCCAGAGACTTGGTCAGACCGATAATACCCGCTTTAGCTGCTACATAGTTAGCTCCGACTACAATTCCTCCAACCTCACCCGCTACCGAGCCTAAATTAACAATTTTTCCAAAATTGTTTTTCTTCATAACATTAATAACAGCCTGACTTACAAAGAATGGACCTTTTAAGTCAATTTCCAGCATTCTGTCCCATTCCGTTTCTGTAATATCCTCAATTGTTATTACATCTGTAATACCTGCGCAATTTATCAGGATATCTATTCTTGAATATTTATTTTCGATATAATCTACAATCACTTTAATTTGCGCAATATTAACTATATCTAAACTTAGGCCTTCAGCATTACCTCCTTTTTGCTTAATTTCATCCGCAACAGCTTTTGCACCATTTTCGTTGCGGTCAACAGCAATTACAGTGGCTCCTTTTTCAGCTAAGCTTAAACAACATGATTTGCCGATACCAGAAGCACCTCCTGTAACAACAGCTATTTTTCCTTTAAAGTCCAAAATAATTAACCTCCTTAAAATAAAAATTAATAAAACTAATTACGAGTAGTAGTATACTACAATACCATTAGGAAATCAAGTATACGTTTGCTAAAAATCATAATAAAACTAATCGTATGCAATTGATGTGAATTGTATACAAATAGTTTCGTGAAGTTCTAAATACTTAATAAACTTATTTAAATATAGCCTTGCAGGGGTGGTTTAAGGAGAAATAATAAACCAGTGAAGTCCTGCAACTGCATGACCTTACTGGTATTTTTGAATTTTGCTTACGAAAACTAAGCTATGCAGTAAAGTGTGATACTGCTTGTACGAAAATAACATGAATTATGCAGTATTAGAAAAAGTCTAAATCCGCATTAAACTTCTTTAAATATAACTTTGTAGGTGTAATCATATGGTTTACCAAGGAATTGTAGCTATTATTAACATCACCCTTTAACATTGATGAAAGAATATTGTAATGCTCGTCTATAGTTATTGGTATAACTGACTTATAATACGAACGAGCAAGAAATTTTATTGTACTTACATAGCTGTTAAATGTTGAATTAAACACTTGATTTTCAGCAAATTCAACTATAGTTTTATGAAATAATACATCAAATTCCAAGAATTCATTTAAATTAATATCTTCCCTTTTACCGGTATACGCTCCATCCTTTTCATACAAGCTTCTGTTATTTTCTAATATATTTTTTTGTTTGTTTAATATTTCTGTCAGTTCATTTAATGTTCTTGATGCTTTTTCTGTATTGTATTTTTTGGCTATGTATGAGCAGCAATATCCTTCGATGGCACATCTTAATTGAAAGGATTGAATTATATCACTAATAGTAGTCTGATGAAGCTTAAAACCTCTATACGGAATAATATCTATGTAATTATCATGATTAAGCCTTTGAAGTGCAGCCCTGACAGGTGTTCTTGAGATACCCAGTTCCTGAGCTATTTTTTCTTCTGAATAAATTTCATCATTATCGAAAACTTCTTCCATTATTTTTTCCATTAAATAGTTATATGCTATTTCTTGTAAATTTTTATTTATATACAATTAAAATCACCCCTTTCTTAATTTCTATAATATCAAATACACAAAATGAACTATATTTACCGTATCAATGCGTAAAGAAAACAATACACCATATATATTATATTGCCCTTAAATACTAAAGTCAATATTCATAATTTACAAACGAAATATTGCGATTTTTTAGTCCTGTCATAAAAAAAGCTTATAGAGAACTCTCTATAAGCACATTTATTAATATTGTTTTATCATAATATTAATTTATTAAGTATCCACCATCTACATAAATTGTTTGTCCGACTATATAATCAGAAGCCGTTGATGCCAAAAATACTGCAGTACCTATTAAATCTTCGGGAAATCCTGTTCTTCCAAACGGTATTCTCTCTTTAAATCTTCTTATATTATCAGGATTTTCAAATATAGGTTTTGTCATTTCTGTTTCAAAATAACCTGGTCCTATAGCATTTACACTGATTCCGTATTGTGCTAATTCATGAGCCATGGCTTTAGTCATTTGCTTTATTCCGCCTTTAGCAGCTACATATGCAACCATATTCTTTAATCCCAATTCACTATTTAAAGAACCGATGTTGATAATTTTTCCTTTGATATTTTTTTCTATCATATGTTTAGCAACTGCCTGACCCATAAAGAATACATATTTAAGCTGGACATCCATCACCTTGTCCCAATCCTCTTCTAAATATTCAATAATAGGCTTTCTAATATTTAAACCCGCACCGTTAAGCAAGATATCAACATGTCCGAATTCTTCTGCTACCTTGTCAACAAGTTCTTTGCAGCCTTCAACGGAAGTAATGTCAGCAGATATACCTTTAACAACTCCTCCTGTCTTATTAGATATATCAATAGCTGCTGCATCAAGCTCGTTTTGCTTTCTGCTGACAAGAACTACATCAGCACCTGCTTGTGAAAATCCGGTTGCAATTCCTTTACATAGTCCTTTACTTCCACCAACAACAATTGCTGTTTTACCTTTTAAAGAAAATATATCCATTATACTCCTCCTGATTTTTATTATAATTTATTTATTTATTAATTAGCTTTATGTTTTTCAACTGCATTAAAGAATGCTTCATAAACAGATGGTGCACAAGTTTCTTTTATACTATTATAAACAGGAGCTGCAATTTCTTTCATTTGTGTCAGAGTTTCTTCCGGTACATCTACAATTACTTTATTATTTTATCATTCCCTAAACATAGTATAATTGAATATAATTTCAGCATCTTTACTTATTCGCAAATATATCATTGTACACCAATAATACTAATTGTATACAATTTTGTCAAGGCGTTTTATTAAAAAATGCCTATAAAGAACAAGGTTCTCTATAGGCGCGTTAATTTATTTTTTTAGTTAAGCATTTGCTGATGTTTTTTTCAAATATGCTTTTAATGCATATATTAAAGATGGGATAAAGATAAGTTGGATAATAATACCCGGAATACCTGTAATTATTGCACCTTTTACAAACATTACAGGATTCATTTTAACTGCAAACAACTGTACTAATGCAGCAACTGTCAATCCTGCCATTATACGTCCTGATATCATAGCAATAATTAGCGACGGAATAATTGATAACTTAAATTTTCTTGTAGCTATAGCAATTACTAATCCGTAAGTCCCTAATTCGAATGCCATTATTATAGACATCGGAAACATTACAGGCATTCCTGTCAGAAGCCCGCTGATAACTGGTGTCATAACTCCTAACAGCAATGCTAATTGCGGTGACAACAAAAATCCACCGATTAATACAGGAATATGCATGGGCAAAGCTATTGGACCTGTCAAACTAAATATATGAAATACCATTGGCAATAATATACCCGTGGCTAATAATAAACCGCTTAAAATTATTTCTCTTGTTGTTATTTTATTTTTCATTATTTATTATTCCTCCTGATTTTGATAAAAATAAATAACCATAAAGCTTTTGTTTTAAGTAAACCTTCATGGTTATTGTTCATCTAATATTCTTTTAATTGTATTGGTAAGTTCATTAAATATTATTTTAAATTGCAGCTGTTCAAGTCCTATTACTTCAATATTGCATTTGCTTACCGGGAGTAACAGCTTCCTTGCATGACTGCTTGCAATTGCTTCTGACATTTTGGGGCTAATCTCTCCCATCATGGAATTTGCTGCAATAATTGCTAATGGTCCAATTATTATATCTACCTTTTTGCTCATCCATACAATTGCATTTTCTCCGGTGGCTCCTTCATGGGCTCCGGATTTTAACATATTGGAAGTAGCTTGTGAATTCGTTCCAAGCGCAACAATTTCTATATTATTGTTATTCAAAGACTTCAGTCTTTCAATTGCTTGACATCCGATTCCTCCGCCCATTCCATCTACTACAGCTATTTTCATATTCAATTTCCTTTTTTTATACTTTCTAAAAAGCTTTTTATCATATGTATCAAGTCATTAATGTTATGAGCCTTTAATGATAGTGTTTCAACAGGGCACATCCCCGTTTTGTCACGGTTTTTTATATATGGAGTACATTCATCATACTCAAATTTTATATTTGATTCCTTTAATACATTTATAGCATTATCAGATATAAGTTTAGTCTTTAATTCTTTTATACCTGCATGTATGCAAAGCATGGCAGCTGCTCTTCCTGTAACTCTGTCTGCTACACTTGATCCGTTTAGTTCTACAAGCTCTTCATAAGCTGTATATAAGGGCTTAATCCCTTTTTCATAACTTTTAAAAATTAATTTACCATCCTTGACTATTGCCAATGTAAGTTTTTCCTTCTCTAAAAGTTCCATAGCCAAGTCACAATCTCTCATTTAATCACACCTTTCAAAAATATTTAATAAAACACATTGATTAGTTTATCTTGACTAAATATATTTGTCAATCAATAATTCGATAAAGTATTTACAATGTTCTGGTGAAATATTTATATTATAAATTCTTAAGCTGATTTTGCAACAGCAATCCCACCATATCCGCAAATCTGTTTAACGAGTTAATTCTGACAAAATTATGACCGTAAATTTTTTTTGCGGAAAGCAAATCATCATCATCACCGGTGAAAACACAAAGAACAGTATTTCCTTTGAATATGCCCTTTTTAACCTCCATTGCGGTATCGCTTACACCCTTAACACCTGAATATTCAATATGGGACGGGATTATTCCTGTTCCCGGATTAGCTTCAATGTCATTTGGCTTGCAGTCCGAAAGAACTATGAGTATTTTATGTTCACTTTGATTGTTTTCCATCATATGAAGAGCCGTCCTTACAGCTAATCCGTCACGATTACACCCGGAGGTTCTGTAATTAAATATTTTATCATTCCTGTCATTTTCTTCATAATCACGAAGTAAATTTATAACCGTATAGGTTCTTAAGCTGCTGAAGGAATACACCTTCACCGGTATTTGACAGCGGGTTAAGCTTTCAGCAATAATAAATCCCTGTGATGCAATTATCTCCTGTCTCTCACCTTGAGAAGCAGATGCGTCAAGCAGAATATCCACAGATATATTTCCTAAGTCATTTTTCAGCTCTCTGGAAAAAATATTGTTGTCATTTACATAAATATTTCTCCAGATTTTATTTGGAACCAGTTTGCCTTCCTTCGATTTTAAAACAGATTGCTCAAAATTCATCATCATCGTATTTCTGATTTTATTTGTTAATTTTATTATACTTTGCAGATTTCTTGCATAATTATCGTGATAAAAGGTAATATTTGCTTCTCTTTTCTCCAAAGCAACTCTTTTTATATATTCGGTATCTGCATCAACTATCGCAGAATCATACTCTCCGCGTGTAAAGTGAAGGTGATTATTTTTATGATTACCTGTACATAAGGCTTTTTCAAAGGCAATGGTTTTGTGCTCGGGTAAGGCTGAACTCCCATAATATTTTTCTATATATCTTCTGTCCGTATCGACCTTTCTGTTGTTCAGATTATATAACTTTATTTTAATATCCTTTTTGTCTTCATCCTGCTCGAAATAGACGTATCTAGTCGTTTCAGCCGATTCGATCTCCATATCTTTCATTAATGGGTTGCCGTCGTCTGATTTTTCTGTCATCTTTTCGTAATGGTTAAGTATATTCTTAGCTTCATCTTTACTTTCCACATGTTTTTTAAATGATTTTTCATATTGACCGTAATTGAATCTAAAATAATTTTCTAATATTTCCTTCATCTTGGATATAATTTCGTCAGTATCCATATATGCATCAAATTCAAGCTCACCCAGTATCCTTAAAAGCCTGTCCTCTGTTTTTGGTATCTCTCCAATAACTTTTTGGTAATGCGCTTTTTTAATTTCTTTTAAAATCGCATCTGTAATATCCGGTACTTCCCTCAACAAGACTTTTCTCGCATAGTTTTCTCTCAAATTTAATAAAGCCGGTCGTTCAATTTTCCCTTTTTCAAATGTAGAATTTTCTAATCCAAGCCAAAAAAGCTCCTCATAAAATTCATAATCTGAATCAATTCTCAAGTGTTTAAAGAATTCCCGGAGCTTATAATAATCATAATATTTTCTTACTGCTCCAATAATATAATTTGAATATATATCAGCTTTACCTTCTTCGTTAAATACCTTGTAGTCCGGTTCAAAGGAATAATCCTCGGAAGCATTCCAAATTATATTATGGGCTCTCTTTTTCTCATTGATTTGATGTGCCATTAGTAAGTAAAAATTTCTCCTCTGTCTATATTATCAGGTATTCTCAGCTTTATAACATCCTCAACTAATTTGCGCTCAAATTCATCAAAGGATTTGTTTACTATACCCATCTGTAAAGCTCTGACGGGCTCAAGTCCCTTTTCCATCAAATGTATGGAAGACAACAGTCCCCTTAAATCAACTGATTTAGTTGATATTTCCGAATTATCGCTTTTCAGCTTCAGCTCCTGGAAAAATTCCGTGAACTGTTCAAGATATTTTTCATTAAGTCCAGGAAATTCCTTAGTCAAAATTTTCATTAAATTTTCAGATGTAACATTTGGCATGGCAATAACCATAAACCTTGATGTCAGAGCCTCATTCAATTCTCTGGTGCCGGCATAGCCGTAATTCATTGTTGCAATAAATCTTACCGCATCATTTAATCTGATTTTATCATATCCCGGCACATCAATAATTCTTCTGTAATCAAGTGTTGCATGAAGCACTGCCACCGAATCATTTTTAGCCATATTTATTTCATCCAATATACCAAATCCACCGTATTTAGCACATTCATAAATCGGACCGTTTCTGAATACAACCTGTCCGTTTTCAAAGGTATCCGTACCTATTAAGGAGGTTGAATCGGTATTTATATGAAATGATATATCCCAGCTTGGTCTGCCGAAAACACAGGCAAGATTTTCTGCAAGGACATTTTTTCCGGTTGCCTTAGAACCTACAAGCAGCAAATTTTCTCCGCAAAGTATAGCAGTTATTGCCTGCTCCCATATTTCTTTTCCGTAGTAATTATATTTTGGTTTTGGAATCCTGTAATCGTAACCCGGATTAACCTCGTATTGTTTTCTGAAATCTTCAATTTCCTTAATCAGCTTCTCGCTGATTCCTTCTTGCCTTAAAAAATTTAGCATTTCGTCACCTTTCGATCAGTAAAAATTGATAGCATCTTTATTTAATATATATTAACAGAGAAAACACTCCAAATCAACATGTTTAAATTAAAGATATAATGGATGATATAATTGCTGCAGATGCATTTGATATAAAAGGCGACCTGAGAGAAAAAGCGCCGGTTTTAGATCTATTCTCCAAAACCGGCTCATGTTTTACTTGTTTTGACCGTTGATTCTATCAAGCAGTTTTTTTATTTCTTCTTTTGAAAGTTTTGTTACCTCGCTGACTAACTCTATGTCTAAGCCTCTTTTGAGCATTTCCATAGCTGTCTCGATTCTATTTTTTGTCACACCTTCTCTTAATAAGTTTTTGCCGGCTATAAAGAAAAGTCCTCGCGAGAAAGCTTTATTACTTGACTTCCCACGAGGACTTTGTTTTAATGCTCATAATAGGATGTCTATTAATAAATTAAAGGTCTGGCGCATACTCGTATTATTAAATTACCTCTACTACAACTTACTATTCTACAGTGAATGTAATGATATCCACACTTTCAAGTAATGGCAACTCTTCTGTATCAGAATATTTTACCCATTGATTTCCTTCTTCATTCAATTTATATGCTGATTCATATGCTTCTAATACCATCTTATAGTTTCCTGCTACTTTTTCAGTTGTTTTCAAGTTAGCTTCTACTGTAAGATTAATCGACCCTGCAGGTAGCCATAAACCGAATACATCATCATCAGAAGTTTTCACATCATAGATAAGAGCCCCTTTAACAGTTGAATTCTTTATGCTTGCATCACTGAACAATTTTGTCCCGCTATGTGTACCAAGTCCAAAATCAGCGCCTAATCTCCCCGTGCCAGTTCCATGATCTCCAAACTTCAAGCCAGCGCCTAATCCACTGCTTATTGTAAGACCGTCATATACTGTATTGAAAAATACTGCCTCTTCACTTTCTCCATCAACTTTGTAAAGTCTTAAAAGCATATAGGTTCCATTTTTAGTATACATATCACTTGTATACTTAGTTTCTGATGTTCCAAATGTTCTTGTCGATGAAAATTCAATTGTTGCTTTTTCTGCAGTAGCTTTTTCTCTATCTACAGAAATTGAAATACCTGTGTCCACCGCAACTTCTGCATCTCTTTGCGCTTGAGTTTGGAATACTGCCTTTATTGGTGCATCATAATTGACCATACCAGACGATAATGAAGAGAATTTTAGTTTAAATTGTTCTTCTCCTTCTATTGCCTCAATATAATTACCATGAATATCTTTAAAGTTACCCTCTTCAAGTTCTATATCCATTCTATAGATGCCATCGTCATTGCCTGACCAGATATCAGTTCCACCAGTTGTAGAAGTGTCTAAAGCCTTAAACAAGTCTCGTTTAATCACATCGTCGTTAACAATTACTTCTACACTTCTATCTGTAAGATTGATTGTTATGTTATCTGCATTCACAACCTCAGTTAAATCAACTGGTGCATTGAATAGCTGGTCTAAGAATGCTATTTTATCTTCTGATGTCTCAACATTTATTAAATCTAATGCCACTCCATCAACAAATACTGATTTATTAAATATGCCTTTTAGTGTGTTGCTACTTCCAGTAACTTCATCAATAGCTACTGTTAGTGCTTCTGGAGCTACTACGCCATCTCCTTCAGCATCTCTTTGGTCTTGGGTTTGGAATACTGCTTTTACTGGAACTGAATAATCAGCTATACCATTAGCAGATGGTACAAAGAACTTAATCTTGAAAGCTTCTGGTACTTCTACCACTGTTTGATTATCAGCATCTATAAAATTGTCTTTGTTTAGTTCTATATCCATTCTCCAAATACCGTTGCCATCTCCGTCAAGAGTTTTAAATAATTCTTCGCTTATTGCACCATCTTTAATTGTTACACTTACACTGGTATCGGTTAAGACTATTTCTACCTTGTCAGCATCCATGTAAGTTGATAAATCAGTTGGTGCATTAAATAGCTTATCTATAAATGCTATTTTTCCTGTATCGTTAGATACATTTACTGAGCCTAATGCTACTCCATCAACAAATACTGGCTTATTGAATGTTCCGCTTAATGTATTGCTATCACCAGTAATTTCGTCAATAGTTGCTGTTAGTTCTTCTGGGTCTTGCGGCTCTTCTACTACCACAGCAATAACAACACTATACATCTTATTACCATCCTCTGTAGTTACAGTAATAGTAGCTTCACCTTCAGTAACTGCTGTTACTAATCCATTTGCACTCACTGTTGCTATAGTATCATCACTTGATTCCCAGGTTACATCTTGATTTGTAGCGTCTTCAGGTTCAATCTTGATTGTTAATTGAAGCTTTTCTCCAACTTCTAATTCCTGGTCAGCCTCATTTATAGTAATACCACTAACTGGTATATCCGGCGTTTCTGGTTCTTTAGATTCTTTTACTTCAATTACAACTGAATCTGTCTTTCTTCCTTCTTTTGTAGTAACCGTGATAATGGCTGAACCTGTTGATACACCAGTTACTAAGCCCTTAGCATCTACAGCTGCTATCTTATCATCACTTGATTCCCAAGCAACATCCTTGTATGTGGCGTCTTTCGGAGAAATAACTGCTTCTAATTGCACTTTTCCACCTATTCCCGTTGAAGTTGTTGTTGCTGAAATCTCAACCTCATTAACCGGAATTATTACTTCCACATCAAAATCAAATGCTTTATTATTATATCCGGATTTTGAAGCTGTAACTGTAATAATTGTTTCTCCTACAGCTTTACCTGTCATCTTTCCTGTTGTTTCATCTATTGAAACAATACTTGTATCATCAGATTTGAATTTTAATGTTATACCCTGCTCCTTAAGCATAGATATAATTTCATCGAGATCTTGTCTTCCTTCTTTATCATTATATATTGTCTGATTGTTGAGGCTGATTGTCTGAATATATGGATAAAAATCTGTTTCATTTGCGTGTACTAAACTGTCACTTAGTGTTATTTCTATATTTAGAACTTGCTGTGATGGACCGCTTGGACCACTTGAACCACCGCCGCCGGATGACGGAGTCTTAATCTCAGGTGCCTTTACACCGGGAGCTACGTCTGTATTTTCAGGCTTCTTTTCGAATGTAACTTCACTGGCATTTATTTCTGCAGTTATTATCGTTCCTACTCCTGTAAATGATACCTTCGCATTCACTGTTATCAATAAAGCCTTTGCACTGTTCCCAAGGTTTATTGACGCACCTTCAGCATCTTTAGCAATAACTATTTCTTCTATTTCACCTGATTTAATGTTAATTTTAACCTTAGCATTTATTGATAATTCACCCAAATCAGCATTTACGGTTATTGTCTGATTTTCATTTGCGTCCTCATCTACTACCACCTGTTCAAAACCTTTTCCTGTCAATTCGTCCTGTTCTAATGTCACTCCTGATAAAACAGAGGTATAGTAAACCTCGGTACTACCTGTTGCTAATATTCTTACCTTCCCGTCTTTCTTGTTTGTTACCAATACATTTATTGTTGAATTTTCAATAATTATTGAGTTTTCTCCTCCGCCTTCAACAAGCAGTTCACCTGTTACGGTTACATTTTTAAGCGTAACTTCACCATTTCCAACCTTATTTGTTATATGGATATTGTTGTAGGTTTTATTTTCTACAACTGTTCCTGCTTTATCAATTATTAAATCTGCTGATTCCGTACTTTCCACAATTCGGTCTAACATTGATATAGCTTCTGCCCTCTTTATTGGATTTTGCGGTCTGAATGTATTGTCCGCATCATATCCCTTGATTATCTGGGCATTTGCTGAAGCCCCCACATATTCAAGAGCCCAGCCTGATATCTCATTTTTATCGGTAAATATATCAGCTCCGGCACTTTTGCCTTGAAGCTCCATTATTTTTGAAATTATCACAGCTGCCTGCTCTCTTGTTAATTTTTCATCAGGAGCAAATTTTGTTTCCGACAATCCCGATATATATCCAGCTTTGACTGATTTTTGAACCTCTTTATAATACCAATCTTCTAAGTTTACATCTGTAAAGCTGATATCTGATATTTCGCTATAACTGAACAGCTTATTCACCATCGTTATAAATTCAGCCCTTGTCACTGAACCTTCCGGCTTAAACGAGCCGTCAGGATACCCTGATACATATCCCTTATTCAGCCATGTATTAATTGTTTCCTCCGCCCAATGTCCTGCATAATCTTTAGTTATCGCAAAAGCATTTACAGGCATCGCTATTGAAAATATCATTGCGAATATTAACAATAACGATAATGATTTTCTTATCATTGTCTTACCTCCATAGTATTGTATTCTCTTTACATAAATCCTTTATATTTGATAATAACATCGGAGTTGATATTATTTAAACAATACCCAAATGTTATTTATCATACATTTGTTTTCTACTTCTATTTCAAATAATGAAAGAGCGATTTTTTCAATACCATTATTCATTTTTAACCATAATTCGTCTTCATTTACAACATTAGGTTGTATTAATTTTATACTACAATAAGTTGTATGTCAAGTTGTTGTTAAAACATTATTTTGTTATGAAAAATAATACTATTTAACTATAATGTAACAAGGGGGTGTTTTTTTGAACAGGATTAAAGAATTAAGATTAGAAAAAAATATTTCACAAAATGATTTGGCAAAGCTTCTAAATACATCCCAACAATCAATAAGCTTTTATGAGACGGGAAAAAGAGATCCTGACACAAAAACATTAGATATTTTGTCAGGTTATTTTAATGTGTCAATTGACTATCTTTTATGTAAAAGTAATATACGAAATCCTGAGAAATTATTAAATGATTATAACTCACTTAGTGAGGAAAGTAAAAAACAACTTGAAAAATATATTGAGCTTTTGAAAATTAAGGATGCAAACGATAGGAATAAAGATAAAATGTCGTTGACATCAGAGTAGGACAATTAAAACTGTTGAGAAAAGGTTTATTGCAGAATCTCAACAGTAAAAAAATTTAGTAATTTTATTTACTTAAATGATCAATTATATCGGATTGTGCAGCGTCATCAGTAGTCTAAACAACATCATTAACAAAACATACACTTCTAAAAAAATCTGTATTGTCAGGTTTCTTCCGTTTAGATATCCGTATTTTCAACCCTTTAATTATATACATGCAATTCGTTTTTTCTTCGATATACCTTTTGGAATCATGGGAAGCGATATGCCTAATCTTGCTCTAATACCAAATCTATTATAAAATGTAACAAAAAATATAAAATACTGAAACAATCCATGCAATAAAAACGTCTAATTATTTATATAAAAACGGAGGTTGTGAGTATGAAAAACAAGGTGAGAATATTATTTATAGTTTTAATATTATCAGTACTTTTATCGATTAATGCTTTTGGCGCTGAATCTGTAAATGTAACACTGCCTGAATTTGACGTCAGAATAAATGGCATTGAAATTGACAACAAGAACAAGGAATATCCTTTAATAGTTTACAAGAACATTACATATTTCCCCATGACGTATCACGACAGCAGATTTTTAGGTCTTGAGACGAAGTGGGATAATATCAGTGGTCTAAAAATTAACAGAAGTAGTGAAATTGGCACCTATATGGATACATATTCTGCAGTCAACAAAGAAAAATATACCGCTTCTATTCCAAGCTTTAAGGTTGAGGTCAACGGCAAGGTTATAGACAACAGCAAGGAGCAGTATCCGCTGTTATTGTTCAGAAACGTCACTTATTTCCCTTTAACATGGAGATTTGCAGTTGACGAATTTGAATGGAATTACAATTTTTCAAAAAGTGACGGTCTTGAAATAAGCAATACCTACACCCGAAAAGTAAATATTAAAGAGGTAAAATTGCCTGTGGTCGAAAGAGACAGCTTTTACGACAGTGCTTTTACCGTTTCCGGAGACTATTTCTATTATGAAGGTGAAAAAGGAGTTATTTATCAATCACCCACCAGCAATCCTTCTCAAAGAAAAGCTGTATATGAATTGCCGTTATGGACCTATGGTGACGGTGAAACTTATGTAATGGCAAATCTTACAACAATCGATGAAAAAGTAAGGCTGTCATATCATCAAGGCGGCGCTTCTATGGGTACTGATTATGAAATAATTATTAACGAGGACGGTACAAATGAAATTTTCGATCAGGGCTATTCTCACAAAATAGATATGGGCTACGCTGCCGTTCGGATTGACCAATGGGCTCCTCCCTTCCCTAACAATTTAGCGATAAAACTCAGCGGTGAGGAGGCGTACCGACCAATAGGCGACCCTAAGTATCATTACGGAACCTTCAAGTACAGTTCAGGGGCCATAAGTCCCAATGAATACCTCGTATTGACAGGCGATACCATATATATTATGGCATATGAGTTTGAAAATAAAAATTCAACAAGTGGAATATATAAAGTCAATATTAATACAGGTGAAACTGTCAGATTATGTGAAGAATCAGCAAAGAAGTTTATATATAACTATGACATTATTTATTTTATGGATATAGATGGCTATTTATATCAATCTAATACCCATGTTGAGGGAAGTGCTGCAGAAAGACTGACTGATTTTAAGGTCAGTGACTTTACGGTTCTTAATAACATAGTTTATTATACTACAGAAGAATCAAAAGGTCTTGAGCTGTTTAAATTAGGAGAGAACGACTCCTTAAATCCCGGCGGACAAGTAAAACGCATCATCAACAATCACGGATATCTTTGCATTATTTTTGATAAAGACAGTACTTCAATTTATAAAATGATGGTCTTTGACGAAGACGGAAACAATGTTTTCAAAACTGATAAAAATATTAAGCATGTGAGCATCAATGAAGAAAGATTTTTTTATATAAGATAAATTAAAAATCTTTCCTTCCTTAAATTTGAAGGTAAAAAGCATTTAGAACATAAAATCTAAATGCTTTTTTTATATAATGAAACTTTTTTGTTCCTGAATGAGTCTTACATTTGAAAACAATACATGCATGTAAAAAGAATTGACTCTGTATTTGTTTTAAACTACACTAGCGGTGGACTTTAATTGAAATCAATGTTAATAAGAGGTTTTAAATGGCAAATGAATATAATGATAAAGAACAGCAAGTAATAAGCAAAGAAGAATTCTGCAGGCTTATTAAAGAGTATCAAACAAGCCTGTATCGCCTTGCAAAAAGTATTCTTCTGAACGAGCATGATACTGAGGATGCTGTATGTTCAGCTATATACAAGGCTTACATAAGCAGAAACACAATAAGAAAAATAAATAGTTTTAAAAGCTGGATACTTAAAATAGTATCTAATGAAGCTTATACAATACTCAGAAACAAAAAGAATGTTGTTTATGTGGATACGGTTTCGGAAAGCACTTCCGACACCTACGAGTCCGAAGTGCCTTATGATGTTTGGGATGCCGTGGAAAAATTAGACGAAAAATACAGAGCTATTATAGTTCTATTTTATTATGATGATTTTAGCATTAAACACATAAGCGAAATATTAAGCATACCGCAGAACACCGTAAAAACCAGACTTTTAAGAGCGCGACAGAAATTAAAAACAGAATTATTAAATCAGGAGGGTTATATAAATGAATAAAGATTTTGATGAAATAGTGAAATCTATGATAAATAAAGAGCCTGATTTTATACCAGTAGCATGTATAGAAAAAATAGATAAAATACTTGAAGAATTACCCGAAAATGACACAGGACTCCATATAAATAAGTCCGGCAAGCCTAAGAATAAAGTCTTTTTGATTGCAGCCATAATAACAGTGCTGCTTATGGCAACTGCTATTGCCTCTACTAGTATGTTTAAAATAACTAAAAATGTTATAGATGAATTTTCAGGTATCAATAACCCAAATCTTGAATCAAAGAAAAAAGAAATAGAAAAAAACAATACCTATATAGAGTATTCAAAAGAAATTGACGGAGTTAAACTGACCATCAACAACATAGCTATGGATGATAATTTTATTGTTGTAACTTCAATTGTAGAAACACAAACTCCGATAAATGACATTATTGATGATACAACTTTTTTCAAAGACTTTTTAAAAATGTCCGGAATAAAATACTACGAACATTTTTATAATTATCTATCTCCTGATTTTTTATTTGAAGTTAACGGAGAAGATATTAGTTTTGAATTGTCAGACTCTTCAAGCTATTTAAAGGATGAGTACACTCTGGTAAGTATAAAGAAATATATTATATCCGAGGAAACCCCTGATATCTTTAATTTGCATACCTATTGCGTTCAGGCAGTTGCTTTTGTTAACGGAGACTGGTCCTTTGACATTCTCATAGACAAAAGTGAAGCTAATTTAAAAAGCAAGACAGTATATCCCGATGTAACAAGGAACGTCACATCTTCAGATTATGGCAGAAAAACAGAGCATGAGATAACAATTGACATGGTTTCAATGTCTCCCCTAGGAGGCAAAATAGTAATCAGTCAGGAGGGTCATGATATATTCAGGGATTTTGTATTAAAAGACAATCTCGGTAATTACCATTTTGTATTTAACGAATCAGTTTCCAGTAAAATTGACGGAAGCAGGGTTTCAAATATTTTTGAATTTGTTGTGGACAGCTCCGAAATTGAAAGTATAAACGATCTGGAGCTGATTCCGATATTATTAAACAGTGATTATAAAGAAAAATCAGTTATGCTTTCAGAAAATATAGAAAATACAGATATAAAAATCAGCAGCGTCGGAGGATACATGGTTGAAAGCATTGAGTTTGGAAGTGAAAGGGCGAAAATTATTTTAAAGCCCTACGGAGCAGTGCTGCAATACAGGAGCATTATCAATGGTGCCTTTGGCTTCTTGGATAAAGAAGGCTCAAAGTTAAACATTGGCGGAGTTGTCCTTCAGGAGTATGATAAAAACAACGGAAATATAATTATATCGCGCTTATTACCAAACGAAGATATTGAAAGGCTGCATAACAATCTTGGCGGATTCTGGTTCGTAGAGATGCCTGAAGTTGAAATAAACGAGGAAGAAAAAATAAAAATTAATTTCTGAAGTATACGGCTTCTGTTCCCGGAATTTGACTTTGAAGAATACAATGATATAATGCAATATCCAATACGAAATGCCCCTTGTTTACGACTTGGAGCAATTCTTGAAGGAATTTAGCTAACTAAGTTGGCTAGCCTTTAAAAAGGATCGTCTGCAAAGGTGCTTTCTTCAAGAACCTTTGGCAGTGTATTATATATAGCATTAACAAAAAAAGGATATAATTAACATATTGATAATTATATCCCGCATTTTATGAAAAACAATCGGCTCGTATTATTTAATTGTTTTGACCGTTGATTTTATCGAACAGTTTTTTTATTTCTTCCTTTGAAAGTTTTGTTACCTCGCTGACTAACTCTATGTCTAAGCCTCTTTTAAGCATTTCTATAGCTGTCTCAATCTTACCTTCCATTTTACCTTTGGTCACACCTTCTCTTACGCCTTCTGCCTTTCCTTCTCTTACGCCTTCGGCCTTGCCTCTTGTATAAATGTATTCTGTCATTTCGGACACCTCCTTGGATAATTTCAAGTCCGCATAATTCTCAGAAAAATAAGTCAGTAAATACATTGTTGCCTCTGTTATTTTTGTATAGTCTTCTTCCGTTATTTCGTCTTTATTCATTAATTCATCCGTTAGTCTTACTATTTCAATTATATCATTTTTTATCCGTTCTGACAATCTTAAATACATTTGGAGCGATTGTCGCAACCCAAAAATGACCGTCCCCTTTGGCGAAAAGTGACCCAAAAAGAACCGTCCCCTCTGGGTTACGTCCCCTCTGGGTTATTATTTTTCAGCCAATTTATTAAAATCAAAGCTTGAAGGATTTTGGAAAATCCTTAAGTCAAAGAATTCAGCCACAGCAAGCAAATGGTCAAATATATCTGACTGTGCCGCCTCATATGTAGTCCAGTTTATATCATTTATAAAAACATACACCTCTAAGGGTAAGCCATTTTCAGTAGGAGCCAATTGTCTGACCATACAAGTCATACCTGTATGCACCTTGGGATGATTGTTTATATAGTTCTGGGCGTAAATTCTGAAAATACCTACATTAGTCAGATTTCTCCCGTTTACTAAAACATCGGTGTTTTCAATTCTTTCATTGTATACTTCCAATTCTTTTTCTTTTTCTTCAATATACCTTTTCAGGAAATTTACCTTTTTATATTTCTCAAGCATTTCCTCCGTACAAAATTTAATACTGGTTAAATCTATATTAATTGCTCTTTTGATACGTCTTCCTCCGGTTTCCTGCATACCTCTCCAGTTTTTAAACGAATCTGAAATCAGCGCATAGGTCGGCAAAGTAACTATAGTCTTATCAAAATTTCTAACCTTTACGGTTGTTAGGGTTATTTCTATAACATCACCGTCTGCCCCGTACTTAGGCATTTCAATCCAATCGTCTATCCTGAGCATATCATTCCATGTCAATTGAATTCCTGCTATAAAGCCGACTATGGAATCCTTAAATATCAGTGTTGTAATTGCAGTCAAGGCACCTATTCCGCTTATTAATGCTACGGGATTTTTGTCAATTAAAATAGAAACTATCATAATTCCGAATATTATATATAGTATAATTTCTATTACCTGAAGCAAGCCTTTTATAGGTCTGTCTCTTGAAATAGGAAATTGTCTGTATATATCATCCGCAGAATTTATCAGACTTTTTGCCGTTATAATTACTATGGATAAAATATAAACGGTTGAAAGCTTGGAAATTAAGGCTGAAATTTCTTCAAAAGCTCCTACACCCGTATACACTGCAATACCGGGAATTATCATTGAAATTTTCTGAAAAACTTTGTTGTTTAACAGAACATCGTCCCATTTATATTTATTGTTTTTGATTCGTTTAGCCAGAAACCTCAATACAATTTTATTAATTATTAAAGTAACAGTCACTGATGTGACAACAATAATAAGTATTACAATAAAATAATATAAATACTTTGCTGTTGATTCATTAAGTCCGTAAATTAATAAAGAGTTGTAAATTCTATCCATACTTGCTACTCACTTCCTTTATGCATAACTATGCCAAAGAGAACCGTCCCCTTTGGGTTGATCCCCTTTGGGTTGACCTAAAATAACAAATCCATCACCTGTCTGATATTATTTACAGGTATTATTTCAATATCCTTTAATTCTTTGGATATGTTCTCGTTTGACTCTGCTATCACAGCTCTTTTAAATCCCATTTTCTGTGCTTCCATCAATCTTTTTTCTATGGAATTAACCCCTCTTATTTCCCCCGTTAATCCTACCTCGCCAATTAAAATTGTTTTAAAGTCCACGGGAATTTCCTTGAAGCTGGATGCAATGGCACATAATACTGCCAAGTCTGCCGCAGGCTCCCTTAACTGAAGCCCTCCTGTAACATTGATAAAAGTATCCGAGCTTTGAATTGCAAGACCCGCCTTTTTCTCTAAAACCGCAATAAGCATCGCCGCCCTGTTTTTATCGATACCTGTTGTAACTCTGTTGGCAAAGCCCGCCGGCGAGTATGTAACAAGAGCCTGTATTTCAATCAGTACAGGTCTTGTACCTTCCATTGCCGCCGTTACCACAGTTCCATATGCATCAACCGGTCTGCCCTTTAAAAATACTTCCGAAGGATTTTCTACTTCTATAAGTCCTTTGTCACGCATTTCAAAAATACCTATTTCGTTGGTTGAGCCAAAACGATTTTTAACCGATCGAAGTATCCTGTAGGAAAAATGCCTCTCTCCCTCGAAATAAAGCACTGTATCAACCATATGCTCCAGCACTCTCGGTCCAGCTATAGCTCCTGACTTGGTTACATGCCCCACAATAAAGGATGCCATGTTTCTTACCTTCGTCATTCGCATTACCATTGCGGTTATCTCTCTGACCTGGCTTACACTTCCCGGAGCCGACACTATATCAGGTGAATAAATGGTTTGTATTGAATCGAGTATCAATAAATCCGGTTCTTCCTTTTCCACATATTCCTTTATTATATCTATGTTTGTTTCTGCTAATATGTAAAGCTCACCGTCTCCTATGTTCAAACGATCGGCACGTATTTTTATTTGCTCTCCCGACTCTTCTCCGGAAATATATAAAACCTTTAAGCTTTGCTTCGAAATGTAATCGGCAACCTGTAAAAGCAGCGTGGATTTTCCTATGCCTGGGTCGCCTCCAACTAATACTAAGGAGCTTTTTACTATCCCTCCGCCTAAAACTCTGTCCATTTCCCTGCTGCCTGTTGAATATCTTTTCTGCTTTGCAGTGCTTATATCCTGTATTTTTTCTATTTTACCCTTGCTGATACCCCTTTGGCTTTTAGCGTCATTTGCTTTTGCCTCTATTTCTTCCACAAATGAGTTCCACTCACCACAGGAAGGACATTTACCCAGCCATTTAGCGGTTTCATAACCGCATTCCTGGCACACGAACTTAGTTTTTATTTTCGCCATAGTTCACCTACTTTTATTGATAATATTAAGTTTATAACATTGAATTGCATAAGTCAATAATTTCAAATAAGTTTAGTATATTTAAACAAAAAATATTATATTAAGCACCCTTGTTAAATAAATTTCACAATTTTAATTGATTTTGATGTTGACATAGTATTTACGAGTGTGTATAATAAAATTCGGTTTAAATGTTTACTAACTTTAAACTTTGGGTTTAATAATATAAACAAAATACAGAGGTACTTATGAATATCGGTGAGAATTTAAAAAGGTTAAGAATTGCCAATTCTTTGACTCAGCAAGAATTAGCGGACAGATGTGAGTTAACGAAGGGATATATATCACAATTGGAAAGAGATCTGACATCACCTTCCATCGCAACGCTTACTGACATATTGGAATGCTTAGGCACCGATTTAGGAAGCTTCTTCAATGAGGCTGTTGACATCAAGATAGTGTTTAAGGAAGAAGATGTGTTTGTAAAGGAATCTGACGACAATTATAAGATAAATTGGATTGTCCCCAATGCACAGAAAAACAAGATGGAGCCCATATTGGTTGAGCTTGGAGCCAACAGCAAAACGAAAGAAGATGAGCCCCACGAGGGTGAGGAATTTGGCTATGTGCTTTCAGGAACCATCATGTTAAATTACGGCAATCAGATTTACAAAGTAAAAAAAGGAGAATCCTTTTATATTAAAGCAAACAAAACTCATTTTATAGAAAATACGAGTAAAAACCCTGCGCGTGTAATATGGGTCTCTACTCCGCCAAATTTTTAAAGAGGAGTAAAAAATGGACAATGCAATAATCCAGTTAAATAATATAACTAAAAAATTTGATGGTGAAATAGTTCTTGATGACATTAATTTATCTGTAAAAAAGAACGAATTTGTCACGCTTTTAGGTCCCAGCGGCTGTGGTAAAACAACGACACTGAGAATAATAGGCGGATTTGAAACTCCCGACGAGGGTGAAGTATATTTTGACGGAAATTTAATCAACGATGTGCCTCCTTTCAAAAGACAATTAAATACTGTGTTTCAAAAATATGCTCTTTTTCCTCATATGAACGTTTTTGAAAACATTGCTTTCGGGCTGAGAATAAATAAAATGGATGAAAAGCTTATAACAAATAAGGTTGAAAAAATGCTTGAGCTTTTTAATCTGAAAAATTACGGTAAGAGAAGAATCGATCAGCTTTCGGGCGGTCAGCAGCAGCGTATTGCAATCGCAAGGGCATTGGTAAATGAGCCGAAGGTTCTTTTGCTGGATGAACCTTTGGGAGCGCTTGATTTAAAGCTGAGAAAAGAAATGCAGCATGAGCTGAAGGCAATGCAGAAGCAAATAGGAATCACATTCATATACGTTACTCACGACCAGGAAGAGGCTTTGACAATGTCGGACACAATCGTCGTTATGAATGACGGAATCATACAACAGATGGGAACACCCATAGATATCTACAATGAGCCTGAAAATGCATTTGTTGCTGACTTCATAGGAGAAAGCAACATATTGAATGGTGTTATGCACGATGATTACCTTGTAGAGTTTTTGGGCAAAAAATTTGACTGCGTTGACATAGGCTTTGGCAGAGGCGAAGAGGTTGATGTTGTAATACGACCTGAGGATCTGGACCTGACTCCAAAAGGAGAGGGTAAGCTTGAGGGAGTTGTAAAATCTGTTACATTCAAGGGTGTTCATTACGAAATGGACATAATGGTGAATGATTATGAGTTTCTGGTTCATTCGACGGATATGGCTCCTGTAGGTGAAACCGTGGGCCTGACTCTTACTCCCGACGATATACACATAATGGAAAAGGGGGATTAACTTGAAAGACAGAACAAAGTATTTTGCTTATCCCTATGTATTGTGGATAATAATATTTATTGTTTTTCCGTCATTCTTAGTTCTTTTATACAGTATGACAACAAAGGAATCCAACGGACTTACAACAATACAATTTACGTTGGAAAATTTTAAAAAATTTTTTAACCCCCTGTATATAAACATATTGTGGGATTCAATATATTTGGCAGCAATTTCGACCGTTATATGTCTTTTATTAGGATATCCTGCGGCTTACATTATATCAAAGGCTCATTTGTCTAAAAGGAATACATTATTGTTTTTATGTATACTGCCTATGTGGATGAACATGCTTTTAAGAACCTATGCGTGGATGACAATACTTGGAAATAACGGTATTATAAATAATCTGTTAAGCTTTCTGGGTCTTCCCACATTTAATATGCTTTACACCAGAGGAGCTACGGTAATGGGTATGGTTTATAACTTTTTACCGTTCATGATACTTCCTGTTTATACTGCCTTAAGCAAAATGGATATCGGCATATTGGAGGCGGCAGATGATTTAGGTGCAAATAAATATGTTAAATTCAGAAAAATAATATTACCTCTCAGCATGCCCGGAGTTATATCCGGAATAATTATGGTTTTCATGCCTGCCGTAAGCACATTTATTATACCGCAGCTTTTAGGTGGCAATAAAAATATGATGATTGGTAATTTAATAGAAAAGCTGTTTATATTGAACGGTGATTGGAACTTTGGCTCTTCTATTTCAATAATAATGATGATTATTATTTTGATTGCGATGTCAATAATGAACAAGTTTGACGTCGACAAGGAAGGAGGAGCAAGATTATGGTAAAGAAGTATCTTACTAAAATTTATATGGGATTAATCTTTATTTTCCTGTATGCTCCCATAATAGTCCTTGCTGTTTTTTCCTTTAACGAATCAAAGTCAAGAGGAAACTGGACAGGATTTTCATTGAAATGGTATATCGAACTGTTTCAAGATGTGGATATAAGAAATGCATTTTATTATACGATAACTATAGCGATAGTATCAGCCATAATTGCAACTATTCTGGGAACTGTTGCCGCAATCGGTATAAACAGCATGAAGGGAAAAATTAAATCAATTATATTGAATATAAATTATCTTCCTGTCGTTAATCCTGATATAGTAACAGGTATTTCATTAATGATATTGTATATATCATTTAGCATCAGCTTTGGTTTTAACACTATGCTTATTTCCCACATAGTGTTTAATACTCCTTATGTAATACTTTCAATACTGCCGAAACTGAGACAGCTTGATGTCCACATGACGGAGGCGGCTATGGACTTGGGTGCAACACCCATGTATGCTTTGAGAAAGGTTATAATTCCTGAGATTAAGCCGGGAATCATCACCGGATTTTTAATGGCATTCACATTATCTATAGACGATTTTATCATAAGCTATTTCACTAAGGGCGAAGGCGTTACAAATCTTTCCATAGTTATTTACTCAATGGCAAGAAGAGGTGTGCGTCCGACAATCAATGCGTTATCAACAATAATGCTTGTAGTAGTTTTATTGTTAATGATATTAATAAATAAAAGATCTAACGGGGTCGAAAGCCGAAAGAAAATTAACAAGAGCGAGGTATTTAAATGAAAAGAAAATTAATATTGATTGCAGCCGTGCTTTGCATTGTATTAATTGCATTAACCGGATGCAGCAAGGATCAAACTCAGACATTAAGCATTTTAAATTATGACATTTATATGGACAAAAGCTTGCTTAACGAATTTGAATTAAAATATGGTGTTAAAATTAAGTACGACACATATTCAACACCTGAAGAAATGTATATCAAAGCAAAAGCGGGAGCTTCAAATTATGATTTGATAATTTCAAGCGAGTATATGATTGAACGTATGATTAACGAAGGAATGATCAATAAATTAAACTTTGATAACATACCTAATTATAAATATATTGATGAAACCTTTAAGAATCAACCTTATGATCCGAATAACGAATATGCGGTGCCATATTTCTGGGGAACATTAGGAATTTTATACAACAAGAACAATGTTGATGCATCATCTGACAGTTGGGCAATGCTTTGGGATGAAAATCACAGCCAAAGGATTATAATGATGGATTCCCAAAGAGATTCATTCGGAGCGGCTCTTAAATTATTAGGTTATTCTATGAATACGGTGGATGAAAAAGAATTAGATGAAGCTAAAGAATTATTAATTAAACAAAGACCCCTGATTATGACTTATATCACTGATGGAGCACCGGATATCATGGTAAACGAAGAAGCTGACATGGCATTGGTATGGTCCGGTGAAGCAGTTTCTGCAATGGCTGAAAACGAAAATTTAGATTTTGTTATCCCTAAGGAAGGAAGCAATATCTGGATTGATGCAATGTTTATTCCGGCTACAACCAAAAATCAGGAATTAGCTGAAAAATTCATTGATTTCCTTTGCACAACAGAAGCAACCCTGAGAAATATCGATGAAGTATGGTACTCAACAGTCCATACAGAAGCAATCAACGAGGTTGATGAAGAGCTTCTGAACAATCCTGCTTTTAACATTCCTGAAGAAGATATCGAAAAGATGGAAATGTTCAGAGATCCAAAAGAATTTATAGATTTATACACTGAAAGATGGACTGAAATGACAGCAGAATAAGTAAATAAGACAGTATCCGAAAACAAATTCCGGATACTGTTTATTTATTTATGCAGCTAATAATTGCAATAATATCATTAATACTGCAATGTTCAAATCCTTTATATAAAATCTTATTTAATATTCCTTCGCATGGCGCCAAAATATCTGTAGTTATTTTAAAGGTTTCTATCTGTACCAAGGGTTCATCCTTTTTGACATAGTCTCCTTCTTTTTTATACCATTCAACCACTATGGCATTTTCCGCTCTCTGACCTTTTAAAAGTTGTAAATCTACCTTCATATTCATTATTATACCAACCTTTCTCTAACCTTCATTTATCATTTTTGCTTTAATCTGCCTATATATCATGCACGTAACTGCACCTATCAGGAAAATAAGTCCAATGAATGCAAAGGTTATTCTCTTATCAAAAGCATAGATGAAGCCTATAATCATTGAGCCTACGAACATACCTAAGGATCTGATTGCATTGAATGTTCCGCTGATGGTTCCCGTATTTGATTTATCATTGCTTTCAGTTGCCATAACCTGTAAAATAGGAAGATATATAGCATTAACAGTAAAATGAATTAAAGTAACGGCTATAAATATAGGTATATCTTGTATAAAACACAAAGCTCCTGCTGATATTCCGCATAAAACCAATATATATACGATAGATGTACGTATGTTGGTTTTTTCAGCAATAAATACATTTATTGTTATATTTGATACTAATCCGATAATTCCGACTGCAGCCTTTATATATCCGTTGTAAGAAGAAGGAAAATTAAATTCATCCTTTATGAAATAATTCAATACGTTATCAAATGAAATAGTTGCAAAGGTTGTCAGGAATACAGCTATAAGAAACACTATAAAGGTTTTAGTGGCCACCTCTCTTATACCTATGAGAGCAACGAAGGGATTTATGGATTTGACAGTATTTACATGACTGCATTTAGTTTCAGGCTCTCCCACAAAGAAATAAAGATACAGGCAGCACAGAATCAATACAACGATCTGGAAAGCAAACACAAGTGCAATTGAATAGCTGCCCATAACTCCTCCTATGAAGTATCCCAAAGAGTTGGACAGAGACAGAATTGCGGCATAATAGGACATATGCTTCGTTCTCAAAGTCCCTCCTGCACTTGAATTAGTTACATATGCTAAAAATGCAACCATTATTCCTCCGGCAAAGGATCCTCCTAAAAATCTTGCCACCAGTGTTGTAAATGTACCTCTTGCGTAAAAAAGCATCAACTGGGCTGCAGCATAACCTAAGGAAGTAATGATTAGAGTGTTTGTATGTCCCAGCTTGTCTCCGACTCTTCCCCAAAATGGAGAAAACAAAAACATTCCTGCCGCCACAAATCCAAATGCAATACCGAACATATAGTCCGGAAGATTTAAATTTTTATAAATGGTTGGCAGTATGGGCAGTATAACGCAGTTCATTGCATTTATCAGCAATATCATAATATAAAATCTTAAAACGGATACCTTTTTCATAATAACCTTTCTTGTCACGTTGACAATCCTTTAATTATTCTATTGTTGCAATATCAGCATGTATATTTACGTGTGAATACTCTTCACATAAAATGCATAATATCCCCTCGCAAGGGGCCTTTACATCTGTAAAAACCTTACTTGTTTCTACCGTTGCTATAGGTTCACCCTTTTTTACATATTCGCCTTCCCGTTTCAGCCATTTTACCATGTACGCTTCTTCTACTACGGGAGCTGACAGATGCTTTAGTTTTACATTCATTTTTACCTCCAAAAGCTGAAAGCACCGCCTGTTTAAACGATGCTTTCAGCTTATATGAGAATTTACTTCTAAGCTAAGCTCTCTGCCTCTTTTTGTCCCAAAGCTTCCAATTTTTCGACATACTCTGCCGGGAAATTAAACTCTTTAGCACCTTCCACCATGTGTGATAAATATTCTTTACTTGGCAGAGAAATACCCGTAGGATTTTTTATAGAATGTGATACTGTGGCATATGCCACACCATCATTGCCCTTAACCGCTCTATATTCTCTGGTATATTTTCCTTCATTAATTTTAACTAATTTATCAAGGCTTAAAAGTGCCTCTTCCGATACCTCCCAAACAACTCCATATAAAGTTTCTCCCTGAGCATCTGTTAAGCAGCAGCCTCCTTCAAATTCTTCACCTTTATCATCCTTATATGAAACGAAGCTGACTTTATGATCAGGACATACAGCTGTTGTAACAAGCTTCGCATCAGGAATCCATTTTTTTACTAATGATGAATCCAACCATTCACAATAAATGTATAAATAATTTAACCTAGCCATTCTAATACCTCCTCTTATCTTTCCGCAGCAGATTTACCGGGTCTTCCCGGATTTGGATTAGGACGATCCACCCTTGGACAATCACCGGCAACATTGTAAACACCCATAACCTGTTTAATATATTCGAACGGAAATCCTTGTATATTTAATCCCGTAACAACGTTGTCCCAATAGAAATAAGGGGCTTTCATTGAATTACCAGGGTCAGACAAAGTATATGTCCAGCAATTATAAATATTGCCATCATCTCCATGAGCAGTGAACGACATTCTGACAAAATCATCGAAATCTTCATCATATAGTTCTGCAGGAATTTCAACTATTATACCTAAGCATCTTTTCCCCCATGAGTTTGAAGTGTTATCTAAATGACACCATCCTCTATCCCCTCTTTTACTCGCATCTCTCCATTCCATAGCGAAGTTGTCCACATAACCGGTAGTAATTATTTTTGCTTCAGGCCAATAACGATGTAATTCATCCGGATTCATCCAGGTACACCAACCGAAGTAATAAACCTTAGACATATTGTCTACCTCCTATTATTATATTTAAGCTAAGCTTACTATATCATTTGCATGTGACCATCCAAAATCTAACATTTGTCCAATCTGTGAAAGTTTTATGAATTTACTGTCAAAAGTAAATTTAAACTTTATATTCAAAATATATGTCTCCGGATAGAGTAAATCGTATCCGAAGACATTGGAGGGATATAATGATTTTGTAAAATAATTAATACCGTGTATCAAATTTTATTTATATAAGATGCACGAAACAAAATGATTTGCATTTACTTCTTTCAAGCTTCTATCAGGTGATACGCATTCCGATTTTGCATATTTACACCTTGATGCAAATCTGCAGCCTGGTTTGGGATTTATAGGACTTGTAACCTCACCCTTAATAACTGTCCTCTTTTTATTCCTGTATTTTAAGCTGGGAATGGGGATGGCATCCAATAGGGCTTGCGTATACGGATGTAACGGGTTACTGAACAATTCTTTTGTCGATGCCACTTCTACACACTGTCCTAAGTACATAACAGCAATTTCTGTACTAATATGCTTCACCACGCTAAGGTCATGTGTAATGAACATGTAAGAAAATCCATGTTCATCCTGAAGATCCATCATAAGGTTTAAGATTTGTGCTTGTATCGACACATCCAGAGCCGAAACAGGTTCATCACATACAATAAACTCCGGCTCAAGCGCTAACGCTCTGGCTACGCCTATACGCTGCCTTCTGCCTCCGTCAAGTTCGTGGGGATACGTGTTTACAAATCTATTGGCCAATCCTACTGTATTCATTAATTCATTTACTTTGTCATCCAGCTCTTTCTTATCAGTAATCGTCTTACATACCCTCATAGGCTCGGCAATAATTTCACTTACAGTCATTCTCGGATTTAAAGATGCATAAGGATCCTGGAATATTATCTGCATATTCTTTCTCATTTCATGCATTTTAAGCTTATCATACTTCAATATATCTTCACCTTTATATAATACTTGACCACTTGTAGGTTCCAGAAGTCTTAATATAGACCTTCCCAATGTTGACTTACCGCAGCCTGACTCTCCTACAACGCCTAATGTTTTACCTCTCTCCACCGTAAGATTTACATCATCAACTGCATGGAGGTCTCCTTTTGGCGTTTTGAAATATTTTTTTAAACCGACTGTCTGAATTAATGGTGTGCTCACAATATTCCTCCTTAACTCATTGTCTTTGATTCATTTTTTCTATCAAATAAATGACATTTAATCATGTGTGTGTCTAAATAAGCTTCTTCGGGATTTTCTGCTTTACATATTTCCATGCAGCTTGCGCACCTTTCCTTAAACGAACATCCTACGGGAAGCTCTGAAGGATCAGGCATCATACCTGCAATAGGCTTTAGTCTTTTTGATTCTTCATTCATGTTTGGTATGGAGCCAAAAAGTCCGATTGTATAAGGATGGTGATGTTCTCCCTCAAATATATCTTCTATATTGCCTATTTCGATAATCTGGCCTGCGTACATGATTGCTACTCTGTCGCATATCTGAGCAACTACACCTAGGTCATGTGTTATTAAAATCATGGATGTATTCAATTTATCTTTAAGCTCCTGCATCATTTCCAAAACCTGTGCCTGAATTGTAACATCAAGTGCCGTTGTAGGCTCATCAGCTAACAACAAATCCGGCTCACATGCCAAACCAATTGCTATGATAACTCTTTGCTTCATACCGCCTGAAAACTGATGAGGATAATCATTCTTTCTATCTTTACTGATACCAACTAAATTTAATATTTCGTCCACACGTTCTTCTATTTGTTGTTTTGACATATCTTTTTTGTGTATCTGAAGAACTTCCGCAATCTGCTCACCTATCCTGAGAATCGGATTAAGGCTTGTCATAGGGTCCTGAAAAATCATGGAAACCATATCTCCTCTGATGAGTCTCATATCTGCGTCCGTTGCGTTTATAATATCTATATCTCCTAATTTAACAGAACCTTCCGTTATAAAACCAATTTTTTTAGGCAACAGTTTCAAAATACTTAATGCCGCAGTAGTTTTTCCTGCGCCTGTTTCTCCGACAAGTCCCAGGGTTTCGCCTTTATTTAAACATAGATTTAATCCGTTAACTGCATATATATCTGATTCATCTGTTTTATACTTAACATGCAGATTTTCAATTTCTAGTATTTTTTCACCCATGTTGATTCCTCCCTAATTTTTCAACTTTGGATCTAACGCATCCCTAAGTCCGTCTCCAATTAGATTCATAGCTATAACAGATATTAGAATCGCAATACCGGGGATAGTTGTCAAATAAGGGTAGTATCTCATCTGAGCCTTGTTATCCGAAAGAATTGTGCCCCATTCCGGTTGTGGAGTAGGTACTCCAAGACCTATAAAGCTTAGTGATGAAATTGTTAAAACTGTTAATGCCATAGTAATGGTCGCCTGAACAATAATCGGTCCGATTACATTTGGAAGTACATGCTTGTATATTATCCTGAAATCACCTGTACCGCACGCTCTGGCAGCTTCTATATATTCTTCACCTTTGAGAGAAATTACTGACGAACGAACTATTCTTACAAACTTGGGTACCGTTGAAGCACTCATTGCAACAAGCAGATTGAAAACACCCTGTCCAAGTGCAGCCACTATACAAATAGCCATCAATGTTTGCGGTATCGCAAGCAAGACATCCATAAGACGCATTATTGTACTATCTATCCTTCCGCCGTAATAACCTGAGACAGCTCCTACAAGAGCACCAAAAATCAGTGATATTATAATTGAACCTACTCCCAATGAAAGAGAATATCTTGCTCCCCAGATAATTCTTGCAAACATGTCTCTTCCATATTCGTCTGTCCCGAACCAATACTCTGAACTTGGTTTTATAAATCTATGTTTCATGCTTTGCTCCACAACCTTTTCATAAGGAACTATGAGAGGTGCGGAAACCGCAATTATAAACAGGATAATTAATAGTATTAATCCAGCTACCGCCATTTTATTTTTTTTATATCGAAACCAAACTGATTTTAATTGACTTCTCTTTTTAATTTCCACTTTGTTAACTTTGCTGTTTGCAATATCAGTCATTAATTTGATTCCTCCCTCTTCCTGTCAGATCTGTAGCTTTTTAGAACTTTTAATCTTTATTTTTACATATTCCGACCTCAATCTCGGGTCAATATATACGTATAGAACATCTACAAAAAGATTAACTACACCAATACATGTGGCAACAAACAATATAGAACCCATAACAAGGGGGACATCCCTGCTTGTAACAGCATTAACCAATAAATATCCTACTCCGTAAATACCGAATACCTTCTCGGTAACAAGAGCACCTCCCATTAATAATCCAAAGTTAAGACCAACTAATGTAACTACAGGTAACAAGGCATTTCTAAGCGCATGTCTCGTAATAACGCTTCTTTCTGTGGCTCCTTTTGCTTGTGCCGTCCTGATATAATCCGAACGAATAACTTCTAACATAGTGGAACGTGTTGTTCTGACCAGTGCTGCCATCATACTTGCCATACATGTTACTGTAGGCAGAATCCAATGCTTTATTGTACCCAATCCTTCCGTCGGAAAGGCAGCAGGAAACCATTTAATATTAACGGCAAATTGCAGCATGAGCATAAGTCCCAGCCAGAATAAAGGCATTGATGTTAACACAAGCATAGCTGCCATACTTAAATTATCCCATATGCTGTACTGCTTAACCGCAGAAATTATACCTATAGGCATTCCAATAAGAAGCATTAATCCTACAGATGTGATTGCCAATATTAACGTCTTTGGAATAGTCCTTCCGAGCTCACCCGAAACCTTTGTATCATAGTTCCATGATTTACCCAGATCACCTTTAAATACATTCTTCATGTAATTAATGTATCGTACTAAGAACGGATCATTCAAGCCCAATTCTTCTCTTTTGGCCTCGTATGTTGCCTCATCCGCTCCGTTTCCTACGATGTTCATAACCGGATCTCCCGGTGTAAAAGATAAAATTGCAAATACTATGAATGATATTCCAATTACTATCGGTATAAGAATTAACAGCCTTCGAACTATATAACGTAACATTCTTACCTCCTGTGTTTCTTAACTAAGGGGCTATACCATGACAGCCCCGGGTAATTCTGCTTTTGAACCGGTTAATTTATTACTCCCAAGTCCAGTCCTTGATATCCCAAGCAAATACAGGGCTTGCTACTACATTCTTAACATTCTTGTTAGCTGCTATAATAGAAACATAATTACATAACGGAATCATAAATAAATCATCATGGAAAATCTGTTGTGCCTGTGCATACAGTTCAGTTCTGACAGCTACGTCTGTTTCTCCTCGCGCTTCATCAAGCATCCTGTCCAATTCAGGATTTCTGACATTTACGTAATTTCTTTTCTGCCCTGAATAATACAGAGGATACAATGCTTGGTCAGCATCAGGAACATAAATACAAAGATTCATAACTCCCAGATTGAAATCATGTGCTGCAACGTCTGACCAAAAGGTATCAACGATTACTACCTTAATATCAATACCTATTTTAGCCAATTGAGCCTGGATAATTTCACTTGGTTTTTTGTATGTGTTAGAATTATATGTTTTCATTTCAATAGTAAATCCGTTAGGATAACCTGCTTCAGCAAGCAGTTGCTTTGCTTTTTCTAAATCTTGCTCATAATCCGAAACTGCGTCTGAATAGCCTGTAGCTGCAGTCGGTATCGGAGAGTGTAACACACCGCCAACTCCGTCAGTTGTACCTATAGCTATTTCTTCCTTATCAAGTGCATATGCTATAGCCTGACGAACCTTATCATTTTTAAGGTATTCGTTGTCTTTGTTAAGCATCAGCCAGATCAGCATAGGAGTATCTGAATTCTGATACCATACAAGATCCGGATTTGATTCTATAGCCATTTTATCGCTTGCAGGTGCATGTGATAAAGCATCTATTTCGCCTGATTCAAGGGCCATTAATGCCGCGTTTGCATCAGTCATGATTTTAACTGTAACCTTTTTAAATGCAGGTGCGCCTTCAAAATATTGTTCATTTGCTTCCATTGTGTAGCTTTCACCGCTGACCTTGCTCGCAAATTTGTATGGACCTGTTCCCATAGGATCGATTTCGCCGTATACGCCTCTGCTCTGTGCATTTTCGGATGAATCCCAGTTGGTTCCCATTTTTTCCAAAGTATATTCCTTGTTCATAATTCCAACCAAATTCATCGAAAGACCTTCCAATGCTGCAGCATATATTTTGTCATAATGCAATGCTACGGTGTATTCGTCTATTACCTCTGCATTGTTGAAGAAAACCAAGTAGTCTTTAGTGTATGTTTCATACTTATGCCATTCATTCAGTGACCACGCAACGTCTTCGGCAGTCATCTTCACACCGTTGTGGAAATATACATCGTCTCTTAATTCAAATGTATATGTCAGGTTATCTTCTGAAATATTCCAGCTTTTTGCAAGCTCAGGTTCAATTTCGCCTGTTTCAAAATTCTTTCTTACAAGATTATTCCAGAACTGGTTGTTCATGATTACTGTACCCTGATCATTTTCTCCACCGGGCCATATACTTGATATACCTCTTGTCAATCCCATGATTATTTCAGTTTTTGCAGAAGCAGAAGGTGCCTTTTCATCACCTGCAGATCTTTCATCCTGTTTTTCCGGTTGTTCAGGGCCTGAAGACTGACTTGCAGGCGCACAAGCTGTTAACACTATCATTGAGCAAGCCATAATAAGTGAAAATATTGATAATAATTTCTTTTTCATTTTAACTCTCCTCTCTTTTGCATAATTATATATTTATTTGCCATAAGCAAATTATGCATAAAGCTAAACTTTGTATAACTTAAACAGATAAAATATTAACAAAAACAATTCAATAAAAAAATAATAATATTCTGTTATCAGACCAAAATATTCATATATCCCTATAATTAACAATGACGATACAACCTGTAAAACTGCGTATTGACCGACTATTACAGCATATATGCGTCTTGCTTTTTTGTAGGGATACTTACTATGCTGAAGCAAATAATACATAGACACCAAATAAATAATCACAAAAGAAACAAACGTAAATATATAAGTAATTATGAAATATTTATTTGTAACATCAAAAATATAAAATGCTGTCAGGCTTAAAACAGAAATATAGCAAAAGAAAATTAAACTGACAATTTTCATGTTCCTGTTAAATAACATACAATTTCTCCATACATAAAACTTTTGTACATAAGTAAAAATGCTTATAAATATCTTTAACGTTTTCATTTATTATAAATATAATAAAACATTAAATTAAAATAATCGTATTCCTGTCAAATACACAAAACACATGACACATAATGACTTGGAGCCACCTCTTTTAAAGGAATCAGACTGCCTAAGCATTCCTTTTTAGATAAAGGGCATCTTGCATAAAATCTGCATCCTTGTATCGGATTTATAGGGCTCGTAACTTCACCTTCTATTAACTTCTTTTCCTTTCCCAACAGGCTTAAATTTGGAACGGGAATTGCATCTAATAATGCCTGAGTATAAGGATGAAGAGGATTCATAAACAGTTCATCCGCCTTTGCTATTTCTACGCATTGACCCAAGTACATTACGGCTATTTGATCGCTGATATGCTTAACAACACTTAAGTCATGTGTAATAAACATATATGTAAACCCTTCCTTTTCTTGTAAATCCATCAATAGGTTAAGAATTTGCGCCTGTATAGAAACATCTAGAGCAGATACAGGTTCGTCACATACGATAAATTCAGGTCCTAAAGCTAAAGCTCTGGCTATACCTATACGCTGTCTTCTGCCTCCGTCCAGCTCATGGGGATACGTATTGACAAATCGTTCAGCTAATCCGACAATCTCCATTAATTCGCTAACCTTATCACTTATGCTTTTTTTATCGCTTAAAGTTTTATTTACTCTTATTGGGTCTGTTATAATTTCACTCACTGTCATGCGAGGATTTAAGGATGCATAAGGATCCTGAAAAATTATCTGCATTCTTTTTCTTATTTCAAATAATCTGTTCTTATCGTATTTCAAAATATTCTCGCCATTATATAGAACCTCCCCTGAGGTCGCCTCTATCAGCCGTAATATTGTTCTTCCCAAGGTAGATTTACCGCAGCCTGACTCTCCTACTACGCCGAGAGTCTCTCCTTTATTTATTGAAATATTTACATCATCAACCGCATGGAGCATCCCTATGGGTGTTTGGAAGTATTTTTTAAGATTATTTGTCTGAATTAAAGTTTTGCTCATTTACTATTCATCCTTTCCTACAATATAATCTTTTCCTCTTTCATTGTATAAATCCTTATATAAATGGCATTTTATCATATGTGTATCCTTATAACACGGATTCGGTTCACACATTTTACATACATCCATGCGATCTGTACAACGTGGCCAGAAATGACATCCGTCAGGAAGGTTCGTAGGATCCGGCATCATTCCGTCTATAGGTGCCAACCTTCTTGTTTTTTTAGACATATCCGGGATTGAGCCAAACAGTCCCAGAGTATAGGGATGATGATGCTTTGCGGTAAATATATCCCTTATATTCCCTTCTTCTATTATCTGACCTGCATACATAATAGCTACTCTATCACAATTGTTCGCGACCACACCGAGGTCATGAGTAATCAATATCATTGATGTATCAAGTTTTTCCTTTAACTTGTGCATCATGCTCAGAACCTGAGCCTGAATCGTTACATCGAGTGCGGTCGTAGGCTCATCTGCCAGCAATAGTTTTGGTTCACACGCAAGTGCTAACGCAATAACAACTCTTTGCTTCATACCACCTGACAGCTGATGCGGAAAATCATTCTTCTTTTCCTTAGTCAGCCCTACAAGCCTTAAAATTTCATCAACGCGATCGGATATTTGTTTTTTTGTCATGTCTTTTTTATGCAGCAATAAATTTTCCGCTATTTGCTCTCCGACTCTGATGGTAGGATTTAGGCTTGTCATAGGGTCCTGAAATATCATTGAAATTTGTTCTCCCCTTACACGACGCATTTCTTTTTCTGAAGTTTTTGTTATATCAACACTTTCAAACCAAATTCTACCGTTCGAAATAAAGCCTATTTTTTCAGGCAATAACTTTAAAATACTCAATGCTACCGTCGTCTTACCTGAACCGGTCTCCCCGACCAAACCCAGTGTTTCACCCTTTCGAACGGATAGGTTCAATCCGTTTACGGCATATACCACATCATCTGCAGTTTTATAGTTAACGTGCAGATTATTTATTTCAAGTAATTTATCATACATTTGTCTGCCTCCCTGTCTAATTTTTAAGTTTGGGATCCAAGGCATCACGCAGCCCGTCACCGATTAGGTTCATTGCTATAACAGAAAGTAATATAGCAAAACCGGGTATTGTGCAAAGATACGAATAATCACGCATATTTACTTTGTTCTCAGAAAGAATGGTTCCCCATTCTGGTGTGGGTGCCGGAACACCTAACCCTATAAAGCTCAACGAAGAAATCGTAAGAACAGCCTGTGCCATTGAGAGACTTGCTTGGACTATCAACGGTCCCAATGAATTAGGCCAGATATGTCTCATAATAATCGTTCTGTCCTTACATCCATAAGAGCGGGCTGCCTCTATATATTCCTCCTCCCTTATGCTTAGTATAATTGAACGCACAACACGGGAAAAAGTAGGAATCAGCGATATACTCATAGCTATTAAAAGCTTGACTGTTCCTGCACCTAAGGCTGCTACTATTGTAATTGCCATTAATGTACCCGGTATGGCCATAATAACGTCTATGATACGCATAATTAACGAGTCTATCCTGCCTCCGTAATATCCTGCAACAGACCCTATAACTGCTCCTATTGACATAGATATGAATACCGCACCTATACCAAGAGATAACGAATATCTTGCTCCCCAAATAATTCTGGCAAACATATCTCTTCCTAGCGCATCAGTACCGAACCAATAATCCCTTCCGGGAGGTAAAAATCTGATTTTTAAATTTTGCTTTATTACATGTTCGTATTTAACAATAAGCGGTGCACATATTGCAACAGTTAATAAAATACTTAACAGTATTAACCCTGCCACAGCCATTTTATTTCTTTTGAATCGAAGCCATATCGAATATATCTGGCTTCTTTTTTTATATTTCTTTTTTATTTGATTTGATTTTTCGATTATCACGACTCCTCCTTTGCCGCATTATTCCTTACGTACATTGATTTTAATCTTGGGTTTATAAATACGTACAAAAGATCAACGAGTAAATTTACAATACCTATAACGGTTGCGATAAAAATAATACATCCCATTGCCATCGGAGCGTCTTTAGTTCTGACCGAGCTAATAAGCAGATTACCTACTCCGCTTATGTTAAATACTTGTTCAGTAATTACAGCTCCACCCATAAGTACATTAAAATTAATTCCTACAATTGTTACAACCGGCATTAACGCATTTCTTAAGGCATGATACATTATTACTCTGAATTGTCCGGCACCTTTTGATTTTGCTGTTCTTATATAATCAGATCTGATAACCTCCAACATATTTGATCGGGTTGTACGAACCGTTGAAGCCGTAAGGTTTGCAGAACACATAAAGGTAGGCAGTACCCAGTGCTTCCAGGTTATTGCAGCACTTGTAGGCATTGTAGCAGGTAAAATACCCAATTCAAGAGAAAACTTAAGCATCATCATAAGAGCTAACCAAAATGTAGGTATTGAGGTCATAAGTAAAGCGATAAATAATGTTGTATGATCCAAGAGGCTGTATTGACGTACCGCAGATATAATACCCATAGGAATACCTAAAATGAGCATTACCGTAACTGCATATGCTGCCAGTCCCAATGTATTCGGTATTCTGTTCATTAACTCTGCAGCTACAGGTGTATTGTGACGCCAACTAATTCCAAGGTCTCCCTTCAGTAAGCCCACAAGATATCTCACATAGCGTACCATAAATGGATCGTCCAGCTTCAGCTTTGCCCTTAGTGCGTCGAGGGATGCTTCGGTTGCATCAAAACCTAAGATCAGGGTCGCGGCGTCACCGGGCGTATAGTTTAAAATAGCGAATACTATTAAGGTAATGCCAACGATAATAGGAATCATAATTATTAGTCTTTTTAAAATATATCGTACCAAATTTAACCCTCCCTAAGAAGATAACCCAAATTCTTAATTTGGAGCCAGTCTTTTATACTGTAAGTGAAATAATCGAGTTATTCCTAAAAATCAGGAATAACTCTTTGAAATTTTACATTTCATTTTGTAGTTATGTATATTCCAATTTACCATGACCAGTCGCTTATTTTCCAGTCAACGTATGGTGATGCATTTACATTTTGCAAATTGGCATTTCCGGCTCCGGTTACAACAAATTGGTATAAAGGAACTACCAAGCAATTGTCCTTAAGTATTACTTCTACAGCTTTTGCATAAGCTTCCTCTCTCTTTGATTTGTCAAGCTCGCTGCGTGCTTTGTCAAGTAAATCATCCAGTTCTTTAATGCTATGATTTGTATATCTTAAGGTTGCATCTGTATAATAATGCTGCATAAGCGGAATATCCGCGTCAGGAGTTGTTGCCGTATAGTTTCCGATTGCTATATCATAATCATAATTTGTCATAATTGATGTCCAGTATGCTCCGCTTTCCAGGACCTCTAATGTTGCGTTTATACCTATTTCCGCTAACTGACCTATCAAAGTTTCGGCCGGTTTATAGTATGTAGGTGTTGTTATACATCTCAAATTAACCGAAAAACCATTCGGATAACCTGCATCTATCAGCAACTCCTCCGCTTTATTCAAATCTCTCGTATAATAGTCCGGCACATCCGTATAGCCGGCAAAAGTATTGGGTATGGGAGAATTTATTATCTTTCCGTAGCCATCTGTTGATGCAATATTTATATCTTCTTTATCTACAGCATATGCCACAGCTTGACGCAAACGTACATCTGAAAAGTATTTGCTGCCTACCTTGTCCGTATTAATTCCGGTATTAAATATAACCCACCCCTGACCGGGAGAGTCTGTCATAAACCATTTCAAGTTGCTGTCACTGTCAATAGTATTCTTGTAGCTTGTAGCAATATTTGTAACAAAGTCTAGTTCACCTGTTTGAAGAGCTATAACGGCAGCATCTGTATCAAGCCTGATGCTGAATGTTAAATCCTTTATACTCGGTATTCCGTCAAAATAATCTTCGTTTGCCTGCATTTTGATAGTTTCACCCGGCACCTTGCTGATAAATTTATAAGGTCCCGTTCCTATGGGATGCTTTTCAAATTCGTCTTGTCCTGTTGATAAAAAAGCGTCTTCAGGCAATATTCCCAAAATAATATCCGAAAGGCATGACAGCGTAGGACCATAGACTTTTGAATAATGAATTTTAACAGTGTACTCATCAATTATCTCAGTTTCTTCATAGAAGTTTAAAAAGGATCTGGCCTGTGTTCCACTTGGATAATCCGCAAGCTTTCCTGCGTGATAATCAAATGAAAATGCAACATCCTTCGATGTCATTTTACTTCCATCATGGAACAAAACATCATCTCTGAGATAAAATGTATATGTCAGGTTATCATCCGATACCTCCCAGTTTTTTGCTAACTCAGGAGAATAAGATCCATCCGGATTCGTGCGTAGAAGATTGTTATAAAGCTGAGTTTGCATAATGTTAGGTATCTGCCCGTTTGATCTTCCTGCAGTTAAAAATTGCGGGTCCTGTGGTATTCCGAATACCAAATCAGTTCTTTTCACAGTTTCTTCCTTACTGTCATTATTATTTGTTTCCTGTCCTTGCTCATTGCTGCTGCCATCCTGCGGCGGCGCAGCGGTTTGATTGCTTGAACAAGCCGTAACAAACATCATCAATATAATCAAAGATAATGAAATAATGCTTAACGTTTTCCTGCTCATTAAACTTCCTCCTTAAATTATTTATTTTTTTCATTATATATTACAGTAGTAACAATCCGATGATATTTTTGTGTCCGAAATGTGAAATTTGTACAATGCATTGTACACTGATGTATTTGAGTGAAACACATTGTCAGCACACCTGATATGGAATTGAAAATGTTTTTTGGAGATATTGATTCTTTTTTATATTTATGCTAAAATAACATTAGAATTGTTAACATCTTATTAAAAGAGGTAATCCCATGATAACGATTTTAGTAGTTGATGATGATAAAGAAATACAAAAAGAGATAAAAGATCATGCAGATCTTGAAGGGTATCATACAATACAAGTAACCAACGGTATCGATGCAATTAAAACCTGCAAAGATAAAAAAGTTGATATTATTGTTATGGACGCAGTTCTTCCCGGTATGGACGGATTCTCAACATGTAAAGAAATTTGTAAAATGAAAAATATTCCGGTTATAATAACCTCTACTAACGGTGATAAAATTTATAAGCTTTTGGCTTTTGAACTCGGAATTAATGATTATCTTGTTAAGCCGTTTTTTATAGAAGAACTCTTTGCAAAAATAAAGGTGATTTTACGAAGGGAATATAATATTCAAAATGTAGGTTATGTGAATTATTTGGATAACAATAAATTTAAATATAAAGGAATTGAAGTTTATATGTCCAGCCGAACCGTTTATGTAGATAAGGTTAAGGTAAGCCTTACGCCTAAGGAATATGACTTACTTTTATATTTCATCAGAAACAAAAATATCGCTTTGTCAAGGGAGCAAATATTAACCGATGTATGGGGCTTTGACTTTTATGGAAATAACAGGACTGTTGATACACATATAAAAAGACTCAGAAACAACTTAGGTGAGTATAAGAATTTAATTGTTACAATACAAAGAGTCGGATACAAATTGGAAGTTGAGTAGAAATAATTAAAATGGGTGTTTAAGCGATTTTAAGTTTAGACACCCATAATTGTAAGCGAGCTTAATTATCATATATCATATAGTGTTATGTTTAAATTTATTGAAATTTACACCTTTATCTTTATTATAATTTTTTATGCAAATTTATTTATGAATCAAATTTAAAAATATTATTGTTGCAGAACTCAAAATATATGTTATAATAATTTAAACTATATTTCGATATACTTAAACGCATCAAAATATTAGCGGAGGCAGCACAGTGTTAAAAAAAATTCCCGGTTCATATGTTTTATTGTTTTACATAATAGTTGTTTTAGGAATTGCTTCATATTTTATTCCTGCCGGAACCTATGACAGAGAAATTGATACCACTAAAGGAATAAGCTATGTGGTACCCCACAGTTACAAATCAGTAGAAAATACACCGGTCTCTATTTTTGATATTTTTAAATCCATCCCTGAGGGAATGATGGAAGCGAGCGATATAATTATTTTTGTGCTTATTATAGGAGGCGCATTCGGTGTAATTCAAGCAACCGGAACAACTGACGCATTAATTGGAAACTTAGTACGAAAATCCTCAGGCAATGAGAAAACGATTGTAGCAATAATTATGACTCTTTTCTCACTGTCAGGAGCTTTATTCGGGACAGCGGAAGAAGCACTTCCTTTTTATCCTTTAATAATTTGCTTTTCTTTAGCGATGGGTTATGATAAAATTACAGGTGTAGCCATGGTGCTGTTGGGAACCGGGACCGGTTTTGCCGCAGGATTTCTTAATCCTTTTACAACGGGAATAGCCCAGAATGTTTCGGAACTCCCTCTGTACTCGGGAATTGTTTTAAGAGTAATAACCAATGTTATATTTTTAGGAACATCAATAGTATTTGTAATAAGGCATGTTAATAATATAAAAAATGACCTTACTCCAAGCAGCAAAGCTTTTGAGGATTTCCAAGCTATGAAGACGGAGCACTACCGGGTTATGACAGTACTTGTGCTGTCATTTATATTCATGATTGCAGGAATTTTGAAATTCAGTTTTTATATTTTGGAAATATCCACAGTATTTTTCATAATGGCCATAGCGAGCGGACTCGCAGGAGGGTTAACTCCAGGCAGAATATCAGCAGAATTTGTTAAGGGTGCATCCGCCATGACTTACGGAGCACTTATTATCGGAATTGCAAAAGCTGTGTCCGTAATTATGATATATGGAAATATTATGGATTCGATTATTCATGCCCTTGCAGAACTTATTGAAGGCTTCAGCCCTGTCGCGAGCGCCGTGGGAATGTCATTTGTGCATGGTGTACTGAATATATTTATTTCTTCCGGAAGCGGACAAGCAGCCGCATCCATGCCCATAATGAAAACATTGGCTGATATGTCGGGTATCACAAGGCAAACCGCCGTTTTGGCCTTCCAGTTCGGGGACGGTCTTACAAACCTAATAAGTCCTACCTCAGGCTATTTCATAGCTGCTTTGGCTCTTGGAGATATCGAGTGGAAGGATTGGTTAAAATGGTTTATGCCTTTGTTTATTGCATTATGTGCAGAAGCCCTT
The DNA here is from genome assembly GCF_013403245.1 of Sedimentibacter hydroxybenzoicus DSM 7310. Lineage (GTDB taxonomy): Bacteria > Bacillota > Clostridia > Tissierellales > Sedimentibacteraceae > Sedimentibacter > Sedimentibacter hydroxybenzoicus. The sequence goes on along the minus strand of NZ_JACBNQ010000001.1, from coordinate 209,231 downwards.
ATTATTCTTATAATATCAACTGTTATCAACTATGGTCCGTTTTAAATAGCAAAAGATGGTGGGTGGGAGTATGTCCGGAATTAATCAAAATGATATGGATATAGAAATAATAAAAGCATTAGGTGATGAAGCCAGAATAGATATTCTTAATATCATCGGGAAAAAGGAACTGAACGCAAGTGATATTGCTGCAAAGTGCACCTTATCCCGTCCTACGGTATCACATCATCTGCAAATCCTGAAAAGAGCAAGAATCCTTGAAGCAAGAAAAGAAGGAAAAGAAATATATTATTCTGTGAATATGCACACGCTGAAAAGTTTATCGCAAACTTTGCTTAAATTTATCGGCATGGGCTTTTTCTAAATTTTTTTGAGTTATATGTCGATATGTTTAAACATATAATTATTATTGAAGGGAGGTTTAGTTTAAGCAACATCTATTTTTTTAATTCTTTATGTTGAAATGTTTAAACATATTAACTCAATAACTTAAAGCCGAATTTTTTGGCTATCTATTGAATAGGAAGGAGATATTTTTTTGGAGATTACAAGATTCATAAGCGAAAATGAAATTATTGACATTGTTACAAAGCTGGTATCAATTGAAAGCCACAAAAATGTTGATCAAAAAGAATCGGAGGTCGCAGCCTGCATAAGTAATATCTTTAAGAATAATGACATTTATGTAGAATGTGCAGAGATTGAAAAAAACAGACCTAATGTTACGGGAAAAATATTCGGCAAAAATGAATCCGTGCATTTAATGTTTAACGGCCACATCGATACAGTTCCCGGATTTACGATGAAGTACAAGCCATTTGTGCCGTTTATAAGGGACGGCATCATATACGGAAGAGGCACTGCGGATATGAAGGGTGGTTTAACTGCCATGATAGCCGCAATGATTGCCATAAAAAGACAGGGGCTCGATTTGGAGAAAACAGTTGCATTTACTGGAGTAATTGATGAGGAGGAAAGGTCAAAGGGTACTGAATATCTCATCAAAAAAAATATTGTCTCTGATTATGTTGTAATCGGCGAACCTACCAACCTCAGAGTGTGCACCGCACACAAGGGCATGGAATGGATTGAGGTTACGTTCAGAGGTGAAGCAACTCATGGAAGCCGTCCAAAAGAAGGAAAAAACGCGATTTATATGGCTTCGGAATTTTGCAGAATGATTTACAGTGAGCTGGAGCTCATAATTGAAAAACGTAAACACGAACTTCTTGGATGCGGGAGCATTAATGTGGGACGTATCGAGGGAGGAGATGACCCTAATATTGTTCCTGACACTTGCAGCGTTCAAATTGACCGGAGATGGCTGCCCGGAGAAACCTTGGAGTTCATTCATAATGAAATTGAAAGCTACGCTGCAAAAGCAGCCGAAAAATTCAAAGGACAATATGAGCTTAAAGCAATGCGTGAATTTACCGCATCAATGATAAATGCACCCTACAGTATTGACCCAAATCATGAGCTTGTAAAAAAAGCACTTAATATTACATCGGATGTTACAGGTCAAAACCTTCCTGCAAAAGACTTTCCTGCATGGAGTGATGCCGGATTACTGTCCAATCACACAAATGCTAAATGCATAATACTCGGTCCCGGCAGCATAACTCAAGCTCATGCAAATGATGAATTTTGTTCAATAGATGAAATATTGAAAGCTTCAGAAATTTATTACAAATTAATAAAAATTTTATGTTTATAAGGAGATTATTATGGAAAAAAGTATTGAAAAAAAGAAAAGGTTTAGAATTCCACACACATATGCACTACTATTCTTTGTAATAGTACTAGTCGCTGTCCTTACATACGTAATTCCGGCCGGTGAATTTGACCGTGCAGTAGATCCTGAAACAGACAGGATATTTGTAGTTCCTGACACTTATCATAGTGTTGAAAGCAATCCTCTGTCATTCTTTGATGTCTTTAAAGCTATCCCAAAAGGCATGGAAAACTCCGGATATATAATTTTCTTTGTTCTCATGATAGGAGGATCCTTCGGAATACTCCAGTCCACCGGCGCCATAGATTCCGGAATTGTAGAAGTGGTAAAACGAATGAAGGGTAAGGAAAAAGCGGTTATCCCTATCGTAATGTTTATTTTTTCTTTGGCAGGAGCAATTCTTGGTTCAGCAGAAGAAATGCTTCCGTTCTATCCAATAGTTATTTCTTTAGCCTTGGCTTTAGGATTTGACACTCTCACAGGTACAGCAATGGTATTACTGGGAGCAGGTGCCGGTTTTGCAGGCGCCTTCCTTAATCCATTCACTGTGGGCATAGCTCAGGGAATTGCCGGTCTTCCGATGTTTTCCGGTATTGGCTTCCGCCTTATAGCATACGTATTAATCTTAAGTATAACTATTATATATGTATATAGATACGCAAGCAAAATTCAGAAAAACCCAGAATTAAGCGTTACATATGAAGAGGATAAGATAAGACATAAAGAATTTGAATTCAATGATAATATTGAATTTACAACAAGACACAAAATTGTAATGCTTATATTAATTTCCGGACTGTGTATATTGGGATACGGTGTTGTTGAGTTAAACTTTTACATTACCGAATTAACGGCAATTTTCCTGATTATAGGAATTTTATCCGGTGTAGCAGGAGGCTTATCAATAGATAAAATTGCACAAGAATTCATAAACGGAGCAAAGGAATTAGTCTACGGTGCTCTTGTAATAGGATTGGCAACCTCAATAATGGTTGTTATGCAAGAAGGAAAAATAATGGACACTATAATATACAGTCTGGCAGGTCTGGTTCAGGGGTTACCTCCTTCATTAAGCGGTGTTGCAATGTTTATTGTTCAAAGCTTTATCAATTTTATAATACCTTCGGGAAGCGGTCAGGCAGCAGCTTCAATGCCCATAATGGCTCCTATGGCAGATTTGGTTGGCATCTCCAGGCAGTCTGCAGTTCTGGCATTTCAGTTTGGTGACGGATTCTCAAATGTTATAAACCCTACTTCAGGTTATTTTATGGCTGCAATTGCAATAGGCGGTATAAGATGGGAAAAATGGGCAAAATGGATGCTTCCTCTATTACTGATATGGAGTTTAATAGGTGCTATACTTGTGGCTGTTTCTGTAATGATAGGATACGGACCATTCTAAATAATTTCCATCTCGTTAACACAATTTAAAAAACGAGAAAGTGTTTATCCGACACTTTCTCATTTTTTAATTATTCATTATTCCCGTTATTTGCTTCTGCTTCTTTTATATTTATCAAATGAATTGCAGCTATTACAGTTATAGTTATTAAGCTTGCTAATATTAAAAATGACATATGTATTCCTCCCTTTATATATATTCCCTTTCCCCTTTTTTATATTTTATAATATAAACCTTATGGTTTTCTTAATACTGTTTATATACCCAATTTATGTGTTTTAAAACGGGTGTCGGAAGACACCCTTATATTTATACTTACGGTATAAGCGACTGACACCAAATCATTGATTTGGCTCATCTGCTTAAAGCAGGTCGCAATACTTGCAGCCCTTACACATTTCAATTTTACCTTCAAAAATCTTTTTTATAATTTCTATTGTATTTACAGCTTCTTTATTTCCCTTATCTAATTTTTGTTCATGAAGTATTATTTTCTTAGGTGATACATTTAATAATATATTGATTACTGATTCATCATATGCCACCTTATTTACCAAATCACTTGATAATTCCATATTACTTATATAAGTCAACTTTTTCATATTTTTATCGTACACCTGAATCTTATTATTTGTGTACATAACATTTACTAAATCATATTCTGCTTCTTCCTTCTCAGAAATCAATTTAATAATGCTTATAAAATCCATATATTCCTTTTTCATAAGATAGCTGTCAATGCACCTTTCAACCACTTGTGCAGCATAAAGCTTTATAAATTTTAATCTGAAGTTTATGAAGCCGTTTAAGTTTATCAAAGTCGAGCGCTCTAATATTTCTTTGAATTTATTTTTAATAATAAGCTTAATTTTTACATCATTATCTATCTCATTTTCAATATCAGAAATAATATTGCCAACTTCATCCTCATCAAAATAAAAATAGCTTTCTTTTAATATGTTAATGCTTTCTAACTTTGTATATTCAATTAACAACTTAGTTACTTTTCCTATTATATTTTCAATGTATTCCCTTTTATTTATTCTGTTGTCTGTAAAATACCTTAATCTTATGTTTCCTTCGTCAGTTGACGATATTTCTATATTTATATCACTTTCATCTAAATTGGTTATTATTTTAATATTATTAAATACTTCATGATTTTCATTTTCATTTAACTCTAATGATAAAAGCTCCATCAAGTCACTCCTCTCTTTAAGGGAGGTCAATCGGCATCGGAAATGCCATATATTATTTGCACATTTGAAGCTTCATCATAAATATACCCTGTAGATCGGATAAATGCTATTAATGTGTATAAAATATTCTTATCAAGGAATTTTCTTCGATAAGAATAAAGAATATTTTTTTCATTAATTAAATCTGTACATCCGCCAATAAATCCATGACTGAAAAATTTATCAAAACAACTCCGGATTTATATACAAACAAGTTATATTATATGATGTTTCATATATCAATATACATGAACTAATTCAATATCTGCTTCTTCCAAATAATATTTTAAAACCTGGTCTGTATGCTGCAGTCTATGTACAGCATATCTCCCTATTCTTGCTTACATTATATGCTATATCCTCGGGATAGTTTCTACTTAGAGTTTTTCCACCTTTAATAAGTTTTATTCCAGAGAACATTAAAACATTTCTGTAATAATCATGAAATGTGTAGTATAATACATATATCATAATATGAACCTAATATATGGTTAAGTAACATTTTTATAGGAGCAATAATGGACAATTATATTAAATACCTCATTGATATTATTGTACTGATTATAATATATTCTGTTTTATTTTTTAAGAAGTGGAAATCCAAAGGGAAAGACATACTGTTTGTAAATACACTTTTGTATATCTATATAGCTTTGGTTTTCTATGTGACCTTAATGCCTGTGATTGTTTCACTTCCGTTTGTTTTTGACCATGCTTATATACCAATGAATATGCGGGCTTTTGACGATTATTTTTCAGGCAGAGCATATGCGGGACAACAAATTTTGCTAAATATAATTTTAATGATACCATTCGGCTTTTTAATTCCTATCTTAAAGAAGCAGAATATATTTTCCTGCGCATTACAAACATTTTTGTTCAGCTTGAGTATTGAAATGTTTCAACCTTTGATTAATGGTTTTAGATCCTCTGATGTAACAGATCTAATTACAAATACGGTTGGCGGAATCATCGGGTATTTATTATATTTAATTTTTAAGCCATTGATAAATACTATATTAACTTCCCTTAAGACGAATTAATGCATTTTCGACTTTTCCGAAATTTCCTATTTACAAATTCGATACGCTGTGGTATTATATATTCATAATTAATTATGAGGTAAATATAATGACTTTTGGACAAAAGTTAAAATTAGCAAGAAAAAATAAAAATTATACTCAAAAGAATTTAGCAGATGCAATTGGAGCAAAGCATAATTCTGTCAGTGATTGGGAAAATGATAAGAACAGGCCTGACCCCGACACTATAGAATTGATATGTAATGTTCTTGATGTTTCAGCAAATTATTTATTGGGGACGAAAGACCCAAAAGATTTTCTATCTCCTGAAGCTATTAATATAGCTCAGGCATATGACAAGGCAGATTTCAATAAACAAAACATAGTGCGTTTAACCTTGGGCTTTAATTTAAAACTTATTGAAAATGTTGCTGAAAATCCGACAGAATACAATGAATCCGACAGAACTATTATTAAATAAGGAGATGTAAACAAATGGACAACAGCAAACAAATACTTCAGTCAATAACCGAAATGAATGAAAAAATGCAGAATGGTTTCGTAACGGTACATTCTGAAATTAAAGAAATTAAGTCTGATATGAATGACATAAGCAGTAAAATGCAAAATGGTTTTGATGAAGTACATTCCGAAATCAAAGTAATTAAATCAGATATGAATGACATAAGCGGTAAAATGCAGAATGGTTTTGATGAAGTACATTCCGAAATCAAAGTAATTAAATCAGATATGAATGACATAAGCGGTAAAATGCAAAATGGTTTTGATGAAGTACATTCCGAAATCACGATTATGAAATCTGATATTAAGGACGTTAAAATGACTCTGGAAAATGAGACGAATAAAAATATCAGAATAATAGCCGAGGGACATCGTGATTTAAATAATAAACTGGACAATGCATTAAAAATTGAAAATGAAAAAGAATTATTACTTATAAGGTTAACAATCCTTGAAAACGAAGTTAATCGTATCAAAGCACGTCTTGATGAAATAGCATGATAAACGTGTGACTTAAACAATCGGTATAATTGTGCCTAAGTCTGTTATTTGCTCATTTGACGCTTCATTATATGTATAACCTGCAGACATGATAAATTCTTTTATTGTGTCTGCAATATTTTTATCGCATATTTTTCCTGTTGATAAGAATGTTTTATCGTTAATCAAACCGGTACATCCGCCGATAAATCCATGATTGTAACCGTTTAATAAGACAACCTCCGGATTTATATACAAGCAATTTATGTTGCATGATGTAAGTTTTTCATATATGGATGTATCTGATGTTAAGGCTGTATTGCCGTTTAGAGCTGTTGTTGAGCATTTTGAATAACCCTGTCGAACATGGATAAATTCGATACCTGATTTTTCTAAATAATGCTTCAATACCTCATCGGTGTGGTGCAAATTATGTATGGCATATCTACCTACTCTCGCTACATTGTACGATATATCTCCGGGATAATTTATGCTTAGAGTTGTGCTGCCTTTAATTAGTCTAACTCCGGCACTTTTTAAAGCAATTCTGTAGTAGTCATATACATTTGGCGCAACTACAAAATTTTCATAATCTATGGGGTGTATGACCATATCGGGGTGTCCGTTTACGGGCTCCTGCAATTCATTACATTTAATTGTCTTGATAGGAATTATGTTTAATTTTTTTAAATAATTTATTATTTCATCACTTGCCCTGTAATCAATAATTACAAAGCGAGGTGAGCATGGTAAAATGTACGGGTTCATAAAAACTCCTTTTTATGATTTGTCAGTTTTCGCCTCCGGCTCAGAATAACAATTTTATTATATCATTTTCCCGAAATTTTTGGTATTATATATTTGATTGGAGGATGATTATGGATAACTTACATTATATATTACAAATACGGTTAGCTAAGGAAGAAATATTTTTCGGACCGGGAGTCAGAACCTTGCTTAAATTGACAAATGAATATGACTCGTTGAATGCTGCCTGCAAGCAAATGAATTTATCATATACAAAGGCGTTGAGAATGATAAAGGGATCAGAAAAAAACCTCGGCTTTAAGCTTTTGGAAAGAAAAATCGGCGGCTTGGGCGGAGGCGGTTCGAGCTTAACTCAAAAATGTATTGAATTTTTAGAGAAATATGAAGCATATGAAAATGAATTGAAAAATAAAGCCACCGAAATATTCGATGAATATTTCAATGAATACCTTTAATGATTATGTCAGCATAAATATCGATTCCTCAGGAATTTTTAAAAAAAGCTTATTTTTATTTGTTGTGCTGTCCCACTCATTCTTTTTTATTTTATAAATTAATTTTTTACTGTTTTCCGAAGCTCTATTTTTAAAAACTATGCTGTATTCAAACAGTTCATCTGTTATATTAACAATTTCGCAATCCATAATATTTGGTTCGTGATTATTATTTACAATTTTAAAGCTATGAGCTCTGATACCTATGTACGTTATATTTTCAGGTATCTTTTTTTCTGTTTGCAGTACAATATCCCAATCATTAACGAAAATTTGTCCCGAAGAAATAATTCGGCATGGGGAAATATTATTACAGCCGATTATTTTAGCCGCTTCAACCGTTCTTGGTTCATTAAATATAACCTTGGTATCTCCGTATATAATTAATTTACCTTTATTTAAAATTGCAAGATTTTTGCAGAATTTATAAACTTCATCTCTTTGATGTGTAACCATCAGCACTTGCCCTTCGTATAGCTTTAAAAACTCAAAAACCTCCGCTTGGAGCTCTTCCTTCAGGTGCGAGTCCAATGCGGAAAACGGCTCATCAAGCAATAATGCTTCCGGTTCATAAGCAAAAATACGGGCTAAGGCAACCCTTTGCTGCTGTCCCCCCGATAGTTGCCACGGATATTTCTTTTCTAATCCTTCAAGATGGAACAACTCGATCATTTTACCTGTTTTTATTTTCCTATCTTCTTTAGAGCATTTTAAACCGCAGCCTATATTTTGTTCAGCAGTCATATTTGGAAACAATGCATAGCTCTGAAACAGATAACCTATTTTTCTGTCCTGAGGCTTTACATTAATATTTTGCTGTGAATCAAACAGAACTCTGTCATTGAACACAATACGGCCTTCATCGGGAGTTTCCAAGCCGGCTATACATTTTAAAGTCATGCTTTTACCGCTGCCCGAAGGACCTAATACACCAAAATAATCACCGTCGTTTTCAAAATTCACATCTAAATTAAAATCCTTGAACTTTTTCTTTATTGAAACTGATAAACTCATCTATACACCTTTATTTGAATATTTATTTTGCTTCATAATAAAATAATTCATCAAAGACAGCACAACAAAGGACACTATGATAACCACCAATACATACGAGTAAGCACCCTCCATGTTACCGGAGGCAACCTCGGAATATATGGCAAGGGGCAACGTCCTGGTTTTATCTGCAATATTTCCGGCTATCATGGCTGTTGCTCCAAATTCACCGAGACCTCTTGCAAATGCCAAAATGCCGCCGGACGCCACACCCGGCAGAGCATTTGGCATTATAACTCTCCAAAATATTTTTCTTTCAGACATCCCCAGAGTTCTCCCTGCCAATATTAAATCCTTATCCACCTGTTCAAAGGCTCCCCGTGCAGAACGGTACATCAACGGAAAGGAAACGATAACAGCAGCAATAACTGTTGAGGTCCATGAAAACACTATTTTAATACTTAAAAATTCCAATAAAAACATCCCTATAGGTCTTTTGACGCCAAAAATAAACAGCAGGAAAAATCCGACAACTGTCGGAGGCAAAACCAACGGTAATGTAAGAATTCCGTCTATTAAAATTTTTAATTTTCCGTACTTCATATCAGCAATTGATCTTGCAATGAAAATTCCAAGAAAAAATGTCACAATTATTGATACGGAAGCTGTTTTTATTGAGATTAATATTGGAGATAAATTCATATAAATTCCTTAATTCGGCTTAAAGCCATATTTTGCAAAGATTTCTTTTGCATCGTCAGTTTGTAAAAATTCAACGAAAGATTTCGAGGGGTCCAATTTAGTCGTTGCTTTTATGATACCTACAGGATAAATTACTTTTGATACGCTACCTTCAGGTGCTGCCGAAACCACCTCAACCTTATCATTAGAAGCTGCATCGGTTGCATATACAATTCCTGTATCAGCACTTCCTTCTGCTACCCAGTTCAAAACCTCCGTAACATTGGTTCCTAAGCTTGATTTGCCTGATACCTCATCCCATAAGTCTAAATTTTCTAATAACTCCTTGGCATATTGTCCTGCAGGAACACTTTCAGGATCGCCCACAGCAATAATTTCTGCATTCAGCATATCATCGAAATCTTTTATATTGTTTTCATTTCCCTTAGGCACTATAAGTACCAACTCGTTTTCCAACAAAGGTACAATGGAGTTCTCAACGATCAAACCTTTTTCATTTAATGCATTCATTTGTTTTTCGGCAGCAGACATAAATACATCCACATCTGCTCCTTCTTCGATTTGTGCTTGAAGCTTGCCTGAACTGTCATATGTAGCATTAATTTTTATATTGGGATTCTTTTGTTCAAACATGGGAATCAAATCATTTTCCATGCAATTTTTCAAGCTTGCAGCAGCTGAAACAAGGATCGTAGTATCCGATTGCACTTTTTGTGTGTCACTACAGCTAATTAAAAAAAGTGTTGAAATAATAACTAAAAATAAACATAAATTTTTTTTCATTTTACATCTCCTCGTAATATTTTTTTATTTTAACGTTATACTTACTAAAGTATAACGTTGGTAAACGAAACTCAACTCATGTTAAGTGGAGTTATTCTGATATTTAGCAGCCTTTGCCAAATCCACAGTTAGGAAATGTGCAAATGCTGCAATTTAAACACGAATCACCCGGACTAAGCTTACTTATATCAGATAAAATTAAAACCTCATCTGCCATTATTTCGATTCATTGTCTTTTTAAAAATATAACGCTGTCTGAAAGAATCCGGCAGCTCATTTTTTTAATCCAAATTTTCTTTTATATTATTATACAATGTTTACCTCTTTTGTGCAATCATTAACATATATCCAATTTTAGATTTTATCAGCAGGTCTTTCATTTTTCTGTCAATACAAAGGTTGGTTGTGCTGCATCCATTAAAAATAATATCCGCTACAAGCTGTATAATCATATTATCATGTCTTTCCTCGAGTAAAACATTAAACCCGCTGTTTGAAAGAAATTCCTTTAGTATGATTAAGTCAAGAGGGTTTTTTAAACATGTATTTAGTTCAAATTTTTTAAGTTCTTCTAAGTATTCTGTTTTTTTTGCATAAACGTCAGTAATTATAAAGTAACCATTATTTTTTAATACCCTGTTAACTTCTTTAAACACTTCTTGAATACCTTCCATCAATGATAATGTGCATTCTGCTATCACACCATGAAAAAATTCATTTTCATACAATATATTATCAGCAGATGATAATATAATTTCATTGTCCTTATTAATACTTCTTGCATAAGAAATTAACTTCTCCGAAATATCTAACCCGCAAATTTTATAGTCATAATTGCTATTAATATAATTTATTGTAGCTCCTCTTCCGCATCCTAAATCCAGCAACATATCTCCTGACTGAAATTTACAGAAATCCAACGCTCTGTCAGTAAGTTGAAATCCTCCCGGTCTCAATGCATCTCCAATTGCATTTTTCAAAGTATCACTTTCATATAAATTCATAATACCTCCTAGCATCCGTCAGGAAAGTTAAATAATTTTTGATTCTTATGATATGTATATTCTGCACAAAAAGGTATCAGCTTTCCATTATCGTAAACATGCAGCGAACATCTTTTTAATCTGTTTAAATCTATGTTGTATTCATCTTGGAAAGCTTTTGAACTGATTGTAAAACTTTTATTTTTCATATAGCTCAAGAAACCTTCCATAGACGTTTTATCTTCTGAACATTCACATTTATCTGGACGAGTCCATTTTTGATTTAAAAAGTTTTGGTTTTTTCTTACTGCGTTACTTGGTACATCATCTGTTGAACAACAGCTTCCTGATTGTTTTTTACCCGATTGCTTTTTAAGCAGTGGCATCAGTCTTTCATTATCATAAACAAACTCGGCATGAAAGCTGCACATAGGATGATAACAGCTTGAAGGGGTAAACTGTTCTGTTTTTATCATTCCTTCTGTTTGCTTTTCTATTGCTCTTAAAACCTCCGGAATTGTAATTCGATTACAATTTTCGGGATCTTCCGGATATTTACCGACATAAGTTACCGGCTGAAAATGAATACCTCTGACTGCAGGAATATAGCCTATACCAAACTTTATTATATCACCGATGTTATCAGTATTTACACCAGGTATCAGCGTAGGTACCAGTACGACGCCAAGATATGCTTTATCACAATTCTCTATAGCCTTAATCTTTTCAGCTAATAATGGAACTCCTCTGATAGTCTTATTAATGTCATCATCTGTTGAGTCGAATTGAAGAAATACAGCACTTATGCCTGCATCAGCCAGCTCCTTAGCATATGATTCATCGCGTGCTATTCTTAATCCGTTAGTATTAAGCTGTATATACTTAAATCCTTTACTTACTGCATATTTAGCCAATTCAGGTATATCATTTCGGGTTGTAGGCTCTCCCCCGCTAAAATGAATATGTGTAATTTTTTTGTCAGCCATATCATCTAAGCATTTTTTTATGTAATCATAAGATGGCTCCCTCTGAGTTAATTCACCTGCAAAACAAAAATTGCATTTAAGATTGCATTTGTCAGTTACATTAAGTATTGTGCAACAGGTTTTATTTCCATGGTATTCGCACAATCCACACATATCAGGACAATTATTATTATTATTTTCTATTTCCGGTGAATTTTTAACCCACTTATCTAACGAAGGATACCCCCTCCATACGGGAGTAAAAAAATCCCCATGTTCTTTACAATTTTTACAAAGAAATATAGTGTCATTTTTATTTATGTATGTTGCCTCTATGCGTTTTAAACATATCGGGCAAAGGCTAATAGTTTTGTCAGTCATTACTTTTCCTCCATACTTGTTTCTATTGCACATATATTATTTTCTTCCTGCTTATATATCATGCTATAACATTTCATTGCCTGTTCTTTTCTTTCTTTTATGATTTTAAGCACATTAAGATCATAAGCATATAGTTGCTCTTTTGCTGCGAATTTTTGCTCAATAGTTACTAACCTATCACCTGCGACCAGCTTATCTGCTAAATACACAACTTCCTTTTCAGTTATTTCATCGTTATAATCACGGAGGTGCATATGCTCTTCTATAATATCTGAAACTTCCTTATAGCCCATTTCTCTTATCCATTGTGCTGCTACAATATTATGTTTTTTCTCGCCCTTGGCAATATCATGAAGCATACTTGCCGCAACAATAAGATCCTTATTTAAAATTATTCCGCACTTATACATCATATTATAAATAGATAATGCAACTTCAGTTACTTTTTCAGAGTGTAATTTTATTTCTTTACTTATATTAAAGTTATCATATATCTGTCTGCAAATATCCATTGATGGGTACTTGCTGTTTTCTTTATACGACAGTAATTTTTGAAATTCCGATGGATTATCTGCATCCAATAAAATACCTGGATCAACAAAAGACATGTTTTTGTAGTTTTCTGAAATTTTATTAACGGCACCCTTCAACCCCATTGCACCATCATGTTCTAAAATTATTCCTGCACATTTATTGCTTACTAAGAGAGGATGTCCGCTTTTTCCTAAATAGTACGGCCTTATATAATAAAGTTCATTATTATCCATTTCTTCCATCATTTTCTTGAGTGTATACGTTTGGACAAAAGGGCAATCTGCCGGTGTTATAAATATCATATCTGCATTGTCTGCAAATTCTTTTAGCCCAATGCACACGGAATCAAACATCTGTGTTTTCGAATAATCTTTATTATGAACAAATTTAACATCATAACCGGTCAATTTTTCTTTAATGTCATTCTCGCGAAAGCCTGTAACTATTATTATTTCATCTATTCCGCTCTTTTTATAATTAATCACCGCGTTTTCTATCATTGAATATTTGCCGATTTTCATTAATGGCTTAAAGTCCTTCATACGTGAAGACATACCGGCTGCAACTATAACCGCACCTGTTTTATTAATCTTCTCTGTAACCAAATTCATAATCGTTTTCATTTAATATATCAACAACCTTTTCATAGCTTTTAACTAATATGTTCCCACACTTAAGCATATAACTATTGTTGTTTTCTTCAAAGCTGTTAACTCCTATAATATCAATGCATTCTAAGCTGCAAAATTCATCTTCAAACCAATCAATGAATTCATTTACCATACTGCCGTAATTGTTATGACTATATTCGCCATCACTTCCCTTTCCTGCATAAAGGCTGAGTATCATGATGCCTCCGGAAAGAACTCCGCATATTCCCTGTCTTCCTCCTAATCCTTTACAAAATCCATTTGCACTTTTAATTAAGTCTTGATTTCCCTTGTTTTCTTCATCAAGCGCTAATTTTAACATAATTTGTGTGCAGCAGTAGCCTTGCGTAGAAAGTTTGTAAATTTTCATTGCTAAATCATTAAACATGCATTATCCCTCCTCGTTATTACCTTTATAAAAATCATTAAGCCATCAAAAATGTTCTGTGACAATACATCTATTGAAAAACTACAGTATTTTTAATGTTACCATCCTCTGGAAAGTATATTGAATGCAAAATTTTGATTTCAATTTTTAGGCCATTTTTTATTGCATTATCTATAGTATCGATTTGCTTTAATTTATTTAATATGGTATTTATATCAACTTCATCCTCCGGAAAAATTTTTACTTCAATAACTAACTCCGAATTTCTTACCGTACATTCATAATCAACAATATTATCTTCATAAAATACAGCATTACCTATTTCAGAAAGATGTAGTTCTCCTCCATCAAACAATTTAATTATATTTCTTTTTCTGCCGTATACCCTTTCAATACGCTTTAACTTACTGCCGCATGGACATTCGGTTTCTGTAAATTTACCTACATCACCTGTTTTATAACGAATTAAAGGCATTCCCTCACGATTTAAAGTTGTAAATACTATTTCACCTATACCATTCTCATCTTCGTTTATTATTTCAAAGTACAAATCCAAGTCACGGGTGTGGTAACCTGAAAATCCTTCACATTCCACTCCCCCTGCAATACCAAATTCAGTCATGCCATAATGATTGAATACTTTACAATCCCACAGGCTGCTGATACGTTTCCTCAGGGACTCCGGAATATCATCCGCACTCAATAAGACACTGTTAATGTATTTCGCTTCAGGGTTATCAAATTTCTGGCCATACTTGCTTAATGCTCTTATCTGGTGAGGGATTCCAACAATGATATTAGGCTTAAAGCTTATCAAATTTTCATAAGCGTCACGCACATTAACTATTGAGCCGTATACATTTGTTTTTATACCTGACTTGTCCAATGCGTATTCGACGGATCTTCCTATGCTTCCTTCTGTTCCTCCTGACATCATAACCAGCATAGCATCGTTAGGCCTAATCATTGTGCTGAATCCTACACGCATAAATTCAATAGTGCTGAGCTGATCCCTTTCAGAAAAATATATTCGTTTTTGTCTCCCTGTTGTTCCGGTAGTATGAACAGTTACCACTCTATTAATTTCTCTTTGACTTACACATAAAAACTCTTTTTCATTTCCCATGAAGTCTTGTTCACAAGTTAATGGCATGTTTTGAATATCTTTTTTTGTTTTAATATCTTCAGGCTCAATGTTACTAAAAAGTTTTTTATAGTATTTACTTTCCCTTTTAACATATTTTACTGTTTCCCTGAAAGCATCTAATTGTATATTAAACAATTTATCCTGTGTAAGGTTCTTTATTTCAATTCCAAGTCTATTAGCAATCCAATAATCTACCGGAGATTGTTTTATAATATCTTTCATATAATATCATTTATCCTCTAATTGCATTTCAACTTCTGAAATACGTCCCTTAACTAATTCCTCAGAAATAAATACTTCTCCGCAGTCAGGACAACTTAAAATATCAGTAAAAAAACTATGCTCAAGATAATTGAAATATGTTTTTTTAGGCACTAATTCCTTATTGCATTTAAAACATATTATTTTTTTTTCAGTCATATTAACTCTCCTCTATACTCATTCTGTGAGCATATGCGTTATAAAGCGTATAGCAGTGGTCTCCGCATACATCATACTCAACCCAATATGTCATAGTACCAATTTTGAGATGACCGATAAAATGGCCGCTTCCACCATCCAACACTTTTTTTCCTTCTCTTTCGCAATGCTCGATAACTTCTTCAATTTCTGTTTCAAGTATCATTTCACTGCTTAGTTTCTCTTTTAATTCTTCTTCTATAATAAGCTTTGTTTTACTATCTTTTTGTTCCATAATTTCCTCATTAAATATATCTTTTATGATTTTTTGCTTTAACAGTACCCGGTTTTTTCTTCTTTCCGTAAATGTGGGTGGCTTTCTGTTGCTGTCATTTAAGTTAAAAACTATATCAAGAATATGATAAACATTTTTGCCGGTTAAAGCGAATATATCTCTGCAATTACTGCAATATGCTATATAAGGGTTGATACTTTGTGACAATCTGGCTTTAACTACTTCTTTTGAATACGAAGGATTTGCAACCGAAACCTGACCTCCCCAGCTGCAGCACTTTGCATATTTCCCTTCATGTGAAAGAGGTTCAAGTTCAAAGCCACCTTTAGAACTCAATGCCCTTACGGAATTTTGAAGTGCCGGCTCATCACGGCTTGTACAGGGATCAAACACTGAAGCTTTTTCATTCGCATTTGCACAATCGATATTAATATTTCCTTTTTCCATTAATTCATAAAGAAAAATGCCGCTTATTTCAGGTAAATATTTATTAAACATTTTTCTGCAGGTTGTACAAGCAAATATTACGGTAGGTTTTCCCGTGCTTAACCAGCAGTTTCTGATTGTTTCTATCACACCTCTATGAATCGGTTCATCCCCTGCCCATTCTGCCGGAGCACCACAGCAATTCAGCATAATAGCAGTATCAGGGTTTTGTTTTAACAAATATTCATAGCTTTTTATTACGTATCTATAGTCTGAAGCACCCAGCTGACACCCTGGGAAAAATGCATACTTACTTTTATCAAAGCCTTTTGGGATTTTACAAAGAGCTGTCTTTTCTCCATTAGCAAACTCCATATCTCTGAGCCAGAAATCATGAAATGCCCATGGCATTGCTCCCTTTTCCCTCATCTCTCTGTGGCTTTGTAAAAGATACTCGCCTGTATCTATTCGTTCAGGACAAACATCCTTACAAAGTCCGCACTGATTGCATGTGGAAATAAGGCGGGTTGCCACAGTGCCATTACCGTCAAGCGTTCCGGGATGGACTGTAATATGAACCTCTTCGCCGATTCTTTTAGGATATTTTCCATAATACTTCATCAAATCACAATGCCTTATACATGCATCACAGGAGCACCTCAAACAGCGTTTAGCTTCTTCAACCGCATTTTCGCTTGTATACGTTCCGTCATCGGAAGGCATGACAGGCTCTACCTCTGTGATAAAATCTGCGTTTATTTTTATCTTTGTATCGTTTTTCTCCTCTTCCTGGTTCATATTGCCGGTTTTAATATATCTTTCAATAGCATTTACAGCATAAATCCCATCTGCAATTGACTCCACTATGTTTTTGCCGCACAGCATGCCACCCATAAAAATTCCGGGTGTGTTGCTTGCAAAGGCTCCATTGAAATTTCTTTTTAATCCAAAATTACTGCCATCTTTGCCTGTGGCGACATAAACAGCATCATACTTTTCTTTTAATTCTTCTAAGTTTATAACTTCTTTATTTAAACACAATGTGTATTTTTCGTTTTTAAACTGCCTCTCTATATCATTTAAAAATATTTCGGGTTCTGATAAATCCCAAAGGTGTCCGCCAATGCGTCCGGATTTCTCAAAAACAGTAACATCATACTTTTTTGAAGCCAGACGTAAAGCGCAGCTTAAACCACTTATTCCTGCACCTACTATTGCAACTTTTTTATTTTTTGGCGGCATATTATAGCTGTTTGGCTCTAAATTTCTTGCAAATTTTATACTTGCTTTTTCCAACAGCTTCATATTTATTGCTTCATCTTTCGAACTTCTCGGACATACCTTTTTGCATGGTTCATGGCATAATTCTGATACTATGTTTGGAAAAACAACAGCATTCAGATAAGTTCTGTATGCCGCGTTAAATCTTCCACGCTGCATTTTAGGAATAAAGTCATGAATATCAAGATGAAATGGACAGACTGCTGTACAAAAAGACGGTTCGTTCTGCAAACAAGTTTTAATCTTTTCATTAAAATCTTCTTTTTTTATATCCATACATGTCTCTCCTATTAAGCAGATGACCAAAATCTCTGATTTGGTGTCAATCGCTTATACTGTAAGTGAAATTTTGTTCCCGAGCTAATATGCCCGGGAACTTAAAATTAAATAATATTTTTAGAAAAATCTTTCCGCATTTGCATCATTACCTAATGGAATGAAGAAATCGTCTCCTCCAAATTTTACAGGATTTGCTTTAATATTCTCAAGTTCATCATATAAATCAGAACCTAGGAAATATTTTTTCGGTGGCTCAACTTTCCCACCTGCAGCAATTATATCAAGACCTGCCTTAACTTTTTCTTTTGTTGCAGGCATTTCATAAATACGTACTCCGCATGCATTGCTTATAGCATTAAGCACAGCCACATGTCCTGCTGACTGGAATGCTTCAGAAGCTCCGGATGAACCGAATGGTCCTATTTCATCAGGTCTTTCATAATGTATAACATTTATTACATCAGGTACATCTTTTATGTATGGAACGCCTGCTCCTAACATATTTGAATGTTTAACAACATCATCATAATTTTCGCTTAAAGCAAAACCTATGCTGTGAGAAATCCCTCCATATGCCTGACCGTTTACTGCCGCTATATTTCCAACCTTACCAACATCATCTACACAAGTGAAGCGAATTACTGTTGTTTTTCCTGTAGCTGTGTCAACTTCAACTTCAGCTAAATTTAAACAATATGTAAATGCCGGAGTCGGATCGCCTATTCCTGTGTTAGGGTCTAAACGACAAAGTCCTTCTACCGAAGTATTTTGATACTTACCAAAATGCTTAGTTTCAATTCCTTCAGCAACCATCTCGTCGTATGTACGATAAGTGCCGTCTTCTTTTCTCATTGCATTCATTAGTTTTTCAGCAGCTATTATAGTTGCTTTACCACTCATATAGTGAGTCCTGCTTGCACCGGACATTCCGCTGTCCGGACAAAGTTTAGTATCGTTTTGTACAAGTTTGATTTGTTCAGGTGTTACTTTTAGTGGCTTCAAAGCTTCAAGAGTAAGCATTAATGAACCGATATCACCGCCCTGACCTAATTCCTGATATGTGTCATATTTTGTAAATGTATTGTCACTATTGAGTTCAATTGCTACAGATGCACTGTCAGTTCCGCCTTCAGTAACGTTAAAGCCTCCCCATGAAAGACCAACACCTCTGCGTTTTTCAGGAGTATCATATTTTTTAGCTTCTTCAACCGCCTTTTCATAAATAGGTTTCATGATATTCATCATTTCTTCCATTGGGTATTGACGGAATGGATAGCTGTTAATATTTGTTTCCCCTTCTCTTGCGATATTTCTATATCTGAATTCAAATGGGTCGATACCTGCTTTTTCTGCAAGCATATCCATCAATGCCTCTGACAATGTATATGCTTGTGGTGAACCGTAGCTTCTGTAGGCAGTTCCGAAATTGTGATTTGTATTTGCTATTCTGACTAATCCGGCAACATTAGGAATATTGTACGGGAAGAATGCAAAACGTGCAGGCTTAGTCATTATGTCATCGCCTCCCCACGAATATGCACCGTGATCCATCCCGAATTCAAATTCTGCTGCTGTAATTTTTCCGTTTTCATCACAAGCCACGCGTCCGTTAGAATGGCATGGACATCTCTTCCCTGAGAAATGCTGATGCTCTTCATAAGTCAATGATAAAGCAACAGGCATTTTTGTAACAACCGCTGCCGCCGCTGCAAGACAAACATCTCCGGCATTTGTAGACCATCCAAAGCTTGCACCCGTTGGATTCATTATTATACGTATTTTATCTTTAGGTACACCTACAGAATTTCCTATACGACCAATGGTTGAATATACCCCCTGTGACTTACATTGAATAGCTAAGTTATCTTCTTCGTCAAAATATGCCTGTACAGTTGTTCCTTCAATAGACAGGTGAGGCTGGCGAGAAGAATAAAAACTACCGGAAGTACTATAAGCCGAATTATCAATAACATCATTCACATTTAGTGCTTCTTCCAATCCAACACCTTTCAATACCGGCTGCATCGAGAAAATATTTGGAGTATCCTCATGGACTCTGATTGAATCCGGCATTACCGCATCAAGATAATTTAAATATTCCGGAAGCTTTTCAATTTCAACTTTTACTTCGGCTGCTGCTGCACGTGCTTGTTCTTTCGTTTTTGCAACTGCAAGAGCCACAACGTCGCCATAACGATAAATTTTTTCATCACATAATATTTTACGGCTCGGAACCATAACAGTAGTTCTTTCATGGAACTGTGCTTCAGCCATAATATTTGTTCCACCGGCTTCTAACAGCTCTTTAGAAGTAATAATCTTAACTACTCCGGGCATTTTTTCAGCTGCGGAAGTGTCTATTTTTAATATTTTAGCATGGTGAGCAACTTTAGGTTGTACAATAGCTACATGAAGAGATTCTTCCGGCATTTTAAGTTCCTGATCATCGCCATAATCTGCAACACCACAAACCTTTGACAAAGAGGTAGGACGAACAAGAGGTTTCCCGTAATATTCATTGTCCTTAGGCATCGGAACCGTTATATCTTCAATAGATGCTTCTCCCCTCAATACTTTTGCAGCATCCATTACCGCATTAACTATTTGTACATATCCGGTACAACGACATACATTTCTATGTTTCTGGAACCAGTCACGAACTTCTTCACGTGTTGGATTGTTGTTCTCTAATAATAATGCGTATGAAGAAACAATGAAACCGGGAGTACAAAAGCCGCACTGTACAGCACCGCAATTCATAAAGGCAACCTGTATGGGGTGAAGATTATTTGGAGTTCCAATTCCTTCAATAGTAATAACCTTGCTGTATTCTTTTACAGTCTTCATTTTTTTAGTACATGAACGTATTAATTTCCCATCCAAAACAATTGAACAAGACCCGCACACTCCTGTACCACATCCTACTTTTGTGCCTGTGAGCCCCATTCTTCTTAAAACTGTAGATAATGAATCTTTTTCAGGATTGCAAATAAACATCCTGTTTGCACCATTGACGTTTAACCACATTTTTCTTAGTTTCATACGAACCCCCATATTTTTTTAGATTTGTTAAAATAAAACGCCTATTCTCATAATAAGAAAACGTAAACATTTATACATAATTATATATAAATAAAAAAAACATTTCAACTTTTATTAGTTTTTATTGTTTAACATAGTTTTCTATTCGTCTTATTTCCGCTGATATTTTTTCTAAATGTCAATTCGTTCCAATTTTACCTATACATTTGTAAGTAGGATAACTATAAAATATGGGCTTTCAACTTTATTATTTTTTACATATCCGCTCATTTCGTTGTATTTTTATAAATATAACGAAATGACCGACACCTAATCTTACGATTTGGTGCCGGTCGCTTATACTGTTTTCATTAACCCCCTGCCAACAGGTGAATCATCTTAACGTCATCTCCGTCATTAACAACGGTCACAGCATAATCTTCTTGCTCTATATGCTTGTCATTAACCTTAACGATGATTCTTGAGTATGAAAATTTCTTTATTTTCATGATATCTTCAACAGTCATTCCTTGTTCCCACTGAAAATCTCTGTTGTTTAACTTAATGATACAAATCACTCCCTTTGAGATCCTTCCCTATCGCTCAGGATGACAACTACTTACTGCAAATCTTTAATAACTTCTATCAATTCAGGTAATTCCATATCCAGATATTTTAAATGTTCTAATTTAGGTACGGCATTGGAATTCCATCCTCTTCTTTTGTAAACGGCATCCATCAGCAATTCATATTGATTTTCTCTGTACTTTCTAAGAACGGCTATTTTTTCTTCGGTTGATTTGCCTTCCGGATCATATACTACTTTTTCTTTTAATTGGCTGTCATATCGTTCCTGTCTTGATTCATATTCTTCCTTTGTAACCGGACCCATTGAGCGGTACGGTGTTCTGTCATTGGCTCTTAAGCCCTTACCCATTCTGATACAGAATATTTTCTGGAAGTTATATACTCTTTCGGATTCCTTAATCATATCGGAAACACTCAATTTTTTACCCGTAACACCGTATACAACGTCTAAATAGTTTTGAACATGTTCCGGAACTTTTGCAGGCTCCGAAGTATATTTATTGTCAGCCGGAACAATGTCATTCCAAGGCAGCTTACATAATCCATACAGCCCGAACCATGTTCTGAACATGGGGAAGTAATGAAGTGCTTCTGCCTTATCTTCAAAGGTAGGAATCTGGTTGTTAACCATATCCATGAATATCAGCCACGCTTCATCGTGCTGGGGACCTTTGTTTGTCAGACCGTAGCCTCCTTGCTGTGCCAATGATTCTTTCGAACCGTATTCTGAATATTCCAAACCTTTTTGTTCCATACCTATGTCAAATAAGAAATCAGGATCCGCACCGTATTTTTCAGCGAACAGTTTTTTCATTCTATTAATTCCCTGCCCTACCGTAACACCGAAACCTTCTCCTCTCGACATCTGATGTAACAATTCTGCCGCAGCTTCAAAGTTTCCGAAGTTTAGTTCCATGCCGCCTGTTATTTCCTTGTTGATAATACCTCTTTCGTAGCATTCCATTGCAAATGCCGTTGCCGTACCAAATGAAATAGTATCAATTGCATATGTGTCACAATAAAAGTTAAGCTCTAAAATTCCTTCAGGATCAAATATTGCACAATTTGAGCCGAGTCCCGCTGCATTTTCATACTCCGGTCCGTCAACAGTTACCTTTTGACCCTTATATGGACCTGTCTTTAATTCAAAGTTATCAGCTGCCTTCGCACATGCCATTGAGCATCCATACCAGCATCCGTCCTGAACACCTTGAGTAATATATTTTTCTATAAACACAGTTGATTTTATATTTTGAGTATCAGGGTGCATACCATACTGATAGTTCATGACAGGAAGCAAATCATACGCATCCATTACTTCTATTATGTTTGCTGTCCCTATTTTTCTCATGTTATTTTGCTTGCTGTCAAGGTCATGTATTTCCTTATGATACTTGATACCTGTCTTGTTTATTATGGCTTGATCAAAAGGATTGTTTAAATCGCCTTTTACATTGCTGAATTTAACAATCAACGCCTTTATTTTTTTATCTCTGAAAACTGTTCCTATCCCGCCCCTTCCTGCTTGCTTTAATCTCGTAACTTTTCTTCGGGGGTCATAAAATGTAAAGTTTAACAGTCCGAAGCGGGAATGCTCCGCACCTGTACCTGCCGTAACAACCGCAACGTTTCTTTTATCCGCCTCATTATCGGCATACATTTCCGTCAGCTGTTCACCTAATACGTGTCCGTCAACAGCCTCAAGAGGGGCTTCTTCTATTGTAACAACGCCTGTATTTCCATCTATATAAACTATTACATCCTTTTCTGCCTTACCTTGTATTTCTAAAGCATCAAAGCCTGAGAATTTCAGTAAAGGACCAAAAAATCCGCCTACGTTTGAATCTATGGGGATATCCGTCAAAGGAGATAAGCTGCATACCAGAGATTTGCCTGTACCGGCATACTGCGTAATACCACAAACAGGACCTCCTGCTATTACTATTTCATTTTCAGGATCGTTCCACTTAGTTTCAGATGTTACCGCATTCCACAGATACCATAATCCAAAGCCCTTACCGCCTACAAATTTATCCTTCATCATTTGTGTAACAGGCTTTTCCATAATGTTGTTATCAGAAACATTTACATACAATGTTCTGTTTGCATAACCCTTATCTATTTTACCCAGTTCATATTTATATTCTTTTAACAGTTTATGATTATTTTTTAAAGTTATTATATCCATAGCGTCCTCCTACTTATTAAAAATCTTTTCTAACGGCATTTCTAAAGCTTCCGAATCATCTCTTTCAGATATATAGATTGCGCCGGTAGGACAGACCTTGGAACACATATCACAAGCGATACATTTAAAAGGTTCGATATGGTCGTCATGCTGTCTCATTGACAGCTTAGAACAAAAACCGACACACATGAAGCATCCGACACATATTTTTTTATTTATTCTTACAATTCCTTTTTTATCTCTCGTTATAGCCATTACAGGACATATGTCTATACATTCGCCGCACTGGTCGCAAACGTTTATTTCAGGCATACCATCCTTCTCATTAATTTGAATGCACGACTTGTTTCTATCATTTACCTTGAAGTAGGTTGTAGAACATATTTCTTCGCAAGCTTTGCATTGAATACACTTCGAATCTTCTTTTGCCAAATATCTCATATAACGTCCTCCCATAATATATTTTCAATTGTAAATATTAACTTATTGTTGAAAAAATAATAGTATTAATATTATTCAATAAGGGCTTTGCCCGTCATTCAATGTTTTAAGCGGGGAGTTGAACACTCGCTTAATTAATTATAATTAATTTTATGGTATATATCAATTCCGTTTAGTAATATATGAAGTGTTAGAAGATTCTATTAGTCGTATTTTGGGCGTGACCAATTTAAGCTCATATTATTGTATACGCAAAAAATATATGTTACAATTGTGTCAATGATATATTAAAGATGGAGGTAATTGTGAAATATACTATAAGTAGTTTTGCTAAAATGCAAGGGCTGACTGTAGACACAGTACGACAGTATGAGAAAAAGAAAATTATTAATCCATATAAAGATAAAGCCAATAATTATCGATATTACTCAAACTATGACGTAAGAAAGGTTTCAACCTGTAAATTTTACAGCAGTCTTGGATTTTCACTTTCTCAAGCTTCAAAAATGGTTAGTGATATCTCATCTCATGAGCTTTCTTCCTTATTTGATAAACAAGCCTATGATATTGAACAAAAGCTTAAATTTGAATCTGCAAAGTTAAATATGTTAAACAAATATAAGGAGTATTTTAGTTTTATTCCGGATAAAATAAACAAGAACTATATCTATTAATCCGTCAGATTACATATTCACAGTAATAATAAAACCTGATATTGAACCTATCGGTCATGTTCATTTTAAAGATGCTATGGAATATTTTAAAAAAAACAAACTTATTTTATCGGGTGATAGCTTTTTAATTTATTTGGCTTCAGATATTATAGATGGTGAAAAATATAACTACCATGGAGTGTTTTTACCATTCACAAACGAATAATTGCTTTTTAAGCATTGACATTAGTGCTGGACTAAGGTTTATAATTAGTTTGTTAATAAACAAACTAATTATAATTTTAGGAGGAGAAATAAATGTTAAAAAGAATTATTAGTTTAAGTTTATGCATTTTGATGATATTCAGTCTTTCATCATGTGCAACAAATACCGTTGGATCAGATCCATCTGCACCTTTGGATTCAGCAATTTATAAGGCAGGAGAATATACTGCTTCCGCAAAGGGAAATTTCGGTGATATTCCTGTAACGGTAACTTTCAGCGATACAGAAATACTATCTATTATAGTTGGAGAAAACCAGGAAACTCCTGATATAGCAAAACCTGTTTTTGAAAAATTACCAAAACAGATTATAGATGGTCAAACACTTAAAGTTGATATGATTGCAGGAGCAACAAATTCATGCAAAGGTCTTTTAGATGCTGTTGAGGACTGTATTAAAATAGCACCAAAAAAAAATTAGAGCTATTGGATTTTTTCCATTAGCTCTATATTTTATTGTTCTATATATTTTAATATATTATTTAATTTGTCGCCATTAAATAAATATTTTTCATTGCAGAAGTGGCAAACAGTTTCTATTTGCTCATCTTCTTCTATTATTTCTTTTAATTCCTTCTTACCTAAAGAAATTAATCCTCTTTCCATTCTTTCTTCAGAACAGTCGCATTTAAACCCAACGGGTATTTTCTCCATTATTTCAATGTCAAAATCAACAAATAATTTTTTTGCTATTACTTCAACATCATCATCGTTATCAAAATAATCAGAAACAGATTTCAGATTATTTAGTACATTCTCTAACTTTTCAAGGTCTTCATCTTCTACAAACGGTAATGTCTGAACTATAAAGCCACCTGCGGACTTAATGCTGTAATCTCTGTCAACCAAGACACCTAATGCAACAGCAGAATTTTGTTGTTCGGAAAGCCAATAATACATTGCGATATCTTCACCGATTTCGCCGGTTACGATATCCGTGCTTCCAACATACGGTTCCTTTAAACCAATATCCATCATCACTGTAATCTTGCCGTTTATACCAACTGCTCCTCCAACATCTAATTTGCCGTTTGGCTTTAAGGGCAAATCTACATTCGAATTTTCAACATATCCTTTTATTTCACCATTGTTATTGACTACAGCTAAAATTGTTCCGATTGGGCCGCCTCCGTTGATGTTGATGGTGAGCTTATCCTTTTCATTTTTCATCATATATCCCATCATCAAGCCTGCGGTCAATGTTCTTCCTAAAGCCGCTGAAACTGTGGGAGTTGTATTGTGTCTGCATCTTGCTTCTTCCACAGCATTTGTGGATTTTACCATAAATAATCTGAATGTTTTTTTCTTATCTATTGCTCTTATCATGTAATCCATTGCTAGTTTCCTTTCTCACATACAAAGACGGCTCTCAAGGAATTATCCCTGCATGATTCGTCATTGTAATCATCATATATTTTTATATTTTTAAAACCGATTTCATTTAATAATGATACTACTTCTTCAATCTTATGTATATATTGTGTCTGTATCTCACTGATTCTATTATATTTATCCGATTCATCCTTTATAAAAAAGTTTATTTCAATATTAACTGCATCATTTGATTCATCAGCACCATTCTCCCACACATAAAAAATTTCACCGTCATCATATACATAGGTGTCATTAAACATAGTTTCATATTTGTATTGTGTACTCAAATCAAAGATAAAGCCGGAATTTTCATTTAAATGATTATATACATTATTGAAAAAATCCTTAATTTCATTTTTATTTATGTAATTGACACCGTCACAGCAGCAAACAGCAGCGTCAAATCTATCATCTATTTTAAACGACCTTATATCCATGTTTAGTAGTTTAACCCTTGGATTCCGCCCAAGCTTTTCATAAGCTCTCATAAGCATGTCCTGCGAAAGGTCAAAAGCAGTAATCTTAAAGTTTTTATCTGCCAATAAACGTGTTATGTTTCCTGTTCCGCAGGCTGCTTCTAAAACCTTGCTGCCGTCAATTTTTTCGGCTATGAAGGATGTCCATTTTTCATAGTCTGTATCATTCATCAGAATATCATAAATCTGAGAAAATTCTTTATAGCTTCTGTTAAGCATTTTATTTCTTCCTTTTCTTCTTTTTAGCGGTCATTAATCCGCCTATTCTACCTGTTTCCTTAGCGGTAAGACCTCCCCATCCAAGCTCCTCAACCTTATCCATCAGACCAATTTCTTTTGCTATTTCCAATTTCATTATATCGTCAGGGGTAAGCTCTTTTTTCTTTTTTATCTTCTTTTTATCGTTCTTTTCAACCATAATATCCTCCTTATTAATAAGTTTATTATGGTTTAAAAGCATACAAATTATACTTATTTTTCTTTTTTTATAAGCATTACCGCCTTAATCTCTTTTAATATCAAAAGTATTTTATTAAGGGTGTACTGTATACTGACTAATATTATAAAAAACATTACAACCATTATTATTTTAATTTGTAATTCCATAATTTACTCCCGATTTTTCTTGTTTTAGATTTATTATTGAAATAAAAGCACTTATAAAAAATACTACGGCTGTTGCCAGAAACGGTAATGTACTTCCCAATTCATATATAAAACCCGAAAATAACGATCCAAAGATCATTCCGCCTGCTCTTACTGAATTAAATATTCCTGAAATTATACCGCTCGTTTTAGAGTTCTGACCTCTTGTGACAATATCTTGCTGTATGGGGAGGTAAATTGCATTAAACATAAAAAATATTATATTTGCAATAAAGAACGGATATAAATATGGAATAAATGTAACTGACAATGATGATATACCGCATAATAACAATACGATTATCATAGACATTCTCGGATTAAAGTGCTTTTCAATATATATATTGACGGTAAAGTTTACAATCAATGTTACAATACCGATTATTGCTTTGATTATACCATTATATGACGAAGAAAGATTCAGTGCATCCTTTAAATAATAATTAAAAGCATTGTCATATGCAGTTGAAGCAAAGCTGGTAAGAAATACGGCTATTAAAAATGTTATAAGAATTTTAGGCATCTCACCTATAAGGTTGCTGTAGGACTTAAAAGGGTTTAAAGACATACCTGCGGTAAACCTATCATCTGATTTAACTTCTTCAATTAGTAAATATGTTAAAACACCGTATAGGAATATTAAGGATGCCTGCAATACAAATACAACGCGTATAGAAAAATTACCAACTACTCCTCCGACAAAATATCCAAATGCGGCTAATACTGAAGTCAGTGCAACATAATAGGATATATGCCGTCCTCTGTTATCCTGATCCGTAACATTAACCAGGTATGCAAGGCTGCAGACGTATATACCCGCACTAAAAAAGCCACCCACTAATCTTGCTGCAATCGTCATAAATACGGTATCTGTCATTCCAAAAATCAGCTGCGTTACCCCATACACCGGACCTGTAAATGCCATTACCTTTATATGCCCATAATTATCTCCTACAGTACCCCAAATCAGGGAGCCGAAAAAGTAACACAAGGACATTGCGGCAAATGACAAACCAAATACATAATCCGCAAACCCTTTTTCAATAAACATAGTCGGTGTCACCGGATGACCCATACTGCTGCATAATGCGAATAACCCAAAGCATAAGTACAATCTTCCTATCGAAGCTTTTTTCAATTTTATTACCGTCCCCGATTTATATATATAAAATCATATATTATGGACAACAAAAAAGCAATCTTAAAATAACCGTATAAACTCAAATGTGGAGCATACAATTGTTTGGACAAACCAATTTAAAAAAGACATAGTTTTCTCTTAACGGAAACTATGTCTTTTCAGTGCGGATAACAGGACTTGAACCTGCATGAAATTGCTCTCACACGGACCTGAACCGTGCGCGTCTGCCAATTCCGCCATATCCGCTTGCTTATCACTAAAATATATTAGCACAATATTTAATGTTTTGCAATAATTTTTTAATGAAAGTTATAACGAAAGTTATAATATCTCAACCTTATATTTTTTACTTAACTCCGATTTTTTATCATTGTATACCTTTTCTTGTTTTTCCATGAAACAACTGTCTTTAACCTCTTGTACTACCTCTTCGAATGATGAATTTCTTTCGGGAATGCGTTCAGTCAGCTTAATGAGATGATAGCCAAACTGTGTTTTAACAGGACCACTTATTTCTCCTGCCTGCATTGCAAATACCGCATCTTCAAATTCAGGCACCATCTGACCCTTACCAAATTGCCCGAGTGCTCCTCCGGCTTCTTTTGAAGGACAGCTTGAAAATTCTTTGGCCGCATCTTCAAAGGATAACCCATCTGTTATATCTTCTAAAATCTCAGTGGCTTTTTCTTCGCTGTCAACAAGTATATGACTTGCTTTCACCATTTCCTGCGTTACATAAGTATCTTTATGTTTTTCATAGTACCCTTTTAATTCTTCATCAGAAAGAATTATCTGATTAAACATTTTCCTGAGGTTATATTGTTGAAGCATTGATTTTTTCATGTTTTCCATTACTTCAATAAATTCTTCATCATTTTCCAAGCCTTTTTCCAATGCATCCGAATACATTAATTCATGCATCACCAATTCATCAACTAATTTTTTTCTTCCTTCGGCACCTTGAAAATATGCAGCGTTTTGTCCCAGGTTTTTCATTAAAGCTTGTAAGTCTGATTCCTTGATTTCATTGCCGTTTACTATGGCGATTGTTTTATTTTCCATCTTGTCTCCTATGTATTAATTTAGTTATAGCTGTGACAGAATAATTCTTACTGTCGCAAAAAATGAAAAATGGGATAGGTCATACCCCACTGTCTCATTTTTATTCTTCTTCTTCCATACATTCCAACAAATTAGCTAATTCAGTAATGCATTTGTCTTCGTCCGAGCCTTTTGTTATAATTATAAGCTCATCACCCTTCATAGCCCCTAATGCCATAATG
The DNA here is from genome assembly GCF_013403245.1 of Sedimentibacter hydroxybenzoicus DSM 7310. Taxonomy (GTDB): domain Bacteria; phylum Bacillota; class Clostridia; order Tissierellales; family Sedimentibacteraceae; genus Sedimentibacter; species Sedimentibacter hydroxybenzoicus. Next base: position 179,270 of record NZ_JACBNQ010000001.1, on the reverse strand, counting down.
CTGATTATGCTTTTTCCGTTAGCTTCCTGGATGTCTTTTTTGATAATAATTTCACTGTCAAAGTTTCTTGCTTTCTTTACAAATATTGCTGCCGGTCTCGCATGGAGTCCTATTTTATTTTTTAATACTACTTTTTGTGATCTCATTTTACACCTCTTTTTTCATGCTCTAAATCATTTGCAATTTCTTCAATCTTTCTTAATCTATGATTCACACCTGATTTTCCAAGGGGTGGATTTAACATTTCACCCAATTCCTTTAAGCTTGCGTTCGTATGCTTTAATCTCAAATATGCCAGCTCCTTTAAATGGTCAGGGAGTTTATCAATAGCTTTATGTTTCTTTAAAATTTTGATATTGTTAATCTGTCTCATTGATGTATCAACTATTTTGTCAAGGTTTGCAGTTTCACAGTTAATTACTCTGTTTATCTGATTTCTTGTTTCTTTAACGGCTCTTACGTTTTCAAATTCCAATACTGCGTTATTCGCTCCAAGCAGTGCAAGCAAGTCAGAAATTTGTTCGCTTTCCTTAATATACGTTACGTAATTGTTTTTTCTTAACAACGTCTTTGCTGTTATACCGTATTCTTTAAGCAACGAGCTTATACCCTTGCTGTGATTTTCCCTGCTGCTTACAAACTCCGCATGGTATGATTTTTCCGGATCGCTTACTGAGCCGCAGCCCATAAACGTACCCCTCAAATATGCTCTTTTACATTCATTGTTGATGACTAAATCATCGGGAACTCCATAATCAAATTCCACAAAGTTAAAATTATTATTGCCGGCTATCTTCGTTTCGATTAAAAAATTCTTGGCATACTTGTCTTCGATGTTAATAATATAATTATTGCGTTTCTTTAACCGGTTTGTTTTTTCAACGCTTACCTGAGTTGAAATTTCAAATGCCACCTTTAATAATCTAAAAATTCGCCTGGCTACTGCCGCATTTTCTGTAGAAAACTCAATTTCAAATTTATTAAAACCTTTCAGACTAATATAACCCATTGTTCTGATTAATGCTGCAAGCTCAGCTTTGGTGCTTGCTAAATCGGTTATTTCTGTTCTTGATAACTCATCCTTTATTTTTGAAGAAAAGGTCATATAATCACCTTACTTGTAACTATGAAATTTAATGTCTTCAACAGCTTTTCTAATAATTTTTCTTTCATCATCATAACGAGCAATTATCAAAGTTCTTTCAAACGGAAGAAATTTAGCTTCTACAAAGCCTTCATTTTTTTGTGCAGTGCAATTCATGTTGTGTGCCATCATCAAATACCAGTGGACTTCTTTATTGATATGAATTCTATCCATATAACAGGTACGGTTAAATTCATAATTTATTTTGCCAAGGTATTTAATTGTAGTAACCTTTGCCTTGGTTTCTTCATAAACCTCACGCAAAGCAGTTTCTTCCAATGATTCGTTTTCCTCAATTCTCCCTTTTGGAAGAACCCAATCTCCGTTAAACTTTTTTAACATCAATATGCTGTTTTTGAAAAAAACAATTCCGCCTGCACTCACTTCCTGAATCATGTTTGACCCGCCATTCCAATATTGTATTTTATATAATAACACAATATCAAAAAAAATCAAACATATATTTATAGTGTACACTAAAAATGATTACAATTCAACAGATTTATTATTCTTTTGACGGTCTCTCTCCATAATATTGATAATAATCAACCCTTACATCACCGTTGAATAGCTTTCTTTTTCTGTCCGCCTTTCTGCCAAAGTCCTTCTCAAAGGTTTCAACAGATGTGATTACGTAGCAGGACCATGTTCTATCTTTGCCGAATACTCTTCCTAATTTTTTATGAATTTTTTGAATTTCTTCAACCTCACCTATTCTGTCGCCGTATGGGGGATTGGTAATTAATATGCCGTATGGACACATAGGCTCAATAATCTTATTAACATCCTTAACAAAAAATTCTATGCAATCATCCACACCTGCTTCTATGGCATTTTCCTGCGCTATTTTAATTGCCTTCGGATTTATATCCGATGCATATATTTTTATATCAGCGTCAAAATCAATATTTTTTCTTGCTTCAATCTTAGCGTTTTTCCAATACTCATCTTTTACAGCTTTCCAACCCATTGATGCAAATGTGCGATTAAGTCCGGGTGCGATATTCCTGCCTATCAATGCAGCTTCAATAGCAATTGTGCCGGAGCCGCATAGGGGATCATACAATATTCTGTCCTTATTCCAATAGCTTAACTTAACCAATGCCGCAGCCATAGTTTCTTTCAACGGCGCTTCTGTTGACTTCTCTCTGTAGCCTCTTTTAAACAGTCCTTCTCTTGCACCTGTCGTATCTATTGACACTGTGGCAACATCCTTGTGAATAGATATGAGTATTGTGTATTCTGCCCCTGTTTCAGGCATCCATTCAACATCATAATGTTCACATAACTTTTTAGATACTGCTTTTTTTACAATAGCCTGACAATCAGGCGTGCTGTAAAGCTTTGATTTTATACTTTTTCCCTTTACGGTAAATTTACCGTCCTTGTCAATCCAATTTTCCCAGTTTAATTCATATGTTTTATCAAAAAGTTCTTCAAAGCTGTAGGCTTCAAACTGTCCCATTATGAGCATAACTCTGTCTGCACATCTTAAATTTATATTTGCTTTCGGGATATCCTGTATTCCTGCATCAAAGTACATCCAACCGTTATCAGCAGTAACATCCTGGAATCCTATGTCGTTTAATTCTCTTTTAACTATTGCCTCCAAACCAAAAGCAGATATGGCAGCTAATTTAATTTTATCATTCGGTACTATATTGTTTTCCAATTGTTCTCCCATCGTTCTCCTACTGTTCTCCCATTGTTATATTGTATTTGTCTATTTTATAATACAAGGTCGCACGAGGAATTTTCAAGCGCTTGGCCGCTTCTGATTTGTTGAAGTTTAATTCTCTCAGCGTGTTTTGTATTATTCTTTTCTCAATTTTTTCAATATATTCTTCTAAACCGGTTTCATGATGCTTTATCTGGCTTACATTTATAACTTTATTTATTTCATCTACTTCAATTTTTTGCATGTATGCAGGAAGAAATTCCTTTTCTATCTTATCCTTTCCATTTTGATGCGCATAAATTACAGATCTTTGAATTACATTTCTTAATTCTCTTACATTACCTTCCCAATTGTATTCGGAAAATATACTTAATATATCATCAGGTATTTCAATTATACCTATACCCTGCTCCATGCAAAATTCCTGCAGGAATTTATTTGCCAACAGAACTATATCTCCCTTTCTATCTCTTAAAGGAGGAATGTTCACCTGAAAAACATCCAATCTGTAATAAAGGTCATTTCTAAATTGATTCTCTTTAATAAGCGTCCTGATGTCTTTATTTGTAGCCGAAATAATTCTTACATCTATTTTTCTTTGCTTATTGCCGCCTATTCTTGTTACAACACCTTCTTCTAATACACGCAGAAGCTTTGGCTGCATCTCAAGAGGCATATCTGCAATTTCATCCAAAAAAAGTGTTCCTCCCTCGGCTTCTTCAAATTTGCCCTTTTTACCCTCATTTCTCGCTCCCGTAAAGGCTCCCGGTTCATAACCAAACAATTCGCTTTCAAAAAGTTCTTTCGGTATAGCGCTGCAGTTAATGGGAATAAACTTCCCCTTCCTTTCACTTTCATAATGGATTGCCTTTGCAAACAGCTCTTTACCTGTTCCGCTTTCACCCTTTAGCAATATGTTTAAAGGTGACTTGGATATATTTTTACACAAATTGATTATTTGTATGAAATTAGCGTTATTACTTATTATTTTTGAAAAATATGCTTCACCGGAGGTTGATATTTTTGTGTATTCCTTTTCAAGCTTAAGCAGGTTATGCTGAGTTTTGTTTAAGAGCTCACTGAGCTTTACAATTTCTGTTATATCGCGATCCCTTGCAAGTCCGCCAATCATGTTACCCTGCTTATCATGAAGAGGTACTGCGCTGGAAACGACAAAGCTGTTTTCTCTGGGATTATTGTATATATTATGATAGGAAATCTTCTTTTCGAGGACCTTTAATAATAAAGCATTCGGAAAAAATTCCTTTATATCACTGTCTATGATGTCTTTCTTTGAAACACTAAAATATTCCTCTGCAGTAGAATTAAAAAAAATGACCTTACCTTCCATATCTACTACAGTTATGGAATCAGGTATATTGTCTAATATATATTCAAAAATTCCTCTTTCTCTTTCTTTAAAATAGCTTTCGGAATTCATCACAACCCCCTGTAACAATGAACATTGAACAGTGAAAAATGAACAATGAACAGTTAGTTATTGTTTATAGTAGTAATTTTCTATGAATAAATCTTCTAAGTGCCAGAATTTCTTAAAATTATTGTAATCCTGCTCTGCATTCTTATTTTCCTTACCTGTCTTTACGGCTCTGATAAGAATATTTTTTGGAGTATGCTCCATAGCTATAAATTCCATCAATTGGACCTTGTAGCCCTTTGTTTCCATGAACAATCCTCTCAATGAATCCGTAACCAGAGATGATACTCTTTCTTTTATTAAACCGTGCTTAAGCATCGGCTCTAACTCAGTATTTTTTATTTTATCATAAAACTCATGCTGGCAACATGGAACGGACAATATTATATCTGCATTCCACTTGATTGCTTTAACCAAGCTTGCATCTGTTGCAGTATCGCACGCATGAAGTGTAACTATCATATCTATTTTGTTTTCGTAATCGAAGCTGCGTATATCTCCGTAGACAAATTTCAAATTATCATAATTCAGCTTATTTGAAATTTCATTGCAATAATTTATTACTTCTTCCTTTAAATCCAGACCTATTATTTTAACCTTTACTTGTCTTAAATGATAAAAATAATAATATAAAGCAAAGGTTAAATATGCTTTTCCGCACCCGAAATCTATTATCATAAAATCATCCCTAAGCTCTCTACCCTTTAAGGAATCATCCACTATTTCCAGAAACTTATTTATTTGCTTAAACTTATCGTATTTTTTTGAATACACCATTCCTTGCTTGTTCATTACTCCAAGGAGCTCTAAAAAGTCGCATGGCTCATTTTCATTGATTATATACTGTTTTTTCTTGTTATGCTCTTCCGTGGTTTGCTTTTTAGAAGGCTGTTTTTCAGTAACCTTAACACTGCCTTTTTTACTTACAATTATTTGATAATCTGCTTCTGAAGTATATAAATTTATATTTTTATAACCATCAATTATTAAATTAATTATTTCTTCATTTGCCTCTTCATATGAATAGTTTTCATGAAAAGCTTGTTTATCTGTAAATTTTTCAAATTGAATAATGCTTTTATTCTTAGCATTGATCGGTCTTGCTGTGATTTTTTTATAGGGATTATCAGATTTATTCTTGGGTGTTGTAAAAACACCGTATATAAATTTGTTTTCTTCAATACTTCTATTAACTATTTCTTGTATGTTCAAGTTACCACCCCTTGCGGAAAATAAAATTTTCCTGATTTGCAACAGATTAGCTGTAGGTTTAGCGATAGAGAAGCAATTGTAAAAATCACTTTATCTATCGTCTATCTATTCCTAATCGGGGACACTATCGTGTCCCCGCACCTTTAAAACTGCTCTTCAATTGTACAATTCGGTTAAATACCAAATGTTCTTCTGTTGTATCCTGATCGATTATAAAAAATCCATGTCTTAAAAATTGGAATCTGTCACCTATTTTGTTTTCCTTCAATGTAGGCTCCATCTTACAATTCTTTAAAACTATTTTAGAATTAGGATTTAATTTTTCCAGAAAGTTTGATTTATCAAAATCCTCATCGTCCATCATATAATCATATAATCTTACTTCCGCATCGACATAATGTTTCGCAGATACCCAATGTATTGTACCCTTAACCTTTCTGCCGGTAAAGCCGGACCCGCTTTTAGTTTCAGGATCATAGGTACAATGCACTTCCACAACCTTTCCGTCTTCATCCTTAACAAAGCTCTCACATTTGACGAAATATGCATTTCTGAGTCGAACTTCATTGCCCGGGAAAAGTCGATAATATTTTTTAGGCGGCTCTTCCATAAAATCATCTCTTTCAATATAAAGCTCTCTGCCAAAAGGAACCATGCGACTGCCCATTTCGGGATTGTCAGGATTATTTTCCGCTTCCATATATTCTATCTTATCTTCAGGATAATTTGTAATAACCAATTTTATAGGATCTAATACAGCCATTGTTCTCGGGGCTTTTAAGCTTAGATCATCTCTTATTGCGAATTCAAGCATTGCAATATCTACGACACTTTGCGCCTTTGATACTCCTATTGCTTCACAAAAGCTTTGTATAGATTCAGGAGTATATCCTCTTCTCCTTAGTGCTGCCACTGTTGGCATACGAGGGTCATCCCAGCCGTCAACATATCCTTCTTCGACCATTTTCTTCAGATATCTTTTTCCCATCATTGTTTTAGACAAAAATAACTTAGCAAACTCGATTTGCTTGGTAGGAGCCGCCTTAAAATCATCTGTATTGCTTAAAACCCAATCATAAAATGGTCTGTGGTCTTCAAATTCCAATGTACACACTGAATGAGTTATTCCTTCGATCGCATCCTCCAAGGGATGAGCATAGTCATACATAGGATAAATGCACCACTTATCTCCTGTATTGTGATGAGATTCATGTAAAATTCTATAGATTACGGGATCTCTCATATTGATATTAGGACTTGCCATATCTATTTTAGCCCTTAATACTTTTTCACCGTTTGCAAATTCACCGTTCTTCATTTTTGAAAACAATTCCAAATTTTCCTCAACGGTTCTGTTTCTGAAAGGACTTTCTTTTCCCGGTTCAGTCAATGTTCCCCTGTATTCCTTTATTTCTTCAGCCGATAAATCATCAACGAAGGCAATACCCTTTTTAATTAATTCTACGGCATAATCATACATTTGATCAAAATAGTCGGAAGCATAAAATATTCTTTCCTCCCAATCGGGGCACAGCCATTTAACATCCTTTATAATAGATTCCACAAATGATATATCTTCTTTTGTAGGATTGGTATCATCAAATCTCAAATTAAAAATCCCATTGTTTTTCTTAGCTAAGCTGTAATTTAAGCAAATTGATTTTGCATGACCTACATGAAGATAGCCATTTGGCTCCGGAGGAAATCTTGTGTGCACCCTGTTTCCGTATGTACCACTTTCAAGGTCTTCATTAATTATTTTCTGAATAAAATTAACCGATTCCCTGTTTTCGATTTCGCTCATAATTTTCCTCCTAAGTTTTTGTATTTATTTCATTTCATTATATATAATGGAATTACTATTTTCAAGCTAAATATTCCAATATCCATATTATCTCCCAAAGCAACGGAATGTATCAAAAAAATGCCATCCAAAATGGATGACATTTTACAGATTGACGATATTCAATTGGGGACATTCCTATAAAGCTTTTCTCCATAGGCTTTCCCTTCTTTAGAGGTGTGTCCCCTTTCATCTATAGTCATAGAATCCCTTGCCCGTTTTTCTGCCAAGCAAGTTTGCTCTTACCATTTTACGAAGAAGTGGATGAGGTCTGTATTTCGTATCACCGAATTCATTATATAGAACCTCCATAATAGCAAGGCATACGTCGAGACCTACCAAATCACCCAATTCTAACGGTCCCATCGGATGGTTTGCACCTAATTTCATAGCAGTGTCTATTTCTTCTCTTGACGCAACTCCGTCAGCCAATATACCAATGCCTTCATTTATTAAAGGAATCAATATTCTGTTAACAACAAATCCCGGAGCTTCATCAACACTTACAGGAGTTTTTCCTATTTTCTGAGATAATGCAAATATTTCATCATGAACTTCCTGAGAAGTCATCTTTCCCTTAATGATTTCAATTAATTTCATTACCGGTACAGGATTAAAGAAATGCATACCTATTACATTTTCAGGCTTTTTCATTTTAGCAGCTATTTCTGTAATTGATAGGGAAGATGTGTTGGTAGTTAAAATTGCATCTTCTTTAGCAACAGCCTCAATTTCACCAAATATAACATGTTTTGTTGCCATGTCTTCTGCTATTGCTTCAATGAATAAATCTGCTTCCGAGCATTCTTCATATGTAGTAACCTTTGTTATATTTGCAAGAGTTTGATCCATAGCTGCCTGCTCAATTTTTCCCTTAGCAACCAATTTAGCAAGACCTTTGCCTATTGTATCCTGCAACGTATCATAAGTTTTTCCCGGTCTTCCCTTAACTATAACAGGATATCCTGCCTGCGCAAAGGTTTGAATAATTCCTTTTGACATTGTACCTGTTCCAATAACACAAATTTTCTTAATTTCCATTTAATCCTCCTATAATATTAGGACTTTTGTCCCTTTTTTGCCTAACATAATTATATCACTGTAAATAAGTTTTATCAATACAGATATATTTGACAAATATTTAACAATTGAAATAATTGTTGAGTATTTGCAAATAATATTTAATAAGAGTGATCCTTTACTTCCCTCTGGACAACAAATGGATGGTGTGTAATGCTTAAAAAGTTTTTCGTATTTATTGTTAAGCTGCTTTCTAAAATGAAGGAAGACAATATATTCGAGTTAAGTGCCCAATTCTCTTATTATATAATATTGGGTATTTTTCCGTTTTTGATTTTATCAATCTCAATATTGTGTAATTACAGCAACTTCATATATGAAATATTACATTCCATAGAATCAATTATACCTGAGGATGTTTATAAAATAGTGTACAGCATCGTCACCAAATCAGTAAATAGCTGCGCCAAGCCATACATATCTTCAAGCTTAATTATTTTGTTATGGTCTGCGACAGCAGGGAGTGCCACAATTATTGCAGGGATAAACAGAGCTTACGGCTTCACGGTTAATCGCAATTATTTTTTTATGAGATTAGAGGGAATCATATTTTCATTCGCTATTATGGTAACTTTGCAAATTATTTTTGCACTGATTGTTTTAGGGAATGAAATTATTAACTTAATGCAAAATACATCCTTATTATCAGATGTACTTTATTCAATAATTCATATTTTCAGGTACGTACTGCCATTTTTACTGATGTTTTTAATTTTTTCTGCTGCATATAAATATCTGACCTACGAAAAGGTTAAATTTTCATTTGTGTTTCCCGGTGCGGCGTTTGCAACCATAGGCATAATTACCGGCTCCACCGCCTATTCATATTACATAGGAACCAAGGCGATTTACTATAATACCATTTACGGTAATTTGTCCGGCGTAATAATCTTTTTATTGTGGATTTTTATTATGTCCATAATCTTCCTGACCGGTGCGGAAATTAACTATTTTGTAGGGAAAAGCCGACAGAAAAAGGTACAGAAATAATTTTATACTTTTACCTATTTATTTCCGGAACCATGATATAATTTGAATCAACATAAAATATTTTAAAACTCTGTAACGAAATGCCGGTTTTTCGGATATATGTTTTGAGGAGGTGAATTATTTGCAGGATATGGAAAAGATTTATAGCGAGCATGCTAAGACTGTTTATAAATTTCTTTATACCAAGACACAGGATTCGTATTGGGCTGAGGAATTAACACAGGAAACATTTTATAGAGCAATTAAATCTATAAAATCATATGACGGAAGCTGTAAAATTTCTACATGGCTCTGTCAAATTGCAAAGCATGTCTTGTTACAGGAACTTGAAAAGAAATCGAAATATAAAACAGAAAGTATTTCAGATGATATAGTCTCTTCCGAATACAGTGTAGAAGATAAATTGGTACAAGTTGTGATGAATGCAAGCAAGTATATCAGCAAATGAATGCTCCCCTAGAAGCTGAACAAGCGCAGAGTCAGGAAAATGAAATTGATTATCTGAAAAAGGTAAAAACGAAAGCAATTAGAACTAATATAATTGTATTTACAACACTCATAATTGTTGTCGGACTATTATCCTTGGTGTTCTTAATAGGCATAAGAGTAAAATCAGATGATGTTAATATTGTAACCAATGTTTATGATGAAAATGAAGGTTCCTTTAAAATTGTCTTATCAAACGGAAAAAGATTAAATGTAACAACAAGACCGATAACAGACATGGATGATAATGGTGATAGTATTACAGCAGGGTATGTACTTACTCCATATTCTGTGCTGACATTACCCGGAAAAGATTGTAATAACTACACGATAGGGTATCCGCTAACCCGCGATTTTAATATAACGATAAGATTCAGAGACAAGGATGTTGTATATGTAGTGAGGAATAATCAGTTACTTGAGTTAAAAGAGCCTCTTTCCGAGGAAAAATAAATAATTCTTCCCTGTGTTCATCAATTAACTTTTGGAGTTCGCATATCTCTTTATTAGAAAAAGTAATAGGATACGGTTCGAAGCCTCTTATATTTTTTCATATCAAAAATCTTCAAGTAAGAAATCAAGTATTTTTATAATTTTAATTCCATCTATTGTTTGTGTAAAATCACAATCAAGAGCAAGTACTATTTTTTCATAATTATCTTGTATAGACAATAATGGTGCCAGTTCACGCTTACGAGTTTCATTAGAATTCATACTTTCCGTAACCTGAATGTATTTCTTTTCATCTGTACTTGTAACAACAAAATCAACTTCCTTATTTCCTAACTTGCCTATTGCAACATTATACCCACGTCTCAGCAATTCAAAATATATAATATTTTCAAGTATATGACCTCTATCACCTTCACGAAAGCCAAGCAAATAATTACGCAAACCAATATCTACAATGTAGTATTTGCCTAATGTACGTAAATATTCTTTACCTTTAATATCAAATCTTTTAATCTCATAAAAAATATATGATTCAGTTAATGCTTCTATATATGCTTGAATCGTTTGTGTAGCGGGTTTTACTTTACGAAATCCTTCATTAAGTAAACCTTCGTTTACTAATATATTTCCAATTGATGTAGCTGATGTATTATTACCTATATTATCTGCAAGAAACATAATTAGTTTTCGAAGAAGGATAGGGTCCGTAATAGCCCTTTGTTCTTTACGTCGTCCTCTTTCCAAGATATCCCGAATAACCACGGCAGAATACAAACCATCTAATGTGGCGGTAACCTTATCCTGCTGCATACCTGCATCTGTAACTGAAGGCATTCCGCCATATTTTAAATACGCATCGAATAGTTCTTTTATTTCATACATTTCACCATTTATATCAATTACCCTTCTGAGTGTCTCCCCGGTCAGTGCAGCGTAATCCTGCAATTCAAAACCATTAAAATCAATAAATTCGCGAAAAGAAAGCGGCAGCATTTTGATTTCAACATATCTTCCCGAAAGATAGGTCGATAACTCTGATGAAAGTAAAAAAGCATTTGAGCCGGTAATATATATATCACAATCAAAATCTACTCTGAATGAATTGACCGCCGTTTGCCATGCAGGTATCATTTGAACTTCATCGAAGAACAAATACATTTTTTCATTTTTCAAAACTCTCTCTTTAACATAGGAATAAAATTGTTTGTTGTCCATATCATAAAAAATCATAGATTCAAAATTAAGCGCAATTATTTGTGTATCCTTTATTCCTGTTTTTCTTAAATACTCTGCCATAAGCTTAAGTAAGCTTGATTTTCCACATCGCCTAATCCCTGTTATTACTTTAATCATTTCCGTATCTTTAAAAGATATCAAGCGATTTAGATATAAATCCCTATTTTTAAGTTTAAAATCTTTTACAACCATATTATCACTCCTCAATACCATTTTATCACATTTTAAAAAAATGTCAAGTTTGTAGTATTGATATTACAAACTTGACATTTTTTTAAATTTATATTATTGATGTTATGTTTTTTATTTACTTATTCTTATTTCTATCATTATTTTATAATATATATAATATTTTTAAGTCTTGAAACTTCGGTTTACGAATATATGTTTTGAGGAGGTGAATTAATTGCGGGATGTGGAAAAATGTATCATCTTTCGGCGCGGAATATGAAGTAGCCTGATTTTTTATTGACTGTTTCGCAATTATTGAACAAGCTTTCTATTTTCGTCTTGGTACTTGGGGCGCCCTGCTTTTTTTGTATAACAACGTATAGTTTGCCTCCCTCGTTCAAGTGTTCGTATGCTCCTTCATAAAAAGAAAATATGGTATCCTTGCCTGCCCTTATGGGGGGATTGGTTACTATGATGTCATATTTATCGTTTATATTTTCAAAGCCGGATGACTTAATAATTTCTGTTCTGCCATCCACTTTGTTTTCTTTTGCATTCATAGAGCAAAGTTCCAGACTTCTTTCATTGACATCCGACATTGTAACGTTAGTTTTATTTAAAAGCTTCGCAATAATTATACCTATGGGACCGTAGCCGCATCCTAAGTCCAGTACACTCCCAGAAAATCCTTCATTTTCATTTAGAACCGTTTCAACTAAAAGCATTGAGCCGAAGTCCATACCGGTTTTTGAAAAAACACTGTTGCTCGTATAAAAATAAAATCTGTCCTGTCCTATGTTCCAGTCGAATTTATATATTTCCTTTTCTGTTGTGGGGTTTTGATTAAAATAATGCTCCATTTGTGTCTCCTGTGTCCTAAATTAAGAATCCAACATCTTTTCATATATTAATCCATTAATACGTCACCCTTATTTTTAATATTATAGTTGTTCTTATATATGTTTGCTGCATAGTAATCACCATTCTTCTTTTCCATACAGTTCACCAAAGTCGATATCAATTTTCGGATTTAATTTTTCTCCTGCTGACTTTTCCGCAAGAAGCTCAAATTTAGTTTTTTCTTGTTTCTTTTTTAATATAAGTTTATTATCTTCTACATTTGTATTAAAGTTTATATTATCTTTAATCATCATAGTGTCCTTTACATTGTATTATCTCTATTCTTCCGTTCGATACCTTATAGACAAGCCTGTTTACTTCATCGATTCGTCTGCTCCAACTGCCTTCAAAGTTTTTTAGTAATTCGGGCTTGCCTAATCCATCAAAGTTGTTACGGTCAATATCTTTCAAAAGGGCATTAATTCGTTTTAAGGTTTTTTTATCTTGTGTTTGCCAATACAAATATTCTTCCCATGCTCGTTCAGTAAAAATCAACTTACTCATTCGCCATTTCCTCAAGTTCTTCCATAGTCTTCACTACAGTCTTGCCTTGTCTTAATTGCTCTATGCTCTCGTCAATAGCACGCATATTTCTTTCAGAGTAAAAGGGATCATAGGAAACTTCAAATGGAATTCTTTTTTCTCTGGTCATTTTCTTTGCAAAAATTATAAATGCTGTTGTCATATTTAATCCCAATTCTTGGCAAGTCTTCTCCATATTCTTTTTGAGTTCCTCATCCATACGAATATTTACCATTGTTTGTGCCACATTCATCACCTCTTTCCATGTTTACTATTATATCATACATTTCATACAATGTCAATACCACGTATGTACACAGTATAAAATTACTTCATGCTTAATTTATATTTTCTCCAAATATAAATAATAAATTATATTAATTAAAAAAGAGATTCTTCTTGCACTCGGACCATCATTCTGAATGCAATATGAAGAATCTCTATTCTTTATTTATTTTGCATTTACGCAATTAGCTCTCAGGTTAGCCAAATATGCTCTTTCAACCGTATCAAAGATTTTATATTCCTTTTCCTTGTTGTCAAAGGTTGGAACATAAAGCTCTGTTTCATATACCTTTTTGCATTTTTCAGCCGGCTCAGCATTTAATAATTCAGCGATTGTTTTAAACATCTCAGCATTTGACATTCCTGTCAACGGCTTGAATGCTTCAACAACATTTTTAACTGTACCGTCTGCACTGACTACTGTTCCCTCAGATTCAGCCAAGCTGTTTAAAGGAAGTACATATTCTGCAGCTGCAGTCGTTTCATTTTCCATAATATCGAATGCGGCAAAGAATTTAAGATTATTTACAGCTTCTTTTAATTCCTTGTCATTTGATAATATATCCTCACCTATAACAACCAAGCCTTTTACATTGCCGTCAATAATTGCCTCTCTGATTTCTTCGCCCGGCGTCTTGAATCCGATATCCCAAGCTCCCTGGCTGTTGGATTTAGCCTTAAGAACTATAAATCCTCTATGCGGCTTATTGTCGTTTCCTAACAATAATGTTATATTAGCCAATACCTTTAACGCTTTATTATCAACAGTATTTGAGTCTGCAATTATAATAGGCTTTTTAGCCTTCTTGATGCCTTCTGCAACCATATCGGCAGATTGTGATACTTCAATATCCTTAACAGCATTTAATAATGTATCACCGTTTGGATATTTATTTAATAGTTCGGCTTTGATAGCACCTTTTTCAATCAGCGCCTTCAACACCCCTGCAAAGAATACTTCATAATTATTTACTGTTGCTTTAGCTGCCCATTTATCTGTCTTTGTAGATTCTGTTGAACAGGATACAATACTTCTGCTGTCTGATAATCTTCTCAGCTTCATACCCATTGATGGATGATGCTCATACAATTGTCCGACGGAAACTATCAAATCAGCGGCATCTAATTGTTCAAAATCTATGGTTGATTGATTTTTCCCTAAAACTCTCTCGATGCCCGGCTCTTCATCTATTGTGAATGAACCCTTGTAGTGGCTGTCTAATTCTTTGACTATTGATTTTACAGTAAGCAATTCTTCATTTGTTAACTTCGGTGATACAACAAACGCAACCCTATCTTCACCGTACATATTTTGTATGCTTCTCAGGCGTTTAGCTGTTTCAAACAATGCAACGTTCAGTGCTGTTTCTTCCTGTCTTCCTTTTATCATTGCTTTAGCACTTAACAGCCTGTTGTCATTATTTATATGCTCAATACCAAACTTGCCCTTTCCGCACAACGGAATTTCATTTTCTTTAGGACTGCTTGCCTGGTAGATTATATTGTCCTTATGCTCGTAAACTATATCACATCCAACCGAGCAGTAGCTGCACACTGACTTGGTTTGAACCAAGTTAAGCGGAATTTCCTTAATGTTTCCTCTTCTGTCAAGCCATGCTCCTGTCGGGCACACATCTATACATTGACCGCATGAAATACATTCGGTTAATTTTAATTCCTGTTCAAATGCAGGTGCCACAAATGTTGCATTTCCTCTTTCAACGAAGCCTAAAGCATTGGCTCCCACAACCTCGTTGCACGTTCTTACACAAAGTCCGCAAAGTACGCACTTATCAACATTCTGTGATATGAAAGGATGATCCGTTTCTTTTTGTCTCTTTTCATCTTCGGCATGATATTTTACGGTATCTATTTCATATTTTTTGATGTAGTCAACCAATTCACACTCAAAATAATCCTTACATCCGCACTCGAGACATCTCTGACCTTCTCTTACCGCTTCTTCTTCAGTCATAGTCGGGAGAATAGGCTGGAAGTTTACTTTTCTGAGTTCCGCCTCAACAGTTCTGTGCTGAACTCTCGGTACTGTTTCTCTGTCCTTATAATCCTCTTTAGTAACTTCGGTATATACTAAAGGTAATTTATTATAAGGAATAATTTCGCCGTTTAAATAGCCGTTTATTGCTTCACAAGCATGCAATGCCTGAGCAATTGCTTCAATAGCAATCTTAGGGCCCGTTGCAGCATCACCGCCTGCAAACACTCCTCTAAGATTTGTTTCGAATGTTTCTTCATTAATCTGAATGTTTTTCTTTTTACCCTGTGCCACATTTATATTTCCGCAATCAACTTCCTGACCGATTGCCGCTATGATTGTATCTGCTTCAAAGGTTACAAATTCTCCTGTAGGTTCAGGTTTTTGTCTGCCGGATGCATCCTTTTCTCCGAGAACCATCTTTTCACATCTTAAGCCGGTAACTTTGTCGCCTCCTTCTACTGATACAGGCGCTGAAAGGAATGAGAATATAACTCCTTCTTCCTTTGCTTCCTTAATTTCTATTTTTTCGGCAGGCATTTCGCTTTCGGTTCTTCTATAAACTACTCTCACTTCTTCTGCTCCCAGACGAATGCTCGTTCTTGCAACGTCCATCGCAGTGTTTCCGCCGCCTACTACTATAACCTTTTTGCCTATTTTTACGGGTTTATTTTCAGCTACGTTGATTAAGAAATCAATACCGCCCAATACTCCGTCGATGTTTTCTCCCTCGCATCTCATAGGTGAGCTTTTCCATGCTCCTATACCTAAAAATACGGCATCAAAATTATTTTGTAAATATTCTAAAGACATATCGTCTCCGATTTTTACTCCGTAATTAATTTTTGCTCCCATTTCTTCAATGATGGCAACCTCTGCATCAACCACATCTTTAGGGAGACGGTATTCGGGTATGCCGTATCTCAGCATTCCGCCCGGCTTAGGCATCGCTTCGAATATTTCTACCCCATGACCTTCTCTGAGCAGAAAATACGCAGCCGACAAGCCGGCAGGACCTGCTCCTACCACTGCAACCTTCTTTCCCGTAGACGGTTTTAGACTTGGTATATATTGTTTTTCAGAATTCAAATCATAATCTGCCGCATACGTCTTAATACATGCAATGGATACGGATTCTTCAACGTGCTGTCTCCTGCATGCTTTTTCACAAGGATGAGGACATACTCTTCCTATACAAGCCGGCAAAGGCAATCTCTGTTTTATTAATTTTAATGATTCTAAGGGCTGCTTGTTTGCAACCAATCCAACATATCCCTGGACGTCGGTTTCTGCCGGACAATTCAAGGTACACGGTGGTTTACAGTCACCTATATGCTGGGATACAAGTAAATTCAAAGCTGTATTTCTTGCTTCCACAACTTTTGGGGTGTCTGATCTTACTACCAATCCATCGGCTACAGGTGTAGCACATGCTCTTGCGGTCTTTGGCTGTCCTTCTATTTCAATCAGGCACAATCCGCAGCCTGCGTATACTTCTAATCTTTCATCAAAACATAAATGCGGAATTTCAATATTATTTTCTAAAGCTGCCTGTAATACTGTTTTTCCTTGTTCTGCTGAAATTTCTATACCGTTTATATTAAGCTTAACTAATGACATGTTATCCTCCTTTAGTTCTTTTGTACTGCGTCAAATCTACATACGCTGTAGCAATTACCACATTTAATGCACGCTTCCTGATTGATGACATGAGGATTCTTAACAGTGCCATCTATACATTTTACAGGACATTTTCTTGCGCATAGGGTACATCCTGTACATTTGTCTTTATCTATTTCATATGTTAATAATGCTTTACAATGTTTAGAAGGGCATTTCTTATCAACAACATGAGCAATGTATTCGTCTCTGAAATATCTTAATGTTGATAATACAGGGTTTGGAGCTGTTTGTCCCAGACCGCAAAGAGATGAATCCTTAACACTTATCGCTAAGCTTTCAAGCTCGTCCAAATCCTCCATCGTACCCTTGCCTTCAGTAATTTTTTCTAAAATTGACAGCATTCTCTTAGTACCTACTCTGCATGGAGTACATTTGCCGCAGGATTCATCAACCGTAAATTCTAAGAAGAACCTTGCGATGTCAACCATACAATTATCCTCATCCATTACGATCATACCGCCGGAACCCATCATTGAACCCACAGCCATCAGGGTTTCATATTCGATAGGTGTATCAAGATGGTCTTTTGTTAAGCATCCGCCTGAGGGACCTCCGGTCTGAACCGCCTTAAACTCTTTTCCGTCAGGACATCCGCCGCCTATATCGTAGATAACTTCTCTTAAGGTTGTTCCCATTGGCACTTCAACAAGTCCTGTATTAACAACCTTACCGCCTAAAGCAAACACCTTTGTTCCCGGTGATTTTTCTGTACCGAAGCTTCTGAACCATTTCGGTCCTCCATTTATAATCTGAGGTATATTTGCCAATGTTTCAACATTGTTAATACATGATGGTTTACCCCAAAGACCCTTAACTGCCGGGAACGGAGGCTTAACTCTTGACATACCTCTTTTACCTTCGATGGATTGCATTAAAGCAGTTTCTTCTCCGCATACGAATGCTCCTGCCCCTAATCTTGTTTCTATTTCAAAATCAAAGCCGGAATTAAATATATTTTTACCTAAAAGCCCGAGTTCCGTCGCTTGCTTAATTGCTATTTCCAATCTCTTAACAGCTACGGGATATTCGGCTCTGACATAAATGTATCCCTTTGTTGCACCGATTGCGTATCCCGCTATTGCCATTGCTTCTAAAACAGCATGAGGGTCTCCTTCAAGGACGCTTCTGTCCATGAATGCACCCGGGTCTCCTTCGTCAGCATTACATATAATGTATTTTTGATCCGCTTTGTTAGGTGCGGTAAATCCCCATTTAACTCCCGTAGGGAATCCTGCTCCTCCTCTTCCCCTCAGACCCGAATCCTTCATATGCTTAATAACTTCGTCAGGGGTCATTTCGGTAAGCGCTTTACCTAAAGCGGCATAACCATCTCTTGCAATATATTCGTTAATATTTTCAGGGTCTATAAAGCCGCAGTTTCTTAGAGCAATTCTTTTTTGTTTTTTATAGAAATCTCCATCCATCAGAGACGTACTTTCTACAGGTTCTTCAGTCTTTTGTGCAAATTCGTCAATTATTTTTTTAGCTTTTTCCGTATCTACGTGAGTATAAGTTACTTTCTCCTTGTTTGGTTCATAAACCTCGACTATAGGCTCATATACACACATTCCTATACATCCAGTCTGAACCACCTTTATGTTGCTTAAATTTTTAAGCTTCGCTTCTTCAATAAGTGTATCGAGCACAGGTCTTGCTCCGGCTGATATACCACACGTTGCCATACCTACAACGATTCTTACTTCATCTTCTTTTTTATCACTATCTAAGCTTTTAGCGAACTCGTCTCTCATATTTTTCAATTCATTTAATGTCTTCAAGTTTGCACCTCCTAATTTCTATATTTAGCTATAATTTCAGGTACTTTCTTGGAATCAACTTTGCCATAAACATCTTCGTCTACAACCATTACAGGTGCTAACCCGCAGCATCCCAAACATCTTGTTGCTTCAAGAGTAAACAATTTATCTTCCGTAGTTTGTCCGACCTTAACATCTAACTCATCAGCTATCTTATCGATTATTTCCTGAGAACCCTTTACATAACAAGCAGTACCAAGACAGACTCCTATTGTATGCTTGCCCTTTTCTTCTATTGTAAATTGAGTATAGAATGTTACAACACCATAAATATCAGCTAAAGGAATATTTGTTTCATCCGAAATAAATTTTTGAACTTCTAAAGGTAAATAACCAAATATATCTTGAGCTTTTTGCAAGGTTTGCATTAAAATACCTTGTACATTTTTTACAGAATCAATATATTCCTTTAATTCTGCAAACTCTTTTTGCTTTAATTGCACGAAATCGTTTTGCAATTCAGGTCCCTCCTCTAAATTTTATGACACAACAATTATATATTCTGGTATATAAAAAGTCAATGAATAACAAATTAACAAGTTCCCGGTTAACGTATCCAAAATAAAAATGTCATTCTGAGGGCTTGTGCCCGAAGAATCTCATCTTTTGTGCACGTGAGATTCTTCGCTATCGCTCAGAATGACAAATATTCGTTTAATTATTTTTAAAAATTGTTATAAAATACTTTATATGCTTTATATGTCATATAAAGGTCTGTTTTTGAAATTATTTCGTATGGTGCGTGCATACTGAGAACAGGAACGCCAAGGTCAACAACATCCATATTATAGTTTGCCATGATGTATGCGATTGTTCCTCCACCGCCCTGGTCTACCTTTCCAAGCTCAGCCGGCTGCCATACTACATTGTTTTCATTGAATAATTTTCTCAGCTTTCCTATATATTCCGCATTTGCATCGTTGGCTCCAGATTTACCCCTGCTGCCTGTGTATTTTACCATTGCAACACCCTTGCCCATTATAGGTGAATTTTGTATTTCAGAAACCTGAGGATATGTAGGGTCAACACCTGCTGCCACATCTGACGAAAGCATACTGCTGTTTGACAGGGATCTTTTTAAAGATAATTCACTGTAAACACCGTTATTTTGCAAAGCAATTAATTCGGCGACCATATTGTTAAAGAACATGGATTGCATACCTGTATTTCCCACGCTTCCGATTTCTTCTTTATCAACAAACAAGGCAACCGCAGTTTTATCTGTATTTTTAACCTCTAAAATTGCTTTTAATGATGTATATGCACATACTCTGTCATCGTGACCGTAAGCAGCAATCATGCCTCTGTCTATTCCTACGTCTCTTGATTTTCCTGCCGGTACTATTTCAAGCTCGGCAGTCTGGAAATCTTCCTCAATCATTCCATATTTCTCTTTGAGAATTTTCAAAACATTGTATTTAAATTTCTTATCCTTGCCGTCCTCATCGTCATTTCCTGTACAATCAGCAGGCAGTGAACCGATTATAACGTTCAAACCTTCTCCTTCGATTGCTTCCGAAAGCTTTTTTTCATTTTGGTCTTTAGCCAGATGCGGCAGTAAATCCGTTATGTAAAATATCGGATCTTTTTCATCATCTCCGATTGATATATCTACAATTTCTCCGTTAGCCTTAACAACCGTACCATACATAGCAAGAGGAATCGTAACCCATTGGTATTTTCTGATGCCGCCGTAGTAATGAGTTTTTAGTAAAGAAAGACCATGTTCCTCATATAACGGATTTTGTTTTATGTCTATACGAGGCGCATCAACGTGACTTCCCACTATATTCATCCCATTTTCAATTTTTTCTTTTCCTACTACAACAAGCACCGCATTTTTTTCTTTATTAATATAATATAGTCTATCTCCGGGTTTTACTTCTTTTATACTTTCAAAATTAACAAAACCCTTTGCTTCAGCCCTTTTTATAATTTCTTTTATGGACAATCTTTCAGTCTTTGATGCATCAATGAATTTCCTATAATCATCACTTATGTCAAAAACCTCTGTTCTTTCATTGCTGTTCAATTTTTCCCAAATAAAATTCTTCTTGTAAAAAAGTTTGTTCTCCATATATGCTCCTATTCTTAATCCTGTATTATTAAAGAAGCAAGATACATTTGTTTATCTTCTTCAATACACTTTATATCATAATTTCTAACCATGTTAAATTCGCCGTCATAGCCGCTCATCTGCCAATTTAAATCCACATTTATATTTATTCCCTCTTCCGTGCGTTTTAAACTGTGAATTTTATCAACCTTTACACTCATGGCAAGTTCAAAGTCGGTCGGATTATCCGCAATCTTTTGCAGTATATCAGTATCATTGTCAAACAATTTATCTCTTTCAATATTCATTAATTTTTCCTTTAATGAATCCATATCCTTATATCCATAAAGAAATTCATTCATTATTTCAATGCGCTGATTTAACAGATATTCGATACTTGTTATTTCCTGGTGGTATTCAAGACCGCCTATTGAAATATAACTGAAAAACATTGTAAAAATCATCAGGTAAATAAATCTTTTTTTCATTGGTAATCCCCCTACAATATAAATTAATACTATATATTATAGAGGGATTATATGGCTTATGTTAGCGCTATTTGTCAATGTACTTTATCAATTTTTTTATTAATTTCAACAAATAATGTCAATAGGAAGAGGGACACACCTCTAAGGAGGGGCACTCTT
The DNA here is from genome assembly GCF_013403245.1 of Sedimentibacter hydroxybenzoicus DSM 7310. Classification (GTDB taxonomy): domain Bacteria; phylum Bacillota; class Clostridia; order Tissierellales; family Sedimentibacteraceae; genus Sedimentibacter; species Sedimentibacter hydroxybenzoicus. Next base: position 157,633 of record NZ_JACBNQ010000001.1, on the reverse strand, counting down.
TGGGGATAATCCTTAGAGGAATGTCCCTGTTAAAAGCGGAAAGGGGACACACCCTTAAGGATGGAAAATCATTGGGGATAGTCCTTAAAGGAATGTCCCCGTCAAAGATGGTGCACTTTTTACACTAAGGATTTAACGCTTTTCCTCTTTTCAAGAGTAAACGGCAGTTCCATCAAACCTTGTTGAGTTTTGTCGCCTTTTATCATTTTAATAAGCATTCTCATTCCTACTGCACCAACATCATAATACGGCTCACCTATAGTTGTTAATTCAGGTCTTACAAATTTGCCTTCTCTTATATTTCCGAAACCTACAATTGAAACATCATCAGGAACCTTTATACCTTTATCAATAAAGCTGTCCATGATTCCAATTGCAATTTCATCGTTGCTGCAAACAACCGCAGTAAAATCTTTTGCATCCTTTACAAGAGATTTTCCAAGCTCATATGCTTTTCCATGCTTGTTTCCTCCAACAGTGTATATGTTGGAATATCCTAAATCACTTTCTTCAACTGCTCTTAAATATCCTGAAATTTTATCGTTTTCTACTGTCGACCTGTCTTTGAAGTCAGAAACATAAACAATTTTTTTATGTCCTTCTTTAATTAAGTAATTGGTCATTTCAAAAATTGCTGCATTGCAGTCAATGGAAATATGATTCATATCTTCACGAACATTTCTCGTAAAATAAATGCACGGTTTATTAAATCCTTTTGCGATATCAATAATTTCATCATCAAATTTATTTCCTACAAGGAATAACCCTTCTGCCTGCTTTCTGTCTAAAAGCTGCAAGTATTTTTCCTGAGTTTCCTTACTTGAATAACTGCTGCATAGAAGAATGTCATAGCCATACATTTTCCCTATTTCTTCAATTCCTCTTACTATATCAGCAACGTAGCTTTGTGCAAGATTGTTTATGATAACACCTATTAAGTAGGATCTTCTTGTAACCAAGCTTCTTGCCACATCATTTGGCTTATATCCTGTTTCTTCAATTACCTTTAATACTTTTCTTCTTACTTCGGGACTTACAGGCTTAGAATCATTTATAACTCTTGAAACAGTTGAAATCGATACTTCCGCAAGTCGAGCAACATCCTTTATCGTAACCATTTTTGCCTCCTTCTGACGGGGACATTCCTCCTATCCCACAGTGACTAACCCTGTGAAAAAGAGGTGTGTCGCCCTTCCTCTTATATTTATTCCTTCGTTTTCCTGTTTATATTAACATTATATATGTAATTCGTATAATAATCAATCGTTTTTTCCTGATTTTCCTAAAATAAAAAAATACCCGCATGAGCCGCAAGCCTTTAATTCACACCCGCATCTAAGCAGGTGGGATTTCTGTTAATTGGTTCTGATTTCCCGTCAAGGCGGGCATGTCATCTGCACTTAAACACGAATTCCCTTTTACAATATGTCGGTTGAATTAATAAGCTTCCGCACTCCGCAGGCCTTTTATTAATATTATTATAGCACTAATTATGGATTTTTTCAACTGTATTTTATTTGTGATAAATATTCTCCCCCATTATTCAGGATAATATTACATTTAATTCTTCTTCATAAACAACTTCTTTTTCCATTAAAAGCTTTGCTATTTTTTCTATCTTTTCTTTATTGCTTTCAATTATTTTTATAACATCCTTATAAATTTCAGCAACTAAATCTTTGACTGATTTTTCTACAGAACTTAGCGGAATATTAAGCTTCTCAGCTAAAACACCTAAATTCACAAATGAGTTACCGTCATCCATTCCATATCGTGCAATGTAGTCAACTGCTAATGAAGTTGCTTTTTCAATGTCATTTTGCGCCCCAACAGTAATATTTTCTTTTCCAAAAAATACTTCTTCTGCAACACGGCCTGCCATTAATACTGCAAGCTGATTTTTTATACGCTTTTTAGTTATGACCTCCGCTCCGTCAGGAGTGCTCAATGTATAACCGCCTGCACCCTTGCTGGTCGGGATTACGGATACCCTTACAATCTTGCTGTCAGGTATCAAATGCTTTGATACAAAAGCATGTCCCGCTTCATGGTAAGAGGTTACAATTTTTTGTTTGCTGTTTTCAGCTAAGTTCTTTTTTTCTGTTCCGGCTATTATTTCAAGATAAGCTTTATTTATATGTTCTTCTGTTATTTCATCGGCATTTTCCCTTATTGCTGTTAAGGCAGCCTCATTAACTAAATTCTCTATCATCGCACCGCTGAAATATACTGTTAAATCAGCAATTTCTTCTATATCTATATCAGATTTTGCTTTTTTTCTTGATAAATATAATCTCAATATATCTTTTCTTGCATTTCTGTCAGGGAGCATTATTTCTATTTGTCTGTCAAATCTTCCCGGTCTTAAAAGAGCTGAATCCAATGTATCAATTCTGTTAGTGGCAGCTATAACAACGGTTCCGGAATCATCACTGAAACCTGACATTTCTGTCAGAAGCGCATTAAGAGTCCTGTCCCCTTCATCGCTGCCTCTCATGTTGCCATTCATTCTTTTCTTACCTATGGCATCAATCTCATCAATGAATACTACACTTTTTCCTGATTTTTTTGCTTTTTTGAACAGATTTCTGATTCTTCCCGCTCCTAATCCGGCATAAACCTGTACAAAATCCGAACCGGATACCGCATAAAATGGTACTCCTGCTTCTCCGGCCAATGCCTTTGCCATCAATGTTTTTCCCGTACCCGGAGAGCCGTATAAAAGAACACCTTTGGGCATTCTTGCATTGAATCTGCTATATTTTTCAGGATTTTTAATAAAATCAACTATTTCCTGAAGGCTGTCCTTTGCTTCATAGTTTCCTGCCACATCATCAAATTTCATATTTGATGAGCTTACGTACTCTATTTCATTTAATTTATTTATTTCTTTTTGTGCTGTTTTTTTATTTCTCAGTAACAGTAGAATTACAAAGATCAGCACAATAATTATTCCTGCTATCTGAAATTTATCCATCCATATACCCCCAGAGCATTCATTGTTCATTAATATTAGTTCTTTTAGTTAATTAATTGTACCATTTGGATATATGTTTGGATATACTTAATATATAGATAGATTTCAATGTTTTTCCTTATTTTCCAATAAACAAACAGCCTGTGCCGCTATGCCTTCTCCTCTGCCCTCAAATCCCAGCTTTTCTGTTGTGGTTGCCTTAATATTTATATTTGATACTTCTGTTTCCATATCACAAGCCAAATTCTTTCTCATCTCCTCTATGAAAAGGCTCATTTTGGGTTTCTGCGCTATTATCACCGCATCTAAATTGCATAGCTTGAAGCCACTATTTTTCATGTACTTTACAATTTGTCTTAAAAGCTCTCTGCTATCGGCATCCTTGTATTTGTCATCTGTATCAGGAAACATCTTACCGATATCTCCCTGGCCCATGGCACCTAACAGGCTGTCCATAACAGCATGAACCAATACGTCCGCATCCGAATGACCGTAAAGTCCCATCTCGTATGGTATTTGCACTCCGCCGATTATTAATTTTCTGTTTGATGCTAATGCATGTACATCGTAACCTATCCCGATTTTCATATGCGCTCCTTAATATAAGCTTGCAAAGATTTCAGCTATTCTTAAATCCTGAGGTGTGGTAATTTTTATATTTCTCGTTAAACCTTCAATAACTTTCACTCGATAACCGTAATATTCGACAATGGATGAATCATCAGTAAAAGCTGCATCCTCTGTAACCGCATTATAGTAGCAATTCATTATGAGCTCATATTCAAAGGCCTGAGGAGTTTGAACAGCTTTTATACTTGTTCTGTCAAAGGTTCTGTTAACAAAGCTATCCTCGGCTATTTCTTTGACAGTATCCATAACATCAACAGCCGGAATGCAGGCTTTGTAATTATACGCACCTTCAACACAGTTCAATATTAAATTATATGAAATAAAGGGTCTGACACCGTCATGAATGAGAACAATCCCACAATCCCCGCTTACTGCTTTAATGCCCTCATATACAGATTCGGTACGGGTTGACCCTCCTGCTTTTACACATGTAATTTTTTTATAGTCGTCAGCCATTTCGCTTCTGACGTAATCTAAATCTTCTTTGTTTACAATCAGTATTATTTCATCAATTTCGTTGCTTTTTTCGAATTTGTACAAGGTAGTATCCAATATAGTCTTGCCACCGATGGATATATATTGTTTCGGTATCTCAGAGCCCATTCTTGTACCCTTTCCCGCAGCAACTACAATCGCAGAAACAAATTTGTCTTTATACATAATTTTATAGTCCCCTTAGTATTGGTCAAACATGAGATTCTTCGGGCTTTCGCCCTCTGAATGACAAAGTCTTTTGTTATCCTGAACGCAGTGAAGGATCTCATCTCTTTTACAATATTTTTTTAATATTCAAATCTTCCAGCATCACTTCCGGTAAGCCTATTTTTCTGCTTGGAATAAACAGACCGTGGCAGTCGGAGCCTCCGGATATCATCAGATTGTTCTTTTTGCAAAAATCAATATAGTATTGCTCCTGACCCTTATTGTAAGGCGAAAAGCATTCTATGCCGTCTATTCCCGCTTCAAGCCAGAATTCCAATTCTTCTATGGGCATCCGGCTATTTTTGTAATGATATGACGGATGAGCCAGAAATACGTAGCCTCCGCTTTTATGACCGGTTTTTATAACTTCTTCAGGACCTTTAAGCTCAGCTTTAAGACCTGAATTTATTACATCCGTTAAGTGAGTCGGCACATCCTTGTGTATACCCCTGTCTACCATGTAGTTTGCAGATTTCCAGCCGCCTCTTTTTCTGTCGTATTCATATTTTTCATAATCTTCAAAGCTTATGATGTCATATTTTTCAGAAACATATTTTATATAATCCTTATTTGAGCTTAATTTACTTTCATTTGTCCAATTTATCATATCCAGAAGCTGTTTGTTCTGTATATCAAAATTATACAGTGTCAAATGATATTCTCTGCCTTGATATTCACAAGTAAGCTCTGTGCCCGGGATAAAAATTAAATTATCGCTTGGCCTTAATATATCCTGCATGTTTTTAATATTTTCAATCGAATCATGGTCCGTTATTGAAAATACATTTATTTTATTTTTAATCAATTCTTCTTTCAATTCTGATACATCCCACGTCCCATCGGAAGCATAGGTATGCATGTGCATGTCAATTTTCTTCATAGTACCTCTTTAATATAATAAGTCTTCGTTTACTTTGGTATAAAACATTTCCTTTATTTCATCAAAATTCTTTGTTTGAGCCATTATCCACATAAGCTTTGTAATTGCGGCCTCTATGGTCATATCATATGCCTGAAGAACCTTGAATTTTTTTAAGGCCTTTATTCCTACTTCATATATACCCATATCACTGCCTTCAAACATAACCTGTGTGGCAATTACTATAATTTTCCCTTCATCAGTCAAATATCCCAGCTTCTCTAAAAAGTTTCTTTTATCCAGGAACGGAAGTCCTCCGACTCCATAGCTTTCAATTACAACACCTTCGTATTTTTCACCTATATAATCTAAAACATCCGGTTCCATTCCCGGTGCCAGCTTAAGCAAAAATATTGAAGGGTAAATATCCTTATAAAATTTAACGCTCTCTGTAAATCTTTCATTTCTGATATATTTGGTAATTCTATTATCATCTATTATTGCTGCAACAGGAAAATTAATTGATTCAAATGCGCTGTAGCTCTTTGACTTTATTTTTCTTGCCCTCGTTCCGACTATAGCTTTCCCGTCAAATACTAAATATACTCCGCTTACATCTTTTTCTGCAGCGAACCTGAAGCTGTCAAGAAGGTTTTTCTTAGCATCGGTTATATCGGCGTTTATAGGCTTTTGTGAACCTGTAATGATGACCGGTTTATCTAAATTTTGAATTAAATATGATAAAGCGGCGGAGGTATAAGACATAGTATCGGTTCCATGGGATATAACGAATCCGTCATACTTATGATAATTTTTCTCTATTGCCTCCGTCATCAACACCCAATATTCAGGTTGAATATTTGTACTGTCAATGTTTAAAAGCTGAATTGTTTCTACGTTACAATACTCCTTAATTTCAGGAACATAACCAAGGAGTTCTTGGGAGGTTATCTGAGGAGCTAAACCATCCTCTGTATTTTTCGAGGCAATAGTACCGCCTGTAGCGATAAGCAATATATTTTTCTTCATAACTTTGTTACCCCCTTTATTTGTCATCCTGAGCACAGCGAAGGATCTCATCTTTTTTTATTATTTTTTCCATATCCTCCGGCAGAGGGCATTTTATAACTATTTCCTCAGCCGTAGACGGTTGCAAAAATTTCATTTCATAGCAATGCAGTGCCTGTCTCTTAATTAAATCACTTTCACTTCCGTATAGAGAATCCCCTAATACTATATGCCCTATATGCTTCATATGTACTCTTATCTGATGAGTACGTCCCGTTTCAAGCTTTAATTTAACCAATGTAAGATTATTAAAACGCTTTTCCACACTGTAGTGTGTAATACAATCCTTGCCTGAAGGGTGGACAATCCTCATGATATCATCTGCATTTAGCCTTGCAATTGGTTCATTAATCGTTCCACAGCCGTTTTCTATAATCCCTTCTACTATTGCATAATAGTATTTATCCACCTTATTACCCTTCATTTGCTTTGATAGCTCATTATGTGCATATGGGTTTTTAGCTATTATAACAATTCCCGAGGTGTTCATATCGAGGCGGTTAACCAGCCTGACTTTTCTCTTGAGACCCTTTTCTCTGAAGTAATATGCAACACCATTGGCAATTGTATTATTTTGGTGAGACTTTGTCGGATGGACCACAATATATGGCGGTTTATTTACAACAAGTAAATCGTCATCCTCATAAACTATGTTTATGGGAATGTCTATGGCTGTATATTCATCTTCATCCTCATCAAACTTCAAGGATAAAACATCACCTATGCAAACTCTTTTGTTTAATCTGATCACCTTATCATTTAAAAAAATCTTATCGTTAATCTCCAATTTCTTTGATAAACGTCTGGAAAAATTTAAGTTTTCGGACAATATGTCCTTTACAGTTTTGCCGTTTTCTTGTATTGTATAATTAAGAATATTGTTATTCATTAAAAACTCCCGTAATTTCGTCAATATAAATATAATATAAAAAGTATTTTATGTAAAGGGGATAACATGAAAGAAAAATTAATAAATATATCTGCGAATCACGACGAATACACTCTGCAAATAAAAGACAGGTTAATAGAGCTGTTAAATAAAAACGGTTTTAAGCATAATGATGGATTTTCCAAGGGAGCAGAGCTAAATGTAACCATAGGCGGAGATGGGTCTTTCTTAAAAGGTGTCAGGGACAGTAATTTTTCTAAAACTCCCTTTGTTGGTATCAACACAGGAACCTTGGGATTTTATCCTGAAATATCGCCTGAAAAATTAGAAACTTTTGTATCAGATTACATATCCGGCAATTTTACCATCAACAGCGTTAGTTTAGTAGAATGTGAAATCAAAGCAGGAGGACGCAGCGAAATTTTATATGCAGTTAATGATATCGTTCTTAAAAGAAAGGATATGAAGACAATACATCTGGATGTATATATTGCTTCGAATCATTTAGAAAAAATAAGCGGGGACGGTCTTATAATTTCTTCACCCTTAGGAAGCTCTGCATATAATAAATCAGCCGGTGGAAGCTTAGTTTATCCTTCACTTAAAACTTTACAGATTACACCTCTTTCACCTATAATTTCAAACGCCTACAGGTGCTTAGAATGCAGCATAATCGTTCCGCCGGAATTTGAAATATCAATTTTCCCCGAAAGAGAAGTTGATTACTATGTTGCAATAATGGCAGACGGATTTACATTTGAATATGAACAATTGGAAAGCATACAATTCAGAACTTCAAAAAAGGTAATTAACAGATTAACCACAGGTAAATTTAATTATTGGAACGTAATTAAAGACAAATTTTTGTAGAATGTGGTAATTTATTCCTCTTGATTTTATATATAATCTGCCGATTTATTATGTGGATAGAAAATTGACAATTTATAGACAGAGGATAATGGTATGAAAAAATTTAAGGGTTTAAAGGGTTTTAAAGGTTTAAAGGGTTTTAAATTCTCTAAAGTTAAAAAGAATGTAGAACAAGACACAGATAAAAAAAAGCTTAACCAATTTAACTTGAGAAATTATTTTCAAAATTCAAAAATATCTAAAAGACTTGTTACAGGATTTTTGATTGTTTCAATTATTACCGCAATAGTCGGTATTGTAGGTATAATCGGCATGAAGCAAATAAGTGATGCCGATAAAAGGCTATATGAACAGGAAACCGAGCCGATAGTACATTTATCGTATATGTTGAACAGCTTAAATGATATGCAAAAGCATTTAAAAGACGCAATAATAAGTTCGGGTAAATTAGAAGTAATCGATACATTTGAAAAAGCGTTCTATGAACAGCATGAAAGTTTTAAAGCTTCATTAGAAGCATATAAAGTAGGACTTGACTCAGAAGGGCTAAGTATATTAGCAAATGTGGAATCCATAATAAATAATTTTTATCTTACAAATTCTGAAAAAAGCTTCAGTCTTGCTAAAAGCGGCGATTTAACAGGTGCCTACATAGCTTCGCAATCTATATCAAGCTCGGTGGATTTTATTTTTACTTATCTTAATGATAGTATGAATGACAAGGTACATCAGGTTGAACTGACAAGCAAATCAAATACCAATCTGTCAATACTGCTATCAATAGTATTAATAGCAGTTGTAGCGGCAGGTGTGATAATATCCATACTAATTGGTATCTTCATATCAAAAACGATATCCACTCCGATTAATTCTATGGTAAACGCAGCCAATAAGCTTGCTACAGGTGATACGGAAATAGACATCGAAATTAATTCAGATGATGAAATAGGCACGCTTGCCGTTGCGTTTAATGAGGTTGTGGAAGGAATAAAAAATCAAGTGGATTATGTATATAAAATAGCTGAAGGAGATTTATCCTTTACAATAATCCCAAGGTCTGACAAAGATATAATGGAAGTTTCTCTTGAAAAAACTATAGAGAAATTAAATAAGATTCTATCTGACATAAATGCGGCATCAATGCAAGTACTGGCAGGATCAAATGAATTATCTAACGGTGCTCAGGAATTATCGCAAGGAGCTACCGAGCAAGCGAGTACGATAGAGGAGCTTTCTGCTTCCATAAATGAAATTTCAACACAAATTCTTTCCAATGATGAAAACGTAAAATTGGCTGAAAAACATGTTAAGTCAGCGGAAGATACAGTTACAAAAAGCAATGAGCAAATGCAAAGTATGCTTTATTCAATGTCAGAAATAAATAAATCATCTAATGAAATCGCAAAAATAATCAAAGTTATAGATGATATTGCTTTCCAAACCAACATACTGGCTTTAAATGCAGCAGTAGAGGCCGCAAGAGCAGGTGCTGCCGGAAAGGGATTTGCGGTAGTTGCGGATGAGGTAAGAAATTTAGCTTCAAAAAGTGCTGATGCAGCAAAACAAACTACCGATTTAATCGAGAATTCAATTAAAGCAGTTAAAGATGGAACAAGCATAGCCGAAAGCACAGCCACACACCTTAAAAATATAGTGGATAGTACTAATCTTGTAGTAGAATCCATAAATAAAATATCGGAAGCTTCACAAGAGCAAGCTAATTCCATCAAGCAAATCAACGTTGGATTAGAACAGATTTCTGCAGTTGTACAAACAAATTCAGCATCTGCCGAAGAGAGTGCGGCGGCATGTGAAGAATTATCCGGACAAGCAGATATGTTGAAAGAACAAATTTCTGTATTTAAGCTAAGGGTTCCTGCCGAGAATATATAAGAACATTAAAAATGAGATTCTTCTTTATCACCCAGGATGACAGCATTGTCATTCTGAGACTGGGAATCTCATTTTTTATTACATCTTTAACGTAAACTTACTTCCTTCATTTACGGTACTTTCTACTGTCAATGAGAACCTGTGAACATCCGCTATCCACTTTGCTATACTTAGACCAAGACCTGTACCGCCTTCACGGTGCCGAGCTTTATCTGCCCTGTAGAAGCGGTCAAATATCCTGCATAAATCCTTTTTAGCTATTCCTATACCCGTATCCTCAACCGTAAATATCTTTTTATTTTTTTCAGTATATAAGCTTACCGTTATCTTTCCCTCTTCGGTATATTTTACGGCATTATCCACTAATATTACTACTAATCTCCTTATTTTATCATAGTCTGCTTTTATTTTTATATCTTCTGCTACATTAACTATAAAATCCAGACCCTTCTTCTTGGCCAATACTTCCATGCTTTGGCACACATTTTCTACAACTTCGGATAATAAAAATTCGGAAACAGCTAATTTCTCTTCATTAACATCGGCCTTTGCCAATATTAAAAGTTGGTCAATCAATTTTGCCATTACTCTCGTCTCAGAGTACGCATTATCCAGCCAAACTTCATTTTCCTCCACAGTTCCTTCATCATCGCTTAATACAACATCAAGATTCGTCTGAATAACTGTAAGAGGCGTTCTGAGCTCATGAGAAGCATCCGCTACAAATTCCTTTTGCCGGATCCACGTATCTCTTATAGGTTTTATTGCCTGACCGGTAAAAATAAAGCTGATAAATAACAATACCGCAGTTCCGGTTAATCCGGTTACATACAGTACGGTCTTTAAAAATGACCACAGTATATCCTCATTTATTGTATTTTGATAAACCTGCACTACACTGCTACCGTTAATATCATCAAAGTAACGTGTATAAATTCTATAATTAAATCGACCTACCCTGCGTGAAGTATATGAATCCTTTTGATCCGCAAAAGATTTTGCCGCAAGGTGCTTAATTTCATCTGCAATTGTAATTTCATTTTCATTTGCCAGTATTCTATCCAGATTTTCATTATACATAATATAACAGGCATCAAGCTTTTGAGGTCCGATAAAGGTTATGCTCGGTCCGATTCTATCGACTCCGAATCTTCCTGTTATACTGAAATTCATATACGAAGAATTCCTATAGACATATACTCTAAGTGCTTCCGAACGCATTAATTCCTTATTTCCGTCTTCGAAAACCATACGGGTAAAGTTGTATATGCCTGCCGCTATAAAAATCATGAATGCGACCAATACTAAGCCCATATAAGCAGTTAATTTAAAATGCAACCTTCTAAACATATTATTTCTCCTTGAGCATATACCCCACACCGCGCACAGTCTCTATTTTTGCATTTGTATCGTCCAATCTTTTTCTCAAATGATGGACATAAATCTCTATATTGCTCTCCAATATATCTGCCTCAAGTCCCCATATCCTGTCTATGATTTGTTCTCGTGTAAAAACCTGTCTCGGTTTTTTTATGAACATTTCCATAAGCATTGCTTCTTTTAACGGCAGCTTAAACTCTTCATCACTAATATATAAGAGATAATTTTTCACATCGTATTTTATACCTTCAAACTCATAAATTTCACCCACATAGTCATTGCTCTTTCTTCTGGCCAAAGCCTTTACTCTGGCTATAAGCTCTTTTGTTGCAAATGGCTTAACCAAGTAATCATCTGCGCCGGTTTCGAGTCCATACACCCTGTCATCAACCGTATCCTTTGCCGTAAGCATAATTACCGGAGTTTGAATACCGTTTTTTCTTATTGATTTCAATATTTCGATTCCGTCTGTTCCGGGAAGCATTATATCAAGAACAATTACATCATATATATCCTTTTCGGACAAAATAAGACCCTCATCACCGTCATTGGCAATATCAACATCAATTTTCTGCTTTGCAAACAAGTAACTGAGTGCCTGCGTAATTTTTATTTCATCCTCAACGATTAATATTCTCATACATACCTCCTATAAGGTTCTGATATATCTATAATAATTCCCAAATCTTAATTTTACATTAATATTATGTGAATAAAGGGCATTTTGTCAAGCAAAATAAAAGACTCCTGCCTGATAGGCAGGGGTCTCTCGTTATACTGAATAGTATTTGTATTACTTTATAGACGCTCTTTCTTTTGTCACTATCGAACCAACAATTAATACCAATGTAGAAGCAATAATGCCGAGGAATACAGGATCTCCTAAAAACACATCGTATCCAACAGTTAAGTACAGAACAGCCGGCACAAAGGTTCCTGTGATAACACTTGCAACTACTGCTTTACTTGTAGCTTTTTCTTTATAATATAATGCTGCAATTATTGATGGAACTAAAGCAGAACCTATTATTGAGAATACCATATATAAATAAGTAAACAGTGATTGAATAAACAAAGCTATAAGCAATCCTAATACACCAATTACTATTGTAACCTTAGGGAGCATTTTACTCATTTTTTCTTCACTGATTTCTTTATTTAAAGAACTGCCGACATCATATACCAAGTGTGTTGTTGCCAATATCAGGAATGAGTCAAAGGATGACATAATGGCGGCAACTATTCCTGAAATTGCAAGGCCTCTGATAACCGGCGGATAATAATTCAGTATAAATACCGGAAGTGCCGCTTCAGGATTTTCCAATCCGGGCATTAATACAAATGCCGCACCACCGATAACCAAAAGTGAAGCACCAAGAATCAGACCCATAACACCGGAAATATAGAAAGCCTTTTTAGCTGACTTGTCATCCTTTGATGCAAGTGCCCTTTGAGGCATTGTCGGATCTCCGGGTACAGTAAGAAAATAAGCAAGAAAATAACCCAGTGCGCCGGCGCTGAACCCATTTATCAGAGGATTGGTCATAGAAGAACCAGCACTTGTATACGCTGTACTTACGGCTTCAAATCCTCCGGCATTAGAAAGTCCTATAATCGGACCAAGTATAATGATGCCGACTATCATAACGGCAAATTGAACGACATCAGTCCATGCAACAGCATAGAATCCTCCGATAGAAGTATAAAGTATACATACTGCAGCCGCTATGGCCGTTGCCATCGATAATGATAATGCCATATGTTCTCCGAAAACATATAGTATTACATTTCTTAAACCGGCAATATTGATGGCAACAATAGATACAGCATATAAAATTATAACTATTGAAGAAATCAACCTTGCGTTATTTCCGAATCTAAAGGAAATTATTTCAGCAATAGTTCTCTTTCCTGTTTCCCTGATTTTAACACTAATGTAACCGAAATAGAACAAACCAATACTAAAGCCTACATACATCCAAAAAACATTACCTCCGATGCCATTTTTATATGCATCGCCAACAGCACCCATAGTCATTCCGGAACCAACCATTGTTGCCATAATAGTACCGACTAATGCGATTAAGTTAAATCTTCTTCCGCCAAGTATAAAGTCATCCATAGTTTGAATTTTTCCTTGTGCAATAAACCCTATAACTACCATTCCTACCATGTATACTGCAAAAACAATTAAATCAGCTGTACCCATAACATCCTCCTTGAAAAATTTTATATTTAATACAATTTGGGAATTAGTTTAATGTGATTTTTAAAACTTAGTTTTTATGATGTCTTGAAAAGCTTTAGCGACTGAATTTACTGACATAGTAATCGAATTATTGTTTGCTTTACCGGTGTAAAAACCAATGTGAGGCGTTGCTATAACATTTGACAAATCAGATAATCTGTAATCCTTGGGAGGCTCACAATCATATACATCTACCGCAGCTCCTGAAATTTTGCCATCCTTCAAAAGCTCATACAATGCCTCATTATCTACCAGCTCTGCTCTTGCCACATTAATAAAATATGAATTTTCCTTCATGAGGGATAATAGAGTTCTGTTTATAATCCCTTCATTTTCTTTAGTTGCCTTCATATGTAAAGATATAATATCTGATTTTGAAAAAATTTCTTCAAGCGGTACATATCTGACATTGTACTTAGTTTTAAGCTCTTCCGATTCATATATGTCACACGCTAAAACATCTGCCCCTAAAAGCGATGCTTTTTTTGCAACTATGGAACCAATGTTTCCCGTTCCTATAACACCAAGTACAGATTCTTCAATCTCCATGCCTTCCATATTCTCTTGTGTCCATTTTCTTTCCTTAAGATTTTTATCGGCAGCGGTTATTTTTCTCGCTAAAGAAAATGCACAGCTCAATGCAAATTCAGCTACCGCATTGTTACCATATCCTTCGATATTCAATACTTCAATACCCTTTTGAGTTGCATATTCAACATCAACAAAGTTCCACATACCGGTACCGATAAACTGCAAAACTTTTAAATCAGGTAACTTATCAAGCATTTCATTGGTAAACTGCATAAGTGCAAACATTATAATATCGGCATCGTGAGCTCTTAATAAAACTTCTTCAACACTTTCGGGGATTCCATCAAATACAGCTACTTCGCCAATTTGGTATAATGGTTCAATTAAATGTTCATCTGAAATAAAGCATTTTGCATCAATAATACAAATTTTCATCATATCTCCTTTCAACTAAAAATACTCATACGATTAATGCGGTCAAATGCTTCTTTTATTTTATCCACACTGACTGTACATGCAATTCTTATATATCCTTCCCCGCTCTTTCCAAATCCATTACCCGGTATCACCAAGACATGTGCCTCCTCGAAAAGTTTTTTTGCAACTTCCTCCGAAGATAATCCTGTTCCCTTTATATTAGGGAAAAGATAGAATGTCCCGCGAGGGGGCAGTACACTCATATTTTTCGTTTTACATATTCTTTCATAGGAGTAAAATACTCTTTCTTTAAAAGCTTCATATAATTTCGGCTGAATAAGCTTTCTATTCCTTATAGCATGAAGCATGCCCCTTTGTGAAATTGATGGAGCCGTAAATACATTGTTTTCGTTTATTTTTTCCATCGCATCAATAAGGTAACTGGGAGCTATAATATAACCAACACGCCAGCCCGTCATGGCAAAGTCCTTAGACGCACTGCAAACAGTTATCGTTCTTTCTCTCATACCTTTGATATTCATAAATGGCATATTTTTTTCTTCACTGTCAAATGTGTACAATCCGTAAATATCATCTGCAATAACTAATATGTCATATTTTTCGGCTATTTCCGCTATTTTATATAAGGTTTCATCGCTGAATCTGGCACCTGAAGGATTATTTGGAGTGTTTATAACAATAGCCTTAGTTCTGTTCGTTATAAGATTTTCCAATCTCTCAACATTAATCTGGAAACCCTCTTCTTCATACGTGTCAAGATAAACCGGAATACCTCTTGTCAGTTTAATCTGATCAGGATATGGGGTGAAAAAGGGTTCATGTATTATTATTTCATCTCCGTCATCTGTGATTGTTTCAAGAACCAACCAAAGCCCTTGGCATGCACTGGTTGAAATAAATGTTTCATCCACTGAAATATCAATATTATAATCTTCCTTATAATACTTGCATACTTCTCTTCTCAATTCTTCGTCACCATAAAAATTTGTATAATGAGTATGACCTTTTTTTGCATCTTCGAAAGCAGCGTTAATTATAATTTCATCTGTTGTAAAATCAGGATCACCAAACGTTAAATCTATGATGTCATTATATTTACCCATCATTGTTCCGACTTCACCCATAGCCGATGCAACTGTATTCCAGTATCTTTTTGCAATATACTTATGTTTCATAACTTTTACCTCCCCTAAGTTCATTAATCTAAAACCTTAAAGACAAGCAGCTTAATCCTCCGTCGAGCTTCTTATATTCGGATGTATCTAAAACTATTACTTTGTATCCTGCATCTCTTACCCCTTTTTCTACCGTAGGGTAACCTTCGGGAACTATAACTATATCATTTACCCATATGCAATTAGCTCCATACGCTTCATTTTCCGGAACAATTATTTTATTGAATGATTTAAAATCTTCCTTTTCGATAAATTCACCCGACACAAGCATATTATTATTTTCAATGTAATTTACGCCGGTTTTTAAGTGTAAAACCTCTTCAAGGGAAACAACAGAGCACGTATGTCCGTATTTTTCAAGAGCTTCTTTAAACTGTCTGCAGCCTTCTTCATTTGTGCGGGCAGACAAACCAATATAGAAATGATTTCCTACCATCATTACATCTCCGCCTTCCATGGTCCCGGGTGAAGTAATGTATTCAATTTGATCATCACTATAAAATTTTTTAATGGTATCAATCATAAGAACTGACTCTCCCCTTCTGGTAGAAGCTCCGGGATTTGAAATAATTGCGCATCTCTTTGTTAATACTGCGGTATCCTCCACAAAACATGAGTCCGGATATTCTTCCAATGCTTCCAATACTGTTACTTTAACCCCACATTCTTCTAAAGCTTTAATGTAAGCATCATGCTGCCTTAAAGCTAACTCGTAATCCGGCTTACCTAACTCCGGCGCTGATGTAATTCCTTCTGCTAATGACCTTCCCGGTCTTCTGACTATGACATTTTTAAACATTTTAATCCTCCTTAAAATTTATGCTGATTTTTATTTATTATTTAATATCAAGCAAACCGCGTGATTTAATATTCTCGGCGTGCGTATATATAAATCTTCATTAAAAACCCTTTCCGTTAACTTATGAAAATCCTTGCCCCATGGTCCAATGTTAATACATGGCATTGATATTTTTTCGATTGTATCAACAGGGATGTCGTACAGCTTGCCATATAACGGCATTGACAACCGCAATGCACTTATTATTTCTTGGCCGTTAACAATACCGGTGTAACTTAAATCAGAAATTCCTGTATAGAAATATTCCTTTGTATATGTTTGGTCAAACTGTTCCTTTGTAAATTTATTCAACTCTTCGCTAATGTTTTTTATTTCAGTATCTAATGAATCAAAATTAATATTAGAAGTGTTGGGATAATATGGAGGTATCAGGCCATATATGATCCTTGGTGATACATCATCTATATATTCATATATCAATTCAATCAAATCAAAGTTTGCTTCTATCATGGATATTTCGTTGTATTTAAATTTATGACTTAATTCATCCATTTTATTGCTATATTTTTCTGTGAATTTTTTACCGTATTTCTCTTTTGCTTCCTGATATAATTCAGAAAAATTTGCTACCTTTGTTTCCCACGGAAGCTTTTTATATGGTATTTTAGTAATCCCTGTAAATTCAACATGACTTTTATTCATGTCTTTAATTACTTCATCAAATGCTTCTGCGCATATATACTTTACTTCCTCCAAAATGCTTTGAGGAGTTTGATGTAATGTTAGAATGCTGAAGCAGCCCTTAACGCTCAAAGGCATTGATACATCATATTTATTCTTACCATCTCTCAGATAAAGCCATGTCGGAGGCGGTGATGTCTCACCCTTCACAATATCACTAAACCGCATATTAAGCTCAGTCTTTCTGACTATGCAGCTCATTATATTCAGTGGATTCAATCCTTCAAAAACCTTGCCTGCATGTGCTAAAGCACCTCTTACATACACAAAAGGCATTAATTTCCCCACAGAGCCTTCCGAAAAAATACCCTGAGAAAAATCCTTTCTTTGATGCGGCTCCGAGTTAATCATAATCCTGTAATTCAATTGGTGTTTTTCTTTTAATTCATATAACAGCTTTACGGCAGATCTCATGCCTGCAGACAGATTTTCTTCATCGGGTACGGCTATTAAAACAATATTTCCTTTGAAATTCTTTAATTCACTGTATCTCTTCAGCAAAGCTATCTGAATGGAACCTCCGCCTTTCATATCACAAACACCTCGTCCGAACAGAAACGTATCGTCTGTTAAATCCTTCTGAGCGTTTTCGCCCAAGGTGTCTTTTATTTTCAACAGCTCTTCTTTTAATTCATCCGGCGAAAAAGCAAAATCCTTCAACAGCTTAAAATCCTCTACGCTGACAACATCATTGTGATGAACAAATACAACCGTATCTTTTCCCTCTCCTTTTAAAAATGCATAGCTTACAGACCTGTCAAACACATCGTTATCTATTGGATATGCTCCAAATGAATCAGGAGTATTTTTAAAATATGGAATCTTTGAAAAATAGTCTAAAAAGAATTTTTCAGCTTCTTTTTCTTTAGCTGTATTAGTGAAGCTTTCAGCTTTTAAATAAGCAAATAAAATTTCTTTTATATCATTTTCAATACCATCTATAATTGCATCATTAATTGTCATTTTATTTCTCCAATTACAATCTGGTTATCGGGTGAGTCAGGCATGTCGGTCCGCCTGTTCCCCGGTAAGACATCTCATGACCTTCATATGCATATACCGTACATCCTTCTTCAATTAATTTTTGTTTTACCTCAGGATTTCCTTCTAAAACAATGCATACTCTGGGTGCCAAGGCCAATACATTTGAACCTAAATAATCGTATTCTTTGTCATTAACTTCAATCAACTTCATTCCTCTTTCAACTAACAGCTCCCTGAAAAATACCGGCATATATTTCGAATATACAACTGCTAAATCCTTATCAACCATGCTTATTACGCTCATAAGATGCAGGCAGGCATCCGTTCCTTCGCCATGGGGCATAGAAACAACAATTACCTCATCCACTATATCTTTTACTAACTCCTTAAATTGCCGTATTCCTTCATCGTTAGTGCGATATCCTCTTCCGATTGCAACTGTTCTTTCATCAAGCCACACTACATCGCCGCCCTCCATTTTTCCGGGAGATTTAATGTATCCCAATGTAGGCACACCAATACTTTTTAAATATTCCTCTGTTACGAGATATTCCTTGCTCCTTAACTCCTTACCCATCGGAAAATAAATAGCACCCTTTGACGTAACCTTCAGTGGGTCATGAGTATAAATAGAATCCAGTCCGGCCCTTTCGTCCTGCGGTAAGTAGAAAACATTTTCCACATAGTCAATAATAATTTTTTCGAAATCTTCATATTCCTTAACTGCTTTTTCATAGTCAGGACATCCAAAATAACAAAATTTTTCATAATTGCTGTTTAAATGATCTTGACTCACAAATGCTTCAGATGGTCTTTTTAATAAGACGGATTTAATTTTGCCTACCATAGATTGACAACCATATTCCATAATGCCTCCATATTTAAATAATAGTTGTGAAATATTTTGTATTAAATATTTTGTATACAATATATATTATATATTAATAGAAAATAAATGCAAGAAATATTTTGTATATTTTGTATTATATTGTATATAATGATGCTATTAGAACAAAAAATATTATATACAATATATTGTTGAAATATGTTTTAATTTGTGTTATTATTTTAAATAAATGTTTTAAACTAACCGGGAGATAATTTATGTTAACACATTATATGTCACTAAAGGATCACGTTTATAATTATATATCTGAAAAAATTAATGATGGCTCATTAAAGCCCGATGATAAAATTAATGAACAGCAAATTTCAGATGCATTAAACATTAGCAGAACTCCTATAAGAGAAGCCCTAATTCAATTAGCATCCGATGGATTTTTAGAAAACACACCACGGAGAGGTTTTCGTGTAAAATTTTTAGATATAAAAAGAGCCCAGGAATTATATGAAATCATAGGAATTCTGGATGGAAGAATTGCTTACAACACTGTTGATTTAATTAAAGAAGATGATTTGAGAAATATGAAATTTTTAGCTGACTCAATGGACGTAGCAATTGAACAGGGTATGAGTGCTAAATATTATGAACTGCAAATTCAGTTTCATGATATATATCTTAACCTATATGATAACTCCGAATTAATTTCTCTTCTTAACAAATTAAAAGATAATTTTTTAAGAAAGTATTATATTTTTGATGATAAAGACAACGAAATGCAAATCTTAAGAAAAACAAACCTTCAGCATCATGAAATTATACAGTTGTTTAAAGAAAAGAAAAAGGATGAGCTTGAACGATATATCAGGGATGTGCATTGGAACAAAGAATCAGCCATGTTTGATTCTCTGTAATATTAAACCACCGCCTTTAGAGGCGGTGGCATCTTAACTTAGTTATATTTCTCTATTATTTTATTGCCTTTATATGTTCGGCAACCTTCTTATCTTCTGACTTATTTATTTGTTTAATCAATTGCATCATCAATGTTATAAACTTCTACTTCTCTAAGTTTTACATCCTCAACAAAACCTTTTAATTCTTGAGCAAGGCTGCTTAACTCTTCACAGGCAGCGGCATTATCTTCCGAATTTTTTGAATTTGTTTGTATGACTGATGATATCTGTTCAACACCGATTAATACCTGTGAAGCACCAAGAGCTTGTTGAGCAGAGGCTTTGGATATTTGTTCCACAAGTTCCACAGTTATTTTAACCTTATCTACTATTCCATTTAACGATTCTTCCGTTTTGTATGCTATATCAGCTCCCTTCTCAACCGCAAACAGAGATCTTTCTATAAGTTCGGTAGTATTTTTAGCAGCTTCAGCACTTTTAGAAGCTAAATTTCTCACTTCCTCCGCTACTACAGCAAAGCCCTTTCCTGCAGAACCGGCTCTGGCTGCCTCAACTGCTGCATTTAATGCAAGTATATTTGTTTGAAAAGCAATATCATCAATTGTTTTGATTATTTTAGAAATTTCTATAGATGCATTTTTAATTTCATTCATAGCATGAACCATATTGTCCATGTGCTCTTTTCCGCCTTCGACCTCTATAGATGTTTCTAAAGAACTATTTCTTGCTGTTTCTGCATTCTTTGCATTCTGATTTATTTGTTCGGATAATTCATTAATGGTTGCTGCTAGTTCTTCAATTGAGCTGGCTTGCTCCGTAGCTCCCTGAGATAAGTCCTGTGTGTTTTCAGCAACTTGGTCTGCTCCGGTGGCTACTTGTTTTGCGCTGTTAAAAAATCTTCCAATCAATCTGTTTAATCGTAGATTTATCCTTTGTATTCTTATTCCGATTTTCTCAAAATCTCCCGGATATCCTCGTTCTGTATATCTTGTGAAATCTCCATCGTCAACTCCACTTAAATTATATAACATATCATTGACCATTGAGTTTAATTCCTGAACAATATTATTTACTGCTTTACTTAATAGTCCTATTTCATCTTCTTTATCGATTATCTCAACATCAGTACGCATGTCCCCTTTTGCCAAATCATCCAACCTTTTTGTAAACTTATTTAATGGACTTATTATACGACTACATAAGCTATGTACCAATACATAAGAAAATATAATCAAAATAACCGCAATTGAAACAGCCGCCATAATTTCAACTGTATTTAATGTATTATTTGCATACCTGAAGCCAATATATGCAGATAATGCAGACACTAATATTATTGTAAAAATTACAAAAGAAATAATATCAATATGCAACTTTTTTTTAATACTCTTAGACATTTTATTTATTCCCAAATCCTTCATATACTTTTCTCCTATAATTTAATGTTTAGGGGGCATTCCCCTTTATCATCATAGACTTTCCCTATGTTAGGGAGGGTCCCTTTTCCTCTACACATATTCCGATGTGGGCAGTTTATATTTTTTTCTGCCATTACATATAAGCGCATTGAATTCTGATATGGGGATTGGTTTTTCGAAAATAAATCCCTGAGCCATATCACAACCTATATCTCTTAAAAAATCAACCTGCATATCGGTTTCTACACCTTCCGATATAACATTCAGATTTAAATTTTTTGCCATATTAACAATATTGTTAACGATGATTTGTGAACTGTAATCTTCGATATGTTCTAAAAATATCTTATCCAGCTTAAGAGTATCAATAGGCATATCCTTTAATAACCCCAGGCATGAATAGCCCGAACCGAAATCATCCATTGATATATCAAAACCATCATTTCTGAATTTTCTCATTACAGTAAAAACTTCGTCCTCTTTTTCATTGCTGAATACCACCGATTCAGTAATTTCAATTTCAATTAAATTGTCAGGTATATTATAATTTTCCTTTATTTTATTGTAATCATGTACAAAATTTGCGTTTAAAAAATGTATCCTTGAAACATTTACCGAAACAGGTACCACATAATATCCTAAATTGAGCCAATTTCTTAAATAAAGACATACCTGTTCAAAAACAAATTTATCAAGCTTTGTAATAAATCCATTCTTTTCAAAAATCGGGATAAATCTGATTGGATTTAATAACCCTAACTCCGGATGATTCCATCTGACCAACGCCTCGGCACCGGATATTTCACCTGTCTTTAAATCTACCTTCGGCTGCATGTAAACTTCAAATTCATTTCTCTCTAAAGCTCCATACATACCGTCCTCTAATTTTTTAACTTCGATTAAATTATTTCCGATGCTGTCATTATAAATTGCATAGCTGCTTTTGTACTCGCTTTTCAAGTCACCTTTTGCAAAAATTGCCTTATCTATCGCTGAGCGTACATCGACATTTTCATTATCTATAAAGCATATGCCTGCCATGATTGCCGGCTTTATATTGACTTCGTTCCAAATATCCAGACCCTCAATTTTTTCAGTTATATTTTTAATTCTGCTAACTAACTCATCCTGCTCAGAATATTCAAATAAAACAAAAAAATTATCTCCTTCAGCCTTGCCGAAAACCTCATTTACAAAATTATCATTCAAAATCATGCCTATCTGCATAAGTATTTCGTCGCCTATTTTATAACCGACACTGTTATTTATTATCGAAAATTTATTTATATCATAATGAGCAAGCGCATATCTTTTTTCAATATTATTATTTATATGCTCCTCAGCATCAACAATAAATTTAAATTTGTTTCTTACATTGTACAATATATCCGATTGTTCCAAGTTTTTTAATTTGTTGTATATATTTTTCTTAAACGATCTATATACTTTTATTATGAAAAAGCATAACCCAATTATCATTGCAATAAAAATAAAATTAAAAAGAGTAAGCATCCATTCACTATATGTAATTTCACGCCCTCCTATTATACGTATTATAGAAAATATAATTATTAATGTACCTATTAAAACAATTGTAATAAATCTTTTTATCAGGGGAGTAAACTTTAAAATCTTATCGTTGTTAATCTTATTCATCTCAGTACTCCATCAGTTTATTCACAAATATACGAACCATCATCCCTTTATTGTCATTCTGAGAGCTTGCCCGAAGAATCTCTTCTCCGTCATCCTGAGCGAAGGATCTCAGCTCTTCTCTGTCATCCTGAACGTCAGTGAAATTTGCCCTAACCCCATTTATCAGAGTCTTTTTTCTGAGAAATGGAAGGTAGGTCATTCGCAACGAATTCCCAATGCTTGCGACCAAAGAGAGCTAAGTCATTGGTGAATGAGACTGGGAATCTCATCAATTCACTCATTATACAATATCGGCATTATATTCATAAAATTTATATCATAATAATAAAAACATAAAAATAAGGGGTTCTCACCCCTTATTAAGTTTTTAATTACTGTAATAACTGTAATACACCTTGTGGCTGCATGTTTGCCTGAGCAAGCATAGCCTGAGCAGCTTGAGTAAGAATGTTGTTCTTAGTGTACTGCATCATTTCTTTAGCCATATCAACGTCTCTTATACGAGATTCAGCAGCTGTTAAGTTTTCTGAAGTTACTCCTAAGTTGTTAACAGTGTGCTCTAATCTGTTTTGTAAAGCACCAAGACCAGCTCTTTGTTCTGAAACAGCTTTAATAGCAGCATCTAATGTAACTAACGCAGCCTGAGCACCAGTTTGTGATGATAAATCAATAAGACCAGTACCACCAGTACCAATTAATCCTAACCCTGTTTGACCCATATCATTGATTGCCAATGACACTCTTTCATATTGATCGGCAGCATGAGCTGTACCACTAAGAACAGTGTTTGCACCAATTTGTAATGTTAATACACCATTTCCACCACTTCCAGTTGTTCTCATATTACCATTAAGCAAATCAATACCATTGAACTTAGTTGAATCAGATATTCTGTCTATTTCTGTCAATAATGCGTCCACTTCTGCATCAATACTGTCAAGATCTTCACCTTTGTTTGTTCCGTTTGCTGCCTGAACTGCCAATTCTCTCATTCTTTGAAGAATAGCATGAGTTTCATTCAATCCGCCTTCTGCAGTCTGAATTAATGAAATACCATCTTGAGCATTTTTAGAAGCCATTTCCAAGCCTTTGATCTGAGCTCTCATTTTTTCTGATATAGCCAAACCCGCAGCATCATCACCTGCTCTGTTGATTTTGAAGCCTGATGAAAGTTTTTCTAAATTTTTACCTGTGTTATTATTGTTAATTCCAAGCTGTCTTAAAGAATTCATTGCGTTAAGATTGTGTTGTATTCTCATAATTACCTCCGTGTAATTTTATCGGGATCCTTCCCTTTTATTATAATTTTATTTTTGAGTAAATTATTTTCAACACCGGGCCCTTGGTGCTAAAAATAATTTACTGTTACAAAACATATATCGTAATTATATTAAATTAGTTTAGCTTTTTTTATAATTTTTTTTATTTCAACTTTAATTAGTTATGTACCAATTTTTAACCGCATCATAAAATTCAATGCTTTCTTTAAATATATTTGAATTTACTCTTTTGTAATCATTCCTTATCTTTTCCAAATTAATTATTGTATTTTCTATTTCTTCTCTTAAAAGGCTTTTAAAGCCATACTTGTTCACTTCTATAACTCTATCATTTAAATCAATTTCCCGGTATAAATCAAGTATTTTTTTATAGCTGCATAAACCTATAGTAGGAATATTTTGTGCAACGGCACATACATTGCTATGAAATCTCATCCCCATAATAAAATCACATTCTTTATATAAGCCAAAAATATATTCTTCAGACCCTTTTCCTGTAAGGCACGGTGATACAACAACACGGGTTCTTCTATATTTATCCTCTATTTTTTCCAACAAGTCATAAATAGCACTCAAGTCACTATATATATGGGGGAATAAAAGTATTTGATAGTTTTCATGTTTTTTTAATAATTCATTTAATTCTTCAGCAAAGCCATTAATAAAATTCTCGTATGAAATGAAGCCCTTTACTTCGCTGTTAAATCGAATTTCTTTCATATCGGCAACAACATTTATACCAATAGACTTATAATCATTCTTAATCTCCGGAAAATCATATTTTTTAGAATCCATAAAAAAAGCTCCGTCCGGTACTCTATAAAATTTATTATCGAACAAATTACCATATAACTTCTGTATTGTCTCATAAGAGCCGTCATTCCTGACGCTAACCAATATATTTTTATCACCTGTAATACGTTCCATAAACAATCTGAATTTCTCTATTGAATTTTGGCTCGCACCTTTGGCAATATCACAACCTACTCCATGAAATAATATCGGCGTTTTTATTAAGTTAAGTGTTTCTTCCTTAATATTTATTGTCGTTCCTGTATGTGAATAATCCCATTTTAATTCAAAAAAATTTCCGCCACCAATAACTACTAAGTCATGATTATTGCATAAATCAATGAAATCGTCACTATTAAAATCTCTAAGATTCCATGATTTATAAAATTCTCTCATCTCAATATTAGTAAAATCAATTTCTCTGCCTAATGTCTCGATTAATCTTTTTCTGAATCCGTTATGATTTGCATTATCCCCTATATTTCCGTTGAAACTTGCAACATGCAATGCCTTAATCTTCTCCAAAGTAAATACCTCCTTTTGCTAATTATGTCCCAATCAGCTTTCATTATTGAATTCTACCATAAGCATCTTCATATCTTATAATATCATCTTCGCCAAAGTAGTCCCCAAGCTGCACTTCTGCAATCATAAGAGATTTTATTTCAGATAAATTTACAATCCTATGCTTACACCCTTTCGGTATATAAATAAAACTACCGGATTCCACTTTTTTAACCGATTCACCAATTGTAACTTCTCCTGTTCCATTAATGACCACCCAATATTCTTCTCGTCGTTTATGTTCTTGTAAACTTAAAATTCCTTTAGGATTAACTTTTATAATTTTTGATTGAGAGTACTCATTAATAAAAGTTGTCTTGTAAATACCCCACGGTCTGTTATAAATCTCATGCTCAAGTAAAGAGTCATCCAATTTAGTAAAATCATAATCTAAATCAAATTGAATATCTTTTAACAGCAAGACATGCATATTTGTTTTTGTAATTACATTGAAAAGTCTGCCACATTCATCTATGATCGGGAGAAATTTTATTTTTGACTTCTTAAATAAATCAACTATTTTATTGAATTCATCATTTCTAAATGTCTTTTCTGATTCTTTATTATATACTTTTTCTATTTTTTCATTTATATTCATACCTTTAATGAACCCTCTTCTTATGTCACCATCTGTAATCGTTCCTAAGAAGTATTTCTCATCATCAACAACTATCAAAAACCCTTTGTTGTTATTATCAATTTTAGTTAAAGCATCCAAAATTGATTCCGATGGTTTAATTAAATAATTGGTTAAATCCATATTATCACCTTTTTTTTACATTTAAAATAATCTCGACAATCTCTCTGACAGCACCTTCTCCGCCCTTAGCTTTAGTTATTATTTTTGCTGCATCCTTTACACAATCCATACCGTCATAAACTGTACATCCAAGCCCTACAGTTCGAATAACATCTAAATCATTAATGTCGTCTCCAATATAAGCAATTTCTTCATACTTCAAGTTATACTTTGAGCAGATATCATTTAGTATCTCCATCTTATTATGGACACCTAAATGCACCTCATCTACTTTCATCTTCTCAGCTCTTCGCCTTACTAATTCAATGTTTTCACCTGTAATAATTCCGGTTATAATTCCGGCTTCTTTAAGTAATTTAAAACCCATTCCATCTTTGGTATTAAATTTCTTGAGTTCATCTCCGTTTTCTGAATAATACATGCCACCATCTGTCAATACTCCGTCACTATCTGTAAGAAAGCATTTTATTCTTCCTATATCTGCATCACAAGTATTATTACTTATATTTTTCTTTAATAATTCTTCTACAATTGCCCAATCGGATGGTTCGTCTATTTCGTAATACGTATCTTCAGACATCTCTATTGCTGTTATATTTCCTGAGATTCTACATTGGCTGGATAAAAGATTTTTCTTTGAAGTAATATAAAAAGCTCCGTTTTCCACTAAAAATCCGTCAAACTCTTGCCTTCTTGGACGTTTTGAGGGAATATAGTTAATTGCAACGGCAGAACTTGATTTTTCTTCCCATATGAATCTTTTTTGTCTGACCACTGATAGTGCACTATCAATTCCGTTTTCAAAATATTTATTTATGCCTTTTGTAATATCTTTGCTTTTTAAAAGCGGTGAGGTGGCTTGTACTAATACAATGTTTTCAAAATCATAATTTCGAGCAAATTCAATCATAACTGATTCTGTCGTTGCCGTATCTGTAGATACTTCTTCAGATCTATCTATTACCTTAACTTTGTCTGAACTATACTTTTCAACTGTTCTTTTAATTTCTTTACTATCTGTTGAAACTACTACTGAATCAATTTCATCACAATTAACGGTTGCATCTAAAGTCCAATAAATTAACGGGCGATTGTTAATCAATTTTATGTTTTTTAAAGGTATTGATTTACTACCACCCCTTACCGGAATAAATGCCACTGTTTTTCCAATAAAATTTTTCAAAATTATCTCTCCCTGTATTTCAACTTTTCTCGTTGAACCTTTTCGATATCTAAAATCTCTTCTTTTTTATAGCTTAATGCTTTGTTTGTTGCAACCAAATCATTTTTTAATCTTCTGATTCCATTTGGTTCAAGAGAAGCCGCATGGTCTGTTCCTTTCCACGTTCTGTCAAGTGTATAATGTCTTTCAATTGTGGTTGCTCCTAAAGTATAAGCTGCTATATCTACAGCAACACCTAAATGATGCCCTGAGAATCCAACTTCTTTTACCCGCGCTCCGAACTTATCTTTTAATCGAACTATTTCTAACAGTGCGATATCTTCGTACGGAACAGGATAACCTGATGTACAGCTATAGATGACTAAATCCTTATTTCTCCCTTTATCTTCGAATAACCTAACAATTTTGTCTTCTTCCTCATGCATTGTCATTCCAAAGGATAGATGTATTTCACCCTCGTAATTATCACATAACCACTCCAACATTTCGTAATGATTGTTACATGCCGATGGAATTTTTATAAGTTCCGGTTTTAACGATGCTATCTCTTTTGCAGATGTAAGGTCCCATACTGATGTACTATATGTAATTCCAAATTCTTCACACCATTCTTTTAATTGTCTATGCTGTTCAACATCAAATTCCAAGAACTCTCTATGAGCTCCATAAGTATCTCCATAGGAATTTGCCGGATTTGGATGAGGTGCATTGTATTGCTCTTTTGTCAATAATTCTTTGTTGTTTCTTTTTTGAAATTTTATTACGTCTGCTTTACAGAATATTGAAGCTATTTTAATTAATTCTTTTGCTATTTCCAGTTCTCCTTTATGGTTACATCCTGCCTCTGCTATTAATCTTGGTTTTTTGTAAATCATATTTTACTCCTCCTCACTATTTTTCTCAACATATTCATTAATACTTTCTTTCATATCATCATAAATTGGTTTTATCATTTCTATATCATTGATACATATATCTATAAAATTGCCGAAGCTTTTTATAATTCTCTTGCCTTGTTCTTGTGGATCTTTTTCTGCATTCAAGCTTTCTATACTGTCTGCCAGTATCTTATATTGAACTCTGTTCATAGGAAGTATGAATGTTTTATAAAAATCATTGTTCTCTATTTTTTTCAATTCTTTATCCAGTTTTACATATAAATTTTTAGCCTGAGTATAGTTTCTGTTGTTTATAACCTTTTCAATTTTATTTAATATTGCTCGATATTCCTTGTTTATCTTTAAAGCACTCCCATATGCTTTATCCATATTTTTTGACTGTGATGCCATATATTCTTTATCATAACGTGTTTTATTTTTTTCTAATTCATCAAGACCCTCTTCATCTACCATTTTTCGCCTTAGGTCACTTTCAATTATATCCCTTAATTCTATAAACTCTGCACCCTCGATTCTAGCTCCGCCTTTAGTAGTATTTATAACGTTTATATTAGGAAGTTGTTTAATATATCTTTCAATTTGATTTCTCATAGAATTAAATCCGTTTGTAGTCATTATCTCATTTCCATAAACATCTTGTACCCAAATGCCTTTTTTTAATTCCTCATCCGTTAATTCAGCTTTGTGATACGTTATTCCTTCAGAATACCTCTTTTTATCGCAATAACCCAAATTTTGCCCAACCAATATTATTTTTTCAAATCCTAATATATACAACAACTGAAGCGTTGCCGCTGCCACAGTTGGAGCATCAGAAACTATGTTTACTGTACTCCCATCATCATTTCTCATATAATATAACGCTATTGCATCCTGACTTGTTATCATATGATATTTATTTCCCGGATAATCTTCTAATGTCTTATATCCGGCTGATGATCCAAAAATTATAGGAATTTCAGTTATCTTTTTTTCCTTTATCGTTTCAAAAACTACTTGATTTTTAACACTTGGATCAATTGCAGATGTTGCATGAGGATATATGTTATTATAAATAAGTGTATTAACAGCCGACCCAACACTAAATATGTATGCTAATCCATTATCCTTAATATATCTAAGGTTTTCAATTTCTTCATTCAAGGATGGACCTGCTGCAACTAATATAGCTGTTTTATTTTTAAAAGTACCCATCTTTTCCGATATAATGCTCGGAGTGGATAATACTTTTTCCATATTTCTCATGCTATTTGTTATCCAATCTTTTTGATGAGCATAATTCGTATGCAAATTAATTCTTTTACCAATTATTAATTCCTTAAATTTACTAAAAAAGACATTGTATTGCTCTTCGAATACATTCTCATAAATTGGTAAAGTTGATATTATAATTTTTTTATTTATTTTATTAAGCAAAGTATTAAGAAAAGCATTCCCATACTCTGGTTCAAACTCACATTGCATGATTTCCAGATTGCCACCAGCTAACTTTTTTAAGTTTATATTATCTAAAAGAATTTGAAACACTTCAATTGATGGTTCATAAAGTGAAAATGATGTATTAGGATGTCTCTTTGTAAATACATCTACGTGATAACCAAGACCTACTCCATAAAAAATCACGTGTGAATTTTCGTCAATCTTTTCTTTTTCTTCAAGTTTATTTATAATTGATTCAGCTTCTCGTAAAGGATCGTACTTGCTGTGAAGATAGAAGATTTTTTCTTCTTTATTAACTATAATGGTTTTCTGGTTATTCCTAGTATTTTCTATAGAGATATTGCTTTGCTGATTTCTTGTGCTTTCATTTTCTAATTCTTCATACAATTTAGGATAATTGTTTTTTAAAAATACAATATTATCAGTTAACATATATCCACCTCGGATATTAATGAATTTAATTTTTCAACCATAACCTCAAATATAGGTACTATTTCATATAGCAGCACGTCCCCTATTAATATATTATCTTTATTAAGAACTGCATTTTCCAATTCAAAAACTATATCATTAAATTTTGATATCTCTTGCACATATTCATCCCATACTTCATAATCTACGATTATTTCATCAGAACTTTCAATCGAGTTTATTTCTGTAAGTGATTGTATAATCCATTGAATTCCTTCAAACAAATCTGTAAGATGAGACCATGTATTTTCATCAGGTTTTTGATAGAATTCTTCTGCTAATTTATTAATTATAGGAATTGCATTTTTCGAATATTGTTCAGCTGACTTAAGTGATTCATCAACTATTTCCGAAAGCGATAAGGCAATAACTTCTATTTTCTTAATATCTTTAATCTTTTCAATAATGTAACCATCAAAATTATCGTATATTTCTTCGCCATCAATAATAAGATGAGAAAATTGCAAATCTTCCTTATGCAAATACTCATTAATGCCATTAAATATATCTTCTATAAATTCAGGATCATTCTTACACTCCAATACCTTGTCTTTTATATGTATATTCATATATTGCCTTCTTTCTATAAAGTTTTCTGTTTCTTAATAATTTTGCTAATCTTTCTGTCAATAAGGTTCTTTTATTATTATCGTCATAAAAATACAAATATTAAGAGTATTTATGTTGAAAAATGCTTATTTTTATTGCAATTATACCATTATAATAATATATCCGCAATTGATTTATGCTAATATTGACTTATTTTAGTAAAAATTGTTTATTTATATCAAAATATGCCGATATATATGTATAAGGAGGTGGTAATTATGATTAATGAAATCAATTCCGTTAATCCATCGATAGCGCCTAATAATAAAACTGTAGATAATTCTAAGACTAAAGACATAAAAAAAGAAGTTAATTCAGTAAAAAACAATAGAAAATATGACAGCATAGAAATTAACAAGCTAATTACTGATAATGAAAAAAGGATAGATGACTTTAAAGAAATGATCCGCAAAATGATTGCGAAGCAGGGCGAAAAATCCAATCTTACATTGTTTGGAAAGAATTTAAATGTGACCGTTGAAGATTCGCAAAAAGCTGCCGAAGCAATCGCAGAAGGCGGTGAATATTCTGTAGATGCAGTAGCTACAAGAATTATGGATATGGCTAAATCATTGGCAGGTGGAGACAAATCAAAGATTTCTTTATTAAGAGATGCGGTTAAGAAAGGCTTTGAAGCGGCAGGTTTGGAATTTAACGGTGGTGAAGGGCTTCCCGATATATGCAATCAAACATATGACGAAATTATGAAGCGTTTTGATGAATGGGAGAACGAATAAAAGAGTTGGTTTTAAACCAGCTCTTTTTATTTTAACTTTTCAAGAAAATCTTCCAATGATATTCCTGCAAGCTCAAGAATACTCTTCAATGTCCCTTTTGCAACTTCATCGTGCATAGGTATTATTGTTATTTTGTTTCCGTTAGTATATTTTACATGGCTTCCTTTTTGACTTTTATATTCAAATCCAAATTTTTTTAAACAATCAATTACTTCATTTGGCTTTAAAACAGGATATTTGGAACCCATTATATCGCTACCTCCATAGTGGTAACAAACACAGGCAGCGATATGCTTTCAACATCGTTGTCCTCGTAATATAATGATATCGCCTCAGATAAATTAGCCATTGATTCTTCAATAGTCTTGCCCTGAGATGCTACATTATTTTCTAAACATCTTGAAACATACCAGTCTTCTTCTTTTTGAATAACTACTGTGAATTTGACACTCATTGTATCATTCCTTTCCATAATTATTTATTATGATAATAATAAATTCTTTTATATATTATATCACAAAAATAAAATAAATTGCAATTTAAATAGTGTTTCAAAGTTCATTCAAAGTTCATTATTCAAATATTTACCCTATTTTAACAGCGCAAGTACCGATTCGGACATGGTTCTTATTTGCGGCATAATGCTTTGATTAGCTTGCATAAGAATTTGTTCCTTAACGTATGCTGCCATCTCCTTAGCCATATTAGTATCTCTTATTATACTTTCCGAGTCAACAGTATTTATATGTGAATTGTCAACATTAGATTTTGCATGCTCCATTCTGTTCTGAAGAGCACCAAATATGCCTCTTTGTTCGGAAATAATTTGTGAAGCTTTATCTATTAACGAAATAGCATTATTTGCATCCTCACGTGTAAGAACAGAAATATCATTTATTCCAACCTTTGTATTTGTCAATGCAGTATAATCTATGGAAATTGTTTCTTCCTCATTTGCACCGGCTTGTATTTCTAAATTAATTTCCTCTTTTTTCTCGTATATGGGAGCTCCGTCTATCTGACCAATACCCCATGGTTCTTCATACCAATTTGCACGAGTATAGCTTTTAGATGATAATTCATTCGTAGCTTCATTTCCTGCATATATATCAAGTCCTTTTATATTTGCCAGTTTTTCATTTATTGTTTCCACAGTGTCCGAACCACTAACACGAATACTCATAGTTATACTTCCTACATTACTGTACGATGTTGAATCTCCGGTGTTAACCTTGTAACTTGATTCTGCAGTTAAATTAAAGCTTACTTGGATATAACCGCCTGTTCCGTTGGTATCCTTAAGTAGACTCAGACCTCTATCATTATTGAGAGCATCTATCACAGAATCTAAATTGGCTCCATCAGTATCAGGATAACGGGGTATTGAAGGTCTACCTATTATATTTCCATTAATATCTTTATCTTCATACCACCACTTCTTATCCGGATCTTTCCAATCACATATGTAGTATGTATAAGTAGATTCAGCTTTAACTGTACCTATATTTGGCATTTCAAATTCGAACTGCCATTTCAAAGATGGATCAGATTCCGTTGGGTTCTGAATTAAATTATTTGTATTTTTAATTTTATTTACAGAGCTTTCGATAAAATCTGTATCGTATTTTTCAAAATCTTTTTCTGATGCCAGCATTGCAGGATAATTAATTGAAGCAGAAAAAGAAATACCGTTAATTGGTTTTTCATCATGACTAAACAATTTTGTATAGAAGCTGCTACCTGTATAGCTGTGAATTTTTGCACCGTCTATTGAAGCAATTACATCCTTGAGTTCGGCATATTTACTTACATTGTATGAGTAGGTAAAATCAATTCCTTTCAATTCGGGATTGCTTATTAAATCTAAATGGTCTGAAAGCTTGAAGCTGTGATTTCCTGTTATATCTGCAGGCCATGATATGGTGTTTGATTCATATTCATTTCCGTTGTATGCCTTCCAACTCACAACTATCCCGTTTTCGTCCGCTTTCAATAAATATTTATCATTGTCGGGTGAATATATACCGTTGTTAACAGGTATAGAATGTTTATTGTTCTCGTCAAGTGTACAGTTAGGACTCGATACATTTACCCTAATAGCATCTATCTTTTCGTGCCCTACTACGACATTCGTGTCCTGAACCCATATTTTTATATTGTTAAATTCAGTTTTATTAAATATCTGGCTAACTTCCTGCTTAAGCTGCTTAATTTCTTCTTCTATGGCTTGCCTGTCCCCACCCTGATATGTATCGTTAGATGCCTGTACAGATAACTCCCTTATCCTTAAAAATATATTCTGAACCTCCTGAAGAGCCCCGTCGGCAACCTGGACATAATTTATTCCATCGGAAATATTATCAGAAGCTTGAGATAGTCCATTGATTTGTGCCCTCATCTTTTCTGATATAGCGAGGCCGGCCGCATCATCAGCTGAACGGTTTATTCTATATCCCGAAGCAAGCTTTTCACAGTTCTTTTGCAGCCTATTATTTGCTTTTTTCATGTTACCATAAGTATTAATCATAGAAACATTATTCGCAATTCTCACAGTATCTCCTCCAAGCAGCTATCACGCTCTGTTTTCTTTCCTTTATCATATTGTTAAATGCTATAATATATATCGGATTAATCGTAAATTTTTTCACATCTCCAATGTTACGCTTTCTTAACATATGATAAAAAAAGAATTGGTTTTTGAAAACCAACTCTTTTGATTTTGTTGAGACTCCCAATCATTCAGAACAATAAAGCTGAGATTCTTCGCTACGCTCAGAATGACATAATAGTACGATATTCGGTATATTCATAGGAATGACACAAGCATACGATATACCGTTTATTCATAGCAATGACAAAACCTGAGATCCTTCACTTCGTTCAGGATGACAGAAGCGAGAACCTCAGGATGACAATGTTATAATTTCCTTGCGTATTCGCCTATTTTTTTATCCGCGTTGGAGATATGCTTTGTCAGCCAGTCTAGTATGAACTGGTTTGCGTTGATTATAACGCTTATGTTTGCTCCTGCGTCTACATATTGTTTTCTTAATTCTGCCAGCTTTTTAATAAATCCTTCGTGCATTTGCTTTTGTGAATCAAATTCAGGATAATTGATGCTTTGCATATATTCTTCTTCATCTCTGAAATGTGTCTTTGTATATTCATCCAGGAAATCAAACATTTGAATTATATATTCTCTTGATTTTCCGCTTTTGCCGGCCTCAAAAAGCTGACCTGCCTTATCAAACCAATTTTTATGCTGCGAGTCGATAAGTTCAACTCCAACCTCTAAGTTTTTTGTCCATAATAGTGCCATATGCTCCTCCTTTTTAGTTACCTCAAACGACTGTTCTGATTTTACAGTGTCTTTTAATTTTATACCATCTATCATATCCCTTAATACTTGGGCCTGACTGCTTAATTCTTCACTGGCTGCCGCGCTTTCCTCTGATGTCGCTGAATTCGTCTGAACTATAGACGATATTTGTTCAACTCCTGCCAAAATCTGCGTTACTGCATCGGCTTGCTGTGATGATGCAATTGATATTTTTTCTATCATACTTGCTGTTTCATTTGCTTTTTCAACAGCTAAATCCAGCGCTTTTTCAGTTTCCCTGGAAATTTTAGTTCCTGTATTTACGGCCTCAATAGAATTTTCAATAAGCTCCGTTGTATTTTTCGCTGCTTCTGCACTTTTGATTGCAAGATTTCTTACTTCATCGGCAACAACCGCAAATCCCTTGCCTGCTGCACCTGCTCTTGCTGCTTCTACCGCTGCATTTAAAGCAAGAATATTTGTCTGGAATGCAATACTGTCTATAACTTTAATTATTTTTGCTATTTCAGCTGAAGAATTGTTTATATTCAGCATTGCTTCATTCATTTCTTTTACATATTCATTTCCGGTTACGACCTGCCTTGATGACTCTATGGATGCCTCGTTTGCCATATTTGCAAAGGATGCATTGTCATTTATCTGATCTGATATTTCTCCTAAGGTAGCTGACAGTTCTTCAACCGAACTCGCCTGCTCTGTGGCTCCTTGAGAAAGGGCCTGTGCACTGCCCGCAAGCTGCTCTGCACCGCCGGAAACCTGTTCGGCACTTTCATTAACCTGTTTAACCATGATGTTTAAAAATTCACTGATTTTTTTCATGGATATTGCTATGGCGTTAAGATCTCCGCCGTACTCGATATCCATATTTTTTGAGAAATCTCCTTCTGCAATTGCACCCATGTGGTAAGACATATCACTCACAATTCTGTTCATACCCTTTACGGTCCTGTTCATAGATTTAAGAAGGAATCCTATTTCGTCTTCTCTGTTTGTTCTTTCAATTTCCGTATGCAAATCACCGTCAGATAATTTTCTTAATCTTTCCGCACAAAGAATTATTGGGTTCGCTATCTTTACTGCCATATTTCTCCCTGCAAAATATGCTGCAATAATTGATACTATAGATATCAATAAAATAGTAGCCAAGCTTATGTATGTTGAGCTTAAATATTCCGATTGAGGGGCACTGACAAAAAATCCCCATCCGTTGCTTCCTTCAATAGGAGCATAGGATATCAGATGCTTCTGATTATTTAAACTATACTCTCCAAAAGTAATTTCTCCGTTTAATAATTTTTTTTCCGTAACCGCCATAGATTGATTGCTGCCGTTTGCTTCGTATGCGGCAATAATGTTTTCTCCAGACAGTATCTTTTCGTAGTCAGGATGCCCAATGGTCATGCCTTCTTTGTTTAATATGAATCCATAGCCCTTTTCACCAATTTTTACTGATGAGGCTATGTCTGATAAAACCTGTCCGTCCAATACTATTACAGCCACTCCGTTTACATCTGTTCCGTATAAACCGTCCTTCCATACGGGAGCTGCTATCGTAAATGTATATTTGTTTAATTTGGTATTCATTGCCGGCTCAGATACAAATATTTCTCCCCCCATAGCGGCAAGAAAATAATCAGTATTGCTTACCAGATATATTTCGCCGGTTACAGGTGATTCTCCCGTTCCAACAGAAGAAACATTATATGCATCTATCAGTCCGTACATATTTACCATTTGCTTAACTACTTTTTCTTTTTCATTTTTTCCTATTCTTACATCTGACAGTACCGGATTCAAACCAAGGTCTGCGGCTACAGATTTATATACCTCCAGCTTGCTGGCAATAACAGTCGAAGACACTTCGGCTAGATTTACCATGGTATTTTCCAATGTATCAAATGTAGTTTTATAATTCTGGAATGCTGATAACCCACCCAAAATTAAAACCACAGTAATTATCAAGGATAAATAGCTTATAAATATCTGAGTCTTTATGCTTTTTTTACCTGAGCTTTTTTTAATAGACTTGTCTTTTTCTCCCCTTTTTTTCAACATACTGCCTCCAAATAAAGTATTATATATTTACTATCGGCATATTTAAATAAAAATTTATACTATTTATAAATAATCATAGGCTGTTGAAAAAGTTCATCCTGCAAGGCGCCGGAATCCGGGCAACCGCAGCGTATTAAACATACGTGAGGATTGACCGGATGAACGGCAACGAAGCAGGTTGGCTTTTTCAGCAGCCTAAGGGGCTTTCGCCCCTGATTTTAAACTACTTCTTCAGTATTAAATTTAAATTTGCTTATTAAATCGTTTAAAACCTGTGATTGTCCTGAAAGCTCTTCGCTGTTTGCGGCACTTGCCTCTGCCGTTGCAGCATTTTGTTGAACTACAGATGATATTTGTTCAATACCGCTTCTTATCTGATTTACCGAAACAGTTTGTTGTGCCGACGCATTTACTATTTCACTTATTAATTCATTAGTTTTGTTTGTAATCTCAACTATGCCTGACAGAGATTTACCTGCTTTATCCGCCAGCATGGTTCCTTTTGAAATAGAGCTTATTGAATTTTCAATCAATGCTGTTGTTTGCTTCGCAGCTTCTGCAGATTTTCCTGCCAGATTTCTTACTTCGTCGGCAACTACCGCAAATCCCTTGCCTGCAGAGCCTGCTCTTGCTGCTTCAACGGCTGCATTAAGAGCTAAAATATTTGTCTGGAAAGCTATATCATCAATTACTTTTATAATCTTGCCTATTTCATTTGAAGATTCGCTTATTTCGTCCATTGCAGAAAGCATGTCCCTCATGTGTATGTTTCCTTGTTCAACTTCCTTCGAAGCTTCCAGTGCTTTTCTTCCCGCATTTTCGGCATGCTCTGCATTATTTGCAATCGTATGGTAAATTTCATTTACTTCAGCCGATAATTCCTCTATTGCGCTTGCTTGTTCTGTCGTGCCTTGAGCAAGTGTCTGCGCTCCGTTGGAAACATTAGCAGCATTCATGCTGATAAATTCTGATGAATCCTTTATTTTTCCGATTGTATCCATTAAGGTTCCAGATACATGGAGTAAGCTTTGTTTCAATTTAGCAAATTCACCATCATAATCATACTGCAAATCCATCACTAAATCGCCTTCTGCTAAATCATTCAACACATTAACACTTTCATTTATATAATTAATATATGATTTTAACCGTACGGTTAAGCTCTCAATAGATTCTGCAAGAACGCCTATCTCGTCCTTACTCTTTACATCAATGGTTACATCCAATTCGCCCTGAGCTAACTTATTGGTAATATCGGTTATAGTTTTTACCGGTTTAGTCATTCTCTTTATAGCTATGGTTAGAACAACCAACAACGCAATTAATACAGCTAAGAATACAAACACTATAGTAAGTATAAGCTGTCTTGTGTCAGACATAAATTCGTCTTTAGGGAGAGATGATAAAACTTTCCACCCGGTATTGCCTATCTGCACACTTTTTCCCAATATCTTCTGATTGTTGATAGCATATTCCACAACGTTATTGTCATTGTTATTAATTGACTGAATCAGATTACTGCTTATGCCGATTTCATCTATATTCTTTAAAATTAATTCTTCATTTTTATGAGCTGCTATAGTATTGTCTTTTGTTAACAGTGAAAAATATCCAGTCTCACCCAATTTATGATTACTTACCATTGCAGTCAGCTTATCTATTGCTATATCAACTGCAGCAAGACCCACAATCTTTCCGTTAGCTCTGACCGGTGCGGATATGGTTATGACTACTCCTCCTGTGATTGCATCAATATATGGCTCCGTAATACATACCCTGTCCTCAGAAACTGCTTTGTAATATTCCTTTGAGGTTACATCATACATTGAAGTTGAAAAAACAGTCGGAGATGCAAGATAGTAATCGGTTTGTGCTATATACGCTGTTAAAATTACATCCGGATCTGACTTCTGAGTATCCTCGGTAGTCTTAGAAGCAATCATGAAACCTTCTGTTTGCTTCAGAGTATTCCACCCCTTTGCATTAACCATGAAATTCTGCAAGTTCTTATCCTGTGCCATTTGTTGTACTATCGCTATATATCTTTCAAAAAATGCTTCTGATTTATTTCCTATACTTTCAGATGTTTCATTCAGTACGGTTTTTTTAGTTTCCGTAAACCGATTATTGATTGTAGTTCCTATAACTAATCCGGTTAATAATAACGCCACAAAGCATACTACAAAAATTGAAAACGTTATTTTAAATGTTATACTTTTGGTTGACAAGCTTTTCTTTGCCATTTATTCTCCTCCATTTGTATTGATTATTAACTATATATCGGATAAATTTTATAAATATTTATATCGTTGTAAAATTAACGAGCAGGCAACGCCTGCTCGTTATGCTTGAATATTTATTGTCTCAGATTTATCAGGCTGATTTAAATTCTTTTTTACATCCTTTAATTCTGCATTTATATTCTTTCGAATTTGATTGTCCATGTCTGAAATTTCCTTAAAAGCTTCTCTTATTTCTTTTTTTATTTCTTTAGCTTCATCTGTTTCGTCAGTACCGCAATCATTTAATTTTTCATTAATAGAATTTATTTTTTCAATAAACAGCTTTCGCTGTTCAAGCATAGAGTTTACTTTATCGTATTCGGTTTTTAATGATAGGCTTACTATTTTTTCGGTAAATTCTTTCAACTCTTTAGCAGCTTCTAATTTATTTTTTAATAGCTTTTCCATATATCACCGTTAACTCTTAGATAACTTTGCTATTTTATCAGCCTCTGCCCATGTGTTTCGCAAATCTTTTATCATAGGCATTATTTCATTTATATACTTAGGATCATTATAGCCGGCTGCCTTAATCAGTTCTCTATTGAAAAACATATATAATTCTGTCAGATTCGGAGTTATTTCATATTGCTCGTCCAATGTAACTATCAGATGATTAATTATTTTTCTGCTTTTATCCAATTGTATTTTTGATTGTTCAAAATCCTTGTTTTCTATTAATACTATGCTGCGATTAAGCTTTTTAATCAATTCATCAAATATCATTATAAGCAATTCGCCCTTTGTCATAGTATTTATAGAATTTATTTTATATTGTTCATATGGATTCAACATTTATTTCACATCCTTATCCCATCATATCCGTTAACCATGAGCTTTGAGCATTGAGATTACTCAGTGCCTTCTCCAATGCAGTAAATTGATTCCAATATCTTTGTCTTTCAACTTCAAGTGCCTTTTTCAGTGCTTCCATTCTTTTGTCATAATCCTTTATTTTCTCGGAAATATTGTTCTGATCCGATGTTCGACCGCTGTCTAATCCTGCTTCTTCAATAAGGATACCGGATGTACCAAATGCTCCTATATTTTTCGTCAGTACTTCTTTCAACTGTACCGCCAGCCCCGGCGTTCCACCTTCTTTAGTTCCCGTAAAGAGACCGGCTATTTCATCCGGGTTTTCCATTAACGCTTCTTTGAATTTCTCCTCATCCAAGACTAGCTTTCCGCTTGTATCCATAAATGCGGGAGATATACCGATGTTTGCCAGAACAAAATCACTAACATCCGTCTTACCCATCATGCTCATTCTGAAATCAGAAAGAACAGACGTCATTTTACTGTCCCCAAACAAAACACCTTTTTGGGCTTCTTTGTTCCAATTTTCAATTTCCTTTTCCGTCATTTCATCCTGCTGCTCAGGTGTTAACGGCGGATATTTGCTGTTTGGTTTTTCTTTTGTCTTAGTTCCTATTAAGGTAATAATTTCATTGTAATCATCAATAAATTTCTTTACCTTCTCAACAACTTCGTCAACATTGTTGGTAACGTCAAAGGTTATATCATTAAGACCTTCCGCGTTTTTATTTAACTCAATGTTTATTCCGTCAATTGAAATGTTAGCTGTACTTCGGGTAAAATCTTTAATTTCTTTGCCATTTAATGTATATGAAATAACCGTATCAGTACCTTCTGTAGAAGTCCATTTTGATGATTCGCCAAACAATGCTCTTGATAAACTTCCTGCTCCGTCATCTTTTATGTCAATACCTATGTGTGAACCGGTTTCATCTGCCTTTATAGAAAATGAATCAGAGATAGAAGAATAGCTGATATTTATTTTCATATCCGCATTGCTGTTGATTGCTTTTATTACATCATTTAATGTTTTATCTTTTTCGAACGATAACGTTGTATTATTGATTGTTATTGAATATTTACCGTCTGCATCCTGTGTTAAACCTGCAATTCCTGAGTTTTCCAAGGTTGCATTCATATTCAGCCTGTTGGAGTTACCGCTTTTTAAGCCTGTTAACTGACTTAAATCAGAACTGATACTGTTTATACTCAACAAATTTGTTTCGCCTTCTACGGTAAATGTAAGCTTTCCATCGTTTTCATCGACAGTTATCTTGTTATCTCCATACAACTTATTGAGCTCATCTTGCAAGTATGCAGCCAATTCTGAAGGATCTGTTATTTCACCGTCAAGGTTAATTTGCTTTTTTACTCCGTTATAGTCGAATGTTATATAAGAATTAGCATCTGAAAGAATCGATTCTGCTGATTTTGTTAACTCTGATCTCACTATATATTCTGTAGATGATCCTCCCTCTTCACTTCCAACCTTGAAATTTAATACATCTAAAAAATCTTTGCTTGCTGACGAAATATATGCACCATCTGTCAACATAATCTTTGCTTGATTTCCTTTTTCAGGATTCCTTTCAAAAGAAAATTTAAGTTCACTCGGTATATCATCAATTTTAGCAAGCTGCTTATTGAGCTGATTAACAACCTTTGCAAATGTATCACCCTCAAAATCTGCATCTATTTTTAAATTATAAGTTTTATCATTATATCTTACACTGAAAGTTTCACCTGCTAAAGGCGAAATATATTCACCTATTGAATCTGACTCAATTACATTGCTTGAAACCCTATGCGAAGATACCAATGTTGCCGCGGACGCAACGCTCGTTATGCTGTCAATGGAAAAATTCTTAATATTCTCTGCGTTTCCCGTTACATTAACATAATTTGAAGACGGCTTGAAGGTGTGTGCCTCAAAAAAGCTCGCACTCAAAATATTAGTTTTTGAACCTGTTGAGTATGAAAAATATTTATCGCTGAAAGCTAACAATTTTGAGCTGACTTCTCTGTATGCTTCCTGCCTGTACAATAATTTTTGCTTGGATTGATATTGTCTGTTTATTTTGTTTCTGGTAGCTGCAGTCATTTGTTTAACCAATTCGTCTGTGTCCAGACCGGACATTAAACCGCCGAAGCCTTTGTTAATTGTAGTACCATATATACTGTTTGATATTGATGCCATAATTTTCTCCTTTCCCGAAAGCGACATATAGTTACTTTCATTTGTATATTTTACTTATATTCGTTAGTATTAAAACCTGAGATTCTTCGCTTACGCTCAGAATGACAGAGAACTTATGGTATGTAAACTTACAATCTATTTAAATGCTTTATCAATATATCAGCAATATTATCTATTGATGCCTGAACCTGCACAGCGCCTATATTGTAAGCTACCATGGGCATACCGTATACTACGCAGGATTTTTCATCCTGACCGATGGTGTAAGCCCCTGTTTTTTTCATATTCATGAGACCCTGAGCTCCGTCCTTGCCCATTCCTGTAAGTATAATTCCTACGGAATTATTTCCTGCGATTTCTGCCACTGAATTAAAAAGAACGTCTACCGATGGACAATGACCGCTTACCTTTTCTCCGTGACTGCAGGATACGTAATAACCCTTACTGTCCCTTTTTAATTTCATATGCTTGTCCCCGGGTGCAATTAACGCAAGCCCGCTTTTTACCCTGTCTCCGTCAACAGCCTCTCTTACTTCTATTTTGCAGATTTTATTTAATCTGTCAGCGTACATTTTTGTAAATCCGGGAGGCATGTGCTGGGTTACCAATATTCCCGGAATTTCCTCAGGCAGCTCCCTAAGAATTTTGAGGGTTGCTTCCGTCCCACCTGTTGAAGCACCGATTGCAATTATTTTTTGTTTTGCAGATTTTAGCGGCACTTGTGTTTCTTTTTGTACGGCTGCCTTCGAAGCTTCATTGTTTGATTCTTCTTGTTTTGCCTTAGCATATGTTACTAACTTTGCTATTGAGGCAATTTTTATTTTAGTTTTTAATTCCCTGAAAAACATCTGCAAATCATTGCCCGAAGACATGTCCGGTTTCTTAACAAAATCAACAGCCCCTGAATGAAGTGCATCGAAAACGCTTATATTCATTGAGCTTACCAGCACAACCTTTATGGGACGTTCAACCATCAGCTTTTTAATAAATGTCAGACCATCCATCTTAGGCATCTCTACATCT
This sequence comes from Sedimentibacter hydroxybenzoicus DSM 7310, assembly GCF_013403245.1. GTDB lineage: Bacteria > Bacillota > Clostridia > Tissierellales > Sedimentibacteraceae > Sedimentibacter > Sedimentibacter hydroxybenzoicus. The sequence continues at coordinate 114,169 of NZ_JACBNQ010000001.1, read as the reverse complement.
AAAGTAAGTATATCCGGGTTAAGCTCTTTAATTTTATCCATGGCATCAACCGGATCAACAGCCGTGCCAACCACATCTATATGTTTATCCTGATTCAACTCATTTTTCAGCACATTTCTAAATAACAAGGAATCATCAATAATTAATACTTTAATATTTTTTTCTATCATATGTTATTCCTTTTTATAAATTGCCGGGCTAACATAAAGATATTCTGATTTGTTTCTTTGAATTGTCTCAGCATGCCCAATCATTAAATATCCTCCTGTCTTAGTTGCTTCATAAAATTTGTTTACAATGTTAATTTTAGTATCTGCATTAAAGTAAATCATTACGTTTCTGCAAAGTATAACATCATATTTGTTTCTGGCAACAATAGGGTCCATTAAATTAAATACTTTAAAGTCAACATACTTTTTAATTTCAGGCGAAACCTGATACTTCCCGTCATTTGTCTTTGTAAAATATCTTTTTTTGTACGATTCAGGAAGATTCTTTATGCTTTCTTCTGAGTATATACCTTCGCGTGCTTTTGAAAGAACATTTTCGGATATATCAGTAGCATGAATTTGTATCCTCCATTGACCTGCAGAATATTTAAAATAATCATCTACAACCATGGCTAATGTATACGGCTCTTCTCCGGATGAGCATCCGGCACTCCAAATATTTAAGGTTTTTATCTTATTATTTTTCTCTTCATTAGGCAGAACTGTTTCCCTTAAAAATTTAAAATGATTTTCTTCCCTGTAAAAATATGTGTAATTTGTTGTCAGCTTATTAATAAGCATCGTTATTTCTTCTTTATTGTTTCTTTTAATGCTGTCCAGGTACTGGCTGAAGCTGCTCATACCCTTACGTTCTATCATATTTGACAGGCGTCCTTCAATCAAAATTCTTTTTTTTGAAAGGTCAATTCCATAATTTTTATGCATATATTGAACGAATTCTAAAAATTCACTATCTGTTAATTTTACCATAATTACATACTTTCTATTATATTTCCTATGTCAAGGATTAAATTTATACTTCCGTCTCCCAATATTGAGCAACCGGAAATTCCTGTTTCTTTAAGATTATTTTTATTTAATATCGTTGGAAGAGGTTTAACTACTACCTGCTGCTCTCCTATTATACTATCAACAAACAAACAGATGCTGCCGTCTCCTGATTCAACAAGTATCAGGATACCGTCTTCAACATTTGTACTCTCGGTCTTAATCCCGAAATATTCATTAACCCTTACTATAGGATAGCATTTTTCCCTGATTAATATCATTTCTCTTCCATCAGTGTTATGAATGATTTCCGTTTCAGAGGTCTTAAAGGATTGTTGAATGTTTTTTATAGGGATAATAAATTCCGAGTCTCCCACTACTACCTGCATACCTGATACAATTGTAAGTGTAAGAGGTATTTTAAATGTAACTATTGTACCAAATCCTTCCTTACTGTCTAATACAACATTTCCTCCTACCTTTTCTACATTTGATTTTACAACATCCATACCCACGCCCCTGCCTGAGTATTCAGTCACTGCTTCATTTGTAGAAAAGCCCGGCTGCATTATAAACTGGAATATTTCTTTAGGTGTATATTCACCTTCCGGTTTAGTTAACATATCCTTTGCTTTGGCTTTAGCAAGAATTTTTTTATAATCAAATCCTTTACCATCATCTTCTACGGTAATATGGATTTCTCCTCCGGTATTTGAAGCTGATAACCTGATCATTCCTTTTCTGCTCTTACCTAGTTTTATTCTTTCATCTTCTGATTCAATGCCATGATCCATAGCATTTCTTACAAGGTGCATAATCGGATCGGATATGCCGTCAACTATAGTTTTATCTATCTCAGTATCCTCCCCTATAAGTACCAGCTCAACCTCTTTATTGAGCTCCTTACCCATATCCCTTACAATTCTTTTCATTTTCTGGAAAATGCCTGATACCGGAACCATCCTTAATGACATAACTATGTCCTGCAGCTCATCTGTAAGCTTACGCATTTGTCTTGTGGACTTTGTAAAGCTGTCTAAATTCAATTTCTTTATTTCATTATCAGATGAAACCATGGATTCTGCGATAACAAGTTCTCCAACTATATTCACAAGCTTATCAAGCTTAGTAAGATTTACTGTTATTAAGCTTTGCTTGCTGTGTTTAGACGTATCAACCTTTGTATTTTTTATTTCTTTATTAATTTCTGCCACAAAGCCGGAGTCAGTCTTCAACTCAGTATTTTCTTCTTTTGCATGCTCATCGGTATACTCAATAACTGTATAATTTTTTACATTTAATGCCTCTCTCACTACATGAACTGCTGCATTCAGGCTTTCCTTATCATTTACATATACGAAAAACCCGTCTTTTATAATATCATGAGAAGTTTCGGATATCCTTTCCACGTTTTCAGGTTTGTATGTAAAATCAATTCCTGTTTCTCTGAGCTGGTTTATTATAAGATATGCTCTTATATTCTCCATTCCGATATCATCATCAAATATTATTTTAATTGCGTATCTATTAGATACTTGCACTTCTTCAGATATTAATTCTTCATCATTTTCTTCAATAATTTCATCAATTAATAATGCTGTTGATTGTGTTAAAGCCGCTTCATCCTTGGATAAATTATTCTCGGGCACTTGTCCCGAAATAACATTTAAAAAACCTATTATTTCTTTTTCAAATGGTTCTAAATTTTCTTCAAGTTCTTGTCCGTCTTCTATTTTAGAAATTTCATCTTTTATAAAATCTGTAAATTTAAATACTAAGTTAACAAGCTGTTCATTGTATTTACTGTTAATACCTTTTTCTCTGATGTAATAGAATAAATCCTCCACCTTATGAGATATTGTCATTATACTGTTAAATTGCATCATGGCAGATGAGCCCTTAATTGTATGCATTATCCTGAATATTTCATCTATACACTCTTTATCAAAAGCTTGCTCATGCTCTGCCCTTAATAAAATATCATCCAATTGTTCCAACAATGAGTTTGCTTCAAAAAGATACATATCAAGTACTGAATCAAAATTATTATCCATATTATACCATTCTCCTTATTCGGCTGCTATCTTGACTTTTATATCGGCATTTTTTAAAAATTATTAAGCAATCGTACAGTTTTTTTTATTTTTTACCCTTTGACAGCTTATTTAAATCAATAACCTACCGATATATTTACATATACAGTTTAATTTTTTTAATAAATATAGTATAATCAATACTAAAGAATATTACGGGAGTCCCATATGTTAGACAATAATATAAGCATTAAAACGAACAATCCAATAAGCGATAACCATCTTAATAAACCAAAGATAAAATTAGAGGAAGTTCAACCTTTTAATGTTGTTGATCCGACTAAGGTTGTAAAACCTCAAAAACAAGATGCTAGTAATCAAACCGGACAAAATCTATATAACTATAATCCGGATTCTGTCTTTGAAAAATTTATTAAATCATTGCAAAATTCTCCTGTTTTTGCCGAAAGCGCAAGAAAGCTTATTTTAAACAGGCAGTTTATAAACAACAATATAAAAAACGACCCGATCCTCAGTGCATTATTCAAATCCTTCCTTGAAAGTATTGAAATGAACGATACTGAAATATTGGAATTTATTAAATTTCAGCATGGAACGTACACAAAGTTTAACGGTGAATTTTTCGAAACTTTAAGAAATTTGTTGTCTAGGACAAATCCTAACAATGATGATTTTAAAACTGCCCTGAAAAATTTCTTAAGGAGCTATGATTGCTTTGTTTCTTTAGAGGAAACCAACAAATCAATCAACTCTGCGCTTAAGAATATTGAGGAAAATCTGCCTCAGATGCTTAAAGGTTCTTTCAATGAAATGACAAGCAAGCTGTTATTAGATAATGCGCCCAGTATGGATATGAATTTAAACATATTGAAAAATGAAATTTTACCTTTCATGGGAAGGTATATTTCTAAAATGAATGATTTTGGCACAGTTAAGGATTATGTATCTCTGCTTATTCACAATATGGTAAGATTGGAAACCGCATCTAAAGAAAACTTCGCTGAAAGCATGGAAACATTATTTGAATATATAAAGTACAACTTTGATTTTAATGAAAAGGATATTGAAACTTTAAGATTATCGTTGCTTAATACTTATGAAGCATCATCTAATATTAAAAACGATTCAATCGACGCATTCTTTAAGCTGATCAAATCCGGTATCAAAGAAACTGAAAACCTGGTAAGCAAGGGGGTTATGGAAGAAATGACTGAGTCGTTATTATTCAGTCAAAATGTTCATCTTCCGTTGATGCATATGTTCATACCTCTGAACTACAACGGTATGTTTATGTTTTCAGAGCTTTGGATCGGAAAGACGTACGAAGAAAGCTCCGATAAGAAGAAAAAACAGGAATATGTGCAGACATACAAAGTATTTATTACCTTTGATATACAAAGCTTAGGTTATTTTGAAACAACCTTGGTATTGAAAGAATCAAAATTATCCTTGGATATTTATGTACCAAACAGTCTGTCAGGCAGTATTGACAAGATAAGAGACGATTTGATCAATATTTTAGACAAAAATAGTTTAAGCGTTACTAATATAAGTGTGCAGGAGAGCGTAAAAAAACGAAGATTTAATGAGGTGTTCTCTAATTTTATTGAAAGGAAAATCGGTGTAGATGTCACAATATAAAGATAACTCTAAAAAAGCTGTTGCTCTGAAGTATGATTCCAATAAAAATAATGCTCCTGTGATAATTGCCTCCGGCTCCGGTTATGTTGCGGATAAGGTGGTTGAAGTTGCAGAGGAAAATGGAATTCCTGTGTATAAGGATGATTCTTTGTCTGTCTTGCTGTCGCAGCTTGATGTGGGAAGTGAAATACCCGAAGAGCTTTTCGGCTCAATAGTAGACATTTATATCTATTTTCTCAATTTCAAGCTTTCAAAGGATGATGTTTAATATGAATAATTTAATATTTGCCTTAGATATAGGTACTCGTTCCGTTGTAGGAGTGGTTTGTGAAAATGCAAATGGAATTTTGAGCATAAAGGATATAAAAATCTGTTTCCATAAACAAAGGGCTATGGTTGACGGTCAGATAGAAGATATTGAAGAAGTCAGCAAAATTGTTGGAACGGTAAAAAATCAGCTGGAAAACAGCTTGAATATAAAGCTGGAAAAGGTGAGCATTGCCGCTGCCGGACGAGCCTTAAAAACAGAACGCATTTCACTTGAGAAAGATACTGATTTAAGGATTCCTATTACCCATGATTTCATTAAAGCAATGGAAACAGAAGCACTTCAATTGGCACAGGATTTATTTTCTAAAAATTCATCCAATGATTTATTCTATTGTGTAGGTTACAGTGTTCTCAGCTACAAGTTAGACGGAAAAACTATGTCTAAATTGGAGGGGCACAGAGGTAATAAGGTTGCAACAGAAATTATAGCAGCATTTCTTCCTCATACTGTTATCGAAGGATTATACTCCTGTATGGACAAAAACAATCTTGAGGTCTGTAATTTAACATTGGAGCCGATTGCCGCAATGGATTTGATTATACCGCCCGAGCTGAGACTATTAAATTTAGTACTTGTTGATATCGGTGCCGGCACCTCGGATATTGCCATTTCTAAGGATGGCAGCATTGTTGGTTATGATATGGCTACAATTGCCGGGGATGAAATTACCGAATGCCTGATGAAAAATTATTTGGTGGATTTCAATACTGCAGAAGAAATAAAATCATCGCTTACGGTCGATACAGATTATATATCTATTAAAAATGTATTGGGTTTTACACAAGATGTCAGCAAACAAGAAATCTTTGAATCAATTAAGACAGCAGTCTATGATTTGGGCTCAGACATTTCTGCTAAAATACATAAAATGAATAACAGTTCGCCTGCAGCGGTGTTTTTAGCAGGTGGAGGAAGCAAGACACCTTTTTTAAGGGAAGTCTTGTCAGAATTTCTGAATATTCCTCAGTCAAGAATTGCTTTAACCGACAAAAGCGGACTTCGAAATGTCGATTTGACAACATTGGATTATTACGGACCTGAGCTTATTACACCTTTGGGTATCGCTTATTCTGTAGTTCTTAACAAAAATTATGATTTTTTCAGTGTTAAAGTTAACGATAAAAAGGTACGTCTGTACGGCATAAGACAAATGAAGGTTATGGATGCCATTTTGATGTCGGGATTCGATACGAAAAAGTTGATTGGCATGTCCGGAAAAAGCTTGAGATTTACATTGAACGGGAAGCAGCGTTATTATGCAGGTGAATTTTCCACTCCATCTCAAATATACGTTAATTCTGTTGCTGCTAACATAGAAACAACAATAAAGCCCGGGGATACAATTGAAATTATTCCGGCCAAAAATGGAGGATCTCCTGTAATAAGAATATCTGACGTAGCGGAAACAAAAAATACAGGTCATGTTTATTTTAATGGTATCAAAACCGAGCTATCTACTAAATTCTATGCCAACGACATTGAAGTTAACGGGGATTATATAATTGAAAATTCTGACTCAATAAAGGTTGTACAAGCTAAGCTTATCAAAGATTTGTACAAGCTGTATGATGTAGATGAATCCATGTATAAAAGCTATGTAAAAGGCAAGATTGTAGATTCAGATTATGAATTATATGATGGTCTGATTATTGACATAGTAAAACTTGAAAAAGAAATAAATGCAGATGCTAAATCAGTTAAAGTTTCCACTGAAACGGAAATATCAGCAAATGTAGAAACACCGGCGCCTGAAGAACCGTCAATGAAAGTAACTGTAAACAATAAGCAAATTAATCTGCCAAAACGCGAAGATAACATGCCATATATTTTTGCAGACATGCTGGCTTATACTGACATTGACCCTTCAAAGCCACAAGGTAACATTGTACTCCTGCATAACGGCAAGGATGCTTCTTATTTGAATTTAGTGGCTGAGAATGATGAAATAATAATTAAGTGGGAATCTGAATAATAATCGGAGGCAATATGCAAAATTCAGAAAAATTCGTTAAGGTATTCGACGAAAAAAACAAGTTGCTATGCAACGGTCACCTTTTAGGTATCAGCAACAGAATTATTATGATAAAGGGACATTTTTTACCTGAATTAAAGACCAAGAAAAAGATTGTAGTAGAGATTTACGATTTTAACGGAATTTCACCTTATTTGTGTGAAGTAAGGCTCTCTTCTACCAATCAGCTGAATGCCTTAATTATAAGAAAAGATCCTATTACGGAAAGAAGAAATTCATTAAAAATAAAGACAGATTTATCCTTTAATATAGACAAGCTTTACAGAAAAGGTGAGGATGTTACTGAAGATTTTAAGGGTCTTAAAATTACTATGTTAAATTTAAGTGTAGGCGGAATGTTAATATCATCCAATTATGATTTATTGATTGGCGACCTCATTATGTTCAACTTTGAATGTGACGAAAATAAAATTATAATAAAAGCTAAAATAATCAGAATTGATAAAAAACACGATAGCAGAACAAGAGAACTATCTGCCATAAATTACGGCTGTGTATTTGAAAAAATGTCAAGCTTTAATGAATCTGTAATTACAAAATATTTATTTGACAGACAGCTGCAATTATATAGGAAAGAATAGGAGATTTTATGAAAAAGATAACGATAATTACTATAACATTAATAATTATATTCAGTATTTTCAATATAGGCTACGGAGCAATAACCAGAAATATAAAGGCCAACTTCACCGTATCGGATATATCCGGAACAAATTTTAAAGAAATTACAATAACACCTTACGATAACTATGACGATGAAGATGGGGATGAAAAAGAGTACACCATATACCTACCCACCGGTTATTACATTCAAGGGAAAAGTGCTTCCTTTGTAGCCGATAGAAACGGAAGATATCCTTTTACAGTTTATTATGGAACTACTAAAAAAACTTTTACTTATACTGTTAAGGGTGTTGAAAATACTGGTGAAGACAATGATGAAGATAATGATGTAGATAAAAAAGATATAAGCATCGACTATAGCTTGATGTATGACTACGAGAAAAAACAGACATTGTTCAACATAAAATTAGACAAACTCAGATCTGTAACAACACCTGGCGGTACATCAGAAACTAATGAAATTAATTATTATATCAAGGATTTAAAAAATAACATTCCTTTTGATCTGACAGTTACTATTGACGGTCATTCTTATGACTTCAAAATTATCAAATCAGGAGAATTTTATCTACTTATCTACATTTCTCCGGTTAATTACAATGATTACAGCACTGTCGTAGAATACAAGGGATACAACTTCACTAACAATGAAGTATATACAACAAACCCGTCAAAGGATATCTACGATGATAACGGCAACTACCAGGTATCGGTAAAATCCGGCAGCTCACAACATATTTTTAATTTTAACATTACAGGAATAGACTACCGAAGGCCTTTTGTCGATGCCGGTCTTTTTAACAGAGATAAATTTTATTTAGAAGCAGAGGATGATTTCGGTCTGGATTATATGATTACTTTTGATGGTAAGTATGTTCCGATTAAAAACACACCTGCAAAAGAGACTTTTACATATGATCACGATACTGAAATAAGATACAACGGAGAATATATCTTTGTGGTCGTTGATAAAAAAGGTAACAGAACAGTAGAAACTGTTAAAGTCAACTCATTGAGAAAACCACTCAAGAACCGTCAAATAGATTATGATGTTCATGATAATAATTATGCTGAAAAATTGTTTGAAAATATAGGCTTACAATATAAATCATCCAAAGATGAAGAAGAAAAGCTGTTCGATAATATTCTTCCTGCTTACATGAACGGTAAAAGTCCCGATAAATTCGGACCCGATTTGCCTATATCAAGAGCTGAAATGGTTACAATATTCTGCAGATTGAATAACTTGCCCTATGACAACAGCGCATACTTAAAAGCCAAGTTTACGGATATACAAGATCATTGGGCAAGAGATTATATTGCTATGGGCAGCAGCAAAAAATATGTCTCGGGTTATAAGGATAAAACCTTCAAGCCCGACAATAATGTTACGAGAGCTGAATTTTGTCAGATGCTTACAAAGATAAGCGCATATAAATCATATTTAAATGCCATCCCCGCATCTAACAACACCAGTTATACCGATATAAAGGGGCATTGGGCAGAAAAGGAAATAATTAAAATTGCCGGCAGAAACTTAATTGAAAGTGACAGTAATTTTTATCCGGACAAACCCATAACGAGAGGGGAAGTAGTTCATGCAATAAACATGCTGTATGGTTTCAGTCCTTCTTATATAGAATTAGGGTATACAAACACTTTGTACAATAAAAATTTTAATTTTCAGGATATTTACGGACACAAATATTACAACGATATTATTATCTCTGTGGTAGGTATGTACAGAGAGAAAATAAATTAATTAATCTTAGGGGGATTAAAATGGTTGTAAATTATATGGAGGAAATTGTAAGAAATTTTGTAAATCAAACATTAAAGAACGATCCGACATATGCAAGTATTTGCACATGCGACCAATGTACTGATGACATGATGGCTAAAGCTTTGAATAACATTAAGCCATACTACATCACAACAAAAAAAGGAGAGGTGTACGCCGAATACTCTTCATTAGCTACTCAAAACCATGCAGAGGTTATCTCAGAGGTAATTAAAGCCATTGAGTTTGTGTCAAAAAATACGAATCACGAGTAGACCAACCCGATTTGTCATCCTGAGCGATAGCGAAAGATTTCAGAACTTCAAAACCTGAGATTCCTCGCTGCCGCTCGGAATGACAAAAGCGGATCATTTACGTTTATTCATAGCAATGACGTGAAGCATAAAGTTTCAGTGTATTCATATCCTTGAAAAAGATTGTCTATATTACCTTCAAATCTTTACCGAAGGATTTAATTGTCAGGTTACCTGTTACGCTGTCAAAAGTGATTGTTCGTCCATAGTTTAGTCCGACATCCTCCGCGAAAAGCTTAATTTTTAATTTTTGTAATGTTTCCTTTGTAGCAGCTACATTTCTTTCACCTATATTTCCTATAGTTGAGCTTCCTTTTATATCGAACATTTTAGCCCCGCCGGCGATTTTAGCAATCATTCTTGATCTTAATCCTCCTAAGCGTTCCATTTGTCTGATCATTTCATCTATACCCGTGTCCGCATACTTAAAAACATTACTTTTGTCCGAGTTGTTGTTGTATGGAAGCATTATATGAGCCATCCCTGCAATTTTCGCTGCCTTATCTATAATACAAATACCTACACAAGAACCAAGGGCGTATGAAATCAACCCGTTTGGGACATTAACTATCTTCATGTCTGAAATACCTACGTTTACTGCTTGACTCATATATCTATTCCAAACCTCTTCAGTAAGATTCCCAGGGATGTCATGCTTGGCAATAGAAGCATGTGGCTGTATACTGTTTCGTCTTGGCAAAAATATTTTTCTTTAATAAATATAACTCTGTCGGCTGCTTCAGAAAACTCAGCGGTTACAGCATCTAACAGTGCACCTGACATATCAATATTCAGAGATGGAACTGTTATCTCAATTTTCATATTTGTCAATGAAGAAATGGAATTTACGTAGGATGATACCATTATATTTCCTATTTCAGACAATGCCGACATTTCCATTTCGGATATTTCTTCAAAGCTTTTAAGCTCTGTTCCAAGAAGTGAATTCAATATCAGATGTACGAATTCCTTTTTTAACAAAAATAATATTACTCCGTCAATATCTCCTTCAAAGCTCACCAGAATTCCTACTATAATATTTTCTGCTCCTCCTATGGATTCAATTACATCATTATAGTTTAATAAGCTTACTTCAGGCACATTCATATCAATTCTTTTAGAAAGCATTGCCGAAAGAGATGTTGCCGCATTACCGGCACCTATATTTCCTATTTCTTTTAATACATCTATATGTAGATCGTTTAATTCCAAATTATTGCTCCTTTCTTTTTTGTTACTGCTTAAAGTTCTACAAACTGTCATCCTATATTGATAATGGAACGATATTATCGTTCCATATAAAAACAGTCAATTTACATTTCAATATCTCCGGGATTTAAAGCTATTATTGTGATGTCATTTCCGTCATTATAGATTTTACTGTAGCTGATATCCTGTCTTACTCTGTATTTCATCCAGCCAATTGTTATTCTTGTATTCGAAAATACTGTTCCCTTACAAATTATCTTATGATTTTCGATATTATCTGAAGGCATGATTTCCGTCAATTGTCGCTGAAGATCACTTATATCGTTATTTAACTTTATTTTTTTTAACAACAACTGTCTTTTTACTGCATTTTTATTTTCATTATCAAGAGAAGAATTTTCTATTAAATCAATTTTTTCATCTACTTCATTCAATTCGTTTTTCTTTTCATTGATTTCTTTTTCTATTTTTATGTTTAATCGCTTTTTTGATTCAAATACTTTCAGTTCTTCCTGATATCTGTTTAAGTCAATGATAATATTGGTTTCCGGATTAGTCTTGCCGCCTATTGTTTTAACGGATATAATATTTTCCGCCTTGGTTGTACCGCCTATAATCGCTGCACTAGCTCCTCGAAGCATTACAGAGTCTTTTGCAATTACCTCACTGTTTATCAAAGCCTCGGCATAAACGGTGCTTTCTGTAAAAATTGTAGCATTTTCAATATACTTGCTTGTAATATTACCTTTTGCAACAATTGTACCTTTTCCCATGCCGTTCATTCCTTTGCTGATTACTACTTCACCGTCAGATTTTATGAAGGCACCCTCAACCATACCTCTTATTTTGATGTCACTCTTAGCAGTTACTGAAAAACCTTCTTTTACATCACCGTTTATTATTACACTTCCTATAAAATCAATATTCCCTGTGTTGTTATCAACATTGTTTACCTTAAGGACATTGTCAACATAGACCTTCCCGTTTTTATATTCGACACAACCGTCGGTGCTTGCTAAAAGCTTCAGTTCATCTTGAGATACATAAGTGTTTGCTCCATAATTAAAAGAAACGCTTTTGCCTTTTTTATAGCTTATTGGATTACCGTATATGTCAATTCCATCCTCTCCTTCTTGTGCAGGAATTATATGACACAGTACCGTATCCTTTGTAACATTAGTAACATTGTTAAGATTTCTGAAATCAATTTTTCCGGCATCATCTTCAATAAACTTATTTTCATTTAATATGTCAAAATCATAAATCAGCTCCGCATCCTTACCGTCTATCGGTTCTTTTCCGATAGCTGCAATCAGTTCTTTTGAATATTCTCTTTCCTTGCAGAAGCTCTTAATTTCTTCTTCTCTGATTCCATATACGATACCTTGCTCAGTTAGATAATCAAAAATTTCTTTACAATCAACTTCTGCTTCCTTATTTATTAATTCAATTCTTATGTAAACTTTTAATTTGTTAGCAGAAACAAGATCCTTAATTACATACTTAGGCTGCTCTTCTTGGGGCATTATGCTATTAATAACTTCTGCTGATTTGTTCTCATTTGTTAAAGACATATAATTATCCCCCTATATTTTTTAACCTCTCAAAGAGTTTATCGTCTGTTCAATTTCGTCTGCTGTTCTGATTATACTTGAATTAAGCTGAAAAGATTTTTGAATTTGTATTAATTTTACCATTTCTTCTGATATATCGACATTTGAACTTTCAAGGAAACCATTCATTACCTTTGGATTTTCGAGCATTTCGTATTCGGCATCTTCATTTGCAATTCCAAAGAGATTGTTGCCTGCCTGAACTAAATCCTGATTGTTGTTAAAAACAACTACTCCCACATCTATTATATCGTCGGTATTTTCTAAAATTATAGGTTCTTCTTCACTGTTTAGTACGTATCCACCCTGGTACATTAAATAGTTTTCATCATCTATATTAGTAATCTGAAAACTTCCGCCTCTTGTATACATATTTTCATCTTCAAACTGAACTGCAAAAAAACCTTCACCTGTAATTGCAAAATCCGTTGATCTTCCTGTATAATATGGAGCTCCTTGAGTGAATACCACGTCTGCTTTATTCAGTTTTGAGCCGCTTCCGGATTTTAATTCTGTATCGGTTCCTTCCGGTCCTCGAATGTTTGTATACATTAAATCGGAAAATTCTCCTTTTGATTTCTTAAATCCTTCTGTCTGGACATTGGCCATATTGTTTGATAAAACATCCAAATAATTCTGACTGCTTATTGCCCCGTTTGTTGCTGTATAATATGCTTTTATCATTTATTCTCCTCCTTGTAATGTCATCCTGAGAGCTTTAGCTCGAAGGATCTCAGAACTTCAAAACCTGAGATTCCTCACTGACGTTCGGAATGACAGCGTCGATAATTTGCGTTTATTCGTAGCAATGACGTATAACATTTGGTTTTAATTTATTCTATCTTGCCAATTTCGGTTACGGCTTTTTCATTAATCATATCGTAAATTTTGAATGCCTGTGATGCTGTCTGCAACGATCTTTGAGATGCTAATATTCCGGTAAATTCCTCTGTCATATTTACGTTTGATCTTTCGATTGTTTGATTTACTACTCTTGGATAATCGATTAATTCAGGATCTTCATCGGAAATGTACATTCCCGGTCCGTATTTATTCAAAGCATTGTAATCAGCAAAATCATACACTGCAATTCTGTCGACAACTTCATCTTCCACAACAATACTTCCGTCCTCTGCAAATTCAAATTTGTCCGTACCTAAGTATATTTCTCCGAATTCACCTTGTACTCTGCCACTGCCTTCTAATACCATGTATCCTTCATCATCAATATTGAAGCTGCCGTTTCTTGTATACAATATCTGATTATCAACATCTACTGAAAAGAATCCGGGACCCATAATCGCGAAATCCAGTGTACGTCCTGTTTCTTCCAAAGTTCCTTGTGAATGAAATGTGTTATTTTCCACGACTGTATGTATCAATGAAACATTATTTATAGGAGTTGCTTCATTATAAATTCCGTTTTGCTTATATTTGTTTATAAAAAGCTCTCCGAAGGTTGTGGTTACAGCTTGTTCTTTTTTATATCCGGGAGTGTTCATGTTGGCAATGTTGTTACTTGATATATCTATTTTTCTTTGCTGAGTCAGCATGCCTGATGCTAATGCATAAAATCCTCTTGACATTTAATCACCTCTTATCCTTTTCTATAATATCGTTTTGATAATCCATTATATTTTTTTCTAACTTCTGAAGTGCCGAAGTGTGTATTTGAGAAACCCTGGAATTGCTGATATTTAAGATGTCAGCTATTTCCTTAAGCTTTAAATCTTCTTTGTAATAGAGAGAGATTACTAATTTTTCTTTCTCACCAAGCTTATTTACGCTATCGATTAAGACCTTGTGCAATTCCTTTAATTCAATTTCTTCTTCCGGAAGGTCGTACCCGATACTCATCTCCGTTTCTGTCAGGTTAGCTTCACCAATCAGCTCTTCAAAGGATAATATGCTTGTCCCGAAAGCATTATTGACTATTTGATTGTAATCCTTCATATCCATCTTCAGATATTTCGCTACTTCATCATCCTTTGGTGTTCTTCCTAAACTGTTAGTGAGTTTATCCTCTGCATCTTTAATGTTTTTATAATCACTTTTTACTTTTCGTGGTATCCAGTCCTGTTTTCTTACATAATCAATTATTGATCCCTTTATTCGAATTGAAGCATATGTTTCAAATTTAGTATTTTTTGTAATATCGTATTTTTCAACAACATCCATTAAAGCTATTATGCCTTCATTCACAATATCATCTACATCACCGTATTGCTGATAAATTCCTCTTAGCTTCAAAGCTATTATTTTTACTAAATAACTGTACTTTTCAATTATTTGATTTCTTATTTGAATATCTCTGGTAGCATAATACTGCTCCCATAATTCAACTTCATCGATTTCTACATTATAATTATCAGTTAAAATCATATGCATCACTCTTTTCTTTAAATTGCTATATTGCCTAATGCTTGTATCTGAACTGAGTTGTCAATTTCGTTGAAGGATAACACAACCGCCTTAGGGTAAAATTGATCTAAAAGCTTTCTGAAATAACTTCTCACAAATGGTGAGGTAAGCACAATAGGTATATTCATTTCACTTTTTAATTTATTGATATAGTCAATCAATTGACTGACAATATTTTGCAATAATTCCGGCTCTATGGATAAATAAGAACCTTTTTCATTTTTACTTATTGCATTTAATATTAATTTTTCAATATCTGTACTTAAGGTTATAACTTTAATTTGTCCGCCTGTGGACCACTTGTGAGTAATTGTTCTCTTTAATGACTGTCTTACATACTCTGTTAACATCTCAGTGTCCTTTACCGATGCTCCGTAATCACTGATTGTTTCCAAGATAGTTTCCATGTCCTTTATAGGTATGCCTTCTTTTAATAAATTGCCAAGTATTTTTTGAAGGTTACCTTGTGATACAATTCCCGGAACTACTTCCTCAACCAATGATTCATTTAATTTTTTAACATTGCTTATTAATTGATTTAAATCCTGTCTTGATAAAAGCTCGTGGGCATGTACTCTTATAATCTCTGACAAATGAGTTACTAATACCGACAAAGGATCTATAACTGTATAACCGTAAATTTCTGCTATTTCTTTTTTATCCCTGGTAATCCATATGCTTGGTATACCGTAGGCCGGCTCTATGGTTTCGATTCCATCCACCTGTCCGGTTAAATTGCCGGGGTCAAGAGCTAAATAGTATTCGACTAATATTTCCCCTCTTGCAATTTCTTCACCCTTAAGCTTTATTACATACTCATTAGGGTTTAAATATCCGTTATCCCTTAATCTTACTGACGGAACAACCATACCCATTTCCTGAGCAAACTGTCGTCTGAACAATACCACCCTATCTATAAAATTTCCACCGCTGGCTTCGTCAACTAACGGTATTAAGCTATAACCAACTTCCATTTCGATGGGGTCAATTTGAATCAACTCATATATATTATCAATGTTTCTGTAATACTCCTCTTCCGTTGACGGCTCGCCATCTTGCGATTTTTCATATTGCTCACTTTCAGCTGCATCATCGGCAGCCTTTGTTTTTAATAGCCTTGTTCCTAAAAATATCAATATTGATGAAAGAACCAGTACCTGCGGCTTGGGAAATCCTGGTATAATCGCTATAGCTAAAAGCACTATACCTGATATGATTAAAACCAGCGGCTGTGACTTTATTTGTTTTGTCAGATCAACATTTAAGCTTGATTCTGAAGCTGCTCTTGTTACAATCATGCTTGTTGCAGTTGAAATCAATAATGCAGGTATCTGAGATACTAAGCCGTCTCCAACCGTAGCGATGGAATATGTCTGCAACACTTCGGTAAATGTAGCGCCACCCTGTACCATACCTATAATAACCCCGCCTATAAAGTTTATAGCAGTTATCACGATAGACATTATGGCATCGCCCTTTACAAACTTTGTTGCTCCATCCATTGCCCCGTAAAAATCTGCTTCTCTTTGAATGTTGCTTCGTCTGTGTCTTGCTTCGTTTTCAGTTATAATACCGGAGCTTAAATCTGCATCTATAGCCATCTGCTTACCCGGCATAGCATCAAGAGTAAATCTTGCGGTAACTTCCGCGATCCTTTCTGCACCCTTGGTTATAACGATGAATTGAACCAATACTATGATTAAAAATACGATAAATCCTACAACTGCATCTCCCTGAAGTACAAAGCTGCCGAAAGTAGCTATTACGGCACCTGCATTTCCGCTCTGTGTCAAAATTAACCTTGTTGAAGAAACGTTTAAGGATAATCTGAATAGCGTGGTAATTAAAAGGAGTGACGGAAATACAGAAAATTCCAGAGCTTCTTTTATATACATTGTTGTAAGTAATATAATGACTGATAATGATATGTTGATAATAAACATTAAATCCAGTAAAAACGGAGGTAATGGTATTATTATCATGAGTATTACTGCCATTATGAATAATGTTATAGAATTATTTAATATTCTTTTCATCGTGTGTGAGTTTCCTTTTTCTTAAGTCCATAAACCCAAGCCAATATTTCAGCTACCGGTTCATAGAATTCTAATGGTATTTCTCGATTTATTTCTGAATCAGCATATAAAGCTCTTGCCAATGGCACATTTTCAACTATATTGATTTTATATTCCTGTGCCTTATCTATAATTTTCAATGCTATAGTATCTTTGCCTTTTGCTAAAACTATAGGAGCATTGTCTTTTTCAATGTTATATTTTATTGCTACTGCATAATGAGTAGGGTTTCTTATAACTACATCCGCCTGCGGAACCTGCTGCATCATTCTTCTCATAGAAACTGCTCTTTGCTTTTCCTTAATCTTACCCTTAATCAGCGGATCTCCTTCTAACTGCTTGTACTCATCTTTTACTTCCTGCTTCGTCATCTTAATATTTTTTTCGTATTCCCACCATGAGTACAAAAAGTCAAAACCTGATATAACAACAAATGCTATAATAACACTTTTAACAATAGACATAATTGTTGAAGCTATAAATTCAATACCTGCTGCTATATCTACCGAAGCTAATTTAGGTACTTGAAGCAGTTCCTTTATTATGGTGTTATATATCAAGGCACCCAAAATTGTTATTTTAATAATGTTTTTTGCTACTTCCACTATGGAACGTAACGAAAACATCTTTTTAATTCCCGACAGCGGATTCAATTTGGAAAATTTAAATTTTATATTTTCCTTAGTTATAAGGAACTTAGTTTGTGCTCCTGAGCATACTACCGCCGTTACCATAACCGCAATCATCAACAGTCCCACAGAGCTAAAAATAGTATATGATATATCTTTAAACATCTGTCTTACAAATGTATCATTGATGCTGTTTGTTGTGCTCATAAGCGAAATATATTTATTAAACATATATGATGTGTTTCTGTATATGTACGGAGTCAAAAATTTCAATATATAAAATGAAACTGCAATAACTCCTACAGTAACTACATCCTTGCTTTGAAAAACATTTCCTTTTTTTCTTTCATCCCGCCTTTTCTTGGGGGAGGCCTTTTCGGTTTTATTTTCGCTTTGCATGGCAATCCTTTTTTCTTTTACGTTATTAATGCACTTAAGCTGTTTTCTATGGTGTCAAACATTAAGCTGACAGTATTATCTATAAATGTAGTGAAGGTTGGAACCAATAATATTATCATAAGCAGACCGATAATAATTTTGAGCTGAACATTAACTGAAAACACTTGTATTTGCGGTATAGCCTTCATCAATATACCGATGCCTGCTTCCAATATAATTTCCACCGCTATTATAGGCATTGACAGTTTTAAAGATAATACCAATATTTGCTGAAACAATTCGACCATGTTGTAAAATAGGTTTTGTGGTATCGCAAAGTTTCCTATTCCGATTAATTTGCAGGAGGTTATGAATATATGTATCAATGTAATATGTCCGTTTGCACTGAAAAATACTAACATCAATATCACATTTAAGTAGCTTCCAACCACACCCATCGAAACATTGCTGCTTGGGTCATAAATCTTTGACATTGACATACCTGTTTGCATTCCCAGTATCTCACCGCTTATAACAACCGTACTAAAGAACAAGCCTATTACATGACCGATTAGAAACCCAATAAATATTTCCTTTATAATCAGCAGACCATATTCTATTGTTGTTCCTATAACTATATCCCCTTCAGGAGGTAATATACCGTAGACTGTCACCGTTAAAAATAAGCTTATCATTGTTTTTAACAAAGCGGGAATGTTTCCTCTTCCGAATATCTGGTTAAAAAACACGCATCCGCTCATTCTTGCCAGTATTAATAAAAAATACGTGAAATCTCCCGAAAAAGTCATTGATAATCCTCTCTAGTAAAGTGTAAGCATTAAATCAAAAACGTAGTGCGTAAAATCCGCCATAACTTCCATCATCCATGAGCCCAAGGCTATCAGCACTGATGCCGTAACTAGAAGCTTTGGCACAAATGTCAGAGTTTGCTCATGTATCTGAGTAGCCGCCTGAAAAATTGCTATTATTAAACCAATTGTCAAGCTTAATAACAACAAAGGTAGCGCTATTTTTATTGCAGTTGCCGAAGCTGCCTGCATTACTTGCATAACCTGAGAAATACTCATACCATACTCCTAATTAAAAGTTAAATGTTGTTATCAATGTTTTGAATAACAGGGACCAACCATCCACAACTACAAACAATAATATTTTGAAAGGCATTGATATCATTATAGGAGGCAGCATCATCATTCCCATTGACATTAAAACACTCGACACTATTAAATCTATGATCAGAAACGGAATGTACAGTAAAAAGCCTATTATAAATGCTCTTTTTAATTCACTGGTTACAAATGACGGAATAATTACAGTCAAAGGCAGATCATTTACACTTTCTGCGTTGGATATTTCCTGATCATTGGACATATCAACAAACATTTGCAACTCATCGTTATTTGTCTGCTTCAGCATCCATACTTTAATAGGACCCGAAGCTCTTTCATAGAATTCCTGCTGAGTAATTTCCTCATTCTTATATGGTTGATAGGCTTCCGTATTTATTTCATTTATTACAGGTGACATAATAAACAATGTTAAAAATATTGCTATTCCTATCAAAACCTGATTGGGTGGTGTTTGTTGAAGACCCATTGCATTTTTTAAAAATGACAGTACAATCATTATTCTTGTAAAAGCCGTCATCATTATTAATATGGACGGAAGCAGAGTAAGTACTGTCAGCATTACAAGAATTTCAACAGTTTCAGCAGCATTGCCGTTAATATCCATGTTGATGACTCCGCCATATGCTGTCTGAGCATTCATAAGCACAAGTATCATCACAATATTATAAATTTTTATCAATTTTACTTTATTGATTGTTTTCGGTTCTTTCTTAGACATTCGAGCTTACCTTTTTAAGAATTTATTGAGTATGTTGTTAAACTCCAGGCTATTGTCCGGCTTTATGTCTGGAATCGACCGGAAATCATCTAGCTCTTTAACAATTGTAACATTTTTTTCGGTAATACTAAGGAGATAATACTTATTGCATATCTCTGCTATAGCCAGAAACTTGTTTTGTCCCAACATTATTTTATCTATAATATTTATATACCTGGACTTCATTGATGAACTTGTTCTTGTTGAAAGCCATTTAGTGGAGTAATATGTAAGAAACAACACCAATATTATTCCGATAATTGAAAATACAAGCGATAATACATCTTTGATATTAACCAGCTCCTAACCAAGTATACCTTGAACAGTTTTTAAAACCCTTTCTGCTTTAAACGGTTTAACTATAAAATCCTTAGCACCGCTTCTGATTGCTTCAACTACCATCGACTCTTGTCCCATAGCGGAACACATTACTATTTTAGCACTTGGATCCATTTCTTTTATTTCTTTTAAAGCCTCTAAACCATTTTTATTCGGCATTGTTATGTCCATTAAGGTCAAATCCGGTTTTTCGGTTTTATAGGACTGTACTGCTATTTCTCCATCTGCAGCTTCTATTATATTCTCATACCCGTTTTTTAACAAAGTATCCTTTATCATCATTCTCATAAATGCCGCATCATCAACTATCATAATTTTTTTATCCATTTTTTCCTCCGCTTAAATCATCTATAATGTTAACTTTATAATTTCTTCTTTTTTTATAATTTCTACTATTCTTACTCCAAAATTATCATTAACTACTACAACTTCACCCTTTGCAATCAACTGTCCGTTAACGATAATATCAACTAATGCGCCTGCCTGCTTATCAAGCTCTACGATTGTGCCTTGTCCGAACTGCAATATGTCCTTAATCGTTCTTGTGGATTTACCTATCTCGACACTGATTTCTAACGGAACTGACATTATCAGTTCTAAGTTTGACCTTTGCTCTTCGGTAAGTATATCTTCTTCATCATCAAATTCATCATATTCCATTCGTCTTACACTGACCGGGGCGTGTTGTTTCTTCTTTGTCTTAGCTTTTTTAGAGATATTCTTCTTTACGGGCTGTACATTTTCTATATACTCTTCTTCATCTTCGTCGTCAATCTCATCGTATTCTTCATCCTCTGTATCGTCATTCGGTGCGTCATTGGATGCCGGGATGCTTTCTTTCTCTTTACCTGATTCAGGATCTTCCGTCGTTTCAGTCCCTTTTAAGAAGCTTGATACAATTTCCCTTGCCAGTGCAACGGGTATTACGTTTATAAACTGACTTTCAACGCTTCCTTCAATGAACAATTCAAAGGCAACTGCCACTATAACGTCTTCATCTGTAAAATATTTGTTTTTAAATTCCGTTTTATCGTCAATTTCATATGCTATAGGTGTTGATATATTTATTGCCTTGCCAAGGAAGTCCGATAATGCCGTAGCCGCTGAACCCATCATTTGATTCATAACCTCGCATATGGCACTTGTGTTTATTTCATCCATAACAAATTCTTCGTCCGGTATGGATTGTCCCAATAATATTTCTATTATTGTCTTTGCGTCCATCCTTTTCCAAATCATCAAATTGACGCCGTTTAACCCTTCAACATAGTTTATTTCAACCCCTATGGCAGGCTCTAAATTTTCATAACTGAACTCACTGGCGTTTAATACATTTACCTTCGGTACAGTTATTTCGACTCTTTTACCTAATAGGGAGGAAAGTGAAGTAGCAGAAGAACCCAGACTTATATTCATTACTTCTCCTATTACATCCCGTTCCATATCTGAAAAAATATTTTCATTCAACATAGATTGCTCCTCATTAATGTGTAATTTTATTTATCTTAATAACACCTTTGTTTTTTCTTGTGCCCCACTTACCCTCAAACCATTTCTTGCCATCTACATGTATGTCGATATCTTTGTTAATATCTTTGTCAAGTAGTATGAGGTCTCCAACCTGCATGTGCAGAACATCGTCAAGTGTTGCCTGTGCTTTTCCAAGAACTCCTGTTATTGTAAGGTTAGATGATTTAATCGAGCTCATAATTGCTGCTTTTTGCTCTTCCCTGCTCTGGTCTGATCTCTTGCTGCTCTTTGAGTAATTGCTTGCTTTCTTTAATATTTCATCCAATATGCTGGATGGAATACATACGGTTATTTTCCCGGTAGATTGATTTAGTGAAACATTTAAAACAACTATCACTACGGTGTCATTGTAGTTAATTGATTGTATAAATCTTGAATTTGTTTCAATTTTCGTCAGCTCTGTATCAATTTCAAGAGTGCTTTCCCAATTAGAGCCCATATGCTTAACAAGCTGCTTCAGCATGTTTCCAAGAAGGAAAAGTTCTATATCAGTATAATCTCTGTCATGCTCATATTCCTCACCTGTACCTCCCAACAGCCTGTCTATTATAACGAAAGAAAGGGGTTTAGATACTTCCATGAGAATTTGACTGTCTGAAACTGTATTATCGGGATACTTAACATCAACCAGACCCATCAATACGTAATCATCCAATGCATTGTTGTATTCGTGAAATATACTTTCTTCCACCTGCTCTACAGTTACATCGCACATTAACCTCAGCATTGAAGTCAGCCGGGACGTAACCATCCTGCAGTAATTTTCATAAATACCCTTCAGCAGCTTTATGGTTTCTTTAGTAATCTTCTTAGGACTTCTGAAATCATATTCTTTTATTTTCTTATCATTTGCCTCAAGCTCTTGTAAATTTACATCTCCGCTGCTTAAATTATTAAGCAGCTCATCTATCTGGCTCTGAGATAATATTTCCGCCATATCTTTTGCCTCATTCCATCATTTTTGCTAATCAATAATCGTTGTTTGTTGATAATCTACATTTTCCGTCTTGATATCTTCTTTATTTATAGTATCCTGTATTATTTTTGTATAGCTCACCGGATACCCTTTTCTGCTGATATAAATTTCAACTCTACGGTTTTTCGCTCTTCCTTCAGGAGTGCTGTTATCTGCTATGGGACTGTACAGTCCATATCCAATAGCTAGGTATTTCGAAGGATGTATAACTTCTTTATTCTCCAGATACCTCAAAACAACATTTGCTCTGTCTGTTGAAAGCGACCTGTCTATATCTGTTTTGTCATATTCAACCTCCGCCGTATGACCTGCTATTATAACTTCTTCTATATACTCATCTACTAATGTCAATCCATCTGCCAAAACATCTAATATTGCCCTGCCGCTCATCTCTAAAATGTCACTGTATCCCCGGAAGGTTACCGAATCTGAGAATCTGATAAATACATATTCCTCACTTTTTTGCAATTCGACCTGATCGGTTAGGTTATTTTCATCAATGTATTGCCTTAGCATAACATATAATGGATCCAAATTCGCCTCATCATCATCTGCAACAGTTTCGGGAGGAGACTTGTCCTCTTCTGAGCCGGCTTCTGTCGATGTATCCTGTACATGGAAAGCAGCCGGATTCATCTGTTTGTTAAATGCTTCAATAATAGCGGCGTATTTCTGCGAATCTATTGTTGACATAGCATATAGCATTATGAAAAATGTCAGCAGCAGAGTTACCATATCGCTGTATGTTTCCAACCAGCTGGCACCGCCTGTATACCTTTTTTTCTTCCTCGCCATAATTTCCCCTACTTACTTTTAAATTTAAGCCTTTGATTTTTTCTTCCTTAATCCCCTTTTCGATTTCTTGTCTGTTGATTCTTCATAGCCTTCTGTCGGTGTTAATCCTCTATCCTTGTAAGTAATGTATGAGTTCAGCTTTTCTCTTATGTATTTAGGATTTTCACCTGACTGTATAGACAGGACACCTTCCATAATAAGCTCTTTTGCAACCATTTCTTCATCATGCTTCGCCTTCAATCTGTTAGATATAGGTGCGCATATCATGTTTGCTAAAAACGACCCGTAAAAAGTAGTTACCAATGCAACAGACATACCCCGTCCGAGAGCATCAGCACCCTCGGCAGGATTCATATTTGCAAGCATGTTTATAAGTCCTACAAGTGTTCCCAGCATACCGAATGCAGGTCCGAACGAACCAAGAGTATCAAAAACCTTCCATGCAGACGCATGTCTGGCTTCAATGCAGTCAATTTCATTTTCAATCTGTGCCCTTACCTTAGTCGGCTCAATTGCATCCACTATGAGCATTACACAATATTTTAAAAACTCATCCTGCAGATCTATATTGTTAACTTTTTCTTCTAAAATAAGCAACCCCTTTAATCTTGCTTCCTTTGCCAGTTCTTCAATCGCATCAATATATAAATTTAAATTGATTTTTTCTTTCTTCATAAGAACTTTCATGTTTTGCGGTATGTCTTTTAAATACTTAACAGGAACAGACATTATTGTGGCTGATATAGCCCCGCCAAATGTAATATACATACTCGGAATATTAATAAAGCTGTTTACAACTTGTGAAGGACCGTCGCCACTCTCAAATATTCCGTATATTACCAGACCGAATCCAGCCAAAATTCCTATTATAAAAGATAAATTCATTTTGCACCTCTTGATTATTCAGCAGTTACGCCTCTTAAAATTTTTTGATTGTAATTTATTATTTTATTAATTATTTCATCCTTTGAATCTTTTACTAAATAATATTTACCCGTAGTCAATGTAATTTTTGTTTCCGGAATAAATTCAATTTTTTCTATTAATGTTGCATTGATTAAAAATGTCCCTCCGTTGATACCAACTACTTCAACCATATACCCCTCCTATTTTTTAAAAACCTTAATCATAATCATAAATTTTCTGTTTATAATCATGATTAATGCTTCTATTGCAATGGATTGGCAATACCGTACGTTCCCTGTCTTTTTAATAATGAGATTCTTCACTACGTTCAGAATGACAAATTCGTCATCCTGAGCGTAGCGAAGGATTTATATTATCTATCTCTTAAGGTTAACCAATTCTTCAAGCATCTGATCAACTACGGAAATTATCTTTGTATTTGCCTGATAACCTCTTTGTGTTATGATCATGTCTGAAAACTCATTTGCCAAGTCTACGTTGGACATTTCAAGTCCGCCGGTAACTAACGCGCCTGTTCCAGAACCTTTTGAGCCGGGTATATTATATGTAATTTCACCGGTGTTCTTACTTTCCCTGTAATATGAATTCCCTTCATGTACCAATGCATCCTGATTTTGAATGCTTGCAACAGCTATAACTCCTAAATCAACAATTGTATCGTTCAGCGGATCAGAGTCGTCATCTTTGTTGTTGTATACAGCAGTAATTAGACCATCAGTATTTATGGTAATGTTTGTATATTCAACATCCGGATCCGTAGGTGCTATATTTATTGCTGCAAGATCAGCTTCATCAACTGTAATTACACCCTCGGCATTTATTGCAAAATCACCATCATTCCAACCATAAACTCTTGAGCCGTTTACATCAACGAGGTTTCCTGCCGAATCAAAGCCAAGTGCTCCCAGACGTGTATACAATCTTTGCCCTGTTGAAGTTTCCACTGTTAAGAATCCTTCACCGTTGATATAAATATCTGTAGATTTATTTGTAGGTGAATATCCGGATATTGTATGTATCGTATCAACAGAACCTATCTGAGCTCCATATCCCACTTGTGCAGCATTAGTTCCCCCTCTGTCGACACTTGCTCCGCCTGGATTTTTTAATTGCTGATAATATACGTCTCTGAATGTAGTTCTTTGTGATTTGTATCCGTATGTATTAACGTTAGCTATGTTGTTACCTATTACGTCCATTTTTGTCTGGTGACTTCTCATTCCTGATACACCAGAATAAAGTGCTTTCATCATAATAATTCATTCTCCTTTTTTTATTAGCTGTATAGTCCGTCAAAAGGTCGGGACTTTCGCCTCCTAAAAAGGACCGGCTATTTTATTACAGCTCCATCGATATTCGTAAATATATTTTCTTTTAAATCATTACTGTTTACTGCTGTTATTACCTTGTTATGCATAGTGCTGATTATGAAGGCTTGATTGTCAATCATTACAAGGACGTTTTTCAGACCCTTGTCCTTTGCCTGATCGGCAGCCTCGTTCAGCTTTTCTGTTACATCATCGCTTAATTCAATATTCCTTTCCCTAATTCTTTCGCTGGCATGCTTGGAAAAAACAATCTCGCTTTGAATTTTTTCGTTTAATATTTCCTTAAAAGCCGAGTTGTTAGCTTCCTGATTTCTGACAAAGGAATTGGGCTGAACATTATTGTTTAAGCTGCTTATTTTTTTAATGAAATTAATATCAGTCACAATATCACCTGCTTACTACTGATTTTCATCAATATTTCCACTATCATTTTCATCAGACTCCGCAGCATTCAGCTTGTTTATTCCTGATAATATACCTTTCAGTGTATCTAATACAGGGTCTTCTTCATCCTCTTTTGGCTCTGCCTGCTTAACTTCCATAACGTTTGAGTAAAAATACTCCTTGTCATTTACATAAAGGCTTGTCTGATTTCCGTAAATAGTAACTTTTTGAACAATTCCCTCATCTGTTACCAATCTTCCCATATCGTCGTAATCTGCAACAACAACATTTTTACCTATAAGAGATGTGGCCTGTCCTTCAATTGCCATTTTAGTTAAATCCGACATTGCCTGCAACGATGAAAATTGAGCCATCTGAGAAATAAATTCCGTATTGTCCATGGGATTCATAGCATCCTGATTTGTTATCTGAGCTACCAGCAAATTCAGAAAATCCTGCATTTGCAAGCCTTCATTTCCTGCCTGTATATTTAATTCTTTTTCATCGACCTGACTGCCATATCTAGCTGATTGAGTGCCATATCTAGCTGATTGTGTGCCATATCCGTTTATTTCCGGCATATTTCCCCTCCTTTACTGATTTATTATTGTGCCCCTTGAATTCATAAGCTCTGAAAATGTGTCATCATCGCTGTTTTTACTGTCCTCATCGTAAAAGTATTCATTTCTTCTCTTGTTGTCCTGGTCAAGGTTTTGATCATCCCGATTGTATTCATTATTTTGATTTTCTTTATCGTAATGGTTTGTCAGATGATGCTCCTGACCTGAATCGTTGGACTTAATAACAATATTAACGGTCTCTGCTGTCTTGTTTAAAGTTTTTAAAAGCTCATCCGCACTTGAAGCCAATATTTTTTGCGTTTCTTCGTTCAGTGCCTTTACCTCAACTGTCATTTTGTTATCAACCATTGTCATCTTTATGTCCACTTTTCCAAGCTCTCTTGGGTATAACTCCATGGTAACCTGCTTTGCCGTATTGCCATCTCCGGTATTTACCTCGGTCAACATTACGATGTTATCTCTTACCTGCTCCACTATCTGAGATTTTATCTGAGTTGATTCGTCACTTAATTGAATAATTTTGTTGTTCTCAGGTATTATCTCTTTATTTACTTTGAAATTCAGCATTTCAGCATTAGAGTTAATATCATTTTTCAGTTTATTCCTTCTGCTTTCAATTTCTGAAATTAATTTCTCTGCCTGAGGGCTTAACGCAGGCTTTTCATTATGTACCCCATTATGTCCCTGCTCTTCTGCACCGATATCGGATGACCCCATATTGGGATAGCTTGTATTGCCATTGTTGAGGAAGCTGTTTTCATATATGCCGTGATTTAAGCTTTGTAAATTATTTAACTCCGGCAGCATATATGCATCTGAATTCGAAGTCGTATTTTCAGTTATCCCCATAATCTGAGGAGCAATAAGGTTAAAATAGTTTTGCATCAGATATGAGCTTTCTAAAATATTTTCCGCATCTGGTTTTTCGGTTTTACCCTCATCAGATGTAAAAATATCCTTGTCAGCGATTACTTGATTTATATCTATATTATTCATATTTAATAAATTCAGGTAGTCTGTACCGCTTCCTGTCAAAAGCTCCATAAAGTCATTATTCATTTCCATATTGTCCATTGTAACGGGAGGTTGATTTAAGCTGTTATCTGTCATCATATTTGTCAGCATTGCCAAAAATGTATCCTTTCCCATAACAGGAGACTTGTTTGTGTGCAAATTATTTTGTACCTGATTCAAAATATTGTTTAAATCCATATTTACATTCATATTATCACCTCCTTTCGATTCTTTGATATTTTCAATGTTTCAAATATTACATTGCATATTTGTTTAAAATGCTTTTATTTGAAACAAATTCATCGATAAATATTTCTTCGCTTTTCATGAATGCTTTTTTATATTTTTCCAACTCATTTTCTTTAAGCTTCTCCAAGCTTGATATTTCCATGTTGGCGTTTATAATTTCATGTCTTTTTGCTTCTATCTTTTTTAAAATTATATTTTTTTCTTCTTCTTTTTTTCTGTTTGTTTTAAAACATTGTCCATATACATCTTATAATAGGTCATTTCGCCCACAGAAACAGAAACTGCACACTTTTCAACAAATTCATCGTTTAACTGCTTAAATTCTGTTTTAAGGTTCTTAATTTGCTGTTCAACAGTGTTAAGTTCACGGTTCAGGTTACCCATCTCAATTTTAAGGTTATCTAAAACCTGTTCTTTTATTTCTAATATTTTTTGAAGAGAAAAACTAAATTTTTTCATCTTTCACCCCTTTTTATCATTCTGAGGGTTTTAGCCCGAAGAATCTCAGGTTTTAAAGGGCTGAGATTCCTCACTAACGTTCGGAATGACATATTTTTAAATTATCATGAACAATAACGTTATACTTCTTCCATCAAATTCAGTATTTCATCGAAGGAATATTTTTCATCTACTCCTTGAATTAAGAAGCTGTTCACTTGATCTATTTTGCTTATTGCTTCATCTAATTTTAAGTTTGTGCCTTTTTTGTAAGCACCGATAGAAATTAAATCATAATTAGAGTAATAAACAGATAAAATTTCCCTTAATTTCTTGGCCTGAGCATTATGCTCGTCTGTTGCTATGTCAATCATCAATCTCGATATACTTGCATTAACATCAATTGCAGGATAATGGTTTGAGTTTGCCAATTTTCTTGTCAGCACTATGTGTCCGTCAAGTATACCTCTCACCGTATCAGAAATTGGTTCATTAGTATCATCGCCTTCAACCAATACGGTATATATCCCCGTAATCGAACCGGTATTAAAATTACCGCTTCTTTCTAAGAGCTTAGGCAGTTCCGCATATATTGAAGGTGTATACCCTCTTGATACAGGCGGCTCTCCGGTAGCAAGTCCGATTTCTCTCTGTGCCATGGCAAATCTTGTTAAGGAATCCATCATCAACAGCACATTCATGCCTTTATCTTTGAAGTATTCTGCTATGGTCGTTGCAACAAGCGAGCATTTAACCCTCAGCATAGCCGGCTGATCCGATGTTGCTACTACCAGTATTGACCTTTTTAACCCTTCTTCTCCTAAATCCTTATCGATGAACTCTCTTACTTCTCTTCCTCTTTCACCCACAAGAGCTATAACGTTTATATCTGCTTTTACATTTTTTGCAACCATACCCAACAGCGTGCTTTTTCCTACACCGCTGCCGGCAAATATGCCCATACGCTGACCTTTACCTATGGTTAACAGTCCGTCGATCGCTTTTACTCCGAAGCTCAGGCTTGAATCAATCCTTGGTCTTGACAGAGGGTTTATATACTCATTGTCAACATAGCAGTATTCATTGCATGTGAATTCTTCTCCGTCATCAATCGGCTGCCCGGTTGCATCAACTATCCTGCCTATCAGGAAATCTCCGACAGGTATTTTTAATTTGTGCTTTGTAGACTTGACGGTATTGCCAAGACCGATACCCTTTATATCCTCATAGGGCATAAGCAATACTTTTCCGTCATTAAACCCAACAACCTCGGCCCGTATTGTTTTTTCTGCATCATCAGTGGATATCTCACAAACCTCGCCTATCTTATACTTCTTTCCCGTTGCTTCTATCATCATGCCGGATATTTTTTTTACTTTTCCTATGTATGTACTGAAGTCATCCTTTGCAAGTGCTTCCTGAAAATCTTTTATCTTTTGGTTAAACTGCATTTTTATTTAATACCATTTCTTTAAGATTTTTAAGCTGTGTAGTAATGCTTGTATCCACTATACCGTCCGGCGTTTCGATTATAGCGCTTCCCTCTTCCAATTCTTCTGAAACTTCAATTACTACATCACTTGATATTTTATTCAAATCATTAATCAAATTCTTATCTGCCTGTATTGATATGGCATCATCTTTTGAAGAAATATATACCTTCACCCATTCAACATTTCTGTAATCCTTTATGACATTTTTTATTAAGGATGTAACAATATCTTTTTTATCGCTTATTTTTTGTTTAATTATTTTTTCAGCTATATCGAAGGCTAAAGAGGTTAGTTCCTCTTCATATCCGGAGAGGATTTCTTCTTTACTGCTTTCTATTAAGGATATCATGTCGGTTAATTCTTTTAATTTTGCTTCGTTTTGCTTGTTAAGCTCCTCTTGAACCTCAACATAAGCAATTTCATATCCTTCTTTATATCCATTGTTTTTGCCAATCTCTAAACCGGCATTATATCCTTCTTCATATGCTCTTTTTTTGCATTCGACCGAATCAAATTGTGCATTTCTCTTTGCCGTATTTATTATTTTTAATGCCTCATCCTTAGCTTCCTTTAAAATAACCTCTCTTTGGTTATATATTTCATACAAATCTTCTTTGGCACTGCTTAGCGTCTTAGCTTCATTATGTTCTTCAATATTATTGATACTATTTTTACGATTATCGAATACTACATATTCAGCCTTGATTATATTAGACAATAATATCATCCTTTCCGCCTTTTGCTATAATTAACTCACCTTCTTCTTCCAAGCGTCTGATTACAGATACAATTCTTTGTTGTGCTTCTTCAACATCTCTTAACCTCAAGTTGTGAGTGTATTCTAACTCAGATTTGATTGTATCTCCCATCTTAGTCGACATGTTGCTAAATAGCATATCGGCAACATCTTTATTTGACCCTTTAATAGCATATACCAAGTCTTTACTGTCAACTTCACGAAGAAATCTTTGAATGCTCATTTGATCCATTGTAACAATGTCTTCAAATACAAACATTCTCATTCTGATTTCATCAGCAAGCTTTGCATCCTTCTTGTTAAGCTCATCAAATATGTATTTCTCGTTGCCTCTGTCCATATTGTTCATTACATCGGCAACATAGTTTACTCCGCCTATTTCTGTAAAATCTACAGATATTATAGAATTGAATTTCTTTTCTAATTCCTGCTCAACGTATCTGACTATTTCCGGAGATGTTCGATCCATTTTTGCAATTCTTTCAACAACATCAATTCTTTTTTCCTTAGGAAGCTCCGAAATAACGGCAGATGCCTGATCCGCTCTGGCATATGACAATATTAGCGCAATTGTCTGCGGATGCTCATTTTGTATAATAGTCAATAAGTTTTTATAATCTGCTTTCCTGATAAACTCAAAGCTCTTGGTTCTCAATGTCTTAGTTACTCTTTCCAGTAAGCTTGCTGCAGTCTGAGAGCCAAATGCTTTTTCAAGAACATTTCTTGCGTATTCAAATCCGCCTTCTGTTATTACTTTTTGCGTGAGACACAATTCATAAAAATCCTTTAGGGTCTGCTCCACCGTATGGGGACTTAAATGCTGCAATCTTGATATTTCATATGTTAACTGTTCTATTTCGTCTTCTTTAAGGAATTTATATATTTTTGATGCATCATCGGCGCCAAGGGATATAATGATAGCTGCAGCTTTTTGTTTGCCTGTTAATTTAGTTTCTGCCATATTAATCATCATCCCCCTTTATCCATGTTCTGATAAGCTGTGCGGCTATTTCAGGATTTGCTGTTGTAAATTCCTTAAGCTGCTTTTTAATTACCTGCTCTTGTGTTTCCTGAACCTTTATTTCATCTTGAATATCCGACCATGAATAATCATTTGTTGCTGCCGCTTCAGCTGCTGCAGCAGCCAGCATTGCTTCTTTTTTCTTCTTCCTTCTTCTTAATATTATAGTCAATATAAGTGATAATACCGCTAAAACAGCTAATGCTATTCCTCCGTAAATCAGTATATCTCTTAACTGTAAGTCTCCTATAATACCGGGCTCAGGTGTAATAACAGGAATTGAAGGTTCTTCCGGATCATAGAATACCATGTTATGTAATGCAATATCTTCAGTTCTAATACCAACGGAAAATGCTATAAGTTCTTTAACTTCCTGTAATTCTTCATCCCTCATGCTGGCTCTGTTAACAACAGCAGCAACAGTCAGACTTTCTATTTTGCCGGGATTGTGCTCAATTTGCTCCTTGAGCTGACTTACTAAGTAATTAATCGAATTTGAATCTCTGAAATATATGTTGTTTCCTTCGATTATTACTCCGGGATATGTTGGAATTTCTGCATTCGTTTCAGCTCCCGGAATTCCGCCTACGGTTTCTCCCGGACCCGTTATTTCTCTTTCATTTTTAGAATCACCGGGGACTCCCATATTTGTTTCTTCGTCAGGTAAATATTGTAAAAGCTCACTTATCTTTTTATCAAAATTAATATTGCATTTTGCCGAGACCTTAACATTTTCGGGACCATATATTCTAGCCAAAAAGTCTGTAACCTCATTGATAGTTTCTTTTTCGAATTCTTTTTCAATTTGCAATTTCAGCTTTATTGTATCTGTTTGCTGCATTTCATCACTGACAATCAAGCTGTTGCCATCAGTATCTATAATAGCGACATTTTCTTCCTTTAAACCCTCGACACTTTTCACTATTA
The DNA here is from genome assembly GCF_013403245.1 of Sedimentibacter hydroxybenzoicus DSM 7310. Lineage (GTDB taxonomy): Bacteria > Bacillota > Clostridia > Tissierellales > Sedimentibacteraceae > Sedimentibacter > Sedimentibacter hydroxybenzoicus. The sequence continues at coordinate 81,403 of NZ_JACBNQ010000001.1, read as the reverse complement.
ACTGCATTATGCCGTTTGTCTGAGATTTTGTTAAAGCATGTCCGTTGACAAGGTTAATTTTAACCGATGCCGAGGATTCTTCTTTATTTGTTTCCCAGGCGAAGCTCTTTTTTTCAGGAAGATTTATCGTTACTATTGCCTTTTGGACCACGTCTATGGTTTCTATAGATTGCTGCAATCTTTCCTGCAGCTGAAAAATCTCATATTTCCTTTTTTCATAATCCGTAGTCATAAAGTCTATATTTTGAGTAAACACATCGTAATTGGTGCCCGTCTTAGGGTAGCCGGATTGAGCTAATTGCATTCTTAATTTGCTTTCCTGTGTTTCCGGTATGAGTATGGAACCGTTCTTTTCATACCTGTAATCTACACCGCTTTCCTGAAGAAGCTGCATTACTTCCGAAGATTCTTCTTTGCTTATATTACTGAAAAGCACCACATACTCTTTTTTGTTTAATAAAAGAGTTATTATTATTGCGGTTAATAATAATGCAGCGAATCCTCCGACTATTAACTTCTTTTTCTTACTGCTCTGCTTACCCCAAAACTCTACTATACTTTTCCATATATTTTTAAATTGCTCTGCCATCTATAGCTCCTAAGATTATGCAAGTGAGTTTGCTTAAACCCCCATACGCATTATTTCATTGTAAGCATCCAACGCTTTATTTCTCAATTGTATAACCAAATCTAAAGACATTTCAGCTTTTTTAGTGTTAATCATCAAATTATGTAAATCATCGCTTTCTCCGACGGAAAGCTTGTAGATATCTTCATCAACCTGTGCTTCGGCTCCAACGTAGTTGTTAAGAGCCTCCTCAAAGATAGATTTAAATAGCATATCATTTTTTTCTTTAGGATTTGTAGATTTTTGCAAATCGTTTATTTCTCCGATTCCCTGAATCGGCTTAATTGGTTCTATAAACATTATTACCTCCCGATTTCCAGTGCTTTTACTGCCATCTGCTTCATGGTGTTAAGAGCAGTTATATTTGCCTGATATGCTCTGTAAGCTTCCATAATATCCACTGTTTCTTTCAGGGAATCCACATTCGGCATCCTGACGTATCCGTCTTCTCCGGCATCAGGATGGTCGGGATTATAAACGAGCTTAAATTCGCTTTGATCCTCTATAATTTCTGTAACCTCAACTCTGCCGGCTTCATATTCATTGATATTCTCTATAAACATATTTTGAAAATTATTAACAGCTGAAAGCACTACCATTTTTCTTCTGTAAGGCTCTCCGTTTTCTGTTCTTGTAGTGTCTTTGTTAGCGATATTTTCCGAAATTACATCCATTCTTAACCTTTGAGCCGTAAGTCCGGAACCGCTTATGTTTAATGATTGTAAAAAAGACATAATAGACCTCCTTAGCTATTTTTTTCCCTCGGAAATTACTGATTTTAATTTAGAAAAATATGAATTTATTTCTGATACTGTATATATATATTGAAATTGTGTTTTTGCAAGCTGGAGATTTTCTTTTTCTACGTCAACGTTGTTGCCGTCAAGGCGCAATGATAGATTGTCATTTTCATCAACGACAATTTTGCTGGATTTTATTTGATTGTTTATTTCAGATATGGTTTTATCGTAGCGATTTTCCATATGTGATTTTAAGAAGTTCTCAAAATCTACATATTTACTTTTATACCCCGGAGTTGAATAGTTTGCTATATTCTCCATAGTTACCTGTTGTCTCAGCCATAACCCGTCTAAACCCTTGCTTAATAAATTTAGATTAGTACTGTTATTAAATTGCATTTCATATCCCCTTTTTTAAAAATTTGCATAAAAAATATAATTTACGTTTTTGCCAGGCACCACAATAAATTATATATATGCATAACATTTATATAGATATCATTGGCAACTGGCTGCCTTAGAAATTCCCTTAGGCCCTATAGCTTTGTGACACTGCCTTTCGACAGCTTTACCTTTTCAATTCTTAAAATTTTCTTAAATCTAACAGCATTATAATGCAAATTGAGACAAATTGCAAGCTTTTTTGACAAAAAATATTGAAAAATCAACATTTTTTTATTCGAATAATTATACATTTTTCAAACTCAAAATTAGCAACTGAAAATCAGGCCTTTTTTTGTTTTTCCCTTTAAAAATCAACAAAAATAAAAATGAATACCATAAAAGATATTCATTGTTTGTTATATTTTTAACAAGTTTTATTCTATTTTTTACATAATTAACAAAATCGAGAATAATATGCAAGAAAATGTTTTAAAATTTATTTTTTATTTGCACTTTTTAGCTGACTTTTTAAATATTTTAAGCTGTTTTTGTCTATTTTTTCAGAAGCTGTTTTATTGAATTCAAATGTTTCTTTAAGTTCTTTCCTGATAACTTTTACTTCCTTCGGAGCATTTATTGCTACCTTCACTTTGTCCTGTGAAATTTCAGAAATTATTATTTCGATATCGTCTCCGATGAGTATTGATTCCGAAACCTTTCTTTTTATTACCAGCATTCTGCATCCCCCTCATCTACGATAAAATTGTATCTGAGTGGATAATCATTTTGTAGTATTACCTGCTTCGCTTCTCTTGTACCTGGGTTAATTGCAATCGGACTTTTTAGGTTGACTACTGATTCTTTGATATTTTCTTTGATAATAGCTATAACCAAGTATTTTAAATCAGCCTCGTTTTTTACCTTGAGTTCATTTAAATCCTCTTCATTTAAATAAGGGGTGTAATCCCGTATAATTGAATAAGGGTCAATTAGTACAAATGATAAATCTGTATCCGACAGAGATTGCAAAAACATCACGTCGTCTTCGGGGCTGTCTTTTAATATGACATATTCTTTGTATTGTTCAAATCCGTACATACCTGTGATGAATTTAATAACATCATTGTCGTTTACCGTGATTTCATCAAAATCTCTCGTTTTTATATTCCTGTTTTTATTATACAAATGTATCTAACTCCTTATAATTAGGATTCGCACTTGGCGGCACAAAAATTGGGGTACCTATATAATTAATTTCAATTCTCGGATATTCTTTAACTATGAATTCTATGCTTCCCGGTATAAAATTAATTTCCGGACCTCCTACATTCCAATCGAAACCAAGGTCATCCATTTTAAAATTCATAGAAATTCCCCCTATTTCCCACGAAATATCAGGTCCGACTTCCGGAACAAATCCAATATTAAAATCGACATCACTCATAAATTTTTTCATTGCAATTTCAGGTATTGGATTTTCCATGATATTGATGTCCAACATCATGTTACCTTCTTTGGCATATGTGGCGGTTGCCTGATAGCCTGCCTGGACACCTCTTTTTGCAAAATCCTGTACCGAACGCATAACACTTTTTATTCCTGCTGAATATCTCGCTTCTACAGTGTCGATGTTCAGCTTCGTGGGCTTCATTTGCATGTCAAATCCGCCCTTTGTTCTTTTCAGTTCAAATGTGGCATTGGTTGTCGCTATTTCATACTTGGCTTTATTGATTTTCATCTCAAATGACATAGGAATTGTTCTGATTTCTAAAAGTGGTTCCATATATTATACTCCTTTTTATTTCATAAAATCTATAAAACTATTCTGGAGGATTTTGTTGCCCATCGCCAATGCTGCATTGTAAGCATATTCCTGCATTTTGAAGTCTACTATAGCCTCAGCAGGATCTACCTTTTCTACCTCATATAATTTCGCATTCAAATTAAGTTGATTATCTTCGTTACGAAATTCTAAAAAATCCAAATAATTTGTCTTTGCACCTATATCCGTTACAGCTACCAGTACATTATTTTTTTGTTTCTCAAATCTTGCTAAGTAAGGTGAAATATCATCTGTTGAGAAATCTGAACGCCTTAGCTCATCTTTAATATTACCTATTAATGTGTATATGTTATCTGATATACCGTCTGTTTCTCCGTATCCCATGAAGCTAATACCTGACATTGACATGTTAAATGCGGTATCTTCATTTAAGTCATCGCCATTAAATGTCATTCCCAATCCAAGATCCACATATGCTTTTTCATTTGCTAATTTTTCTAAAATATCTGCACCTACAGGAAGTCCATCTTTGTCTAGCCCGGTATTAACATTAACACCTTTGTAAAACAATTGCTTTCCAATAGTTCCATCCGGTAATGTTACATCATGTAATGTAAACGGAAGTACATCTTTGCTGGTTCCGCCAAATACATACCTGTCCTCAAACTTGGCATTCAGTGAAGTCAATATGGATGACTGAAGATTTTCAAGCTCCTTCGCTATTGCTTCTCTTTCCTCCGCTCCCATGGTGCCCGTTATACCTCTTAAATATAGCTCATATGTGGATTTTAAACTTTCGCCTATTTCCATCATGTTTGTTTCCGCGGAGGTAAGAAAAGAATTTACATCCTTAATATTAGAATCATATGTTTCGGTTTTTCTGTATTCTCTTCTTAATTTATATGCTTTTATGGCAGATATGGGATCCTCCGAGCCTTTGAAAAACTTTCTGCCGGTTCCTACTCTTTCGTTCAAATAATTCATTTCATTAGCGGATTTATTTAAATTCCTGATGTATCTGCTGGACATCATGCTTGTCGTAATTCTCATAAGCTACCTCCTATACTCCCATTCTGTTAATCAACGTGTCTAACATCTCATCCAATGTAGTCATCAATCTTGCGGCGGCGTTGTATGATTTGCTGTACTGTAATAAATTCACGCCCTCTTCGTTAAAATCAACAGAGGATAGACTGCTTCTTTCATAATCAATCTGGTACTGCGATACTAAATAGCTTTCATGGGTTTTTTCAACATCATCCGTCTGAAGATTAAGCTTGGTTATCGTAAATGATACAAATTCCTGAAAGGTACCCTTAAATAATCCATTTCCCCCGCCGTTAAACTGAGTTGTAAAATCATTCTTTTCTTTAAAGGCATCTATCATTCTAAGTATATTATCCGTTGCACCAGTACTGTCATCTCCATCCGATTTTACAATTGTATTCGTTATATATGATTCTGTTGCTGCGGCCCAAGCATCCGATATTTTTATTGACTTGGCAGTAATTGGACCTGTTTCCCTTGACTCAAACAACCTCTTTGAAGTCCAACTGTCCACAGTCCCGTCGGCAGCAAAATTAGGTTCGCGATTTAAATTATTCATCGTCCTTGCAAATTTATTTGCCAATGTATCCAACATATTTTGATAATATTGTATGCCTTTGTTTTTTGCATCCACATCTCCTGTGGCAGCATATTCGCCCTTACCGTTTAAAAATTTTATGTACCCTCCAATTTGCCCGTTATTAATTCTATCAGTCAAATCAAGTGAACCAGTATAACCGGTATCAATATTATTCTTTAATCTAAACTCAACATCTGTTGCACCGGTAGGTACTCCTGATTCAAATTCTGCAAATTCATCATTGTCAATGATTTTTATTTTAATGCCGTCCGATAATTTCAAATTTATTGACAATTCGTCAACAAAATTGTCTCCGCCTATATTTATTTTATCTATTTTAACCTCAATATCAAGATATGAGGAAAGCTCATCTATGAGCAGATTTCTTTCGTCATTAAGCTCCAACGCAGGATTTCCCCCTATGTTGGCTTCTTTTATCTGTTGATTTAAAATCGATATATTTTTCAGCAACTGGTTAACATCAACCGTTGCTCCTTTTTCCATATATTCTAACTGCTGTTCCCTGACTGTTTCAAGTTGAGTTGCATAATTGTTAAGCATTTGTGTAAGCAGTTGAGCCGATGTTCTTACAACACCCTCTAAAACAGGATCAGAGGGACTTTTTGTAAGTTCATGCAGCTGGTCTAACAAATCAGAAAACTGGGAATCCATACCTTCCTTCATTATTTCATCAAGAATTGACTCTACGTCTATTAATGCTTCCAGTTGAGTTTCCTGATCCCCCGTCTTTGCAGCTGCGGTTCTGTATCTCAAATCAAGAAATGCATCTCTGTATTGACTTACTCCCAATGAGTTTACACCTTGTCCGATAACTACACCGCCTAAGCTGAATTTCAGATTTCTCGCAGTAAAGCCGAATGAGCTCGTATCGAGACGCTGTCTTGTATAGCCCTTCGTATTAACATTCGCCATATTTTGCCCTGTAACATCCATATAATTCTGATGAACCTTCAGCGCACTTGTGGCCGTTTTATATCCTAAAAATGTTGATCTAAGCATATCTTCACCCCTTTATACTTTCTTTGAAAGCATTACGCTCTTTCCGCTGTTGTTCTTATTTTCCGTAGTTGTGTTTGAATATGTTTTATCTTTTTCACCTAATTGAACCAACGCATCATCAATTTTGTGCATTCTTACTTCGATTAACGTCTTGCACAAGCTGTTGATTTTTTTAACCTCTTGTATTATTTCACTCAGCTCATTATATTTTTCGATAAGCTCACCATTGCTTTTTATTTTATCTGTATCGATTATTTCCTTCAGTGTCATTCCTTTGCAGCCCATAGCATCTACAAGCTTTTCTCTCTTTTGGTCGACACCTCTCATTTTCATATAATATACCTGTTCTTTAGATACAATATCATCCAATGTATTGATATCGTTTTTTATGACCGCATCATACTTTTCATATTCTAACTCAAGAAAGCTTTTGTACAAATCGGCACTTTCTTTTAATATATCTATCATATTTTTTACCCCTTATATTAACAGCTTTTTCACTATTTCTTCAGCATTGATATTGTACGTCTTACTCTCTATGCTTTCTTTTATCCGATTAATTTTTTCGGCGCTGGTTTCCTTGTTAATATGAGCAGAAACTTTCTTTTTAATTGAATTTAAATATTCTTCATCCCTATTCTTTGATGATCTACCGTTTAATTCAATTACATCGTATTTATTGTTTTTTACAAATTCCTGGTTCTTTATTGGCTTAGAACCACCTTTATAATTCATATAATTGTTTATGTTTTGAATTTTCATATAATAACCCCTCCTAAGCAGGGACATTTCTCCTATACATATAGACCATCCCTGACAAACCGAGATGTGTCCCCCTACCTCTAATTAATTATATAATCGACACAAAATTCAAAAAATTAAATGCCAAATATATTTTTATGCCATATTCATGATTTTTTCTTCATCAATAATCAAAAGTACATCTTCCGTTTTATTTCCTTTTGCAACACCTTTTACAAAACCGTCCCTACACATTTTTCTGATTTCTTCTGTTTCTTCAAATGATGTAATATTTTCAACAGACAAAACTTCATCTACGATTAATCCCACAAACGAATTGTCTTTTTCTAACACTACTACCATACCTTTATTTTCCTGAGCATCATTACCTGTTTCTACATTAAACAATTTCTTCATATCAATCAATGGAACAACATTTCCTCTTAAATGTATGAGCCCTATGATATATTCAGAAACCTTGGGTACATACGTTATTTCTTCCGGACAGATAACGATTGATGTTATCAGCTTGCTGTTTATTGTATACAAGCTTTCATCCAATTTAAATAATAACCACGGAAACTCTATTTCTTCTTCAAATATTTCTTCTGTATCGTAGCTCATAACATACTCCTTATACAGCCTCTTCGGCTAAATCAAATTGTTCGACTAATTCCTTTAATAAGCTTGATTGTCCGCTAAGCTCTTGGCTTGCAGCAGCACTTTCCTCCGCAGTAGCCGAGTTCGTCTGAACAACAGCGGATATTTGCTCAATTCCCAATGTTATCTGCATTATGGATTCAGCTTGTTCTTTTGATGCCTCTGAAATCTCATCAACTAATTTTACTGATTCTCTTATGGAACTTACCATTGAATTAATTGATTCCTTTGTTTCATCTGCAATAACTGTGCCTCTTTCCACGGATTTGATGGAATTTTCAATTAAATCTGCCGTGCTTTTAGCTGCTTCCGCACTCTTTGAGGCTAAGTTTCTTACCTCGTCGGCAACTACCGCGAATCCTTTGCCTGCCGCACCGGCTCTTGCTGCCTCAACCGCAGCATTTAATGCAAGAATATTTGTCTGGAAAGCTATGTCGTCTATTGCTTTTATAATTTTGGATATTTCATTTGTAGAATTCCTTATGTCATACATTGCCTCGGTCATAAGCTCAACCTTTTCACTGTTTTTCTCAACTTCTTGAGCCGATTCCTGGGTTATTTTGCTGACATTGTTGGAATTCTCCGCATTTTGCTTGATTTGTTCCGATATTTCATTTATAGTTGCAGATAATTCCTCAATAGAACTCGCCTGCTCAGTTGTTCCCTGAGACAATGCCTGTGCTCCTCCCGATACCTGGCTTGCGCCGCTGGACACTTGTTCTGCAGCTTCATCTATCTTACTTAATGTATCGTTAAAGGATGATAATATTCTTTCTACTGAAGTTTTTATAGGTGCAAATCCTCCTATAAATTCCATGCTGATTGAGGAAGTTAAATCGCCGTTTGACATTTCATTTAATACTCTGTCAATTTCCCCCACATAAAGCTTCAATGTCTTTATGGTATTGCTTATTGTTAATGTAGCAACGCCAAGCTCATCCTTGGATGTATGATTTACATCATAGTCTAAATCTCCCCTGCTGATGGCCTCGGCAGCCTCTGTTATTTCTTTAATCGGTCGCACCAAGCTTTTAATTATAGCCGCTCCCAACAAAGCGGAAACAACAATGCCTACTACGAGCATAGCGATTAAGGCTATCAATAAATATCTGTTTGTTTCATTAGAATTATTTACAAAATTTCGTGCTACTATATCCAAATTTTTACTGACTTCATCCATAGTTCTATAAATCGAACTTAATACAGGTGTTAGTTCATTGTTCATTATTTCTAATGCTTGTGAATTTTTACTGTCGTTTAAAAGCTCAACCAAATTATTGCTTATTTCTGTTACTGTTAACATATCATTATTCAGCTGTTGAACGACAGTTGGATAGTGGTCTAAATCCTGTAATAATAATCCAAGCGTTTCATTGGCTATTTGTATATTTTCTGTTATTTCAGCCGTATATTCCATCTTCTGCGCTCTGCCGGACGTTGTTGTGGATTTGTAAACTGCTTTTTCCACCTTGTTCAAAGCAAGCTTAGTTTCCCATGAACGCACTTCCACCTCGTAGCAGTCGTCATAAAAAAGGTTAACATCTTCTGAAACATGATTTATATTAAAAATTGAAACCACATTAGACACAGCAAACATTATTAATAAAATCCCAAAACCGATTATTAATCTTGGCGCTATTTTAATGTTTGACATTTTAAATAATGCTATTTTAATCTTCTTTTTATCACTTTTAGCTTTTCTGGTCTTTTTTTTATTTTTAGATTTTTTATTAAATATTTTCAATTCTGCCCCCTTACAACAATTAATTCACATTGGTAATAAGCTCAATCTCTTTTTCATCAAGTACTTTTTTCAAATCTATCAGCAAAACAATGCGATTGTTTAATTTAGCAATTCCGGTAATAAAGGTGTTTGTATAGTCAGAGCCCATTTTAGGAGGGTCTGATATGTTTTCGTTATCTATGTTGGTAACTTCGTTTACTTCATCTACTATAAAGCCTATGTAAGACTCGTTTATATTTGTTACTATAATGCATGTTCTTTCGTTGTATCCGATTTCTTCCTTTTTCAATCTTAATCGCACATCAATTATTGGTATAATTATCCCTCTTAAGTTGATCACACCCTTTGCGTATGATGGAAATTCGGGAACTGCTGTTATTTCTTGCATTCCTACTATTTGAACTACATCAGCTATAGAAATTCCAAGCAGTTGATTATCCGTGTAAAAAGTCAAATACTTGCCTTTAAGTGTATCCTCATCTAAATCGCTATTTAAAACATTTAAATTATCTTGCACGTAATCACCTCATTATAATATTCTTAATATAATATCGTCATGATTAACCAAAATTTTAGTAAAATTATAATTTTAATTTAATGCCTTGGGTTTTTCCTTACTTTAAGTACCGCTTTAATAACCTCTGTGGTAACTTCTCTGCCCATTTCATCATATTCATATATTTTTTCTTTAATATTATCTTTGTTTGCTACAATATATTTTGGCTTAAGATTGTTTAAAGCAATTGCTACAATATCCTCCTTGCATCGGTCGCATCTGCAGCAATTCATTTTTTTAAGGGTTGCTTCAAGCTTATCAAGAACAAGCTTTTCTGTCACGTTATATAATATAACCTCGTTTTTTTCATCTCTTATTAAATTTAATTCTTTATTTTGGAAAATCACTTCTGTGGAGTTGTCATTTTCGGTAACAATTGTTGCAGACTCATTTGCTTCATTTTGCTCAATTTCGTCCCTTTTCAAATTTGTCGGCATAATTTTATTGTACATTAATTCTCTATCAAAGGTTTTCTTAATTTTTGCCATATTATAATCCTCTTTCAATAAGCTCTTCTACTAAATCCATATAGTCCTTTGCAGCTCCATTTTTTGGTGAGTAATTATATATATCCAATTGATTGGTTTGTGCTTCCATAACAGCAACGCTCGATCTGATTGTCGTATTAAATATTTCAGTATTCAATCGTTCCGCTATCAATTCCGCCGTTCCTTTAATTTCTCTGCTTAAAACAGTCCTCATGTTAAATTTTGTAAGTACTATACCCTCTACCTTAACATTAGAATTACAATATTTTCTCACTCTGTCTATGGTTTCCGAAAGCTGTGCTATTCCCTGCAGGCTAAAAATATCAGCAAGCATGGGGATAATAATAAAATCAGATGCAGTGAACGCATTAACCGTTAAAATACTCAGTGCAGGAGGTGTGTCTAAAAAAATATAATCATATTTGTCCTTAACTGATGACAATGCTTCCTTTAATAAATATTCTCTTCCTGTCTGTGTAAATTCCAATTCAATTCCGCTTAGTAAAATATTGGATGATATTATATCAAAGGAATCCATTTTCTGTATTGAAAAGTATGTATTCGCCTCTCCTTTCAATATTTCATAAATAGTCGGGCACTCCTCAGTTTCCGCACCGGCACTGAAGCTTAAATTAGCCTGAGGATCTAAATCAACGCATAATACCTTGTAACCCTTCAATTTATAACCTGCAGCAACGGCACCTGTTGTAGTGGTCTTTCCCACTCCACCTTTTTGATTTGTTACAGAAATTATCTTAGCCATATACTCTCCTTAAAAACAATTTTCGACATAGTTTTTTAAATTGTAACAAAAAAATCATATTTTAACAATATGATTTTTAAACAATTACATATAAGCTACTTAGGATCCTTCGTTTACACTCAGGATGACAAATTGTTAGGTTGCTGTAATAGGATCAGCACCGCCTCTAAAACTGCTCCTCCTATTGCCCTAGCTTTATCAGATATGCTGTAGCAATACTTCTCATCACCTCTTGGATCTATGTCTCCGATTTTTTGTCCTTCGGCAACATAAACACCTTCACGAATTAACCCCCTGATTACGCCGTCTAATTTAGCAACTACACTTTTATCATTTACGCTACCGATTATATCGCCTTTTTTTACCAAGTTACCAATTTTATGATTAGTAATAAAATTTCCCTCATCAGGAGAATATAAGACCCTTTCGAATGTAAATCCGTCTATATTTCCCGGCTCCATGGTATTTTGTTCCGCAGATCCGCTGAAAATCAACCTGCCTAAATTATGCCCCCGGTTACTTTCTATAACTATATGAACATCCTTCCCTGCTTCAAAGCCGGATCCTACAGCAATAGTTACAGGCGCAGCATCCTTTTTCATTCCCGTATTCTTTTTAGCAATTATGGCATCTACGACTGCAATAGGATTAAGCTTATTAATATAAGCACCTTCCGGGTCTACAACCACAGGTATGCAATCATTTGACCATGCATCATATATTTCCTGAATACTTTTTGCATGCACGGATGTAATACTCTCTATTTTCATCTTACCGTCATACACTGCCTCTGAAAAACAAACAGTCCTTCTTATTGATGTTGGTTTTTCCGTTTCAAGCACCAACACTCTGAATCCTGTTCTATGCAGCTTCTGAATAATACCCGAAGCAATATCTCCCCCGCCTTTGACTACAATTACTTCTCCCTTCATAAAATCACCCCGATTTATTTGCTTTTTATAGTCCTCCATAGTATCTATATCTATATGTTCCTTATCTGTCCGTATATCAACTTTTACGATTTCCTCCGGATGCTTTTTTATTACGTCCTTTCCTCCCACATCACCGCTCAAACCAAGAAGCTCTTCCTTGAATCTGTGAGGAAATATGGACGGATTTCCCTTTACACCGTTATAGCTTGGTATTATTATTTTGTCCCTATTCTCATTAAAGGAATCGTATAATTTTTTAATTGTATCTTTTTTTATGAAGGGCTGGTCCGAAACAAAAAACATATAACCGTCCGCAGGTTTTAAATTTTCTATGCCCATTTTTATTGAAGTGCTTTGTCCTAAGTAAGAAATGTTGTTCTGCTTTGTCTTAAAACCTAATGATTCAGCATAATATAAAACCTCACTGTCCTTACCCACAACAATAATTTCACCAATAAACTCCTTGCATTCTTCAATTGTATTAAGTATATGTTTATATATTTCGATACCATCAAGCTTCATCAAAAGTTTATTTTGATTCATTCTTCTTGATAATCCTGCTGCTAAAACAATCGCACTAACATTCATAATATTCCTCTTTTTTCAAGGAGCCCCAGCATGTTTTAAAATTATGCTTATATTTTTCTAAATATGCGAAAAGCTCTCCGGAATTTTTAATATCTTCTTCTGTATCTGCCTGATTCAGAAATAAATATAAATTTCCCCTTGAATTCTTAAAAAGTCCATCTTTACGGATGCATATTTGACCTATAGCTTCAAAGTCAAGGTTATTACTGTAATCAGTCAATATATTAAATTCATCATGATTATGTACAAAATCTGTAGTTATATTTTTATTAATTGTATTTGCCGGAATTATGCCTATTGTCTTATTGGAAGCTTTCAATATTACAGGCTCATCCTCCTTCCATCCCTTTAATGGTAATCCCCTTGAACCGTCTGCCTCTATTAATATTATATCGAAGTATTTTATTAAAATGTCTAAGTCATCATCATTTATACCGATTAATTTATTGCTTTCGATATTTAGATCCTTTGCGATTACGGTTATTCCATTATCAAGTTTATTAAAACTATTTATATAACTATCAACAGTCGTATAAATTTTATATTTTTTGTCAGGCATATAAATTTTAGTACTTGTGGTGACAAGAACCTTGTATTTATCCTTTAATTCATTTGCCAGACGGTACATAAGCGTTGTTTTGCCGCCGCTTCCGGCAATGGATACTATATCACCTTTTTTTATATTAAAAATTGAAGATAAGCTGTTCATAACCCACCCGTTAACTAATTATTTTCTTTATTTTATCATTATGTAGCAGAAATGTCATCATTAACATGATGACATTCATATTTTGAGCATTTTGGGGACGGACCTTTCAGTGAAGCGAATCATTTCACTGAAAGGTCCGTCCCCAAAATGCCTTATTTTTTATAGAAAGTATTTTGTAAAGGTAATTTATATCTGAAAATGCCATCTTTTTTATAATAAGCATTTTGACATGCGGGAGCTCCCGGTATTACGACTATTTCTCCCAATCCTTTAGCACCGTAAGCTACTCCGTTAAGATTATTCTTTTCGATTAAATGTATTTCTACGTCCGGCATCTGGGTGGCTTTGAAAAGACCCAAAGTACCGAATTTAACCTGCGGAACTCCATCTTTTATCGGAAAGTCCTCCGTTAATCCATATCCTAACGACATGGCAATCCCACCTTCAATTTGACCCCTTGCTGCTTTGGGGTTAATTGCTCTGCCAACATCGTGGGCAGCTATAACCTTATGGAGCTTTCCTTCGCTGTCGATTACTACCAATTGAGTTGCGTAACCATAGGAAATATGGCTTACGGGGTTTGATTTGGGAGAACCTAGGGGATCTGTTTTAAAATCAAATTCTCCTATAAATTCAGTTCCTTCCAAGCTTTCCAATGAATTACCTTTTTCTATTTCCGCCTTTAATTGTAATGAAGCAATTCGTGCAGCCTCACCCGTAAAGGTCGTTTGTCTCGAAGCTGTAGTTGTACCTGCATCAGGTGCAAATTTTGTATCCGGATGTTCAACTACAACCTTATCACCGGTTAAAGCGGTGGTTTCACATATTATTTGCATCAGCACGGTTTGTATACCTTGGCCTATGGCCCCTGCTGAAGATCTTGCATAAACCTTACCATTGGATATAAACAAATTACATCTCCCGGGATCCGGAACCGAAACACCAAGTCCTGCATTTTTCATTGCACAAGCTATCCCCACATGATAATTCGGATCTTTTTCATATTTCTCAAAGTCATCCTTTACAGCTTCCAGCGTTTCTGCCATTCCCGTACCGTTATCGGCCATCTGACCGTTCGGAAGAGACTGACCCGTCCTGATAGCATTCTTATATCTTATTTCCCATCCTGACAGTCCTGACTTTTCAGCAAGTTCGTTTATTAAGCATTCAATGGCAAAGGCTGATTGAGTAACACCAAATCCTCTGAATGCTCCCGCAGGAGGATTGTTTGTATAATACGCATTTCCTTCAATATCCACATTTTGATAATTATACGGTCCCCCCGCGTGGGTACAAGCTCTTTGCAGTACCGGACCTCCAAGGGAACCATAAGCACCTGTATCAGAAACAATCCTTGCTTTCATACCCCTGAATATTCCATTTTCATCGCAGCCGATTTTAAAGTGCATTTTCATTGCGTGACGTTTAGGATGATAATTGATGCTTTCCTGTCTGCTGAAGGATACTTTTACAGGTCTTTTTATTAAATATGCACAAAGTGCTGCCTGGTGCTGGACGCTCATATCTTCCTTGCCGCCGAATCCGCCTCCCACAACGGCACTTTGAATTCTTACCTTTTCCCTTGGTATACCTAAGTATTCGCTTATTTCATTGTATTCGTCATATATGCCCTGACCTCCGGTAATAACCGTTATGCCGTCATTGTCAGGTATTCCTATTGCAGTTTCCGGCTCTAAAAATGCGTGCTCTGTAGCAGGTACTTCAAATGTCCCTTCCGCCACATATTTTGAATCAGCTAAAGCTGTTTCAGCATCTCCTCTTTTCATTTCCTGATGCGAATAAAGGTTGTTTTCGGGAACAATAAATTTACCGAACATTGTATAACCTTCACTATGAACTTGGTGAGCGCCGGGAGTCATTGCCTCCTCAACGGTAGTAACAGGTTGTAACACTTCATATTCTACCTTTACCGCTTTTACTGCTTCCTCTGCCTGCTCCCTGCTTTCTGCCACAACCATTGCAATTGTATCTCCTATACACTTCGTTTGCTCTCCCACATCTATCATTCCCGGCCAATCATGAGCCAAATGTCCGATATATCTGTTTCCCGGTATATCCTTGGCCGTAAAAACCGCTGCTACTCCGGGCATAATCAATGCGTCACTTATATCCACAGACAAAACTTTTGCTCTTGCATATCCGGAAAATACATTTTTACCATACAGGATATCGTCATAATGATAATCATCGGCATATTTTGCTTTACCTAAGGTTTTGTCCTTTGAGTCTACTCTGAAAATATCCATGCCTATCTTAACAGTGTAATCAACTTCAGGTAAATCCTGATTATTTCTTAGGATTTCTGCCGCCAATAATATTGCTTCCTCGATTTTTACGTAACCGGTACATCTGCAAATATTATTTTTTATTGCTTTTTTTACATCATCCTTGGTTGGATTATCGTTTTTATCGATTAGACACTTAGCACTGATAACCATACCCGGTATACAAAATCCGCATTGAACGGCTCCTGCCTTTCCGAATGCATAGCTGTAAACATCCTTTTCTCTTTCGGTTAAGCCTTCAACCGTAATTATTTCTTTTCCCGCAAATTTAGAAACCTTCATGACACAGGATTTAACAACCTTACCGTCAACAAGTATTGAACAAGCACCGCAAGCACCTTCATTACAGCCGTTTTTAACAGATGTCAGGTGCAAATCATCTCTTAAATAATCCATCAGCTTTTTGTCTTGTTCAATTTCATAGGTATTTCCGTTTATATTTAATAAATACATAATAATTATCCTTTCATTGATTTTCTTTTCATAAATTGGCCGTCACCCATTTCGGCGTCCAATTTATTATCCTGAATTATTATGTCGCCTCTTAGAATTGTTGTTTCCACTATATAATTAATTTTAAATCCTTCATATGGTGTATAGTCTGCCCTGCTGTGGCGATTTTCCTGCTTTATAGTTTCATTCTTTTCAGATATTATAATTATGTCCGCATCTGAGCCAACTTGTATAGCTCCCTTTCTAGGATACAAACTAAATATTTCTGCCGGTCTGGTCGATAGTTTATCAATAATCTTATTAATGGATATTCCTCTCTTAATACCTTCCGTCAGAACGATTTCCATTCTTTCTTCAACCCCCGGTACTCCGCCGGGTGCAATCGTAAAATCGTACTTTGCTTTTAATTTTTGCTCTAAGAAAAACGGACAATGATCCGTTGCAATAACATCAACATCATCATTGATTACACCTTCCCATAGCGCCTCTACATCTCCTGTCCTTCTCAGGGGAGGCGCCATTATATATTTTAAACCTTCACAATTTTCTTTGTTATAATAATCTTCCGTCAATGTTAAATATTGTGTACAAGTTTCACAATATATGTTTTTGACTCCTCTTCTTCTTGCCGTTATAATTTCATCAAGTCCCTTTTTAGTAGAAACATGTACAAAATACAAATGAGGAAATTCAGCAATTTCACTTAAATATATCATTCTGTTAATCGCTTCCGCTTCGGTGGAATCAGGTCTTGATAAAGCATGATATATCGGCTTTGAGCTATTTAAGCTTTTATAGTAATTTCTTAAATACTGTATGGCTCCGTCGTTTTCAGCATGCACCGCAATAACGGCATTTATCTTTTTTGCTTGTATTAATACTTTCAGTATTTCTTCATCACTCAACATATTGTCATATGTCATGTATACTTTAAAACTTGTTATACCTTCATTAACCATCTCATTCATTTCATGTAAAATCTGTTCATCCACATGCTGTATAACTCCATGGAAGCTGTAATCAATAACAGCCTTTTCCTTAGCTAATTTATGATATTCATCGATTTGATGGCTAAGAGAGCATCCCTTGGGTCCAAAGGCTATGTGATCAACAATTGTGGTAGTACCTCCAAATGCGGCTGCCACGGTTCCTGTATAAAAATCATCTACAGCTTTATATTTCCCTAGGTCTAAGTCCATATGTGTATGAACATCCACACCGCCCGGAAGTATCAGTTTGTTGTCTGCATCAATTGTTTTATAATTTTTTTGTTCTGTATTTGTTCCTATTTGCTTTATTATGCCGTTTTCTATTAATATGTCAGCTTTATAGCTTTTTTCGTTATCATTGATTAATCCGTTTTTTATAATTAAGTTCAATGTAACCTCCTTCTGACGGGGACATTCCTTTAAGGCTTATCTCCAGCTATTTTCCATCCATAAAGGTGTGTCCCCCTTCATCTTGCATGAGATTCTCAGTCTTTTACTTTTTATCCATCGCAGCTCTTTCAGCCTGTTCCTGTGATAATGATTTTTTAGGTAACAAAATATTTAATACGAATACAACTACAGTAGCTAAAACTACAGGTGAGCTTGCAAATACCATATTAAACCAATCAGGAAGATATTGTAATCCCTCTTTAGGTATTTGTGTAATTCCCATTCCTAACGCTATACCAAGACCTACTATCGTTGTATTTCTGACAGACATTTCATCCTGTACTATCAATCTCATACCTGTCATAGTTATTTGTGCAAAAACAGAAATCGTAGCACCTCCTATAACCGCTTGAGGAATTGACGTCATTACCGCACCAAATTTAGGTATGAGTCCTGCTACCAATATCATTAAGGCTGTTAATCTGAATACCTTTAAACTAACAACCTTAGTCATTACCACTATACCAACATTTTGACTGTATGTTGCGGTCGGCAATGCACCTATAAATGATCCGATTATACTTACTATACCATTGGCCTTAATACCGCCTGAAAGCTCCTTGTCCGTTGCTTCTCTGTCCATACCGCCCACAGTTGTTCCCGATAAATCACCAACTGCCTGAACAGAGTTGACAACGTACATTACGGCCATACTTACTGCAGCTGCAATTGGAAATTCAAGCTTATACGGAAGTATGCTCGGTAAACTGAACCAAGCAGCTGAAGTAATTGACTCAAACGTTACTATGTTTGCTATCAAGCTCGCAATGTAACCTACAACAATTCCTATCAATATTGCGGCAAGCTTTATATATCCTTTGCCGAACATATTGCACAACAACACAACTACAAGTGTTAAAATTGAAATTCCCCAATATATTAAACCGCCGTATCTTGGGTCGGTAGGTTGGAATCCTCCTGCCATGTAGTTAACTGCAACTCTATATAGTGATAATCCTATTGTAAAAACAACGGTCCCCGCTACCATTGGCGGAAAAAATTTTCTGATTTTTTCTATGAATATACCTACTATAAATGCGGTAACACCACCTACAACCTGTGCACCTAATACAGCACCTATACCATATTGTCCCCCGATTGCTAAAATAGTCGGTATGTATGCAAAGCTTACACCCATAATTACAGGCAGCCTTGCACCGACGCCAAAGATAGGTGTGGATTGTAAAAATGTTCCGACAGCTGCTATAAACATACTTGCCTGAACCAGTAAAATACGCTGTTCCGGGTTTAGCCCTATTGCGCCCGATAATACTAAAGCCGGTAATACGTTTCCTACTATCATCGCCAATAGATGTTGTAAAGACATCGGCGTTACCGTGCTTAAGCTTGGATTGCCATTTAAACTGAACAGTGAATTGTTATTATTGTTAGTATTATTTTTCATGATTGATCCTCCAAAATTTGATATTTACATGAACTTCCATACTTCTTTAACTCTTTCACGAGACTTACTCATAATTTCTTTTACATCAGCTGTCAATATTTCTCTGTCTTTCATTACAAATTTTCCGTTTATAATTGTATCGTTTACTATTCTTCCGGTCATACCAAACAAAGCGTGACCAAACCAATTATCCTTTGACATCGGGGTTAAAGGATCATAATTAAGTGTTATTATATCCGCATAACCACCCTTTTTTAATATTCCGATATCCCTATTAAAATATTTGCTTAAAATTTTAGGATTGTTTTCAAACTGCATTTGTTTAGTTTCATTGAAGCCGACAGTCGGATCACACAATTGATGGCTTTGTAAAATATTTGCAACCTTCATTGACTCAAACATGTCGTTGGTATATGCATCCGTACCCAGTCCGACTCTTAATCCATGTTTAAGCATTGAAGCAACAGGAGGGCATCCTACAGCATTGTTCATGTTTGATTCGGGGTTGTGAACTACGCTTGTATCCGTATGTTTTAATATTTCAATTTCTCTTTGATTTATATGAACACCGTGAACAGCAATCGTTCTCTTGCCTAAGATTCCAAAATCATGCAATCTTTCAACAACTCTTCTGCCATATTTTTTTAAGGAATCATATTGGTCCTCTATTCCTTCTGCAACGTGTATATGATAACCGTCATAAACTCCTTCCATGGCTTCTTTTACCTTGTAAAGGGTTTCATCAGACAATGTAAATGATGCATGGAGCCCAAATAAGCCCTTAATCATGTCGCCATTATTTTTCTTATACTCTTTAATAAAGTCTATATTTTCTTTTATTTCTTTTTGTGTGATATCCTTTCCGTCTCTGTCGGACACTTCATAGCATATAGAAGTTCTCATGCCAAGCTGTCTTGCAGCATCTGCAATTGCAAACAAGCTGCCGGTCACCGAATTTGGTCCGGAATGATGGTCAATCAATGTCGTAACACCGTTTTGAATTGATTCTATATAGGTAGTTAAGGCATTTAACCTGACATCCTCCAATGTCAGCTTTCTGTCCAGGCTCCACCACAAATTTTCAAGAACCGTAAAAAAATCGGTGGTCGGCTTACTGATTGACATTCCTCTCGCATATGCGCTGTATATATGGCTGTGTGCACATATCATACCCGGCATTATTACTTTGTCCTTGACATCAATAAATTCTTCATTGCCGTATTTGTTTTTTAATTCATCTGAATTTCCGATATCTTCAATTACATTGTTTTTAATATATATTGCTCCGTTATCGTAAAAATTGCCGGATGAATCATTAGTAATAATTTTACCGTTTCCTATTATCATCAGATACCTCTATTCTTTTTATGAATGAATCCAAGTACCGGTCTTTCCTGCCAGGCCGTCAGCCGCTTTTTCCAATGAAGTGATTAAAGCCTTTCTGCCTTGCTTGGATGCCGCAAAGGCAATAGCGGCTCTTACCTTAGGAAGCATTGAGCCTTCTGCAAATTCTTTATTTGCAATATGCGTTTCGGCTGTTGGTATATCCAATTCCGACAACCACTCCTGATCAGGTTTGCCAAATCTTATGGCTACCTTTTCAACCGCAGTAAGCACCACAAAACTGTCGGCATCTATTTTTTCGGCTAAAAGTGAGCTTGCAAAATCCTTGTCAATTACTGCTCCAACACCTCTTAAATGACTGCCTTCCTTAACAACGGGTATCCCGCCGCCGCCGCATGCTATTACTAACTGACCTGCCTGCATAAGATCCTTAATAGTATCTATTTCAACTATATCCTGTGGCTTTGGAGATGCAACAACTCTTCTGTAGCCTCGACCCGAATCTTCCACAATTATCATACCGTTGGCTCTGCCTGCTTCTGCCTCCTGTTCTGTCATAAAAGGTCCTATTGGTTTTGTAGGTCTTGCAAATGCAGGATCTTTTTCGTCAACAACAACCTGAGTTATTATTGAGGTCACCGGTTTTTTTATTCCTCTGTTCAGCAGCTCTTCCCGCAATGCATTTTGTAAATCGTATCCTATGTACGCCTGACTCATTGCAACACACATTGAAAGGGGCATAAAAGGAAATTTCGGGTCAACCTTTCCATATTCCGCAAAAGCGTTATTTATCATGCCCACCTGAGGTCCGTTTCCGTGGGCGATAACAACGTCATAATTAGCTTCTACCAGATCAGCTATTGCTTTTGCCGTGTACTTTACCGCATCCATTTGTTCTGATAATGTACTTCCTAATGCATTTCCGCCTAATGCTATAACTACTTTCTTATTCATAATTCCTCCATAGATAAGGATATTCTTTTATCATTGTTTCAAGAATTTTTTCAATTCCTTTTTTTACATTATTATTTATATCGTATTCATAAACCGTTTTGTCTTCATCTCTTAATAAGAACTTCGAATCTCCTAATTTTAAGATACCCGAATTGTCAGAGTTGTTAAATTCTTCTTCATCTGCAAATAAGGTTATCTTTTTAAAATACGGAAATCCTCCTCTTGTGCAGAATGTATGACAGTCATCACACTCATTACATCTGTTTTCTATATGGACTATCTGATAGCTTGCATCAAATCTGTCATCATAAACTCTCATATTTGCTCTGTTTGGACAAACGTCTACACAGATTCCGCAATTCTTCTTAAAACAATCATATATAGGTAATGTATCCTCTAAATATCTTCCATCACCTTTATTTTTGTAATTTGAATCGTTCTTTGCTTTTTCAGACAATTCCGTTACCGAGGATGTATCAACTTTTTCGAAACTAAATTGTTCATGAGATATTTTATCGGCCAAGATTTTCATGTTTTTATATCCGCCGGGCTTTAATAAAAGTGTGGATACGGTTACGGGCGCAATCCCGGTTTTTAAAACATCAACTACGTTATTTTTATCAATTCCGCCTGAGAATGACATGGCAATATCACCGTTAAAACTCTCCGCAAACATCCTTGCAACACCCAAAGCTATTGGATAAAGCGGCTTGCCTGACAGATACATCGCTTCGCCCGGCAATATTTTTCTTGAATTGTAGACAGGAAGCGTATTTGTAAGCTTTATACCCACAAAAAGATTGTTTTCACTGCCTAATTTTTTTAATTGCTTGACAATATCTACCGCATGATCAAATTTAAGGTCATGTTCAAAATCTTCTTCTTTAAGTTCTATATTTTCATATCCCAGATTATCTAATATAGTTCTCACATTATCGAAGCCTAATAACGTCGCATTGCATTTTATAAATGTATTAATTTTTTTGTTCACTATTAAATGCTTAGCTATATCTGATATTTCTTCCGCCTTTGCACCGTGCATTGTTGATAATGTTACCGTATTGGTGATATTAGAAGTAATCTTATCTATATCCTCAATTTTGAACCTTTTGAATTTACTGATGTTATTTTTCAGTACATTGATACACTCTTTAAATATTGTTGTATTTTTTGCATCCTTGAGATTATCTATGAAATCAGATATTTTTTTAGATTGAATTCCTTCAAGGTTGTATCCGACGCTTATAACGAACACAAAATCCTTGATATCGGATATTCCAAGTTCAATAGCCATAGACTGCAGCAATACGGAGCCCTTGATATATTCATCGGCCGCTTCTTCCACCGTCAGTTCTGTTGACCATTCAACGTTGTATCCCACATTTTTAACGTCTATACATGGTTTTTCAATCATTGACCGCATTTCTTTACCATCTATAATCTGAACCGTCTTAAGCTCAAAAAATCTTCCGCCGGTTAAATAGCCCGACAGTAAATTCTGAGCTAATTGTGTATGAGGTCCTGCAGCAGGTCCTATGGGTAAACGCAAATATTCCTTGTCAAAGTTCATCCTTGCATTATCATTTATATCTGCAAAAAAATCCTTCTTATCAGTTTCAAATATTTTACCCTTCGTATAGTAATCCTGCAAACAGACATCTATGAGATATTCAAATGATAAAGTCTTCATTACATCGCTCATATTTAATTCCTTTCCTCACAAACGCATCCTTTTTTCTATAAACGAACATAGGACGGTATATTAGTCCCGTCCTTGTTGTTTTTTATTTATTTATTAACGTAAATTATAGGAAGCGCAGCATAAACAGCAGCACACTTAACCAAATCCTCTTTCCAGGTTTTTTCATTAGGTGCATGGGCCTGTGCTTCTGCTCCTGGTCCAAATCCTATTACAGGTATGCCGTTACGTCCCATTATTGAAACTCCGTTTGTTGAGAAGGTCCATTTATCGGTTAAAGGACGTGCTTTTCTCATAGCGTCGGTTTCCGGCGAACCGCTTCTGCCGGTACCATACAGTCCTTTGTATGCTTCTTCCATTGATTTTGTTACTTCATGATCTTCCGGAATAACCCATGTAGGGAAATAGCACTCTATCGGATATACCAATCCGGTGTAACTTGGTCTGTCATATTGATACATGCTGACTTTAGCGTTATATTTCTTAACTGCAGGAAGCGCACGAATTTCATCTAAGCAGCTTTCCCATGTTTCACCTGCTGTCATACGACGATCCAGTGAAACTGAGCATGAATCTGCAACTGCACAACGGCTTGGAGATGTAAAGAATATTTCTGATGTGGTTACTGTACCTCTGCCTAGGAAGTTTGCTTCTTTCCATTCAGGATTATACTTTTGATCCAGCATCTTAACAAGACCTTTGATTTCTTTATCATCGGCTGCGTCATTTTCGTTGAGGTCACGTATATTTAATAATATTTCTGCCATTTTGTAAATAGCATTTTCGCCTCTTTCCGGAGCGGAACCGTGGCATGAAACACCTTGAACATCTACACGAATTTCCATACGTCCGCGTTGTCCTCTGTAAATACCGCCGTCTGTAGGCTCTGTTGAAACAACAAACTCCGGTCTCACCTTATCTTCTTTGATTATATATTCCCAGCAAAGTCCGTCGCAATCTTCTTCTTGTACTGTTCCCGTAACCAAAGCAGTATATTTGTCATTTAACAGACCTAAGTCCTTCATTATTTTGGCACCATATACGGCTGAAACTATACCTCCTAATTGATCGGATGTTCCTCTTCCTCCTATTTCAGTGTCTGATTCAAAGCCTTCATAAGGGTCAAACTGCCAGTTTGCTTTATTTCCTATACCAACGGTATCGATATGTGCATCAAAGCCTATCAATTTTTCACCATTGCCCATATAACCCAAGACATTACCTTGAGGATCAATTTGAACCTTATCAAATTCTAACATTATCATTTCTTCAGCTATACGGTCTATAACTCCCTTTTCTTCGGCACTTTCACCGGGTATGCGAACTAAATCTCTTAAGAATTTAGTCATATCTTTTTCATAACCCTGTGCTGACTCTTTAATTTTATTGAAATCTAAATTAGAACTCATTTTTTCCTCCAAATTTATATATTTATCTTATCAGCCTTGCTTTATTCTGGTCCATTAATTTTTGTAAAGTTTCTGCCGGATCTTTTACTTTTTGCGTAAATATCATAGCAGCTATAATATATGGCTTGAAGCTTGCTTCTTTGTAAAGAGGCACTCTGTATTTGTCAAATACCGTTGCATCTACCTCACCGGTCTTACAGCTTACACCTGTTATATCAGCAGGCAGGCAGTGCATGTATAGTGCATTTCCGTTCCTTGTTGTTTTCATTAATTCTTCCGTACAAGCCCAGTCAGTATGTTTCGCATTTTGTGCAAGTAATTTCTTTTCTAATTCCTTAATCTCATCAAATTTTCCTTCTCCGTAAAGATTGGTTCTTTCTTCCATAGCAGCAAAAGGAGCCCAGCTCTTAGGGTAAACTATGTCTGCATCCTTGAAAGCTTCTGCCATATCGTTTGTTTTTGTAAATTTCCCGCCATATTTTTCCGCGTTCTTTCTTGCTACTTCTTCTACTTCAGGCATAACCTCGTATCCTTCAGGATGTGCAAGCACAACTTCCATGCCGAATCTTGTCATGAGACCGATAATTCCTTGTGGTACAGAAAGAGGTTTTCCGTATGAAGGTGAATAAGCCCAAGTCATAGCTATTTTCTTTCCTTTTAAATTTTCAATCCCACCAAATTCATGAATTAAATGCAATGCATCTGCCATAGTCTGTGTGGGGTGGTCGATGTCGCATTGCAGATTAACTACCGTAGGTCTTTGTTCAAGAACTCCATCCTTAAAACCTTCTTCCACATATTCGGCAACTGCCTTTTCGTAAGTGTGACCTTTACCAATGTACATGTCATCACGAATACCTATTACATCAGCCATGAAAGAAATCATATTAGCCGTTTCCTTAACTGTTTCTCCGTGAGCTATTTGTGATTTTCCTTCATCCAAATCTTGTATTGTCAATCCTAAAAGGTTGCATGCAGAAGTAAATGAAAACCTTGTTCTTGTGGAGTTGTCTCTAAATATAGATATCCCTAAACCTGAATCAAATATCTTTGTACTGATGTTGTTTTCTCTTAAATATCTGAGAGTATCTGCTACAGTGAATATTGCTTCTAATTCTTCCTGAGTTTTATCCCATGTAAGTAAAAAGTCGTTCTGATAAAGATCCTTATAATCTAAGCCTTTTAAATTGTTTAATAAATCATTAAAATT
Organism: Sedimentibacter hydroxybenzoicus DSM 7310; assembly: GCF_013403245.1. Classification (GTDB taxonomy): domain Bacteria; phylum Bacillota; class Clostridia; order Tissierellales; family Sedimentibacteraceae; genus Sedimentibacter; species Sedimentibacter hydroxybenzoicus. The sequence continues at coordinate 55,821 of NZ_JACBNQ010000001.1, read as the reverse complement.
TTTGTTCATGTGTTTCTCCTTTTTATTAATATATTTTGATTTATTTGTTAGGATAAGCTCCATTCCACACTATATCTCTGTATCCTTCGAAATAGGTATCTCCTTCTGTGCTGAATAACAATACTACCGAATTTTCATCAAGCTTCAAGCTTTCTTTGATACTCTTCAATTCATCAATTGTCATAACCTGTGATACAACGCCCATGGTAGCCGCTCCACTTTCACCTGATATAACACTTTCGTCTCCTTTAAGCGGATTTCCGAGAACCCTCATACCATGGGCAGCAGTTTCCTCCGGAATTGATAAGAAATTTTCTGCATAAGCATTAAGTATGGGCCATCCGATTGTTATCGGCTCTCCACATGCAAGACCTGCCATAATGGTATTCATTTCGCCTGTTACAGGATGCAGTTTGCCGTCGTCCGCTTTTGCCGTACCGTAAAGACAAGCTGCTTTATCGGGCTCTACAATTGTTATTATCGGCTTGCTGTCCGCATATACAGATGAAAAGAATCCGCATACTCCCGATGCCATTGAACCTACTCCGGCCTGCAAGAAAATATGTGTAGGTTTTATGTTTTGTTTTTGCAACTTCAAATACGCCTCATATGCCATAGTCATGTAGCCCTGCATAATCCATCTCGGCAATTCTTCATATCCGGACCACGATGTATCCTGAACCATCACATAACCGTTTTTTTCGGCTAATTCGTTGCAGTACCTGACGGTGTCATCATAATTCCACTCTGTTATCTCACATACTGCTCCGTGTGCTCTTATTCTGTCACGTCTTTCATGGGCGCTTCCCTTTGGCATATAAACAATTGCTTTTTGTTTTAACTGCTCTGCAGTCCAGGCTATTCCTCTGCCGTGATTTCCGTCTGTTGCCGTAATAAACGTTAACTCCCCTAATTCTTCTTTCACCTTATCAGAAATTAATGTTTTATATGGAAGTTCATCTATGTCTTTTCCTAATTTTTTAGCTATGTACTGTCCTATTGTATAGCTGCCTCCTAATACCTTAAATGCATTGAGACCGAATCTGTATGATTCATCTTTTATGAAGACATCTTTTAAGCCCAGATACTTTGCCAATTCCTTTAATTCCACCAAAGGCGTTTCCGTATACTGATCAAAGCTTGAATGATATTTAAGAACTTTCCTTGCTGTTTCTTCATTCACAAAGCTTAAATCAGTTTTTTCCCTTTTGGAAATATCGTTTTGTACTAAATCATATTTCAGTGTCATCTTTACTACCTTTCTTAAAATATTTTACAAATATATAAATAAATCAAAGCAAAACTTGTGCCAACTTTTTTATAAATTATTATCTTTTTTTTATGGAGCAAAAAACCAAGCTAATTTATTCCGTTGAATTTTCAATAAAATTTGATTTCAAAAAATAACGAGAAAAACAAACTCACAATAATTTAACTACATTATTATCAATATGATAATTATTTATCATATTGATAATAACAATCTCTTGATTTAGCACTAAGCAAAATCGCCTATTCTTGAATACTTACAAGCTCGGCTTGAAAATTATTGTTAAAAAATATACTATCCACAAATATACATTTATCATTTTGATAATATCTTGTAATTACACTTACTATTATTTAATATTTGCGGACAATTATTCAAAATTCTCACGACATAAAAAAGCATTTTGGGGACGGACCTTTTCGTGGTCGCCAGCGGCCACGAAAAGGTCCGTCCCCAAAATGCCTAAGTTATTGTAGTTTTCTGTATAATGTGGCAATCCCTATACCCAATGCATTCGCAGCTTTTAGTTTCCCTTCTGTCGTATCACCGTAATAATCAATTGCCTTTTTTATTTCCTCATATTCTATTTCTTTCAGAGATCTGATTTCATCATTTTTAATTATATTATTGTTCTTTTTGATATTTATGGGAAGAGCATCGTCATTAATAATTCCGAACTCCATCATATTGACCATAAACTCAACAGTATTCTCCAGCTCTCTGACGTTTCCGTACCACGGATATGACAATAGTTTTTTCATTGTTTCATCTTCTATGCGAACAAAATTTTTACTAAATAGCTTTCTGTAATAATGTATAAAATAATATACCAGGTCCTTTATATCTTCTTTTCTTTCTCTCAAAGGGGCTATCTCAATGGGGATAACATTTAATCTGTAATATAAATCCTCACGGAACTTATTTTCATTAATCATCTTTCTTAAATCCTTGTTCGTTGCGGCAATTATTCTCACATCTAAAGGAATTACCTGGTTAGAGCCTATTCTTATAACTTTTTTGTCTTGTATAACCCTCAAAAGCTTCGATTGAAGATAAATCGGCATGTCACCAATTTCGTCCAAAAAAATTACGCCGTTATTTGCAAGCTCAAACTTACCGATTTTACCGTTCGGATCGGCTCCGGTAAAAGCACCTTTAACGTATCCGAACAATTCACTTTCAAGCAGCGGCTCAGGTATGGCTGCGCAGTTTATAGCTACAAATCTGTTGTTTCTCCTGTCGGAATTCTTCCATATTGCAGTGGCCACAACTTCTTTACCACTCCCGCTTTCTCCTGTTATGAGCACTGTAGAAAATGAATTTGCTACCTTTTTAATTTCTTCCTTAAGCGCGATTGTTTTTTTGCTTGTTCCTATAATTTTATCTGTATTAAGTGCATTAACGGTTGAAGTCATAGCATATATATTCGATTGGACGTTTTTAATATCTTTAAAAAGCATTACCTGCTTGTACAAAAGATTTTCCGGTACATCGTATATATCTCCTATGACTGTATTAACATTATTACCTATTCTTACCCTGTACTCCTTGCTGTTATTAACGGTATCACCGGTTGGTTCTATATGAATTTTTTCATTATTAATAATTCTTGTTATACCTAATTGCTGCTTAGCACTCAGATTAATTGTATCTACATTCCCGTCATTGTTAATAATTATAGCACCTTCATCCATTGACCTTGTAATGAGCTTCAGCATTTCTATTATGGACTGCTTTTCTTTAGCATCGGCATATTCATATGCCTTTGTTGCTATGAAATCGGCAATTTGGGCTAAAAAATCCAAGTAACTGTCCAGATTATCTAAAATCATTTTTTTAGATTCTTCATCGTTGCTTGCCATGCCGATTACACCTATAATTTCGCCCTTCATTTTTATAGGTATGGATATTTCAAAAGTTTCATGGCATACATTTTTAATTTTGCAATTTTTACATCTTTCGTCACTGCCCGGCTCTCTTACTATTTGAAGTTCACCTGTCTTTATGGCATTTTTATAAACATGCGAATTTTCAGATACGTCTTCATATATGCCTTCACTGAAAATTCCCGTACCTGCAACTCTGATTAATTCTCTGTTTACTACCTCAACGTCTACTTTGGCTATTTTAGCCGTTATCTTTGCATATTTTTGAACCGTATCTGCAATATTGGACAAATTGTACATCATTTCACCTTCTTGGATTATATCAGTTACTATTCAGTCAAATTTTAAAAAGCGTTGGTATATGCCAATGCTATGAATAACATATATCATACGTTTCCTGTCATTCTGAGCGTCAGCGAAGAATCTCAGCCTTTCAATAATGTATTATATCATAATGATAATTATTTGAAAATAAAATTAAACATCTCTCTTAAAAAGGGAAAAAAGCTCTCAAAAATTCAATGAATTTCTGAGAGCTTCCAAATTTAACTTATAAAGGTTTTTTCGGCTTTTCGTCAATCTGTTACATCATGCCCATTCCGCCGCCCATCGGTGGCATAGCAGGTGCTGCTTCTTCCTTCGGCTCGTCAGCAACAGCCGCTTCTGTAGTCAATAGCATCGAAGCCACGCTTGATGCATTTTGAAGAGCTGATCTCACAACCTTAGTCGGGTCTACAATACCTGCTTCAATCATATTAACGTATCTTTCGTTCAATGCATCAAAACCAATACCTTTTTCACTGTTCTTAACCTTTTCAACTATTACAGATCCTTCAAGTCCTGCGTTTGCAGCAATTTGTCTTACAGGTTCTTCCAGAGCTTTTTCGATAATTCTAGCACCTGTCTTTGCATCACCTGTCAATGTTTCTGCAATTTCAGCAACAGCCTTTGTAGTAGACAATAATGCAACGCCGCCGCCTGATACTAATCCTTCTTCAACTGCAGCTCTTGTAGCATTTAAAGCATCTTCTATTCTTAATTTTTTATCCTTCATTTCAGTTTCGGTAGCCGCTCCAACATTGATAACCGCTACTCCGCCTGTTAATTTCGCTAATCTTTCCTGTAATTTTTCTTTATCAAAATCGGAAGTTGATTCTTCCCATTGTGCTTTTATTTGTTTTACTCTTTCTGCAATTTCATCTTGTGAACCTGAACCGTTAACGATTATAGTGTTTTCTTTGTCTATTTTAACTGTTCCGGCATTACCAAGCATATCTATAGTAGCTTCCTTTAAATCATATCCTAATTCTTCGGAAATTACCTGTCCGCCTGTTAATATGGCAATGTCCCTTAACATTTCTTTTCTTCTGTCACCAAAGCCCGGAGCTTTAACTGCTACGCAGTTAAATGTACCTCTTAACTTGTTAACAACCAATGTAGCCAATGCTTCGCCTTCTATGTCTTCGGCTATAATAACAAGCGATCTGCCTGTTTGAACGATTTGCTCCAAAATAGGAAGAATTTCCTGAATGTTTGTAATTTTTTTATCTGTTATTAAAATATATGGGTTCTCTAAAACAGCTTCCATTTTTTCCGTATTAGTTACCATGTAAGCTGATAAGTAACCTCTGTCAAACTGCATACCTTCAACTACAGTAAGCTCTGTACCCATAGTCTTGGATTCTTCGACGGTTATAACGCCGTCCTTGCCAACCTTATCCATTGCATCAGCAATTAATTTTCCTATTTCTTCATCTCCTGCTGATACAGAAGCTATCTGAGCAATTTCTTCTGAAGTCTCAACTGATTTAGTTGCATTTTTAAGCTCAGCTACTGCAGACTCTACTGCTTTCTGAATACCTTTTTTAAGTATCATAGGGTTAGCTCCTGCTGCAACATTCTTTAAGCCCTCTCTAATAATCGCCTGAGCTAATAAAGTAGCTGTAGTAGTACCGTCTCCTGCTACATCATTTGTTTTAGTTGCAACTTCTTTAACTAACTGTGCTCCCATATTTTCATATGGATCTGACAATTCAATCTCTCTTGCAATTGTAACACCGTCATTAGTAATAACAGGTGAGCCGAATGTTTTATTTAATACTACGTTTCTTCCCTTAGGTCCTAACGTTACTTTTACCGTGTCTGCTAATGCGTTAACGCCTTTTTCCATTGAACGGCGCGCATCTTCGTTAAATTTTATTATTTTTGCCATTTCTACTACCTCTCTTTATTTTTATTCTATAACTGCTAAAACATCAGCTAATTTGATAATAATTAATTCTTCTCCGTCTACCTTAACTTCTGTTCCTGCAAATTTAGAGAAAATTACTTTATCTCCAACTTTAATTTCATCTTTCTTTTTTTCATCGGAAGTTATTCCTGATCCTACCGCGATAACTTCAGCAACTTGTGGTTTTTCCTTAGCAGTTCCCGGCAACACTATGCCGCTTTTAGTTTTTTCTTCTGCTTCCACCATTTTAATTACTACTCTTTCGCCTAATGGTTTTACTGACATTTTAAATTCCTCCTATTTATTTTATGTAATTATTTATCTATTTTTGTTAGCACTCATTGACTTAGAGTGCTAATACTCACAATGTATATGATACTCATTTGTAGTTTTGTTTTCAAGTATCATTTTTTGCAATTTTAGCTTATTTTCCTTAATTAACATGATATTTACTATAAAATCTTTAATTTACTTTTAATATCTATATTTTTCTTTAAAAATGGCCATGATTGAAAAAATATTAAAAAAACAAATAAACTATTTGATGTTTTAGATATGGTTATAGTATAATAAGTTATATAGTATAACACATTTCTATTTAATATATATTAGGAGGATTTAAAATGTCTCTTGTCACATCCAAGGAAATGTTTAAGAAAGCATATGAAGGCAATTATGCGGTAGGTGCTTTCAACGTTAACAATATGGAAATAATTCAGGGTATCGTTGATGCTGCAAAACAGGAAAATGCACCGTTGATACTTCAGGTATCCGCAGGTGCCAGAAAGTATGCAAACCCTATTTACTTAAGAAAGCTTGTTGAAGCTGCAATAGAAGATTCAGGCTTGGATATTTGCCTGCACTTAGATCATGGTGAAGATTTTGAAATTTGTAAGCAATGTATTGATGACGGATTTTCTTCGGTTATGATTGACGGCTCTAAGTATCCGTTCGAAGAAAACATCGCTCTTACTAAAAGGGTAGTTGAATATGCTCACAGCAAGGGTGTTGTTGTTGAAGCAGAATTAGGAAAATTAGCCGGTGTTGAGGATGCTGTCAATGTAAGTGCAAAGGACGCTACCTACACAGATCCGGAACAAGCGGCAGAATTTGTTGCGAGAACAGGCGTTGATTCATTGGCCATAGCAATAGGTACAAGCCACGGAGCGTATAAATTCAAGGGTGATCCAAGCTTGGATTTTGAAAGATTAAAAACTATCGGAGATTTATTGCCGAGCTTCCCATTAGTGCTTCATGGTTCCTCATCGGTTCCAAAGGAATTCGTAGAACTTTGTAACAAATACGGCGGTAAAATACCGGGTGCTGCAGGAGTGCCTGAAGAAATGTTAAGACGTGCTTCTCAGATGGGAGTATGTAAAATTAACATTGATACGGATTTAAGATTAGCAATGACTGCATGCATAAGACAGTTACTTGTTGAAAACCCTTCTGAATTTGATCCGAGAAAATATTTAGGACCCGGAAGAACAGCCATAAAGGATATGGTCGCACACAAGATGAGAAATGTATTAGGCTGCAGCGGTAAAAGATAAATGAAAAGACAGAGGGACGCTTCGCCCTGTCCGTTTGGACAGGTGAAGCGTCCCTCTGTCTTTTGCCTTACATTCTTACTCTTTTATATGCTGATTCCAATAATTTATCACTTCTTACTATTGCTTTTTCAAAATTACCGTTACAAAATTCTCCGATATAATCTGTTCCTAAGAAAGTCATATATATTCTGTTGTTATCAATTTTTTCGACTGTAATTTTAATTTTAATTTTTTCTCCGACCAACGTAGGATTTAAATGGTTAAAGTTAAAATTTCTTACAACTGTTATATATCCGTCAGGTATCAGCTGCTTAAGCATATTCCATGAAACTTCAATAATTGTTGCAAGCAATGCCGGTGTTGACATTATGTGGTCAATTGTTATTGATTTAGTCAAATATGAATCTGCAGGGGTTATTACTTTCTCATATGTTGTTGATAATCCAACAAAAATATTATCTGTAAGCATACGACCTCCTCATAATTAATTATATTAATTTTAACAGATTCAAGTCAATTATACAACAAAAATATTTCGAATCTCAAAGCACTTATTATCCAAATATAGATAATAATAAGCCTGCTGCTACGGCCGAACCGATAACACCTGCAACATTTGGTCCCATTGCATGCATCAGAAGGAAATTGCTCGGATTCTCTTCCTGTCCAACCGTCTGTGAAACGCGTGCTGCCATTGGCACAGCCGATACTCCTGCAGAACCGATTAAAGGATTTACCTTTCCTCCGGTTAATTTATACATAAGCTTTCCTAACAATACACCTGCTGTCGTTCCAAAGCTGAATGCCAAAAGTCCTAAGCCGATAATCATCAATGTCTGAGGTTTAAGGAATGTCTCTGCATTTGCAGTTGCGCCAACTGTAACTCCTAAGAATATTGTTACTATATTCATTAATTCATTTTGTGCTGTCTTTGATAATCTTTCTGTTACCCCTGATTCTCTTAATAAATTACCTAACATAAGCATACCAACCAAAGGTGCTGCCGATGGTAAAATTAACGATACCAATGCGGTAACGAAAATCGGGAATATAACTTTTTCTTTTTTTGATACAGGTCTGAGCTGTTCCATAACAACGCTTCGTTCTTCCTTCGTAGTAAGCAATCTCATAATCGGCGGTTGAATAATCGGAACAAGAGCCATGTATGAATATGCTGCTACTGCTATCGGACCCAATAAGTCAGGTGCCAGCTTAGATGTTAAGAATATCGCTGTAGGACCATCAGCACCTCCGATAATGCCTATTGAAGCTGCCTCAGGACCTGTAAATCCAAGTAATACTGCTCCAATAAATACAGTGAAAATTCCAAATTGAGCGGCTGCTCCAAGAAGTATACTTTTCGGATTTGCTATTAACGGTCCAAAGTCTGTCATAGCACCAACGCCCATAAATATTAACGGCGGATAAATTCCTAATTTAACTCCTAAGTATAAATAATATAAAAGACCTCCTGCTTGAAATCCTTCCTGTCCCAGAGTTCCCACCGGTTCGGCCATTAGTCCGGCAAGTGGAAGATTTGCTAAAAACATTCCAAAACCTATGGGAAGCAACAGCAGAGGTTCAAATTTTTTAGATATTGCTAAGTACAAAAGTATAAATGAAACAATAAGCATTATTACCTGCCCGGGAGTTATAGCCGCAAATCCCATGTTTCCTAAAAATTGCTTCAATCCTTCTAATAAAGTATTTAACATTATATTTCCCCGCTTTCTGTCGTTATTTAAATGTTACTAACACATCTCCGGTATTAACTGTAGCTCCCTCAGTTACTTTTACTGAATCAACGACTTCGTCAGCTGTAGCAAATATTTCGTTTTCCATTTTCATTGCTTCTAATATAACTACAACATCTCCTCTTTTTACCGTATCCCCCGGTTTTACAGCAATTTTTAAAATTGTTCCGGGCATCGGACATGTAATACTTTTGGAACTATCTGATGCAGGGGCAGGTGCGGGTGCCTTTTTCTCTTCAACCGGCTTTGTGATCACCGGCTCCGGCTGTACAATCCTTTCAGCTATATTAGCATCTCTTTGACCCTTTAGTTCCTCAACTTCAACTTCATAAGAAATTCCTTTTACTGTGATTAAATATCTTTTCATAATGACATTCTCCTTTATTTTACATTTTTTTAGACATGTTTTGCTGTCTTCCCGCGGATGCCCAGATGGTGTCCTTTTGAGCTAACGGCTTTATTGATCTTACAAAAAAATCATCGGTTGAAGAACCTTCGTCAGCTGCAATTGCTGCCGTAATAAGCAGTATCAAATCGATATCTTCAACATTTTCCTGTGTCACAGGAACTAATTTCACCGGCTCTTTCTTTTCCGGCACTGATTTTTCTATTGTATTTTTATCTTTGAACATTATCCTTAATAATTCCAAAGAATACGCAATAATAATTAATACTGCGAATACAACAAGCATTCCTAAAATGGTTATGGCTATTGAATTTAAAAATCTTTCTCCAATAGGCATAGTTTCCGTAAATAACATACAGTCACCTCTTTAAAATTGATTATATGGCTAATGATGGTTAAAAAAATGTTTTCATTAGAATTAATTATAGCATACTTTTGTAATAATAAAAGAGTAATTTTGCCTTTTTATGTATTGTTTTTATTTAATTTTCCTTACTTAATATTGCGTTTTTTTGTTTTCGGCTTATTTCTGTTTTGCAATACTGTTACAGCTTCATATCGTTGATATATGTCGAAACATAATTCCTATCAATCGTTACCACTGCATAATAGTGTCTATCCTCCTTTTGTATATTCTTTTCAATGCTATTAACCAACTCACTGATTTTCATTTCAAACCCCACAGGTACAAGTACATCAAAAATTAAATTTGTATGGGTTTCTCCCTTTACAACCCGGAAATCATGTATGGATAACCTTTCATCAATTTCTTTAACTATCTTTTCGGTTAAGTTCCTTAAGTGATTTGTTTCCTTATCATCAGTTATAACGGGATCTAAATGAATAACTAAATTAATATCTAATTCCCTTGCGAAATCTCTTTCAATATTGTCTATCACATCATGACACTTCAATATATCTTCATTTGCATCAACCTCGGCATGAACGGTTGCAAAATAACGGTTAGGTCCGTAATTATGCACTACAAGGTCATGAATATTGATGATACCTTCATAAGATAGTATTTTATTTTCTATAGATTCAATAAAATCAGGCTCCGGCATTTCTCCAAGCAAAGGATTCAATATATCTTTTAGTATGGAAATGCCTGAATATAATATAAATAAGGCCACAAGCATTCCAATGTATCCATCGATTGTATAGCCGGTAATTTTAAATATAAAAACAGATATCAATACTGCGGCTGTAGATATCACATCATTTCTTGCATCAGAAGCCGATGCCTTCATTGCGGTTGAAGATATTCTTTCACCAAGTTTATAATTAAAATAGCTCAACCAGAGCTTAATTATAATAGATAGAATAAGAACAAAGACCATTACCCACGAAAAATTTAACTGTTCAGGATTCCTTATCTTGTCGAATGAAGATTTAATCAGTTCAACACCTAAAAGAATTATAATTGCACCAACCGCAAGTCCTGTCAAATATTCTATCCTCGCATGACCGAATGGATGCTCTTTATCAGCCGGCTTACCCGAAATTTTAAATCCTATTAAGGTAACTACAGAAGACCCTGCATCAGATAAGTTGTTCACTCCGTCTGCAATTATAGATATACTGTTAAAAATAGTTCCTACGGCAATTTTACCGATACTTAAAACGGCATTAGCAATTATACCCACTATGCTTCCAAAAATACCGTATGATTCTCTTACTCCCGGATCCCTTACATTTTCGTAATCCCTTACAAACCTTTTAACCAAAAATTTAATCATATTTACTATTATTACCCTTCTATTTCTGTGTGCAGCTTTTCTAAAGCAGAATACATTTTATCTATTTCCTCTTTTAAAAGTGTATATTCATTATAAATATTATTGTATGTATCTAAATCACATTCATCAGAGCTTAAATTCAGAATATTTTCAAATTCAATTATTTTATTTTCCGTCTCTAATATACTGTTTTCAAGCTTTATATAATCTCTTTTCGCCTTTTCTTTAGCTTTTTGCTCTTCCTTTTTTCTTAACATATTCTCTTTGTTTTGTGAAACGGTTTTTTCTTTTTTTATTTCCGCATGTTCAACTTGTTGTCTTTCTGAAATTCTTTGTTTTTCCTGTTTATATCCTTCGTAATCAAAATTGTACAGCTTAAATTCCTTATTTTCTAACTCACCTATGCAGGTTGCTATTTTATCTACGAAATATCTGTCATGAGATACAAAAAGCAAGGTGCCTGCATAATTGATTAAGCTTTCTTCCAATACCTCTCTTGATTCTATATCCAGATGGTTTGTGGGCTCATCCAATATTAATGTATTAACATTTTCATACATTAACATGCCCAGCTTCAACCTTGACTTTTCACCTCCAGACAACGTGTTTATACGTTTAAATACATCCTCACCGGTAAATAATATTTTTGCCAGTTCAGTCCTTGCTTCTCTTAAAGAAATTCCATAATAATATGAAAAATAATCCACTATGGAAACATCTTCATTCTCAAAGTTTACTTCCTGAGACAAATATCCTATTTTAACGTTTGAACCGATTTGTACATCTCCTGAATCCGGTTCGTCTTCATTTAATATTATTTTTAATATGGTTGTTTTCCCTGTTCCGTTTTCTCCTAAAATGCACATGCTGTCATTGAAAAAAAGCGTAAAGCTTACATCACTGAATAATTTTTTATCATATGTTTTTTCGATACCACTTACTTTAATAACTTCCTTACCCGTTCTTTCAACGGAAATAATTTTGAAGTTAGCAGTTCTTTTATCTATAAAGGGTTTATCCAATTTGTCAATTTTCTCAAGCCGCTTTTCTAATTCTTTGGCTCTTTTATACATTTTATCACTGTCACGCATTTCTCCCCATATGCGGTATCTTTGTATTTGCTCTTCCATCTTCTTAATTTTATTCTGCTGATTTTCATAATCCTTCATTGCCTGTAAAAATCTAAGTTCCTTTTCGGCAACATACTTTGAATAATTCCCAAAGTAAATTTGTGCTCCATCAGATTCAAGCTCAACAATTTTATTGACAACCCTGTCAAGAAAATACCTGTCGTGGGAAACTGCTACGATTGTTCCGCTATATGTACTCAAATATCCTTCAAGCCATTCAACTGATTTAATATCAAGATGATTAGAAGGTTCATCCAGCAGTAAGAGTTCAGGTTCTTCAAGTAAAATTTTACCTAAAACAATTTTCGTTTTTTCTCCGCCGCTAAGCTTATTAAACTCCATTCTCTGCATACTTTCCGATATTTCCAAGCCAAATAATATTCTGTTTATCTTTTCATTGATATTATAACCACCGGATAATTCATAAGAATCGTGCAACGAGCTGTACTTATATATTGCAGCTTGAAGCTCATCCCCTGATAAACAATCAAATGTCTTTTCAATTTTATCCATCTCTTTTTTTATTTCATGCAAATTTTCAAATGCTTCATTCAATACATCAAGCACTGTATTATTATCTTCGTAATTTGGTATCTGACTCAAATAGCCTATGGTTAAGTTCTTTTTCATAAATACCTGGCCGTTTTGATAATCCTCATATCCCGCTATTATTTTTAGAAGTGTTGATTTACCGGTGCCATTACGTCCTATTAATCCAATTCTGTCCTTTGTCTTAACATCAAATGTAACATTTTCAAATATTTTGTTTGTACCATATACTTTAGTTAGACTGCTGATACCTATCTCTATCATAACATAACCTCATATAGTGTCAGTCGCTTATGCTGTAAGTGCAAAAATACCTGTGGAACAATTGCGTCCCACAGGTTCTCGCCTGCATAAATTATAATACTATACGTTTAAACGATTGTCAATTTAGATTGCTGAAAAATCCCACCTGTTTAGCTGTCGTAGCAGGTCTAATCTCTTTTTTCTTTGGAATTCGACTTATCTTCTTTATTTCTTTCGTTTGTTTTATCCTTTTTATTGTTATAGCTATCATCCTTATCTGATTTAATATTTATTTCTTCTACGGCAAGCTTCAGAGCCGATGTGAGCTTATCTGTTTTTTCCTGACTTTTGCTTGATGCAGCAACTACTACACCGTCTTCCTTAGCATTGTTTAAATAACCTTGTCCCTTTAATTCAGTTAACACATTTTTAACGGCTTCTCCGATTTCCTTATTCTTAAGTTTGGAAATATCGATGTGCTCAACAGTATCACGTCCGTCATCATTGATTGCATTAACCTGAAGCACCCTGTCAAATCTGTTTATTGAGAATTCGAAAGACGGATTGATATCTAAGCTTACGTAAGAATAAGGAGTTAAATATGCCCATACCGGAGTTATAAACAATATTAAACAGGCTGCTGACGAAGCTGCGATTTTAATATATTTAAGATTATTTTTAAGTATTATTTCCTGCCCGATAATATAATTTTTGTTTTTAATTTTTGATATACAGCCATCATCGGATAAAACAGCTACAAACTTGTCTTTAATTTCTACAACTACTGCTTTCATTTTTCTAACTCCTCACGAATATATCCCATATACTCAGATAAATAAGGATAATCTCCAGACATTATTTCTACTGCCGCTACTATATATTTTCGGTGACGTTCCAATAATTTTCGGGGTATTCTTGTGTTTCTTTCAATCAAACTTAAAGGAAGCTGCCTCTTTATTTTCATCTCGCTTACAAGTATAGGATTATTAATCATATAAACGACTGCTTTTGCACAAGCTTTCTTGGTTTTATTTGCCTTTGGAGAACATTCCGTTAAATCCATAAACGAAAAGCCATACGCTTCAAAAATCTCGTTAATAAGATGTATCTCCATTTTTAAGGAGTTGTCCTCTTCGGATATAACTTTTTTAGCAACCTCCGACTGCATGGCATAATCCTGCTCATCCTCTGCTTCAGATTCAAAAATAGACGGTTTTACAGTTATCTCCGATGCAAATCTCGATTTGCTCCTTATGTAGTCAATAATTCTCCTTCTTATAACTAATTCCGCAAAGTTTATAAAGCTTCCTTTATCTGAGGAATATTTTTTTACCGCTTCTGAAAAAGCCGCCATAGCAATTGACCATTCATCATCACTTTTTGAAATATAACTGCGAGCTGCTGCAGATGCGCACCTCAATATGAAGTTTTCATATTGAATAATTAAATTGTTCATTACATCTTCATCGTTTTTAGCATTCACTGCCAATATATCTGTTTCACTCACAATTACACCTCTTAAATAAGGGCATAGCCCGTCCTCCGCATATATATGCGGATACATCCCAATTTAGTTTTACTTATGTCCACAATTATAGCATCTCATATCTTTGATTACAATAGTCAAACTTTGGTGACTTTTACGTCAAAGCGTTAATATCCGGTGAAATTTACTTCTTAAAAAGGAACCATATTCTACTGTCATTTTCATATTCTTCACCCTCTATAGAATACTGCTTATTCCCGGATGTTCATCGTCCGGATATCCGCCCAAAATTGGCTTTAAATCACTGTTGGCGAAAACTCCTCTCATTATAGCTTCATCACCGAATTTAGCTCTTATTTTATCAACAGCTTTATCCAACAATTCATTTTTTACACTCAACTCATCCTGAAAAATGTTTAATTGCTTAACATTTGAAAATTCAAGATCCGAAACAGAAACCCCAAGCTGTCTGATTGGACTCTTATCCCACAGTTCATCAAATAAACTGCAAATATTTTTATAAATGTCTCTGGTACAATCGGTAAAATACGCTAATAAGCTAATTTAAGTGCTTCTTCACGCTTCAAATCCGTAAATCTTAAAAAGCATTCATCTATACCGAAAACCCTGACATCAGGAGTGTATGTTGTGAGATAATCCCTGAGTATCTTGCTTGCTCTTACATATATGCTGTAATTCGGAGGAACAACAAGTAAATTAGGGCAAAGCTTTCTTGCCTCCATCAATGACATTCCGGTCTGAATTTTAAACTTTTTAGCAATAACAGATTTTGCCAGCACAATGCCGTGACGACTTTCTTCTTTTCCTCCTATTACAGAAGCTACTTCTCTTATATCTCTGTCAATTCCCATTTGTTTTTCATATGCGGCAGTCCAGCTTAAAAATGCCGAATTTACATCTATATGCATTATTATTTGAGCCAAAATTCAAACCTCCTCACATTTAATTCGAACCTATGTTCTATTATATCATAATTTCTAAAATTTAAAAGAGGTTTTTAGAGGTTTTATAACTAAATTAAGGTTAAGAATAAAAAACAGTTGTAGATTAATAATAAATATAAATACAACATTTAAGAGGTGCTAATGAAGTTAAAGACAATTATTATAATAACTCTTCCAATAGTTGCCGGTGTCTTAATATATTTATTTTCTAAAAGCTATTTTGAAAAAAATGCAGAGCCGGATGATTTTTATGCCTTTGAATTTCAGACTGCAGAGGTTCAAGTGACTAATTCATACATTACAAAACTTTCTGCTTATTCTGATGAATACAACATATATACGAACAACCCTTACGGGTATGAAATAGTTCTGTTAAATACTTTAAGCTTAAACGAAGATATCATAAGCGTAAAAAGCAGATTTGAATCAGATAATTTAGTTATTGATGTGTTGTATGATAATTTTGCAGGTACGCTGGATTCGAATGAGATCTATAATAATTACGGTAATAAGGGTATTAAAGAAAATTCCGAGTTTAAAATCACCGAAGAATACGATGAGAAATACCACGGAATTAATACTCACGTTACCTTTTATGAAAGAACATCAAATGATTTAAACGACAAAAATTATTATGCCACAATTGCATTTGAGAGAAGCAAGGTTGAAATAGTAACTGTATTTATCAAATCATCCCAATCCATAGATATAAATCATATTATGCCTATGTTTAGGTTTATAGATAAAAACTACGAAATGAAATCTAATAAGATATTTAAACCGGTTAAGAAAAAATTTGATACTCTCACTCAGCAATTTTATGATAAATATTTCATCAACAATAAAAGCTTAAGCTTTGGTATATTTGAGCCGCTGTTTCCCGCCCATGATGAAAACCTGAAAATTTTAGAGGAAATGTTCGATTATAATTTCCCCGTGGTACTGTTGTACAATAGATTTGAACTGCCCTATAAGCAAGAACAAATGAATAATGCAAAGAAGCATAACAAGGTTGTTGAGTACACTCTTTATACAATGGATAAAATAGACGGCAAAGAAAAGGATATTACATTAGACATACTTGACGGTAAGTATGATGATTATTTAAATGATCTTGCAATCGGCTTCAAGGAGTATAATTTCCCTGTGCTTTTCAGATTAAATAATGAAATGAACGGAGGCTGGGTGACGTATTCTGCTTTTCACATTGGCAAGGATACCGATTTATACATTGATTGCTGGAAATACATTTATAATAAATTTAAAGAGCATGATGTCAATAATTTAATTTTTATCTGGAATCCGAACGAAAAAGATTTTCCAAACTATGCATACAATCATTACCTGAATTATTATCCCGGTGATGAATACGTTGATATAGTCGGATTAACCGCTTATAATACAGGAAATTATTATAAGGGTGAAACATGGAGAAGCTTTAACGAAGCATATGACCATTTCTATTACGAATATGAAAGTCAGTTTGAACATCCGTTTATGATTACGGAATTCAGCTGTGCGGAAGCAGGCGGAGATAAACCTTTCTGGTTTGATGATATGTTTAATAAAATAGCAGAATATGAAAGAATAAAATTGGCTGTACTGTGGAACGGACAGGACTTCGATACGACAAAACCGGAAAAAACAATATCGAGGAATTATCGGCTCGACTTGGACGAAAGTGTTATAAACTCGATAAGGAATGGTCTGAAAAAATACAAATAAAATAAGATTCCTCACAATACCTGAACATATAAACAAAAGAGGTTTTACATCCGCATAAATACAGTATTCGACATTCCAGATTGTCGAATACTGTATCAAAAACTATTTGTATACTTTAAATATTTTCAAGCAATGTTTTTAATCCGATACCTTTTTCATATTCGTATCCTAATTTTATTAATGTTCTTTCAATTGCTGCAATTGTTGAATATACTGTGTGGTCATCAATATTTCCCATATGGCCTACTCTGAATGCTTTTCCTGCATAAGCTGCTAAAGCACCGGCAGCCATAACTCCTTCTTCGGCTAATTTGGTTCTGAACTCCAGATCATTGATTCCTTCAGGATATAAAACAACAGAAAGAGTTGAGCATCTGTCTTTTTCATTGGCAAGCAATTTAAAGCCTATTGCTTCAAGGGACTTATTAATTGCTTCTGACACCTTTGTATGTCTGTCGTATCTTGCTTCTGCACCCTCTTCGTTTATTAATCTAACGGACTCTTTTAAAGCCCAGATCATATTAACTGCAGGCGTAGCAAAGTATTTTGCAGGGTCGTTCATTATCGGTATCCATTTTTCAAAATCTACGTAGTATTCAGGAATTGTTCCTATTGATTTTCTTCTTTCCAATGCTTTTTTACCTGCCCATAGGATCAGAAGACCGGGCGCTACACCAAATGCTTTTTGTGATCCGGTAAATAATATGTCTATGCCGTAATCATCTACATATTCTCTTTCGCCCGCTGTTGCTGCAACTCCGTCAACTATATAAATCGTATCAGGATAATTTCTCATTATCTTTCCGATTTCCTGAATAGGTGCACCCGCACCTGTGGATGTGTCAACATGTGTTACGGTAATTGCGGCATAATGCTTTTCTTTTAATTTGCTTTCTATTTCTTCCGGTGATATAACTTCTCCCCAGGCTGCCTGCAATAAATCAACATTTAATCCTTTTCTTTCGCAAATGTCTATAAATCTGTCTCCGAAAAATCCGTTTGAAACTATTAATATGTTGTCTCCTCTTTTTGTCACGTTAGAAACAGCCATTTCCATTGCCAGTGTACCTGAACCGGCAACAACGAAGCATTCACCGTCAGCCTTCAGTAAGGTTTTTAAGTTAATAACCAATTCTTTGAAATCTCTCACAAAAGCAGGATCTCCAAAAGCTACTGTTTCTCTCCCCATCTGATCTGTAATTGATCTCACTGTCGGAGTAGGACCTGGTATCATAACTAACTTATTATTTTTCATATAACGCTCCTTATGAATTTATTTGATTTCACCTAATGAAATTCAATTTTATTATAATATATTATATAATTTTTGCAGTGTCAAGAAAAACATAAATATTAACTTCTAAATATTTTTATAAATTAATTAATATTGATTTTATTTATAATACATGATAAAATTTCACCTAGTAAAATTATATTCAAGGAGATTTATTGTGAATGAAAAGTTAGTCAAGAATAATCAGTCTGTTGAAAAGGTATTACAAATTATAGAAACCATGGCTCTACATAGAGAACCGATAAGACTTCAGGATATTGCTTTGAAGGTAGATATGCCGGCCAGCACTACATTGAGATTCCTTAATACTTTGATGAAATCCGGATATGCTTATCAGGATCCTATTACGTTGAGATATTCTTTAACCCTTAAATTTATGTATATTGGAAGTCTTGTAAGTTCACAAATAAGTATTAGAGATATTGCACACCCATATTTGGCTGAGCTTTCAAAAAAATGTAATGAATCTGTATGCTTAGCTATTGAGCAGGATATGGAAATTGTATATATTGATGTTATAGACGGACCTGATGGTATGCTGAAAATAACCCAGCGAATAGGCAAGCTTGCTCCTATTCACAGTACAGGTATAGGAAAGATAATGCTTCTTAATTATGACACAAAGCAACTGGATCAAATGATAGCAATAAAGGGACTTAAAGCTCTGACTCCTAATACAATAACATCTAAGAGCGAACTGTTAAGGGAACTTGAAAATATAAAAGCACAAGGCTTTGCTTTGGATGATGAAGAGTGTGAACTCGGAGCACGTTGTTTATCAGTAGGGATAAAGGATTATACAGGAAAGTACGTTGCAGGTATAAGCGTATCAGGACCAACAACGCGTATGACTATGGAGTACATTGAAATTATTAAAAACATAGTTATAGATACTGCTAAAAAAATTTCCGGGCATCTTGCACATAAGGATATCCTGTAAGGATATCCCTATTGCCTTATTTTTTGCAATTCTTGTCATGTATTACTTTTAATCCTTTAAACAACAATAGAGGGTCGTAAACATCTATTAGCTTGGTTTCCTCATATATTATTCTGCCTAATCCGCCTGTTGCTATAACCTTCATATCATCTATTTTCATTTCTTCCTTTATTTTTTTAATAATATATTCAACCTGCCCGATATATCCATATACTAAGCCTGCCTGAATGCTTGTAACGGTGTTTTTTGCAAGTATTGAAGAGGGTTTTTTAATTTCGACGCTTGGAAGCTGCGCCGTCCTTTGCCACAATGCATCTGCAGAAATCTGAATTCCGGGAGATGTTATACCATATTTAAATTCTCCCTTTTCGCTTACTACATCGTATGTTGTGGCTGTACCAAAATCTATTACAATCAGTGGCCCGCCATATATATCATAACCGGCCACAAGACCGACAATTCTATCGGCACCCACTTCTTTGGGATTGTCAGTTACTATTGTTATCCCTGTCTTAATTCCAGGCCCGACAATTAAAGGTTCAATATTAAAATATTTCTTTAAAGCATTTTCAAAGGAATGCATAACATTGGGAACAACCGATGACACAATTGCACTGCTTATTTTCGTATGCTCTATGTCACTGTGTTTCAATAAGCTTAAAATAAAAACGCCATATTCATCAGATGTTTTCTCACTTCTTGTAACCATTCTCCAGTTACCAAGGAGCTCATCACCATCATAAACTCCTATAACTATGTTGGTATTACCGATATCAACAACTAATATCATGTTCCCTCCCACTTTATTCCTTACTAAGCTCATCAATTGGTTTTGTAGTAATTTTACTTCTGTCTAAATTTAATAATTTAATTGCTTTTTCCAGCTCGTCTTCTGAATTCATTTCTATTTCAAGATACGGTTTTGAATATGTTTGCTTGTCCCAGGTATCTATTTCAAATATTATGCCTTCATATTCATATGACTTTCTGTGTTTATGACCGGGTCTTTTCATTTTATAGCCTAAAAGCTCTATTATTTTTGCAGTGCTGTTCCAGTCTGAAATTTCTGTTTCGATTTCCTCATTAACTCTTAATTTATCTCTGTTAATACTTTTCTTAAATGTCAGTGTATGTTTTATTTCACCATTTAAAAGGTTTTCAGTTATCCTAATCCTTAAATATCCGTTGTATGTTTTCTTTAAGCATCCATCTTCCGTGTCAAATCTGTAATTTATCTGATTTTCATCCTTAATAAGAGTTGCTCCCAAGCTGATAAGCTTTTTTTCTATATCCTGTTTATCGATGTTAAGAACCTTAACTTCTTTTTCCCTCATAAACTCCTCCAAGTCATTTTTAATATTATATCACAAAACAAATTAATTTAAATAAAAATTACAAAAATAGTTAATTTCAATAAAACATTGTGATATAATTAAATATATTTACTGAGGTGATTTATGGAACTTGATATTAATAAGTTATTAAAGATACTTAAGCTTTCTGCTCAGATAATAATCGAAAACGGTGGAGAAACCTATAGGGCGGAAGAAACAATAAAATACATATGCAAATCCTTCAAAGTTAAGGAAATAGAGCCTATTGCTACCCCGACGGGATTATATTTTACTATTTCCGTTAATGGAGAAGAAAACAATACAATAGTTAAACGAATCAGAAAGAGAACTATTAACCTACAAAAAATTAATGAAGTAAATAATACTTCAAGGAATTTGACATCAGGACAGATAACCTTGGATGAAGCATTGCTTCAATTAGAGGATATATATGGCAATGATAAAATTCAATATAAATACTCATTGTTATACGGCGGTATTTCTTCGGCATTTTTTACCCTTCTGTTTGGAGGAGGTTTATTTGAATTTACTGTTGCACTGTTTTCGGGAATAATAGTCACTATAATTTCCGGAAAATTTGAAGAGCTTCAATCATATCAGTTTTTTTCAAGTATTATTGCAGGTGCATTTTTATCCTTTATTGCAATTACATTTACACACCTGCTTGGAAAGGGTAATTACAACTATATCATAGTGGGAGGAATTATGCCTTTGTTACCCGGACTTGCTATGACTAATGCCATAAGAGATACTATTAGAGGAGACCTTTTGTCCGGAATTACGAGAGCTACAGAGGCATTGTTGATTGCATCATCCTTGGCCGCCGGAGCCGGAGCAATTATATATACAGCGTATGCTTTAGGCATATCTTAATGAGGAGTAGAATATGTTTTTAGAAATGATATATTGTTTTATAGCAACTTTCTTTTTTGCACAAATTATGAATGCTCCAAAAAAATCTTTGATTTATTCTTCATTAACTGCATCAATGGGATATGCCGTATATAAGTTCTGTATAATTTCAGAGCATTCATTGCTTGGTTTCTTTCTTGGTACCTGCTTAATTGCAATCATAGGAGAAATTTTAGCACGAAGGTTAAAAATGCCTGCAACCATATTTATATTTCCAAGTGTTATCCCCATCGTTCCCGGATTAGGGCTTTATGAAACAATTCTTGCATTTGTTCAGAATGATATACAAAAAGCTCTTGAAACAGGAGTAAACACAATTTTAAGCATTGGAAGCATGGCAATAGCTATGGCACTTATAAGCTTGATAGCATTAAAAATACGTAATAAAAAAACTGTTTAATGTTTTTTATATTATATGTTTTAAAGTGTATGGAATTGGGTATAGAAATGTTGTTGAACTATTAAAATATTTGGAGGGTACTATGTGTAAAACAAAATTTTATTTATGTGAAACTTGCGGTAATTTAGTAAGCTTATATAACGAAGGCGGCGGAACTTTAGTTTGCTGTGACAATGATATGAAAGAACTTATTCCCGGTACGGTAGATGCTTCTTATGAAAAACACATCCCTGTAATAGAAGTTGAAGGAAATAAAGTAACCGTAACAGTCGGAAGCGTAATTCATCCTATGGCTGACGAGCATTGGATTGAGTGGATATACCTTGAAACAAAGGAAGGAACTCAAAGAAAATGCTTAGAGCCGGGCTGTGAACCAAAAGCTGTATTCATGTTAGCTGAAGGTGATGAAGTTGTTTCTGCTTACGAGCACTGCAACCTTCACGGTTTATGGAAAAAAGAAGCGTAAATGAAATATTAAGCAAATAAAAACACCACTCCCTGATGCTCACGAGGGAGTGGTGTTTTTATTTGTCTGCGTTCATCAGCTTTTTAAACGCTTCATACCTGTTTCTCAGTGCCTTCTCATGATTTTCTTCGTCTGTTACCAACTGCTCAAAAAATTTTTTTGCCATAGGGTCATCTGTTTTTTCAAACAGCATTTTGTAATGCTTTTGTGCCCTGATTTCATCATCGATTGCTTCTAAAATTCCGTCCAATATTTCTTTCATAATAATCCCCTCCTCATTAATTTCTGCCTTAAATATCATTACGATAACTTTGCAACTACCAAGGTTATGTCATCATTTATTTTTTCATATTTTACAAAATCATTAAAATCCTCATGGATTTTCTTGACAATGTGTGACGGTTTAAGTCTATATATTTTTTTAATGAGCTTTTTCATTCTTCCTTCATAATATTCATTGCCGCATCTTTGCTCCGGCAGCCCGTCAGACATAATAACCAGTGTCATTTCCGGAAGCAGCTTTATGGAATGGTCCTTATAATTATACAAGCTAAAATCTAATGCTGTAGAAACCGGAAAATATCCCTCGTTCAACTCAATTATATTGTCTTTGTCCACAACTAATATCGGACACATATGGAAACCAGCGTTACAATACGTCAGCTCCTTTGTTTTTAAATCAAATACCGCAAAAAAAATGCATACGAGATATTCTGTGGGGTATCCTTCTTTTATATATTGCTCGAGAAAAAAATTCATAACTTCTTTGGGTGAAAGCACCTGTCCCGGTATATGCTTATGTCTGAAATAACTGTTTATTGTGTCCTTAACAAAAATAGCCAGCATTGCGCTATCTAGTCCATGTCCCGACACATCTGCCACAAAACAGACATACTGCTCAAAATAATCGTTCAACAAGCCGTTGTCTACTTTAAATACATCAAACAAATCACCGCCTAAATCCTGTGCGGGAATATATAATGAAGCAAAGGAAATGTTTCCTGTGTTTGGAAGACTTCCGGGAAGAGAGCGTTCATGAATTTTTATAGCATTTTTGATCTCTATGTCCAGTCTGTTCTTTACTCTCTCATACTCAGCATACTTTTCATTACCATAAATATATAAAAGATTATCCTTTTTAAGTATCTTCACATGCAGCTTTATCAAGCCATGCTTGCCATTGAACAGAAACTCCTCCGGAAGAGAAATACTTTCGGACGCATATTTAATAAAAGCTTCAGACCTGCTTATGTGAATATCCGCAATAATTTCCAGGAATTTTTTTTGTTTTAATTCAATATCATCATAGCTCAGGATATCCTGCAAAGCCTTATTGGAGAATATAATTTGTCCATCTGGGCTACAAACTAAAATATGCTCATCAATAATATCTGTTATAGTCCTGTTTATTTCAACAAAATCAATGTCGTACCCCATGATAAATCCTCCCTGTCTGTTATTTGGAATGTAATATTTGCTTGTTAATTGTATCACAATATTTTAGTATATTAATAATATTATATCATTTTTTTAATAAAATCAACAATTGTCGTTAAATATCTACAAATTTCATTTACAAAAAAGGATTTGCATGATACAAATCCTTTTTCACTCTATCGAAAATCCACTGCAAGTCAATTGCTAACCCATTGACAATCCATGGCTATGATATCGTTGCACCGTCCGCAATATCTTCAAGTGTGGAAAGTAAAGTTAATTTTTTACCCTTTTCAGCAGTTAAAAGCATGCCGTTGGATTCTATGCCTCTCAGCACGACAGGCTTTAAATTGTATACCATTACAACCTTTTTACCTGCTAAATCCTCAGGGCTGTAATATTTTGATATACCCGATACCACCTGTCTCGTTTCTTCTCCAACCTTTAATTGGAACACTAAGAGCTTATCTGCATCAGGATGTCTCTCTGCTTTAACTATTTCAGCAATTCTCAAATCTAATTTAGCAAAATCGTCAATAGTTATGAAATTATCTTCTTTTCCTTCTTTGACCTCAATAACTTCCTTCACCTCGGATTTAGCTTCATTTATTTTATTGATTTCCTCTAATTTTTTAACTGCATCTATTCTTGCAAACAATATTTCAGGAGTATCTACCTTTTGTCCCGGCACCATTCCATTAAAGCTTAATAATGAATCCCAATCTGTCTTGTCTGTATTAAGCTGCTTAAATATCTTCTGTGCCGTTTCGGGAAGGTATGGTTCCAGTAAAGCTGCTGCAATCCTGATAGATTCAAGCAGATTATATAATACTGTTCCCAGCCTTTTCTTCTTGCTTTCGTCCTTGCCCAATACCCAAGGCTGTGTTTCATCAATATATTTATTGCTTCTTCTGAGAAGGTTGAAAATTTCATCAATAGCATCAGAAACCTTTAAATCATCCATTTTCTTTTCAACTCTTACAGGTGTTTCAAGCGCTAGCTTAATAAGCTCATCATCTATTGATTCATGTTCTTCCGGAGGAAGAATAACACCGTCAAAATATTTATTGGTCATAGTGATGGTTCTATTTACTAAATTTCCCAAAATATTAGCCAGATCAGAATTTATTCTTTCAATTATAAGATCGTACGTCAATGTACCGTCGCTGGCAAAAGGCATTTCATGGAGTACAAAATATCTTATGGCATCTACACCAAACAGATCTACCAAGTCATCAGCATAAATTACATTACCTTTTGACTTGCTCATTTTACCTTCTCCCACCAACAGCCAGGGATGACCGAAAACCTGTTTTGGAAGCTCCACATCCAATGCCATCAATAATATCGGCCAATAGATAGTATGGAATCTTAAGATATCCTTGCCTATTAAATGAACGTCTGCGGGCCAATATTTATTAAACAAAGCTCCATGCTTTCCCTCAGTATCATAGCCTAAAAACGTAATGTAGTTACTCAGAGCATCTATCCACACATAAACAACATGACCTTCGTCAAAGGTAACGGGTACACCCCAGTTAAACGAAGTTCTTGAAACACACAAATCCTGTAATCCAGGTTTGATAAAATTATTAACCATTTCATTTTTACGTGATTCAGGTTGAATAAATTTAGGATTTTCTTCAATATGTTTCATCAATCTGTCGGCATAATTGCTCATTTTAAAGAAATAAGCTTCTTCTCTTGCCATGTGCACATCCCTGCCGCAATCAGGACATTTTCCGTCAACTAACTGAGATTCTGTAAAAAATGCTTCATCCGGTGTGCAATACCAGCCTTCGTAATATCCTTTATAAATATCCCCCTGGTCATAAAGCTTTTTAAATATTTTTTGTACGGTTTTTATGTGTTCCGGGTCTGTGGTTCTGACAAATTTGTCGTAGCTTGTGTTCATCAAATCCCATATTCGTTTGATTTCTCCTGCTACTTCATCAACATAAAGCTGTGGGGTTTTACCGGCTTCCTCTGCTTTAATCTGAATTTTCTCTCCATGCTCGTCTGTTCCTGTCTGAAAATAAACATCGTATCCGTTTAATTTTTTGAATCTGACGATACTGTCGGCAAGAACTATTTCATATGTGTTTCCTATATGGGGCTTGCCGGATGTATAGGCGATTGCCGTTGTTAAATAATATTTTCCTTTATTCATGTTTTCCTCCTATGTTTTTCAAAAATCACCAAAAAAATCGAACGCCTCTTTGCATATGCAAAGAGGCGAAAATCCGCGTTACCACTCTTATTCGCACATATTTCGCAATATGTGCCTCAACAGGTCATATAACCCTTGTATTATAACGTATACTCACGTCAAACCTTAACAAATGCTCAGGCATGAAGCTCCAAGGCCATCTTCACTATAAAGTCAATCTCCGGCTCGCACCTTACTCCGGTTCTCTTTGTCATAACTTACAAGCTACTCTTCTTTTCACAGCTTTTTTATTAATATTCATATAGTATTATTTTATTTATGTAAAACTATACATAAATACTTAACATTTGTCAACTGTTTGTTTTAATTATCAGAATATAAACTGAATCAACTTAACAATAGCTATTATTATACCAATTATTATTGCAGGGATCAATAAAAATCCAATGCCTAAGGGTATCAATAATATTATGACAAAAAGTCCTATTACGGCTCCTATAATCGTAAATATAACCTTTAATAAAACAACACCTATATTTATTGCAGCAACTATAAATACAAAAAATACAAATATTCCGATTAATATTTCCATTTCACATCTCCCTCTTTTATTTATTATATATTTTATTCAATTTATTCATATAATACACATACTATATTCACAGTTGATTAGCGTATTATTAAAATTTGATTAAATTATGGCAAAATATTTCAATAAATGATATAATGGTTTATTAAAAGCAGGAGCAGCAAATGATCGATTTACACATCCACTCTAAATTTTCCGACGGAACTGATTCCATCGATGAAATACTTAAAATTGTTCAGGAAAAAAATATACCCACGATTGCTTTAACCGACCATGATACTACCTATGGTATAGTTGAAATAACAGAAAAGGCAGACATAAATAATATAAATGTTATTCCTGCCGTAGAAATATCATCTGTTTCTAGCGGACACCTGATACACATCCTTGGATACAACATAGATATTTACAACAGTCAACTGCAGGATATGTTAAGCTTGATTTGCAATTATTTCAACAAATCATTCTTAGAGCATTATAATTGGTTGTTAAAAAACAACTATGTGAATTTTGATATAAATAAAATAATTAAATTTGCCGAATACAAGCAATGTATAGCTCTGTCAGATATTATGAAGGCAATGATAGCAAATGGGGTGCCTTACTCATTAAAGGATTGGCCGGAATTTTTCAATACTAAATTAAGACACTACAACGGTCATTTTATAGAAAATTTTCCTGTACACTCTTCGGAAGCTGTTGAGGTTATAAATCAAGCTAAAGGAACTGCAAGCTTTGCACATCCTGCAAGAATCGGTGATGCCGACATAAAAGAAATGGAGCTTCTTTTACCGCACGGTCTGAGAGCTTTAGAGGTTTATTATCCGTACCATGATGAAATTTTAGTTAAAAAATACGAAGAATTTGCTTTAAAGCACGATTTAATCAAGACAGGCGGCACAGACTGGCACGGTAAGGATTTGACAACCTGGAATGTTGAGATTGGTGATTATGGATTAAAAGAAACGATCCTTTTCGACTGATGAAAAGAATCGTCTTTAACCTTTTAACCAAAAAGGCTTTTTGTCTGCCTTTATTTCATAAAGTTTTCTATGTCATTCACCGACTTGATTATTTCTTTGGAAAGGTTAACTAAGCCCTTTTTAGTAACCCATACATTGTCTTCAATTCTGATTCCGATTCCTTCTTCTTTAATGTAAAGTCCCGGTTCGACAGTATAAACATTGTTTTCCTGAATTGTCTTATCTCTTCTCCTAAAATCATGTACGTCAAGACCTAACGGATGACCTATGCCGTGATAATAATATTTACTGACTTCGGAATCATCCTTAATGAGATTTATAGCTTTTAAACTGTCTGCGAAATACTTTTTAACCGCATTATTTACATCCTCTTCCGACGCACCTACATGCATTTTATCCATTGCCACATTTTGCGCCTCTAAAACTATGCTGTATATATCCTTCTGTCTCGTTGTAAACTTTCCGTTTGCGGGATACGTCCTTGTGATGTCGGATGCATAATTGTTGGAAAGCGCGCCTAAGTCAAGAAGTATCATACTGTTATCCTGTATCTTCTGTTTTAAATCTATGTAATGCAGAATCACCGCTTTTTCACCTGAGGCACCTATTGTTTTAAAGCTTGGCTTAGAACCTCTTAGCCCAAGCTGGTATTCAAAATCAGCTCTCACCTGATATTCGAATTTACCCGGTTTTAAATTTTTCATTACAAACTCTAGTGCTTCCTTAGTATAGCCAATGGCTGTCTTTATTTCATTTATTTCTTCCTCTGTCTTAGAACCTCTTAATTCTGACATAATGTCCAAAGAGCTTTTAATACTTACTGCAGGATACTGGTTTCTGATCCAATGAGCCAAGCTCCTGTAGTTGTCGTAGGGTTCATCCTTGTCGGCAATATAGGAAAAAACATATACGTTGTCCGGTCTGTCTGCGGAAGACAATCTCTTTGCAAGCTCATCCATAAAGCTATATCTGTTTTGAATTGATTCAATGCCTGAAAGCTCTTTAGCTTCATCGTTTCTCATTAAAATTCCGTACCATTTTTCATAATGCTCATCCACAGGCGGTATATACAGAATTTCGGTAGTTTTTCCTGCGATTTTATTTATCAATAAAACCATATTTTCCATATCGATTCCGGTTAAATAAAAGAAATTTCTGTCTACAGAAAATCCATATTCCTGATCTGCACTTTCTCTCGGTGCCTTGCCGGAAAAGAATACCGCCGTTGAGTAATCATCCATTTTTTCAGCAAACTTCTTTCTGTTATCAATAAAAAAGTTTTTATTCATTATATTTATTTCCTCCATATTATTTTAAAACCGTCCCCTCTGACTGTCCTCTAATTTTTTCACATCGTTCTGTTTACTGCCTTTTTCCAACCCTTATATAGTTCTTCTCTCGTTTCCTCGTCCATATCAGGTCTGAATTTTCTTTCAATACTCCAGTTTTGAACAATTTCACCCTTTGATTTCCACAAGCCTACAGCCAGACCGGCTAAATATGCAGCTCCAAGAGCCGTAGTTTCCGTAACATCAGGTCTTTCTATGTTTATATTGAGTATGTCTGACTGAAATTGCATTAAAAAGTTGTTTTCCGTAGCTCCGCCGTCAACCCTTAATGCAGTTAAATTGATTCCTGAATCATCAACCATGGCCTCAATGATGTCTTTAGTCTGGTACGCAATTGATTCAAGTGTCGCCCTTATGATGTGATTGCGATTCACTCCTCGCGTTAAACCTATAATTGCTCCTCTTGCATACATATCCCAATACGGTGCTCCAAGACCCGTAAAAGCGGGAACCACATATACTCCGTTGCTGTCAGGCACTTTTTGGGCAAAGTATTCGGAATCTCCGGCATCATGGATAAGCTTCAGCTCATCCCTCAGCCACTGTATTGCTGCACCCGCCACAAATATTGAGCCTTCAAGTGCATATTCAACCTTACCTCCTATTCCCCAGGCAATGGTAGTAATGAGCCCATTATGCGATTTAACGATTTTTTCCCCCGTATTCATAAGCATGAAGCAACCGGTTCCATATGTGTTTTTAACCATTCCCTCCTGAAAGCAAAGCTGACCAAATAGTGCTGATTGCTGATCCCCGGCAATTCCCGATATGGGTATTTCAGATCCTAATAAGTCTTTTCTTGTATTGTCATAAAATTCGGAGGATGCTTTAACCTCCGGAAGTATATTTGAAGGTATGTTAAGGGTCTTAAGAAGCTTTTCATCCCATTTTAACTCTCTTATATTATAAATCATTGTTCTTGATGCATTTGAATAATCAGTTACATGTACTTTATTAGCACTTAAATTCCATATAAGCCATGTGTCAATAGTGCCGAATAAAACTTCTCCCTTTTCCGCCTTTTCTCTGACGCCGGGTACATTATCAAGTATCCATTTGATTTTTGTACCGGAAAAATAAGCATCAATTACCAACCCGGTATTTTCATTTATGTATGTTTCTATTCCCGTCTTTTTTAGTTCGTCACATATTTCCGATGTTTGCCTGCTCTGCCACACGATTGCGTTATAAACAGGCTTCCCTGTATTTCTATCCCACAATACCGTTGTTTCTCTTTGATTGGTAATACCAATACATGCAATTTCATCGGGGTCAACGCCCTTTATTGCCTCTATAGCCGAGTTCAGCTGCGTTTCCCATATTTCTTCGGGATCATGCTCTACCCATCCCGGTTTGGGATAAACTTGCTTAAATTCTTTTTTTGCCAAATTAACAATTGCACCGTTCCTGTCAAAAAGTATAGCTCGTGAACTTGTTGTTCCCTGATCTAATGCAAGAACATATTTTTTCATTACGGTCCACCCCACAATCTTATTAATTTAATTATACACTTGGTGCATAAAATAATCAACGCAAATGAAAAATAACAGACAATAAAAAAGGCTGTTTAAAAAGTTCATCCTGCAAGGCACCGCAAGTCGAGCAACCGCAGCATATTAGACATATGTGAGGATTGACCGACTTGTGGCAACGACGCAGGGGGCTTTTTAAGCAGCCTTATTCGGTTACTAATCGTTTTTCTCCTGTAATCTCCTGTATGGGCTTGATATCCTGTGATACTTCCAACACTCCTAAATATTTACCTTTTTCATCACGTACCGCATAATATCGTATATGTATATATTTATCCTTCATTTTAATCCAGAAATCCTCGTGTTCCTTTTTACCTGATTTAAAATCATCTACAATCTCCTCGACAATATGTACGCTTGCAGGGGGATGACAATTTGATATATTTCTTCCTATTATGGTTCTTGGTCTTGGGAAAATTCTTTCACTGCTTTCAGAAAAATATTTTACCGTATCATCACTTCCGACAAATGTAATGTCAAAAGGCAGAGTGTTAAGCATATGAGTTAACTCGTTTACTTTAAATATACCTGAAGGTAATGTAATTGTTCCCGGCTCGCTCATTTCTTCTTTGATTTCTTCCTTAGCTTCCTCATCCGGTTTCCATTCAGGAACCCATCTGAGCATATGACCTATTTCACTGCTGTTGTCAGCTGCTGTTTTCCATTCATCCTGTGACATAACATCCAAAAGCATCGGAATCATTATATTCTCTTCCTTAAAAATCATTTCATTTACACGGGTTAATGCTTCCTCGATTCTTTTCTTAATTTCATCATTCAAATGTCCGGATGATAAATCAGAATATATTGATTTTAAATCGGCTCTTATTTCATCATCAACGCCCCACATAACCTTTGGAGGTGCTGTTATTCCGTATTTCTCCATGTATGGAAACAATAAATTTTCCTTTTTAGAATAATGAATGTCAATTTTTAATAGCTGCTCAAAGCCGTCTTTTAATTTTTCAACTGATTCTTTATCCGATAAATTGTCTATGTACGGTTTAATTTTATTTTCTATTATCTTTTCAATTTCTCTGTTTTCAAGAAACAACACATTAGCAGGATGTCCGGGTATTTTAGTCGGATCTGATTCTCTGTGGATTTCTTCTATAGAACCCTTAAATACTGCAGAATGCACATCGCACAATCTTTGAACCTCTGTTATAGGAAGTCCTTCCTTGATAAGTGCCTGCTCTGCTTCCGTAATTTCCACAGCCGAAACCCCTTTGAAAGCTTCTTCAAATCTGCTTTTTACTTCATCAACACTTTTACCGTCATGAAGTTCTTTAATAATTTGTTTGATTATTTCTTTCCTGTATTCCCTGTTATTAATATGTTCACTCATAAAATCTCTCCTTATTCTTTAATTTCAAATCCTCTTTGAATTAATTTTTCTTTAATTTTTTCCATAGGTATTCCCTTTGCTTTAGACCCCTTAGTCAGCGTCATAATTCTCCCTGCCGTATTAATCATTCCCGGCAGCGTTATATCCTTAAAGCCAATGCTTGCCAATATTTCCTGCAGTTCGGGGTATTCCCTGCACAACTCATATACGCTTTTGCTTATATCAATAACTTTGCTCATATACTTCACCTCAAAATATTAATATACCACATATATTTAATTATACCTTAATATACTAAAATTAAACAGATTTACTTTGTACTTCTGTGCATATATTACCAAAAATATAAAATAAAAAACATTGAATTTACTTTAACAATAGTATAGTATTTACTTAAGCAGTCTAATTTTTTTAGGAGGGAATTTATGAAAAAAACAATTTTTACACTCAGCTTAATACTAATGTTAGTATTATCATCAACTACTGTTTTTGCACAAAATAATGAAATAATAGTTGCAATCGATTCTGAAAAGGTTGAATTTACTGAAGAATCAGGACATCCTTTCGTTGATGAGAACAGTAGAACTCTTGTTCCGTTCAGAAAAGCTCTTGAGTCATACGGAGCAACTGTGGATTGGAATAATGATGAACGTATTGCAATTGCAGAAAAGGACGAGATTAAGGTTGAAGTTCCAATTGATCAAAGCTACATATTGGTAAACGGAGAACAAAAAGCTACAGATACTCAGGCGAAAATAGTTAACGGTAGAACATATCTTCCTATAAGAGCCGTTATTGAAGCTTTCGGTTCAAGCGTAGAGTGGGATGCATCCTTAAAAACAGTAGTTATTACTACAACTCCTGTTGATGCAAAAGCTATATTTACCGAAGCTAATAACAAATCAATTGATTGGAAAAACTACGATGCTGATGTTAAAGTAGACATCTCTTTGGATGTTCCCGATGCGGCAGGCAGTGTTCAAACTATGAATATGAAAATGAACATGTACATGACTTTATTCGTTAATCCTATGAAAGCAAAAATAAACGCAGATATGTTAGTGAATATTGCCGGACAGGAAATGTCTCAGCCTTTTATGAACATGTACATGACAATTGATGAAAATGGTATGAACCAATATATGAGCATGGATAATAATGGCACATATACATGGATGAAGCAAACTATCGCCAATGAAATGTTTGGGGATTTATTGAAATATGATGAAGAAGCAATTGAAAAAAATAAAGAAACAGCTGAAAAATATACAAAGGATGTTAAATATTTCGGTAAATACAAAGACAAAGACAGAACTCTTTTAAGATTAGAATATACAATGTCAGGCGAAATCTATAAAGATATGCTTGGTGAAAGCTTAGAAAATATGCCTGCTCCTACAAATGAACAGGAAGAAGCTACTTATGAAGCATTGAAAGCATTGGTAGACGGAAATTTCGGCGATACTAAGTATATAGTTTACATTGATGAAGAAACCAAAGAAATTGTCAAATATGAAATGGATTTAGGTACAATGATTCAGCTTGTGATGGGAAGCATGACTGACTTGTTAGGCGAAATGCCTCAAGAAGTATCAGATATGCTAAAGAGCATGAAAGCTACCATGGTTATGGAAGTTTTAAATGTTAACCATGCTGAAGATTTTGAAATACCTGAAGAAGCACTGAATGCTCCTGAAATGAATGAATATTTAGAGCAATTATCACAAGAAGCTGCTACTGAAGAAACTACAGAGGAAGAAACTACTGAAGAAACCGAAACCGAAGAATAAGCTAAACAAATTAATAAAACCATCAAACCATGAGAGGGCAACCTCTCATGGTTTTAACGGCAACAAACAGGTGGGTCTTTTCATCAACCTATATTTTTTATTTAATAAATTGGTTCTATATGTTAATATTAATACTATCACTAAATAGGAGCATAAAATGAAAAATTTATTTATTTATCTGCTGATTTTTTTATTAACAGGTTGCACGTCTATAGAACAGCCAAAAAATCCGGACAAAAATAATGGAGGTCCTCCGCCTGTTGAAGAACCAAGTGTCCCGATAGATCCGGAAGAACCGGAAGAACCGAAAAATAACAGCTTATTTCATGAATATGATGAGCAGGCTGAAAAATTGCTGATGGAAATGACCACAGAAGAAAAAATCGGACAAATGTTCTTAGTCAGATACCCCGAAGAGAAACAGTTAGATCTTTACCTATCTATGAATCCCGGTGGATTTATTATGTTTGGAAAGGATTTTGCAGGTAAAAGCAAAAATGAAGTTATATATAATATTGATTATTGTCAGAGCAACAGCACTGTACCTATGATAATTGCTGTTGATGAAGAAGGTGGAACGGTGGTAAGAGTAAGCTCAAATCCACTTTTATCCGACGAAAGATTTAAGTCACCGCAAGAGCTGTATGAAATTGGAGGTTTTAACGAAATTGAAAAAGATACTGTAAAAAAATCTAAGCTTTTATCCGAGCTGGGTATTAATTTAAATTTAGCACCTATCGCGGATATCTCCGTTGACGAAACAGATTTTATATATCAAAGAAGCTTTGGAAAAAATGCCGAAGAAACTGCAAAGTACATAAAAACTGTTGTTGAAGCAATGAAGAATCAAGGAATTTCTTCGTCTCTGAAACACTTTCCCGGTTATGGAAACAATGTTGACACTCATACCGGTTCCGCAACAGATACCCGGCCATATCAGCAGTTTATAAGCAATGACTTCATTCCTTTTAAGGCAGGTATAGAATCGGGATCTGAGAGTATATTGATTTCCCATAATATCATTGAAGCAATTGACCCGGAGCTTCCCGCTTCATTGTCAAAAAAGATTATTGATATTTTAAGATATGACATGGAATTTACAGGTATAATAATGACCGACGATTTATCAATGGGGGCTATATCGGAGCTTCGGACAGAATTATCTCCCGAGGTAGCTGCTGTATCCGCAGGTAATGATATGCTCATAGTAACTGATTTTGAAAACAGCTTTCAAGCATTATTAAGTGCTGTAAACTCAGAAGGAATTTCTATGGACAGGATTGATGAGTCCGTTCTGAGAATATTGAAATGGAAGTATTATATGAGCCTGTTTAAATAAAAAACAAGGGTAAAACCCTTATTTTTTATTGCTTGTACTGCTTTATTAATTCTTTTAATTTATCTACTACCTCCATATTTCCTGCGTTATCCGGCTTACCCATCATATCTGCCACTACCAGCTTAAGCATATCATCAATTCTATGCTCTCCCACAGATTTTATGAATTTGTTAATGCCTTTCTCCTTAATACTTGATGAAATATCCTTTATATAGTGGTATTTAATCAATATATAGACATCTGAAATAAAATCATCGTCATAACCTAATCTCTTTAATATTTTTTCACTTTCCTCCGCGGACCTTATGTGATGACCGTAAAAATGACCTCTGCCCTTTTCGTCTACCGTAAAGCAATCCGGTTTGGATATGTCATGTAAAAGTGCCGCCATTCTTAATGTCAGTCTTGGTTCGATTGAATCTACCACGGCCATCGTATGCTCTAACACATCCTTATCATGGTAGGGTGTTTTTTGTTCAAATCCTTTTAGCTTTAATAATTCAGGGATTATCTCATTTATTTGTCCTGTTTCCAGCAATTTATATATACCCTTTGAAGGTTTATGACTTAAAAGTATTTCATTTAAAATTTTTTTAAACATTTTTTCTCCTTTTGGGAACTATTTGTATTAAATTAACGTCTAATTAAAGTAATGCTTTAATTTTAAAACAATTATACATAATAATACATTAATTTTGTTTATCTTACAATAAGAAATAATATAGCTTTAACTTTTGCCAAAAAAAGTATATAATTAGATACGATGTAAGGAAGGTGATTGTATGAAAAGATTTTTAACAATTTGCTTAAGCACATTTATAGCAACCGCTACCGTTTTTTCACTAAATACATATGCAGCTGATTACAGCGCAAGCAATTTTCTTGAATTGGAAAATGTATTATTCGAACAAATGAAGGATTATAACGAAGTATTTGATATAAAATACACCGGTTCATTGGATAATATCGAAGATATATTAAAACATGTGGTTGATAAGGATCCATATTTAAATTCCAATATAAAATCCGTGGGATGGGAAATTGAAGGCACAAAAAGAGTAAGTAATATTAATGTTAATGTTGATTATATAATTACTAAGACAGAAAGAATTCAAGCTGATAAACAAATTGATAACATATTATCTGAAATTATAAACCCATATATGAATGACCACGAAAAAGTTAAAGCAGTACATGATTACATAATCTTAAATGGTAAGTATGATGAAAAAAAATTACTTTATTCCGATTATGATTTGCTTACTCAGGGTAAATCTGTTTGTAACGGTTACGCTTTGCTAACCTACAACATGTTGAACAAGCTTAATATACCTGTCAAATTAGTTACAGGTACAGGAAATTCCGAATTACATATATGGAATATGGTTGAACTTAGCGGTCATTGGTTCCATCTTGATACTACATGGAACGACCCGCTACCGGATGAAAACACAATTTCATACAATTATTACATGCTGACAGACAATGAAATTTCAGCAGACCATATAATTGATGAAAATCTTGACCTTCCGGTAGCAAATAAAAGCTATTATACTCTTTTAAAAGAATTATCATATAACAAATTGCTGATGGAAACAGGTCTCGACATTTATGATGATGTAAACACTGCAAAAAGCGAAAACGAATTAAAAAATATTCTTTCGTATAAAATAAAGCATCGTCCATTGAAGATTTCAGTGAGAATTCACAATTCAATATCTCAGGACATTGTAAATTCTGCGATGTCCGGTTTGCTTCGAAATGACTTTGTTTCAATTATCAGCTATGATTCTCCGCTTAAAACCGATAATTCCGGGGAATATAGAATATTAAATTTATATGTTAATTATAAAGAAACACCGGAAAGTATTGAGTTTGAATCAGTAAACAAAGTTTACAATACTGCAACAAAGGCTAATTTCAGCGTATATGCTGTATATGGCAATAAAAAGGTTAACATTACAAAGGATGTACTGCTTTATCCATATAAACATGAAGGTATAAGTATCTATGAAGGTACAATGACCTTTAAAAAACCGGGAAGCTACAGCTTAACCTTTGAATTTCAGGGACTTCAACAAAAAGTATCCATAGCTGCTTTAAATTCAAATGCATTTGAATTTATAACAAATAAAAAACCTGACAATCCGGTAAACGTAAAGGTTTATGATCAATATATCAACTTTAGCTCAATTAACCAATGGCCTTTTATCGAAAACGGCAGGACAATGGTACCGTTAAGAGCAGTTTTTGAAGTGTTAAACTGTAATGTAAACTGGGATACGGAAACAAACTCAGCCATAGTCGAATATGAGGGTACTAAAATAATAATTCCTGCTGATAGCAATGTTGCATATATCAATGGTACGGAAAGTGCATTGGATGCTCCTGCAAAATTAGTAAATAATCGAATTATGGTACCTCTAAGATTCATAAGCGAAGCAATAGACAAAATAGTTTTATGGGATGACAAAGACAAAACAGTTTTAATTTATTAATGGAGGAATAAATGAGCCCTTTTTACGACCCTTTTGTCGGATTTAACATTATGTCCACCTTATTCCCGATAATGTTCTTTTTAGTATTCGGGATAATAATATTTTCTGCTATAAAAAGCTTATCGGTCAGTATGCACAATAACAAGCAGCCAATAATACCTGTAGAAGCTAAAATAGTAACAAAACGATATGATGTATCACATCTCCGCCATCATCATGGAGATAATATGCACCATCACTCAAGCAGCAGTACCAGCTATTTTGCAACATTTGAAATGCCCAACGGAGAGCGTATGGAGCTTAAAGTTCCTTCAAATGAATTTGGAATGATGGTTGAGGGAGATAGTGGAACACTGCAATTTCAAGGAACAAGATTTATCACCTCCAGCATAAGCGACTGACACCAAATCTTTGATTTGGTGTCAGTCGCTTATGCTGGAGGTGAAAGCAGATGACCCAAATCTTTGATTTGGTGTCAGTCGCTTATGCTGTAAGTTAAAACATCAAAATAGCGAGAGCACATGCTCTCGCTTAATTTTTTTATTGATTAGCTTTTTCTTTTAAAACCTCAACTGCTTTTTTAAGCTGGTTGTCGGTATCATAGAATTCAAATCCGTAGCCCTGAGCATCCTCAGGCAATTCTATTTCAATATCCGGCTCTATTCCAATACCGTGAATATTAACTCCATTTGGAGTAAAATACTCAGACACCGTCATTTTAACACCTTCACCTTGATTTCCAAATTGTTGAACGCTCTGAACTATTCCCTTACCGAAGGTCTTCGTTCCGATCAAAGTTGCTCTGCCGGTATCTTTCATTGCACCTGCCATAATTTCAGAAGCGCTTGCGCTTCCATCATTTATTAATAAAACTATCGGTATGTCTTCTGATTTTGCATCAGATTTGAAATGCTTAATGTCTCCTGCTTTTGTCTTGGTATAAGTAATTATTCCTTCACCCATAAACATATCGGAAATATCAACCGTCGCATCTATAATGCCTCCCGGATTATACCTTAAATCAATTACTAAGCCCTTCATGCCTTTACTTTTCAAATCTGCATATGCAGCTTCAAAATCCTTTGCAGTTTGCAAATCAAATGTTGTAATTCTTATATATCCGATATTGTCATCAAGCATTGAAGATTTTATAGTCTTAATCCTGATTGTTTCTCTGTTGATAACTAAATCCGAAACATCCTTGCTTCCATCCGCATTTTCTCTTTGTACAGTCAAGGTTACACTTGTGCCCGGCATACCCTTCATGACATTTACTGCCTGCTTTATCTGACTTGCCGTATATTCGGTACCGTTAATTTTTATAATTTTATCGCCGGTTTTTAACCCTGCCTTCTCTGCAGGAGTATCTTCTATTGGAGATACAACCATGATTCTGTTATCATCACTTTCAGTTATATAAACACCTATTCCTTCATATGATCCTTCAGTATCCTGCATAAGTGCGCTAAATTCTTCTTTATTCATAAACTGGGTATAAGGGTCACCTAAAGCTTTTAACGTTCCCTCTAAAGCTCCCTCAAGCATTTTTTCCTCATCCGCTTCATACAGGAACTCCCTTTTAGCCAGCTCCATTATACTTTCCTGCTTAGCATATTTTTCATACGTATTTTTCATCTTTGTGTATGCTTCTTCGGATATAACTACCTTATTGCCTATCTCTACCATAAATACATTACCCAAGGTAAAGGTTAAAAAAGCAGTTACAAATACAACCACGATAATCGTAAGAATATATTTCCTCTTAGATACCATATACTCACTCCTAATATTAAAGTTAAGCCAAAATTAAACGCTTATATTTATTTATATGTTTCATTGTACAATTTTATCCTATGTAAATTAATACAACCTTAACTTTGATATTATAACACATATGAATATAAATAAAAATAAAATTTTGCTAAATTAGCGTTTATACTGAAAATCTTCTATAAATACGATGGCTTCCTTTATCATTTCAGGAGTTACTTTGTATGGATAATGCCTTACATCTATCCCTTTGAGAGCTTTATCAATCATTTTATCCACATCCGCCATTGAGCAATGAAGATCAGAAAGCCTTGTAGGAAATCCCATTTCTTTATTGAAGTTAAAAATTCTTTCAAATTCTTCTTTTTGCCTATCCACTGCAAGAAGCACCAGAATTCCGTAGGACACTATTTCCCCGTGAAGATGCCCGTGCTCTTCTATTTGAGGAATAACCGTGAATCCGTTATATACGGCATGCGCTAGCCCTGTGTTCAAATCTATGTTAACTAAGTTTGAAACATACCCTGTTGAAACTATAATTCCTAAAATTATTTCTTCTAATTCATTGGATACTTTGTTTTTCCTGCAATCTTCAAGTGCCTTAACACCATATTTCACAAACGGACCGTTGCACATGGAGGCAATATTAACTCCCATGCCTTGAGAATGATTGAGTTCATTCCCGCGGCTTGAAACAGAGCTTTCAAAATATTTAGCCATAGAATCGCCTATACCGGCCCAAAAATACTTATCCGGTGCATTTGCAATAATTTCACTGTCTATGAAAATATGAACAGGGGTTATGGCTGAAAATGTATATTCTCTTAACGAACCGTCCGGATGATATAATATACCCAAGCTCGTACAGGATGCGCATGTGGAGGCAATTGTAGGGAATGTAAAAAACACTCTGTTTGTAGTTTGTGCCAATACTTTTCCCGTATCAATTGCTTTTCCTCCTCCAACCGCAAATATCATATCTGCTTCCTGAACTTCAGGAATTGATTTTAAACGTTCTATATTTTCTGCGGATGCCTCTTTTCCAAACGGAAAAAATCCGGTAATTTGCAGTTCACTTCCTTCAACTGCATTTCTAATCTTATTTTCTGCTGCTTTTATAGCGCGTTCACCGCCTATTACAGCAGCCTTTTTTCCATATATACCGCATATTTTAACTATATTCTCATACGCATCATTACCTATCGTATAACCGGGATAAAATTGTGTTTTCATAATAAACTCCTTAATTTTATATTAATATTCTGCGCCTTCTGCAAATGAAGATTTCAAATTTGCATTATCACTATTTATATTGTTGCTTTGCTCCCTTAAAAACTTACGGTTTTTATATGCACCCACAGTCAGGAACGGAACTATAATTATAGCAATTCCGAAATAACCCATGTAACCATAACCGTATTTTATAATTCTATCCAAACCTACCATTGAAATTCCCATGGATATAAACATTATGATGAAAGATACGATTATTCTCCTGATTACAACATTGTTTATTTTAGACAATGCTTTCGCTTTTTCAAATTTTGTAACAAAACCGTAAATGGTTGTTACTCCGGTTGAAATAAAGCAAAGGAACAAGCAAATGTTGTAAGCCCAAAATACATATGGTTTTCCTAACTGTCCTGCTATAAACAGTGTTGGCAGGGTTGTTTCTCCTGCCTGGGTAAAATCAGCATACCACACTAACAGCATTACTACAGACAAAACCAATGCAAAAGAATTTATCACAAAAGAAATCAACATTGAACGAGAAATTTCCTTTGAATTTTTTAACGACTTACCGCATGAAATCATAGTTGGAATTACCACGGATTGAAATCCTGCATAAGTAAATGCTTTAAAAATTCCTGTTCCTATATTTCCACCACTTGGTTTTACTGCAAATATCGTTGATATTTCAGGTATCTTAGCATTAATTCCCAATATGAATATCACTCCACATGTTGCCAGTATTCCTATAGACATAACTGTTGATGCTTTTGAAACCAGCGATGCACCAAAGATTGTCATTGTCAGAAGTATTGCACCTACAGATAAAACAGCGTAAACATAATGTATACTATATGTTTTATTTAAAAGTGAAGCGGCTCCTGCTATTACTGCGCCAACTGCACATACAACCATAGTATAAAAATAAATATCGAATAATACCGAAAATTTGTCAAATGGGTGATACAAATTTTGAAAAAGCTCCTTATAGCTTGAGAGACCTCTGGAATTGTACATAATCATACATTCACGAATAGTCAAAGTTAAAAGTGCCATAGCAATAACTGCCATAAATGGTGCAGCCCATCCATACTGCACATAGTATTGAGTTGCCTGATTTCCCGTTGCGAAGCCTCCGCCTGCGTGTGAACTGAATAGCACACACGCTACCGCAAATATGCCTGTAAAGTTCATTGTCTTTGTTGATTGCTTTTGTTGTTTCTCCATTTTAATACCTCTCATGATTTATTTTTTTATACACCATATTTCCTCATGAGAGAAGAGATAAAGAAAAATAAAAAAATCTTCCTCTCTCAGGGAAATTAACCCTAAGAGACGGAAGATATATGATCTTTCGCGGTACCACTCTTATTCATTTCATAATGAAATGCACCTCTGGATACGGATTTATAATCGATATCCTGCCATTTTTTAACGGTCGGCTCACCCGTACCTGCCTACTGATTTAAAACTTTCGGCAAATCCGCTCAAAGGCTAGTTCAGCATCTCATTGACGTTGTTTCACACCTACCAACAACTCTCTGAAGTCTCTTATAATGCTTACTGCTCCTTATCACAGCGTTTATGTTGCTCATTCAATTGTGTATTGTTTAGCAGTATAGCACCTCTTCAATAAGCTTGTCAATAATTATTTTAAAATATTTTTTAAAACGTATTTTTTAAAAATATTTTTGTATAATTTATCACTATTCAAATAATCCATATATTTGATACCCTAAATAGAAAAAAACCTCTCTCGCCAAAAATGATACCTTGCTTTTAAATGTCATATATCTTGTTGTCGGTGTCGGTGAAGAATACGCAATTAATCCATAATCTTCAGCCATCAGCATCGCCCTTTTCATATGTAATGGGTCACTTACAATAATTACATCCTTTAAGTTGTTTTCTTTTGCTATTTCAGCCGCATATTGTATATTTTCTTCTGTTATAGTCGACTTTTCTTCGGTAAAAATATCTTCTTCCGGTACTGAATTTTTAATAGCGTAATTTTTAGCCACACCTGCCTCAGAAAATTCATCACCTTTACCTACACCGCCTGTAAAAATCAAATTCTCTGCATAGCCTTCCTTATACAACCAAATTCCATGCTTTATTCTTTCTTCAAAAACCGGTGACGGTTTATCATCCCATACGGCCGCACCTAAAATTATAGCCGCATCGGCACTGTTAAGTTCATTTATATTACCGTAATTATATATATCAAAAGTAACATATACTATATAGCTAATAAGTATAATTAATAGTATAATCAGTATTTTGCTGATGTTTTTCCATCGTTGTTTCATAACTAATCCTTAATTATAAGTTTTATATAAATATATCACAAAGTCAAAAATAACACAATTTTAGATAGTATATATTAATAATAAAAAAATTGTGTTCATCTATTGATATTTAAGTTCATCTATATTATAATTTAAAAGTATTCTTTGGACCATTAGCTCAGTGGATAGAGTCGCAGACTTCGAATCTGTTGGTCGGGGGTTCGAATCCCTCATGGTTCAGTAATTGCAACACATGCACGGATTAATGCGATATGTCAAAATTCGCATTAGCCCCTTTTTAGCCCTTTAGAGAAATTTAATGCAGAAAAAAGAACCTGTCTTCACAATGGGATTTGTAGGTTCTTTTTTCTATTGCTCTCTTGAAGCTTACTGTAATATAATAAGCTTAGCTATCTCTTATTAAAAATGTCCTAATTCATATAATTTTATATAAATTCCACATTATCAGTCTTTATTACACATGATCATAAGCATTAAAATTAAAGTCAAACCCTATAACATAAAACATAGGACAATATCCTAATTTAACACCTATAATTCTGTGTAAATGGTTGTTAAATTGAAAAATGTAAACTTTTTGATCTTTAGTAAAATCTTTAGGTAGACTATTGCATGTAAAATTAAGATTTGAATATTGCATTGTTTCATGTCCAATTTTCTTGCCCTTTGAACCCCAGTATAGCCATGTATTACAAGTAATTTCTGTAATCCTTTTCGACAGTTCAGCTAAAGCCTTTTCTTTTTCTATTGTTTGTGAAGTAGAAAAATAATCAAAATTAAATGTGCTATTTGATGTTAAATATCTAAAAGAAAATGCAGGATACTGATCGCAATTTAGTTTTTGCCCCTCAGACCCTGCTTTTATTTTCTCTACTTTCTTTTGTTTTATGCCCATTATTCAATATACTCTCTTAAAAAATATTCTTTTATCAAATCTACATTTATTTCATCATTCATTTCAGTCTTTTTCCAAGGTTCTTCATTATGTGTCATATTTCTTAACTTCCAAGCTGAATACTGAC
This sequence comes from Sedimentibacter hydroxybenzoicus DSM 7310, assembly GCF_013403245.1. GTDB lineage: Bacteria > Bacillota > Clostridia > Tissierellales > Sedimentibacteraceae > Sedimentibacter > Sedimentibacter hydroxybenzoicus. The sequence goes on along the minus strand of NZ_JACBNQ010000001.1, from coordinate 12,152 downwards.
CAAAATAATCATAAACCTCTTCTAAAACTTCTGTTGTTTCTCCGTCAATTTTAGAAAAATCAAATTCATCTTCAAACTTTATGCCATTTGCGCCATTTGACTTATAGTCATGATATACATCTTCAACAACTGGGCCGTGTTTCCATGCCATTATTTCATCATCAAATAAAACCTTATTTTTCATTGCATAGTATACACCTTGAGCATAGTAAAGCAATTTCTGCAACTTTAAGTTTGAAATATATTCAGCATCCTCTTCAGCCATAACTTGTCTGTTATGTGCAAGAAACCACTTAGCAATGAGTTCAGCAGAATATTTTAAGCTCTTCTTTGCCATTTTAATTCCTCCTTAAAACATTATAATCAAAAACTAATTAATAATGTCTTATTATTTCCTATTTTAACTAATATATTCTATGTATAATTATTATAACATGTTAAAGATGTTTTGCAACAATAACTTTCCTATTTCGGAACATCTTTATACCTTTTCGGTATTATTTTTTATTAAATAGTACCGAATTTGTAGTTTTTTAACCTTAAAATCCAATATTACAAATTTTATTATTATACATTATCGATATAGTTTATACGCATTTTACGAAAAAGTTAAGCAGTTAAAAAACTGCCTTTAATTGTTCCCTAATTTTATTCATATAGTACGACTACTCATCCATTCCTCTAAATCAGTCTTTAAAACCCTTTTATTACGTCCAATTCTTAAGCATTTAATACCACCATACTCCGGATTAATATCCATTAATTCATACACTCTTCTTTTGCTTAAGCTTAAAAATTCAGACAATATGTCTGCAGTGAGTATGTCTGGAAGTTCATTAAATTTTGTATGTTTTTTTGAGATATTTAAAGTTGTGTTTTCAATCTCATTTGCAATGCTAACTTTCTCTAACACTTTATTGGCTATTTGGGATGTGATGTTATCAATAAGCTCCTTTAATATTTCTTCCATATCTTCACACTCCTTTTTCCTCAATGCTTTCATCTTGTATAGTAGGTCGTGGTATACTATGAATCAGATTAATTATTTTAGTATCCTCGCCAACATCAGCTTTTTTCTCCTCAATTTCTAATTTACGCTTATCAAATTCAATCTTATAACGGTTCATAGGATTCATTTCAAAGTAATTTGATAGCCATTCAAGCGCTTTCATTTTGTCAGCAAGCCTTATGGATGCACCGTCACGCCCTTGTTTAACCTCACTTATAATTGTTCCGTCAATTTCTGTTGATTCCTTAAATCGTACAGTATTAACAACTTTAGTCAACTCTATTTGTTCTCCCGTATCCTCGTCCTTGATTGATATAGGACCAAACGGACCCATGACCGGGACTTCTTCTTGTCCAAATTTTACATAATCGGTTATATCGGCAAAAGCTATACTCATGTATTTTTCAATGATATCTTCTTTATCGAGTAGAATGGAATCGGCTTTAGCCTCTTTCAATCGAGCAATTTCATTCCTTATCTTAGGATTTCTTAGGGCATTACTACCTTCGACCATTGCAGTTTTATAAGTGCAGCCGTAAGCTTTTAGGTAACTTTGTGTAGCATTAAAAGTCTTAATGTAATACAGACAAAATTCCTGTTGTTTCTCGGTCAAATTGCAATTTTCTGTCAGAGGTTTAATTCCAGGAGTAATGATTTTAATTTTGCTCTTATCCTTCTTTGCAACGTTGCGTTTCTTCGTTGCAACACTTTTCCCCGTTGCGTTGCATTCTATATCCCAGTTGTTTCGTTTTTTCCAGCTCCGAATTGTACTGGCAGGCACTTCTAACCGGCTCGCAATCTCCGTTAAATTTAACCCCGATTTATACAATTCATATGCTTGTTTTAAATTTTCGTCTTGTGCTCTTGCCAATATTATCACCTCACTTTTTAATCAAACCTAACGTTTTATAGAACTTTAATACATGATTGATTAATTATGGTTATCCTATTTTGAATCGCTTAGATCTTGTATTTGTGACCCTTGTCAAATTTTTATCTATCGAAGAATGACTTTCTATTTCCGCATTGTTCTTTCTTTGTTCAATCCATTTTTCTATATCAGCACGGTAAAATTTATCTCCTCCGCACTGGAAGTACGGAATGTTTAACTTATCCTTGTTGACACTGATCCACGCCTGAGATACCCCGAGCCATGCAGCCAGTTCTTTAGGACATAACACCTCCGGATTCTTAGACTCCTGTTTAAAGCCGTTCTCAATTAATACCTCTTTTACGGCTTCCTTAATAATTTGCTTTAATTTTTCCTCTATTGTAAGTCCTTCCATGATATACCTCATTACATATTCTTAATCATTTCATTCTTACAAAATTCTACCACACTATTGCCAAATTTTACATCAATTTTATAAAATATTGAGTTGAATTTTTTAATAAAAACTCAACTCCATTAAGGTATAAGCATCTCAACGCTTAGATAAAAACCTTTCCGCAATCATTCTCACACCATCAGCTGTATTATTTCCTCCTATGCTCGCAGCAACCTGTCCCCATGACAACCCATTAATATACCTAAGTGAGAGTATCTGCCTCGTCAAGCTGTCATCTATGCTCTGTATGTATTCTTCTGCTTCCTCGACTGCCTCCATAAGCTCAGCCACTCTCCTGTTTAGTTTACGCTGCAACCTCTCGCGTTTCTTGTTATATTCGTCTGCATCAACACCCTCAATCACAGCCGTATATTGAATATACGGAAAATCCGACATAGAGGCTTTCACACTATCTTTTGTGGTGTGGGCTTCAAGACCTAAAATCTGATATTTCAATAATTCTATTTCATTTTTAAGATATTTCAACTGGCTTAATTCATGTTTAGTCACTTTGTACCTCTTTTATTTTTCAAACATAAAACTGTACACATCATCAATAAGCCCTTTGTCATCGCCACTCCATTCCATGCAGCGTCTAAGAATTGCCTCAAGCTCCCGGTTAACATTTTTAGCACTTAATCCAGTCAAATATCCCGTTGCTTCTATAAGGTCTCTTACAAGAAACTTCCATGAATATTTAAGTTTTTTACCTTCCGCAATAGAAACTATATTTTCATAAAACCTCTGCGTAGAACGTACAATCCTATACAACCCCTCATATTCGAACCTCTTAACAGTAAATCCTTGGAACATGCTATATATATCAGACACAATAGGCAACATGCCCAATGGTTCACCAATTAAATTACTGCGCCACAATTGCCATAGTGTTTCATCATCGTCATCTTTCTGTCTCCATAAATCCATCATAGATTGAACAAAAGTATTTACTAATGTTGTCGCAACATAAGCAGACATAACCCGTGCAAATTTCTTTCTTCCGGCACTTGTATCCTCATCCTTCAAAGAATAAAACGCATCAAGCAGCAGATTGTAATTTTTAGTAGGTTCAGACATAAAATTAGTTACCATCTTATAGCTCCAATCCTTACGCCGCATCATGCCTGATCTGTGCAGTACCGTATCAACAACCTGAGTTTCCTCAATTACATCAGAAAATCTTTCCGCAACAGCTTCAAAATATTCCTCGCTTCCAACCTTTAAATCCGGCATTGTATCTTTAATTTCAAGCTTAACCGCATTCCAAATCTTTGCCCAGGTCAAATCGTCAGCCTTTTGCATCCCTGCATACTGTTTATCCAGGATAGATCTTTTGCCTAATAAAACATCTTTCATAGCACGACCCGTATTAATATCAAAGAACCCCTGAGACTTCCACCATGCCACAGACGAATGTTTAAGCATCTCCTCCATATCACTCTTCATGGCGGCGCCCTTAATCAGATACTCCAAATCCATAACAGCAGCAGCTCTTATATAAGCCGTAGGCTGCTGAATAATAACCCTTGCATTCATTCCAATCATAGCCATTTTAGCCTTACGAGTTAAGAAGCTTGTAATAGCATTGTTACTTTCAATAGTCAGCCCACCTTGCATATCATTTAAAAACTGTCTCAGGTAAGCAAATGCCACACGCCCGAACTTCTTTTCCATTGCAAGCTTTACACTCACATCAGAAGTCCTGAAATTAACAATCTTTTTCATATTCTCAATTGCAGTCAGCAAGGATCCATAAGTAGCAGACTTGTCCGCATGGTCTGTAAAAGTATCAAAAATATCATCAATAATAATAGAATTATTCGCGCCCTTAACCGTTTGTTTCAGCATTCCCATAGATTTGAGAGACTTTTCAAGAGCATTAAAATCAAGCTCAGTCTTTAAGAAATCATCATTACTCCTAATCGGGAAATAATTCTCCTCTTTCGCCAGCTCATAGCCATAGTTCTGCAATGTAGCTTCATTTACCCATTGTTTCGAGTAAGTATTCAAGAATTTACTAATACCATCCGCAACCTTTTTCTGTTCCTTCGTGAGCGTCGCTGTCATTTTCTGTACATCTGCAGGAGTAACCTTTACCGGTTCAAACTGCTTTGTAATATGCTTTTTAAAAGTATGCTTGCCATTTTCTCCTTTTTCCACATACTTGGCAACAATAGGAGCCGCCTTGATACCGAAACCATAAATATGTCCCTGAGCCTGTTCCCTTTTATTTAATAAGTATAAGCTCATAACCTGTGCCGGAGTAAGGCTTATAGCTTCCTTACTTTCAAGCTGAAATTTTGTGACCTTGGCATTATCACCCGACCATTTTGCAATTTCACCGCCAAAACTTTCAGCCATACCCTTGCCGGCTGTCAAATCCTTTACAGTCTGCTTAACTCCCTTGTTGCTGACATCCTTCAATAAATCAGCCATATATTCATAAGTAATTTGAGTATACTTAAGCTTCCTGTCGTTAGCTCTGCTCATATCCTTATAAACTGATTCAAACGTCTTTCCCATTCTCCTTGCAAACATCAGAGGTGTCATCATATCCCAGTTAAACATATCTTTGCCTGCCTGGACCAAGAAATTAGCAGATTCATTAGCTGTTTTATCAGTTCGTAATTCCTTGAGTATCTTATTTGAGATATCGCTTATATTCTGCTGCTTACCATTTACAAAGACTTTGTTATAATCCCTGACAAGCTTTTCAAAATACGCGACAACATTACGCAGCATCTCAAGCTCATTTAAATTCATATCAGTTACAGGCTTTCCATTCAGTTCCTTTAAAGCTTCCATGATGTAAGGATCTGCAGCAGTTTCAATGCCATTCTCTGCACTTGTTTTAGTGATATTTTCATATTCAGCCCTGAGTTCCAAAAGCCTTAACGCCTTATCACGCTCAATCTCAACCGACCTTTCGGCTCTGTCCCACTTTTCTTTTTCCATCGGACCCTTTTCCATCGAACCATATACCCTTTTATTAAACTTATCGATGTCCGTGCTAAAATCAATTTGCAAAAGCAACTCAGCAATACTCTTCTCTAAAACCTTTGGCACATGCTTCTTTTCAGTAGGCTTCCTGAGTAGAGTATCAAGCCTCTTAACCTTGCGCGCTATATTTGCCTTAGTCTCGCGCATTTTGCGGTCCTCATATATTCGACCAACACGCTCACGATACCGGGATGCAGTTTCATCAATTTTCTGATTTTTCTCCGCCCTCAGCTCTTTAATCATCTGCTGATAATGCGACCGAATGTCATTTTCCTTGAGTTTATTTCTCCACCAAGTTTTGTATGCTTCACCTTCATATCGCTTTTTAACAGAATTAACAGCCTTTTCCCTTTTCTCTGCCTGCTGCTCAAGTATACGGCTTATGCGTTCCTTGTTTTCAAGCTTCAATTTATCAGTTGCAGCCTTTTTCTCAGTTTTCTTCTTGTCAGCAAATGTCGGCTTTGCCTCCGCTACATCCGTCATACCCCCGAATAATTCAGCCGCCAGATATTCAACCGCCGTATTCATATCTCTGTCGAAAGGATTCTCATATACCGGCATCAGACCGTCAAGGACATCAGATATAAGCATTAACTGGTCTGACGGATTCGCTATATCTTTCAGGAACAGTTCCGGATACATTTCCGACAATTCCTGATACAGAACATCAACGACCATACCGTCAGCTGTCAGATTCATCCTTCCGAAATTTTTCTTCCGGAAAGCATCAAAGCTGCCGTACTGCTTAAAATCACCATGATACTTGTCAGGCAATGTAATTGCCGTATTGCGTAGTGTTTTTCTCAGTTCAGCATATTCCTTGTGCATGGTATCATTCAGTACCGACGTGCTATCAAGTATATCCCTTGCGATACTCTGCATCTCAGCCTGCATTTCTTCAAAGTCAATAGTATCATTGGCAATTTTATCATACAGATTATACAGTCTGTTTTCCATTTCAGCATGCGAATAATTACTGTTATAGTCCTTTAATATGCCTCTGCTGAGCTTTTTAACAGTTTTCTTATCGAGTTTTACACCCTTTGTGAGCTTGAATTGCTCTTTAAGTCGTTTGTTGATTTCTATGAGACGGTTAATGTCTTTATCGTCTTTGAGTTGATAGTACACTTTGTCGGATTCCTTGAGCTCCGGAATAACCCCTGTTTCAAAATAACTGTTTATTTCATTTATGATTCTTGCATGATCGGTCCCCTTGTTATATACAGTTCCGCCTATTGTATAGCCCAATGGACTTATATAATCAACCACGATTTTGCCATTACCCTTTATCTGTTTCAGATGTTGTGTGAGTTCGTTTATCTGGTTATTGCGAGGTTTAACAGCAACATTAATCCCGTTTCTCGTTAGCTTGATATTTCCCATGTTCAAAAATTCTATTTCTCCCGAGTTGTAAGGCATATCATCGGGGATATTGAACATTTTATTAATATCTATATTGCTCTTAAGAGTATTTCCGTTGACCGTAATATATGAGCCAATCTTATCCCAATCGGCATAACCTTTAACTCCGTAATGTTTCTCTGCTGTTTCTGCAATCTGTTCAGCAGATACATTTTCTTTCAAGGAATATCTAATATCCGCATTTTCTTTTGTAGGATTCTTGTTTTCATTTTCATTATCTTTGGATATCCCATTATTATAAACAGGATCTATTCCTGTATGAGCCTTTTCGGACACTGGCAATTGTAGCCTTTCGCCGAGTGCTTCTTTTTGTTTCTCCGCAACACTATTCAGCGCCTCAACCCACATTCTCTCCGCAGTTCTTAATTGTTCGACTCCCATCCAACCGGAAGTAACACCTCTTACAGCCTCGTCAACCTTGCCTATAAATTCCCGGATAGCATCAAGGATTTTCTGCCCTAAAGTTCTGTTTTTATTAACCAACTTTTCAATGGCAGATCTGTCCGTCAAGAATGTTTCCGTTGCATCCGCAACAATTTCATCCTGAATTTGGCTTTCGGACAAATCAAGCCCCGCCGTTCTATGTCTCAACTCATATTCATCATACACACCGTCATATGTACCGGCTTCTTTCATGGAGTTGATTATATAGTCTTTATATTCCTTGTACAATTTCGGAGATTTCTGCTGCAGCATATGAGTAATCTCATGTTTTGCAACAACCATTACCGGATTGCTTGACAGAGTTGAAATTTCCAATGTATTGGTTTTAGCATCATACTGCCCGTTAGCAAAATCCTGATTTGTTCCGTCCGGACTTGCAATATTAGGAACAACAGCAATCTTTATTCCCGTAGCCTGTCCAATCCTGTCCATGATACGATACGCCACCGGGTCAATATTTCTTTCATGCCCGTTGTTAATCATGCCGGACTTCTTATTCGCCACATCCTCAGTCTTGATGCTATGCACAAACATTTTATTACCGTTGTCAGTGCGGCGCACTTCAAGATTTACCGTATATGGGATACCATTCACCTCAACAGCACCGGCTATATTCGCATACGGTACTTTGCTCGACGGCTTGCCCTCAGAGTCAATAATCTGCATCTCCCCATTTTCTATAAGCGGAACAATATTCTCCATAGCAGCAATCTTAATTTCATTGTCCGCAGCCTTGCGGAATCTTTCATCGGCGCCGAAGGTCTGATTAATTGTTGCCCTCGAAACCTCAATAGGAAGATTTGTATTTTTATTCAAAATTGGTTTTGAAACTTCTGAGGTAGAAATCAAATCCTGATAGTAATTATTCACTTTTGACTTAACTTCCGTAGGATTTTGCACATTTTCTATACCAAAAACGTTAGAAATCTGCCTTTTTGTCTCAGACGCCACATTTTGAGTTTTAACGAAAGTTTGTCCGTTTTCGACCGATTGCTCAAGGATATTGTTTTCGTTTTGCTCGGCTTGGACTGTTTGACGGTTTTGGCGCATAATATTGTCCACTTCGCTTTCAAAATTAAATTCTTCACCGGCAGACCTTATAGCCCATGTTTTTACATCGTCAGTGATAGCAGCTCCGTTTTCTTTTATTGTATATATTCTTTCACGAATAGGAGAATCCTCCGGGAGTTCATCCATGATGCGGTTGTACTCTCTGTCAATAAGCTTCGATTGCCTGTCATTCAATTTATTAACCGCGATATTTCCACCGGCATTTATTCCGCCGCTCACAAGTGCAATATTAAAACCACCCTTTCCGGCTTCCTTTATCCGGTCCCAGTCCTCTTGGCTTGTTGCCGTCCTTGTGAGTCCTGCTTGCGACATAGCCTTTTTCTCTGTCTCAATAGATACTTTTTCCTGCGCAGCCTCTTCCAATGTTTCAGAAACAAGATTAGCTCCATACGCTTTTAACGCGCTTTTCACATAGCTTTGCGCCGCTTTCTGAGCGTTATCTTTTGCCGGATTTGACAATACCTTTGAAAACAGTTTGCTTGCGCCTAAAGTTGCAACATCAACAGCAGCACCCGAAGCTTCAATTAATGAACTTATGAAAGCCTCATCCCCGGAAGCCTTAAGAGCTATGTCGTTCGGCACACCCAAATCCAAAAGATTTTTATATGCAGCTCCCGCCATTGCATTGTAACTATATTCAGCGACACCTTTAACATATCCGACCTTGCCACCTTGATACGCGCCCATGGCAGCAGCAGTCGGCACGGTTATAATTTCTTCCGGAATTGCTATTTGTGGACCCATTTGACCCATTATAGCAGCAGTATATCCGAATGTATTTGCCCCTACTAACGCACCAGGAGCCGCACCTTTTAAACCCGCACCTGTCTGATTGATAAGCTGCGGTACATACTGAGCAAAGTCCTTCGTTATAACATTTCCATAACCAACCATATTATTTGACGCAAAATTTTCTCTCTGTTTACTTGCCTGCTGAGCTTTTAAAAGACTTTCCGGGGTCTGTTTTGACCTGTATTCATTCCATGCCTTGTTTTCATCTTCCTGCAGTTTACCGTGAGTAAAATTGTTTTTTATGTTTGTCAGAGGCTGCATTCCGGGTGGTTCCGGAATAGGCTCGAAACCCCGCTCTCTTTCAATTTCTTCAAGTGTCTTTCTACGAACGCTATTGGGAGACACGGTTGTTAATCGCATCCCCTCTCTTTCTTTTTCTATCTCTTCAAGTGTTTTTCTTACAGCCATGCTATAATCACCTCATTATTTATACAATCCATTGTATTCTTTCAATGCCTTCATCACTGCTTGAAGTTCTTCATTGGTCATTCCTCTTGCAATTCTTTCAGATAGCCAATTAGGCATATCTTTGGGGGATACTTTTAGAGCTTCTTGTATATACGTTTGTATATTATTACTTCTTTGTGCCTCAGCATCAGTTTGCTTGTTTTGAGCAATCTTTTCTCTCAAATACTGATTGTATTCTTTGGCAGCATCTTCCTTTTCCAACTGTGCATCGGTATCATACTCCTTAACCCTTTGATCATGCTGAGCCCATCCTAATGATGTATTACTTTGAGAAATAGCATTCCTTATAGCATCCTGAGACATCCCATAATCAAAATCCCTATCTTGGGTGAATACATCTCTATCAAACTTTCTGTAATCAAAATCAAGCAATGACTGATTATGAGCATTATCAATGCTCTTTTGAGCTAAATCATCCTGCCTTAAAACCTTGTCGTAATATGCTTTATAGTCAAAGTCCTTATTCTTCATTTCACTATCATGCATAGTGAGAGCATTATCCCATTGACTATTATATTGATTCAAATAGTCTTGATAACTGAAATCTCTTTCACCAAGATATCTGTTATAGGCATTCTGTTCTAACACCGGAATAATATCCGCAGTTTTCTGCGCATAAGTCTGCTGAGCCTGTGCATTTGCCGCAGCAGCATAGCTCGACGGCATACCTCCCGTTGCTGCAGCAGTACCCGCAAGAGCTCTCTCGCCTGCAGACTGTCCTTGCCTTGCAAATTGAGCGGCGTATTGTTTGTAAATATTGTCATTATTAACGTCGTACTCAAACGGCTTATATTCATATGGTTTATACTCGGGCAAATTCAATTTTGGTGTTTCAGGCATTGTCAATGAATATCCCACCCGTTGAGTATCTGCAGCGATTTTACCAATCATATCGTTATCGCCAAAATTATATGCTTGATTGAGTTTATTTTGCTGTATATTTTTATACGCATCCATTCCGCCCATACCGCCGTAAATCTGATTAATATAATTTTGATGTTCATTTGCACCATTTGTATTTGAATAATTTTTCATGTTTTTGAAATAGTCCTGATATGAAAACTGATTTGCATTTGAATTCATTCCGATATTCGCATAATTTCCTGAAAGTTTATTTATATCAAGCCCTTTCATAAGACTTTGATAATCCGTCGAAATATTTGTGTTTTGCTTTTTTCCGATGCTTGAAACGCCTGCAGAAAGTTTACTTAAATCAAGTCCCTTTAACAGACTTGCATAATCCGTTTGTGCAGTTGGTTGTTTTTTCTTATTAATAGCTGAATTAGCTATATTTGAAGCTACTGCACCTATTGCTTTTCCTATCATATTAAAATCACTCCTTGTTTGAGATTTAAATCTTTTATTAACTCATTTGTAATTTATTAAATATCATTTAATTCTTAAATTTATATCCTCATTTCATATTCCATCTCACTCTCCCTTTTTAAGACTACCCACTCAACAGAGCTCGTTCTTGTATTTTTGTAGGTACTTAACCTAACGTGATGGTAGAAATCTACATACCCCTCAACCCTTTTTTTTAGCTTATGATCCATCCTTAGTGAGCGTAGCGCTTTTCTCTCAGTATTATTAATGCTTTCCGGAGTAACTCCTTTTTCTATGGCAATTTCAGTACGCGTTAAATTCTCAAAATATCTTTTATAAATTATTTCTTTTCTATCTTCCGGGAGTTTTCCAACAGCCTCTTGAATTATAGACTTTAATTCTTTGTTCTCAAGATTATGGTTGAAATCTACTATTTCAGCTGAATAGTCAGAATATAAATCTAATCTTGTACCCTCTTCCTCCTCTCCTATGGGTTCATCAAGAGATATTACGTACTGAGCTTTAATTGCTGACTTTATTGCACCAAGCTCTTTTAATTTGATATTCATGTGAAGAGACATTTCATTATCAGTAGGCTTTCGGCTAAGCTCTGAATACAGTTTGTCATAGATTTTTCTATATTTAATTATCTTATAAACCATATGCTCAGGTAATTCGCTCTGAATGTCTCTTATACAATTCCATATACAATATTTAAGCAACTGCAGAAAGCTTGTCTCCTCTTTGGATTCGTCGTATAATTCCACGGCTTTTACAAGACCGATATAAGATTGTTGCATCAGATCATCAATTTCGTATATGCCGTGGATCCTTTTAATTACCGTCTGAAATATAAAGCCTCTGTTTCGTTCATATAGCTTTTCATAGTTTTCCTTAACGTTGATATTCTTTTTTATGAGTCTTATTAACTCCTCATTGGTCATATCCGTCAAAGTCCTCACGACAAACGCATGAGTTAAGAAAAAGTAACAAATAAAGAAAAAGCTTTTTTTGGTTGGCAAAAACAGGTATAATCATCCTAAGGGGATGATAAAATGCAAGAGACAATAAAATATTTAGAAGAAGTAAAAGATTTAAGACAAGAGAAAAAAGTAAAGCATAAAATGAGTGATATAATAGCATTGGTATTTTTTGCAATGTTAGCAAATGCAAATGAATGGGTGGAAATAGAAATATTTGGAAAAGAACATAATGAATTTTTGCAAAGATATTTAGAACTGCCAAATGGAATACCATCACATGACACAATACAGCGAGTATTTGCAATGGTA